>CAWEFC010000011.1:0-209393 GCA_963808085.1 uncultured Acidobacteriota bacterium
CTATAGGGCTAGACGGCACGGGGCAAACCATCGCCGTGGTGGGCGAAACCGATATTAATCCCCAGGACGTGGCATCCTTCCGCACCATGTTCGGCCTTCCCGCAAATCAACCGAACTTCATTTGGAATGGTCCCGATCCCGGAATCCTGTCGGACGGCGAGGAGGGCGAGTCCGATCTCGATGTCGAGTGGTCCGGAGCAGTGGCCAAGGGCGCCATAATCGATTTTGTGATCTCGCAATCCACCGAGACCAGCGCAGGAATCGACCTCTCTGCCCTGTACATCGTCGATAACAATCTGGCGCCCGTCATGAGTGAAAGCTACGGCGCGTGTGAGGCAAAGTTGGGCGCGGGGGGCAACCAGTTCTACAACGCGCTTTGGGAGCAGGCTGCTTCTCAGGGCATCACCGTCCTGCTGTCGTCGGGCGACTCCGGCTCGGCAGGATGCGACAGTGTGGAGCTCGGCGAAGTCGCCGCACAGTCTGGGCTGGCAGTAAGTGGGCTCGCGTCCACACCCTTCAATGTGGCGGTCGGTGGAACTGACCTTAACCTCACGCAGAGTAACATCAGCACCTATTGGTCCCAGACGAATTCTATCCCGTCCGAGTCGTCCGCCAAGTCCTACATTCCCGAGACCACATGGAATTTTTCCTGCGCAGACACCGTTTACCTTACCGGCTGCACCCCGCCGCCCAATACCTCCTATCTCGATGAAGGTGTCTATCTGATCGCCGGTGGCGGAGGCTCAAGCGGTGTGTCTTCCAAGCCTTCCTGGCAAAGCGGAACTGGCGTACCCAATGACAGCGCGCGCGACATTCCGGATGTGTCCTTGCTTGCGGACGGTTACGTGACCTGTCAGATGGATGCCAACGGCGTTGCGGGGGGAGACTTATACTCCTGTGATTTGAATGCTCCCTATCTGGATCTTCAAATCGTGGGAGGGACATCCGCGTCTGTGCAAGCATTCGCGGGCATCATGGCTCTGGTAAACCAGCGGTATGGCCGGCAGGGCAATGCCAATTACGTGATGTATCCCATGGCGGCCAGAACCGGGGCAAGCTGCAATTCCAGTACAGCGCCCGCAACGAACTCGAGTTGCCTCTTCTACGATACAACCGTGGGGAACAACTCCGTGATCTGTGCCCTGGGGACGCCCGATTGCAGTGCGACCTCAGCCCCATACGGCGTTTTGGCTTACGAGGGCGCGCCAGCATACCCCGCTACCACCGGCTACGATTTGGCCACGGGGTTGGGCACTGTGAATGTAGCGAATCTGGTGAACAACTGGAAATCCAGCTTCAGCCCGTCTAGCACGAGCCTTTCGCTCTCCACCACCCCCGCGACGAATCCCATCACGCTGACCCATGGCCAGCCAATCAACTTCACCGTCAACGTTACGTCGGGCAGTGGAACCCCCACGGGCGATGTTTCCCTGATTGCCCAGGCCGGGAGCAGTGTAACCAAGGTTACCGGCATTGGCTCTTTCACGCTCGGCGGCGGCAGCGTTTCCAATTCGACGGATATGCTTCCCGGCGGCTCTTACAATGTAACTGCCCACTACGCGGGCAATGGGACGTTCGCGGCAAGCGATTCCTCCCCGGGAATCCCCGTCAGCGTGGGGCAGGAAAGTAGCCAGGCAAAGGTTCAACTCATTTCCTGCAATTTCAACACCGGGGCTTGTGCCAATGGTGTCACGAGCATGGTCTATGGATCCACCCCCGGGATCCTCCTCTTGCGCACTGACGTGACGAACGCCAGCGGGCAGCCCTGCTCTTCCCCTTCGAACTCCTTAATCACCTACCCATGTCCGACCGGGACGGTGACTACGACGCTGAACGGACAGCCGCCAAGCGATGCCGGAAACCCGGCCGGTAGCACTCCGGGAACCTACCTTCTGAACAGCCAGGGTTACGCGGAGGACCAGTTCATCCAACTCTCCGGCGGAACTTACAGCGTGGTATCCAGCTACGCGGGCGACAACAGCTATAAATCCAGCACCTCGCCCACGGTTCCGCTCACGATTACCAAAGCCCCGACCACTATTACGTTCACGGGTTTGCCTACAAGCGCAGTCGGTTTACTTACCAATCCCTTGAATGTGACCGTCAACACCACGAGCTACGGCGCAGCCCCAACGGGTATTCTCCAGTTTCTCCTTAATGGAAGCACCGTGATCCCAGCCGGCGGCGATATCTTACCGACACGGGGTTCAGCTACCAGCTATGCCTCTCTATATGGTTCCCTACAACCGTCCCTGCCCATTGGTATTTCAACCGTAGCGGCGCAGTACGTTGGTGATAATAATTACGCAGGGTCGACTTCGGCTGCGGTTTCAATAAGCATTACAGATTTCAGCCTGTCGGCGAACCCCGCCACTGTAAATGTCTCGGCTCCCGGGCAGACCGGTACCGCTACGCTAACCATAACCCCTCTATACGGATTCACCGGTTCCGTCGAACTCTTTACGGGGAACTGCCCCACCGGGGGAACCTGTACAATTACACCCTCAACTGTTAACGTGACTGGCTCATCCCCGGTCACTGCCACGCTTTCGATCGCCACAACGGCGAATGTCAACCCCAAACTCCGCACTCCGCAACCCAAAATTCCATGGAGGTTTCATCTTCCCATCGCGTGGCCGTGGTTACTGGTAGGGCTGCTGGCCTTGGCGGCCCTGACGAGCTTGACCGTAACGAAGACACGTCCGGCGCTCTGGTTATTTGTGATGGCGTTGCTGGTCGCAGGAGCCTGGGTTGCTTGTGGTGGCGCAGGAGGAGGTGGAGGTGGCACCAGCGGAGGTGGCGCTGGCGGAAGTGGCACTGGCGGAGGTGGCAGCAATCCACCTTCCGGGCCCCTGGTGAAACTCTTGCCGGCGAGTCTTACATTTAGTCAGGAGAATCTGGGTGTAACGAGCGCGGCTCAGAGCTCGACACTCTCCAACGCGGGTAATGCCGACTTGAACTTTACCACCATGGCCTTTGGTGGTGCGAACCCCCAGGATTTTGCTCAAACGAGTAATTGCGGCAGCAAGATCGCGGCAGGAGCCAGTTGCGCGATCACCGCGACATTCACACCATCGGCGGGGGGGCGCGGACTGCGGTGCTGGTAATTTTCGACGACGCCAGCGACAGCCCACAAAACCTGAACCTAAGCGGGACCGGGGCGCAACAAACACCCATCGCCAGCCTCTCGCCCTCAACTCTTACTTTCGCGCCCCAGAAAATGTTTACGACAAGCCCTGCACAGACCGTAACGCTTACCAACACGGGGACTGGCACTTTGATGTGGATTTCCATCAGCGCCGGCCAAGCCTTCACTGAGACAAATACCTGCAGTTCTAGTCTCGGAGTTGGAGCCAGTTGCACAATTAGTGTCACATTCACACCGGAACAAGTCGGGGCGCTCACGGGATCTCTTTGGGTTACTGACACTGCGGGGAGCGGCTCACAAGAGGTGTCTTTGAGCGGCACGGGGACACCGCCATCCACGCCACCGGGCAGTACTTTGATGCAGGTGTATTCATCGAGTGGCGCGGACCAGCATTCCATTGACATAGCCGTATCTGTACAGTAAGTACTATCCAGCAGGCGGCGCCAACTCAAGATTGAGCCCTTCAGAGAGTGCGGAAGAGAGCAATAAGGGCACAGGCGGGCGCCCGTGCAGGTGCGGGCAGGATGCCCGCGCTCCCATCCGGCTGCAAGTTCTTCCACCGCGACCTGAATGAACTCACGCGCCTGGAAAAGCCGCAGGGCTGAAGAGCGAGCCCTGCGCTACTTCCTCTTGTTGTGGTTCGCCGCTACCCGCAGCGCCCTTTCCAGCGGTCGAGGACGGGCCGCAAGGGTGTGCGACATAGAAGTTGGATTTAAGCGGCCATAGGTTCCCGGCGGCGCTCCCAATAATCCTCAAAGCGGCCGTTGAGACAAGCGCAGCGGAGGGCCAGGATGGCATTGGCGCCACGGACGGTCCAGAACATTCCCGAGCGTTTGAGACGGGAAGCGACGACGGTTTTGCATCCGGCTTCGATGACGCCCGAGCCCACGAAGAGGTGCAGGCGGCGGAACCGGGGGTAGCGCATGCGTTGCGCGTTCCTCTGGAAGTAGTCGGCCTCGGTGCGGATCTTCTCCGCGACTTCGGGGTTGGGGGGTTTGAGGGCGCGGAGCACGCCCACGAGCTTTGCGATTTTCCCCTTGTCCAACAGGCGTTTCTGGTGGAGTTTCATCCAACCTTTCTGCTTCTCCTGGTCGTTGGGGTACAACCGGCGCGCCAAGTCCCACAGATGCTGACGCGCGTGGTAAAGGTCGACAATCTCCGTCGCGCCGGGAAAGTGCAGGGCGGCGAGATTCCAAATCCATTCCGCCCCGTCGCCCATCACCACCCGCAGGAGGGCGCGACGCCAGCCGCGTTTCCCGGCTTCCTGGTACAGGCGTGGAGCAAACTCCTCGGCGGTTTCCACCGCGCCGGTATAGGTGGTGGAATCCGCGTCGCGGATCGGGTAGCCTTCCTGATCCCACCGGGTTTGGGTGAAGACGCATCCCAACTTGACTTCCCGCGTATGGGCGGGTTGACCGGCGACCTTGCCGGGCCGACCCACGGTCTCTTTCTTCACCATCGGCACTCCGGTCCCATCCATTTGCACGTAGAGGATGGGAATCGGTTCTCCCGCGAGGAGGGGAAAGTCCAAGGGCAGGGCTTTCTGGATTTCCCCTTGCTCGCGTTGCGCGATATCGGCGCCCAGAGCTTCCGCCGTACGCTCCACCGATTTGGCCGTCACCTCCAAGTCGGCGAGGACTTTCATCTGTTCCCGCCCGTGATCGAAGGGGGCCTCCTGGCCCACCAGCGCCTGCCTGCGGCGCACTCCGGGAGAGATCTCCGTGTCTTGGATGTCCAGTTCGACATCGGCAGGAAATTGGCCGGCGTGACAGTCCGGGCACCCATAGTAGGGGCGGGAGACTTCCACCCAGCCCACGGCCGTCAGCACGGGCTTCGTGCGCAACTCGCGGTAGTGAGCCTTTCGGCCACAGGGACAAGCCTGCGTACGGCGCTCGGCGGTAGGGGCGGGGAAGCGCAGGAGTTCGGCCAGAGCAGCGGCTCCGGCCCGATGCACCGTCGCGCGCACCGCCATCTCCACCGCCTCCAGGTCGAGCCGTCCGCTCTGGCGCTGAGCGCGGAAAATCACCGGCAAGAGCTGCTTTACTTCGCGTGCGATCGCTTGCTGGATCGCTGCCGTCGTTTTTTTTCCGCCGCGTTCAACTCCTCTTCTCCCTCCACCGGACGCAACTGGCAAATCTTTTCGTTCACCTCCACCAAGCTTGCACTCAGTGCCTGAAACCGGTGGAACTCCCCCACCTCGCGCTCCGCCTTGCGCAAGGCCGCCGGGTGGGAGAACGTCTCCGAAACCGTCTTGCCTTGGACCTTACGCGTCAGACGAAAATTCGGTCCATGGCCCGGGTGTCCCGGCTGATGGCAGGCGCAGTGGGCTTTGCCACAGCGAGCCGTAATGCTGGTAATCGAACCACGGCGAAAATCCCCTAATCCGGCGATATCCTGTACCACCTGAGCCCTTTGCATTTCGAGCTGAGGAAGAGTCTCGGGCATAGGCCTCCTTTTCCTAACGTATCTATACGTTAGGATATATACCACAAAAAAACAAACTCTTCAAATTCCAACTTCTATGTCGCACGCCCGGGCCGCAAGCCGTGCTTGACAGGGGCGGTGCTGGATGGCAAGATGAAAAATTGCGGTGAGCGCGGTTTTTCGTACTGTACGCGCCCGCTTTCGAGATCGCAACGATCAACCCATGTGCCGAAGTGGCGGAATTGGCAGACGCGCTACATTCAGGGTGTAGTTCCCGTCAGGGAGTGGAGGTTCGAGTCCTCTCTTCGGCACCAGATTCTCCGCTCTTATTACCCTCAGCAATTCACGCCGAATGTTACTGAGAATTGCAAAGAATTGTGACAACGACGTTCGTAGCGCGGGCAGGATGCCCACGCACCAGCGGGCGGGACCCCGATTCATCGGGGCAGGATGCCCGCGCTACGGCGCCACGCTTCGTTTAACCAAGGACTCATGACCACTGAAGACAAGCTTCGTGAGAAACTGCGGAAGATTTCGGCTTTGTTCGAAGGAGCCAAGACCTCCGGCGAGCGCCAGGCGGCCGCGGCGGCAATCGCGAGAGTGCGGGCAGCCCTCGCGAGCGTCGTGCAAACCGAGCGGCCCGTCGAGATGCAATTCAAGCTGCCCGACCTGTGGCAGCGCCGCTTGTTTACCGCGCTCTGCCGCCGCTACGGCCTGGAGCCCTACCGCTACGTACGCCAGCGCTACACGACGGTCATGCTGCGCGTTCCAAGATCGTTCGTGGACGAGACGCTTTGGCCGGAATACCTGGAGATCAAAAGCGCGCTCGATGAGTACCTGACCGAAGCTACCGAACGGATCATTCGCGAAGAGGTTTACGGTGACACGCGCGAGGCGAGCGAAGTAGGTCCGCCCGATCGGTGGACGCATGGATAGGCGGCAGTTTCTCCTAACCCCGGCGATTGCCATCGCGATGGATAAGGCTGGGAAGCCGCCCAACCCCGCGCCCCCTGCTTTTTCTTCCCGTAAGGGCGCTCTTTCGAGTGAACCTCCCGTAATCCCGGTTGGGCTTGATGCGTATCGCATGTGGGACCGCTGGCCCTATCAGCGGATCGGCGCGCGGGCTTACATGCGCAGCACCTACGATCGCAGTGGCGGAAATGAAGGCGCGGACGCCAGTCATTTCTTGTACCAGACCTCCGACAACCTCAACGTTACGCTCGACCTTGAGGGGCCGGGAATCCTGTACTTCGCCCGCTATAACCACTGGCACGGGAGCCCGTGGCATTTCCAGGTCGATGGGACGGATTACATCGTGCAAGAAAGCAGCACGGCAGACCCTAACCACCCCGTCGACAACTCAGTTTTTCTTCCTGAACGCCTTTTCCCGACTCCCCTGGCGGTGACCTGGTCCCTCACCAAAGGCGCCGATCTGACCTGGGTGCCGATACCGTTCGAGCGTTCCTTCCGCATGGCATATGAGCGCACGCATTATGGCACGGGATATTACATTTATCATGTTTACGCCGGCGGCGCACCGCTCGCGCAACCACTTCGTTCCTGGAATATGGATTCCGCCCCTGGCAAAGATGTGCTGGCCTTGATTGCGCGGGCCGGCTCGGACCTTGTGGCGCAAACCGATAGCGCCGAAGGGAAACAAATCGGCATCGAGCGGAAGTCGGGAGAGATTGTCCTTCCGGCGACGAAGGCTGTTACTTTTGCCGAGATCGAACGTGCCCCTTCCATGATTCGCGCCCTGGATTTCTCAGTTCCTCGCGCAAGTTGCATGGATTTTGACCGTTCGAGGCTGCGCGTTACTTGGGACAAAAGGCCGGACGCGTCCGTCGACGCACCCGTCGCTCTCTTCTTTGGGGCCGGGACTCTCTACAACCGGGACGATCGGGAATATCTCGTCAAAGCTTTCCCGGTACATATCCGGTTTGACGCCGAGCGCGTTTATTTGGCGTGCTATTTCCCCATGCCGTTTTTCCGGAGCGCGCGGTTTGAACTTCTGAACGAGGGCGCCGCGGCAATCCCGGAAGTGCGGTGGAGCATTCGTTACACGCCATTCAAAGATCCCGCCAATCACGTCGGTTATTTCCACGCGACGTATCGCGACCATCCGGCACCGGTCCCGGGAGAAGACCTGAATCTCTTGGACACTCGCCAGGTTGAAGGCGGAGGCGATTGGTCGGGGCATCTCGTGGGAACTTCTGTGATCTTTTCGCACCGCGCCAATCTGACGACGTTGGAGGGCGATCCGCGGTTCTTCTTCGATGACAGCCAAACCCCTCAGGCCCAGGGAACGGGCACGGAGGAGTGGGGAGGCGGCGGAGACTATTGGGGCGGCCAAACGATGACGCTGCCTTTCGCCGGGCACCCGACGGGCGCGCGGACCCCCGAAGAATCAAAAGGCCAGGAGGATTTAATCGAGTCGGAGTACCGATTCCTTTTGGCGGACCTGATGCCTTTTGGCAAAAACGCGCGCATTCAATTGGAACACGGTGGTACGGACGAGTCTTCCGAGCACTATAAAACTGTCGCCTATTGGTATGGATTACCCAGCCCTTCTCTCATCAAGACCGATGAATTGAGCGTCGGCGACATCGAGAGCGAGAAAACGCACGCGTACGATTCGCCCGACGCAAGCGCGCCCGCGGAGATCACGTCACGATACGAATGGGGAGTCGATCACCTGGAGGGGAAAGAAATCTACCCTGCTCGTATGGAAGTTGGGCGTTATACGACGGGCACATCTGAATTCACGCTGAAACTGGCCCCGGAGAATCTCGGCGTCATGCTGCGCCGGACGCTCGACTATTCTTTTCCCCATCAACGAGCCGAGGTTTACGTGGCGGAACCCGCGGGAACTTCTCACCCCGAAAGCCCCGCAAACTGGAAGCTTGCGGGCATCTGGTATCTTGCCGGATCAAATACCTGTGTTTACTCGAATCCGAATTCGGAATTGGGAACGACGGAGCATCGAATCGAAACATCCAACCGGCGCTTCCGGGACGATGAGTTCCTCATTCCCCGCAGCCTGAGCCACGGGCTGTCTGCGATCCGCGTGAGAATACACTTCACGCCGGTCGACCATCCGTTGTTTCCTGGCGCACCGCCGCAGAAGCAAGCTTGGAGCGAAATCCGCTACGCGGCTTACTGCATGGTCATGCCGTCGTTTCAAGTGCCTGCCCGATGAGAATTAGGTTCGTGGCGCGGGCATCCTGCCCGCGCCATTCGCGAGAGCGGGAGGCTCTCGCCCCAGCGGGCGGAACGGCCGCCCCACTTCCGTCCTAATCCGTCACCGTCCGCCGAAGCGTTTCCAGCAACTGATCAGCGCGGATGGGTTTCGCCAGGGTGGCTTGGGCGCCGAGTTGTTCCGCCGCGCGCAGGAACTCGTTGCCATACGCCTCCGACATGGCAATGACTTTGAGGTCGGGGTGGCGCTTTTGAAGCATCCGGATCTTTTCCATGTCTTGATGGTTGGGTATTCCCAAATTCACCAGGATCAGATCCACGATCTCGCCGTTCAGGTTTTTTAGCGCCTCTTCCGCGTTCGTCGACTCCAGAACCTCATACCCCACCGAGACTAGAATCATCCGCAGAAAGCTGCGAATTCCCGCCTCGTCATCGATCACTAGCACCTTTCCCGCCGACCGCGGCGGCCCGAGCACTTCTCTCACCTTGGTGGCCAGCGAGTCGGGAGAAAAGGGCTTGGAGATGAAACCCGACCCCGACGAGTTGCCGGGCTGGCCCGGTCCATTCTCCAGGTAACCCGACATGAACACCACCGCCATCTCCGGCCGCAGCGGCCGCAAACGCTCGGCCAGTTCCTGCCCCGTCATTCCCGGCATCACCACATCGGTCAGCATCAAATGAATCGGACCCGCATGGCGCTCCGAATAGAGCAGCGCTTCCCAGCCATTCGCCGCCACCACTACTTTGTACCCATTGCTCTTCAGCACTACCTGTGCGAGTTTGCGGATTTCTTCCTGATCGTCCACCACCAGCACCGTTTCCGTTCCTCGCAGCGTCGAGGCGCCCGGCTTCCCCTCCTCCGCCAACGGCTCCGTCTCCCCGATCCGAGGCAGGTAGATGTGGAAAGTCGTCCCCTTGCCCAGTTCGCTCTCCACCCAGAGCGATCCGCCGCTTTGCTTGACGATGCCATAGACCGTGGCCAGGCCCAGGCCCAATCCCTGTCCTTGGGTTTTGGTCGTGTAGAACGGCTCGAACAGATGTGCCAGCGTTTCGCTGCTCATCCCCGACCCGCTGTCGGTCACCGTCAGATGAACGTACGGACCGGGCGTCACCCCAGGATGTTTCGCCGCGTAGCTCTCATCCAGATCGGCGTTTTGAGTTTCGATCACCAGGCTCCCGCCGCTCCGCATGGCATCGTGAGCATTCGTAGCGAGGTTCATCAGTACCTGCTGCAACTGCTCGGGATCGGCCTTGACCGGCCCCAGAGTGGGGCTCAGAGCCGTCGTCAGGCGGATCTCTTCTCCCAGCCTGGCGCGCAAAGTCGCCTCCGCTTCGTTCACCACTTCGTTAACATCCAGTACCTTCGCCCACAGAATTTGCCCCTGGCTGAAGGCCAGAAGCGGCGCGACCAGACCCACGGCCTGCTCGCCCGCTTTCTTGATCTGCGCCACGCTCTCGTGCAGCGGATTGCTGCGCGGAACCTTGCCCAACAATAGATCGGTGTAACCGTTGATGACCGTCAGGAAATTGTTCAGGCCGTGCGCCACACCTCCCGCCAACTGCCCAAGAGCCTGCAATTTTTCCGCGTGCTGCATCTGCCCTTCCAGCAGCTTCTGCTCGGTCAGATCGATGATCAAGGCAAGAGCGCCGGAGTACTGTCCCGCTTCGTCGAATAAGGGAAGCGTGCTGGCCCGCGTCCGCAGATCGTGGCCGTCCAGGGTGCGTAACTTGAGGTCGAACTGCGCCGCTACCCCTTGCCGGCAGCAGGCAAGGTTCTCGATCGCGGTCGCGCGGCCTTCTTCGTCGAGAAAATCCAACAAACTCTTGCCCGACATTTCCTCGTCACTCCGCCCCAGCAACTGCCCCATCCGGGGGTTTGCGAAGGTGGTGCGATTTTCGGAATCCAGGATCCAGATCCCTTCCGGAGCGCCTTCCACGATCTGCCGGTATTTCTTCTCGGTTGCGCGCCGCAACGTTTCCGCTTGCTTGTCGTCGGTAATGTCGGTGGCGGCGGCGACCCACTCGCGAACGGCTCCGTCCTCCTCGAGCACGGGCGCCCCACGCACGGCCAGAACGCGATACTCACCGTCGTGCCGGCGCAGACGATATTCGGTCTTATAGGGACTGCGTGCCTCCAGAGCTTGCTTCAAAACCCCCACCGCGCCCTCTCGGTCCTCGGCATGCAGCGATTCGATCCATCCCCGGCCGTGAGCCTCAGCGGCACTTTGCCCCGTGAAGGTCGTCCACGATGGGGCCACCTGGATCATCTCTCCCGCGGCATCCGTGGTCCAGACTAACTGGGCTGTGGCCGTGCTCAGTGCCCGGTAATGTTCCTCCCTGCCCCGCAGCTTTTCCTCCACCTGGCCTTTAGCAACGATCTGATCGTTGAGCTGTTCCTCGCTCGCCCGGAGAGCCTCTTCCCATTGCGCACGACCCGCGGCGAAGCTCTCCCTGCTTGCTCGCAGGGTTTCCTCGAGCTTCGATTTTTCGGCAACCAAATCACCAAGGCTTTCCTCACTCGCCCGGAGCGATTCCTCCAGACGCTTCCGGTCGGTAGCGTGCGCTTCGTCACTTCTCCGCTGCGTTTCCTCGAGTTGCGATTTGGCGTCCGTCAAGGCGCTGAGGCGTACCTCGCCCACCCGCAACGCTTCCTCCATCTGCTTGCGCTCGGTAGCGTGCACCTCCTGACTTTTTCGATGAGTCTCCTCGACCTGCGCCTTTTCGGCCGCCAATGCGGCAAGGCGCTGTTCACTGGCCTGCAATGATTCGTCTAAGCCCTTGCGTTCCGCGGCGTGTGCCTCTTCATTCTGGCGCTGTGTTTCCTCAAGCTGGGCATGGACGGCAATCAGCGTAATCAGGCGTTCCTCATTCGTCCGCAGTGATTCCTGAAGCTGCGCGCCGGCAACCGTTAGTGCCGTTATGCGCTCTTCGCTCGCTCGCAGCGATTCCTCCAACTGGGCTTTGCTGGCACTCAAAGAGCTGAGCCGCTCCTCACTTGCATGCAACGCTTCTTCCAACCGATTGCGCTCCGCGGTGTGCTCCTCCGTACGTTTCTGCTGCGTTTCTTCCACCTGTGCTTTGGCCGCAGTCACTGCTGCAAGGTCGTCTTCCTTTGCACGCAACGATTCCTGTAATTGCGCGCTCGCGAGCGCCAAACTGTTTTTGTGCTCTTCGCTCGCTCGCAGCGATTCCTCCAACTGGGCTTTGCTGGCACTCAATTCACTGACGCGTTCTTCTGTCGACCGCAGGGCTTCTTCCAACCGCGTCCGCTCGGCGGTATGCTCCGCTGCACTTTTCTGCTGCGTTTCTTCGAGCTGGCCCTTGGCCGCAGTCACTGCTGCAAGGTTGTCTTCACTTACGCGCAACGATTCCTGTAATTGCGCGCTCGCGAGCGCCAGAGTGTTCTTGTGCTCCTCGCTCGCCCGCAGCGATTCCTCCAACTGGGTCTTGCCGGCAGTCAATTCACTGACGCGTTCTTCTGTCGACCGCAGGGCTTCTTCCAACCGCGTCCGCTCGGCAGTGTGCTCCGCCTCGCTTTTTTGCAGCGTTTCTTCGAGCTGGCCCTTGGCCGCAGTCACTGCTGCAAGGTTGTCTTCACTTACACGCAACGATTCCTGTAATTGCGCGCTCGCGAGCGCCAAAGTGTTTTTGTGCCCTTCGCTCGCCCGCAGCGATTCCTCCAACTGGGTCTTGCTGGCAGTCAATTCACTGACGTGCTCTTGCGTCATTCGTAGCGCTTCTTCTAACCGATTGCGCTCGGCAGTGTGGTCCGCCTCGGTTTTTTGCAGCGTTTCTTCGAGCTGGCCCTTGGCCGCAGTCACTGCTGCAAGGTTGTCTTCACTTACACGCAACGAATCCTGGAGCTGCGTGCTCGCGAGCGTCAGCGCATTTCTTCGCTCTTCGCCCGTTCGCAGCGCCTCCTCCAATTGCGCTCTAGTGGCGGTCAAGACGCTGAGGTGTTCCTCACTCGCGCGCAACGCGTCTTCCAACCGCTTGCGTTCGGCGCTGTGACCCTCCTCACTTCTTCGCTGCATTTCTTCGAGCTGGGTTTTGGCGGCCGTCAACGACGCGAGGCGTTCGTCGCACCCGCGCAACTCTTCCTCCAACCGCTGACGTTCGGCGGAGTAAGTTTCCTCGTTTGTCCGTTGAGCTTCCTCGATCTGCGCTTTGGCGGCGGTCAATTCATTGAGTCGTTCCTCACGCGCCCGCAGCTCTTGCTCCAGCCGCTTGCGTTCGGAGATATCGGTGGCGAAAATGACCCACTCACCAACCGCTTCATCGTCCTGTAGAACCGGCACCGCCCGCACGGCAAAATCCCGATACTCACCGTCCTGCCGGCGCACCCGATACTCGGTGTCGTAGGGGCTATTCGTTTCCAGCGCTTGTTTCGTGACCCCTTCGGCCCTTTCCCGGTCCTCGGGATGAAGAGCTTGCACCCACCCTAAGCCCTTGACTTCCTCCTCAGTCTGTCCGGTGAAGGACCGCCACAGAGGCATATCGTCGATGATTTCCCCCGCGGCGTTGGTTGTCCATAGGAGCTGGGCCGTGGCAGCCGCCAGGGCGGTGTAACGCTTCTCTTTGGATTGCAGCGCGCCCTCGAGCTGCTTGTGCGCGGCGGCCTCGAGGGCCAACTTCGCTTCCAGATCAGCGGCATGGAGGCCGGGCTCAACCCAGACCACGGTGCGGCTCGAACTAGTTTTGCCGTCCGCGTCGTAAAGTTCGAAGGTGGAAGACTCCTCCTCGATTTCCAGTTTCGCCCGGCGCCGACCACGGACATCCAGAAGGGTGAGGCCGGGGACTCCGCCGGGATTGCCCAATACAATACGGGGTTTCCCATTAGGGTCGGCAAACACCATGTTGGATTCGCCGCTCTGTGCTGCAATCCCGACGCGGGATCCGGCATTGGCGTCGGAGAGCATCAGGCGCGTGCCCTTCTCCTCGACCATAATCGCCGCCCGCGATGCTCCCTGGGCATCCTGCAATCTCAACGTGGGCTCGTCGGCGACCAAGCCCAGGGACACTCGCGGCCTTCCCAGGCTGTCAAAGAGAGCCATGCCGGGCTCATCCTGGCCGATAAGCAGGCGCGCCCGGGTTATTCCGCTCTGGTCATACAGAAACAAGCCAGGGCCGTCGACCGTCATCGCCAAAGCTGCGCGCATCGATCCGTTCGCGTCCCGCAAAACAAACTCGTCCGCCTCCACCCTCCGCTTCGGTTCTGAAGACATCGTGCCGTACTCCTTTTTCCACGGTCGAACGCTCGACTCAAGGTTCAACGAGGATATTTAATTATGACTGCTTTTCCGGCAGCATACACCTGCCAGCCCGCTCCGACAAGGTCATATCATCCCGTTGTGGAGAGCTGATACTTTCGTTCGCATATTGGAATACGTTCAATTGTTTTAGATGTTAATACCTTCAATTTCGCGCCGCGATTTACGCGCCCCGAATTTGCCATTTAAATGACCTCCAAACGCTCGCGGATTCAATGGAAATGCGCTAATGCGCTTGACCATGCCACAAGTCGAGTGTAATCTTACTGGGAACGAAACGGCATGGACGTACTTCACAAGCCGGGGGAATTCGTTAACTTGAACAACCGCTTGCTTATTGTCGATGACGAGGTGGGCGTCTGCCTGCTGCTGAAAGAATGGCTCACCGAGACGGGGTTCAGTTGCCAAACAGCTTTGAGCGGCGATGAGGCGCTCGGCATTCTACAGGAACACGAAATCGACGCCATCATTTCTGACTTGAGCATGCCGGGAGTTTCCGGGCTGGACCTTTTGACAAGAGTCCGGGAGGCCTACCCTCATACCGCCTTTTTGATGGCCACCGGAGTGGGTGATATTGGTATGGCGGTTCAAGCCATGAAACAAGGCGCCGATGACTACCTGCTGAAACCGTTTCAACTCGATGCGGTGGTGGCGAGTGTGGTGAGGGCGTTGGTAACGCGCCGGCTCGAACGCGAACTCGCCGATTACCGCACGCACCTCGAGGAGAAAGTTGCCGAGCGCACCGGGCAACTTCAGGCGGCCCTGGAACACATCGGCAAGATTTACGATGAGACCTTGGAGGCCCTCGGGGCGGCGTTGGACCTGAAAGATGGGGATACCGCCGGCCATGCGCGCCGCGTGACGCGGTACTGCCTCGAGATCGCGAAAGTGATGGGTTGCTCGCAGGAACAAATGCGTCAACTCCGGCGGGGCGCCTACCTGCACGACATCGGCAAGATTGCCATCCCCGACGCGATCCTGCTGAAGCCGGCCAAGCTGATACCTGAGGAAATGAACGTGATGTCGGCCCATCCGTACCTCGGCTACGAGTTCGTAGGTCGTATTTCCTTTCTCGCTGAGGCGGCGGAAATTGTCCTGACCCATCACGAACGGTACGACGGCTCGGGTTACCCGCAAGGCCTTATGGGAGACGAGATCCCCTTAGGAGCGAGAATTTTTGCCGTCGCGGATACTCTCGACGCCATGACCTCAGACAGACCCTATCGGCGGGCACTTCCTTTCACCGCGGCGCGCGAGGAAATCCGGCAACAGTCGGGACGGCAGTTCGACCCCCAGGTTGTGGAAGCATTTTTCTCACTCCCCGAACATATTTGGGGGGAAATCCGCTTGAAAATCGCCGAGTCCCGCCCTTCCCCAAGAGTCATGAAAATTGGAAAGCTGCCGCCGTCCGCGAAGCGCATCTCACCTGCCCCACCGCGCTTTGATAATTTGCATGGGAATGGTCCGATGAACTAGCAAGCCGCCACGGAAAGCAATGATGGGCGGACCTGGCAGTCCGGGCTAGATTGACGAGCAGGAACTAAGCAAAAAAGATGACGAGCCCTGCGAGTGAACACTCCGCACCTTCTGCGCTGCTGGACGGTGAAGCCGACCATTTCTTTAACCTTACCTCCCAACTGTTCTGCATCGCCAGTTTCGATGGTTATTTCAAACGTTTGAATCCTGCATGGGAAAAAGCCCTCGGCTTTACGATCGAGGAACTCCTCTCCAAACCCTGCCTGGCAATTGTTCACAGAGAAGACCGTGAGAGGACCGATGCCGCATGGAAAGAGCTTGCCGCGAGGGCGCAGACCCTGGCGTTTGAGAATCGCTGTCTCACCAAAGCGGGATATTACAGGTGGATCTCGTGGGTCGCTACTTCCTTGCCTGACCGCGGTTTGGTTTACGCCAGCGTCTGCGACATCACTGACCAGAAGAGACGGGAAACCGAGGACTCGCACCTGGCGTCACTGGTGAAGTCTTCGGCGGACGCCATTGTCGGCACAACTCTAGACGGGATCATCATCTCGTGGAATGCCGGAGCGGAGCGAGTCACTGGATACACGGACAAGGAGATGAAGGGGCGCCCCTTCTCCTCGCTTCTCCCATCCGGCCAGTGCCAAGAGATGGAAGCGATCCTCGCCCGCATCCGGAGAGGCGAGCGAGTTGCGCAGTACGACACCCATTGGGTGAAGAAGGGAGGTGCGGCGGTCCAGATTTCGCTGAATGTTTCGCCCATCCGTGATGCAGCAGGAGAAATCGCCGGGGCGTCCACCATCGCGAACGACATCAGTGAGCGCAAGCAAGCGGGTGAGCAGTTGCGACATGAACGGTTCGCGAATGCATTGCTCGAAAGCGTTCAAGTGGGCATCGTCGCTTGTGATGAGCGGGGGGTTCTGACCCTGTTTAACCAGGTTGCGCGAAGTTGGCACGGCCTTCCCGCTGAACCGCTGCCGGCGGAGAAATGGGCTGAGCACTACGGATGGTGCCTCCCGCATGGGAGAATTCCTTTAAAGAAGGAGGAAGTGCCGCTCTTTCGTGCGCTCGAGGGCGAACGGGTGAGCGATGTGGAGATGATGATCGTTCCCAAACAAGGCGAACCTCGCACTGTATTGGCGAGCGGCCGGCCGATTCTCGATTCGGAAGGCAACAAGCTGGGAGCCGTGGCGGCCATGATCGACATCACTGAGCGTAAATGTCTCGAGCAGCAGTTTCGCCACTCCCAGAAGATGGAAGCTGTGGGTCGCCTGGCGGGCGGAGTTGCCCACGACTTTAACAATTTGCTCACGATTATCACGGGTTACGGCCAGATGCTGCAACGGAGTCTGGAGCCGGGCAGTTCCTTGCGGGCTTATGCGGAGGAGGTGTTGAAGAGCGGAGAGCGCGCCGCCTCCCTGACGCGTCAACTCCTGGCATTCAGCCGCCGGCAGGACTTCTCTCCGCGGGGGCTGGATTTGAACACGTTGGTTGGCAATACCGAGAACATGCTCCATCGCTTGATCGGTGAAGATATCGAGCTGGTGACTGTTCTGCCTGCCGGCCTCGGAATGGTGAGAGGGGATCATGGCCAGATCGAACAGGTCATTTTTAACTTGGCTGTGAATGCCCGCGACGCCATGCCCAACGGAGGTCATTTGACTCTGGAGACCGCCAACGTTGAGCTTGACGAATCGCTCGCGCACGGCCATATCCCCAGCAAGCCTGGGCCCTACGTGATGCTCGCGGTTACTGACACGGGGTGCGGAATGGACGCTCCAACCCAAGCCCACATCTTCGAGCCATTCTTCACAACCAAGGAGCCGGGAAAAGGGACAGGCCTGGGTTTGGCAACGGTCTATGGGATCGTCAAGCAGCACGGAGGAAATATCTGGGTATATAGCGAACTGGCCCAGGGCACGACCTTCAAGATCTATTTACCTCGCATCGACATGGGTGCCGCGAAGGTTGAGGAGCGCGGCGTAGCTTCTCGCGAGCTTCGAGGTTCAGAGACCATTCTTGTTGCCGAGGACGACCAGGCCGTGCGGTCGCTCGTGGTAAGGCTGCTGAGGTCGATGGGTTACTGGGTGTTGGAAGCAAGCCGAGTGGATGAGGCGCAGATGGTATGTCTCCGGCACAAAGGGCCGGTCCATCTCCTTCTGACCGATGTGGTCATGCCCCAGATGAGCGGAAGAGACTTACTCGAACACATCAAACCGCTGCGGCCGGACATTAGGGTGTTATTCACGTCGGGTTACACAGGAGAAGCCCTGCGCCGTGGGGAGCTGGAGCGAGACGCGGCCTTCCTCCAAAAACCGTTTACCGAAGAGGCCTTGGCACGCAAGGTGCGCGATGTGCTCGACGAAGGCAAAGAAGCGCAACGGCACCCACCTTCGACCCATTAAACTGCCACACAGAAGCCTGCCACGCAACACTCCCTAACACCCGGATACCTCAAGTGCTCTCACCCTATGTCGGGGGGATTTTCAGGTCCTGCTCTTCAGGGAGTTTGGGTCGCTGGTGGCTCGCAGCAACGAGTCCACGAGGTGGGGATCGAATTGTGACCCGCCGCAGCGGTGGAGCTCTGCGACGGCATCGTTATAGGTACGTCCCCTTTTGTAAGCCCGGTCGGAAACAATCGTATCGAAGGAGTCCGCAACTGCCAGGATTCGCGCCCCCAGCGGTATGCTCTCGCCCCGCAACCTGTCAGGGTAGCCGTTGCCATCGAAGCTCTCATGGTGGTGGCGCACCATTCGGGAGATGCGCATGATGCTTCCCAGCTTCAAGGGTTGAAGGATCCTCTCTCCCAGCACGCTGTGGCTCTTCATCAACTCGTACTCCTCGGGCGTCAGCCGCTCCGACTTGGATAGGATTTCAAGGGGAATTCCTACCTTTCCGATATCGTGCAGGACACCGGCCAGCCGCACCTCCTCAATGTCTTCGGGTGACATCCCCAATTGGTGGGCAATCCGCACAGCCCATCGCGAAACCGCCTGCCCATGGTCGCGCGTATAGTGGTCGCAGAAGTCAACCGTCCGGGCCAGCGATGTCACGGTATCCAACAAACTCAATTCTCCCGATGCCTGCTGCGCAGCTTGTTCAATGCGGTTGAGGTATTCGTTGAAGGCCTCCGAGCCCGTGCTAAACGTCTGCTGGGATGCCACGACAATGTTGGTGCCGAGAGTGCCTGCCTCCCACCCCGCATCCATGGCGGCAGGCGTTAAAGGCCCTACTCGCACGCAATTCCCGTTCTGATACTTGGCCAGGTATGTACCCGCGTCCGCCATGCGAAGAACTTCCTCTTTCGTTGGCCCGTGTTCAGGGAAGGTGCCGATTCCAATACTCGCCGTTATTCGGTGCTTTTTGAGCAGCGGGTCGTTTTCGATGTTGGCTCGCATACGCTCTGCAAAAGTTCCGGCCTGCGCCGTGGTAGACTCGGGTATCAGAATGGAAAACTCATCGCCACCGTAGCGGGCTACCACGTTGGAATTTCGCACACTGTCGCTCAGCACATTCGCTACGGCGCGCAGCACCACGTCACCTTGCATATGGCCGTAGCGGTCGTTGACCTCTTTGAACCGATCCAGGTCCAGCATGATTACCGAAAATTTCTGGCCCGAGCGCGTCGATCGCCTCCATTCGCGCTCGACCGCTTCCATGAAATAGCGGTGGGTTTTAAGGCCGGTAAGCCCGTCGGTAATAGCTTGTTCGAAGGCCGCCTGGTACGCGCGCCCCGTGTGCAGGGCGAGGGCAAGTTGATGGGCCAGGGTTTGGGTGGTCAGGATATCCTGCGGCGAGAAGGCGTTTTCGCGCCGGCTTTCCAGGCTGAAAACACCCAAGATCTCATCGCGAAGTTTAAGCGGTACGCTCACGCCGGAGCGAACTCCCGGATGCAGCGGCATGTATTTTGCTCCGGTCCCGATAAAGTCCGTCAACATGGGTTCGCCGCTCAGAGCAGCCGCCCCCGACAGCCCCTCGCCGAGGGTGATGCGCCGGCCCAGAAGCTCGCCGCCATAGCCCGCCTCCGCCTCTACAACCAGTTCGTTGCGTTCGCGATCCAATAATTCGATGTGCGCCAACTCGTATCCGAAGGCGATTTGAGCCTGCTGGCAGATTTCCGGCAGGAGTTCCTTGGGGTTGAGGACAGCTGCCGCTTTTTGACCTAAATCGTTGAGCAGCGCCAAATGTCTTGCACGCTCCGTCTCTCTCAGGAAAGTGCGGGCGTTTTCAAAGGCCTTCGTCGCTTCTTTGGCAACGACCTGGAAAAGTTCAAGCTGCCGTGCGCTGATGGTGGCATGATAGTCCACCATTGCCAGGACACCCAACGTACCGTCGGAAAGAGTAAGGTGGACGCCGCACCAACTGCGCGTCCGCGGACCGGCGGACTGGCTATCGCCGCCTGATGGCGACCCGCGCCATTCCTCGGAAACTACGAGCGAGGCGCGAGTCCGCATGACTTGCTCCTCCAGGCTCGCCGTCGGTGCGCCAAGTGCCGACTCCAGCTCAGGGACTGACTCGAAAGAAACCACCGTATCAAGGGGTCCGCCGGGAGAACTTTGCAGGGACAGCGCAAAGTCCTTATTTCCCAGAAGGTCCTTCATTTCCCGTCGCAGAATCTGGAGCTGGGTCTTGAAGTCAAAAGTCTCGCGGAGCGCCAACCCCATGCGGTAGAGAATTCGCCACTCCTCGTTATGCCGCTCCGTAGTCCTTTTTGCTGACCATCTTTCAAGCGCCACACTCACCTGATTGCCCATGGAAAGAGCCAGCCGCAACTCATGGGACTTCAAATAGCGCGCCTTCCGGCTACCAGCAAGCAGTGCGCCGAAGCATTTTCCCCGGGTCCCCAACCCAATCAGCACCGCTGTTCGCAAACCTTCGGCCTTCATCATGCCGATAAATCCATTGGAAAGCGGGTCGCGGTGCCAAGCGGTCAACACTTCCGGGTTTTGCAAATTGGAAAACACCATGAGCGATCCCCACCGGTCAGCAGCGGTGGCAAAGTAGGACCGCAAGGGTTCAGCCGCGAGCAGATCCGCCGTTCGTGAGGAAAACCCCTGTACGACCTTATGGCTCGTACCCTTAAGTTCATCTGATTGGAGGAAGACACACCCTTCTGTCGCGCCAAGAATTCCTAACGTTACGCGCAGGGCCTGCTCTCCCAACTGTCCGATGTTCCGGGTCTCCTCAAGTTCCCTCCGAAGATCCGAAAACCAAGCCAGCCGCGAGGATTTCTTTATCTTCGCCCTGCGCTCCCTGAACTTCTCCAGAGGAATTAAGATAGCCAGAAGCAGCACGGCACAGATCAGCACGAGCACGCTCCGAGGTGGGACATGGTGGAAGATTTCCATCATCGTCATTGCACGTGGACGGATACACTTACTTTCGCGCTTGCCGGCCCGCTCCGGAAATCGTGATTCCCCCGTTTGGACGGCCACGCCCGAACGGGGCATGGAGGAAATCCATCAATCCTTGGCCCGAAGGCCACTACCCTCAACTCCGCGCAGGATTACCAACCACGCGCCGGATACAGCACTGCTGAAGCATCCGTTGACGGTGTCATCGACGGATCGAGTCAAGGACTTGCCCAGGTTAGTTGTGTGACTCTTGCCACCGTGGACCCTGCCGCACGCACGGCAACTTCACTTTGGTCACAGGTCGCGATCAGACTCAGCGAATTATAATACACTCTTTCATCTGAACCGAGTGTGTTGATGACCAATGCGCTCGACGTTCATGGGTGTCATTGACTGCAACCAATGACTATGCTAGAAATCCTGCGGTTAATCGCCTCGAAGTGAACTATCGGTTTCGTTCATGCGCTGCCTTATGGTTCCCACTCATAGACCACCCATTTTACGGACGAAGACCATCTTGCTCGGGGCACGGTACCTGTGCGTGGCTCTCCTATCTTTCGCGGTCGTTTTATCCGCGCTCGCCCGGGAAAAGGTGACGGGGGAACCTGTCATGGCCAACGATGCTTCGGGTTCTCCGAACGTTGCGGCGGTGGATCCCGACTCATCCACGGCGATCTGCTATGCCTCGCCCCACGGGAATGACTTGGCGGATGGATCGACTCTCAGGACGGCCAAGCAGGATGTTATGTCCTGCTATGACGCGATTTCCAGTGGAACCATCTTCATGCTGGATGCTGGTCATGACGTCCCGCTGCGCGCCTGTGCGCCGAGGGATCCAGCCGGCTGCGGAATCTGGATCATGGGTTCGGGCGATCCCAATTACGCGCGGCCCCCAGCCGGGTGGAGAAGAGAGAAGCCCATCAGTTTTGTCGGGGGAATGGGAACGAGTGGCGAATCCTCCTCTCATGATTACCAAACCAACATCCATGCGGGCGGATCTGATGCGAAGCATCCTGGTATTTGGCTGAGTTGGGCAAACCAGATGACCTTCGAAAATCTTTCGATAACCTCCTGTCTACCTGCCATGGTCGGGACAGCCTCCAACGGGAACCCTGCCGACGGCCAAGCGTGGGATAACGTTTTCGATAATGTCGGGCTTTCGGCGTCAAGATCAGCGGGTTGCGGGCCAGGGATGTTTATCGGTTCGTCCTCAAGCCGCAACTTCATAAGACACTCGCAGATTCGAGGATCTTCCGCCGAACAAGCCATGGTCGCCGCGATCTCTCGCCAATCGAATCTCGTGACCTTTAGCGCTACAGCCAGACTGCCGTCGTCGTGGAAAACAGGTACGGTAGTTGGCGTGGCGGGCGTTGGTGATCCCAGCTTTGACGGCGGAAGACTCACCATCACCGTCACCGGCGCCAAGAAGTTTACGTATCGCCAAGCCGGGCCGGACGTCACTTCTTCCGGCGGGAGAGCAGCCTCCGATGGTAACCAGGCAATCGTGTTGAACCCCCACGGGGCGCAGGGGAACTCTCTGTACGCGGATGATCTGTCTTTATACGACGGAGCCATAAAAGTATACGCCGGTACTTCCGGCACAACCTTGGATGTGGCGAAACTGGCTCAAGAGCCTGGGTCTGGCCCGGCGGTTTGGGTTGCCACTTGCACCTCTCCCACAGTGGTCTACAACCGGGACGTGGCTCCCTCCGATAGCCCCAAAAACCCAATGCTTGCTGAAGTCAGATCTGACTGCGTCGAGAGCCCGACAGAATCTGCCGATTCTACTCACATGCAACGCCCCGCAATCGAGGCTCCAGCCGCAATTTCGGGCGGGGGGGCGCCACCGGGGACAACCGCGAATCCGCCGCTGAGTAATCAACACGATGTTCCAAAGGTTCGACCCACAGAGCAGACAAAGTCTCCCGCCTCCAAGCAAGAGCGCGCGAGTGTATCCGTGACTATGGCGAACCCTGCACCGAGTTCTCAGCACGGCGCTTCGATAAGTCGGCCTGCGGAACAAACGACCCCCTTTGCCGTACAGGTGGGCACTTTCCGCGACCGTGCTAATGCCGCTCATTTGAAGGCGATGATTGGGACAAGCTATGGACCGGTGGTTATCTTGCGAACCGAGCGGCGAGATACGGTTCTCTACCGCGTATGCGTGGGCCACGAAGATTCCGAAGGCGCCGCTCGCGAATTGGCCGAAAAGCTTCGCAGCGCAAAGTTGGCGACATCGACTGTCGTCATCAAGGTGAACTAAGAGTGATGTGGCTTTCCCACCGAAGCGTCGACCCAATGAAACCGGAGAAGGTCAGTTACTACGGACGAACGCACGATCGGCTCGGCGATATTACTCGCAATGCAGGGAAGCCGGTGACCAACTGCCATCATGAGGAATAGATCGCCGCGACCTCATAGTCGACGACCTTGGGAATAGTGAAGGTCACCTCCCCGTCGGTCGCCCGGAATGGTATGTCAGTTGCCGCCCGTAACAACTCCACCCGCGATATTTTGCGGCGCTCCGGCAGCCGCATTCGGACATGCTGCTCGCCGATGGGATAGAACTCCCGCAGCCAGCCTCGATGCACTTGAGGGTTTGTGTAGTTCAACACATGGACAGCAAAGCCGGCTTGGGTTTCCCAGGCAAAGGTCTCAATAAGTCCGTCGCCGGAGATCGAGACCGGCTGGTCCTCGCCCGCCACCCAGCGGATGGAGTTCCGCAATAAACGGCTGAGGTCGGTATGCCCGGAGTGCCACAGCGTGCGGTCGATATCACCGGGGAAATAGATCAGTCGGCTCTTGCCTCTCTCGCGAACGACCACAGCGGGCTCCGTAGTGTGCGAGGGGTCGGGATACGAAAGCTCCGGAGGATACGCCACCGAGCCTGGCACTACAGTTAAAACCGGGCCCTCCACCGGCGCGAGCGGCACGCGGTACTCAGCACCGGCAATCCAATTCGTTCCGGAGAGCCCCGCAAGGATTTCGTGCCGTTTCTCGATCCGCGCCGAATAGGCATTGCCAGTGGTGCCTTGGACTTCGCCCGCCTTGTGGATTCCGAAGACATCCGCCAGTCCAAAGTCCGCCCGCTTCTGGTTTCGCTCCGTGTACATGCCGGTTTCAAAGGTCGCCAGCAGCGAGCCACCGGAATCCACATAATCCCGCAATTGCTGAAGTTGCGAATCGCTGAGCAGGGTGATGTTGGGCAACAGCAGGGCCGAGTACTTTCGCAAGTTGTCCGGGGTGAGCTTTTCCTCGTGTACAAAGTCGAAGAGGAAGCGGCCTTCGAGTAAAGCAAAGTAAAGGCCCTCCATGTACTGCCCTGCGGAAGCCCCCGGTGGAGGTTTGTAGAACAACTGCGTGCGCTGCCCCATGACCACACCAATCGAGGCAATGGAGCGCTTGGTGGTGAAATGGGCATCGTGCTTCGCGGTCCATTGGAAGAACTCGCGAGCCGGCGCGAGCGACCGCGGGTCTTCGCCCATGCCGTTTTCAGCCCCCACGACATGATGGTAGGGCACCATGCCGCTGGCTACGGTTTCGTCCGCCCACATGCGCCACTCCGCCTCCGACTTGGAAACGCCGCGCCAGCGGACCGGCCCCGTGGACCATCCCGCGTTCACGTTCGTCGCCATCTTACCTTTCTGCACTGCGCTGCAAACGCGGCCCTGCATCGCGCATCCCCAAATCGGGGCATCTTCCCCGCCTCGGCCTTGATTGTCGGCCTGGAACCACTCGCAGAGCTCTCCCAGCTCGACGAGGTTCGCCGTCGAGCGGATTCCGCCGCCCAGGTTGGCAAAATAGAAATTCCCCGCGCGCTTCTCTTTGGCGATGGAATCGTAAAGCTTCCAGAGATAGACGGTGCGCTCGTTGAACTTATCCCAATACTCGATCGTGCCGCTCGGCGGAAGGTTGCGGCATACGGCGCAGTGGCACACCGGGAGCCCTCCCAGCGGTGGCCAGGCGTTGGTAAAGAGACCATCCACATCGTATCAAGAATTGATCTCGCGCATGATGGCCGGGATGTAATCGGTCATGTAGGTCGAGAACATGCAGATGCGGAACAGGCGCGAGTCCTCGTTGTGAACGACGGGCTTGCCTTCCGCGTCCCGCTCAAACCATTCCGGATGCGCGGTCACGGCATCCTCCCAGTTGAGGTCGGGGCTAAGCCGGCCGATCACGTGCAATCCGCGCTTCTTCGCGGCCGCACAGCAATCGCCAAAGAAGTCGCGGTCGCCGAGGTACTTGCCTTTGCGATGGAAAGGGACTTTCGTCTGGTAGTAGGCAATGATTCCGGTAACGCTGACGAGCGTAGCGTCCACTTTCATGCTGACCCAATAGTCGGCCCACTCGTCGACGTTCAGCGTCACCGGGTCGTGCTCCGTCATATTCAATTGGCCGAGGCGCCGGATTTTCCGCTGCCAGGGAGCGTCGGAGACAGCACTGAATAGAGAAGTCGCCATCGCTGCCGCCGGTAACACCATAAAGTCCCGACGATTCATTTCCATTTTCGCTCCCTACCATCTTGGTACGAACATCGAATCCCGCGAAGCTGCCTGTGATACTTCGACTTGCGGCCAGGAGTCGAACCGTGTCGCAAGATGCAGATCCAAGCCTTCGGGCGAGGATGGTAACAGCCGGATCTTTAATTGTACACTCCGCCAAAACCACTCGATTCGGCACAGGACTAACCCCGTTCGGGAAATGCGCTGGGCTTTCCACCTCGTCAGCGCAATAATATGGCGCGACGCCTTTTGCGCTTTATCGTGGAGGATTCGAAAATGAACAAGATCAATCAGCCCATACGCCGCAGGACCTTCGTGGGGGCCGTGTTTGCCGGCCTGGGAATCACGGGGCTCAGTGCGCGCCCGCCCAAGCCGAAAGCGGGCGGGATCCCCATGCGGGAATTCGGGAAGACCGGCGTGAAGCTGACCGTCATCGGCCAGGGTGGAGCCCGCTTGGCCCTGCTCCGCAATAAGGAGGCCGCCCGCGCTCAGGTGCGCCACGCCTACGATTTGGGGCTGAACTATTTCGATTGCGCTCACGCTTACTGGGACGGACACTCCGAGGAGGTTTATGGCGACGTACTGGCGGATGTTCGCAAGCATGTTTTCATCACCACCAAATGCACCCAGCGCACACGCCAAGAAGCCGAGCATGATCTGAATACCTCACTCAAAAGCTTGAAGACGGATTACATCGACCTGTGGCAGATGCACGGCATCCAGGATCAGGCCGATGTAGACCGGATCTTCGCGCCCGGAGGAGCCATCGAAGCGTTCGAGGCCGCGCGGAAAGCTGGCAAGTGTCGATTCTTCGGTTTCACCGGCCACCACGATCCCAACACGCACGTGGCGATGCTCAGGGCCTATGACAAGTGGGATTCCATCCTGATGCCGCTCCACGCTGCCGATCCTGCCTACTTGAGCTTCCAAAAGATCACCTTGCCGCTGGCGGCGGAGCGAGGCATCGGCATCCAAGCCATGAAGGTGTTCGCCAACGCGTTCCTCTTGCGCGTTTTGAACGCCGAGGAATGCCTGAAGTACGCTTTGAGCCTGCCCATTCACTGCGCCGCCGTGGGCTGTAGCACCATCGGACAACTCGACGACGACGTGCGTATCGCCCAGAATTTCACACCCTACGCCCCGCAGGAAATGGAGGACCTCGCTAAACTCGCGGTGACGGCCGGCCCGGGCGGCCTTAAAGGACCTGCCCTCGAATACTGGAAGATCGGCGGTGAATGGAAGTAAACCGCTTGCCTATCCACCGCGTGGTGGCGCGCAATTCAGATTTTGCTGGTCATGTCCACAATCATGGCCGTGACGAAATCACGATAGCTTCCTACACCTGTGTCGCCGCCTTTCGCCAGGTATGCGCGCATCAGGCGGCGATGAGATTCTTCGGGCAAATCCACACCCTTCTTTTGAAACAGCCAGACAGGCGCGTCCGTTTTCCAATCGGATCGCTCCCATTTTGAATCAATCAGCCGGGCCGGACGCCGGCGCGCAAAGAAAAGCCGGTGCGCGTTTTCGTAAAAGAACTTCGCCCTTTCTGTGGGAGTGGGCGTGAGTCCCACTTGATCGATCCAGCCCTGCGTCGAGCGAAACGTCTCGTCCCTCCATAGCGCCACGGGGAACTCGCTGCCGTACATGATCCTGTCCCAGCCGGTCAGGTCCACGACGGCACGCGTCCAGACCTTCAATTGATCCTGGTCCATATATCCCTGGCGAGAAAAGATCACAAGAAACCGGGGATGCCGAAAGAGCCGGTTCACCAGCTCGTTTTGGGACAGAATCGCAGGGTCGGTTGGTCCCGCGAAATGAGTGCCGCAGACAGCGCAATCCGGATAGCGATCCAGAAAGTCCAGCAACTGCCGGGCGGCCACTTGATAGCCGGTGCTGCCTTCGATATAAGGCATTCCCTTTGCCTTGCCCACCAAATCCAACAGTTGCGGCTGCACGGCAATCAACCTGTCTTGCAAACGTATACCGGTAAACCCGCAATCCATTTGCGCCGCCGTGCAGTCCAACCTTTCGTCGGGTGACTTCCCCATCGGCATTCCTATGGAGCGAAGGCTGTCAGGGTACTGGACTGCGGCCCGCGACAACTCACGCAAGTTCGGGCAAGTCGCCGCCGTGCCTACGACCGCCGCCTCGGCACCATTGGCATCCAGCAACGCGATATACTCCTCCGCGCTGAAAAAGCGGGGTAAGGAGACGTGGCCCCATGCGTCGATGACCTTCTTGCCGCCGGCTTGTTCGGCGCCGAGCACGCGACTAAAGGCTGTTGCGGCGATGGACACAGTTACAAACTGGCGTCGAGTTAGATCGTGCTTCACACCAAATTCTCCTCTCTGGTCCGGCTGCTGTTCCGATCAGCATTGAGTTAAGGCGCGGGCTTCACCGAGTATCCGAAGGACAGGTTTCACATTTCACCTGGTCAGTGCGAGTGCTCCCGCGGGCGCGCCCACGCCGCGAGTTCGCTCAAGAGCGGCGCGCCTCATCAGTTCGTTTTCCCAGTGCCCGCAAAGATAAGCGAGGCTTGCTTTCAATGCGGGAAGGGGGTCTGCCCCCGGCGTCATGGCGGCAACTTCGCTCCTCAACCAATCGAGCAGACTATCCAAACTCTTGAAGCGGCTTTGTGCAATGACTTCGCGAAGCTGCGGAATAGTTCGGTGCTCAAAATCCTGTTTGCGCCCGATGTCGATGATATCGGGAAGCAGCAGAGCAGGCTCCCCCAGCTTGACATCGACGCGGGCCAATAATTCCTGATAAACCGCCCGCGCCATGGTTTCGACCCTGTCCGTCAAATCGCGCAACAAGTCCATTCCGCGTAACGCAGGGCCCGCGGTTCGGCTCTGCGGCTCCTCCAACGGCACGAGCTGGCAGTAGAATTTCAATTTGGGCTCGGTGCCGGAAGGCCGAACCGTGACGATGAAGCCGTCGAGGAAGAACTGCAGAACGTTGCGCGAGAGTTGATCCGTATTGCTCTGCAATTTGCCGAACGAAATTTCGTTCCAGTAATCCACGACTTTGCGGACGACGCGGCCGCCCAGAGTCTCAGGCAGGGACGCGCGCAGCGAGGCGACGATCCGGTCGCGCTGGAATCCCCCCTCCGCTCCAGTCATCACGATGGAGCGCCCCGTGTCCGCGAATCCGCCGAGCTTCTCCAGGATTTCGACGTAGTAGTCCAGCAGGGTTCGCCCCTCTTGGGTTACTTTTTGATAGAGGGCGGCGAGGAACATGCACGCCGGTGCAGAATCCTTGTCGCGAATTGCGGGGGTGAACATCAAGCCGTGCGCTTCTTCTGTGCCCAAGACCAACGACTCCGGCCGCGTGCAGGCGTTTCCCCAGCGTCCGCGCTGCTCGAGGACTTTGAGGACGTTCGCCATGTATTTGAAGCCCACCAGCAGGTCATCGACAATCCACGAGTCACCGGCCCTCGCGGCGATTTGACCCAACATTTTCGTGGTGACCAAGGTCTCCATCACCAAGCCGCGACGCTCGGGGCCATCGGGGTCAAGGATCAGGTAATAGCAGAGGAGAGTGGCAATCTTGTTGCCATCGAAGTGGTACCAAGAGCCATCAATGAGGCGGGCCTCCAAGCCCACGCGGTCTGCGTCGGGGTCGCTCGAGAGGACAACGCCTGAGCCCACGGACTCGGCAAAGCGCGTCGCGGGCACGGTCGCTTCCGATACTTCGGGATTGGGCGCCTTAAAGGGGATGGAAGCAAAGGTCCCATCCGGACCCTGATCGGGCGGGGACAAAATAGGAAAGCCCAACTTCTGCATCACCGCGCCCGCCGAACGCAGCCCGCACCCGCACAGGGGTGTGTAGACCACGGGTATGTTAGGCCGGGGAGTGAAGACGCTGCCATACAACCGAACATACTCATCCACGTACTCGCCGTGCAGGCCTTTGGGGATGGGGCGGATCAGTCCCCGCGTAAGCGCTTCTGCGAAGGGAATTCTGTGCACATCGGTGACTTGGTCCATAGCGTCCGCAAGGCGCTGATCGTTCGGCGGGATGGGCTGGCCACCGTATTCGTCGTAGACCTTGATACCATTATCATCGGGAGGATTATGTGACGCTGAAATATTCACTCCTCCCTGCGCCTGGAGTTTGCGGATGATGAACGATAGTTCCGGGGTGCTCAGCAATGACTGGTCGGCTTCCGGTTCGGCGAGGTATGCCACAACCTGGTTGCCGGCGTAAATCTCACAAGCCAATCTGGCGATCGACCGCGACGATGTTCCCAGCAATGGGTGGTCGGTTCCCAGGAAGCGGTAAACGCCCGCAAAGTCGTTGAACACGCGAACGTCATTGGCCACGATGACAGAGAGTTCCTTGCCGGGAAACGCTGCGGTAAGGTAATTGCAGTGCCCCTGAACAGTCATCGCTACGGTGGTCGGATTAAACCGGTTCGATCCGTAGCCAACGCGGCCGCGACGCCCTCCGGTGCCAAACGGAAGCACTTGCCAGAAGGCATCGAAGAGCAGCGGCAAGTGCTGCTCGTCCATATGCCGGGCGAGAACCTCGGGGAATGCCATTGGCACAGCGCCTTCGAGCCAGGCCCGCAGTCGGCCGGCGGCGGCTTTTCCGTGGGCACCATAACGCTGGGCCATGCTTTCGGACATTTTCGCGACTGCTGTGAGATCCGTCATGATCCGTGCCTCGTTCACCGATTTCGAAGCCGATAATTGTTGTCGATTCTCGATTGGCGGAGTGCACTTTTATGCAAAAAAGCGCGTTTCGTCGCTGGACATTCTGTCGCTCGACCCTGTGTTTTCATAGATATAGTCGGATCATCCTTCATTTTTAACATCTTTTTGCGGCGGCATCGCAGGGTTCGATTGATGACAATGTAACTTGTTTATTTTCATAATCTTGGCCATGGCAGGCCTCCTGTCCCCGGTTTCGCGAATCTTGATTAACTGGTTGTTTTTTCAAAGGTATAGTCGGAAAAGTCATTTCCGCAACACTCCATTCCCACCTCGCGGTTGATCCACCGTAACTTCTGTGTTGTCATGAAGTTAACTCATTGCTGCCGGGGCGAAATCCTGCACGAGATTTACAGCTAACCTACTTATTTTTCATGAATATAGTCGCTTCGCGTCGGCCTTCGCGCGCATTCGTCTCGGTTTGATACTCGAATGTCAACTCCGGTCTCCGGAAAAATTCGCACCTGAGTGAACGACTGGATGGAGTGCCGGCCGACTATCATCACACGGCGCGCCTCCCCAGCGTTCGCCTGCCGCCCTCTCCCTTCCGCTTCGCTGGCGCCCGCTGGCCTCAGCGTCTAGTTTAGCATGGCTACCGCTCTTGTCAAGATAATTCGAGGCTACATCCTAAACTCCTCAAACCCAAGCTATTACCGTCGGGCTTGGCCGGGACAAATTTACTGGGCCCCGGGGGCCGGACAAAATCGCTGGTGAAATAGTCCGAATCCCTCGCGGGATCGAAAGGGTTCGGTAACCCGGATGTTTCATCGATATATCTTGCCGGGGCAAAGCACCCGGGGACCGTGCCGCGCAACGATTGCCGAAAAAACTTTTGCCATCGTGGCATTTGGAATAGACTGTCGCCATCTTCACGCGGAGGACACTCTGATATGGCGGGAACAATCGAAGTCGTGATTGGCCCCATGCGCAGCAACAAAACGGCGGAACTGATCCGGCGCGTCGCCATGCGCGAGGAGTATGCGCACCAGGCGGTCATCCTCTTCAAACCCAAGGATGACACCAAGAGCGCGCACGGATTAGTGCAGAGCCGGAACCAACTTAGTCATCGGCAGATGGACGCCGTGGAATTCGAGTCGGCCAATCCGTGGGAAATGTTCACGTTCATGGGCGAGCGCGAGAGGATTATCGGCAAACCGGTCAATTGCGTGGCCATTGATGAGGGCCAGTTCGTGCATGAGTTGTTTGACTGTGCGCGCGCCCTCCTCGACCGGGGCTACGACGTGATTGCTGCGGGTCTCGACCTGAATTTCCGCGGTCAACCGTTTGGCGACATGTTGGCGCTCACCTGGCTGGTGAACACCTACGGGGGAAACGTCACATGGTGCATTGCCTATTGTGAGTGCGGGGCAAGAGCCTTTTTCTCGCAGCGGCTCATCAACGATCAGCCGGCGTCTTACGAGAGCCCGACCTTGATGCCCGGCGATTCCTACCGTCCGCGATGCGCAAGGCACTTCGTTCTTCCCGGCCGGCCCAAACGGATGAACATGCCCATGGCCGAAGAAGCGGGATAAAGATGGGACACGGGACACGGGGATGCCGGGCACGGGATACGGGACATGGATAATGTTGTCCGGACCTGTTGTCCAGGTCTGCGGCTTTTTAAGAACTTCGTCAGGGCGACAGATTGCCCCCTAGTCGCACCCATTTCGCGTATTCCCGTGCCCCGTGTCCCGTAACCCGACCCAGGAGAAACTATGTCGAAACAACCCAAAATTGCGGTGGTGGGAAGCGCGAACGTTGATCTTGTCACCTTCAATGACACTTTTCCACGCGCGGGCGAAACGATTTTCGCCAAGAAATTTGACATGGGCTTTGGAGGCAAAGGCGCCAACCAAGCCGTGGCTGCGAGTCGGTGCGGCGCATCGGTTGGCATGGTCGCCAAGGTCGGCAGCGACCTTTTTGGTCCCGCCACCATCAAGAACTTCGAGTCCCAGGGCATCGATGCCCGTTACGTGCGGATTGTGGAAGGAATTTCTACAGGCGTCGCGCCCATCTTTGTGGACCCGACGGGCCAGAACCGCATTCTGGTCATTCCTGGCGCAAACGAAACGCTTTCTCCCGAGGATGTGGATGCCGCCGCGCCACTTCTCTCGCAGGCGGACACAATCCTGCTGCAATTCGAGATTCCGCTAACCACCGTCTACTACACAATTCGCTTCGCCAAGTCACACGGCATCCGCTGCATTGTGAATCCTGCCCCCACCCGACCTCCGGATTTCAAGGAAGTTGCCGCGGCGGACTACTTCGTGCCCAACGAAAGCGAGGCGGAGGCGATGACGGGGATTCCCGTTCACTCAATCGAGGATGCAAAGAAATGCGTGGAGAGTCTGCTTGCGCGGGGAATACCCCGCGTCGTGATCACCCTGGGTGAGCGCGGCTCATTGCTGGCAACATCGAGCGGATTAGAGTTAATCCCTGCTTTCAAGGTCGATCCCGTCGACACCACCGGCGCCGGCGATGCGTTCATTGGCAGTTTTGCCGTATTCCTCGCGGAGGGCATGAACGACAAGGAAGCCCTTACATGGGCGAGTCTTTACGCGGCACTCTCGACGACACAGGTGGGAACGCAGAAATCGTTTCCGACTCGGGAAGAGTTCGACAGGGAGTGGAACAAACGGAAATTATGAATTCTGAATTATGAATTCTGAATTGTCCAAATAGCAGAATGGCCGCCTCGCTACGAGTAAGGCGGGGCGGTTTCATAATTCAGAATTCATAATTCAGAATTCATAATTCAGCATTCTCACCACTTCCCCAGCAGCCGGCGGCAATCCTCCAAAATGTTTTTGGTTCGCGAGGCGCCAACGCGCGAAACGCCCAAGTCCCGGAAAGCCAGAAGTTGCTCGAGATTACGAATGCCTCCTGCCGCCTTCACTTGGACATGTGCGGGTGAGTGAGCTCGCATCAATTTCACGTCCTCACTCGTGGCTCCGGAAGTGCCAAAACCGGTCGAGGTTTTTACCCAATCGGCTCCGACTTCGGCGCAAATCTCGCATAACCGAATCTTGTGGGTGTCCTTCAAGTAGCAGTTTTCAAAAATCACTTTCACCTTTTGATTGCGGGTATGAGCAACTTCGATGACGGATTTAAGGTCCTGGCGAACATAATCCCAATCTTCACTTAGAACTTTGCTGATGTTCGTAACCATGTCCAGCTCCTGGCAGCCGTCGTCCAGGGCCCGCTCCGCTTCCGCGACCTTGATGGCCGTGGTGTGGCCGCCGTGCGGGAACCCGATGGTGGTGCTGGCCTTCACCGTGCTGCCCTGCAATATCTCCGCACATCTTTTGAGGTAATAAGGCATGATGCAGACGCTCGCGCAGTTGTATTCCAGGGCCATGCGGCAGCCATGCTCCAAGTCTTCGTCCGTCAACGAGGGGGGCAACAAAGAGTGGTCAACCATCTTGGCGATATCCTGGTAGGTAAAATCCATTTTGTGCTCCTTCGTGCGGCCGCATTTCCCTTCCTGCAATCGTCGGGAGCGCTCGCTTTCGATTTCGGCTCGATTTAAGATTGTATGCCGAGCGGCACAGTGCGCTCAAGGACGATCCTCCTGACCGCCCATGCTCGATGGAACAGTCCACAAAGAACCAGGACTCGGCCTGCGCCTGCATGCTTTTGGGCGAATGTGGGAAATGGCATTGGGGAATCCCGCAACAGGTTTTGCAAAGCGTGTATACTCCTATTTCCCGCCAAGCTAGGAGGGAAGTTGCGGGGTTATGCCCAGGGTCGCGCCCTAGCATCCGAGCATGGACACGCCTGAATTAATCCGGAAAAAGCGCAACGGCTTGGACTTGACCAAGGCTGAGATATTTGACTTCATCGAGCGCTACACTCGTGGGGAAGTTCCCGACTATCAAGCCGCAGCGCTGCTGATGGCCATCTATTTTCGCGGGATGGACCGCCGTGAAACCGCCGACCTGACCGAGGCCATGCTGAGGTCGGGCCGCGAACTCGACTTTTCCGGGTTGCCTCGGGCCAAGGTCGACAAACATTCCACAGGCGGAGTCGGTGACAAGACCTCTCTGATCATAGCTCCAGCGGCAGCGGCGGCCGGCGTCCTAGTGCCCATGATCTCCGGCCGCGGCCTCGGACACACGGGCGGCACGCTTGACAAGCTGGAAGCGATCCCCGGCTTCAATCCTCGCTTATCCTTTCACGATTTCCATCGAGTATTGGAAGCCCGCGGCCTCGCCTTCGGCGCAGCGACGGAGGAATTCGCTCCCGCGGACAAGAAGCTCTACGCCCTTCGCGATGTCACCGCGACGGTGGAGTCGATCCCGCTGATTACGGCTTCCATTATGAGCAAGAAACTGGCGGAGGGCATTGACGGCCTCGTTCTGGATGTTAAAACCGGCTCCGGGGCATTCATGCAAGAGTTGGAGAATGCCCGCGCGCTGGCGACGAGCTTGGTCAATACCGGCGTGGCCCATGGCAAGCGCGTGCATGCTTTGATCACTGATATGAGCCAGCCACTCGGAAATGCGGTGGGGAATGCGCTGGAGGTCATCGAATCGGCGGAAACCCTGAAGGGCCGCGGCCCGCGAGATCTAGTGGAACTTTGCCGCGAACTGACCGCCCACATGCTGGTGTTGGGGAGCGTCACGGATTCTCTGGAGGAGGCGCGCTTGCGGTATGATTCGGCAATATCGAGCGGTGAGGCCCTGGATCGTTTCGCGCGCGTAGTTGCGGAACAAGGAGGCGATCCGCGCGCGCTGGAGGACTACTCGCTTTTGCCCCAGCCCCAGAATGAGGACTCCGTCGTGGCGCGCGAGGACGGGTACATCGCAGGATTGGAAGCGAGAGTGATGGGCGTGGCGTCGATGATTCTTGGCGCCGGGCGGGACCGAGCCGACGCAACCATCGATCCCGCGGTGGGCTTGATCTTCGAAAAAAAGGTGGGAGACGCTGTGCGCGCCGGGGACCGGATTTGCGTCTTGTATTCCAATGACCACTCGCGCGTGCCGTGGGCGCTGGACATAATCCGGGAGGCCATCGCTATCTCCCCGGAGCCGATTTCCCCCCCGCGGTTGGTCTTGGACCGTGTGCTGCATTCGGAAGTCGACGCGACTTCGGCGGAGAGGGTTGTGGAGCTCTAGCAACTTGGCGATTTAGCGGTTTTTGAAATCAACAAATCACATATGTCTATCACACGGATGATTCCGATCCTCGGCATGCTCGTGATACTGGCGGCGGCCGTGCTGCTTTCCAAAAACCGGAGAGCTATCCCATGGCGCACCGTGGGCTGGGGATTGGCATTGCAAATCCTCGTCGCGTTGTTTGTGCTGCGCACAAGTTTGGGCTATTGGCTCATGTCAAAGGTTTCGGGCGCGTTCGTGAGCGTCCTGAATTGTTCCTTCGCCGGCTCGTCCTTCGTGTTCGGCGCGCTTGGGGAGAAGCAAGGAAGCTTCGGAATGATCTTTGCCTTTCAAGCCCTCCCCATGATCATCTTCGTTGCCGCGCTGATGTCCATTCTTTATTATCTTCGCATCATCCCTACACTCGTCCTGCTGACCGGGAAGGCCATGGCCAAGCTGCTGGGAACGAGCGGCGCCGAATCCCTGGAAGTCGCCGCCAGCATTCTGATGGGACAGACGGAAGCGCCTTTGGTGATCCGCCCTTATCTGGCCGACCTGACGGAATCCGAGCTGATGACGATCATGACGGCGGGAATGGCGCATATCGCCGGCTCAGTCTTTGGCGCGTATGTTCTTTTCGGAGCGGAGGCGCGCCACCTTTTGACCGCGGTGGTGATGACGGCGCCCGGAACCATTGTGCTCTCCAAGATGCTGGTTCCGGAAACCGGGCATCCGAAAACCTCAGGCGATGTCAAACTCACCGAGGAAGGCAGACCCATCAACCTGCTGGACGCCGCATCCCGCGGGGTTTCAGACGGACTTCACTTGGCTCTGAATGTCGCCGCGATGCTGGTGGCGTTTGTGGCGCTGATTTACCTGGTTAACTTGGGCTTGAGCGGGATGCATACGACCCTTCAAACCTTGCTCGGTTACCCTTTGGCGCCTGTGGCGTGGCTGTTGGGTGTTCCGTGGAAGGACGCCGCGACGGTTGGGAATCTGATGGGAACCAAAGTGGTGGTGAACGAATTTGTGGCCTTCTCGATGCTCGGACCGCTCAAAGGCCATATCGCCGAGCGCTCATTTACGATTGCCACTTTTGCGCTTTGCGGATTTGCCAATTTCTCTTCGATTGGAATTCAAATCGGAGGCATCGGCGCTCTGGCCCCAACGCGAAAACAAGACTTGGCCAGGCTCGGGTTCAGAGCACTCATCGCCGGCACCTTAGCGAATTACCTCGCGGCGGCGATTGCGGGTCTGCTGCTGGCGTGAACATCAGGCGAAAATCGAAACTCGAAACTCGCTCCCTCGTCGATCTTCGAATTTAGGACCGTTTTGATTCTGAAATGCAGAGATGGTGAACACAATGGCCCGTCGTAGATCACTTGATGAGCACCGCCTTGCGCACGGTTATGAGGAAGCGGAGCAAGCCGCTCGATACATTCGCGCTCGGGGAATTGCGCCGCGCGTTGCCATCACGCTCGGATCCGGTTTGGACGAGGTTGTCGGCCGGTTAAATGCGCAAGTGAAGATTCCATACAATCTCATTCCCCATTTTCCTGGAACTACCGTGCAGGGTCATGGAGGCACGCTGCATCTAGGCGCTTGGAAAGGTGTCCCGGTGGCCATTCTTGAAGGCCGTGTGCATTATTATGAAGGTCATGCACCAGCCGCTGTCGTGTTTCCCGTACGCGCGCTGGCGCTGGCAGGAGTCGAGACCTTCGTATTGACGTGCGCCGCGGGTGGCATCGCCGCGAAGTCGAAGCCCGGCGGTTTCATGCTTTTCTCCGACCATCTGCACCTGCAAGGGATGAATCCTCTCGTGGGGATTCACGACCCGCGCTGGGGCGCGCAGTTCGTGGATTTGACTGAGGCCTACGATCCCCGGCTTCGCGCCATCACGCGGAAGGCTGCAAATAAGTTGCACGTGCCGTGCTTCGAAGGCGTCTACGCTTCATTGCTCGGACCTACCTACGAGACGCCTGTGGAAATCCGCGCTTTAAAGGGTATGGGCGCAGACGCGGTGGGAATGTCCACCGTGCCGGAAGTGATGGCGGCGAGACAGTTGAAATGCCGCGTGCTGGCGATCGCCACCATTTCCAATCGCGCGGCCGGATTGGCAGGGAAGCCCTTATCACACGAGGACGTGCTTGCCGCTGGGCGCGTTGCTTCGCGCCACCTCGCGGATCTTCTCAATGCGATCTTGCCGAGATTAGGAGAGGGGAGCGAGACGCCATGAAAGCGGAGGAACTCATCGCGCGCGCGGTGGAGGTACGGGAGAACGCTTGCGCTGGCCATTCTCACTATAAGGTTGGGGCGGCGCTGGTGGCGTCGAGCGGCAAGGTCTACACGGGGTGCAACGTCGAGAATTCCACGTACGGCCTCACGGTCTGCGCCGAACGCGTCGCTCTCTGGAAGGCCCTATCGGAAGGCGAAAGGAAATTCACGCAAATTGCGGTCGTCACGTCCAGTGAGTCTCCAGCCTCACCCTGCGGCGCATGCCGGCAACTCCTCTGGGAATTTTGCGGCGACATCGAAGTCGTTCTCGCCAATCTTCAAGGTTCGCGGGAGACCCTCCGGCTTGCGGAAATCTTCCCCCGTCCATTTGACCAAGGTTCTCTATGAGTCGCACAGCAGCGTAGTCCCCCTGCTTCGAGCCCAGTGTGAACAACTCGGCCTAGATCCCGGCGACCGGCAGATTCTCCGGGTAGCGGACTCTGGCGTAGCCCGATTTGATCGCTGTATAGATAATGCGGATGCGTTCGGCATAGGGGAGGAAGGCACTCTTCATGGAGTTGATGGTGATTTTTTCGAAATCGTCGAGACCCAGGCCAAACGTGTCCATGGCCACCTGAAACTCGTTGCTCATGCTGGTGCGGCTCATCAGCCGATTATCGGTGTTGAGGGTAACCCGGAACTGTTCGCGATAAAGAATTTTGAAAGGGTGGTCGGCGATAGTGGGAATTGCGCCTGTGTGGACATTACTGGAAAGACAGATTTCAAGTGGGATGCGCTTGTCGAGGACGTACTGTGCCAACCCGCCGAGCTTCACTCCGGCGCCGTCCGTGACGGCGATATCATCGATTAGCCGAGTGCCATGACCGATGCGGTGCGCCCCACAATATTGAATGGCTTGCCAGATGGATTCCTTTCCGTAGCCCTCGCCGGCGTGGACCGTAATATTGAAATTCTGGCGCTGAATGTAGTGGAAGGCGTCGATGTGTTTCTTGGGTGGATAGCCACCTTCCTCGCCGGCCAGATCAAACCCGACGACGCCTCGGTCGCGAAAATCCACGGCGAGTTCCGCGATCTCGAGTGATATTTTCATATTGCGCATGGCGCAGACGATCAGGCCGACCGGAATTTTGAACTCCCTTCGGCCCCGCTCCAATCCTTTAAGCACGGCGCTGACGACGTCCATGTTGGTCAGCCCTTTCTTGGTGTGGAAAATAGGAGCAAACCGCGTTTCGAAATAGACCACGCCATCGTTCTTCAGGTCCTCCACCTGCTCGTATGCGACCCGCTCCAGTGCTTCAGCCGTTTGGGTCACGGCGATGGTGTGGGCGAACCCCTCCAGGTACCCGGCCAAGTCCCCGCGATAAGCTCCCTGATAGAACCAGTCCGCCAGCGCCGTCGGATCGGCTGTCGGCAGTTTTGTGTATTTGGCGTCTTTGGCCAATTCAATGATTGTCTCTGGCCGCATTGAGCCGTCCAGATGCTCGTGCAAAAGGACCTTGGGAAGAGCCCGCAACGTGGACTTATCCAGGAGCATCAAGGGGTACCTCCACTGCCCGGTGGGGCAGAGTTCATTATATGTAATTGCTCTCGACCTGATGTGGATTTAACTGCGCTCGCGATAAGCAGCGGCTTGATTTTAATTCCCGGACTTCGGTGGGGAAGAGCGAAGAAGCGTACTCCTGATTAGAGGCGCAACTATGAATTTCCCGCATGAAGCCCTATTATCATTGGCTTCCGACCTGATTCGGGGTAATCTATTCCCTCCAAAAGCAAGGACCTCAACGTGGAATTTGTAACGGGGCTCAGGTGCGTTTTTTGCGGCGCGACGTACTCGACGCGCGTTCCTTACACGTGCCCGGCATGCGGAATCACCGGCATGCTTGATGTTCAATACGATTACCCGGCGATTTCAAAGCGCCTGACTCGCCGGATATTGGCCAAGCGCTCCGAATACTCGCACTGGCGATACCGCGAGTTGTTGCCGATCGGCAAGGATGCCGTGCTGCCTGCTCCTCAGGTGGGGTGGACGCCTCTCGTGCGGACAGATTCTCTGGCGCGCCATTTGGGATTGAAGACTCTTTACCTCAAGGACGACGGACGCAATCCGAGCGGGTCGCTAAAGGACCGCGCCAGTTCGGTGGGCGTGGTCAAAGCGCGCGAGAAGCGGCAGAAGATTATCGCCTGCGCCAGCACCGGGAACGCAGCCTCTTCGCTCGCGGGAATGGCGGCGTCGCTGGGACTCCGAAGCGTGATCTTTATTCCCGAACGTGCGCCTGAACCCAAGGTTACCCAATTGCTCATTTTCGGCGCCACGGTCCTGCGCGTGCGCGGCAGTTACGAGGACGCGTTTCAACTGTGCCAGCGCGCGTGCGAACGCTGGGGTTGGTACAACCGCAATAGCGCCATCAATCCTTACCTTGTCGAAGGCAAGAAGACCGTGGGCCTCGAAATCTGCGAGCAACTCGCGTGGCAGGTTCCCGACTGGGTAGCGGTTTCCGTGGGCGATGGCTGTACGATCGCCGGTGTGTGGAAGGCTTTTCACGAAATGAAGCTGCTGCGGCTCGTCGGTCGCACGCCCAAGATGCTGGGCGTACAAGCGGCTGGCGCAGCCCCAGTAACAGAGGCATTCCGGAGCGGTGAACCACTGAAGCCCATCGAGCCCAAGACGATTGCCGACAGCATTGCGGTGGGGGTGCCGCGCAATTGGAAGAAGGCAGTGCTTGCCATTCAGGCGTCCGGCGGCACGATGATCAACGTCGAGGACGAGGAGATTCTTGAAGCCATGGGCAGCACGGGCCGCTTGGCCGGCATCTTCGCCGAACCCGCTGCGGCCACGGCCATTGCCGGAGTGCGCCGCGCAGTTGCAGACGGAGCCATTGACCGCAAGGAGAGCTTTCTCGCGGTGGTTACCGGCAATGGCCTGAAGGACTTTCGAAGTGCGCAGTCCGCAGTCGCCAAACCATTTGACATCTCGCCAGATGGAGCGGGGCTGGACGAAATCTTGAAAAAACAAAACCTTGCATCGTGAGGACTTAATTATGCTTTCCCGTAAAGAACCATCCTGTCCGTCCTACTTTGGGTGCTTGGGTTCAATTTCACTCCGTTCCGGCCGTGACCGTACCCTCCTGGGCATGCTCGCCATGCTCACGCTGGCATTTGGCGCTCCCTGTGTCTGGGCTCAGGAAGAGAAGCCTGCACCTCCGCCTGCTGCCGCCGATGCCAAGGATAAAGATAAAGACAAAGCCGCGGAGAAAGAGGCTCCCCTTCCCGCGGACGCGCATGTGGCGCAGAGCATTCAACTCGATGGCAAAGCGCTGCACTACACGGCCACGGTGGGCAAACTGCCGGTCATCGACAACGGCAAGAAGATCGGAGAAGTGGTATTCACCGCCTACATCATGGAAGGACAGGACCGGCCGGTCACCTTCGCCCTGAATGGCGGTCCGGGCGCGGCGTCCGTCTATCTGAACTTTGGCGCCATCGGCCCGAAGCACATCGAGTTCGGCAGGGAGGGAGACAGCCCATCCGATCCGCCGAAGTTATCCGATAACCCGGGCACGTGGCTGGATTTCACGGACCTGGTGTTCATCGACCCGATCGGCACCGGTTACAGCCGGTCGCTGGTTACGCCGGAGGAGAGCAAGAAGCAGTTCTACAGTACCGATGCCGACATTCATTACCTCTCGCGCATCATTTACGATTGGCTGACGGCGAACGGACGCATGAACTCGCGAAAATATTTTGTCGGAGAGAGCTACGGCGGCTACCGCGGCCCGCGGATCACGCATTATCTGCAAACGCAGCTCGGCGTAGCGATGAACGGCGTGGTCCTGGTATCACCCTACTTGAATCCGGAACTGGAGAGCAACGGCGACGTTTCTCCTCTCCCGTGGATGTTGACCCTGCCATCGATTACGGCGGCGCATCTCGAGCGCGAGCACAAACTGACGCCGGAAGCAATGGCGCCGGTCATTGCCTATACTCGCGGCGAGTATGCCTCTGACCTTCTGAAAGGCCGATCTGACCCTGAGGCCACGCCGCGGATCGTGAAGCATGTGACGGAGATGACGGGCCTGGAAGAAGAATTTGTGCGACGCGCAGGCGGCAGGTTAGATACCGATGCTTACCTGCGCGAGGTCTTCCGCGAAAACGGCAAGATCGGCAGCGTGTACGACTCGAATGTGACCGGGTATGATCCCTACCCCTTCGCGCCGGAGCAGCGTACCAACGATCCTCTTCTGGCGAGCATCATCGCGCCGACCACGATGGCGATGGTGGATTTTGTAACGCGTATCGTGGGCTGGAAGACGGATGCGCGCTACAACGCTCTGAGCTACGAGGTGGGCTCCCAGTGGGATCACGACAGCAGAGCCTTGCGCCGCGGAGCTGTGCCCGATTTGCGGCAGGCGGTGGCGGCCGACCCGAAGCTGCGCGTCATCATCGCGCACGGCTGGAACGACCTCTCCTGTCCTTTCATGGGCTCGGTCTTGACAGTTGACCAGATGCCGGTGATGGGAGATCCCACGCGCGTCGCCGTACGGGAGTACCCCGGCGGCCACATGTTCTACAGCCGTCCGGCCAGCCAGGCGGCCTTGCGCAAGGACGTGGAGGCGATGGTCGGCAAACATTGAAAGTCGTATTCGAATGCTATAATGCCTTCAAAGGGGGGAGGAGTTACATCGATGCCGACGACCGTTACGTCCCACATCGAAATCGATGACCACGGTGTCGCATGGATCGCAGGTGCAAATACCAAGGTCATCGAAGTCATGCGAGATAAACTCGCGAACGGCTGGGGCCCGGATGAAATCCACCGTGAACACCCTCATCTCTCGCTAGCTCAGATTCATTCTGCGTTCGCGTATTACTACGAGAATAAGGAGAAAGTCGATCGCGAAATCGACCGTCGCGGCCGCGAGGCCGAAGAGATAGCAAGGCAAGCTGCTAACCCCACGCTCCGCCGCAAACTTCTCCACCCCAAGAAGCAACCTTGAACGTTCGATTTTATATGGATGTTCACATCCCGCGCGCCATCACCCTGCAGTTGCGTCGCCGGGGAGTGGACGTATTGACGTCGCAAGAAGATGGGACGCAAACGCTGGACGACTCAAAATTGCTCGACCGCGCCTCGGATTTGGGCCGAGTATTGTTGACTCAGGATGACGATCTTTTGCGTGAGGCGGCGTCACGCCAGAGTAAGGGGCTGCCCTTTCTGGGCGTGATCTATGCTCCCGCCTTCAGTCTAACCCTGGGAGAAATGGTCGTTGATTTGGAGCTCATCTCACGTGTATCGAAGCACGAAGAGTGGGTTAGCCGGGTTGAATATCTGCCCTTAAAGTGAACCATGCCCAACCCCAGGAACGCCCAGTCGTCCCTGCTCCTCCGTGACGTTCACACGGTGATCACGATGGATGCTCACGACACCATTCTGCGCGGCGGATTCATTTACAGCGAGGGTGGGGAGATCAAGCAAATCGGGAGGCGTCCGCCAGCACGATTGCGGGCCGACCGCACGATCAGCGCTCGATACTCTGTTGCTGTGCCGGGACTAATCAACACCCACCACCACCTTTGCCAAACGCTCACTCGCGCATGTACCGCCACCGCTGACATGGAGCTCTTCGATTGGCTTCGGACGCTCTATCCTCTGTGGGCGCGGCTCGATGAAGAATCAGAGAATGTGGCCGCGTTGGTGGGCATGGCGGAACTGCTGCTCTCCGGCTGCACGACGACGACCGACCATCATTATCTCTTCCCCCGCGGCCAAACGAAACTAATTGATGCGGAAATTTCCGCCGCGCGCAAAATCGGCATGCGCTTTCATCCCACGCGCGGAAGCATGAGTGTGGGCGAAAGCAAAGGAGGCCTGCCGCCGGATTCCGTGGTTCAGCGGGAAGACGAAATTCTCGAGGATTGCGAGCGGCTGATCCATAAATATCACGATCCCTCCCCAGGCTCGATGCTGCGGATTGCGCTTGCCCCCTGCTCCCCGTTCTCCGTGTCGGAAGAGCTGATGCGTCAAACCGCGGCGATGGCCCATCGCCATCAGGTCCGTATGCACACCCACCTTGCTGAGACTCGTGACGAGGAAGAATACTGCCTGAAGCATTTCGGCAAGCGTCCTCTGGATTTTATGGCGGACGTGGGCTGGCTAGGTGATACGACCTGGGTGGCGCACGGGATTCATTTCAACTCGCGGGAAATCAAACGCCTGGGTCGCGCCCGCGTGGGAGTCGCGCACTGCCCCAGTTCCAACATGCGGTTGAGTTCCGGCATTGCCCCGGCCCTGGCGCTCGGCCGCGCCGGCTCGCCCGTGGGCTTGGGGGTTGACGGCAGTGCCTCCAATGACAGTTCCCACATGCTGGCGGAAGCGCGCCAGGCTCTGTTGCTCAATCGGTTGGCACACGGCGCCGCGGCACTCAAAGCGCGCGATGCACTGCGCATGGCGACCTTGGGAGGCGCCGCGTGTCTCGGCCGCGATGACATTGGAAGTCTCGCCGCGGGCAAGCGCGCGGATATTGCGTTGTTCGACCTCCGCGACGTGGGTTACAGCGGGGCCGAAGACGTGGCGGCTGCCCTGGTGCTCTGCGCGCCCACTCGCGTGGAAACTCTGACTGTGGATGGACGCGTCATCGTGGAAAACCACGAGATCAGGACCGTCGCGCTCGCCCCCATCCTCGCTCGTCATCGCCGCCTCGCCGCCAAAATGGTTGGAAGCTCACCATTGCTTTGATATAAACTCTAGCGCGAGTCGCAAGTAACGAATGACAAGTGGCGTGCAGGGGCAGAGGCATGAACTTTCTTGCTCGTCACTTGTCATTCATCACCCTTCACTACTCTTGACCGCCATGTTCGACCACATTGAGCGTTTCTACCGGCCCACCGCCCTTCGCGAAGCATTACTATTGCTCCGCAAGGTGGGGAAGCGCGGGCGGATTGTCGCGGGCGCGACAGACATCGTCACGCAGGCCGACCGGTCATCGCGGTTCCTCATCGACGTCAATCGTCTCGGCTTGAATTATGTCCGGGGAAATAGTAAAGGATTGCTGATTGGCGCCACGACGACGATGGCAGACATCGAAAATTCGCCGGTGATACTCGCTTTTGCCGGTGGGATCCTGGCCAAGGCGGCCTCCACCTGCGGCTCGATTCAAAACCGCAACATGGCGACCGTGGGGGGAAACCTGGCGAATGCCTCACCTGCTGCGGATACGGCGGTCGTACTTCTGGTGCTCGACGCGCAGGTTCGAGTGGCCAATTCGCGCCGCAGCCGGAATATTGCGCTCACCGAATTTTACCCGGGCCCCCACCAGACGGTGTTGAATGGCGATTTGCTTGAGGAAATCGTCATCCCGGCTTTGCCCGGCAGCGGCCGGCTGGGTTGGTCATTTCAAAAGCTCGGACGCACGCAAACGGACATTTCCGTTGTGAACGCAGCGGCAGGGTTACAGATTGACCCTCGCGGGCACATCAAGTGGGCGCGTATCGCGCTGGGAGCGGTGGGCCCCACTCCGATGCGTGCACGAAATGCCGAAAACCTGCTGTTGGGGAGCACATTCAGCGAAGATCTGCTATCGCGCGCGGGCGAGGCAGTCATACACGAGGTCAGTCCCATCGGCGACGGCCGGGCCTCTGCCGAATACCGCCGCGAGATGAGCGGCGTGTTGGCGCGGCGTGCTCTGCGCGAGTGCGCAAGCCAAGCTGGGTGCAGACAATGAGCGATTTCCATCTGGACTTCATCGTGAACGGTGAGACCAAACACTGGACCACCGCGCCGGGGGACCTCTTACTGGATGTCTTGCGCCGCGAAGCCTATTTCGGAGTCAAGCGAGGATGCGAGACGGGTGAGTGCGGTGCCTGCACGGTCTTGGTAAACGGCAAACCAATAAACTCCTGCTTGATGTTTGCGGCGCAAGCGGAGGGGTGCGAAGTACTGACCATCGAGGGCGTGGCCGAGGGCGACAAGCTGGATCCCCTTCAAGAAACTTTTTTGGAATACGGCGCCGTGCAATGTGGGTATTGCACACCTGGAATGATCTTGAGCGCCAAAGCACTTTTGGCGGAACATCCTGATCCCACGGAAGCGCAAGTCCGTGAAGCGCTGGCTGGAAATTTCTGCCGATGCACCGGATACTTGAAGCCGGTGGAAGCGATTTTGGCGGCGGCTCGGAAAGCCAGAAGCGGAAAGACGAAACTCGAAAAACGAAAGTCGAGAATCCCGACGTAATCTTGGTCTTCCCAGTTTCGAGTTTCCAGTTTCGATTTTCGAATTTCGATCTCCGCGTTTGACACATAAACCATGGTTACCGAGCATTCCATTGTCGGCAAAAACCTTCAGAAGGTGGACGGCTTCAAGTTGGTCACCGGCCGCCCAGCTTTTACCGACGATATCTACCTGCCGGGAATGCTCTATGGCAAGATTCTCCCCAGCCCGCACGCTCACGCACGCATCAAGCGCATAGACACGCGCAAGGCGAAACAGCTTCAGGGTGTCCATGCGGTGCTGACCTACAAAGATGTTCCGCGCGTCCCCCACACCACCGCCGGTCAAAGCTGGCCCGAGCCCTCTCCGTATGACACTTATCTGCTCGACTCGAAGATGCGGTTGGTGGGCGATCGCGTGGCGGCGGTTGCGGCGGAGAGCCGCGCCATTGCCGAAGAGGCCCTGCGACTCATTGAGGTCGAGTACGAAGTGCTTCCTGCCATTCTGGAAATTGAGCAGGCCATGGCTGACGGCGCGCCAGTGATTCACGACGAGCCCGATGCCACGGGCATTCACGACGCCCGGCACAATGTTGCCGGATACATTCTGAAAGAAATCGGCAATGTGGAAGACGGGTTCCGCGAGTCGGACCTTGTGATCGAGCGCGAGTTCCGCACCCAGCGCCAACAGCACTGTCCCCTTGAGCCGCACGTGACCATCAGTTGGCTGGACTCGGACAACCGCCTGGTGATCCGGACCAGCACGCAAGTGCCGTATCACACTCGGCGCCAAGTGGCGATGATCCTCCAGATTCCCGTGCAGCGCGTACACGTCGTCAAACCCCGCATTGGGGGCGGCTTTGGCGGCAAGCAAGAAATGCTGCTGGAAGATATCTGCGGAGCCCTGGCGCTCGCCACTCGCCGGCCGGTAAAGATTGAATATACGCGCGAAGAAGAGTTCTACATGGCGCGCAGCCGGCATCCCCAAATTCTGAACATCAAGATGGGCGTGAAGCGCGACGGAACGCTGATGGCCAACAAGATGACCGTCCTCGCCACCACCGGGGCTTACGGCAGCCACGCCAACACGGTTCAGGGAAATACGGGGAGCAAGGTTCTGCCGATTTATCGCACTCCCAATATGCGGTTCGAGTGCCACGTCGTTTACACCAACACTCCCGTGGCCGGTGCGTTCCGCGGGTACGGGTGCCCGCAGGGTTATTTTGCCCAGGAATCGGTGATGGACGAGATTGCGTACACGCTGGGAATGGACCCCGTCGAACTCCGCAAGAAGAATATGATCCGGCTTGGCGATATCGATGAACTTTCCGCCCAGCTCGGCGAAGGCAAAAAGGGGCTGCCCCGTCACATTCGAAGTTGCGGCCTACCGGAATGCCTAGACCGCGGCGCGGCAGCAATCGATTGGGTGCACAAGCGGCAGGAATACTCGGACGTAGGGCCGGGCGGCGCTCGGCCCATGGCCGAAAGTCGTTCGGACCAACATCCGGGAAGCAGACACCTGCGGCGCGGCGTGGGTGTGGCGTGCTCGATGCAGGGCAGCGGCATCGCCGGCGTCGATTGGGCTGCGGCCTTGCTCAAGCTCAATGAAGACGGCTCTTTCAATCTGCAAGTGGGCGCCGCGGACCTGGGGACAGGAGCGGACACCGTCCTAGGGCAAATCGCTGCAGAAACCTTGGGCGTCACCCTTGACAAGATGATTGTCTGCTCCGGCGACACTGACTTCACTCCCTTCGACGTCGGCGCCTACGCTTCGAGCACGACGATCATATCCGGCGGTGCGGTGAAGAAGGCGTCGGAAAAGGTGCGCGACCACCTGCTACGCCTCGCTTCCAAGATGCTCGATATCCCCGCGGATAATCTGACCTGCCGAGATAATATGATCGTCACGAAATGTGAGTGCAACAAGTCCGTGAGCATGGAAGATTTGGCTCACTACGCGATGTACAAAGAGAAAGTGCAGGTGATGGAAAACGCCTCCCACTGGAATACCGACAGCCCGCCGCCCTTCTGCGCGCAGTTCGCCGAGGTGGAAGTGGATACGGAGACGGGGCTGATTCGCGTGCTGCACTTGGTAACCGCGGTGGACCTCGGCGTGGCGATCAATCCCATGCAAGCGGAGGGGCAGAGCGAAGGCGCCGTCGCGCAAAGCCTGGGGTATGCACTGACCGAGGAAATGGTACTTGACGGCTCCGGCCGCGTGATCAATCCTTCCTTCCTCGACTACAAGATGCTTACCGCAAAAGATATGCCCAAGCTCACGACGATTTTGGTGGAGACTGAGGAGCCCCTGGGACCTTATGGCGCCAAATCAATCTCCGAGATCCCCATCAATGCGCCGGCGCCGGCTGTGGCGAACGCGGTATTCCATGCCATCGGAGTTCGATTTCAGAGACTGCCCATCCGGCCGCAAGACGTGTTGCGAGCTTTGCGGGAGAAGAAAGCGCCCCGTGACAGGCCCGAGGTGTCAGGAAAAGAAGCTTAGCGCGGCCCTGTTAACTAGGCCCGCGGAAGTCGAATATCGGCAGCCCGCAAATTACCTGCCGGCAGGACAAAATGCCCTCCGTTTTGTAAAATTTCGATCTGCCGATATGAAATTTGTAAGAATTCTCTTGACATGGTTCCCTTGGCTCTGATATAGTCTACGGGAGGGCGAGGTGTGGAACCCGCCTAGCCGCCGCACCCGCAGAATGAGGACGAATGCCCAAACCGAGAGCGAGAACGCAAGACAAATTATCCGACGGGGCGCAGCTTCTATGGGTGGCGGCGAAGAGGAAAAGCCGGGCCGGAGGCGGAAACCCGAAAAAGAAATTAATTAATAACGAACGAAGCCTGAATGTGTATGAAAACAAAGGAACACAAGACACAATGCCCGAAAAACATCGGACATTTATGTCTAAGTTTCCTGCATTTACGTCGAACCGACACCGATTTTGCGGTTTTTTGCAGAAACCGACAGCTTTTTTGTCGCTATTTGAGCGCGGGGAAGTGAATTCTTTGCTTCAACTCGTGCGAAACTCGAGCGGCCGGATTAGTTATTCAGGTCCGGGGCCTCTTCACGCTCCCGAGGGAGAAGCGGGCGGGGCGTGGTCTCCATGCCGTTTCTGACACGAGGCACCTGACACCTTTATCTTGCGAGGAAGGAAACGCTTCGGAACCCCTATGATGAACGCACCCGAAACAATCGTCCGCAATCGCGAGCGCATCGCGGCGCTCGCTCAGTCGTATGAAGGCGAGATGGTAGCCTTCCTGCGCGATCTGGTTGCCATTCCCGCGGAGAGCAGCCATGAAAAGCCGGTCATCCAGCGCATCCATCAGGAAATGGAGAAGGTGGGCTTCGATGAGATTCGCACCGACCCCATGGGCAACCTCTTAGGGCGCATCGGTTCCGGCAAGAAGATCATCATGATGGACTCGCACACCGACGCGGTGGGCGTTGGCGACCCGAAGGAATGGGCGTGGGATCCCTACAAAGGTAAAGTTGAGGACGGCTTCATCTACGGCCGCGCCTCAAGCGACCAACGCGGCGGAATGGCCAGTCTGGTCTACGCGGGGAAGATCATCAAGGAACTCGGACTCCTGGGCGATTACACGCTGTACGTGGTGGGTTCCGTGCATGAGGAGGACAGCGAAGGCCTCGCCTGGCTTTATATCCTGAAGGAGGATGGTATCGCCGCGGATTGCGTGGTGCTGACCGAGCCAACCAACCTGCGAGTTTACCGCGGCCACCGCGGACGCATGGAGATGGAGGTCCATTTCCGCGGCCGGTCGTGCCATGCCAGCGCTCCGGAACGCGGCGACAATCCAATTTACAAAATGGCCCCCCTCCTGCGCGAGATTGAAGCCCTGAACACCCGCCTGCGCGACGATGCATTCCTGGGCAAGGGAACGATTACAGTGACGGACATCCGCTCGATGTCACCCTCGATGTGCGCGGTGCCCGGCGCCTGTACCATCCACCTGGACCGACGGCTAACCACGGGCGATACCAAGGAAAGCGCGGTTGCGGAAGTGAAGGCTCTGGCGGGCGCACAAGGCGCCGAGGTGGAAATCCTGAACTACGAAGTGCCCAGCTACACGGGTCTCCTCTACCCAATGGAAAAATACTATCCCACGTGGGCGCTCGACGAGAATCATCCGCTGGTGCAGGCGGGCGTTAGTGCCTACGCGGCGTTGCACGGCAAGCCTCCGGTGGTCGATAAGTGGACGTTCAGCACCAACGGCGTCGGCTCTATGGGATTGATGGGTGTGCCCACCATCGGCTTCGGGCCGGGCGAAGAGGAAGTCGCGCACAGCGTCTTGGAGCGCGTGCCCATTCGACACTTGGTGGAAGCAGCTAAGTTTTACGCGGCGTTTCCGCTGACCTATGTGAGTACGGTTGTTAGTGGCTAGTGGCGAGTTGCTGAAGCTGAACGCAGGACACTAACCCGTCTGTTGTTATGTCTGAACTGGTTCCCATTCCGCTCCCGCTGCTTCTGCGCCGGGCGTTTTTCGAGTACGAGCGGGAAGGGAAAATCTTTGACCTGCCGAAGGCCAAGGTTTTCCGCGGCCTCCCCGGGCTCGACACCTCCGTCCGCTTTCATGGCCACTCCGCCTCCACGCCGCTTGGGCCGGCTGCGGGTCCCCACGATCAGTTGGTCCAAAACATCGTGCTCTCATGGCTGGGCGGCTCGCGCATCATTGAGCTGAAGACCGTGCAAATTCTCGACGAGCTGAAAATCCCGCGCCCTTGCATCGACATCATCAACGTGGGTTACAACGTGGAATGGTCTCAGGAGTTGCGCCTGGAGCAATCGTTGCGCGAGTACGTGGGCGCGGCAATGTTCATCGCGATCCTGAAGGCCTCGAGGCTCCTGGGAGAGGATTTCCCCGGCGATGGGGGCGATACCATCTTCGACATGAGCGTGGGCTACGACCTGAAGGGAATCAGCGCGCCGCGTGTGCGCGCGTGGATGGAGCAGATGATGGACGCGACGGCGATCGTAAACGAATTGCGCGGGACGCTCACCGGCCCCTGGGCGCGCTATCGGGATTTGCCGTTCCCCACACGCATCAGCGATACCCTCACGCTCTCCACCTTTCATGGCTGTCCCGCCGATGAAATCGAGGGCATCGTCAGCTTCCTGCTGACGGACATGGACCTGAATGTTTGCGTCAAGCTGAACCCCACGCTGCTAGGGAAGGCGCACGTGGAGCATCTGCTGCACGATGTGCTCGGTTACCACGACCTGCTGGTGACGCAGGAAGCGTTTGACAAGGACCTGCAATGGGCCGAGGCGATGGAGATGATCCCGCGCCTGGACCGATTGGCGCGCTCGTGCGGGAAGCGTCTAGCGGTGAAGTTCAGCAATACGCTGGTCGTGAAAAATCATCGCACGTTTTTCAGCGATGAAGTCATGTACATGTCCGGCGCGCCGCTGCACGTTCTCACCCTGAACCTCGTGCAGAAGTTCCGCGAGCACATGGGCGCGAAGATTCCTATTTCGTTCTCCGCCGGACTCGACTCGAACAACATGGCGGATTGCGTGGCCATGAATTTCGTTCCCGTGACGACCTGCACGGACTTGCTTCGGCCCGGCGGCTACGCGCGGCTGATTCGCTACATGGAGAAGCTTGGCGAAAAAATGCGAGCAGTGGGGGCAACCAAATTACCGGATTTTGTGATCGGCCATTGTGGACAAACCGCAAAGGCCCGCGACAGAGTGATAGAGGGTGGCGCGGATTCCATGCGCCAGCACTTTGCCGGGGCCGATCAGGGACAGATCGCACAGGTTGAATCGTGGCTGAAGTCGGACGTTTTGTCGCCTTTAGAGGCCTATGGAGCGGCACCTGATGGCGTGCCGATTCGCGAGCTTTGCCGGCGGACCGCCGACAAATTCGAACAAAATGTCTCCAAATTTCCCTCGGCAATGGTGGACTGGCTGCGGGGGACCATGGCCGGCCTCGAACAAGCTCTAGTGGACGAGGCGGGCGTGCTCAACACCCCCATTCTGGTTAAAGCGGCAACGGAGAACCCGCGCTACACGTGGGAGCACAACAAGGGTGTGCCGCGCAAAATCGGGTCGAGGCTCTGGCTTTACGACTGCATCAATTGTGACAAGTGCGTGCCCGTGTGCCCCAACGTTGCCAATTTTGTGTATGAGACAGCGCCGGTGGACGTCGACTACGCCAATTTGCGATTCACTTCTGATGAACCGCCGCAGAAGATTCCGGGCGGCACCTTCAAGGTGGCGAAATCGCACCAACTGGCCAATTACGCCGACGCCTGCAACGACTGCGGCAACTGCGATGTGTTTTGCCCCGAAGACGGCGGCCCTTACATCGAGAAGCCCCGATTTTTCGGCAGCCTCGAAACCTACAAGAAATATGGGGGCCGTAACGGTTTTTACATCGAATTTGAAGGGGACCAGACCATCGTCTACGGAACGATCGCCGGCTCGTCCTATATGTTGCGACTGAACCGAGCCATCGACCGCGCGTGGTTTTCCGACGGCAGCGCTGACGTTGAAATTCAATTGAGCCGTGGCGCCCTGTTGGACTGGAAGCTGAAGCCAGAAATTGCCGAGACCGCATACGAACTTGACATGCGGCCATACTTGCAGCTCAAGGTGCTTGCGGAATCAATCCGCAACCCAGGGCGCGTGAATTTCGCCAACGTCGAGGGAATATCGGATGATCGGGTGGTCCGGTGATCGGAAGATCGGTCGAGCAAGAAAAACCCCGATCACGGCCCATCGAGGATGCAGGGAGCACTTGCTCACCCGATCTCCCGATTACAAGGAGTCGACCCATGATCACCCAACACGCGCTTTTCCCCGGTAAGGATTACATCACGACGCAGGAGTGGACGCAGGCGGAAATTGAAACCCTGCTCCAAGTTGCGGGCGACCTCAAGCGCAAGTTCAAGAACCGTGTTCCTCACCGGTACTTGCCGGACAAGACGATTTTCCTTCTCTTTTTCGATAAGTCGACTCGCACGCGCAATTCCTTCGAGGCGGGCATCACGCAACTGGGAGGCCACGCGCATTTCCTGACCGCCGACGTGATGCAGGTCTCACATGGTGAAAGTCCCAAAGACACGGGCATTATCCTTTCGAGTTACGGGCACGGCATTGCCATCCGGCACGATTTGATTCCCGGCGAAGGAAACAAATACATCCGTGAGGTCGCGCGCTGGGCGGGTGCGCCGGTGATCAACATGCAGTGTGATGTAGACCATCCCTGCCAAACCCTCGCGGACCTAATGACAATTCGCGAACGGCTCGGCAAGGATTTGCGCGGGCGCAAGCTGGCGGTGACCTGGGCGTACGCGCCGAGCTATGCCAAGCCCCTTTCCGTCCCGCAGGGACTGATTATGCTGATGCCGCGGTTTGGTTTGGATGTGGTGTTGGCAAATCCTCCGGAGTACGGGCTGATGCCGGAGACGCTGGAGGCAGCGCGAGAGAACGCGAGCGCGGCGGGGGTGAAGTTCGAAGTGGTGGACAGCATGGACGAGGCCTTCCGCGACGCTGACATCGTCATCCCCAAGAGTTGGGGCTGCCTTGACACCATGGGTACCAGGCCGGAAGAATCTCTTCGCATTGCCAAGCAGTATCGCCACTGGATTTGTGACGCCGCGAAGATGCGGCTAACGGCTCCCGGCTCCCTTTACATGCATCCCCTTCCCGCCGACCGCGGCAACGAGGTGACGGACGAGGTGATTGACGGCCCGCACTCCGTGGTCTTTACCGAGGCGGAAAATCGCCTGCACACGGCGAAGGCCGTGATGGCTTTGACCATGGCTGACGAAAGCATTACTTACGAAGTCGAGGATTAGATTAGCAGGCCGTAGCGGTTTTCACCCGGATCATGGTGGTTCGTTGCGGCACCATCCGGGAAGCGCCTGCTGCTACGAAAGCACTTAGCTGCCGACTGGAGTGTCCGTGGAGCCAGCGGTGGTGGTGGAATTCTGGCGGATCACTCCCGATTCATCGGTGTAATAGTATTGGGTCCCCGTCGTACTGCTTACGGGATTGGCGGTGAAGCCGAAGGCGTTGATCCGCCCGGTGGGGTCGGTGGTTCCAGGAGAATACGTGAAGGAGTATCCGCTCTTGACCCCGGTGGCCAAGACGCTGTCAATCAGCCCCGCGGCGGTGGAAGTCGCCAACGCGGCGCCGGCGGCTGGAGCAAGGTACTGGAGATTAGCGCTGTATCCCGCACCGTACGTCGAGGAATAAGTCATTTCCGCAATTTCCAGTGTGTGGAGGGAAGCCACAGCGGACGATTGGTTGGCCGCAACCTTTGACCGCAGAAAGTTGGGAATGGCGATGGCGGCAATAACGAGAATGATCGCCACCACGATCAAGAGCTCAATCAATGAGAATCCTTTGGCCCCTTTGTCCATTCGAAGCTCCTTTGAGCGGCCCGCAACTTAAGTCAGAATTTTCACGCTCAGTCTTAACCCTGATTGTAATGTACATCTGAGAGGCCGTGAATTCAAGCCAGGGGGCTAGTACTTTAGTTTAGTTCCCTGCTCCCGAGGTAATGGGCTGGATTTGTCCGGTAAACGATCCAGTTTCCGAGTGGCAAGCTGTGGCGGCGCGGTTTGAGGCACGGAAAGACTGCGCCACGCCGCGCGGCCAAGGAACGGAAAGCGAGAGGGGAACACGGGGAAAGTTACTGTCCTCGCCGGCTCCCGTCGGCTAATGACATGATCATCCGCAACGCTCGCGTGCTTACGTTTGATTCGGCCAACCGGGTGCTTGATTCCGGCGCGGTCGAGATTCTTGCCGACGGCTCGATTGGGCGGGTCAACGGCGCCGTGATTGGACCCACTCCCCCCGAAGGGGAAATCATCGACGCTCAGGGCAAGCTTTTGATGCCCGCGCTGATTAACTGTCACACCCATCTTTACAGCACGCTGGCCCGGGGAATATCGCTCCCCGGGCGCGCGCCGCGCAACTTCCCCGAGATTTTGAAGAAGCTCTGGTGGCGGCTGGACCGAGCTCTAAATCTCGACGATGTTTATTACAGCGCACTGGTGGGCCTGATTGACTCCGCCAAGTGTGGAGTGGGCACGCTGGTGGATCACCACTCGAGCCCCAACGCCTGCGCCGGCAGCCTCGACCGGATCGAGCAGGCTTTTCGCGAAGTCGGCCTGCGCGGGGCTTTGTGCTATGAGACTTCCGACCGGAATGGCAGCGCGAGCGCGGCGGAGGGCATCCGTGAGAACATCCGATTTCTCGAACGCCACGCGAGCGATGCGGGCGACGGACTCATCGCCGGCAGCTTTGGGCTGCACGCTTCTTTCACGCTGAGTGACCGAACGCTGCGGAGCGCCGTGGAGGCGAATGAATCGCTCTGCGCGGGGTTCCACGTTCATGTGGCGGAGGACCGCTGCGACGTCGATGACGCTCGCCGGCGCTACCACAAGTCGCCGGTCGCGCGCCTCCGGGAACTGGGGATCCTTGATGACAGAGCGCTCGCGGCGCATTGCGTACAGGTGACCGCGCGGGACATCGCGGCACTGGCCAGATACAAGATCAACGTGGTCCACAATCCCCAATCGAATTGCCACAATGCGGTTGGCATCGCACGGCTGCTGGAAATGTCTCGGCAGGGCGTGCTCGTGGGATTAGGCTCCGACGGTTACACCCCGAGGATGTGGGAGGAGTTCAAAGCCGCGTTCCACTTGCAGAAGCTGCGCGAGGGCGATCCCCGCGTGGCCTACGCTGAGGCGTACGCTGCCGCGCTGCTCAACAACCACACCCTCGCCAAGAAGATATGGGGATGGGAGATCGGCCGCATCGAGACTGGCGCCCGTGCGGATCTGCTGCTGGTGGATTACTTCCCGCCGACGCCTCTCGATAGCACCAATCTGTTCGGACACTTCCTGTTCGGCATCGCCAACGCGCCGGTGGATTCGCTTCTCGTCAATGGGCGCTTCGTGCTGCGCGGTAAAGAGTGTGTTACCGTGAATGAGCGCGAAGTGGCAGCAAAAGCCGCGGCCCAAGCCCGTGAATTGTGGAACCGATTCTAGCAGTTTTGGATGGGCAGTCACCCAGTAGTTGCGGCGTTCCGGGAGAGGCTTCACCACAGAGACGCGGAGGGCACGGAGGACGGACAGAATTGCCGCTAGGTCAATGAACTCGCAACTGTAATCGCTGCCAAACCAAGCGGTGGGGTTTTTCTCCGTGATCTCCGTGTCTCTGTGGTGATTTTTTCTTCCGAAGTGGTTCAATGACCCAATCACTGAATTCCAAATTCGTTCCCGGCCCAACCTACGCCGAAATGCTCGACCCCGTAACGCTGCCGGCCCCTCTCCGGGGTAAGGCCTTGGCGGCGCAGCGCAATGAGCTTGACCCTGCCAATCTCTTCAACATTACCTGGCGCGGACCGGATCATGGCATTCGCCACGTGGTTCTGCCCCATGAGTTGACGGGCGTGAAGGCGAATATCGTGGTCATGGTGGGGCACTACTTTCCCTCCGGCAGCCACAAGGTGGGGCCGGCCTACTCCACGCTGATGGAAGGGGAACTCGCGGGAGAGATCGATCCCGGCAAGAGCACCACCATCGGCCCCTCGACGGGCAATTTCGGAATTGGTGTGGCGTATGTTTCCCGGCTGAAGGGTTACCCCGCCATCGTGATCATGCCGGAAGGGATGAGCACAGAACGCTACGAGCGCATTCGTCATTACGGCGGGCAGCTTGACCTGACGCCCGGCTCGGAGAGCGACGTCATCCTGGTGCTCGAGCGCACGCTGGAATATCGCAAGGACCCGCGCAACAAGGTGCTGGCTCAATTTGAGTTGCTTCCCAATTACCGGTTTCACCGCTACGTGACGGGGCGCAGCTCCCTGGAGGCGGCGAGGGCTTACGGAAACGGCCGCGTCGCGTTGTTTGCGGCGGCGCCGGGATCGGCTGGAACCCTCGCGGCGGGCGACGAGATCAAGGCCGCCTACCCGGATTGTCTGGTCGCGGCGCTCGAACCCCGCGAGTGTTCCACGCTCTTCAACAATGGGTTTGGAAGCCACCGCATTGAAGGCATCGGCGATAAAATGGTGACACTCATCCACAACGTCTTGACCACCGACTACGTGGTGACGATCCACGACGACGATTGCGTGATGGGGCTGGAACTGCTCGAGCGCCGCCAGCACAGCATCGAACCGTACGTGGGCTTGCCGGCGGGATCGCTCAAAAGCCTTCAGGGATTGTTCGGAGTCTCGGGCATCTGCAACATCCTGGGCGCAATTCGCATGGCGAGGTTTATCGGCCTCGGTCCCAACGACAACGTGGTCACGATTGCGACCGACGGATTTGACCGCTACCCCTCCGTACTCGCGGACCTTGAGAAGCGCACGGGGCCGCTGCCGCTCAGCGTTCTTGACTCGCGCTTTGAAGCGGTTTTCCGCGGCGGACGGCCGGAAGACATTTTGGATGTGCGCCCGCCAGAACAGAAAGAGCGTCTCTTTGGGTACAAGCAAGAAGTGTGGACGAACTTCGGCTATTCCCTGGCCTACCTCGAAGGTATGAAATCACAGTCTTTTTGGGATGAAGAGTTCGGCAAGATCGCGGAGATTGACGCGAAACTGGTTGCAACGCGGGATACGGGATAAAAGGGTAAAGTCAAAAGGGTGAAGTTTAAAGGGGAAGAGATCAAGGGGGTGCGCGAACCGGCACGGCTGGGATGTCTGCGAAGCTTTAGAGTGCGGTAGCTTGCTACCGCTTTTCCCCAGCCAGCTTGCTGGCGGCCACTCTGCCCGAATCCCGCCTCCCCATCGCAAATCAAGCGCGACGGCGAAGATCCGCGAGCAAGCTCGCGGCGAGGAAAGCGGCAGCAGGCTGCCGCACTCGAAAGCACTCTAAAGCTTCGCACGCTCGTTCACGATCGGGGCGCGGGAAGGTTCTTGAGCTGTTCGAGTGTCGCTGAATTTACTTTTTGTATCCCGGCAATTCGCACCAGGGTTCTGTCACTCTTTTGTTGAAACAGGATGAGGGTGTAAAGGTCATAGGGCGCCGTCGCCGTTACCAAACCCCAGACCGTCGGGCGGGGATCTTCAGTTTTCTGATCGGACTTCGGCAAAGCACCTACCCAAGCAGTTACGGGATTAAACCCCTTGACCACCTCATCGGGATTGGCTTTCGCGAAATTGTTCCATGAGTCTTTGATCGCTTCGTTCTTTTCCGTTCCCAGCGCGATATCCGTGCCGACATGAGCTACATAGAGCTCGCCGCTCCGCTTGAATAAGGTGATCCAGCATCCGCTCATCGGTCCGGTCAAGACATCAAAACCTTGGGCGCCGGGGATCAGTTGGCAGAAGGTGATCTCACCCGGAATGTACGTCAGCCACTGGAAAGTCCTGTGCTTCTTGGGGTGAATTCCCGACTGAAGCTGGCTTGTCTTGGTGAATACACCCGTCGATTCCATCACCGAAAGAATCTCGGAGAAGTATTGTTGCCAAATTCCGACGGTGTCCTTACTAACCTTGCGGGCTGGCGGATCGGACCACTTGATGTACCTACCGACAAGCAGCTTCGATTCAATCATGCTTTCTCCCCTACGAGCAAAACTTAGATCTCGGCCCCGAATGGCAAGGATTATATCACGGCGCCAAGTCCCGTCCTTCACCACCCGGCGTTCGGGTATGGTGCTGATTTGAGGTGTAGCGTCGCCATATTGGAGGCTCCGGCGCCGGGTGGAAGCCAGCGCTATGCCGGCCGACGTTTACCCTTTAACCTTTATCCTTTAAACTTTCCTCCTTATCCTTTATGATTTTCCCGTACCGGTGTCCCCAATCCCTTATCCCGAGTCCTTCTATGGAAAATGCGAATGTTAAACCAAACGTTGCCGAGGTCCGGGAGAAGTCGCAGTTGATGTCGGCCTCGGAGATTGACCGCACTCTGGTGCGGCTAGCCAACGAAATCCTGGAGCGCAACAACGGCCTCGCGGGAGTTGTCCTGGTCGGCATCCGCAGGCGGGGAGTTCCCTTGGCGGAGCGTTTGGCCAAAAAGATGATGGACATCGAAAAGACCGCACCTCCGGTCGAGACGCTCGATATCACCTTCTATCGAGACGACCTATCGACCGTTGCGCAAAAGCCCGTGGTTCATGAAGTTCCTTCGGCATTCACCGTGGAGGGTAAAACGGTGATCCTGGTGGATGACGTCCTCTATACCGGCCGCACTACTCGAGCGGCGCTCGACGCCCTGCTGGATCATGGACGGCCGCAGCGAGTCGACCTTTGCGTCCTGATCGACCGCGGCCATCGCGAGTTGCCCATACAGGCCAACCATGTGGGGCGGGTGATCCAAACCTCCGACATGGAAGTGATTGAAGTGCGTCTGCGCGAGATCGACAACGAAGAAAAAGTGAAACTCTGCGAGCGCGTGGGGTAGCGGCCCCGGGGAGCCCTACCGCCGCCCGGAAGCAAGTTCCCTTTTCACCGGCCGCAGCCGCAAGGACTGGCAAAGAACTTTACTCTTCGTGCGGCCTTCCCGGTCCACGCGAAATGTCCTTCCGGATCTCACTCATCTATTGAAACGAATAATAAACATTCTTGTAACACAAGTTTCTTGTTGGTGCGAGATGCTATGAAGTTCCGGAGTTTGCATACGATATCTCATAGCGCAGGCAAGTTGTGCCAACCGCCGAAGTAACCTGCCCATTCGGTTTCAGGCACTTACAGACACGTCCGATTTCCGGAACTTTGGAGGCAGGTTTGCGAGAGTAGGCAGCTAACCGGCTATTAAGTACGATCCCCAGGTAGAGTTAACAATTGAGATTTAGATCTCCCCCAGCAGGGGGGTGTGAGGAGGACCATGAAACGAAAGGCGTTCTGCCATTTCAAGCGGATGCGGAACCCCCTCGTGGGCGTCGCAGTGATTCTGTTCATGCTCATCGCCTTGCCACTGACCAGTGAGGCGCAGCAAACCGTCGGAGGGATTACCGGGACGGTGCTCGATGCTTCCGGCGCTGCCGTACAGAACGCCACCGTGAAGGCGCGGAACGTGGCCACCAATTTCGAGGTGACCGTGAACTCAAGTTCCAGCGGGTCCTACTCCATCTCCAATCTTCCCGTCGGAACTTACGAATTGAAGTTCACGAAGGAGGGCTTCGAGACCGAGACCCACACCCAGGTTCTGGTGACAAGCGACCGGACCACGACGGTGGAAGCCAGCTTGAAAGTTGGCGCTGTCAGCACCACGGTGGAAGTGACCTCCACGCCGCTCATGAACCAAACAGACGCTACTAATGGATACGTGGTAGATCAGCTTACTATTCAAGATACGCCGCTGGGGACCGGCAGCTTTACGCAACTGGCAATCTTGACCCCGGGCGTGCACGCGGATTTTCTGTCCGGCGCCGGCGCCAATGCCGGGCTCGGCAACCAAGCCATCTTCGCCAACGGCAACCGCGACACCAGCAACAGTTTTTCGCTGAACGGCGTGAGCACCAACAACCTGTTCAACGGAAACTCCACAAGCCAGGTGGGCGAGAACCGCTTTGTGCTGAACACGGGTGAGAACTTCGGGGCAGGTGGCGTGATTCAAACCAGCACTTCCGTGTATGGCGCGATTGGCCAGGCGCTGCCCACCCCTCCCCTCGACTCGATTCAGGAAATCGCCGTCAATGCCGCTATGTTTGACGCCACGCAGGGCAACAATAGCGGCGCGCACATCAGCGTGTTGACCAAGTCCGGCACCAATCAGATTCACGGGTCGGCCTGGGAACAATGGCAGAACAGCGACATGAACGCCGCGCCGTTCTTCTATAATGCGGACAACCTCCCCAACCCCTTTCTGAACCGCAACCAGTTCGGCGCTACGTTCGGCGGCCCGATTAAGAAGGACAAGCTGTTTTACTTCCTCTCGTATCAGGGGGTCCGTGTCTCCGATGCGGCGGAATCGACCAAAGACGTGGTCGTACCGCTCGGCCTAACCAACGACCGGAGTCCAGGTGGCATCGCGGCCGCCATCAATTCCACCTACGGCACGACATCGTTCACAGCCGGCCAGGTTAGCGCGACGGCGTTGAACTTACTGCAAGCGAAGCTTCCTAACGGTCAATATCTGATTCCCACCCCGCAGATCACCAATGGAAACACTGCCTACACGCTCGGTTACGATGCCGTGGTTCAGGGGTTCAACTCGAAGGCGCCCGTGGATCAGGGCATTGCCGATGTGGATTATCAGGTGAACGATAAGGACCGTTTGTCGGGGAAATTCTATATTCAGACCAACCCGACCACCAACCCGGTTGGCGCCGCTGGCGTGCTGCTGGGATTCGCGCAGCAACTTTCCTCAGGAAGCGACGTCGGCACCATCACCAACAGCGTCATCCTGTCCCCTAACGTCACCTGGGAGCAGCACCTCGGCTTCACGCGCCTGCGGGCTTACGCAGTAACGGGACAGGACTTCACTCCGTCTCAGATCGGCATGAATCTGCTGGGCTCGAACACATTCCCCCAAATCGAAATCACCACGGCGGACCCGACGGTCGGCTATGGTCTGCAATTCGGCCCCAGCACCAGCTTTGGCAATGCCGGCATGTTCCAGAATCAATGGGAAGCTGAGTCCTCCCTGAACATGGTGAAGGGGAGACACACGATCGCGTTCGGCGGGCAATGGGACCGCGCGCAACTCAACATCATCAATAACAATGTCAACACGGACGACGTCGTATTCGAGAACTTCCAGAGCTTTGTGGAAGGCAGCGTATATGGTGGTGATGCGTTTGCGGGCTCGGCGAGCCGCTACTACCGGTCCACTACGGCGGGCGCGTATATTAACGACAACTTCAAAGTCCGCAGCAATCTGACATTAACCGGCGGCGTGCGGTGGGATTTCGACGGGCCGCTCTCGGAGAAGTATGGCAAGCTGACCGGGTTTAACCCCGCGGCGTATGCCTACGACGCGGGCACGGACACCATCACCAACTCGGGATTGGAAATTGCCGCGAACAATCCGGGCGCCGCTACGAAAGGGGTCAGCGATTCCTTAATGACCCAACACCAGTGGGGCTTCGCGCCACGGATCGGCATCGCCTGGACCCCCTATTCGAAGCTGACCGTGCGCGCCGGGTACGGAATTTATTACGATCGCGGCGAGCTCTTTAGCTACTTGTCTCCCAGCGCCGGCTCCGGCTTCAACGGTCCATTCGGCGTGACGCTGGCGCCGCCCTTCGTCGAGCCCGTTGCCGCAGCGCGGGGTGCTTCCATTTCCACGCCCTTCGGCACCACCGTACCCACTCCCCCCACGGTCAGCGCCGCCAATTTCCTCTCTTATCTGCCCAACCTCTCAGAGACCTCGTCGGGTTACTGGCCGACGGGCAACATGTTTGGTCCGTTCCTCTACGGCGGCTATGACATTAGTAACAAGCTGCCGAACACCCAGAACTGGACCCTGGACTTTCAATACCAGTTCTCCAACAACTGGCTCTTCGATCTCGCCTACGTAGGTAACCGCGGCGTGCATGAAGTCCTGCCCGTTCCCTTTAACCAGTCGCTCCTCGCCACGCCATCGAATCCAGTGAACGGCCAGATGTATTCTTATGGTGGCTTGAGCCCGCTCAGCTCGTGCAACGCCTATTATAGCGGCGCGACGCCGCTGGACCTCGAACCACTCTGCCCGCCACCGTATTATGCCGGCAACGCGGAAGTCCGCGTGCCCTATATCGGCTATGACATGAATTCGGTGTCCTACGAAGCCGAGGGCATCTCCAATTACCATGCCTTGCAGCTTCAGTTACGCAAGCGCCTTTCCCACGGGCTGCAATTCACCGCGTCTTACACCTACTCACATGCTCTCGACGAGCAGAGCGGGCTCGGCCTGTTCGTGACGGGGAACAACCCCTTGGTTCCGCGAGATAACTATGCCTCAGCGGACTTCGACCAGACGCACGTGTTCCTGGTCAATTACAGCTACACGCTCCCCACCTTCGCCAAGAACAGCAGAGCTCTCGGGTACGCCGTGAACGGCTGGACCATTGGCGGACAGACCGTGGCGCAGAGCGGCCAGCCCTATAGCGTGTACGATTATTCGGGTTCGGTGGCGGGCATCTATTACGGTACCTACGATGAGATCGGCAACCCCATCGTCCCGCTCGCAGCGGGCGTAAGCCCTAAGCAGGCGGAATTACAGGGTACGCACGGCGTCAATGCCGGCAAGCCCGTACTGAATGCCGCCGACTTTTCTCCGCAGTTTCTTAGCCCCGGACAGGACGGCGTGCCGCCCTGCGACGCGACCGGATGCGACGATTGGGAATCGGTATTCGGGACGACGGGAAGAAACACGTTTCGGGGGCCATTCCAGGTGCGCTTCGATATGAGCGTGGCCAAGGACTTCCCGGTCATCAAGGACCGCTTACGCATCCAGTTTAGGGCGGACGCGTTCAATATCTTCAACCAACCCGATTTTGACACACCGAACAACGATGTGGACTTCTTCCCGTACTACGAGGGACCGCCTTCGATCCCTCCCGAGGGCGACCTTGGGCAAATTCAGCACACCCTCGGAAGCTCGCGCTTCCTCCAACTCGGCCTGCACCTCTTTTTCTAAAACAAGGCCCCGCAAGATGCTTGCCGCGACGAGAATGACGTGTAGCGCGGACCTGTTTTGTAGGTCCGCGGTTTTTCGTTAGCGCGTATGAAAATGCCGCGGACCTACAAAACAGGTCCGCGCTACATCCTATGCGATCTGCGGAAAGCTTTCTAAAAGTAGGGATCGGGCTGCGGAACGGCGGCTCCATCTTTGCGCGGGGATGATGCGCCGTAGTTCACGCCAGTGGCGGAATCGTGCATAATCGCTTGTCCTCCTCCCATCGAGGTTGAATAGGCCCCGTGCAGCGTAAGGATATGGCCTCGATCGATCAGCGCCTGCCGCACCGCCTCGGGAACGCGGTCTTCGATCATGAAATTGCATCCGCCGAAATTGAGCTTGGTGAAGCGAGGAGCCTCCAGAGCCCCTTGGATGTTCATCCCGTAATCGACCAAGTTCGAGACAAACTGGGCATGGGCCTGCGGCTGGTTCAATCCGCCCATGATGCCGAAGCCGATGTGGAGGTCCCCCTTCTGCATGAAGGCGGGGATGATCGTGTGGAACGGGCGCTTGCGCGGGGCGAGGACATCGGGCGAATCCGGGTCGAGCAGGAAGAGCGCGCCGCGGTTTTGCAGCAACAGGCCAAAGCCCTCCACCACCACGCCGGAACCAAACGCGCCCGACAGGCTCTGGATGAACGACACGATGTTGCCGTCGCGGTCCACGGCGCTGAGGTATATGGTTTCGCTGCCAAATCGGGCCGGATCTCCCGCCTGCACGTCGCAATGCGCCTTGTTCATGTCAATCGTCTGCGCGCGCTCGGCGGCGTAAGCTTTGGAAATGATTCCTGCCGCCGGAACCTTCTCAAACCGCGGGTCCGCCAAGTAACGCCGCAAGTCGGAATAGGCGAGCTTCTGCGCTTCCATTTTGATGTGGAGCGCATCGGCGCTGGAAGGACCATACTGCGCGAGGGGAAAACGCTCCATGATGTTCAGCATTTCGAGCGCAGCCATGCCTTGGCCGTTAGGGGGCAGTTCGTAAATCGTCCAGCCATGGTAGGTCGTCGAGATGGGCTCCACCCATTCCGGGCGGAAATCGGCGAGGTCCGCCGCCGTCATCACGCCACCCAGGCGGTCGGAAGTTTTGATCAACGCCTCGGCAATGGCTCCGCGATAGAACGCGTCGGGTCCCTGGCTGGCTACCAGTTCCAGCGCGTGTGCGTAAGGGACATTCTTAAAAACCTCGCCCGTTTCGGGCGCATGTCCGTTGGGCAGGAAAGCAGCCTGGGCGTTGGGGTCGGCGTCCAGAGTGTGCTGGGTGCCTTTCCACTCCGCGGCGATGATCTCTGCGACGGGAAAGCCGTTCTTGGCGTAATAGATTGCCGGCTTGAAAAGATCGGGCCACGGCAAGCGGCCGAACTTTGTGTGGAGAGCTTCCCAACCGCGCACACAACCAGGGACGGTGACGGAGTAGATTCCCGCCCCTGGCATGTTGGTATAGCCTTTTTGCTTGAGGAATTCCGGAGTCAATTTTTCAGGCGCCCAGCCACTGGAGTTGAGGCCGGAAAGCTTTCCGGTTTTCGCGTCCCACTCGATGGCAAACAGGTCGCCGCCCATGCCGTTCATCATGGGCTCAACCACGCCCAGCACGGCGTTGGCGGCAATGGCGGCGTCGGCAGCGGAACCTCCCCGCGCCAGAATTTGCGCACCTGCCTGGGAAGCCAAGACTTCGCTGGTGGCGACGATTCCCTGCCGGGTAATGACCATCGAGCGCGCCTGCGCCCGGCCGGGACGACCGTCCGAAGTCTGAGAGAAGGTGGAAGCACACAAGGCGGAAGCCACCACCATGCCTACCGCCAAATGCGTAAGCTTTTTGCCCATGGCGGCAGTTTACCGGCGAAGTCCGGGAATAGCAAACGGTCGTGACACAGGGGGCGCACGACGTAGAAGTTGGACGATTTTGAGGAGGAGCGAAAAGAGGGTGGGGTTTTGTGTTCTGACAGCGTATAATACTGTCAGAGAGTAGAAACCCATGTCTCCCCCTTCGCAACTGGAAGTTTGGCAAGCCCAGCGTGCGCAGTTGAAGGCACGGCTGGCAGAGATTGGCGATATGCGTCCGGGGTCTTTAGTCGAGCGCTTCCGCAAGTGTGGCAAGCCGACCTGCCATTGTGCGGAGAAGGGTGCGCCCGGACACGGACCGTGCTATTCGCTGACGCATGCCGTGGCCGGCAAAACGCTGACGCGCGTGATCCCCAAGGGAATGGCGGTCGAGCACACCCGCCAACAGATCGCCGAGTACCATCGCTTTCGCCATCTGGTGCGGGAGATGATTAAGGTCAGCGAGCAGATTTGCGATGCGCAAATGCCCGCGGCGAGCGCCCCGGACCAGACCGCGGTTAAAAAAAACTTCGCTCGCCGCCCTGCTGGCCACCGACCTCGTGCACGAGATTGAGGCCCTGGTGGGGCGCCAAGCGGTCGACCAATTGGACCTGGAGGCGCTGGAAATGGCGGTGCGCCAACAGGCTTTGCAGTTGGCCGCGCGCGCCGTCGAACCGCGACTCAATGCTGACACCGGCGATTACGCCGGGCCTCGCCTGCCTTGCCCTTGTGGCGGTGAGGCGCGCTACGCCGGACGCCGCTCGAAACGCTTTCACAGCGCCCTGGGCTCCCTGCATTTGCAACGCGCCTACGATCATTGTGGCTCCTGCCGGGGCGGGTTTTGTCCGCGCGACCGCACCCTGGGGCTGGAAAACTCCTCCCTCTCTCCGGCCGTTACCCGCATGGTCGGGACGGTGGGAGCGCTGGTGAGCTTTCAGGAGGGCAGTGAACTCCTGCAAGAGTTGGCCGGGGTGGCCGTCGACGCCAAGCAGGTGGAACGAACGGCAGAAGGCTGGGGAACCGAGATCGCCGCCGACGAGCGGCAGGACACCCAACCGGCCCGCGACGAAGGTTCGGTGACCTATTCCGCCGCCATCGAGAGCGCCGCCACTCCCGACACCGCCGCGCAACGCTCGGAATTTAGCCAGCGGGTCTGGCGCGAAGCCACGCGCCGCGGTTTCTCCGCAGTGCCGCGTCCCGTGGTCTTGGGCGATGGCGCACCCTGGATTTGGCACGTCGCCGACGAACTGTTTCCCCAAGCCCGGCAAATCGTCGATCGCTTTCACGCCCAAGAGCACCTCAGCAACTTGGCCAAAACTCTCTACGGACCCGCCAACCCGCGCACCGCGGCATGGGTCAAACGCCGACATCAAGAACTGGACACAGGCCGCTTCGACGCTCTGCTGACGGCGCTCCGCCGCCATGCCTCCTCCTGTGAAGACGCCCGCCGCACTCTCCACTACTTCCAGACCAACCGTCACCGCATGCGCTACCCCGAGTTTCACGCCCAGGGTCTCGGCACCTCCACCGGCGTCGTCGAAGCCGGCTGCAAGGTGGCCATCGGCACTCGCCTCAAGCGCGCCGGCATGCACTGGACCTTGGACGGAGCCAATGCCATTATCGCCCTGCGCTGCTGCAAGCTCAGTGGACGGTTTCAAGATTTCTGGGAGCACCGATCTACACCCAGGGCCGCCTGATGGTTTCATCATTTTCCTGACGTACGCCCGCCAGACAGTTACACCCTTAATCAGGGATGCAGCGCAGATTTCCATCTTACCGGAATGGCTTCTGTGCCGTGCTGCCGAGAGGGTAGGCGAAATAAAAGTATGACATAAGGCAATTTTCTTGCGTGCTAATTTTGACTTGTGTCACTATAAATCCAGCTTAGACCACTAACGAACTAGCCACTACCCGCCCCTTTAAGGGGGTCGTTTCATACAAGACCGGGAGAGCCGGGGCAATGGGCCTACCTAAAACACACCTCGGCTCCTCCCGATTTAGATACCGAACCGCGAAACGGCGGGGGCGCGGTATTGTCAGCAGCGGGTCGCTGTGTTATATACGTTGGTCGATGGAAATCGCCAAACGACAATAAGATGTCAGCGTGGTCGTGACGAACGTCCGACAAGATTTTGAATTCTGGTGGCATCGAAGCTTCTAGCCTTGGGGAAGGGGATCTTACCGCGTGAGTTTCATTAATTTCGCAGCCCGGGAAATCAACTGCAAGATCGTGTACTACGGCGCCGGTCTGGGCGGTAAGACTACCAATCTCCAGTGGATTTTTGACCAGACCTTGGCGAAAACCGGCGGAAAAATGATCTCCCTCGCCACGGAAACCGACCGTACTCTTTTCTTCGATTTCCTTCCCCTTGACCTTGGCACCACTCGCGGATTCAAGACCCGCTTCCACCTCTACACGGTGCCTGGGCAGGTCTTCTACGACGCCAGCCGCAAGCTGATTCTGCGCGGCGTGGACGGTGTGATATTTGTGGCGGACTCCCAGGAAGAGAGAATGGACGCCAACATTGAAGCGCTCGAAAACCTGCACGAAAATCTGATCGAACATAATTACGACTTCATGAAAATTCCCTACGTGCTTCAGCTCAACAAACGCGACTTGCCCAATGTGCTCCCGGTGGAGGAGCTCACGAAAACCCTGGTGAAGAAAAATGAGCCCATTTTTGAGGCCGTGGCCTGCAAGGGTGTGGGAGTGTTTGAAACCCTCAGGGAGTGCGGCCGGCTCGTTCTGGCGGAATTGAAGAAGGGCTAAGCGAATCTCAAATTTCAAATCTGAGATTTGAGATCAGTTGGTCTCCGTGGCGGCGGTGAGTTGGAAGAAATGATGCCCCATGATTGCCAGCGTTATCGCCTTGCTGAAATGGTGCCGATGGCGGCGCAGTGACTGGCCTAGGAATTTCCAGTACTCCTGGCGGTAGTTGCTGAGCAAGCCCTGCCGAAAGAGCGAACGGCCGAGCGCCAGCACATCCGAGAACACGAGGGGCGAGCGCGACCCACTGCCCAGTTGGGAGAGGAATGCCGAAGCACGCTCGAAGTACTCGCGCGGATTGTAGATGGTTTGAAGGATACGCCGGTAGCCATCCAGAAGTACCTGGGTATTCATGCGCGGGATGAAATTCAAGTCAACCAGCGTGTTGTTCCCCAGGCTGGATTTCAAGAGCCGGCCCTCTTTTTCCAGCCGTCGCCCCAGTTGGGTGTTCGGCAGGGCTTGAAGCAATCCGACCATGGAGAGCGGGATCGCCGCCTGCCGAATGAACTCAATTTGCCGGTCGAACACATCGGCCGGGTCGTTATCGAATCCCACGATGAATCCTGCCATCACTTCCATTCCATAAGACTGGATCAGCTTCACGCTCTCGAGCAGGTCCTTGCGCAGATTCTGGAACTTGGTGGTTTCCTTCAAACTTTCGGCCACCGGGGTTTCAATGCCAAGGAATACCCGGGTGAAATGGGCGGCGCGCATCATCGACAGCAGATCTTCGTCCTCGGCGAGGTTTAGGGAAGCCTCAGTGTAAAGGGTAAAGGGGAAGTTGTGCGCCGTCATCCATTCGACTAGGCGCGGGAGGAGGGCCTTCACGCTTTTCTTATTGCCGATGAAATTGTCATCGACCATAAAGACCGAGCCGCGCCAGCCGAGGCGGTGAAGCTGGTCGAGTTCCGCGCACACCTGGTCAGGAGTCTTGGTGCGCGGGCGGCGGCCGTAGATTTCGATGATGTCGCAGAACTCGCAGGTAAAGGGACAGCCACGCGAGAATTGGACCGACATGGAACTGTAGTGGCGCAGCGAGACCAAGTGCATGTCCGGGAGCGGGACGCGCGTTACATCCACAACTTGCTTGTCAACGTAGTGCGGCTTGGCGACCCCCCGCTCGAGGTCCTCGGCCACCTGGCTGATCAACTCCTCGGCTTCGCCTTCCACAATGTGGTCGGCTTGCGAAATCGACGAGTCATGGGTGCTGCTAATAGGGCCGCCGACAACCGTGCGCTTGCCGTGCTGTTTGGCGCGGGCGATCAGCCCTTGCATCGAGGGGCCTTGCACAATCATGCCGCTAAAGAACACGACGTCGGCCCATTTCAGTTCTGAATCTTTCAGCCGGCGAACGTTCAAATCCACCACGCGCTTTTCCCAATGCTTGGGCAGCATCGCGGAAATGGTGAGCAGTCCCAGGGGAGGAAACGCCGAGCGCTTGCCCTGAAAGGGCAGGGCATGCTTGAAGCTCCAAAAAGTATCGGGAAATTCCGGATAAACCAGCAGAACCTTCATTGATGCCCCTCCCGGGTGAGAGCAATAAGAACCGCTCGTCATCGGGCGCCACAAGCGGTGGCGCGGCGCGTCTTGACCTCAGGGCTTTCACTTCGGAGCGAAGTCCTGTTCTTGCCTTGGCTGTTGCACGCCCGTAACAGCGGGAAGGTGACACTAGTGGGAGGCTGGCTACTTGAGACTGCAAATAATCTGCTGGCCTGATTCCCCACGTGGCAGGTTCCGCAAAACACGCCTCAGTCTATCACTCTTAGAGCCTGCGCTCCACCAAAAAGCTCCGCCGGGATTTGCTTTCTTGCACTCCGACGATACAACCTGGAGTTCCAATTTCCATCCCGCTGACCTCCTGATTAAAGCACCCGCAGGGGTGCCTTGTCTGTTCAAAATTGCCCACTTTGGAAAAAGCGTCATAGGGCACGAGAACCCATTTTAGGGGAATGACTTACTTGGCTCATCCCCGACTGTTGCCGAGAACATCTTGGAGTGCGGTAGCAGCAGTTACCGCCTTTCTGACTTCGGCCTTGCGAATTGTGCCGTATGAACCGAGACCGGAAGGCGGTAGCTGCTGCTACCGCACTGCAAGCCACCGCGCCCCTGGTTGCCTGCCCTGATCGAGGCGCATCAATCGGCGCCCACCCATGACATTTTGTCCTGGCATGTGTTTTCATCAACATAGCCGGATGCACCTTCATTTTTGATATCGCGAATTCCCTTTTTCCGGTCAATGTTCCCATCATTACCGATGAAAGGGGAAACGTAATCCCCGACCACCGGCTGCGGCGGCGCGGAGGTCGACTCTGGCTCGTCTTGTGGCCTGCTCCCGAGCGCCAAGTATGCTGGGCAGTCCACCATGACATTTTGTCTCCGCATGTGTTTTCATCAACATAGCCGGATGCACCTTCATTTTCGACATCGCGGATTCCCTTTTTGCGGTCAATGTGCCCCTCATTACCGATGAAAGGGGAAACGTCATCCCCGACCAGCGGCTGCGGCGGCGCAGAGATCGACTCTGGCTCGACTTGTGGCCTTCTCCTGAACGCCCAAGTATGCTGGGCAGTCCACCATGATATTTTGTCCCCGCATGTGTTTTCATCAACATAGCCGGATGCACCTTCATTTTCGATATCGCGGGTTCCCTTTTTCCGGTCAATGTGCCCATCGTTACCGATGAAACGGCAAACGTAATCCCCGACCACCGGCTGCGGCGGCGCAGAGGTCGGCTCTGGCTCGACTTGTGGCCTGCTCCTGAACGCCAAGTACGCTGGGCAGTCCACCATGACATTTTATCCCCGCATGTGTTTTCATCAACATAGCCGGATGCACCTTCATTTTCGATATTGCGGACATCCGAAATTCGTCAAATGTGTCGCATACTTTCGGCCGACGAAAATGGGAGAAGCGGCGCCACGTAGGGCGTTTCTTGGTCCTGCACCGAAAAGAAGAGAACCAAGAGGTTCCGGCGACCCCTGCTCGGGGCGCTACCGGCTTGCGCCAGCCCATCGGCTACATCCCCTGGCATTCGGAAACCTCCAAAACCGTTAACAAGCTTTGTTTTCATCAACATCATGGAGAAGATGTCGTAACTCATGTGTTTTCATCAACATCATGGAGAGGCAGAAAATAGACATTCTTTCTGCACGTATTTTCAATCACTTAGTGGATTGCGGCCCAGTTTTTTTGTTTCCCCTTTTCTTGGGGAACCTGGGGTTCCGCACGGAAGCTTAAACGTCTTATTTTCAACAGTGTAGATTCTTGTAAGATTTCTACCGATCACTGCTATCCCCTTTCGCTTCAGACATATCATGGAGCGGTGGACCCGAGCTTCTCGCGCGGCATCCCAACTTTCCATGTAACCTTTATCATATGAATGATTTAAAGCTTTATGACATTGTGGCATTAAAGCCCTAAGCCGTTTTGTTTCTAAGACATCATGGTGCTCCGCGCGCTTCCTTCTCGCCCCGGCTACAGGATTTGACCTTAAGTCTCCTGATTTGAATGAAATAAATAATAAGACATTTTGTGTATAAACGACAAACCGCTTTTGTTTCAGGCACATCATGGAGAGCCGAATCCTCAGATCCGCAGAACTAGAGACTAGTCAGGACTTTCCAACCCCCGGCCGACCGGAAGCCCGGACCCCGACGCCCAAATCCCGCTCCCAGCTCCCAATCCCTATGCCCCCCGCCTGCCATCTACCGACTGCTTTCTCCTGCCACCTGGCACCCGGCATCTTGAATTCCCCCCTGCGCCATTTCCCCCCAGCCCAGTTCTCCGCACCATAAGTTCGCACGTTGGCGACCAATGGCGAGTTGAATACATATAAATGTGATTATAGATGGTACGTTTTGTCTGATTTTTCTCTCTGATTTCCTGCCGGTAGGAAATTGCTTCGCGGGGATTGCCGATTCAACTCCGGGCCGGGTAGGGGCCGGCCCTGCGCTACGTGGTCGGAGGAATTCTCCATGCGTCCCTTATCCAGGATCGAGAGGCTGCGAAAAAGAGCCGCAAACGGAGAAGCATTTCACGCAGAGGCGCAGAGGCCCGGGGGACGAAAGGAACCAAGAATTGTTGATTCCGATCGTCTGGGTCCCCGCGTCGCGAGTCCATTTGGATGTCCCATGAAAAGCTGCGACAGGCGGCGTTCTGAACAGCAACACCGTCTCAAGGCGTGGGGGGCTGCTGCTTCTTTTCCCTCTCCAACTGCTCGAGGTTTGACTTGAGTGTTTCCAGGGTCGCCGACGGTCCTTTCGGTTCTACGAGGGCCAAGGCCTTGCGCAGCCACGTTTCCGCTTCTTCGTACAGGCCTTGCTCATCATACATCTGGCTCAGGTCGCTGCAGCGAATGGCAACTTTCATCTCGTCCCCACGCCACGTATCGACCTCGATGGCCTTTTTCAACCACTCGCAAGCTTCCGTGAACTTCCCTCGGTCCCGATAGATTTTGCTCAGGTTGCTGTAGCCAATGGCAAGGTTTGGTTCGTCGCGCAGCCGATCAGCGAGGTCGACAGACTTGCGTAGCCACATCTCCGCCGTCTCTAACTCGCCGCGTGATTGGTAGATCTGGCCCAAATCATTGTAGCAGATGGCAAGATGCAGTTCGTCCCCCAGCCGTTCGCAGATTGCCATCGCCCTTCGCAATTCGGTCTCGGCTCTGTCCAGCTCGCCCCGCAGTTTGTAAATTTGGCTCAGGTTGCTGTAGTCGATGGCAAGGTTCTGCTCATCGCCCAGCCGGTTATCGATCTCTACGGATTTGCGCAACCATCTCTCCGCCTCTTCCAACTGGCCCCACGTTTGGAAGATCAGGCTTAGGTTGCTGAAGTCAATGGCACGATTCCGCTCGCTCCCCAGCCGTTCATTAATGTCCATGTAGTTGCGCAACCAATTCTCTGCCCCCTCTGACTGACCTCGGGCGAAATAGATCTCGCTCAAGTTATTGTACAGAACGGAAAGCTTCGGCTCGTCCCCCAATTTTTCATTGATCGCGATAGCCCTGTGCAACCACTTCTCCGCTTCATCGAATTGGCTCCGCTCGGTGTAAACCTGGCTGAGGTTTTTGTAATCCGTGGCCAATGACGCTTCGTTCTTTTGCACGCTATCAATTTCAATCGCTTGCCGGATACATTCTTCCGCTTCTTCAAACTGACCTTTTTGCTTGAACGCACGCGAAAGCCATGTGTTCACAAGCCTAACCTGATTCCGGAGCCCCAGCCTTACAAATGTATTTGCTGCCTTGCGAAGCACGTCGAAGGCTTTGTCAGGTTCATGTCGATGTACGTGGATGCGACCAATTTCCAATTGGAGGTTTGCAATAGCATTCTCATCCGGCGGATTTCTTTGCTTGTATGCGGCCAACTGCCGTAGCATTTCTTCGAGGTCACCGGACCAGCGATCCGAGGGTTCGCTTTGCTGCCAGCCGCTGGAAGCTGGTAGCTGCGCTACTGGTGGATTGTCAATAAACAGCGGCATGCCGGATCGGAAGGACCAGAAATCGGGCGAATTCTGCGTGAGATAAGGCACGGTCTCGGGATAGAGCCAAAAGAGCACACAGAGGCGCTGATCGTGGAAGTATTCTCGACGATAGTTCAGAAGCTGGGATACAGGGGCAACCTTGGAACTGTCCCCACCTGTTTGCTCCCGAATCAGGTCGGGGAGGCCATGAATGAAATAGAGTCGGGACCGTTGGCGGGGCAACGTATCAAAGTAGTCGAACAGATTCACGATGTGGACACGATAGGACGGAGGGTCGACAGTCGTGTCACGTTCGGCCAAAACCACACGCTCTACGTCCATCCCGTGGGGCCAGAGAGCCTGCTTAATGGCGGCTTCCACAGCTTCGATCTTAAGCCGGTTGTTGCAGACGCCAAAGTAGACGCAGCCGTGCTTCGAGGCGTCCAGCGTTACCGCCATCTCCGCCACCGCGCGCCGGTCCGCATCGCTGAGAAGCGTTGAGGTAACTGGGTTACGCTCCGACTCCGATGAGCTTATGGACAATGGGGTTAACTCCGTACCATCCGGGACCATTGGGATATTGCAAAATGAATAGATTGTGGAGAAGGTCGAGCAGAGGCTTCTCGTTTGGATATCTTAGTTCCTTGGATTCGTGGACCTTTCGCAGAATTTCGATGTACTCATCCCGGGTCAGGCTGTAACTGTATTCCATTCGGAGCTTGTCCACGGCATGCTCGACATGCTCGAACTTGATGGCGTTCGCCTTGGCCACCAGCGCCCGGCTGGCAGCTCCTTGAATGATTCTGACCAATTCGCGGACCACCCCTCCGCTCATCTCCACCGCGTGGTCGAGCGCCTTCGATTCGATGATCTGGCGTTCCATTCGCCTTTCCACGATTTCCCGCATCCTCGCCCACCCAGGCTCGTTTCGATCGCCGGATTTCTCCTTAATCTTGAAGTTGGGCAAGGGGAACTGGTCACTGAAGTTCTCCTTGACCACATTGTACTGCCCCGAATAGAGCAGCGAGGTGGGTACGGTGAAGATAATCTTGCACTCGGGCTGAATGAGGACCGTGCCCTTGGTGGAAAAGAGGTCCATGGCGACATCCACCGGCGGCTTATCCAGGTCTTCCAGAATGAGCAAGACTTCTCGCTCCCCTGCATCAGGGTGCGTCTCGACGGCGCGGATAATGCGATTGATGAATTCGATGAGCTGCGGAACCCGCGGCTCAAACTTCTGCCGGAACTCCTGCTTGTCCTCAAATCCAGTCTTCAGAAGACCCTTGGCTTTGAAGAACCAAGCGCTGATTCCCGCGCCGACTTCCACTTCCGCCTGGTCGGCCTTCGATGTCACGCGCGACACCTCTGCCGACCACTTATTAAGGTCATCGCTCAGCTTCGAGTCCAACCAGGGCTTGCCTTCCTCGTAGAGGCGATGGCCGATCGCCACCAACAGGTCCGTATAAGTAAGGTCAGCAACGTTGAGCTCTTCTTTGATTGAGAATTTGACAACAAAGAAGTTCCTCTGGACATCGGCATCGCGGGCTAATTTACTCAAGGTCGAGGTCTTTCCCGAGCCTCGATGACCGCTAAAGAGAATCTTTGTGTCGGTGGAATTGCTGATCAGGTAAATCTTGATCTCTTCTTCGGGACTATCCGGCCTCTCGACGTACCAGTCCTTATGCTCCTCATCCAGGGGTTGCATGGGGTCGAAAAAGCTGATCACTTGTTTCAGGTATGAAGCCTTCATGCGCTGCTGCCCTCCTCTGCTGTGTCCCAACCCCCTCGGGCAGATAAACCTAGGTTATTCTGACCTGTGGCTTCCATCGCGTCAACTTGTTCTTCGATTGCGAGCGGCTCGACAGAGACTTCTCCGCTCCAGGCCCCAAACCTCAACGCCCGGCCCTACTACTTCGGAGTTTTCCTAACACGGTCGCGCCGGCTGGCGCACCAGGCACCCGTCTTTTGCTGTCTGCGATCACGAATGGACGTTCTCTTCAGCCCCCGCGCCGGCGAGAGTATACTTTCCTGCGACTTGCCCTTCTACGAGCGCGCTTTCAGTCAATGTGAACTCCCATCCATCACCGCCAGCACCCTCGCCGCACGACACTTCTCCTCGCGGTTTGCTTTCGGTCGGATGCATTGAGTTCAACTTACTTAGTCCTTACGGGACCGCAGACTCCGGGAGGCGGAATTCTGCGCCGACTGGGGGGATGATTGCTTGGGGGCGGAGGTTGTGGACTTACTTGAACGGTATGTCGACTTCGGTGTAACTGCCGGGTGTCGCGGCATTCACCCCGGCTACAACCCTGTCAACTGTCAAAGAGTATGAGCATCGACCCTTGGGGCGGGAGGCTGCGCCGGTAGCGCATCGAGGCTTCGCGCCGCAAATTCGATCACGGCGACCACCTGTTCGCGGGACAAATGAAACCATTCCATGATTTCGGCGATCGAGGCTCCGACTTCCAGATTGTCAAAGACAACGGAAACCGGCGTCCGCGTATCGCGGAATACCCATGCATCGCTGCGCTTGCCGGGGATGCTCTCCACGGCAAGGCATTCGGACCAATCAAGCACTGCCATACGCTTACCCTCTCTTTGTAGTTATATACCACAGTCGGGACCCAGCGTCACGCGGCGGCAGCGTTGAGGGGCCGGCGGGCGCGACTAACGCAGCACTCGCAGCAAAACGTAGCGCAAGGCTCGCTCTCCAGCCTTGCGGCTTTTCGTTGTCATTCGTGGAAGAACCGCGGACCTAACGAACAGGTCCGCGCTACGGTCGCTGCTTTCCGGTTGCGCCCACCGGAATGTCCCCGGTAGTCGCGCCAACACCCTCCGCGGCCGGGAAGTGACGCAGGACCGGAGAGCGGGTCCTGCGCTACGTTCCTCATTACAGGGCGCAGACACCCGCGGGCTGCTCTGCGGGCTTTTCGACCGGCAACAGTTTTAAGTTAGCGCTCATAGGCCTCGTGCCGACAGATATGGGTATCGATGCGGCCGAGTTTCATGGGGGAGCGCCGCCTGCGCGGTGGGCGTGCGGCCGTTGCAAGCGGCCAATCATTCCCCGGCCTCTACCCTCGCGGTGCATGCCGCGGCTTCTGCGGCGGTGTTGGTCAATTCACGGCACTTCACCACCCTGCCATTGCGAATCGTCCAGAGGTGCACGAGGGGCGAATCGATCCGCTGACCGGATCGCTTGACACGTGCCCGATACCTTCCCACCGTCACAACATTGTCACCTTGCGCTGCGAATGGCGCCATGCTCAGCGTGATCTCATCCGCGTTCTCGCCAAGCCTTTGGAAGAACTCTGTCCAGCCCTCACGGCCGTGCCAACTCCCGGCCCACGGAATGGCCTTAGGCCCTTCAAAGTCGAGGTCAGCTCCCGGATCGATGAAATTCAGGACTGCTGCGATGTCGCCGCGACCAAACGCTTCATAGACTTCTTCGACCAAACGAACATTCGCTTGCTCATTCATGATTCTTTACCTCCCAAAGAGTATACGGCGGGGATTTCTTCTTCGATGCTATCAGTCGTCGAAGTGCTCACTCCCGGGCGCCATCGCGCCGGCTTCAGGATCGTCAGTAAGTTTATCACGGGGAGCCAGAGGATTCGGCCGGCGGCCGCGTGCTTTGGTGTCTTCGATCCTGCCGCGCCAAAACTTCAAACCCTCGGAAAGAGCCGCGGACCTCGATAATAGGTCGCGCTGGGTTCTTCGCGAACGCGACCATCACGTCCCGCCTCGGGCGCCAAGATGCCGTCGCTCTGCCTGTTACCGTCCACTGTGAGTGAAAAGGGCCCGGTCCGCCGACTGACGGACAAGGCCCTTTTCAGTGAAAGTAACGGCTATTGCTTAATGATCTGAATGATGGGGTAAGCCTGCATGGAATTATCGATATTCACGATCTTGGTGGTGGAGACCATGATGGCGTTGATCCCCGGATAGCTCGTGTTGGTGGTGAAGGTGCCGTTGGAATTCACCGTTCCAAGCGTGGTGCTAGTGGTCTGGTCGGCGTCCTGCGTCACCACGGATCCGACAGCACCGACATAGTCACCGATAATATCGACGCCGCCGCTACCGCTAAACGTTTGCACCTCTACGTCGATCATCTCGTCGCCTGCGACTCCTTCGCCGACCACCTCACTATCGCCATCATAGAAAGTTCCGGAGAGAGAGGTGGCGGAGAAGCCGCCGCTTGGGGCCACCTGCGGTTCGATCTGACCAGCATAGACACCGGCGCCCGTTCCGAGCATGACACCCGTGTTAGGGCCGGACAGGTAGTAAACAGGAGGGTACATTTTTGAGTAGGTGGTTAGATACATTGTGCAAGTGGAACCGCTGGTTACCACCCGGCCGTAGGTGTCGGTTGTGTAAGTGCAGGCCGGAGTTTGAGCGGTTTCCGCCGAACCGAAGACGTCCTCGTAATAGGTGGCCGTATAGCCGGAGGATCCCGTCACGTTGATGAGTCCGAGCTCGGCGCTTTCCGTCCCCGTCGCATAGTAGACGAGAGTGCTACCCGTGGTTAAGGACGGGGACCCGCTCTGGAGTTTCGCCACGCCACCCAGAATCGAAGTTGTGCTGGAGAGTGCATCTGTTCCCATTTCCAGGAATTGCGAACTGGAGATGAGGTAGCCCACGTGGTGAGCGGTCACGCTGTCGAGTGATGTCTGGTCGGTAAAACGGCCGGTGGTCGGGTCCGGAGCAGTATAGGTGCCGCTAATGCCGGTGTAAGGCGTGGAGAGACCATTGCCATTGTTAATGGTACCCTCGACGTTGACGTCGTATTCCCCGTAGGTGATGGTACCGCCGCTGGTGCCGGCCTTGATGGTCGTCATGCCTGCAACACCCGTGCGGTACTGACTTGTTCCATATACCCCGGTGAACTCGTAAACGAAATTGCCACTCGTTACGTTACTGGAAACCGTCTGTTTCCAGAGCTGACCCGTCGCGTTGAGATAGTTGTTGCTGGAGTTAATCCACTCGACCAAGCGCCCCTCGGTCGCCACATTGGAGGTGATGCCGCCGACCGAGAGCTTGGTCGTGAAGGTGCCCGAACTCGTTACGATGGTGGCGCAGCCAAGGTGGTTCGAACCCACCGCATAGAAGCTCTGAGTGGGATCGATGCTGGCGCCGGATTGGACGATGGTCCCATTGCTGTCCAGCACGCCCGCAGTGATCTTACCGGTGCCATCGGCCGTGAAGGAACCGACAGCACCCAGGAACCCCGACTCGGTATATCCACCCAGGATGAAGGCGTATTGCCCGGAGAGGAGAGACTCGCTTCCCGAATCCGAGCAGGCGGCCGCCGTAGCGATGGTAAAGCTGTACGCCTGACTCGCGCTTTGCGGCGTGGGCGTGCTCGCATCCGTTACGGCTAAGCTGAAGCTCACTGGCCCGGTGGCGGTCGGCGTCCCGGAAATCGTCCAGCTCGTCCCGGAACCGCTGATCGACAACCACGACGGGAGCGACGAGCCGGAAGCCACGCTCCAAGTGTAGGGTGGAGTGCCGCCGGAGGCTTGCAGAGCTTCAGTGTAAGCCGTATTGACCACCGCGTTCGGTAAAGACGTGGTGACAATGGCCAACGGCGCGTTATTGACGACGATCGTTAACGGTTGATTTACAGCTTGCTTGGGGCTGCTCGAATCGGTGGCTGTCGCCGTGAAGGGAAAGCTGCCCGTGGCGGTGGGGGTGCCCGAAATCGTTGCCGAAGCGCCTGATGTACCTTGGCCTTGCAACTGGAGGCCCGGCGGCAGCGAGCCGCTCGTCACGCTCCAGATAATTGGCGGGGTTCCGCCACTCGTACTGATGGATTGGGTGTAGGCGGCACCAACCGTGTCGCTGGGCAGAGTCGTGGTCGTGATACTCAAAGGAGCGTAGATCGCGATACTGAGCGCTTCACTCTTGGTCTGCTGCGGAGTGCCGGAATCGGTGGCGGTGACCGTGAAACTCGATGTGGCCGCGGTTGTGGGCGTTCCGGAGATCGTGCCTGAACTGCTCAATTTCAGGCCCGCCGGCAAGCTGCCAGTGGTCACGCTCCAAGTGATGGTTCCAGTTCCGCCGGTGGCTTGTAGCGTGGTGGAGTATGCGCTGTTGAGCATACCTGTAGGCAGGGTAGTGGTGGAGATCACCAGCAGAGGACTTACTGTGATGTCAAGCTGTTGGGTGGCCGACATAGGAGTAGGCGCTGAATCCGCTACTTTCACGGTGAACGTGGATGCGCCCGCCGCCGTGGGAGTGCCTGAAATCTTACCGGAGGCAAGCGTGAGACCCGCGGGCAATGACCCTGAGGCTACACTCCAGGTGAGCGTTCCCGCTCCCCCCGTGGCAGCCAGTGTGGCGCTGTAGGCCGTACCCACCACGCCATTTGCGAGTGAGGTGGTGGTAATGCTGGGTGGCGGACCCACGACCACTGTGGACGACATCGATTTCGAGGTGTCGGCGGCGGAAGTTGCCGTTACCGTCACGGTAAGGCTGGCGGAAACTGTCGCGGGAGCATTGTAGGTCGCAGCGCTTGTGGTGGAACTCGTGAAGGTTCCGCAAGCTGTTCCGGTACACGCGGTGCCGGACATGCTCCAGGTCACGCCCTTGCTGCTCGAGTCATTTGCCACGGTCGCCGTGAAGGCGACTGTCTGCCCCTGGTCGATGGACATCTGGGCAGAAGGAGAAAGGGAAACCGAGATTGACGGCGTGATGGGTGTTTGATTGTTCGTGCCGCCGCAGCCATACAACAACAGAATGCCCAACAATATCAAGCCAACTCTTTTCATGACGGTGTTACCTCCCGGGGTATAAAAGGACTGACTGCTTTCTTGCCTATTCACTGAGACAGCGAAAAGCCAAGGGAAAATGCCTCAAAGCGTTTTAATCTGGCTGTATGTCGTTGATGAGAAAGGGTAATCGAGAGGATGTGAGAACGGTGGAAACGTGGTAGGCTGGCTGCCGAAGAGACTCGGGTAAGAAGCGCGCGCGGAGGTGATTGTGCAGCCAACGAGGGGAGAAATCACTTTGCTGCTGGCGAAGTGGAAGGACGGCGACACGTCCGCCTTTGCGGAGTTGATGCCGCTTGTCTATCCCCACCTGCGGGAGGTTGCTGCGGCCTACATCCGGCGCGAGCGCAATCCCGACGTTCTGCAAGCTACGGCGCTCGTCCACGAGCTTTATCTCCGTCTGTTGAAACAGAAGAAAGCCGAGTGGGCCGATCGTCAGCATTTTTATACTTTCGCCGCCAAGATCATGCGGATGATCCTGATCGACCACGCGCGCGAATGCAAAACAAAGATGCGCGGCGGCGGCTTCGATCGCATCCCTCTCAGCGATGACCTTTTGTGGGTTAATATCGGCAGCCCGGAACTGCTGGATCTGAACCACGCATTGGATGAACTGGGCGCGCTCGATGCCTCCAAGGTCCAACTCGTCGAACTGCGCTACTTTCTGGGTTGCACCGCGGAGGAGACGGCGGACCTGATGCAGGTCTCCAAGTCCACCGTCGATCGCGACCTGAAATTCGCCAAGAGCTGGCTATTCCGGCGGGTCCACCCCGACGCGATCGAGGACGCGGCCTGATGCAGGTGTTATGAGTTCCCGACCCATCGCGGCCGGAGATTCACAAAGTGTTGGCTGTGCTGGCTCACTAACCCAATTGGGATCGAGAATGTAGGGAAACGGTGATTCACTTTGGCTCCGGTCCACGCAGTCTGAGATGACAGTTCCTGGGCACGCGGGGTTGTCGCTCAAATGAATCCAACGACGGAAAGATTCCTGCGGATTGAGACGATCTTCCACGAGGCCCTGGCAGCTCCCGACGAAACACGTGAGGTTTTGATCGAGACCCAGTGCCATGATGACCAAGAGCTCGCAGCCGAGGTGCGCTCGTTGCTCGATGCCTGCAAGGCGGAAGAACAACTGACCGCTTCCCGCCGGCTCGGGCCGGAGGCTGCCTCCGACACCCAACCTGGTCGGAAGCGAGTTGGGCCCTATGAGCTTGACCGTCTTCTCGGACGGGGCGGGATGGGCGCCGTTTATCTGGCGCATCGCGCCGACGGACAGTTCGAGCAGAGGGTCGCCATCAAACTCATCGACCTGCCCCTCGCCACCGAACTCTTTCGAGAGAGGTTCCGGCAGGAGCGGCAGATTCTGGCCGAACTCCAGCATCCCTACATTGCCCGCCTGCTCGATGGCGGCGTCACCCCCCAAGGCGACTTGTTTCTGGTGATGGAGTACGTGGACGGAGTTCCCATCCATCACTACTGTGAAAGGCAGCGACTTTCGGTGTTTCAGCGGATCGCGCTATTCCTGCGCGTCTGCGAGGCCGTCCAGTTTGCTCACCAGCACTTCGTCGTGCACCGCGATCTGAAGCCGGACAACATCCTGGTGGCTGCGGACAGCACTCCCCGATTGCTCGACTTTGGCACGGCCAAGCTCCTCTCGCCGTCACCAGCCGTGCCCGACAAGACGCTTACCCGCGAAGGATATCAGTCCTTCACGCCGCAATACGCCAGCCCGGAACAGGTGTTGGGCAATCCCATCACCACGGCTTCGGACACCTATTCGCTAGGTGTTTTGTTGTATCTCCTGCTTACCGGAGCACTGCCCTACGAACTCAAGGAACTTACCACTGCAGAGATGGTGCGAGTCATCTGCGAAGAACCTCCTCGCCGTCCAGCCGAGGCGGCAGGTTCGAAGACTCGGCTCGATGCCGATCTGGAAGCAATCCTGCTAAAGGCACTGCGTAAAGAGCCCAAGGAGCGCTACCTCACCGCCGAGCGAATGGCCTCCGACCTTCGCGCCTATCTTGAGGGGCTGCCGGTGGCGGCGCGCCGGGGCACGCTTCGTTATCGGGCCGGTAAGTTCATCCGCCGCCGCTGGTTCAGCTTGACCGCCGCGGCACTGCTGGCCGCCTCTCTCGTAGCCGGTGTGGGAGGTGTGTTGTGGCAGGCCAGGGTGGCCAATAAGGAGCGGCGCAAGGCCGAGGCGCGCTCTGCGGATCTGCGCCAGTTGAGCAACAGCCTGCTTTCTGAATTGGACGAAGCGATCAAGCAACTTCCCGGCTCTACCGGCGCACAGAACCTCCTGGTCACGCGCGTGCTTGAGCACCTGGATCGCATGGCCAAGGACGCGCAGGGCGACCGCCGGACTCAACTCGACCTGGTGGATGCGTACACTCGGCTGGCGAATCTTCAAGGCAACGCCTACGATCAGAATTTGGGCGATCCCGCGGGAGCGTCTGTGACCCTCGATAAGGCCCTCGCCATCGCTCGGACGCTCGCGGGTTCCGATTCCAAGGACCGAGAAGCGATCCGAGGGTTGGCTCTGGTCCAACAATCTCGCAGTGAGATTCTGTGGCAAATCGACAGGACGCCGGAGGCAGTTCCCGTCATGCGGGAAGCTCTGAAAAGCTTTGACGCGTTGGTGGCGGACCCCCATGCCACTGCCGCGCTGGTCTGCGACGTTTCTTCGGCCTACGGCACTCTCGGGGACGAGTTGGGGCAAAACGGCACAGCGAGTCTCGCGGATTCTGCCGGTGCTGTCGCCGCCTACCGGCAGTCTGTCGCGCTGGATAATCGTGTCCTCAGCATGGATCCGAATTACCTGCGAGCCAAGCGCGGTCTGGTGATCAACGGACTTAAGACCGGCAGCGTGGAGATGGAGACCGATCCAGCAGAGGCGCTTAAGGAGTTTCAGGTTGCCTTGCAGCGCGCCGATGCCCAGCCCAAGGCCGAACAGGGTAGCCTTCCGGGAGTGCGGCTGCGCGCCATGCTGCTGCGAAAGCAGGCAAACGCGTTCGAGCGGTTGGGAGAGTATGCACAGGCCGGCCCACTCTTCGAGCAAGCTCTTGTGACCACCCAGCGCCTGGCCGCCCAGGACCCCAAGGATTCCCGTGCGCTCTTCGACGTAGTGACCGTGCTGGACGACGAAGCCAAGAGCTATGAGGACGCGGCGGACCCGGTTGTGGCGGCGAAACCCCGCGATCGGCGCATAAACCTTATCCTTGCCGGGAAGAGCCTTAGGCAGGCTGCCGCTGATCTCGAACTGCTGCTGAAACAGGATCCCGCCAACGCCATCTGGAAGGCATTCCTCGCCAGTATTGAGGTGCGAATCGGTGTTATCAACGCAACCCTTCACATCCCTGGAGCTTCGGATGAGTTATCGAGGAAAGGCCTGGCTGCTTTGAGGGAAGTTGCTGCACGAGCTCAGGTTTCGCCGCTGGTCCTCGATCAGGCCGCCAACGCTTTTTTGACGGCAGAGCCGGGGTCACTCAGAAACCCGCAGTTTGCCGCCTCCTGCGCCGAACGCGAGGTGGCGATGAGCCATGGGAAAATACCCTCCAGGATGCTGACGCTGGCCCGGGCCTACCGGGCCTCCGGCCAATTCGAGAAGGGCCGCGCCGCGGCAAAGCAGGGTCTGGCGCTGCTTCCGGCCCCCCAGCCGGGAAGCGTAAAGCCGAATATCCGCAAGTTGCTCGAAAGCGAAGCCAAGAACCTACGCCCGAACTAGCCGTGCTTCAGTTATTCCTCAGTTGTCCCTATGGCCCCCGGAAACTAAATCGGGTAGAATGCGCTGGCTGTGTGGGCCCGGTGAATTTTACCTTTTAGCCGAAACACCAATCTAAGACCGCACCCTGCGGCAGGAGATGCCATGACGGAAACCACTTCAGATTCTTCCTTTGATATTCGAGGTTTGATCCTGGTGCCCGCTGTAATCACGCTGGTAATCACCTGTTTGCGCTTGGCCGGAGAGCTTGGCCACTGGTCCCATATCCTCTTCAACACCGCCGCCGGCGGAGGCATGGCGATCATCGGAATATCCTGGTTGCCGTTCATTTTCGGGCCGTACTTCGCGGTTAAACTCGTGCATGCGGGGCATGGACCATCCAGCGCCTGGAAAACTTTCGGACTAACGGCGTTGGGATTCGTCATTCTGATCGCCGGAGGCGTCATCGGATTTGCGCCCCAAATTAAGTTTCCCGGCAAGGTAATCCTGGGAATTCTGCTGATGCTGCTGGGGCCGGCGCTGGTCATGTTCGGCTGGCCCGACCTCTTCAAGACCCTGGTAGCTTATGGCTATGCGGCACGGATTCCCGTGGTGATCCTGATGTTCTTTGCTCTGCGCGGGCATTGGGGAACGCATTACGACGCGGTGCCGCCGAACTATGTCGCGTCGGGGTCATTTTTGCGCGAGTATCTGATGCTCGCTGTTTTGCCGCAGATGGTTATCTGGATCGCCTTCACAGTTTTGGTTGGGGCGCTTGTCGGCTCGCTGGTGTGCGCCCTGGCGTTCCGAGGCAAGACGACCGCTGTGACCGCGTGATACCGAGCTTACTCGTAGGGGTGCCCCTAAGAAGCGCGGATGATCTTCGTGCGAAGAGGGAGAGTGTCCAGTGATTATTGCTGACCTGGCGGAAATCGCCGGCCGCACGTATCCGGCGCGACGCCGGACGCAGAACCTGGTGGGGGAACCAAGCCCCATTCAGGCAAAAAACTTCTCGATGGGATGCGTTACGCTCGAACCCCATGGCGGCCAGGTTCCCTGGCACAATCAGGAGCAGGAAGAGATCTACTTGATTCTCGAGGGTGACGGCGAAATGTGCCTGGGCGCCGAGAAGTCGGCGGTCAAGTCAGGCCAAGCCGTTTACATTCCTCCTCAAGTCTTTCACCAACTCACCAATACCGGCGCTACACCGCTGCGCATGATTTACTGTTACGGACCCGCCGGCGACGTGGCGCATTGGCGCCAGGAACTCAACGGCACACTTCCCCGCGCGGGGTTGGAAGCTCCGGCCCTCCCATCGGGCGCGCAGCCTCAATGCATAGGGATCGGGCGAGCCGATGATCGGGAGATCGGGTGAGCAAGCGCCGAGCCTGACGCGCGTTGTCTTTTGTTCGTCCGATCTTCGGATCACCCGATCACCCGATTGTGAACAGGCCTAAATATGGAAAATCACAATGACCCATCGGTCGGAATCATCATGAATGGCGTCACGGGGCGCATGGGTCTGAACCAGCACCTGCGCCGCTCGATTGGCGCCATCATGAAACAAGGCGGTATCAGGATCAGCGACGCGGAAAGGATCGTGCCGCGTCCGCTGTTGGTGGGGCGAAGCGCCGCCAAGCTTGAGGCCATTTCACGAGAATTCGGGGGCTTGCCCTATACCACCGAGCTTGATACTGCCCTTGCCGATCCGCAGTATTCCATCTATTTCGACGCCCAGACGACGGTGCAGCGTTTCGCTGCGGTCAGCAAAGCTATCGCCGCGGGCAAGCACGTTTACTGCGAGAAGCCAGTCGCGGAAACTCTGGAAAAGTCGCTCGCGCTCTATCGGCTGGCGGTGTCTCGGGGAATCAAGCACGGCGTGGTTCAAGACAAGCTGTGGCTGCCGGGTCTCGTGAAGCTGCAACGGCTGCGCGACATGGGCTTCTTTGGACGCATCATTTCCGTGCGCGGGGAGTTTGGCTATTGGGTTTTTGAAGGCGACACCATTCCCGCGCAGCGCCCCTCATGGAACTACCGCAAGGAAGACGGCGGGGGAATCATCCTCGACATGTTCTGCCACTGGCGCTACGTCCTGGACAACCTCTTCGCCCCGGTGAAGGCCGTTTCCTGCCGCGGCACAACTCACATCGCAGTCCGTCGGGACGAAGACGGCAAGCCCTATGAGTGCACGGCGGACGATTCGGCCTACGCCACGTTCGAGCTCGAAGGCGGCATCCTTGCGCCATTCATCTCGTCGTGGTGCGTGCGAGTTCGCCGCGACGACCTGCTGACACTTCAGGTGGACGGCACCAAAGGCTCGGCCGTGGCAGGACTGCGCGACTGCTGGATTCAGCCGTACGGCGCAACGCCGCGTCCCGTATGGGACCCGGATGTCCCCAGCGCGCTCGATTATTTCGCCGGGTGGCAAAAAGTGCCGGAGCAGGAAGTTTACGAGAACGCCTTCAAACGGCAATGGGAGTTGTTCCTCCGCCACGTCGTCAAGGACGAGCCATTCCGCTGGAATTTGCTCGAAGGCGCGAAGGGACTGCAACTCGCCGAAAAAGGCATGGAGTCGTGGAAGAAGCGCGCGTGGGTGGATATCGAACCGCTCTAATTCACACTCGATGCCCGTAACGGTGGTCGTAGCGCGGACCTGTTTTGTAGGTCCGCGGTTTTTCCCTGGGCTGCAACGGAAAATCCCAATTGGCGGGCACAAGCCGCGGACCTACAAAACAGGTCCGCGCTACGATGGAAGATTCGCGGGAATTCTTTTGAAGAACCGCAGGGCCGGAGAGCGGGCCCTGCGCTACGGATTTAGGCTCACTGCTCTCCCCGTGCTAATGGATTCGATTGCCGCGTCGATAATTTCGTTCACTCCCACATTCAATTCTGCCGACGACGGGTCTGCAATCGGTTTGTTATTCCGGATGCAGTCGACGAAGTAGGCGACGCCATCCTTTTCATTGGGTGGGAGCGGATGCACTGGCACGGGCATGCCGTCCGGATTCTTCACGTTGGTGTCCTTATGCGCGGGATGATAAAGCAATCCGTCGCCCATCACTAGAAAACTCCCCTTGGGGCCGTAGAATTCCGCCTGGCCCTTGCTGTAAGGCCAATCCCATGAGGGCAACAGGATGGCGGTCGCGTCCTTGTACTCGAGCAAGACCACCGCGTCGTCCTCCACTTCGTTGTGCTGCGCCGTCTTGAGCTTGAGTGAATAGGCAAAGACGCGCTCCGGCAGCCCCTTCATCCACATTGCCCAGTTCGCGCCGTAGCAGGCGAAATCCATCAGGGCACCGGCGCCATTCTTCTTGGGATCGTAAAGCCAGGCGTTGAATTCTTTCGAAGCGCCAATCTCCTTCGGGCCCTCGTGACCGAATTCGGCGATGATCTTCTGAATGGGGCCGAGTTCTCCCGCCTTCATGCGCGCGGCAGCTTCCTGCGTCGCGGGCGACCAGGTGTTCCAGTAGTTCACCATCAGCTTGATGCCGGCTTCCTTCGCCACGCGCGCCATTTCACGTGCGTCCGCGCCGGTGGCGGCCATGGGCTTTTCGGTGAAGAAATGGATGTGCCGCTGAGCGCAGGCGCGGAGGATGGCGAGATGCTGATTGTTAACCGTCGTCACGATGACGGCCTCAGGCTTCATCTGGTCGAGCATCTCGGTGTAGTCGCTGAAGAATTTCACGCTCGCCGGAACCATCGCCTTGGCCTTCGCAATCAATTCCGGGTGTGTGTCGGAAACGGCCACTAACTCTGCACCCGGGGTTCTGAGCAGTGTAGGCATCCGGTCCCAAACGTGATCGTGGTCAAGGCCAACGATGGCGAAACGCGTCTTCGCCGCCTGGGCAAATCCCATGCTCACTCCCAAGCTGAAAAGAAGAATCAAAAGGAACGGTTTTTTCATGGCAGCACCTTTTTGAACAAGTTGAAATCGCGGCGTGGATTCGGCACGCGTCAAATCTACTCGCGGTAGTGCTCCGACGCAAGAGTGAACCGCATCAGCAATGGCAGCCTCTGCGCTGGGCCGTCGGACACTATTCCATTTCGACGGTGTGCTTGCCCTGAGGAAGCACCAGGCAAACGCCCTCGCTCCGATTCAGGACTTCGCCGATGCCGGTCGAGCCATCGCAGAGCACGTCGGTGGGCTTTCGATTGAGCCGCACAAAGCAACGTCCGCGAGATTCATAGGCAAGTCTTACGTGCTTGCCCGTTTGTTCCGCTCCGAGGATCGTGCCATTAATTCCCTCGATGTGTAGCGCGTTCTGGCCGGCATTCTCAGTCGAGGGGCGCGTCAACACTTTGTGCTCACCGGCGGGAATCAGAACTTGTGAATCGGACCGGCACGGCCATTCCCGGCCGTCGAGGTAAACCGTTCTTCCACGGGTATTGGTTCGCCAGATGAGCTGGCGCCGCGCACGGATTGTGCCCTCATCTACAGATCCGCGGGCGATCTGTTGCGCGCCCAAAACATAAGGGACCAGCCGCATATCATCCGCGGAGAAAGTGTTGTATGCGTAGAGCGTGATCAAGTCTACATTCGCGGCAACGTTGGCGAGCAATTCATAAAGCTCCAGCCCACGCGGCCGATTGAGCGGCGTTCCCGGCGGAATTCTGTCCACGACGTTAACATCGAGGGAAAATGGTGAACCTGGTTGGAGCCGGGGCCGGTAGTATTCCCCAATAGCCTTGTAGCGGTCGGGGCTGGAATTCCACACGGTGTAGGGATCTTCAATCTCGACGCCGAAGCCATACTTATTTTGCAAAGCCAACAAGCGGGAAGGATCGACGCCATACCGCTCGGTCACAGTGGGATCGCGCAACGCGTCAATGAAAGTAAGCGTCGTCTGAAAGTAAGGTTTCTCCGTCTGGCACGACGCCAGAATCTCCAGGAACTTTCGCGTCAATTCGGTGATCAGGTCGACACGATAGTCCTTCAGTTCGTCCGCGAGCTTGGGATTCCGCGGCCCATAAGATGACGAGGCGCTCTCGAACATCTTGCGTGGGTCGACCCCGTAGCGCTGCTCGAACATTTGGCGGAACGTGGGATGCATGGGAGTAAAGTCTTTCGGATGTTTGAAAATTCCGGGCATTCCCTCAAAATAGAGTTCGGCAAAATCCACGCCGTCCCAGTCGTAGTCGAGCACCATCCGGCGCGTGATCTCCGCCACAGCCTGGAAGCAGGCGGGATCTTCAAGCGCCATGTTAGGGCGCCAATCCATGATGGCCGGGCGTCCTTTGGCCGTCAGCTCGCGCCATTCCGGGTGCTGGTCCCAGAACTCCTGGCTGACCATGGGGTATTCCAGCCAGGCATAAACAGCAATCCCTTCGCGATGCGCCGCGGCGATAAAGCGCGGCGTATACGTCTTGAATCCTTCCGAGCCGTAAAAAGCCCCGAGATGGACTTCGCGGACAGACCAGTTCTTCAGTTGCGCCATGATCACCGCTGGATCGTCTTGAGGGTCGGGGCCAGGGTCGATGTAGACGCAGAGGTTGTCCGCCGCGAGCGCGGGGACGATGTGCAACTCGTCGGCAATCGCCTGCGCCAGGAATGGCAGGTATTGGAAAACCATCCCTTCCTGGGGTTCGAGAGGAATGGCGCTGTAAATGAACCGCCCTTTCCCGCGGCTGCCCGAGACCACCACCGGCGATCTGGAGTTGTTTGCCAAAACTTTAAACGCTGCGCCCACTTTGATGTTGGGGTATGCCAACCGCCGCGGAAGTTCCACGGAGTCCTGAGCGTAATCTTCCCAATCATAGTGCTTCATCTCGCCGCGCTTGCCGGTGGACCTGACCCCCAACGCTTCCGCCAAGGTCGTCGTGCCATCCAGCAGCAGCGGCATTCCTCCCTCAACGGCATGGACAATCGTCCGAACGCGCGCGGGAGATAGCTGTTGCGCTTCGGCCTCGGGAATAATCAGCAGGGGCGGCCGCCCCTGTTGCGATGATCCGAAGCCTTCGGCTGCGACCTCACGCACTTCGAATCCCACCGTGGAAAGCGCTCGCGAAATGCCGGGATAGTGTTTCCCGGTGAGGGAAAGGATCACCGCTTGCGGGACTTGTGGGTATCGAACGTTCTCCGGTTCCTGGCCATAGCACGTGCAAATCGTGGCCAGCAAGCAGCACGAGACCGTACACACGAACAACCGCTGAATTTTTCCCATCGGTCGGATTATACTTGGGGAGAAGCGGGCTTGTGTCATGAAGATCAGATGATCGGTCATGCGCCCTTCCCGCGTGAGGTCACGGCCAAGATGGCCATACCACATTAGGAATCGAGCCCAATATGAAAACCTACCGCCTCGCATTGCTTCCCGGCGACGGGATCGGCAAGGAGGTTATTCCCGCCGCGGTCCTGGTTCTCTTCGCCGCGGCTAAGGAATTCACCCTTTCGTTCAAGCCGTTCGACTGGGGTTGCGAATACTATTTGCGCCATGGCCGCATGATGCCGGAGGACGGACTGGAAACGCTGCGCCCGTTCGATGCGATCCTGCTCGGCGCCATCGGCCATCCCACGGTTCCCGACCACATTTCGCTCCGCGACCTCCTGCTGCGCATTCGGTTCGAGTTCGATCTCTACGTCAACCTGCGCCCGGTGGAAATTCTTCCCGGCATCGAATCGCCCTTACGCGGCAAACGCCCGGAAGATGTCAACATGCTCTTCGTTCGCGAAAACTCCGAAGGCGAATATGCTGGGGTGGGTGGCCGCTTCAAGCGCGGCACACCGGAAGAAGTTGCCATTCAGCAGTCGGTGTTCACACGCAAAGGCGTGGAGCGTGTGGTCCGTTACGCCTTCCAGCAGGCCGAGCGGCGGCCGCGCAAACGCCTGGCGAGCGCCACCAAATCCAACGCCATGCAATACACCATGGTGTTATGGGATGAAGTTGTGCGCGAAGTGGCGAGCGATTTTCCCGACGTCCAGGTGGCGAGCTATCACGTGGATGCGCTTGCCGCACGCATGATTACCCATCCGGAAAGCCTGGATGTGGTGGTGGGCTCAAACCTGTTTGCGGACATCCTCACAGATTTGGGAGGCGCTTTGCAGGGCAGCCTGGGACTAGCCGCGAGCGCCAACATCAATCCGGTGGAGCGCCGCGGGCCGCCGGTGTTTGAGCCCGTCCACGGCAGCGCACCCGACATCGAGGGCCAGGGCATCGCCAATCCCATCGCCGCCATCTGGGCTTCCGCAATGATGTTGGAGCACCTGGGTGAATCGGCCGCGGCCGCGCGGGTGATGACTGCATTGAAAGAGGTGATGGCCGCGGGCCGCGTGCGCACTCCTGATTTGGGCGGGAAGAACACGACCCAGGAGTTCGCGGTGGCAGTGGCGGAACAGGTCAAGGCGTAAGGGCGCCTGGTGGGTCACCGCCGTTTTTTACGCAGTTTACAGCTAACAGTCGACAGCTAATAACAATAACTGTTGGCTGTTCGCTGTGAGCTGTTGGCGGTGGGCTGTTAGCCGTCAGCGTTCTTGGCCAGATGGCCGATCCGTCGAAGGTAATACACCATGACGCCGAGCATGCCTCCTACCAGAAGCACCAGCGGGAGAAGGGGATGAATGCGGGGTATGGGCTGCGTTGCCGCCTGAATGATCTCCTGGAGCAGGAGGATGAAAAACAAGTTCATCACGATGCTCATGTACTCGGCCATGTCGTTGAGGAGTGGGATCACCTTCGCGCGTTGAGCGGGCGGGAAGTCGTTGATGCGGCGCGAACCGAAATGAATCGTCCCGGGGAATCGTTGGCCGATGTAGGGAACAATCAGGAATATGACGCAGGTGAGAACCTGCGCGCCGAAGAGGACCCACAGGATGTCGGGACTCCCCCATCCGTCGGCCACACCGGCGGCGTTGAAGTGCGTCGGCATGCGCGCCGGAAGTTTGGAAAGGTTGCTTTGGATCACGAAGTAAGAATAGGCAAGCAATATGAGCGAGATGAGCCGGAGCATGAGTGGGTCCCCTTGCGACATCTTATACCCGTTCGCGCGTAACTTATTTTGGTTTGTAGGATGTCATCGGTAGAAATTACGTCCATGCGGGGCCGTTTTGGCGCCACTGGGTGGCTCACCCCGCCAGCGCTTGATCGAGGTCCTCGATCAGGTCCTCGACGGCTTCGACCCCAACGGAGACGCGCACCAAGCCGTCGGTGATGCCGATGGCCTGCCGCTGCTCGGGCGGCACTGCGCGGTGGCTGGTGGATGCCGAGTGTACTATTAGCGAGCGCGTATCCCCCAAGCTGGCGGCGCGGAGAAAAATCTTGACGCGATCCATGACGCGCTTGCCCCCCTCGTATCCCCCCTTCGCCTCGAAACTCATCATCGCGCCGAACGCCTTCATTTGCCGGCGGGCCAGTTCGTGCCCGGGATGGTGGGGGAGTCCCGGGTAGTTGACGCGTTCCACCTTGGGATGTTGGGCCAGAAACTCGGCGACCTTTTGCGCGTTGGCGCATTGCGCGGGCACGCGGAGGTGGAGGGTGTGGATGCCCCGCAGGATGAGCCAGGCGTTGAAGGGGCTGATGACCCCGCCAAAATCACGGAGGACGTTCAGGTTGAGATGGTTGATATATTCCCTGGGGCCGATCACGGCACCCGCCATCGCGTCCCCATGCCCGCACAGGTACTTGGTCGCAGCGTGGACGACGACCGTTACGCCCACCTTGAGGGGCTGCTGAAGGACCGGTGAGGCAAAAGTGTTGTCGACCATGGAAGGGATCTTGTGCGCATGGGCGATTCGGGCGATTTCGGCAAGGTCGAGAATCTCCAGCACGGGATTGCTGGGTGTCTCGAGATAGATCAAGCGCGTGTTGGGCTGAATCGCCTTCTCGAAATCCTCGGAGCGGGTCGATTGAACAAACGTTGCCGAGGCGCCCATGGAGGGAAGTATCCGATTGAGAAAATCATAGCTTGCGCCGTAAAGGGATCGCGCAGCAACTACGTGGTCACCGGCTTTCACGTATCCCAGAATCGCGGATGAGATGGCCGCCATGCCAGACCCGAAGGCCAATGCCGCTTCTCCCGCTTCGAGCGCTGCGAGTTTTTCCTCCAGCGCGTGGATTGTGGGATTCCCATAACGCGTATACGTGTACCCCGGTCTCTCCCCCGCATACTGCGCGGCCATTTCATCAGAATCCGCTGCGGCGAATGTGGTGGACTGATAGATGGGAGTGTCGACAGCCCCCGTAGCCTTGCAGGGAGCTTCGCCTGCATGCACAGCCAGCGTTGCGAATCGATGAATGTCGCCCATGGCACACCTCGTGGTAGCAAATTTCCCGACTCAGTTCGGAGCAGAACAAGGTTATCGCGCCAGAAGCAGGATTGGAAAGAGCCAATTGCATTTTGGAATTTCGATTTTGGACTGGCCGAATCAACCGGCCCTCAGTTATTACCTTCAACAAGGCGCGGGTTGCGTAATGATTCCAATCCAAAATCGAAAATCCAAAATGAATTGCTTCTGCCGCTGGACATCATCGAGAGGAAATGAAATAGACTTTTGTGTGGGGAAACCGAAGTTCTTGAACGGGAGGAAGGACCATGGCTCATTGCCCTGAATGCGAGGCGGCGATTGAAATCGAAGACGACGTCGAAGAAGGGGCGAAATTGGATTGCCCGGATTGCGGAGCCGAACTCGAGGTGGTGAATACCAATCCGATTGAACTCGACGTCATTTCCAGTGGGGAAGAAGAAGAGGAAGATGGAACCTGGTGATCTGCGATTCCGCAGTCTGACCCTTAGTGTATTTCCCGGCGACAACCCGCTTGAAAGGAGATATCTCCTCCGAGTGCAAAAGCTGCTTGCCCTCACGCTGTTGATCCTGGGAGGGATTCTGCTTTTCGGGGCGAGGGCCGGATGGGCAAAGGACAAGAGGCCCACTTCGCGAACGGTCACAGGCGTGGTAATGGACGAAGGGGAGACCTTTATCCAGGGCGCCATGGTGGAACTGAAGGATCTCCAAACCAAGAAGGTTCTGGATATCTACTCGCAAAAAGACGGGAAGTACCAGTTCACAGACCTCCGCTTTGACCACGACTACACGGTACAGGCAACTTTCAACGGATTGTCTTCCGAGCTGCGGCAGGTCAGCTCGATTGATACGCGCTGGACCCTGGTTCTGAACCTCACCCTCCTTAAACCGACCAAGTGATTTGGGCCGAGGCAGATCGACCTTGCTGCCGTGGCCGATCACCGACCCATCGCGTGGCCGCCCGTTGATCCAGAGGACCCCATGCGCACAGCCCCCATCACGCTCGATGACTTGCAGGGAGTTTTCCCTGTTCCGCCGCTTGCTCGCCGCCACGACGCGAAGCGCACCCTCGATTTCAATGCCTCCACTCGCATTGTTGATTATCTCGCAGCGGCGGGCATGACGCGTTTGCTTTTTGGCGGGAACGCCTTTCTTTATCACCTGACTCTCAGCGGAATACGAAGAGCTTCTGGCGTGGCTGGCGGGTTTGCCGGACCATCTCTGGTGCATCCCCAGCGCCGGACCCTCATACGGCAGGCTGATGGACCAAGCTCCCTTACTGCACCGCCATCGGATTTCCCTGCGCCATGGTGCTGCCGTGTAACGATCCGCGCGATGCCGCCGGACTTGAGCGGGGCCTGCGGGAATTTTCGGACGCGGCGGGCATGCCGCTGACCCTTTACCTGAAGGATGAATTGGGCTTCGGCGCCGACCGTGCGGCGGGCTTGGACGCCGTAGGCCGATTGGTGGAGAGCGGCGTCGTGTTGCGCCATCAAGTACGCTGTGGTCCGCAAAGACCCTGGCCAGGACGATTACCTTGCGGGACTGCTCGCGCGCGTTGACCGCCGCCGTGTGGTGAGCGGCATTGGCGAGCGGCCTGCTGTAGTTCACATGCTGGATTGGCACTTGCCAGGTTTCACCACCGGCTCCGGCTGCGTTGCCCCGGCATTAACGCAAGCGCTCTTCGCCGCCTGCAAACGGGGAGATCGCGCTGCGGCAGAGGCTTTGCGGGCTCCCTTTCTGGCGCTCGAGGATTTGCGCGACGCCTGGGGTCCTGCGCCGGTGCTGCACGCCGCCGTGGAGGCCGCCGGCATCGCTGAAACCGGTCCCCTTCCTCCCTTCGTTTCCAACCTTTCGGCCGAGCGGATGGCAACCGTTAAACCGGTCGCCCAAGCGCTCGCCGCCCAATCATTGAGCCGCGCGACAACGGCCTAGCCATCGGAAACGAGCCTGTCCGTGCGAAGCTTTAGAGTGCGGCAGCTTGCTGCCGCTTTCCAGCCAACGAACTTGTTCGCGGGGTTTCGCCACCACCCATACTTCCGGTCGACGGGCGGGGTTAGAGTAGTTTCGCCCGCCAGCAAGCTGGCTCGTGAGAAAGCGGCAGCAAGCTGCCGCACTCTAAAGCCTCGCAGGCAGGCAAGCAAAGCTAGGTAGCCAGATTACGCAGCCAGGCCATTCGCTCGGCGAGGTCGGGTGCGCCGAACGCGAGCGACCCAAGCACGACGCTTTCCGCGCCAGCCTGCCGCAGCAGAGGCACGGTGCGCTCGCGAATTCCGCCATCTGCCGCCAGGACCACTCGGTGCGGGAGACCGGCGGCGTTGATAAGCCGTTTGGCCTCATGAAGCCGGGCACAGGCCCTTTCGTCGAGCCCCGCGCCCTTAACGCCAATCGCGGTTCCCAATAGGGTAACGAAGCGCACGCGCGAAATGAAGGGCGTCAACTTCTCCACCGGGGATTCAATTTGCAGCACCATTCCCCCAGGCAGGCGGAGGCGATCGAGAAGGTCCAAGGCCTGTGGCACTGAGGCATTCTCCGCATGAACGCTGATGAGCGCGGCGCCGGCTTCGGCAAATTGTTCGACTTGAGATACAAGTATCGAGTCCGTCACCATCAGATGAACGTGAATGGGAAGATTTGTTGTTTTCTTGATGGCGGCCACCAGGTCGGGGAAAAACAGCAGGGCTGGTGCGAAATGGCCGTCCGCGACGTCCACATGCAGGATGTCGGCATGGCCTGCGATCCGTGTCAGATCAGCGGACAGATTGACGAGGTCCGCGGACCACACGGAGAATTCGCCCATCAGGCGGTTCGTGGGAAGCGCGTCGATCCACCGTGCCGTCTTTTCAGGCATTACAGACATTCCCCCAAGAATTGCGTTACGTCGGCGTGAAAGTCGGACACGTAGAGCTCTTTGCTGACCACCTTTGATGTTATGGCTTGGAACTTCGCTGTTGGGATGAGGTGCGCGAGGGTCTGGGCGTAGGAGAGCGGGTGAATGAAGTCGTGGTCGGTGCCGATAACCAGGGTCGGGATGGCCAACGCGCGAACTTCGGACTCATTGACTCCGGGGCCGTCGGCGGAGATTTTCGTCAGGAGCGCGGCGGTCACCTCATAGGGCTGTCTCTCGAAGAAACCATCGAGCGATTTCAGATTGTCAGGCGCAACCTGAGACAGGTGCCTGGCTGTGTCGCTCCGCCGGAAAATCTGGTCGAGCTTCTTCCGGTGGATAGCGGGTCAAGAGGTCGCCCACAAGCGCGTTGGGTTCCATGTTCGCGGGTGCGGCGGCGGTGACCCAGGCCGGCCGGGCGAAGATCAGCCCTCTGACGACATCGGGCCTCGTCACGGCTAGTCGCAGAGAGATTGCGGCGCCCATGGAAATGCCACCAATAATGACGGGGCCGGCATTCAGGCTTTCAATCAAGGCGAAAACATCGTCCGTAAATGTGGCGATGGAGAATGCTTTCGGATCGCCTGCCTCCGACTGACCGTGTCCCCGGCTTTCGAGGGTGATGCGACGAAACCTGGGATGGCTCGGAAATGCTTCGCGTGTTTGACCAGCATCGCCACACAGTCCATGCTCAAAAATCACCGGCGAGCCGGAACCGCCCTCATCGTCGACGTGAAGGGACAGGCCGTGCGGGACCAACCGCATTGGCCCTGTGCTCATGCGGTTTCCACCTTGAAGCCTGCCTGTTCCATGCCAACAGCGAGGAAGCACGCCACCCCGTGTGCCTCCTCCGCGGCGAGGCCGTGAGCCACCATCGGGCCATCGAAACGGGCGCCCTTCAAGCAGGCGAAAAAGTAGGGAAAATCAAGGCCACCCTTGCCGGCGGCGATAACGTCTCCTGATTCTGTGCGGTCTTTGGCGTGGCACATGACGATCCTGTCGGCCAGCAGGTCGATCGCTTCCGCGATGAGACGATTTTGCTCGTTGAACGGCGCAGTTTCGAACAGGTTGGCAGGATCGAGAATGATTTTCAGGCGCGGACTTCGGATCTCGGCAAGCAGTCGCCGCGCGCTACGGGCGGAGCTGACAACATTGGCCGGCTCCGGTTCAATGCCGAGGTAAACGCCATGCTCGTCTGCAATTTTGACTGCAACCTCCATCGATGCCAGCAGATCTTGCCAGGCCTCCACGCCGCTGTTTTCCGGGTGGTAGCGCCACTGATCGTCCGGGTCGCGTGTACCCGTGCACAGGGTGATGAGGTTGGTCTTCATCCCGGGTGCCGCCGCAGCCAGTTTCGCTAACCTCTCGTGGCCTTTCGCCCGGACCCTCGGATTGGGATGAATCATGTTGTACGTGCCGGAGAGCCCGACGATGGTGACTTGGCTTTTTGCCGCGGTGCGAGCGATGGCTTTCACGATCTCGCTTGGGAGCTCATCTGGCATGGAGGGCAAGCCAGAGCATGTCATGTTGTACTGGACCGCGGAGTACCCTGCGGCTGCGGCGGCTGCCAGCACCCTGCCGGGACTGTTTCCCGCGAAAGTCTTCGCGAAAATGCCCAGCCGCATCAGACGCCTCCCGAGACATCCGCCAGCGCGACGCGGCGGCCGGTTTCTACCGAGCGGGCGATCGCTACCATTCCTCGTACGGAGGCGATGCCATCGTCAATGGTGGCACCAATCTGCGGCGCGCTGTGGAGAATGACGTCAGCAAAGCCTTCCACTTGGCGGCGGTAGAAGTGCCCGTCTTCGCCCAAAACGCGGTGGGTCGAGGCGTCGGACTCGCGAAAAATATCCACTTCACTGGTTTTGTAATACCAGGGATTAAATATCCTTCCGAGGATACTTCCATTCTTGCCGTAAATCTGGAAGCCTTCGTGCCAATCCATTCGTACCGCGACGGTGAGGTCGAGATGGCCGAGAGCGCCGCTGGCGAACTCGACATCAACAAACCAGCACCAGATCCCCGAGCGCTCCGATAGGCGCGCCCGGACCGCGGTGATGTCGCCGGCAAGATAGCGCGCGGTATCGATCAGGTGGCACCCGTGGGTGAGCATATAGTACCTGCGCAAATCCGCCTTGGGATTCGCGGCGGGCTTCCTAGCGTTCGCGCTCGTAACGATCAGCGGCTGCACTGCATCGGTCATGGAATAACGATGGGTGCTGTCGCAGTACCAAGCCTTGAGGGCGATCAGATCTCCGATTTCGGTGTCGATGAATGACCTGGCGGACTGGAGTCCGGCGTCGAAGCGCTTCATGTGTCCCACTTGGAGTACCTTCCCGGAGCGAACGACGGCTTCCTTAAGCGCCTCGGTCTCTTCGATCGTTACTCCGATGGGCTTTTCGCAGAGGACGTGTTTTCCCGCCGCGAGCGCCTGCAAAGAAGCCGGCACGTGAAACGCGTCCGCGGTGGCGATGATTACGGCGTCAATTGCCGGGTCCGCGAGCATCGCGTCATAATCAGAGTAGGTCTTTGCCACGCCGTGAACGACGGCCATGCGCTCGCGAAGATCGCGAGCCACGTCACAAATGGCGGCCAGCTCGGCATTGCGCGCCTTGGTACAACTCTCAAAGTGAGCCGCCTGCGCAATCTGCCCCGCACCCAGGACGCCGATCCTCAATCGCCTGCTGTCTTTTTGCGCCACGTGCAGGTCTCCTTGTGGTCGAACCGAATGTCTCGCGGAATAATATTCACCGAACCTCAACGATGCGGGTTCATTGAGTATACAAACACCTCACAGCTTGGTGTCAATGCGAGAGTCCCGGAGCAATCAAGAGCAGAGCGCGCGGGACCACTTCAATGGTGGCGGGCAATACCTGCAAGAATTCGCCGTCGCCGAACAATTCCATTCGCGAAGCTGAGCGCAGCGTGATCGTGCGGGCCTGGAAATATTTAATTCGCGGGTGCTGCAAATGTTCACCGCGGTAGGCGCGAGGAACCCACCGCAGCAGCTCGATGCGGCTCATATAGGGGATGACGCAGATATCCAGGAGTCCGTCGGCAAGCTTCGCGCGAGGCGCGAGCCGGATGCCGCCCCCGTAGGAAGCGTTGTTTCCGACAACGGCAAACACTACATCCCCGGAGAAGGACCCTGCGTCCGTAATAATTTCGAGCTGCTGCGGTCGGTATTCGCGCATGCAGCGAAGGAGCGACCACGTGTAAGCAAGCGAGCCGCTGAGCCATCGCGCGTGCTCGTTGGCGTAACGCGTGGCGGTCGAGTCAAATCCCATTCCGGCGATGCAGCCGTAAACCGTTGTTCCTGCGCGAGCAACATCTATCTCCCGCACCTGGCCCCTAAGCAGCGCCGCAGCCGCAGACTGAACATCCATGGGCATGCCCACGCCTTTCGCGAGATCGTTCCCCGTGCCCAACGGCAGAAATCCCAGGGGAATCTCCGATCGGAAAAGTCCGTTGATGACGTAGTGGTGTGTGCCGTCGCCGCCAGCGGAAACGATGAGGTCGGGTTTTTCTTCGGCCGCTGTTTTCGCCAGCTCCGTCAAGTGCCGGGAGCTTTGGCTTTCACGGACATCGAATTGAACGATTTCCCGACGGAAGACCTTGAGCGCGCGTTCGAGCAATACGCGTGCCTTGCCTCGCTTCGCGGTAGGGTTGAGCAGAATGATGACTCGCACAGTTATGCGACGGAAGAATGCAGAATCGATCGAAGGATGTCAAGGCACGATAAATGCTGTCCGCACTCGGAGGTCGAACGGTTGCGAGAACAAGCCCTGTCATTCTCTTGGCGGAAACTTGAACCTGACTCTGGTTTGCTTTCGGCCGACCTTAAAGATGATGTCGAGGTAGTCCTTGGCGCGGGGGTAGGCCGAAGGATCGAGCACCGCTGCAGGGTCGGTAACTTTTGTCCAGACAGGATTATCCAAATTCCCCGTCGCCAGCGATACGGCGCCCGCCTTGATTTGACGTTGAGCATCACTCTTGGAATTACACGACCCCAGCTCGACAAGCCAGACATCAACCCGGCCTACCGTACCCACCCGGTCGAGCACCGGCGCGTTCGGATCAACACCCTTGCTTTGGACGATTGCCTCAAAATCCTTTTGGGCCTGCTCGGCGGCCTCGGCGTTGTGAAAATCCGTGATGACGCGGCGCGCCAGGGCTTTCTTGACTTCGAGCGGATGCTCTTTACCTGCCGCCACCGAGGCTTTAAGGGCTTCAATTTGCGCCGGCGAGAGATCGGTGAGCAGCAGATAGTAGCGCCACATCATGTCATCGGAAATCGACATGAGCTTGCCGAACATTTCGGCGGGCGGCTCGTTGATGCCCACGTAATTGCCCAGCGACTTCGACATCTTCTGCACGCCGTCGAGCCCCTCTAGGATGGGCATGGTCATGATCACTTGCGGTTCCTGGCCGTATTCCGGCTGAATGTCGCGCCCCACGAGCAGATTGAATTTCTGGTCGGTGCCGCCGAGTTCCACATCGGCTTCGAGCGCCACGGAGTCGTAGGCCTGTGAGAGCGGGTAGAGCAGTTCGTGCATGGAGATGGGCCGCTGCTCCTTCATACGCTTGGAAAAGTCGTCGCGCTCCAGCATCCGCGCCACCGTGTACTTGGAGCAGAGCGTCACCCAGTCCCGCCCCATAAGCTTGCCGTGCCAGCGATTATTGAAGTCCACGACGGTCTTCTGTGGGTCGAGAATCTTGAAGACCTGCTCCTTGTAAGTTTCCGCGTTCGCAGCGATCTCCTCCGGCGTTAGAGGCGGGCGCGTCACGTTCCGGCCGGACGGGTCCCCGATCAGCCCGGTGAAATCGCCAATCATAAAAATCACCGTGTGGCCGAGGTCCTGAAAATGTTTGAGCTTGCGGATCAGGACCGTGTGGCCCAAATGGATGTCCGGCGCTGTGGGGTCAAAGCCCGCCTTCACCCGCAGCGGCTTGCCGGTCTTCGCCGAGCGCTCGAGCTTGGCCCTGAGTTCTTCGACGCGGATGGTCTCTTCCGCGCCTTTGGTGAGGTACGCGAGTTGTTCGTCGAGGGTCATCGGGTTCTTTCGGGTGGTTTGATAAGTCGAAGATCAATGATATTGGGCATGTGGCGGGCTTTACGCAGAAAAGCCTGATCAGCAGTTATGAGGACACTATCGCTGCCAATAGCTACGGCAAGAAAGTATGAGTCGTATATCGCCGCGCCGCAGGCCGAAGCAATCTCAACAGCCTTCGCCAGGGTCGACCAACTCAAAAGCTCAACTTCGATCTTCAATCTCCGCAAGAACGTAAGCGAGTCGATCACCTTCGCGCTCGGAAACCTGTGTGAGAGCATTAACGCGTTCGCGACTTCGAAGAGGAGAAGTTCAGGGGCCTTGAGGATGAAGTCCCCCCTCCCCAAGGCCTCGAGCAGTTGGTCAGCTTTTGCCTGCTCCGTCCCGCCCTCGTCGGCAAACCACTTGACCGCAACGGATGTGTCCAGGACGTATGAAGGTTGGCTATTCAATGGTCATCCTGCATGAGCCGGTAGCGCCAGTTATGAACAATTTTGGCGGTCGGCCAACTCCCCGCTTCCTTGGCGATTCTTCGAATACCCTCGATGGCCTCACGCCGCTCGCGGAGTAGCTCTTGTTCCTTGCCAGCAGCGTCGTTCCTGGTCGCCTCGGCGTGGACGGCAGCACGGATGAACTCGCTTCGCGAGGTTCTGCGGCGGCGCGCCTCGCGATCAGCTAACCGCAGAGTCTCTCTGTCAACCGTAATGTTGATTCTGGTCTTGGCAGCCATGGAATTTACACACGATAGTGTATCACGCTGATCCCAACCAGCCAAGGTTCAGTCTTTGCGAAAAACCCGGCGGCCTTCGATGAGCAGCTTGTCTTCGACGAGTAGGCAGATTGCCACTGTATAGATGCGGTGCTCCTCCTGAAGGATGCGCGCGGCGAGCGACTTCGGGGTGTCGTCGTCGAGCACCGGCACGACCGCCTGGCAGACGATGGGGCCGGTATCCATGCCTTCGTCGACAAGGTGCACGGTACACCCGGTGAATTTCACCCCATGCTCCAGCGCCTGCCGCTGGGCGTCTTCTCCCGGAAATGATGGGAGCAGGGCGGGATGGATATTCAAAATGCGATGCCGAAATTCGCGCACGAAGTAAGGGCTGAGAATCCGCATGAAGCCCGCCAGGCAAACCACATCGACGTGGAATTCCTTCAATACCGCCACCACTTCGCGATCGAAGGCTTCGCGCCCCTTTCCCGTGGAGGGAATGAAGCGCGTCTCGAGACCCATTTCCTTCGCGCGCGCCAGGCCCAACGCTCCCTCTTTATTGCTGATCACGACGGCGATTTTTGCCGGAATCTTCCCCTCCTGTACATTGCGCGCGATGGCCTCAAAGTTCGAACCACGACCGGATAGAAGGATTCCCAATCTCTTCATTGAAATGACTCGCCAAGGAAGTTATACATCCACAGTGTACGATGCTCGCCGGAACAATGAGAATACGCTCTTCAGGATATCGGGCCAACCGCTCTTGAATGGCGATTGCTGGCTGGTGGCACAGACACTCCTGTCTGTGCCCGAACCCGCAGCACGCCCGGCGTAAAACCACAGGCAGGAGGGCCTGTGCCACTCGTCCGGCGGTCGATCAGTGTATTTGATATAATGCCGCGATGCATAAACATTTATTGCGATCCTTTTTTGTTGCCGCCGTGGCTTTGGTGTTTCTTGTTTCCATCCTGATGGCCCAAGTTGATTCCGGGACGCGGCAGTTGTCACACGACATTTTCAAGCAACTGATTGAGATCAACACCACCGACTCCGTGGGGAGCACCACGGTGGCGGCGGAGGCCATGGCCCAACGGCTGCGCGACGCCGGTTTTCCCGCGAGCGATGTGGTGGTCTTGGGACCCAACGCCCGCAAAGGCAACATGGTCGCGCGACTGCACGGCTCCGGCGAACACAAGCCTGTCCTGCTGATCGGCCATCTCGACGTTGTGGAGGCGCTTCGCTCCGATTGGACCGTCGATCCCTTTCAGTTCCTCGAAAAGGATGGCTACTACTACGGGCGCGGCACCCAGGACATGAAGAGTGACGACGCCATCTGGGTGACCGAGTTCATCCGCCTCAAGCGCGAAGGCTTCACCCCGGACCGCGACCTTATCCTGGCATTGACCGCCGACGAAGAGGGGGGCAAGTCGAACGGCGTGGATTGGCTGATCAAGAACCATCGCGACCTGATCGACGCCGAGTTCGTCCTCAACGCCGACGGCGGCGGAGTGGACACCGATAATGGCAAGCCGGTGATCGTCTCCATGGACGCTACGGAGAAACTCTACTCCGATTTTCAGCTCAAGGTCACCAACCCGGGCGGACACAGTTCACTCCCGGTGCCCGACAATGCCATCTACCACCTTACCGACGCGCTGGGCCGGTTGGAGCGCCATCAGTTCCCCATGGAGCTGAACGACGTCACGCGCGCCTACTTTGAGCGCATGGCCGCTATCGAAACCGGACAGGGGGCTGCCGACATGCGGGCCATACTCAGTAATCCGCCCGACCCCGCGGCGGCTGAGCGGCTTTCCCAGGACCCGCTCAATAACGCGACGCTGCGCACCACCTGCGTGGCTACGCGGCTGCAAGCAGGCCACGCAAACAACGCTCTTCCCGAACGCGCCCAAGCGAACGTGAACTGCCGCATTCTGCCCGGACACACGCGCGAAGAAATTCGCCAGACTCTCATCGGAGTGTTCTCTGACCCGAAGGTGGATGTCAGCTATGTCGATAGTAGCGGTCGCGTGCTCGATAGCGCCCCCAACGCTTCAGCTCTGCCGCCGGTCAAGTTGCGGCCCGACGTGATGCAGACGCTGGAAAAAGTTGCCGGGGAAATGTGGCCGGGTACGCCGGTTGTGCCCACCATGTCGACGGGCGCATCGGACGGGGTTTATTCGAACGCCGCGGGCATGCCCACGTATGGAATCTCCGGCGTGGCAATTGACATGAACGATGTGCGCGCCCACGGCCGCGATGAGCGGGTGCGCGTGGAATCGTTCTATCAGGGCGTCGACTTCTACTATCGCTACCTGAAGGCCCTCACCTCCGGGCACTAGCGGAAATGTTGCGGCGGAATCGAAGACCCGGCGTTAAAGATCGTTGATATCAGAGCTTTCGAGGATAGGCTTAGGCGCGCCCCGCTTGGCGGCGGTGAGCATCGCGCGCCCCAGCTTCTCCGTGGTGGTAACATACTTCGGCATAAGAGTTTTCAAGAGGGGCAGGAGCGGCCCCAGTATTGCGTAGGGGATCCGGTAGAGAGCCGTCCTGGATTTGATCCCGTGGAGTGGCACAATCACTCCCGGGCGAAACATGTAGGCGGCCTTGAACGGCAAGCGCAGCAGGGCGTTTTCGGTCTGCCCTTTCACCCGCGCCCACATGACGCGGCCATGCTCGGAGCTGTCCGTACCTGCCCCGGAAATAAATACAAACGTCATCTTGGGGTTGAGCTTCGCGAGCGTCTCCGCCGCGGCAAGCGCGATGTCGTAGGTAACGCGCCGATACTTTTCTTCCGACACGCCAGCGGAAGATACACCGAGGCAGAAGAAGCACGCGTCGAGCCCCGACAGCTCCGGCTCAATCGGAGAAAAGTCGAGAAAGTTTTTGTGGACGATCTCGCGCAACTTCGGGTGCCGTTGCGCGGCGCTGCTCCGCACGATGGAGACGACGCTCGTAACCTCCGGATCAAGGAGGCACTCGCGTAATACGCCCTGCCCTACCATTCCTGACGCCCCGAAGAGAATCACATTCATTTATCGGCCACCTCCTGCCAAGGCCCCCGCAGATGAACCTTATCATCGCCGTCCTCTGACATCCAATCAGAACCAATGGCATCACTGCGGAATGCGTCGGGAGAAAGGCCGGAACGGCATGTCCAGCGGGAGTGGCAGAGCGAGGGCAAACAAGGTAAACTTCTGTTCAGGAGGGCAAAATGTCCCTGCGACCCATTAAACGCCTTGTCCGCTCAAAACCCACTTTGGAAGGTGCAGGCGTGCATTTGCGCCGCGCGTTCGGGTTCGGCAATACTTCCGACTTTGACCCCTTCCTGCTCCTCGATGACTTCCGCAACGATATTCCCCAGGACTATCTTGCCGGCTTCCCGTGGCATCCACACCGCGGCATTGAAACTGTCACCTACGTCCTCGCCGGAACAGTGGAGCATGGCGACAGTATGGGGAACAAAGGCGCCATCGCTGCGGGCGACGTTCAGTGGATGACGGCGGGCAGTGGCATTATCCACCAAGAAATGCCCAAGGGTGACGCGGCGGGCCGCATGCACGGCTTCCAGTTGTGGGCGAACCTGCCGTCGGCGCTCAAGATGACCTCGCCGCGTTATCAGGAAGTCAAAGCGCTCGACATTCCCGAGGTCCAGGACGACGATGGCACGCGGGTGCGCATTGTGTGTGGAAGCTTCTGGGGTAAGACGGGCCCCGTCGATGGCATCGCCGCCGAGCCGATTTATCTCGATGTGTCCGTGCCTCCGGGGCGAATGAAAACGTTGCCGGTTGAGACCACGCGCTCCGCATTCGCCTACGTCTTCGCCGGGAGTGGAAAGTTCTGCAATGCGTCGGGGCCTCTCGCCGTGCCTACCGAATCGGTCGGATGGGCTGACACGCATCCTCCGACGGAGGCGGACAACCGCTCTCTAATCCTGTTTGAGCGTGGGGACGAAGTGATGGTCCGGGCCGGAGACGACGGGATCCGGTTCTTGCTGGTTTCGGGGAAACCGCTGGAAGAGCCGGTGGCGTGGTACGGTCCGATTGTCATGAATACTCAACAACAGCTTCGGAAAGCGTTCGAGGAGTTGCAAGAGGGTACGTTCCTCAAGCGGTAAAATATGCACAAGCCATCGTTTGATCCCGGTTTCACGGAAAAATACCGCGGGGACCTGCGCCGCATCATCAATCCCAGCGGCCAATTCAACGTTCGCCGGCGCGGGACCACGTGGCGCGACATCCATCCCTACCTCTTCATGATCAATGCCTCATGGCCCGTCTTCGCGGCGTTGATTTTTGGCGCATTCGTGATTGGCAACGTGGCGTTTGCTTTGATCTACATGAAGATCGGCGTCGAGCACCTTCAAGGCGCCGACACCGCCACTTTGCTCGATCGCTTTATGAGCGCCTTCTTTTTCAGCGCACAAACCTTCACCACCGTGGGTTATGGCCGAATTTCTCCCGACGGCGTATTGACCAGCCTGGTGGCGTCGCTGCAAGCACTGCTTGGGTTGATGGCGCTGGCCATTGGAACCGGTCTGCTTTTCGGGCGGTTCTCGCGGCCCGCGGCGCGCCTCGAGTTCAGCCGGCAGATGGTGGTGGCGCCCTATCAATCCGGCACCGCGCTTCAATTCCGCGTAGCCAACCGGCGCAGCAACAATTTAATGGAAGTGGAGGCGCGGTTGATGGTGACGACCGTGGAATCCTCGGACCAGGGGTTGCTGCGAAAATACAAGTATCTGAAGTTAGAACGCCAAGCGGTGCAATTCTTGCCGCTTTCCTGGACCATTGTGCATCCTATCGATCAGGACAGCCCGCTCTGGGGCAAGAAACCCGAAGACCTTGCGAACCATCAGGCGGAGTTCTTAATTACGATTAAGGCTTTCGACGACACCTTCTTCCAAACAGTGCACGTTCGCTACTCTTACCGCCACGATGAAGTAGTGTGGGGAGCGCGCTTCGTCCCCGCTTTCGAGCCGGACGCCGAGGGGGAAATGGTGCTCGACCTCGGCAAGCTGAGCGAGATCGCTCCCGCCCAGACCGCCGGCAACCTGGAAGAACGCTCCGCCCTTCCGGCTGCCCTCGTTAAGCAGCCCGATTAGATCCCGGCACAGCCTTCGTTATGGGGATGGCGCGGACCCGTATGTCTCCACCAACTGTGCTCCCGACGTTGCTCAATCCTTCCCGGCAATGTTCAGTATGAGACTGGCTGGCGGCACTGGCAGCGACAGAAGCGGCGATTGATGCCCGCTATCCGACGCGCTAGAACTCCCGTTCCTCAATGCGCGATGGCCGCCACCAGCTCATCTCTCTGGATTGACGCCTCGCGTTCATATGCTTCGGCAGCATAGCAAATCGCCCGATCGAAAAACCGGCCGATAAGACGATAGATTTCCTGCTCCCGGTGGAGTTCGAGAGCCGAGTCCGCCGACATGGAATTACCAATACATTCTCGCAAGTGGTCCTTCGTTAGCACCAGCGACCAGAGGACTTCGGCTAAAGGTACGCCCTCTTTGCAGCGCCGCCTTCCAACCTCCTCATATCGAAGTTGAATCTCGTGATCCGTGTTCTTGAACAGCCAGCGGCCCAGGTCGTGATAAACGTCAAACAGCCGATGGTGCAACTCGTCTGGCGAAAGGTCGTGATACGAGCGAGTATGCGGGCTGCTTTGTAGTTTTTTCACGGCGCCCCGTGTAAGCTCTTCCGCGTGGGTTTCGATAATCCTTATAAGTCGTTCCGAAAGCATTGGTGTCTCCTGTGCCGCAGTTACCGGCCGAATTCCTAATCCTCAAACATTATATCACGTCATGATATATTGGGATGCGCCTTTCTGCGGAGGTGTTGCTAAGAAGGCAGGGGGTGAGAGGCTTTCCGAACCCCTGTCGGTGCACGCACTTAACATGGGGCCGACCAAAGGAAGAAATGGGGTCAGCGTCTGGGGAACAAATTCTCTGGCAGGCCAGGTGGGCGCAGCAGAGAGGATTCCTGCCAGCCTTGGGGAATGGGTGTCCAATCGCGCGAGAAGAAATCGGTGGTGGTGAGGCTAATGAGAATGGCGAGCCAGAGAAGAGCTGACAGCAGCACAACGCGCACCATTTGCGGGCTCCAGCGGAGGTGCATAAAAAAAAGAGCGACTAACGTTGCCTTGCAGCAGGCAATGACGAGCGCCACGATGGTGTTCCATTGGCCCAGATCCACATAAGCCACGCTGGTGGTCAAAGCGGTCAGCGTCAGGAGCGCGGCGAAAATGAGGAAATAAAGCTTCTTTGCAACCACGTGACCCAACATTCAGTATCGCCCTCCTATCAAATACAGAAGCGGAAAGAGAAAAATCCAGATGATGTCCACAAAATGCCAGTAAAGACCCATGTTTTCGACGGCGTTGAAGTGCTGGGGCCCGTAGTTGCCCTTCCACGCATAATAAAGAATCACCGCAAGAATTCCTTCTCCCACCACCATGTGCAGCGCGTGCACACCGGTCATGATGAAGTAAAAGCAAAAGAACATTTCGATCGACTTCGCGTGCTGGCCGGCAAAGGTGAAGTTCAGCCCCGGAGCGAAACCCTCGAGATAGTCGTGGCGCCACTCCAGCGAGAGCTTGACGAGAATGAAAACCAATCCCAGCAACATGGTGGAAATCAAAAACGTCATGAGCGTTTTGCGCAGGCCCAATTTGGCGGCGCGCACCGCCAGGGCCATGGTCAAACTGCTGCAGATCAAGACTCCCGTGTTGATGGCGCCAATCACCGCGCTCAAATGGTGGCTTCCCGCTTCGAAGCCGGGAAGGTAAAGATTGCGGTAGATGGTGTAGCTGGCGAAGAGCCCGCCGAAAAACATTACCTCCGTGGCGAGGAAAATCCACATGCCAAGACTCGCGGCTTGCTCCTGCTGCTCCAAGTCTTCGAATTGGTGCGCCAACGGGCTGGCGACGTGACTATCAGCCAACTGAATCCTCCTGCTTTGAACGTAACGGCGCGGGGTGCTCACCCAGGGGCCGACCGCCTTTCGGCCCTACTTCCCGTACGAGTAAGCCTCTTCGGTGACTACAGGCGTCTCCTCAAAATTCTCGGTGGGGGGCGGCGACGGCGTCTCCCACTCCAGTCCCTTGGCGCCCCAGGGATTCGGTCCCGCCACCGGTCCATAGCGCATGGACCAAATCAAATAGACCAGGGGAATGGCATAGCCTACCGCCAGGATCGACGCTCCCGCCGATGACATCACATTCAGCACCTGAAATTCCGGTGGATAGATCGCGTAGCGCCGGGGCATGCCGAGATATCCCACCATATACTGCGGAAAAAAAGTGAGGTTAAAACCTACGAAAATGATGGCCGCCGCCAGTCGCGCCCAGCCGTCGGGATACAGCCTGCCCGTGATTTTTGGCCACCAGAAATGAATGCCCCCCAGATAACCCATGACCGCGCCGCCCACCATAATGTAGTGGAAGTGCCCGACGACGAAATAGGTGTCGTGCAGATGGGTGTCTGTCGCCAGCGTGGCCAGGAAAAGCCCGGTCAAACCGCCCATGGTGAACAGCCCGATGAAGCCCAAGGCGTATAGCATCGGGGCGTCGTAGGAAACGGAACCCTTATAGAGCGTGGCGGTCCAGTTGAACACCTTAATGGCAGAGGGAATAGCCACCAGGAAGCTCAGCGCGGAAAAGATGATACCGGCGTAAATCGACTGGCCACTGACAAACATGTGGTGGCCCCAAACGAGGAACGAAATCACCGCAATGGCCACGCTGGAAAACGCGATGAAGCTGTAACCAAAGATGCGCTTTCTCGAAAAGCACGTGATCAATTCACTGACCACGCCCATCGAGGGCAGAATCATGATGTACACGGCCGGGTGCGAATAGAACCAGAACAGGTGTTGGAAAAGGATGGGATCGCCGCCCACAGCGGGGTCGAAGATGCCGACGTGAAAGAGCCGCTCCACCGCTACCAGCGCCAGGGTGATGGCGACCACCGGAGTTCCCAGAATCTGGATGATGCTGGTGGCATAGATCGCCCAAAGGAACAGCGGCATGCGGAACCAGTGCATACCCGGCGCGCGCATCTTGTGGATCGTGACCACAAAATTCAAGCCGGTGAGAATCGAGGAAAATCCGGCGATGAACACTCCGAACGCCGCGGAGAGCACGTTGGTATTGACATAGGTGGTGCTTAGGGGGGTATAGAACGTCCAGCCCGTGTCCACGCCACCCCAGATCACGGCGTACATGGTCAAGGAACCACCCACCATGAAGATGTACCAACTCAGCAGGTTCAGTTTGGGAAAGGCCAAATCGCGGGCCCCGATCATCATGGGCACCAGAAAATTCCCCAGCACCGCGGGGATGGAGGGGATCAAGAAGAAGAACACCATGATGATGCCGTGCATACTGAAAAGCTTGTCGTAGGTGCCGGGTTCGAAGATCGCGCCATTGGGCTCAATCAGGTGGATCCGCATCAGCACCGCCGCGATGCCCCCCACCAGGAAGAAGAAGGTGATCGACGCCATGTAGAGAATCGCGATGCGCTTGTGGTCCGTCGTCAGCAGCCACGATTTGATGCCGTAATTCGCATTCAAATAGTGCACGCGAGTGTCGATTTCCACCGGTGCCGTTGTTGCCATTATTTCGATGCCTTCCCTTCTTGCGGGCTCAAAGACTTGATGTACGCGATCAGTTGGAGTAACTGTTCTTCCGTAACCTGACCCTTGAAAGTGGGCATGATCGGCGTATAGCCTTCCACGATTTTCGCGGAGGGATAAAGCACCGATTCCCGCAAATAGGCGTCATCCGCCACCACTGTCTTGCCGTCCGTTAGCTTTACCGGCTTGCCATAAATACCGTTCAACGACGGTCCTCTGCCGGTTCCGTGGCAGGTGATGCAGGCCAATTGGTCGTAAAGCTTGGCGCCCGACTGGGCCATGGTCCCGCCGCGGATGCCCCCGCTTAACCACTGCTCGTACTCGGTGGGCTCCATCACGATCACTTCACCCCTCATTAACGAATGGTTGGTGCCGCAATACTGGTCGCAGAAAAGGTGGAATGATCCGGTCTTGGTGGCCTGAAACCACAACGTGGTGTACATCCCCGGCACCACGTCCTTCTTGAGACGGAACGCCGGGACAGAAAAGTCGTGGATAACGTCCTCGGAAGTCATTGTCAACTTGATGGGCCGGTTTACGGGGACGTGCAGTTCGTTGATCTCCTCCACCCCCTCGGGATGCTGCAATTTCCACATCCACTGCTTGCCCACCACGAAGATTTCCGTGGACGCGGCGGGTGGGCGCGAGTTTCGGATGAACAGGCTGGTGCCCCACAAGAACACCACGACACAGATCCCCAGCGGGATTAAGGTCCAGGCAATTTCCAAGGGGATACTTCCCTCGATCTGCTCCACCTGGGCGTCGTTCGAGCGGCGCCGGTAACGCACGGCAAAGTAAAAAATCGCGAGAAAGATAATCGCAGTGAAAAACAGGTCGATCGCAGTAAGGAAGTAGTAGAGATAATCCACCCCCTGCGCGATGGTGGACGCTTGGTCTGGCCTGATTTGGAACCCTTGCCACATGCTGTTCAGTCACCCCGGGGGATTCGAAATTCAAGATTCAAAATTCAAGAACGAGAATTCAAGAAACTAAGATTGAAGAATCACAAACCAGCGTTCAAGAACCGAGATTCAAAATTCAGGATTCGAAATTCACGGGCTAGAATTCAAGAAGCAAGGTTCAAATATTCAACGTTCAAAATTCGAGAACCCGAATTTAAGAAGCAAGATTCAGGATTCACAGACCCCACTTTTACAGCCCGGCCTTTATTCCAACATCTGATATCCAATTCGCGTCTGATTTCGACAATCACGATTCCGAGACCCTTAATCTTGAATATTGAATTTTGAATCTTGAATCCGATTCTGTCGCCCGCCTCGCGATAGCGCAAAAATCAACGTCCCCATGGAAAGCAGGGTAATCGCCCCGGCGATCCGCAGGATCCGCGAAATAACCACGCTGTACTTGCCCGTCGTCGGGTCGTACTGGCAGCAATAGAGCAGAACGGCGTCGACGGGATTTCCGATTTTCTCGTTGGAGGCCTCCACCAGCGCCAGGCGGATATCGCGCGAGGGATAGAGAATCCCGTAAAAGTAGCGCGAAACTTTTCCCTGGGGCGTCAGCACGACGATTCCGGTGGCGTGTGCGTACTGCCGGGTTTCCGGAATATAGTTGTAGTGAAATCCCACTGCTCTCGTGAGCGTGCGAATCGAGGGCTCATCGCCCACAAGGAAATGCCAGCCCTGTTTCGCCCCGGGCCGGCCATAGAGGCCCACGTAAACGGCTTTCTTGCCCATGGCCATTTCCGGCGTTTCGGTGGGATCAATACTGACCGTCACCACTTCGAATTGCTCACCGATGTTGAAATTCACGTCCCGCAGCGCGTTCAGAAGCCCATTCTCCGCCATCGTACACAGCATCGGGCAGGTGTAATAAACCAGCGAGAGGATCACCGGCTTCTGGCCGAAATAGGATCCCAAGGTTACGGTCTGGCCGGCCTCGTCGCGAAACTTCAAATCCATCGGCACTTGGTTATTCAATCGCTGGTCAATTCCCACGCCGCGCAACTGCGAAGGTAGAACTGAGGCGTTGTCCTGTCCCGCTGCCCCCACCGCGACGACCAATAGGAAGAGGATCAGGGGAACAGTCATCTTCATTCTGCGCAGAAAGTCTATGCGGTTGTCCTGCGTCTTGATTGACTGCGTCATGCGCTTGGCGACCATCATTGTCAGTGGCCCTCCCCACCCACCGGGGTCGGTGCAATCTGGCGATTCGCGGGAGGAGCCGCGGGGCCAGGTACGTTCACTCGGCCGTTCACCGGGGAACTGCCACGGACCGGATACCCTTTTTGTAGGAGCAGATCCATCGCGCGGTCCACCGGAATCCTCACGACGCCGGCTTGGGAATCCACCCAACCGTAGCCGCCCAGAATCTTCTCCTGTTCGTCGCGGTAGTGCTTCAAATCAAGTGGCGCGGTGGTTTGCAGGCGCGGCTCGGGCGGCGTTGTCCGCACGTTTTCAAAGGGCGATGCGGGCGGTCCCAGAGGCTGGTGGCTGACAAAAAAGTGAAACACCGCGGCGCTTCCCAGTACGCCCAGCACCACCAGTCCCACGACCCCCGCAGCAAAGGCAAATAGCTGCCTCACGCTTACGTCGGAGGCTTCGTAGCCGCGTTGGGGTTGTTCCGGTTCCTTTACAGGTTCAGACATGGAACACGCATTCCCTCTTGTTGCTCGTCACTCACCAATGGCTATTCACCACTGGCTCTGCCGATTTACGCGTGCTGAAGAAGTTCCTTCAAGCGCGGGTCGTGTAGCGGTAGCAGCGGCCGCCCCTTCAATTGCGAGGCGAACCGCCACAGCCACAGCCCGCCGATTCCTAGAATCGCCAGCCAATCGGTCAGGTGGAATTCCGGTCCGGCGTGGTCAAAAGCCGGCGCCGTTAACCAACAAATATCGACCAGGCTCATCACCATGAGGCCCGCTGCCAGCCAGCCCAAAATCTCCGCGCGGCGTTTAGCGAAGCGCGAGAGTAGAAGCAGGAAGGGCACAACGAAGTGAAAGACGATTAAGCTCAGCGCCACGATGGTCCAGCCCCCCCGCGCCCGGGTCATATACCAGGGGATTTCGTCCTGCAGGTTTCCCGCCCAGATGATCAGGAACTGCGAGAAGGAGAGGTACGCCCACAACATGGTGAAGGTCAAAAGCAGGTTGCCATAGTCGTTGAGGATTCGTGGCGTCACCATTCCGGCGAGTGACTCCTGTTTGGCGAGGAGAATCGCAACCACGGTCATCAATGCCATCGCCGCCAAGGCTTCAGTCACCATGAAAATCATGCCGTAGATGGTTGAAAACCAGTGCGGCTCAAGTGACATCACCCAATCCACGCACGCAAAGGTTACTGTCAGCCCGAAGATCACCAATCCCGGCGCACTCAGGCTCTGCAAGCGATGGGTCAATGCCGGTTCACCGGTTTCGTCCTGCTCGCGCGACCACTTGTTCAGAAAATGCGCGAGCAAAAGCCAGGCAGAAAAATAGATCACGGTCCGCACCGCGAAAAACGGTACGTTGAGATAAAAGTGCTTGTATTGCAGGAGGGGATCGGCCCGAACCTTCGCGGCGTCCGCCCAACTGTAAAGCCTCGGTAACCCCAGGAAAATGGGCAGTACCAACACGGTCATCAGGAAAAAGGTTTTCGTTCCCGATTCCAGCGGACGGCGCAAGGGGAATCCCCACGTGCCCCCAATCAAATAGTGAATCATCAGGATGGCCGAACAGCCGAGAGGCAATCCGATCCAGAAAACGAAGGCCAGCAGGTACGACCGGAAGAACTGAGCGGGGTCGCGGAAACCCAGCGCCGCGCAGAGGACCAGCGCCGCCACGCCCACTGCCAGCGCGGGTTTCTCCAAACGTTCGACTCCGGGGATGGATGAATCAGCCTTATTCATTTTGCTCCGCTTGTCAGTTGTTGCCGCGCTCCAGCCGGCACGTCATCAAGCGTGGCATGCTGGCTCAGTTGCAACGCACGGATATAAGCCACAATCGCCCAGCGATCCTCCGGGGTGATTCTACCGGCATAGCTGTACATGGCCCCGTAACCAAGGGTCATCACTTCAAAAAAATGTCCCGCCGGCGCTTGGCGCAGACGCTCGATGTGGTACGAAGGCGGAGGTGGAAATCCGCGTTGCACAATCATTCCCCGTCCACTCCCGGTGTAGTCATGGCAAGGAGAACAGTAGATGTTAAATCGGGCGCGTCCGCGTTCCAGCACTTCGCGCGTGACGGGAAAAGGAAACTGGTCAGCCACCAGACCGTTCACCCGTCCCGTGTAGAGCAGTTCATCGGTGCGCATATGCCCGCGTGCCACGGTGTCGGGGATTTCGGGTCGGTTGGCGCGTCCATCCTGAAAAAACGTGCTCCCCTCGTCGGCTTTCAGTTTTGGCTGCACATGCATATCAACGCGGCAGCCCCAGGCGCAGACCGCGGCCAAAGCCACGAGCGCCCATCGCGCGCGCGCCGGAAGGGTTCGATTTTTCCGGCCGCTAAGCCTCAATATCCGATACCTCGCGGGGATTCATAGATTGCAAAAACTCTCGAGTCTTCTGCGCGTCAAACTTCGCATCGCGCGCTTTGACGCAAAGAAAGAATTTATTGCGCGTGGCGAGCTCGAAGCGCGGCGCATTGAACACCGGGTGGTACGGCGTCGGCAACCCGTTCATCGCCAGCATCCCAAAAACCGTCGCCAGGCCCGCGCAGAGGATGGTCAGCTCAAACGTGATGGGGATAAACGACGGCCAACTGTTGTACGGCTTTCCGCCGATGTTCAGAGGATAACCAATCACATTGGGCCACCACTGGAGAAAGAATCCGCCTGAACATCCAATCAACCCGCCGATCAAACAGACCAGGGGCACGCGTGTTTTGTGAAAACCGATGGCTTCCGCCAACCCCTCCACGGGGAAAGGCGTGAAGGCATCGATCTGGCGATAGCCCTCCGCGTAGGTGCGGTGAGCGGCGCTCACCAGATCGTCCGTCGTATTGAATTCGGCCATCAAGCCGTAAAGCGGATGTCGTTTCATTTCGAGTGCTCACAGCTAACAGCCGACAGTGACTGTTGGTTGTTAGCTGTCGGCTGTTAGTTCGTCACGTGCGCTACCCTTCCTTTTCCTTCAATTCATGCGCCAGCCCGCGCATCTCGAAGATCGAGATCATGGGCAGATAGCGGATAAACAGCAGGAAGAGGGTGAAGAACAATCCGATCGAACCCAAAAATGTTGCCCAGTCCCAGACCGTGGGATAGTACATGCCCCACGCCGAGGGCATGAAATCACGGTGCAGGCTGGTGACGACAATCACGAAGCGTTCGAGCCACATGCCCGTCTGCACGATCAGTGAGATGACAAACAGTGCGGCCGCATTCCGCCGGATTTTGGAAGACCACAAGGTACCTAGCGGGATCACAATGTTGCAGAGGATGAGCGTCCAATAAACGGGAGCATACGGGCCGGTCATCCGGTTCATAATCATGTAGCGGTCGTAAGTATTCCCGCTATAAAACGCCATGAAGGTTTCCATCATGTAGCCGTAAGCCACGATCAGCCCGGTGGCCATCAGTATCTTTGCCATGTTGTCGAGGTGGCGCACCGTAACAAAGTCCTCCAGGCCGTAAAACTTGCGCAGGGGGATGGCCAGGGTCAAAACCATGGCGAAGCCGGAATAGATGGCGCCGGCCACAAAGTAGGGTGGAAATATCGTGCTGTGCCAGCCGGGAACGATCGCCACGGTGAAATCGAAACTCACCACCGTGTGCACGGAAATCACCAGCGGCGTGGCCAGTCCGGCGAGCAGCAGGTAGGCCATTTCGTAGCGATGCCAGTGCATCGCCGAACCGCGCCAGCCCATGGCCAAAAATCCATAGATCGTGCGCGGCAGGCGGTTCTTGGTGCGGTCGCGCAGCGTGGCCAGATCGGGAATCAACCCTACAAACCAGAACAACAGCGAAATGGTGGCATAGGTCGAAACGGCAAAGACGTCCCACACCAGCGGGCTGCGGAACTGCGGCCATGTTCCCATGGTGTCGGGGTAGGGAAACAACCAGAAAAACAGCCACGGCCTCCCCATGTGCAGCAGCGGGAACATGCCGGCGCAAGCGACAGCAAACAGCGTCATGGCCTCGGCGAAACGGTTGATGGATTGCCGCCAAGCCTGGCGCATCAATAACAAGAATGCGGAAATCAGCGTTCCCGCGTGCCCGATCCCGACCCACCACACGAAGTTGACAATCGCAAACGCCCAACCGATGGGAATATTGATTCCCCAAATCCCCACGCCCTTCACCATCAAGTAGCCAATGGCCATGTTCAAAATCATGAAAAGGATGAAGGCGAGGGCAAACCCGAACCACCATCCGCGCCGCGTCTTTTGCAGCAGGACGATGGAACTGATCTTGTCGGTGATCGATGCGTAGGTGTGCCCCGGAGCGAGAACCGGCGCGCGCGCGCCTACGGGCGGCATATTGTCAAGTCCGTCAGCACCCACCGCTTACTCCTGGATCTCGGGGTTGGGATTTCGCAGCTTGGCCAGATACGTTGTGCGTGGCCGTGTGTTCAAGTCCGTCAAGATCCCGTAATTCCGTGTTTGCGCTTTCAACTTCGCCACGCGGCTGTCTTTGTCGTTGATATTGCCGAAAACGATCGCCTGGGCCGGGCAGGTCTGCTGGCATGCGGTCAGAATTTCGCCGTCGTGGATCTCGCGATCTTCTTTCTCCGCCGCGAGCTTCACTCTGTTGATCCGCTGGATGCAGTAAGAGCACTTCTCCATCACGCCCCGGCTGCGCACGGTCACATCCGGGTTACGCAGCGGCTCCAGACTCGGCGTGGTCCAGTCGGAAAAGAGGTAGAAGTTGAAGCGCCGGACTTTGTACGGGCAGTTGTTCGAGCAGTAGCGCGTGCCGACGCAGCGGTTGTAAACCATTTCGTTCAGCCCCTCGGGGCTGTGCACGGTCGCTCCCACCGGGCACACATATTCGCACGGCGCATTCTCGCAGTGCATACAGGGAACCGGCTGATTATAAATTGCAGGATTCGATATGCCGCCCTCAAAATACGAGTCCACGCGGATCCAATGCATCTCCCGGCCGCGCGCAACCTGGTCCTTACCCACCACCGCAATGTTGTTCTCGGACTGGCACGCCACCACGCAGGCATTACACCCGATGCAGCTATTCAAGTCGATGGACATGCCCCAGGCGTTGCCGTTATAGGCATAACCGGGGTAAATGGAAGGCCCGTTCTCCTCGCCTTCCTCATGGATCATTTCGGGGTTCTTGTGGAACTCCTCCAGCGTCGCGCTGCGCACCAACTTGCGCTGCAGTGCCGCCACACTCTCCTCTTCGCGCTCTTCGCCTTCCTTGCCCATGATGTGGTGGTGCTGCGTCGTGACGAGCTGGTACGTCTTCCCCGTTTTCTCCAGGGTTGCGCTGCTTATCCAGGGGTTTTCGGCGGTCGACAGCAGGTAGGCGTTAAAGCCTCTACCATTACCGACATGCCCCGCGCGCTGGCGTCCGTAACCCAGGTGCAAAGTGAGGGAATCGTCGGCCTGGCCTGGCGTAATCCAAATGGGCGCTTCCACCGCTTGCCCGTTCCCGCTCAATTTCACCACATCGCCGTTGTTCACCCCCAACTTTCGGGCGCTCGTGGGGCTGACCAACGCGGCGTTGTCCCAGGTCAACTTGGTGAGCGGCTTGGGCAATTCTTGCAACCATCCATTGTTCGCGAAACTGCCATCCCCGATGGAGGGGTCGGGGCGAACGACGATTTCGATTCCTCCTGCGTTCGCTGCATTTGCCGCCGCGGTTGAGAGCGCAGGGTTGAGTTTGACCGGCTTGGGAGCCAGGGCCGAATCTGCGACAACCCCGTTATTCAGGGAGGTTTGCCAGAACTGTTCGAAATCGGCTCCCGGTTTCTGCCGCTGCCAATAGCCGCGGACAACTTCGTGCCCGGAGGCCTCCTCCTGGCCTGCCAGCACCGCCAGAATCTCATGCGCCGACTTGCCGTCATAAAGCGGGGCAATAAGAGGCTGGATAATACTTATCGTACCATCATAAGCGCGCGCATCGCCCCACGATTCCAGGAAGTGAGCCTCGGGAATGTGCCAATGGCATTGTTCGGCAGTTTCGTCCTCGTAAAGACTCAGGTGAATCCGCGTTCGCACTTTGAGAAGACTATCCTTAAAGTGCAGGTCCGCAGGCGCGTTGTAAACCGGGTTCACCCCCAGCATCAGGAGGGTGTCAACTTGGCCCCCCTGCATCTCAGCCACCAGTTCCTTGAGCGATTCGATCCCGTTCACCGGGTTCGCTTCCACCGGATTCGTGTAGTGGACCGTCTTGCCGACGTTACCCAGGGCGTCGTTCATGGCATGGGCCAGGGCGTGGACGGCTGGCGGCTGCTGCTCGCCGGCAATCACGAGGCTGGCGCCGCGGTGCTTCTGGAGATCGCGAACGAGCGCGGGAATCCAACTCGCCGGCACGCGGCCGGGGGCGGCACTTCCGGTCTTGCCCGCCAAGGGGGCCGCCAACGCGCGGGCAAAGGCTTCCACATCGCTCGCGCGCAAGGGGAAGCGGTGATCCGCCATGGCGCCAGTGACCGTAGGCGTGCTTTCCACCACGTAGAGGCGGTTCATGGTGGACTCGGGGCCGGTGACCCGCCGCTTATTAGCGAAGTCTCGGGCATACCGCACCGCGCCGGGTCCAGCGGTGAGAAAATCCGCGTCGAGAGAGACGATTACATCCGCCTGATCGAGGTGATAAACGGTGTTGACGTACTCGCCGAAGGCCAACTTCGAGCCTTCACGGACCGTGTCGCGGCTGCCCGGTTCGTATTGGTGGCACTTGGCCTGTGGGAACTGAGTGAGCATCGCGCGGATTTGATCCGCCAGCGAGGGCGACGTAACGATGCCCGTCAGAATGCGCAACCCCGCACCCTTTCGGATGAGGAGCTCGGCGCGATTTTGGTCCATCGAGGTGAGGAACTTGCTCCAGTCCCCAATGCGGCCGCGGTAAACCACCACCTGGGCGCGGTCCGGGTCGTAAAGCGTCAGTACGGAAGCCTGCGCGAACACATTGGCGGCGCCCAAGCTGGCGGGGTGACTGGGATTTCCCTCCACCTTTGTAGGCCGGCCCATGTGGCTTTCCACCAGCAAGCCGGAGGCGTATCCCGCCATGGGCATGGCGGTGGCATAGAAGAGGGGTTTGCCGGGGACGAAATCCTCGGGCTGCTGCTGCGCGTAAGGGACGATTTTCTCCGTGGGCAGCTTGGTGCAGGCCGTAAGCCCGCCCAGCGCCGCGGACGCCGCCATCAGCTTCAGCGCGCTGCGGCGGCTCACGCCTTTTGCCTCGGCGCGCGGATCGTGCGGAAACTCGGACGCCACGTAATCGCGATAATCCGGCGTCCCGGCCAGTTGGTCCAAACCGCGCCACACGCGCTTTTCCGGCGATTGGTCAAGCTTCCCCTGGATTTGCACCAGGTCGAACGCGTTCCCGTTTTTGGAGTCACGGATCATATAGAAAAGCTCACAGATTACAGCTCACAGCTAACAGTCGCAGCGGCAGCCTCTAACTTGGCTCCGGCTGCCCTAAGAATCGGCGCGTAAATCCATTTTCCAAACGGACCAGCCGGCAGTTACTGTGAGCTGTCGGCTGTAAGCTGTCAGCTAAATGCTGTCAGCGCCCTACCGGTGACACGTATAGCAATCGGTTATCTCTTTCGGCCCTTTGATCTTGTATTCCTTTACCAGTTGCCGGCCCAGGGCGAGTTGATCCGGCGGCTCCACATAGTCGGCTTTGAAAACGTCCCCCCGGCGACGCACGTGGCGTTCCGGATGATTATGGCAATCGATGCACCAGCGCATGTAGAGCGTGTTGGCGCGGTACGTCAGAGGCATCTGGCCAATCGGCCCGTGGCAAGTCGTGCAGCCAATCCCCTTGTTCACGTGAATGCTGTGGTCGAAGTAGACGAAATCCGGCACGGCGTTGACACGCGTCCATTCCAGCGATTTATCGCTGGCGTAACTTGCCCGCACAGGCTCCAGCATGGAACTATTCAGCCACAATTTGGAGTGGCAGCTCATGCAGATTTGAGTGGTGGGAACGCCCGCGAAGGAGGACTTCTCCACCGATGTATGGCAGTAGCGGCAATCGATGCCATCGTCGGTAACGTGATGCTTGTGGCTGAACGGAACCGGCTGCTGCCGCGCGACGTTGACGTCGGTGTAGTAGGCTGATTGGTTGACGGCAAAAATGAGGTATCCCAACCCTCCCAGGATGAAGACCGCGCCATAGATCGTCACCTTGGAGATCGTGTTGGTGCTGCGATGGAAGATTTGCGCCATCGGAGGACTTTGCCTGACGCCCCACGCAAGAATCTTCCCCGGCACCTACTTTTGCGCCGGCCATTCCTGCCTTAGGGCATTTGCCTCCCGGAGAGGCCGAGTTCAAACGGTTTCAGCCCTGCTTGATTCTCCCGGGAAGTTGTTCTCGCACCGGGACGTACCGCACTTCACAGGCCTCCGTTTCCCAAAACTGCCCCGCGGTGGGTTGCCAAACTATGCATTCCTGAGGCCCCCGGGACAGAACGCTGGGGAATGGAGGAGATCCGAGCTGGAGTCGCCAGCCAGGGAATATTGTGACCTAGAACAATTATCCGGGACCTATGCGCGAATGGAGCCCTGAATAGTCCTGGTTCTCCACCATCATTTTCACTCCGCATAGAATGTGCCCCAGAAGTATCGGATTATATTTTGGTCGGGAATTGTTTGTCAAAAGAAAATCTTAGTTCCGCTATTGGAGCATAGGGCGGGGCTCCGAAATCTTGATCGGGGTCAATTTATATCGCAGCGTGATGTTTCGTACGCGGCAGGGGGCGCTGTAATGCAGGTGCCCGCGGCTTTCACTTTTGCCTTTTGCACTTTGCCGTTTGACTTTGTCTTGTTACTGCTCTTAGCCCTTTTCGATCACCACGGCAGTCCCGTAGCAAAGCACTTCCGTCGCCGACCCTTTGCTGACCACCTCCGACGCATCGTAGCGGAAGCCCACAACCGCATTCGCCCCCATTTCGGTCGCGTGCTGGAGCAGCAATTCGTAGGCTTGCAGGCGCGCTTGCTCGCACATTTCCGTGTACGCTCCGATACTGCCGCCAACGATGTTCTTAAGGCCGCCGACTATTCCTTGAAGAATCGTCGGGGACCTCACAATAATTCCGCGAACAATGCCCTTATATTCGCGAATTCGGAACCCTTCAAATGTAAAGGTCGTCGTTACTGGTAGCGACATTGGGGATCTCCTTTGTTTTTCCTGCTCGCATTTTGATGGGAATGCGCAGCGCTGAGGCGGCTGCGATCTTCATGCTTCCCCTATGATATCTCAAGGAAACGGGGGCGGGCAAAACCTCGGCGGGTTCAACGGTGTACGAACGCAGAACGATCACTCTGCGCGAGGTCCAAAGGGGCTGGCAGCAGTGTTGGAAGCGTTAATTCTGCTTCTCTAGAGTCATTCGCAACGAGCTGACTCGCGCGCTGGGAGTCAAACTCAAGGTCTGGGAGAGGGGTTTGTAACCCACGAGCCTAAACTCGATTTGATGGTTTCCCGGCATGGCCTTAAGGAGTGCTGGTGTCGTCCCATGTGACTCGCCGTCAATCAGAATTTCGGCGCCGGGGGGGGTAGTGAAACAACCAATCGTAACGGACTCCCCAGCCTGAGCCGTGAGAACAGGACGGCTCCCCGGCGCACCGGCGGATGCAACCGAGGCCGAAAACAGTGGTCGTGCTGACGGGGTATCGGGTTTGGAAGTGAGAGGTGCCGCCGCCTTCAAGACACCCTGCGCCACTGGCTCCGGTTTCTGCATGCGGAGGGCGCTCGCAGCTACCGCTGTCCCAGCAGCGGCAGGACGCGCCGCCGGCGGAGTCTCGAGGGCCACATCTGCGTCGAGGTCCTGATCCAAATAGGCGGTGAACTCAATTCCCTTCGGAGCTCCCAGGTCGCTCCCCACCCGAATTTCAACCTTGATTCCGTCTTTCTTCGCTTGCGTGGCCCGTTGCGGACTACAGCGAAGCATGACGATCCTTCCATTCGGAAGCCGCGCTTCCTCGATGTCGAAATCCAGGATTTTGCCCTTCTTTACAGCCTGCACTGCGCCCCAGGCGGCCGTCCCCTCGGGAATAAGCTCGACCCCCTGAAGGGTGACGGGCTCGGCGATTTCCATATCCACCCGTGAGCCCACCACCGCCTCAGAGCTCAAGAGGTCCGCTTTCAGTCGCACATGAATCCGGGTTCCATCGGCAAGGCTCGCCGCTTGCGCGTGCGCCATGCCGGGAGCGAGGGCCGCGACCAATCCCAACGTCGCCACAGTTTGCCTGATTTTCATGGCCAAACCCTCCGTACCGATAACTTTCCGATTCGCTGCAACGGGGTCTTAGACCGCCGTCGACGTGCAATTCTTGCCGCGCACCCCCGCGCCTGCGGTAATCGGCAAGTGCCGAACCTCCGCCGTCAATTCAAATTCAATCCCATCCCGCTCATAACATTAGCCTTGGCTAGAATCGCTCCTGGCTTTAAGCACTGCGGAAGAACGGCCGCAATCCCCCGTGCTAGGGAGGTACTGCCCGCCTACTCTGCGCGTGCCGAGTGTCTCACCATGCTCCGGAAGGGTCAACAGACCAAAAGTACTATGAATGGTTGCTGCGGTTCGTTCATTGCGGTCCCTTCGGAAGGCAATATCAGTTGCGTGGTGTAGACCGCCGAAATTGCCCCCAGAAGGAGGAGCCTATGAGCGGGGCTGCTGCAATCCTCCTCGTTTAAGTCTACGGTCGGGACTGCCCGTCGAGGCGAGGCCATGGGCTGCTTGTAGCTAGCTTAAAATTATGGGCTCTGATGGCCGATATTTGCACCCCAATAGATGGGCCGTAACATAGCGATCCAGTTCCTCATAGTCCCTTTGGATAATCAACTCACCTTGTAGCTTTCGGTCGAAAGTTCGAACCTTATCAAGGAGCCAAAGGAAAGTCTGTTTACTGTTCGCCAGATGCTTCATCGCGACAGTCTTCTTTTGGGTCCGCATCGCTTTGACATCGAGCCCTACAAATTCGCCCTTCTGACCATAATCATTTTCTTCGAGCACCCGCACCTGATTGAAAGCGCGGCGCAGATCCACCTCCCCGAAGGACTTATCCTCGTCGAACTTCAAGCCGCTCTGGTCATTCAAGTGCACGCTCCAGAGTTTTTGGAAAGAGAGTGCGAAACCCATCTCGTCGGAAGGATCCAAGCCCGCGAGAATCTGGTGAGCGGTCTCAATAAGAATCCCGACGCGCGCGGGATTGGCCGTGCGGTACCCAAGGGCGAGGGCATGCCCGACGGTGGGAATATACGCCTGGTCCATGGGCTCGTTAGGCTTGGGTTCAACGAGAATCCTCAGTTGTCGGTCGTATTCCAGCAATTTATCGATCACGGTCACGAGATACTGCGTCGAATCCGGGACAGATTTGGCTTCGCGAATGTACGTACCCTCACGCGCCAGCCAAAGCACCATCAAGTGGCAATCCAGCTCATTGGCGATATCGATGGCTTTGATCGTTCGTTCCAAGGCGTAGGCGCGCTCGGCCGGATCGTTGGAGGTGTAAGCTCCGTCAATCGTCCGGGGATTTTCCCACAGCCGGGGGGCCACGAACTCCGCCACCAAGCCCTGATCCGAGAGCATTTTTTTCATTGCGCGTGCTTGCGTGGCGATTTGAGAAGGGGCGAGTGAATCGATCTCGGGAACCGCATCGTCGTCATGGAACTGCAGGGCGTCAAACCCCAACTGTTTGGCAATGCTCAGTTTGTTGGCAAAAGTGAAGGAGTCCCGCACCGGGGGGCCGAAGGGGTCAGATCCCTCACTCAAGTTCCATGGCCCGAACGAAAAGCGATAGGATCCCGACATCGTATTTCCTCCCAAGAACAAAGTCACGACTTATGCAGTGCGCCCAACAGTAACGCAGGCGATGACGCGAGTCAACATGGGCCTAAAGAGCGTGGACGTGAACGGAAGTAAGAAGTCCGAAGGACTCCAGCCCGCAGCGCGTTCGGCCAACACTTCGTCCCCGCGAACCCCTTTGAATGGGCATCGTGGGCGCTGCTTTAAGACCGGGCGGGAGTTTGGTATACTCGGCGAGCAGGGTGAGGAGCTGCCAATTCATGAAACAAGCTCGCCGGGTGGTGTGGTGTATTCTGTCTACGGTCCTCCTATGTGCGCTCCTGGGAGGTACGTACGGGCGTCAGGTTGAGGCCGCCTCCGGCAGCGATGACGCGGATGTCAAGGCAAGCTTGAGCGCCTTCGGCCGCATTTACGAAATCGTCGAAGCGAACTACGCCGATCCCGTCGATCCGGACCAGAGCATTTACGGCTCGCCGAATGGCAACACGGGCGCGATCCCCGGCGCACTCCATACCCTGGACCCCCACTCAAATTTCCTCGATCCGCGCGCCTTTGCCCATCTTCGCGAGGATCAGGAAGGCAAGTATTACGGGGTCGGCATGACGATCCAGCAGCGCCCCGGCAACATGGGTAAATCCGTGATCGTTGTCGAATCTCCGATGCCGGGATCGCCTGCTTTCCGCGCCGGCCTGCGTCCGGGTGACATCGTGGCGAAAGTCGACGGTAAGTCCACGGACGGAATGAATGTCGCGCAGGTGGCCGAAATGCTCAAGGGCCCCAAGGGCGCCCCGGTGCGCGTCACCGTCACTCGCGAAGGATACGAACAGCCGATCGAAGTTAATATCACCCGGGATGAAATCTCACAGATCAGCGTCGATGACGCCTTCCTGATTCGACCGAACATCGCTTATATCCACATCAATAAATTCAGTGAAAACACCAACGATCAACTCACCGACGCGCTGCGCAAACTGGGCGATAAGAGCTTGCAGGGATTGATCCTTGACCTGCGCAATAATCCCGGCGGGCTGGTTGACGAAGCCGTGCAGGTTTCCGATCACTTTCTGGAAAAAAGCCAGCTTATTGTCTACCACTCCGGCAAGCACTCCCAGGAGCAACGCTATTATGCGACTCGCGGTGACGATGGCAACGAATATCCAATCGTCGTTCTCATTAACCACCTGACGGCAAGCGCGTCAGAGATCGTCACTGGCGCCCTCCAGGACCACGACCGCGCTCTCGTGATGGGCGAAACCAGCTTCGGCAAAGGCCTGGTGCAATCGGTGTATCAGTTGAGCGAGCATACCGGTTTGCTCTTGACCACGGCGCACTATTACACGCCCAGTGGCCGCTTGATCCAACGCCAATATGAGAATGTTTCGCTGTACGACTACTATTACCACCCCGAACTCACCAAGCCCGAACATGCCGAGGTCCGGCTGACTGACGGCGGGCGCGAGGTCTATGGCGGCGGCGGAATCACTCCCGACGTCGTGTTTGCCGATCCCGAGTTGAAACCCGCGGAGGAAATGCTCCTTCAGCACAGCGTCTTCTACAACTTCGCCAAGTACTACCTGGGAATTCACAAGACCATCCCCAAGGATTTTGAGGTGAATGATGCCGTCCTGGACCAATTCACTCAGTTTTTGGCAAGCGCGAAAATCCCCTTCACCAGCCAAGACATGAAGGGCAACCTTGAGTTCGTTAAGGATCGCATCCGCGTCCAGTTGGTGGGTTCAATTTACGGTGAAAATGAAGCTAACCGGATCGATATTGCCAAAGACCCACTGGTGCTGAAGGGGCTGGAGAGCATGCCGCAGGCCAAAGAATTGATGGCCAAGGCGAAGCAGTTCGTTGCCAGCAAGACGTTGAGGTAGGATTCCGCCTATAGATGGCCGCCGTGCCGGCGCAACAACTCCGCAATTTCCTTGTTGCTATAAAGCGCCGCCCAATTGAGCGGCGTTGCGCCTGCGCTGTTCCTGACATCGACGTCGGCTCCGTTTGCAAGCAGCAATTCCACCAAATCTTTGTGATTAGTAGCCACCGCGAAGTGCAAGGGGGTCGCGCCTGAGTTGTTTTGGGCATTGATATCGGCCCGGTTGGCCAGCAGCAAGGCCGCCACGTCCTTATGGCCCCTCTCTACCGCCCAGTGCAGCGGTGTCCATCCATTCTTATCCTTGACGTTCACGTCGGCCCCGCTGGCCAGCAGCCAATCCGCAACCTCCTTGTGTCCGCCACCTGCCGCGTAGTGCAAGGCCGTCCTATCCTCGTTGTCTTTGTCCAAAACCAAATTCGGATTGCTTTTGAGCAGCGCCTGGATCTCTGCCAGATTGCCGTCTTGTGCGGCGGCATCGATCTCGCCCGCGACCATCACTGGGTGAGAGGGAATCTGCGGCGCGGACGACGCGGGGGGCATCGGCGCCTTGACCACCTGGCCGCCTTGCTGCCCGCCCGAAACCATGACGTCCTGGTGATGAGCAGGCGCCGCCACGAGTACAGAGTTATCCGCGTGGTTTTCTCCCCCACTGGCCTCGGACTTTCCGAATTGCGGCGCCTCCGCCGCCTCCGAGTGGACGGCGGGTCCCACTACTCGCGAAGGCATGACGACGGGGTTGTCGCTGGGACTGACCTCGGACTTTTCAACCTGCGGCAGCCCAGCGACGTCCGTATGTGTCGCCGCCGCTTCGGGCGCAAGCGTCGAGCCCGGATTATTTTCGGCAAGAACCTCGGACTTGCCCCCCAGCAGGGATTCGGCGAGGTCCTGGTGGCCGGCAGTCGCCGCCACTTGCGCAGGCGTCGCCCCAAAATTGTCCTTGGCTATGACGTCTGCACCGCTCGCCACCAGCAACTCCGCTACATCTTTGTGGCCCGCACCCGCGGCCAAGTGCAACGGCGTGGCGCCGATGCTGTTCTGGGCATTGACCTCCGCCTTTTCGGCAATCAGCAATTCTGCTACGTTCTTGTAGCCATAGGCTGCCGCCAAGTGCAACGCCGTCCAGCCGTTTTTGTCGCGCGCATTGACGTTGGCTTTATTGGCCAGCAGCAATTCCGCCACGTCCTTATGGCCAGCCTGCGCGGCCATGTGCAACGGCGTCATGCCAAAGTTGTCTTTGCTGAAAACCAGGCGAGGATTGTCCGTCAGCAGAGTCCGGACTTTGCCCAAGTCGCCATCACGCGCCGCGCTAAGAATCTCCGCGGAGAAATCCTGCCCGCCGTGTTGGCGCAGGAATTCCTCCACTCCCTTGTGGCCATTATTCTCGGCCCATTCCACCGGCGTCTGGCCATTGCTGTCCGTGGCGTTGACCTCGGCGTCACTCGCCAGCAGCAATTCCGCGATGTCCGTGTGACCCGCTGACGCCGCGAAGTGCAAAGGAGTGTCGCCCTTCGCATCCTGGGCGTTGACCTTGGCATGCTTGGCCAATAGTAATTCCACCACGTCCCGGCGGCCGCCATATGCCGCATAATGCAGAGGAGTATCACCCTTGTTGTCCTTGGCGTTGACGTCCGCGCCGGTGACCAGCAGCAACTGCACCAGATCCTTGTGGCCATAGGCCGCCGCGTGCAAGGGCGTGGCCCCGGCGCTGTTCTTGGCATTCACATCGGCTCCCTTCGCCACCAGCAATTCCGCCACGTCGTAGTGGCTGCCATAGGCGGCGAAGTGCAGAGGTGTATCGCCCTTAATGTCCTTGGAACTGGCGTCGGCCCCGCTGGCCAGCAGCAACTGCGCAACATCCCAGCGGTCAGCAGCCGCGGCGAAGTGCAAGGGCGTCGCGCCGTGTTCATCTCTGCTGGAAACCAAATCAGGCTGGGCTTTGAGCAGCGCCTGGACCTTTGCCAAGTCCCCAAGCCCAGCCGCATTATGAATGTCGCCGCAGAAGACCAGACTGCTCCAAGCCAGCGCCACCAGCGCCACCACAGTAACGGCCGCGCAGTTGGGAAGGGGAGAGCGGCACGGTCGGCCAACACTAGACTGCGTGTTCATACTTACCTCGGGCTTCCCTGCGATTCGCCCAAGGGTTCCTCCTTAACGCCCTAACTGACCGCAGTATATACCGAGCGACAGGACGTCGGATACGGGTCCAGAGGAGTCACGAGGGGTGAGCCCGCGTTTCTCACCACATCGTTAATGCGGATGCATCCTGTTAACTCAAGGAAGGTGGGTATCCCCGGCGAACACTCCGCCCCCCATCACGAAATGGTTCTATCCTGGCGACTATTACGGATGGGACTTTGTTCAGCAGAGATAGCATGGCATTTGAGGTTCCCGGTCGAGGACAACTCCGAAGTGCTCGCGCAGCGCCAAATGCCAATCCGCTTCCGTCGTGAGCACACGCTCTTGCTTTCTGCCATTGGTCGTCATGATCAGGCGCATGCCGGCGAGGGTTATGCGGCCGTCGGGCGTGGCCAGCGAGCAACTCCGGTGCTGGGTGAAGCTGGAATCGGGGGAGGTCTGATGGTAGCGGCACATGCCGGCGAATTCGGAGAGTTGCCGGGGCGCCAGAGTGAAGTCGTATTGGAGGAGCCACGAACCGGAGGGTTTCCGCCGCTCCATGCGCCATCGCTCCCCCACATCAATCAGCCGGAAGTTTCCCACCGGATCCTGCTGTTCGATCTCGCTCGCCAGACGGAGCGGTTCAAGGAAGTTGTCGCCGAAACCGATATCGGCGAGCCAGGGGTCGTCAATGTCGACGCGCAAAGCGAGGTGATCAAATTCCTTGGTGGCAATTCCCTGCTCGTTGGCCACGCGCGCCGAAAGCAGCGTTACTCGGAACCCCAGGCGAGTGAGCAGCGTCGAGAAGGCGCCATTCAGTTCGTAGCAGAAACCGCCCCGCCTCTCGCGCGTGATCTTCTCCACAAAACGCTCAGGATCGATGACGATCTCGCGGCCCAAGCCGATGTCGAGGTTCTCAAAAGGCACGGTCAGCATGTGCTGGCGATGTAGCGCGCGCAACGTGCCGACAGTAGGCGCAAGCGGACCCTTATAGCCAACGCGATGGAGATACGCACCGACATCCATGGCGATTTGATGCACGGCGGAACCCGAACGGTTGGGGGGAAACGTGACACGGGGTCCTTGTAGGGCCGAACGGCGTTCGGCCAAGCGCCAGCGCCACTGGCCCCTACAACAGCACGCGACGTGGCACGGGCGGGATGCCCATCCTACAGCCTAAGTATCTCGGCTTTCATTTTAATTACGAGCGCCCCTCGTCAACGACTTTTTGTCGCTGTCGGCAGTGGGATTGTTTCTTGAGGTCGCAGCAAAGCGTGCTTGACAACCCGTAGGCGGCGGGGAGAGGATCGAACTTAAGCAAAAGTCAAATGTGCCGATGAATTTGGTTTGAGGTCCGAACCAAAGGAAGACAATGTATTCCCTTCGAGTCTTGGGCAGGCGTCCAGCAGGCAGGCCGATGCCCTTCCGGCTTAGCCCCGCGCTCGCGCGGGCACGGATGGTAGCGCCTTCAGTCGTAATTGTTTTACTGACTGGCGCAATTCACCTTTACGCGCAGAGCCGGATGGCGCCCACTTCGCTGGTTTTGCAGGTGGCTCCGGAAGAACACCTGCAAGTCCAGAACGGCAGCGTGGCGCTCAAGATTCGCCTCGCCCGCGGCGCGACGGCCCGCCTCTGGGAGGCGCAATCCTGCGCCTCGTCCACGATGGAATCCCAGGTGATCCCGGCCTCAGGGAGCTATACGATCCCGCTCAACACCTTGACCACGGCGAGCAGCATTCCCACCCCTGGCACGATGGAGGTTTGCCTGGCGTCCTCCGACGGCGTGCTCAATGATTCCCAGCCGGTCGAAATCCCGGCGACCGGAAGCGGTACAGTCGTGCAAGGGCGGCCCGCGATCCTTGCCCCCAATGGTGTTTCTGGAGATGTTCCGAATGGATGGACGGTGACTGCAAAGGCGGGTACAACGACCTGGTCGAATCCGTAAGGATCATCCTGTCGCGGCGGCAACCATGACGCGTTAGGGTACCCACAAGGGGGTACCCCAACCTCGCCTCACAGCCGGAAATGCACTGGCTGCGCCTACCACGTTCCGATCCTTGATGAACAGTTAATACCGGGCAAAGGCCCGACGTTGCGGTACGTCCTCAGCTTGCGGTGGTCAGGTTTACTGCCGCGTTGCTAAAGACGTTCGAGACAGCCTTCGACAAGGCTCCCATCGAGGCAATGGCGCCGAGCGCGATCAAGACAAGCAGAAGACCGTATTCCACCAGATCTTGGCCTTCCTCTTCCTTCCACAGCCGATTCAAAAGACTCTTCACAGTGAAACTCCTCCTCATTTCGCTTATGGCTTCTTTTCGCCAGTTTGATAAACGTATGGTAATCCGATCCGTCAAAGCTTATTCAATGACCATTCCGTGCGCCGATCCCTCGGATGTGAGCTTGGTCGCAAGAACAACGAGGGGTGTGTTGGGTTGGCCCATCAGCCGGGAGTCAGTGAGGTCCACGCCTTGCGGTATAGGGTCCCGGCTCTCACTCTAAGCACGGTCCAATAGTTTGGCAAGAGTACAGAGGTACCAATGGCGCGGTTTCCTTGAGGATTGCCTGGCGAGATGCAGCCATTCTCGCCGCTCCGGCGCAACTGAGCAGGATTTTCGATGGAAGCAGAATCCACGGGGATAACGGGGAGGAAGGAGGTCTAAAGCGTTACTGATTGCCCAGCGGACGGATGAACTCAAGCCCCGCAATCAGTTCGTGACCGGTACCGACCGGCCACGTCCAGACAACCCGGCATCGTTCGGGGCGCGGGTTCAGGTAGACGTCCACAATCTGGCCCGGAACGATTTGGCCGCGCAATTGAAGTCGAACCCCCAAAGCTGAAATATCGGTAGTGGAGGATTCCTCGAAGCGCTCCCCGCTGCCGGTCGTTACGGGTGCGTGCATCGTGAACAGCACACGTTTTTCCCGCCGGGTATCCTGATCAGGGATGGACATAGGAAGGCTGAGCGAAACTATTTTATCTCCGGCATCGTGTCAAGTGCCTAGGGCGTAGATGAAGCAATCACAAACAAGTGGATTCGTGAAGTTTGTGTACAGGGAGATGAGTGCAATTTAGCATTTGCGTGGATCGAGTGACCGCGCGAGATGGACCCGCGCGAGCTTAAAATGGGGCGCCCCACCTAGCCCAGGTGAAGGCCACACACGTCCCTTGCTTGGGGTTGGCCGCCCGGGAAGAGATTCAACACGAAGGCACGGAGATCACGGAGAAAGGAAACCGCCGTCACCTTCCCAGTACGGCACAAAATGGCATGAAAACTCAAATTCAATTGCTTTAACATTGCATTTTCGACGAGATTGTGCAATTTTATGCCTGTAAGTTGTTTTGCGTTGTATTTTTGCTTGATCCTGGGGACTGCCCTAATTTGGGGAATGACTTGCTGCACTCACCCCTGTTTCAAACCGGACAGGCACCCACGCGCCGCGGTGGCTTGGAGTGCGGTAGCAGCAGCTACCGCCTTCCGATCTCGGTTCATACGGCAAAATGGGCAAGGCCGAAGTCGGAAAGGCGGTATCTGCTGCTACCGCACTCCAAGATGTCCTCGGCAAAAGTGGTGGATGAGCCAAGTGAGTCAGTCCCCTAATTTGAAGCGTAGCGCCGGCTTCCCGCCGGCACAGGAGCCGCCAAGATGGCGGCGCTACGTCCAAATTAGGACACTTCCTGATCCAGAGGTGGCTTGTGTTAATACGATTTCGCGCGCGTAATTTTCGGTCGCTCAAAGAGGAGCAAGAACTTTCCTTGGTGGCCAGCTCGCTGAAGGACTCGCCGGAGGCAGTGACCCAGCTCGAAGGATTGGACCTCGGCTTGGTGCGCGTGGCCGCGATTTACGGCGCCAACGCCTCCGGGAAGAGCAATGTCATCAAGGCGCTTGCCTACATGAGCAGCGCCGTGCAGAACTCCCAGAGGCAGTGGGCGCCCGAGGGGCCAATTCCCCGCGAACCCTTTCTGCTCGATCAGCAATCGAAGCTCGATCCTTCCTCGTTCGAAGTGGACCTTTTGCTCGATGGCGTGCGGTACCACTACGGGTTCACGCTGAACGACAGAGAGATTCTCGAGGAATGGCTTGATGCGTATCCCACGGGCAGCAAGTCTGTGAGGAAACAGATGTGGTTCAAGCGCGAAGCGAGAACCTTTACTTTCGGTAAGAAACTGGTTGGCGATAATGGTGCGATCGAACGCCTAACGAGATCGAACAGCCTATTCCTTTCAGCAGCAGCCCAAAATAATCATGAGGCCCTCCTCCCCGTTTACAAGTGGTTTGCCGAGCGATTTGGATATGTGCACCGCGAGCGGGGGCCCGCCATCTACAATACAGCGGTAATGTGTATGGATGCTGGTTTCAAATCTTGGGTCTCGCAGGCGCTTCGCTCTGCGGATATGGGAATTGTTGAACTTCTGGTTCGGGAGGAAAACCTGCCTGTTGCATCGCCAGCGCCGGGACTTAGCAAGAAACAAAAAGTTCTAGCCGAGGAATTCTCCAAAACCATGCGCAGGTTCGCGGAAAAGGTAAAGCAGCAACTAAGCGATGAACTGAGTCTTCCGGAAAAACTGCTGACAGTATCACTCGTCCACAAAGGTTCCAGCCGTGTGGCCGTCCCATTCGGGCTGGAAAACGAGTCAGATGGCACGGTCGCCTTCTATGGACTGTTGGGACCGTTGGTACACTTTGTTAGCTCAGGGGGAACGCTCTGTGTAGACGAATTGGACTCCAGTTTGCATCCTTTGCTTGCCCTTTGGGTGCTCCACTATTTCAGCGATCCTAAATTGAATGCCCACAGCGCGCAGATTATCTTCACCACCCACGATACCAACATCCTTGACAGGGCATCGCTGAGGCGTGACCAGATCTGGTTCACCGAAAAGGACGCCGAGGGAGGCACCCAACTGTACCCTCTGACGGATTTCAAGCCCCGAAAGAACGAGAACCTGGAGCGAGGATATTTGCAGGGGCGGTACGGCGCGGTGCCTTTCATCGGCTCACCGGACTTTCTTGCCAGTCCTCCCAAAGAAAGGTCGCGCACTAATGGCCCGAAGACGTGACGACCTGCGGCGTCGAAGGCACTTTACTGCGCCGCGTCCCCGCATTCTTGTTTGCTGCGAAGGGCAAGTAACCGAACCCAGCTATTTCAATGGCCTCAAGCGGGAAGGCCACAACAACCTGCTGCACGTCGAGGTAAAGCCGGGTGGCTTGGCCCCCAAGACTCTCGTCGACTATGCTGTCCAATTGAAGCGCGATGCTGAGAAGAAAGCTCGCGGGCAGAGAGATGACAACTTGAAGTACGACGAAGTCTGGTGCGTCTTTGACGTGGACGCGCATCCGCACCTCGGTGATGCCAAACAGAAGGCCGATGCAAACGGTATCAATACCGCGATCTCGAATCCGTGTTTCGAGCTGTGGTTGCTGCTACACTTTCAAGATCAGCGAGCACACATCGAACGCCACCCCCTTCAATCTGCCTGCCGCGCTCACATTCCGGGTTATGAGAAGGACGTACCTTTCGAGCAAATCTTTCCCCATCACCACGTAGCCGTGGGCAGAGCCGTCGCCCTGGACATTTGGCAACAAAACCAAGGCCGTCCGGGCGGAAACCCCTCAACAGGTGTGCATCGGCTGACCGAGAGAATCATGCAACTCGGGCGGGAAGAACAACTGAAGAAGCATCGGCGGTATTTGTAGGGCCGAACGGCGTTCGGCCCCGGGGCCAGCGCCGCTGGCCCCCACGACGCGAGGGTGTACCACGGGCATCCTACCCGTGCCGGATCATGGCCATGCCACACCTCAGTTTGCGCCGCCACTGCGACCGCTGGCGCCCGTGCCGTTGTGCCCCACTCCATTTCCAGCGCCGCGAGTGCCGTGGCCAATCCCCGGGCGGCTCCCTTTTGTCGAACCCCCACGCGCGCCTCCCACCGCTCCCCCTTTCTCCGCGCCTACCTGGCCACCGCTCCCAGAGCTGGCGGGCTCAGCCGTAACGCCTTGCCCGCCAACGTGAATCTCCTGTTGCACGGTCTGGCGCACGGGCTTTACTTCTTCGGGCTTGGGTTTTATCTCGAACTCAACCGGTGGCGGTGCGGTGAAACTCCGGGCCGGCACATGGACGCTCGCGGGCGAAGTCAGCATGTAACCCTCGGGAAGGGTCCGCGAATCAATCTCCACCTGATAGTCGCCCTCATGCAGGTCATAGAAATTGAAGCTTCCGTCCTGGTAGGGGGTGGTATAGCGATTGGTTCCGGCAAGGCGGATCAGGATGTTCTCAATCTGCACGCCTGGGGGGGCAACGACCTTTCCCGAAAACATGGCCAGGCGGACGACATTGAAGTCCGCCCGGACCACGGCTTTCGGGTTGACGATCACAGGCTCTCGGGTGCTCGCGCCGGGCTCATAATCGGTGGGGAGTTGGTCCATGTCGATCCCCACCTCGTGATTTCCTTCCGGAACACTCCCGAAATCGTAATGCCCATTGGCATCGGTGATGACGCTACGATAGCGATCGAGGCTGACCGCAACGTTCGGCGCGGGCCGCATTCCCTCCAGAGACTGCTCCAGCACCAACCCGCGCACGTTTCCTACCAGCGGAGCATGAGCCGCCGTATATTCCTCGAGAGATTCTCCCGCGGATCCCCTTCCCCAATGGAATTGCTTGCTGATCCGGACGAAGACGTTCCACTGGTTGTCCGCCGCAATTTGCGAGTTGATCCCCAGGCCGGCATTCCCGAAAAGGAAAATGTTCTCGGGATTTAGATTCGTCAGCAGGTTGTTGCGGAAGGCCTCAAGGTGCAGCGTCCAGCCGCCCCGGACAGGCGTGCTCACCCCGGCCAGGCTGCTGGAATAAGCGCTGGTGCTAAAAACGCTTTTGTTCACCAAGTCATTGCCTTTTTCCAGGTAACCATAGGCAGAAATATGCTTGAAGTTGGTTGTGAGGGATCCGCGGTAAAACAACGTATTGGTGGCGTCCGTCGCCTTCGTGTTCTGTTCCCGGATGGCCCCGCCGATCACCAGTCGCTTCCAAACGAAGGTGTCATCGAGTTCGGTGAGTCGCTCCACTTGCGGCAGGGTGTTCGAATTCAGGTTCATGTCGATGTAGGACAACCGCAAGCTGTGCCGTCGCAGGGGGCGCGTGAGGTTGAGGTTTAACTGGCGGTTGTTGGAGAAAAATTCGCCGGGGAGCGATGGTGTGATTTCCCTGAGGCGGAGAGTGGAAAGCGAGACATTGGCGTCAAACTGCCAGGGGAGGAGGAATGACGCGCCGGAAGTTTCCCCCGAGCTGTGGTAAGTGGGCAGTTCGGGGTTGTGTTCGAGGTTGTTCGAGTACACGCTCGCGGACCCGTACAGATCCACCCGTTTGTTCAATCGGTAGTGCCCATCCACGTAGGGTCCCTTCCGATCGCCGACGAACGTGCCGAGCATGGGGAGATAGGTGGTGCTTTGCAGGGAGTAATTGGCGCGGAAGGAGAATTTGTCTGTCTCCCAGTCCGGGCCCAGAAGGAGCGAGAGCGGTTTCTGTCCCACGGGTGAAGGGGTGAAGCTGGATGCGGTGCTGACGTTCGCCTCCGTGTAAAACTTCCAATGCTTCGTGGCATGGTAAATCGACTGAAACGCCACGCCATTCCACTGCTTGTAGTTGCGCCCAGGAAAGAAGTAGGCTGAGTCCGTTGAGAGGACGCTGGAACTCGTCGCGAGGTTCATGTAGCGCACGCCGAATTCCCAGCGCTCGCCCACCTTCTGCCACATCGAGGCGCCCGTGACGAGTTGCGGCATCATCACGCGGTAGGGGACGCGGGGGCCACTGAGCAGGGTTTCTTCGCCCACGAAAAACTGAAAACCGCGGTTCTTGCGTTGTATCACGATTCGCGTCCCGCGTCCGGCGAGGTCGGGGGCATAGACGTTCTGGAAGGGGTTCTCCACCAGGTTGTAGTGAAATTGAAAGTCACCCGCGAGGAAGTCCCATTTCCAGCCCCAGAGGGGCGCTTGCTGAAGGCCCACGAAGTTCGTTCCGGTGCGGAAGCCGCTTCCGCCGTACCCTTCCAGGTTGGCATTCAAAAGGCCGATCCCAGGAATGAATTCCTTGAGGTTTAACGCCACCCCGGAAGTATCGAGAAGAGGCTGGCCGTTCCCACCCATGTAGTACCCCTGGATGGAAACCTCGGCTTCCCCGGCACTCTGGGCAAAGCCTTGACGGCAGAGGCCGGCCAGCATGGAAAACGAAAACAGAAGAGCCCACGCAAGAAAACGGAGGAAAGGGTTCCGCCGCGAGAAGTCGAGAGCGAGAATGATGGAAAATGGGCCGGGTTGGTTCGTGGTCTTCATCCGTACTTGCCACTACAGATTCGCAAACGATTCGTTCAGCAGTCGCTGAAGAGGTGCCCTGATTGCGGGCGAATCCCGCTTTAGAGTGCGGTAGCAGCAGCTACCGCTTTCTCCCCCTTGGTTCTTGCGGCGAAGGTGCGGGATGCGGCGAGAAAAGTAGAAGCAGCAGCTACCACCTTCCCTCTTTGGTTCATACGGCTAAGGAGCAGGCGTGCGGAAAGGAAAGCGGTAGCTGCTGCTACCGCAGTCCAAAGCGCTTCGTGCGTGTCTGCCTGAGAACGTCGGCTGTTAGGTCACGGGCGGCAGGCTTGGCGGATCGACCGTCACGTCAGCGGAACCTTCCTGGATCTCGCCCGTGCCGATATCAACGTGGGCGCGGAGCTTGTAATGTCCAGGGTCAAGATGCGCCTTGAGCGGGAAGACAAACCGCTGGCTGCGTTCACGCAAGACGGCCAGGGGCGTGAAATCTTCTGTCTCCACCACCTGGCCCCTGCCGTCCACGACCTCGAGTTGGCCTTTGGGACGAAAGTACATCAGCCCCTTGTTCTCCAGCACCACGACGGCCTGCCACCCAGGCTCCTTAGAGTCCTTTGCCGGGGGAGTGGCTTCCAGCTTGAACTCTTTCAGCCCGCCTTGAACTGGAGGCGAACCTACCACAACATAAATCGCCCCAACAATTCGCACCGCCATACGCATGCCGATTCCTTCGGTAGCTTCCTCGGCGGCGGGGAGCGTGGTGAAGCCGGCGGCACAGTTATAGCTGCCCTCGCGGACGTCCGCGGGCGCCCGCACCGTGTAGCGGACGTTCAGGAACCCGCCGTTTTCGAGCTCGATTTCCATCGGATTCAAGCTCAGCCATTTCTTGCAGGAGTTGGCCGCCTCCTGGGGCAGATCGCGCTCGAACTGCGGCTGGGTCTGGTCATCGATATTGAAATCCAGAACCTCAGCCCGCACGCGCGTCTTGGCGCCCGATTGGCTGCCCAGTTTGAGCGACCCGGAATATTGCTGGCCCGGCACCATGTGGATTTCCACTCGCATCGGGGCGAGCCCTAGACCTAGTTGCGCTTGCGCCGGGACCGCAGCCCCGAGCGGCAACAAAGCGAGGAAAAAAACTATGGTTCGGTATAGATATAACTCACGGTTAGTTGACATGTTGACCCCACGCTGTAGTTCCAAGCGTCCTGGAACGTATAAGTTAGGTTAAAACTGGCCGTAGTGTGATTTCCACTTCCGGTTGCCACTGTCGTACCATTGCCTGTGTTACTCAATGCTGCCGAGGCAGCACAGGTCACGCCGCTGGCAGATCCGCAAGCTACCGTCACGGAACTCGTCGGCGGGGTGTTGCAGCCCGTGAAGTTCGCTGCTCCAGCCTTGGCATAGACGTGGAAACTTGCGGGAGAACTAGTTACCTTAAAGCTGACCTTTGTTGTCGAATTGGTTTGGGTGCCGTCGGGCGTGGCCGAGGTCAGCGTGATGCTGGCCGGAGTCACACTACCGCTGCCTACCGTCAATGGAACCACGTCCTTAAGCGCTTTCTCTGACTGCATGACCGGGGCAGGCCGGCGTGAGTTTACTCGCTTTTGCGCCCACGCCAGCCCGCTGGGGAGCAGGGTCGTTCCTGCCAGCATCAACATGATCAATTTGCGCATCCCGGCCTCCTTCGTTCCCCCCTGCTACGTGGCGCTGATGGTGTAGGTGATCGTTGCCGTGTAAGCGCCGACCGCGTACAGAGGATCGTTGGTCAGCGACCAGGCTATGGAAGCGCTGTTCCCCGCGTACGTGGAGTGAGCGTTGTTTCCGAAATTGGCAACGGGGGTCAGGGTAGAACTGGTCGAAGCTGTCTGACCTGCCACCGCCGTTCCCGGGCTACTGATGGTGGGGACGTAGGTAAGAGCGTCGCTCGTGGTGGGAGGGGTGCCGACCGATGGGCCACCGGAGGGGCCGAAGTCAGTCGAGACTCTCAAGCCGATCGTGCCGGTTCCGCTGCTGGAAGTGCGGATAAAGTAAGTGAGGCCGGTCGTGCCGGTGTACGGTTGGAAGTTGGCCCCGGACTCGGTAAGGGTCGTGGTCGCCGTATTGACGACCAAACCCGCTTCCGCCGCCACGTTAAGTGCGAGCGTGCCTGATGGGCTGGTGGTGCCTAACTGCGCGAACGCTGTGGACGCCGCGAGCAGCAGGCCCGCCGTTAGAACTAAGACTTTTTTCATCGTGTTGTCTCCTTATTTCTTGAGTTAGTCAGCTTGCGCTGATTTCGAACATTTCAACTTGCGCTGATGGTGAAGGTTACAACTGCCGAGTAGGCCCCGGTCTTGTACTTAGGATCGTTGGTTAACGTCCAAGCCACCGACGCGCTGTTCCCGCCGATCAGGGAGCGATTGTCGGTGCCAAAAGTAGCTACATTGCTTTGTGCTGTTGTGGAGGAGGTTGTGGGACTGGTGCATGCCGTGGCCGTCCCATTGTTGCCCGGATTGGCGACGGTGCAACTGTAGTTGAGCGCGTCGCCGGTGGTGGGCGGAGTGGCCACCGAGGGGCCGCCGGCAGGCGCGAAGTCCGTGGTAACCTCCAACTTGATGAAGCCACTCCCGCCGGACTGCGTTGTCCGAATGAAGTAGGTCAAGCTGGTTGTTCCCGTGTAGGAGCTGAAATTGGTTCCCGTCGAGGTGAGATTGGTGGTCGCGCCGACGGTCAACGCCGCCTCCGCGCCCACCGTAACGTTTACTGTTGTCGTCCCCGTGGTCGTGCCCACCTGCGCGCTGGCGATCGTCGCCGTTAGCAGGAGGACAGCCACGCTAAAATATAAGGCTTTCTTCATAGTTTGGTCTCCGTTTCCACTTTCATTAAGTTGCACTGATCGTCCAGGTTAAAGTCGCCGAGTAACTCCCGGTCTTGTATTTGGGGTCGTCGGTTAGTTTGAAGCTGATGCTTACGCTGTTGGTGGCGGCGTTGCCGCAAGGGCTGCCCGCGCCCGTGCACACCCCGGCCGGGATGGTGATGACCGTCGTCGCCGTCTTCGTGCTCACTGTTTGGGTGCCGGAGCAAACGGTGCCTAACGTGGCCCCGCTGCACGTGTAAGTCAGAGCATCGCCCGTCGAGGGCGGGGTTCCAATGCACGGCCCGCCAGACGAGCACGTGAAATCCGTTGTCGCCTTGACCGTGATCGTCCCACTGCCCGTCGAAGCAGTCGTCCGCGCGCGGTAATCGAGCGTGACGGCCCCGGCGAAGGCGCTGAAGGTGGTTCCCGTGTGGGCGAGAGATACCGAAGCGGGAACCGAATAGAGCAGCCCCGCCGGCTGTAAATTGAGACCCAAGGTTTGGGTTCCGAGCGTCGTTTGCGCATTGGAACTCATAGGCGCCAAAGCCAAAAGTAACCCGCCTAGACCGTATACAAGAGCCCGCTGGAAGATGTGTCTACCCATTCGCATCAGGAAAATGTCACCTTAAAAAGCTGTTTGTGCAAAAACCGAGCCTGAACCTTGACAATGACATTCCCACCTGGAAGACTCGACCGGCTTCAACTGCAGATGGAAATTCGTTGCGCCGCAATATCTGAAAACCCACAGCTACGCATCTGACCGCCGAGGCCGGCCACCATCCCTATTTGGCTTAGACCGATGAACTTATTGAGTGTCAGGCGAGGCCAGAGACGTGCCCTGGGTGCTCGCGGCGTTGAGTTCTTAAGGAGCGAAGGCGACAATCGACTTCGCAACTTCGCGCTCTTGCTTCCTTACTGATCCCCTGGCGCGAGAAACTACGTTTCGCGGGGAAGGGTTCAGTAAATTGAATTCCATCTTTAGAAAAGTTCGAGCGGCATTGATGTCGTAATGAAACTCCATCCATGTTTGGACATAGTGTCCGTTTCGAGTCGATCTGCCATAGTGTTCGAACCCGCATAAAATGCCGCTCCGATGCTTGCCACACACGCATGAATACAAGCTCATGTTCGATCGCGTTGCAATTTATAGAATGTTTTAATCGCTCGCAATAGTACGGATGTACCGGAACTTTAGTTGTTAATACTGTTATTGTATTGCCTCTATTTCCTATTACCAACTGTGCAGTGTGGTGCGATCGGATAACACATCCGCGTGAATGCAAGAAAACAGGTTGCCGTCAAAAACAGCAGTAAAAATGCGGGTAAATCGTGGGTGGTTCGCATTCAACGCCGCGGGTTCATAATCTCTTTGAAGGGGAAAGTGATTGTGGGCGCGCCACTCAATGATCCGAGGGACTCCAAGGTTGCGGTCGTAATGTCCTCTTCATATCATTAATTCTGATAGAAAAATTTGCAGTGCGACGACTGTGCGACGAAAAGTTTTTTGACATTAATCAAGATGGAAGCCTCGAAATGTCGAAATCATGAAAATGGAGCGAACGACCTTCTCCGCGCAGTAGCGGGGCTTAGCGGTATATCCACAATGCTCCTCGTCGTTCCAGGTCCTAAATCATAAATCCTAAAATCCGAGATCCGGTGAAAGCGCACGTGAAAGCGCGACGCAGATTAGCCTGTCGCAGGGGCTCAAACGCCAACCGAACGGCGGCCGAGCGCCAGTTGAATCAACCCTCCCCCAGCCCTCCTGATTAATTCCGCGGATTCAAATTCATGTGGTAGAGTATCCGTAATTCTTTTGTAGTCGGAAAATCGTTGGCAATGAGGACACGCTAAACCAGATGAAGCTGGGCATAAGCTCCTACACATTCCCTTGGGCTATTGGCCTGCCTGATGCCACGCCTAGCCAACCCCTCAAGCCCCTACAGCTACTGGAGAGAGCTCGGGAACTTGGTGTGGGCATGATCCAATTCGGGCCAAACATGCCACTCGACAAACTTCCCGAGAGAGAGTTACGGGATGTGGTGAAGCAAGCGAACTCCTGGAAAATTGACCTGGAAGTGGCAATGGAAGGTATTGACCCAGGGCGCGTGCGGGAACAGATTAAGCTTGCCAAGCGCATCGATGCGATTCTCCTGAAAACAACTCCCGAGCACCCGGTTGGGCAGATTCCGATGCGGCCGGAAATTTCGAATTGTCTGCGTGCGATCGCGGGCGACCTTGCAAATGAGAAAATCAGCCTGGCGATCGACAACAGCCGCATTCCTGCCCAGGAACTAAATGAAATCCTTGGAGCTATTCGCAGCCCTTGGCTCGGGGCCGCCATCGACACGGCGAACCCCTTGGCCCTCCCCCAGGGATGGCAAATCTCCGTTCGGGTATTGGGCCATCGCACTCTCAGTCTTCAGATCAAGGACGTGGTCGTCGACCGGGAAGAGCACGGCATGGGTTTCTCGGTCAAAGGGTGCCCGGTGGGTCAGGGGCAACTCAATATTGCCTGGATCGTGGAGTCTTTTGCCTCACTCCGCATTGAGCCCTCCGCCATCCTGGAATCCTGGACCCCCATGCAAGGGACCCTTCAGGAAACGATCGATCTCGAGGCCGATTGGGCTAAGCAAGGCGTCGAATACCTCCGGCGATTTATCCCCGAGTAGCACTCTCTAGTTCAATCAATCGAAAGATGTTGGGCGGCGCGCACTGCCGGGACCACGCGCGTGTCATTGACATCTCCGGGGGCGTGTGCTAACTAGAATCAAGGAAGGATTCTCAACAGGATATGGGCGCCGAGGAACTCCAAGCCGCGTGGGACCTGCTCAAGGAGGCCTATCAATACCAGATGGGCGGGGACTACGACATGGCGGTCGAGCTTTACAAACGGTCGCTCGACCTTCATCCCACTGCGGAGGCCTTTACCTATCTTGGCTGGACCTATCGCTACCAAGGGAAGATTGACGACGCCATTGCCGAGTGCAAGAAGGCCATCCAGATCGATCCCGAGTTTGGCGTACCCTACAATGACATCGGCGCCTACCTGATCGAGAAGGGCGAATACGACGACGCGATTCCCTGGCTCGAGCGCTCGCTGCAATCCCGGCGATACGAGTCCTACCATTATCCCCACTACAACCTGGGGCGTGTTTATACCGCGAAGGAACTGTACGGCAAAGCGCGCCACCACTTCGAGCAGGCACTGAAGCTCTCTCCCGACTATGCTCTGGCCAAGGACGGCTTGGCCAAGATCCGGCACAAGGTGCAATAACCGGATCGATCGTCCCCTCAGACCACCCTGGCGGTGCCTCGGATTGCGCTAGGCGCGGAATTACGCCGTCTGTGGCGAGGCCGCTTCGATACATCGCCCGATAGCGAGGTAAACTCGCCGCTACGTCATCAGACCAAATCGCGACCGCCTTCCCGCAATCATCCTCCCACCAAAGCCAGTATGCTATTATGGCGCGTTCAAATTGTGGAGTAGCACTCCGGGAGTTTAAGTATGCCTAAAGCCGAGTTGCAGTTTCTCACCGATGAGATCAATAAGCTGCGCGAACAGAAACTCTTTCAGAAGTTGCGCATTCTGGAAACCGAGCAGCTTCCCGGTCTCGCGTTTCGACGGCCACAAGGTCATCAACCTTTCGTCCAACAATTATCTGGGATTGACCACCCATCCCAAGCTCCGGAAGCGCGCCTTGGAGGCCACGGAGAAATGGGGAGTGGGCTCGGGCGCAGTGCGAACGATCGCGGGGACCATGTCGATCCACATGGAACTCGAAGAGAGAATCGCTCGCTTCAAACACGTGGAAGCCTCCGTGGTGTTCCAGTCGGGCTTTACGGCGAATGCCGGGACGGTGTCCGCCATCCTTGGGCGCGAGGATGTGATCATTTCCGACGCCCTCAATCACGCTTCCATCATCGATGGCTGCCGATTGTCTCGCGCTGAAATCAAAGTCTTCCCGCACAAAGACGTCGAGGCTTGCGAGACGATCCTGAAGGAAATCGCCGCCCGCAAATGCCACAAGCTGCTGATCACCGACGGCGTGTTCTCCATGGAAGGCGACATCGCTCCGCTGCCGCAGCTTGTGGAATTGGCCGAGAAGTACGGGTGCATCATGATGATCGACGACGCGCACTCTTCCGGAGTGCTCGGCCGCAATGGGCGCGGCACCGTGGACCACTTCAACCTCCACGGGCGCGTGGACATTCAAGTCGGCACGCTTTCGAAGGCCATCGGCGCGCTCGGCGGCTACGTCTGCGCCACGCGCGACACCATCGATTTCCTCTACCACCGCGCCCGCCCGTTCCTCTTCTCCACATCCCACCCGCCGTCGGTGGTCGCGACTTGCATCGCGGCCTTCGAGGTCCTGGAAGAGGAACCCCAATTGATCGAGCAACTTTGGGCCAACACGAAATTCCTCAAGGAAGGCCTCAAGAAGCTCGGTTTCAATACCGGCATGAGCGAGACCCCCATCACTCCCATCATCGTGGGCGACGCGGCTCTGGCCCATGAATTCTCGCGGCAACTCTTCGCCGCCGGAGTGTTCGCGCAGGGCATCGGTTTTCCCACCGTGCCGCAAGGCCATGCGCGCATCCGCACCATCGTCACTGCCACCCACACCAAGGAAGAGCTGACGCAAGCGCTTGCCATCCTCGCGGAGGTGGGGAGAAAGTTGAAGATCATCGGGTAGAGGCTGCACCCTTGACTCCCGCCGGCGGCCGCTCGTGCGGCAGCCACAGCAGGGCTCGCCTCCGTAATAAGGAGGGGCGACGCGGGAGCGGCGGGAATGGTTTTCAGGCAGGCGCGCACCGGACACAAAGTCCATGGCTCGTTTGGACATATTGACCGCCACGGATTCCAGGGCCATTCTTCGGCCAGCCAGTCGAGTTGTGCGCATTTTGAAGCGAAAGAAGCACTTCCCAGCGCTCGACAAGCGACAATAAAGGCGTCGATTTCTGCAAAGTTCTGCAAAACTGGTGTCAATTCGACCTAAATTTCGTAAATTAAGACCTAAATGTCTGTTTCTATTCGGGCATCGTGTCTTTCGATCCTTTGTTTTCATACACATTCCGGCTTCGTTCGTCATTATTAAAGTTGTTTTTCCGTGTTTTTCGCCTTTCGGCACGACTTTTCCTCTCCTCCGCGGCCCAGGGAAGCAACGCTCCGCCGGATAATTTGTCTTGCGTCCTCTCGGTCAATTTTGCCAGTCGCCATCATTACCGATTCCTGCGCAGCGGGATTCCGTGAGTAGCCGTAAGTGAAGGAAACCGGGAAATGGGCCGCGGCGTGGTTCACGCCGGCCCCCAGCGTCGAGCCCTCAAGGGCCAGGGGCGGTCGACCCCGGTGCATAACTACCTTTATTTTCATGAATATCGTGGCCTATCCGACCTAAGTCGCTTGTTTTCATGAATATCGTGGGAGTAGCCAAAACTGACATTTTTTCTACATGTGTTTTCAACAACATCGTGGGAGTAGCCTCATTTTTTAATTCCCTTTTTTCCCTCCGCTCGCCACTCCGAATCCAACTAAATTATTTTTTATCATAGACATACATTTTTTGGAATTTCTTCGGTTCAGCTCCTAACTACCTTCTTTTTCTAATACATCGTGGCCTACCTCGCTTTGTGAAGGCGCTCAAAGGGTTCCATCGCGCCAAAGGCCTGGGAGGATCGCACCGTCGCCGCCATGTCCTCGCCCGGCACCTTGATGTTCTTGAGCGCCAGGCCGGCCCGGATGCGTTGGGAGCGCCGCATCCGCCAAAACGTTTCGCCCATCTGCTCGACCAGATGGCTCTCCAAACCGAGTTGCAAATCCTCCAGCAGGGACTCCATCATCTCCCGGTACTCTCCCTCCCCCATCCCCATGAGAACTTCGAACTGCGAGTCTTTTCCTTGCGGAAATTGGGCACGGTAGGGGTAAGCTCGGCTTCCGGGGTCGATCCCGCGGAAGCGCTCGCGGCGTTCACTTTCTGCTCGTGTGCGTTGGATAATTGCCGATTGCTTTCGCGAGGCATAGGTCTTCCGTCATCCTCAACGACTACTATCCACTCGATTAGTATACATGTATGTAATGACTTTAGTCAAGCACAATCGTGAACTAGGCGTGTATACTTTCGAGTTGACAAAATGCCCGACCGAAGAGGGGGAGAGAATCCGCAAGCGCCGGCCGGAAAGGTCGTCCCCATGCCTCGCCGCGGCTCGCCGGCCCGTAAGCCTCTCTCGATGCGCCCGGAAAATCCGTTCACGCCAGGGCGGCCTGTGCTTCATCCGCACGAAGAAACCACTGTGGAGGACCATTCAAATTTAATGCCAAATGGCCCTCGCCCGGGCCACGGTTGCTCGAGAGCCCGGTCCGCGGTTTGTTGAGGATTTCCGCAAAAGTAGCCGATCTCCATCAAAAGTCTTAGCTCCTTCCTAATTGTCCACCCATGGGCCAGGAGGCTTCCATTTCCCCCGAGTGCTCTTTGCCGCGTTCAAAGCGGTTAGCAATGGTCCAACGAAATTTGCGATGGCAACGATCACCTCTCCGAGGTCCGGCGAAGCGACGAGTCGGCTTTTTCGGATGAATCCGCGCCACTGGCTCCTCTTCGTGGGGTCGTCCGCGAATTTGGCTGTCAGGCTGATGGGTTCGGGAACAATCTTCGTTCCGCGATTGGAAAATGTTTTGGCGATAGCGTGACCGAGGGTCTGCCCGTCGAAATCGAACTGCCGAGATAGCGCCCAGATATCAAAATAGTCTTTCATACGACTATTGAGGATGCCGCGAGCAACCATCGACTCCAATTTCTCGGCAACGAGGCTCTCTTTGCTGTAACCGCGCAGTCGTGGTGCTTCGAATTCAAGAAGGGCTGGGTATTCGATCGGCTGAGGGGCGGGAACGACCACGTCACCGAATCCGATATCGAGCTGAAGAGTCATTCGGGCTGTACCCAAGTTGGCTTGAAACCGGATGCGGACGCCTTCGTAGTTGGCCTGTTCTGCAATTCTTGCGCCCTTGACTGTAGCCGGATCGAATACGAGACCGTCGGGCGCAACCGGCTGGGCGCAAACCTCCCTCGCGATGTCCACAACGCTTTCGACCTGGTTGGCCGTCTTGCCCAAGAGGTCAATATCCTTCGTCGGGCGGTAAGCGTCCAGTTTCCAAACGGTGAACATGAGCGCCCCCTTCAGAATGAACCGGGCGGCGTGAGGGGACTTGGAGAGGCGATAGAGGAACCGCTCGATCGCGTAATATTGCAGGAGTTCACTGAATGGCCGATGGGCCTGGCGAGCCTTGTTCAAAAGCAATTGGTGAACCCAGGCAGGAAGGTTGGAAAGGGCGCGTCTAGTCACACCAGCGCCTCCAGGTAGGGCCGCATCACCTTTGAAACGCGGCACACCTCGGCGGCTTTGAGCATGACGTTGAGGTTCCTCTTTCTTCTCTCCAGATAGAGTTTGAGTGCCTCGCGAGCGATATCCAGGCCAATCTTGTTCCTGTATTTGAAAGAGTCTGCGACGGTTTTTTCGGGACTGTAAATTTGTACCTGCGTCCCGTCGAGTTGGTGTCTTTCCATGCCGAATTCGAAAACTCTCTCGGAGAACCAGAATACTCGAAGGGGAGGGTGATGGAGGCGCGGTGGTTCCGTTCCGCGCGGCAGAGCAAGATACACCTCGTGTGGAATCTCGGTCGTGAGTTCGTGGAAGGCCAACGCGGAGATCAGGCAGATGACGCCGCTCGGGACCTTCATTCCTACGGTGACCAGATCGGGGTTTCCTAGCGCCGGCAAATCGGAGAGGCGGTAAAGGCCACGACCGAGGCTCACGAGGCTCCCGGAATCGCGCATTCCGTAGAGCGTTTCGGGGTGAATGCCGAGCCGGAGTGCCTCTTTCGTTCTGAGCATGCCTCCGTGTTGCCGGAAGATGCTCCGGGCGCGGGCGTGGCGGTCGCTGGTGGGTCGCCGTGAGGACATGCCTGATAATATTACCAGCAATTGTAAATAAGTGGCGGTAAATTTATCGAACGTAGAATGGCGACCGTCATGGAGGATTAGAAAACAAGAAAACAAAGGGACAAGAAAACAAAGGGACAAAACAAAGGGACAGACGGGACGTTATACTAGTATATCGTTTCAGTGAATTATATCCATATTATTGAGTGAGGGCCGTGAGCCCCTCGAATTTCTTCCAACGATGGACGACCGGGGAGGAATTAATTTCCGTGATGCCCTTGAGGATGCGGTCGCGGAGTTCCTCCCACGAGTGGACCCGAATATGTCGCAGAAACGTGCGCGCCATCTTTCCGAAGAGCGTCTCGGCGAGGTTGAGCCAAGAACCGTGGGTGGGAGTGAGCACATATTTGAAACGGTTCGGCCGGCTGGCCAAATAGGCCTGAGTTTCTTTCGACAGGTGCGCCGAATGATTGTCGAGGACCAGCCGCAAGGTACAATCCTGGGGGTAGTAAGCATCCAAGTCGCGGAGCAAGGCAATAAACTCCCGGCTGCGGTGGCGGCGCTCGACCCGGCCGGTTACGTGGCCCGTATGCAGATCCAGGGCGGCCAGAATGGAGCAGGTCCCCAAGCGTTTGTATTCATGATCGCGGGCGACGCGCGGATGCTTTCCCGGCACGGGAGGCAAGTCGGGCGCCGTATTGGCGATGGCCTGCACCCCCGGCTTTTCATCCACGGAAACCGTGACCACCTTCAGGGGGAGCAACGCCGGTTCTCCGGACTGATTTTGCAGGGCGACTTCCTGATACACCAGCAGGACTTCCCGCATCTTGCTTTCAAACGCCGGGTCGCGCCGTTGCAAGTAGTAGGTGACCTTGTGCGGTTGCAAGGGTTGCGCCGCCAAAATCCGATGGACGGTCGCCTTGCCCGCCCGTGCCAAAGAGGGATGTCCGGCAGCCACCGCTTCCCGCCGCACGTGTTGGGCCAAGGCTTGGCGCGTCCAAAGCTCGGCGGCGTAGCCGAAGTCTTTCGGTTTCGAGCAGGCCAAATGGACCACCCAGGTTTTGGCCTCTTCCGTCAGCTGGGGAGGACTGCCATGCGGGGTATCTTGCAGTCCCGCGGCCACCCCAACTTGCAACGCCTTGCTCACCCACTTGGCCACGCTCTTACGAGTCAAGTGGACGGCGTCCATGATGGCAGCGATGCTTTCGCCGGTGTGGTAAAGCCACAAAACCTCAGCTCGCTGCACGGCGCGGCGCGGCGCCGTATGCGATTTGCGCAACCGCTCCAACAAATCGCGTTCGTTGGGCACTAATACCAAGCGGGGACGAGTCGATTTTCTCGGCATCCCCTGAGGATAACATGCTTTTCACCTTAATAGATATATTTCATTGAAACGATATACTAGATATCTAACCTCTTGGTGCCGACCCGGCGGTTTCCCGGATCCTTTTGGAGAACTCGAACTCGCGCGCTTCTATCTCTTCTCAAAAAACGAGTGTAACGTCCCGTCTGTCCCTGATTTCTTGTCCCTGATTTCTAATGTAACGTCCCGTCTGTCCCTGATTTTTAGCCCTGGAAAATGTGAGGGAAACTTGCGTGCGCGAGGGGCGCAGTGAATTCTCACCACTTCCACCCGATTGCCCGACGCTCAGAATCAAAATCTACACGTGCAGGCTTCAGGGCCGCAACTCCCAAGAGACCGTCAAATGCGAGAGACAAGTCCGCGGGGGTTTCAACAAGGAAAACGCTCTCGACCGCCACATGGAACTCTCCCAATATGGCCATGGGAGGTTCGATCTGCTTAAGTTCTGCGATGCCTCCTATGTTGGATGATGCTTTAACCTTTTGGATTCGATTACTTGCAAATAGACCTGGAACCTTGCTTTCAAAGAGAATGAAGTGCTTCACTCCCGTGTCCACCATCAAGCGCGTGGTAACTCCGTCGAGTTCGATCTCGACGACCGCAAACGAGAATCCCACGGCCATGTTGGACCAGACCCTTGGCGCGTCCGGGGGCGGATCAAACCGCAAGCGCCCTCCGGCATAGTCGATGCTGAAGTTTCTTTTCCCCAAAACATCCAAGCCGATCAGGGCGTCGACTCGCACGCCCAGCATCCTTTCAATAAACGAAAGGTCTTGCGCCAACGCCTCGACACCGACCGCGTGGATGGGTCCAACGTCCACCCAGGGGAGAACAACGCGCTTTGCCGGCACCGTGCGTGCGAACACGGACACCCGGTCCGGTTGCTCCGCCAGCCCCAGCCGGCGGTTGAGCCTGCTATCCACTACGCTGGGTACAGCTCCAGTATCGATGATGAAGTTGAGGCCCTGGATGCCTCCGATTGACCCATGAACGACAATGGAGAATCCCTTGTGTGAGACGAAGGGGAGACTTGACTCGGTAGCCGCCAGAGGCGAGGCAACCGCCAGAGTTACAAATGTGCACAAAAGACCCACCAGAATTCGTATCCGCATTGGACGCCCTCGCTGTTGCAGTTTCTGCATCCAGTCTTAGCGTCCGCGCGCCGACGATGTCGTGTGGATCAGGGCAAGATTTCCTGAAGATTCTCCGAGGTTTTTCCGATGATTCTCAAGCCCTTCAAAACTCGTGGCTTAGGGACTTCCAACTACACGCCAATCGGCCTGAATTGCGTAGGCGGGGAGATCACGCCGCCGCCCCTAGTCCGGTGCGGCAACGCGGTTTGGCCTAGGCTGTCGATTCCCCTTACCTTCACAGATTCAGTGAGCTATATTGAGTGTGGCAGGTCTCCTGTGGAAAAAACCAATCCAGAAAACTCTTCCGGACCCAGCTTTCCCTGCGCTCCGCCGCAGACTGTTACGCCGTGGGGCGCCAGCACGATGAGTGACCTTCAGCTACTCCCCGCAGAACAAGAAGCGATTGGGGGAAACGCAGTTATCCGAAGCGTCGACCTTCAGCGGCAGATTCTCCTGCATCTTGCTCGATTCCCACTTCCGGAGAGAGGAACCCCGGAACGAATCCAGAGGGAAGCGCGTCGAATCGCAGCGCGATTGGCAGAGCAGAGGAAACAAGCGCCGCCGGAAATCACCGGTGCTGATCTGTCTGGCATCGACCTTCACCGAACTCAACTTGACTTTGTCGATTCAGACTTGGCGCAGGCCGTGCACAAAGCCTTTCACTATTTGGGAAGTCCGCGCGGTGAGGGAATCCACCTCGGGCTGTTCGGCCGGCTTGCGGATTGGAGGCGGCCCCGCCTGATTTCGCTGGTCACCCTATCGCCGTTTGATTTGTGGCATATCCATGACGCGCTGCCCTACGGCATTCATATGGAAGAAGTGCTGGTTCTGTCTCGGCTTTTCGCGGTCGACTCCGCGCCCCGGAATACCGTTTCCTTCACGCTAGGCCGAGTTTTTGCATGGCTCAGGGCTCGCATGCCGCACGTCAGAGCCCTTCTTTCGTACTTGAATCCCAATCTGGGTTTCCGCGGGACCGTCTACAAAGCGACCAACTGGCGATTGCTTGGAGAGGAAGCCAAGAGGCGGTACCTGTACATCGGCGGAAACTACGTCACGGACCGGCATGCCATCCGCACCTATGGCACTGCCGACGTGGGCAGGCTCGCGGGTATTTTGGGTACAGCGTTTTCGACCTCGATGCAGCCCCTGCTGCCGCTTCAATTGTTTATCTATTTTCTGGATGCCTCTCTCCGTGCGATGGCTCCGGTGAAGTTCGGCCATCACTTCACGCCCGATTCGAATCTTGTGGGGGACGGTAGGAAATGATCCTCATTTTTACCAGCGCGAAGGCGGGCCGACCGTATTACATGCGCGATTTGTTGAACGTTTGCTGCGAACCGGCAGGGAGAATCATTACATTCGGATATCGGAACAAGTGGGTGGCAACAGACCTTCGATCGGGTGCCAATCTCGATGGAAAGGACGCTTTAATAATATTCTCCGAACGCGACGCGGGCGACCCCAAGCGCTTCCGTTATCATCCCATTCGCATGGCCAAGATAATTAAGCCTGCATCCGAATGCGGTTCGGTAACCATTCCGCTTCAACTCGCGGGATTGTTCGACTACCAAAAGTATAACGGTCAACTGCCAGCCGGCATGGCAGATTTTGGGCAGAACACATCGAGTAAGGATGGCCAAGCTGCCGCCCCGGCGGAGGCCCAAGAATTCGCTCTTGTCAGGGAAGACTCGAAGGGGCGCGACAAGAGCGACTTTTCGGGAGATTGGCTCCCCCTGGTCGAGTACATGAGTCGCTTGGAGGGTCTCAAGAGTTGCACCTTCTTTCATGAGCAGGAGGGTGGTTTGCCGGGAAGCAAAATACCCCCTCTAAGCTCCACGGCGACCTCGGAACCGGGCAAACTCCAGTACACGGTCGAAGCGGGCAAGAGCTACCAAATGACTTACAAAGTGTTTTTCGGGGAGGGCGCGGCACAGAAACCAATGAGCATTGGCATTAACGAAAAAGTAGCTTCGATTGGAGGCCCGTTTGTAAGTCAATGGAGCTCGGGTTTCGAGGCGAGCTTTGTTCTCAATTTCAGCCGGACCTTTGAGTCGGGAACCTCGACGCTCTCGGTGACTGTGCCCCCGAAAACGGAGGACAAGATCGAAGCGCCGGAAATCCATGCGCTTCTCAAGGTTAAAGTGCCTCGCTACGTTCTGCCGAGCGCCATTTTTTTGATGATTGCGGGAAGTGTGCTAATTTCCCTGGCGGAAGACCCGGCATTTAGTCAAAGCCTGGCCTTCAACCTCCTATTACTGGTTAAGGGAGCTGGAGCATTTGCGCTTGGCGTGGGCTCATGGATCGGGTTTCAGAAGCTCCCATTTGCCGGGGGCTAAACGGCGCGACCGTGCTGAGGCGCCTTAGCGTGGACCCCTAAATGAATTCGCGGCTCAGGCTTCCCGAACCTACTGGCTTTGACTTAGGATGGCCAGGCGACTTTGTCGAACCCAGGGAGAAGAAGCAGTAAACAGAAAAGCCCTATGACCCCACAAGAAACTTCAGCGGAAGGACTAGCCGCCATCTCGATCGGGAGCACTGCTCTGGAAGTGCTTCACGAGCTGAAGCGTCGTAATCCCCAGATCGGTCAGGTCAGCTTCATAACCTACCCGGATGCCCCCGGATTCGAGGAGCGTTCTCTTGGTGGCGGGCCGGCACTCCGCGACATTTTCCATAGGGCAGCATCACTCGCCGCATCAACCGGGTGTGATGTGCCTTTATGGGACATCGCCTGGTGCCTCGCAAATGCGCCCGACGTTTTCGAGCAACTCATAGCGCAGGCCCTGGGACACGACGTAGAGGGGCAGCCGCGTCAGCCTTTTGTTTTTGAGAAGCCCGCGTCGGCCGAGCAGTTCGTCCAGGACAAAATACGAGGCCTGAAGAGTAACTTCGTCCTGGCAGTGTGCTCCAAGTGCCACCTTGCCGATGGTTCTATTGCTCACATTCCGATGTTAGATTTTCGCTGTAAGCCAAGCCCGGGAAACGAACAGAAAGTGGAATCCTCATTACGCGCGGTGGGGCAAAGGAGCGGATACGTCCTGGAATCGGGCCGGTCCTACCATTACTACGGGCTTGATCTCATGGATGAAAAGTCTTGGATTCAATTCATGGGGAAGTGTCTTCTCCTTTCGCCAGTGGTCGATTCGAGATATATCGCGCACCGCCTGATTGATGGGGCGAGTGCGCTGAGGATTAACACTTCGTGCCGGCATCCCAAACAACCCACGGTAGTTGCAAAGCTTTAACCTATTTCTATTCGTAAGCTTTCGAAAAGGCCGCATCCTTGACCCATTGCGGGGGCCGTGGTACATAAAAGTTGGGGGGCCGAATGTTTGAGCACTCGACTCGCCCCTAACCTTGAATGCCTGTACGGAGGCGCCTATGACTGGCAATCAAGCTACCAGAGTTCCCCCCGGTTTTAAACCTCTCAGCATTGAGGAAGCCTTGCAAATAAGCGTCGGGACTTGGGTGTTCATCCGAGGCCGGGGTGACACATTCCCGGAGCCCGCGCGCATCGAAGCGAAATGGACGAAGAACATGGAGGCCTATCCCCACAGGGGGGTTCGGCTCCAAGTCAACGGCCGCATCTATTCTGCCTCGAAGATTCCCCTCCGTTTGCTCGTGGCAGCCCGCCAAGATTCGATCAACGCGCACGGTCCGTGTGGATAGTTGACAGGAGGATCGCAGGCTTCTTCCTGAAAGCAAGCGCGGAACTGCGCACCCTTCAGCGTTCGTCCGCAGTTCTCCAAACGGAGGTGCCCATCATCACCAAGGCGCCCCGCATGAACCCGCAGGGAATTGGGGAACGGCCGCAAAGGAGCGCCACCAGCGGTTTATAGCGGCCTTCTGGGAACAGTCGGAGACGGAAGTTCGCGCGGTCCAGCGCATGATAAATCATTCCCCCGACATCCACACGCCTCGCTCTGCCTCCAACCGAAGGCTCTCGCTTCTTCCGTGATAACAAAATTGTTTGACCCGGGATTTCCTCTTTAGGGCACCACGCGCTCGGGCGCACCTTTCATGGGTGAGTAATATGAAACTATGAAAACAGCATCAAAGTCTCGCAATTCCAGGTCTTTTTTTCTTGACATGCTTGGGGGTGCGTGATAAACACGAAGAGTCTCATGAATAGTGAGAATCGGTAGTCGGGCTTAAGGTTAAAAAACTAATCAGCGCGTTCCTGAATCTGTCCCGCGGCAGGCGTATTTGGGGGGCCGGGCCTCGATTTTGGGCAATCTTTCTGGGGAGGACGTGTATGAAGCGCCAAAGATTTTCATCGGATTTGAAGGCTGCACGGCTTTTCTGTAGCCTTTTGGCCATGACGATTTTCCTGGGAGTCGTGGTCTGTAAGGGGCAGCAGGTGGAAGCCTCGCTTTATGGATTCGTTAAGGATCAGGCCGGTGCCGCAGTCCCCGAGGCTCAAATCACCGTCACCAACGAAGCCAACGGCGTATCAGTCACGGCAAAGAGCGGACCCGACGGGTCCTACACCGTGAACGCGCTCCGCCCCGGCTCTTACACGGTGGCCGTAGCGCAAACGGGATTTGAAAAGTCCATCCAAACTGGAATTCAACTCGATGTCAACCAAAAAGCCAGGGTCGATATCCTGCTCAAGGTAGGATCGGTCACTACTACGGTGGAGGTCGCCGGGACCGCTGCCCAAGTTGAGACCGCTACCGCAACGGTCGCCCTTACGGTTGAGACCAAGACCGTGACGGAATTACCCCTTAACATTCGCCGTTTTGGGGGACTAGGCCTTTTGATGCCTGGAACCGTTCCGGATCGCGGTGGATTCGCCAACTCCGCTTTCGGGTCCCCTTTTAGTGAGACCACCTACGCCTCGAACGGCGAACGGAGTTCGGGCAACAATGTCTTGATTGATGGCGTCGACTCACAGAACCTTTTCAGCGGAGGTTTCTCTGTCCAGCCATCACCCGACGCGATTCAGGAGTTCAAGTTCCAGACCGAATCGTTCTCCGCTGCTTTCGGCAAACGCGCGGGTTCCACGCTCAACCTTATCACCAGATCAGGCACTAACGATATCCATGGCAGTGCCTTCGAGTTTGTGCGGAACGACATTTTCGACTCCCGAAACTTCTTTGACATCAATCAACTAAACCCAGTGACGGGGGCGGAAATCCCCGGGTCTGCCCGCCCTGAGTACCGGCGCAATCAATATGGCGGCTACATCGGCGGCCCCATCATAAAAAACAAGATGTTCGTTTTTGGAGGGTATGAGGCGCTGCGGGAACGCAAGGGATTAACTTATGTTGATCAAGTTCCCACGATGAGTATGCTTCAAGGTGACTTTTCCCAACTGTTGGATCCGTCGAATGCCTTTGGAGTGACGCCGATTATCGATCCATTGTCGTGCGCGGCTCCGCCTAGCGGCACAGGCTGCACGGCATTTCAGGGGAATATCATCCCGCCAGGCCGCATTGACCCGGTAGCAACGAAGGCCATTTCCTATAATCCCTTTCCCGCCCCCAACGCTCCAGGACTTGTGAGCAACTACATCGCGACTCCAGTACGCCGGAGAGGTGACGACCAATACCTGGGCAAATGGGACTTCAACGTCAGCGACAAAGACAAGGTTTTTGTCCGGTTCATTCGCGCCACCTCGACCACCTTTACCGTGGAGGACGCTTACACCTCCCTTCCCGGTTTCGGAGATAAGATCCCCTACCAAGGAACGAATATCGCCCTAGGGTGGACGCATACCTTCAGTCCCAGTCTGCTGAATGAATTCCGCTTCGGATTCTCCCGCAATCAGGACGTGGGGGTGTGCGAGCACTGCCCGAGAGCGCCCGGATTCATTGCCAGCTTCGGCATCGCTGGGCCCGGCGGCACCACGTTTTCAGCGATAGCGCCCTCACAGGAGGGATTCCCCGCCTTCGAATTTGGCAGTGGCTATTCGACGATCGGAGACTCGAATTATCGCCCGGTCGAATCGAACGACATGGTGGAGAAGTATTACGACGCGCTCACCCTGATCCACGGCAAGCATACGATGACCATGGGCGTGGACCTGGATCCCTACCAGTCCTTCCGGGATCAAGCGCCATTTTCCCCCCACGGCCAGTTCTTCTACTCCAACCTTTACAGCAACTTTGGGTTTTCCGACTTCCTGCTTGGTGATCCCAGCTCGGCGGGCCGCAGCATCACGGATGCGGTGAATGAGCACACGGGGGGTTTCTGGGCAGGCTTCTTCCAAGAAGATTACCGTGCCTCGAGCAAGTTGATGATCAATGTCGGGGTGCGCTACGAACACCACGAAATGCCTATTGACCGGGGCAACATTGGCGCCACGCTGTTCCCCATCCCCGGGGCGCCACTCGAGACGCCAGGGAACGCCATGCTGGTGCTTCCCGCTCCCGTGGCGGACAACTTCTGCAACCTGCCCCAGTATCAGAATGCGGAAGGTCAACGCTTGATCATGTGCAAGTCCGACATGCAGAAATATGGCTTCACAGGCCGCTCCGGGAGGTCGCTCTGGTTGGGCGACAACTTTAACTGGGCGCCGCGCATAGGATTTGCCTATCGACCGACGAACTCCGACAAATTCGTCATCCGCGCCGGCTACGGAATGTTCTTTGACTTCCCCGACTTTAATATGTTCCACTACGGATTCAACAATCCCATCCAGGGCGCGAGCCAGTTCGTGTACCTCGCCTCGGACGCGACTCCCACCACCACTACGGCCACTGCCTTTGCTGGTGGCGGCGTCCTGCCCTTGGACCAGAGTTTCATTTCCATCAACGTCGACCCCCATTTCCGCCAATCGTATGTTCACGAATGGGATTTCGATATCGAGGACCAGATCACGCCTTCCCTCGCGCTGGATATGCGCTACCTGGGCACGGCGGGGATTGAACTGAACCACTTCCACTTCTTCGGCAACCAGCCGGTTCCAGGGCCTGGTTCCAGCATCGACGCGGTACAAGCCCGTCGGCTTTACCCGGACTTTGGCGAGACGGCGGAAGGCGGTCCGGGCGCGAATTCCAACTACAACAGCTTGCAAGTGCAACTGACCAAGCGGATGTCGCACGGCCTCAACTTCATTGCCGGCTACACTTGGGCCCACCAACTGACGAATAATGAGGGAGAAGAGGGAGGTTACGCCGACGGTGGCTCCGGGTTGGGCCAAGACGACAATCATCCCGGCGAGGAGTACGGAAACGGCGTTAACGACGTTCGCCATCGTTTCACTTTTGGGGGCGTCTACGACTTGCCTTTCGGCTCTGGCAAGCGCTTTGCTGCCGGAGGCGGACGGGCATTGGACACGCTGGTGGGAGGATGGGAATTCGCGCCCAACTTCCAGTGGCAGACTGGCTTCTACTGGACGCCGTTGGCTGGCGAGGACGTTGCGAATGTGACCACGGGAGCCGCGCGGCCGGATCGGCTGTGCAATGGAAACTTTCCCAGCAACAAACGCAGCGTGTCGGATTGGTTTGACACTAGTTGCTTCTCCACCACGACGCTGGACGCTCTCAAGAACGCCGGTACCCCGCGGTTCGGCAATAGCGGCCGGAGCATCATTGAGGGTCCGGGGATCTTCAGCTTGGACTTCGGCATGTACAAAGACATCAAGCTCACCGAGCGATACAAGCTGCAGTTCCGTGGAGAATTCTTCAATGGCTTCAATAACGTGAATTTCGGTGGGCCGTCGACGTCCCTTACCTCAGGCAACATAGGCGTGATTACCAGCGCCTCGGATGGCCGGGAAATTCAGTTCGCGCTGAAGCTGACGTTCTAGCTGTGTAGGTGCAAATACGCTCGTCACTCGAAGAGCGGGCCCTTTCGGGCCCGCTCTTTTTTTTGCGCGGAAATATCAATGGGTTTTGAGTTTGGGGTTCCGTCAAAGTCGTTCGGGTTGAAAGGAACCCCCTCACCCACCGCCTTGCGGTCCCCCCTCTCCCCCTGGAGAGGGATAAAAAACAAAACCGTAGCCCTCTCCCTTGGGGAGAGGGGGGACCGCAAGGCGGTGGGTGAGGGGTCTATTCGCGGATGACGCATCGCAACTCTGGAGGTTTGCGGCACCGTGGACTTTGGCGTGCCCTGGATTTGAGTGCGCGATCCTCACTCCGTTACGGCGGGAGACGCGCCCTCTTCTTTCTGCGCCTCCTCACGGCCCTTATGGGCGAATCGAAGCCTCATGCCGATTACGCCAGAAGCTTGTTTACGAGGTTGCCGGAAATATCCGTGAGCCGGAAATCGCGGCCTTGGAACTTGTACGTAAGCTTCGTGTGGTCGAGACCCATCAGGTGGAGCAAGGTGGCGTGTACATCATGGATATCAATGGGATCTTCCACGATGTTGTAGCCGAGATCATCCGTTTTACCCAACGTGATGCCCGGCTTGATGCCTCCACCCGCCATCCACATGGTGAAAGCGCGTGGGTGGTGATCGCGGCCGAGGAATTTGGATTGCGCACGCGCTTCGTTCATGGGCGTACGTCCAAACTCGCCGCCCCAAACCACCAGCGTGGAATCGAGCAATCCTCGCTCCTTCAGATCCTTGATGAGCGCGGCGGAACTCTGGTCGGTCTCCTGGCAGAGTTTGGGCAGGCGGTTGATGATGTCGTCGTGGGCGGAGGTGCCGTGGTGGTCCCACCCGCGATGATAAAGTTGCACGAACCGAACGCCGCGCTCCACCAACCGCCTTGCCAACAGACAATTGTTAGCAAACGAAGCTTTGCCGGGTTCGGTCCCGTACATTTTATGGACATGCTCGGGTTCTTTGGAAATATCGGCGAGGTCGGGCACGCTGGTCTGCATCTTATACGCCATTTCGTAGGATGCAATGCGCGTCAGAATCTCCGGATCGCCCGCCTCTTTCAAGTGCATTTCATTCAAATCCTTCAAGGCATCCAGAGACTCGCGCCGGTCCTGTGGCGCGACGCCCTCGGGATTGGTGAGGAACAGCACCGGGTCGCCCTTCGACCGGAACTCGACGCCCTGGTATACCGTGGGAAGGAATCCGCTTCCCCAGCACGATTTGCCGCCGTCGGGTTGATTTTCGCCGGATAGCAACACGACGAACCCGGGAAGGTCGCTGCACTCGCTGCCCAGGCCGTACGTCAGCCACGCGCCCATGCTTGGGCGGCCAATGATCTGGAAGCCGCAATTCATGTAAATCTGGGCGGGGGCGTGGTTGAACTGCGTCGTCCCCACGGATTTCACAATGGCGATATCGTCGACCACTTTCTGTAGGTGAGGGAGAAGCTCGGACACCTCCGCGCCGGAGTTGCCATATTTCTGAAATTGGTAAGGCGAACCGAGCAGCCGCGGGACTCCTTTGATGAAGGCAAAGCGCTGGCCTTTGAGAAATTCCTCGGGAATGTGCTGGCCGTTGTATTGCTGGAGCGTGGGCTTGTAATCGAGCAAATCGAGATGCGAGGGCGCGCCCGCCATGAAGAGGTAAATGATGCTCCTGGCCTTGGCAGGAAACATCGGTGGCCTGGGCGCCAGGGGATTGGGTGCGGGCTTGGGCGAACCCGGCGTGGGGATTCCGGCGGCAAACAGGTCACGGTGCAAGAGAGAAGACAACGCCGTGGCCCCGACCCCCATTCCCGCCTGCTTGAAGAAATAGCGCCGGGTGACGGCCTTGACGAGATCCTTCATGTCTGGAGAAAAGTTATCAGCCATAAATTATTCCTTCGTTATGGTTTCGTCCAGGTTCAGCAAGACGTTCGAAACCATGGTCCACGCCGCAAGCTCGGGAAGATTGGAATTGGCGCCCGCCTGCGGCCCCACGACTTTGCTTGCGGCTTTCGGGTCATTTTGGAAACGGTGCAACTCCTCGCGGTAGTAATCGAGGATCCGGTCAATTTCCGGTGCGGTCGGGCGCCGGGTGACGCAGCGGCGGAATCCGTAAGTAGCGCGATTGGCAGGATCAGGACCGGCATCTTGAATCATCTTTCGCGCCAGAGCCTGCGCCGCTTCGAAAAACGCCGGGTCATTGAGCGTCGTCAAAGCCTGGAGAGGCGTATTGGTGCGCACGCGCCGCACTGTGCAAAACTCGCGCGTAGGCGCGTCAAACGTGGACCAACTGGGATAAGGCGAGGTGCGGCGAATGAAGGTGTAGAGGGAGCGGCGATAGACATCCTCGCCCTTGCTCTGCTCCCACTTTTCATCGTTGTACGGCCGGTCCCAAATGCCGTCGGGCTGGTAAGGGAACACGCTGGGGCCGCCGATCTTCGCGCTCAGCAGGCCGCTTGCCGCCAGTGCCTCGTCGCGCACAGCTTCGGCGGGAACGCGGAAGCGCGGGCCTCGCGCCAGCAACTTGTTGTAAGGGTCCCGCTCTTCGAGTTCCGGCGTGACGCGCGAGGACTGGCGATACGTCGCGGAAGTCACCATCAGCCGCAGCATTTTCTTCATGCTCCAGCCGTCGCGCGGGAACTCCGTAGCGAGCCAATCCAGAAGCTCCGGGTGCGTGGGCGCGGCGCCCTGCGTGCCAAAATCCTCGCTGGTTTCCACGATGCCATATCCAAACAATTGTTCCCAGAAGCGATTGACGGCGACGCGCGCGGTCAACGGGTTATCGTCCGAAACAAGCCAATTCGCTAATCCCAGGCGATTGGGCATTTGATCGTCCGGAAGGGGATTGAGCGCAGAGGGCACGCCCGCACACACTTTGTCGCCGAGGCTCGTAAAGGCGCCACGAATGTGCATGAAAGTGCAGGGACGCTCATATGACGGCTTCTCGTGCATCACCAGCGTGGTGACGATGCCAAGCTTTGAAACCTCTTTCTTGATCTCTGCGATTTTGTCCCGGGTGGGATTGAGCAGCGGCGCAATGGCTCGGTAAGCGGCCGCCAGATCCTCCTGCTGTTGCTGGGTCCGCTGCGCGGGGGGAAGGTCGAGGACGGGACGCAGCCGCGCCGGAACGGTCGTTACCACGCGCGGGTCGGGCATTTTGGTGACGGAAATCCGGAAGCGGCCGATGGCGGTGGCCGAGTGCGGCATGTCATGCTTCAGGTGGAGAGTGAGCACTGTGCCGGGCGCGAATCCAAAGGGCTTGTCAGGAATCAGCACGCCGCGGCGGATGGTGGGGAATTTCTCCGTGGAGAGTTCAATCGCCCAGCCCTTGGGCCGCGGCTTGTCGTTCACAAGGTTCTTAAACTCGTAGCCGTGCTGGGATTCGTCGGCCGCGGCATCCTTGAAGACGAGTTTCTGCGCCGGCGCCGACCCATCGGCGGGAGCGGCCTCTGCTTCCAAATCGCTCAGGAAAAAATTACCGTCGGGGTCGCGCCCTGGTCCCCCGCCGGGCAAACTTGGGTCACTCATCACTTCCAAGCGCAGGCCGGTAATACCGGTGAGATCGGTGCGTGCAGTGAGTTCATACGCGTCAGCATCCGGGTTCTTGCCGCCCGCCAGGATCGATCCATCGGGCAAAGGAGTTAGGGTGGCGCCACCCTTCGAGATCAGGTGACTGGGTTTCAGCACAGTCCACTGAGACTCGGCCGCCTTGATACCCTGTTCCCACTGGGCCTGCGCTGCGGCAAGTTGCGGAGTCGGCGTATTTAAGACAGCCTCGAGCTGCGCGATTTCCGTTCGGAACTCCTTGCTCTTGGCTGCCTGCTCGGAAGTCGGCAGTTCCAGTTCTGCTTCGCGGGCGAAATAATCGTCCGCTCCATCGTCGGCAACGTGGTAATCCTCGTCGGCGAAGAAGGCCAGGAAGCGGTAGTAGTCTTTTTGCGTGAAGGGATCAAACTTGTGATTGTGGCACTCGGCACAGCCCAGCGTTGAGCCTAGCCAGACCGTCGCGGTGGTATTCACCCGATCCACTTGCGAGTACCAATAGTATTCTTCCGGGTCGACCCCGCCTTCCATGTTGGTCATGGTATTGCGATTGAATCCCGAAGCAATCAACTGGCTCGTGGTAGGGTGCGGCAACATGTCGCCGGCGATCTGCTCGATGGTGAACTCGCGAAACGACATGTCCTTGTTGAAGGCGTTGATCACCCAGTCGCGATACTCCCACATGGTGCGAATGTGATCGGCTTCGTAGCCGTGCGTGTCGCCGTAGCGCGCCAAATCGAGCCAGGGCGCGGCCCAGCGCTCTCCATAATGCGGAGAGGCCAGCAGGCGATCCACGACCTTCCCATACGCATCCGGACTTTTATCGGCCACGAAAGCGTCGACTTCCTGAAGGGTGGGCGGAAGCCCAATCAAATCGAGCGTTACCCGCCGGATCAACGTTTCTTTGCTCGCCTCGGGCGAAGGGGAAAGCCCTTCCTTCTCCAGTCGCGCGAGGACAAAGTTGTCAATCGGATTGCGGCACCATGCGGGGTTCTTCACCGGTGGAACTTCCGGCCGCACGGGCTTGACATACGCCCAGTGTTTAAGGGGAGTTGGTGAAGCAATCGGCGCTGACGAATCCGGCCCCGATGCCCCCTGGTCAATCCACTTGCGAATAAGCGCCACGTCCTGCGAGCTGAGAGGCGGAGCGCCATAGGGCATCTGAGGGCGATCCAATGCCAGGATGCGGCGGACGAGGGGACTTTTTTCGCTGTTGCCGGGAACCACCACGGGGCCGTTGTCGCTGCCCTTCAAGAGTGCGGCAAGAGAGTCCAGCCGCAGCCCGTTCTGTTGAAGGTTCGCGCCATGACACGAGTAGCACCGCGCCGCTAGAATGGGGCGAATTTGGGAGGCGAAGACCCCTTCTGAGTTCTCGCTGGTGTGAGCGGCGACGGGAGTGAGCGGCGCCGCCGCAGGCTCTTCCGCAACGGCAAAGGAATTTTGGTCAATCCAGGCGCGAATTAATTTGATTTGAGGAGCGGGAAGGGGATCGGCGCCCATGGGCATGCGGGTTTCTTCCCCGACGCCGATCAGGCGTCTTACCAAAGCACTCTTTTCGCTATCGCCGGGGACAATCGCCTTGCCCGATTCACCGCCCTTCAGCACGTGGGCCTCGGTATCGAGCCTCAACCCCCCCTGGGGCTTTTCGCCACTGTGGCAAGGTAGACAGTTCTTCTGAAAGATGGGGGCGATGTCCCGGCCGAAATCAATTGGCCTGCGGGCATTCGGGGAAGCCGCCTGCGGTTGGGCCACCATCCGCACTCCCACAGTGGCGAGGATTGTTGCCAAGACGACGACTGCTTCGCACACCCGTTGGGTCCGCCCGCGAGCACCGATGCGATTTATGAGAGAGTTCATCTGAAATTCAACGCCCTTAACAAATTCTGCCCCGAACGGCTGGGATTATATAGCAAAACTTCGGGTCCGTGGCCCCTCAACATTTCCACGGCGATGAATCTCGGCGAGGTCGCCCGAATCGTGGTGCAACGCGAGGCGGCTTCGGCCATCAAATATTGCCTCGTTTCATTTCTCCCATCAGGTAGTCCATGGAGCGAACGCAGAGCGTCATGATCGTGAGCGTAGGATTCTGGCACGCGGTGGATGTAAACCCGGATCCGTCGCAAACGAATACATTCTTGACGTCATGTGTCTGCTGAAATTGATTCAGGACTGAGGTCTTGGGTTCCTTGCCCATGCGCGCGATGCCCACCTCGTGGATCGCCCATCCGGGGGTTGCTGTTTCGAGTCTCCTATGAACGTTAATGGCGCCGGCGGCTTCCAGCATCTCCGCCGCCGCGTCCGCCATGTCGTTCACCATCTTGTGCTCGTTTTCACCGTAGGTCATGTTGATGCGTAAGACCGGGATTCCGAAGGTATCCTTCATCTCCGGGTCAATCTCCACGTAATTGTCCATGCGGGCCAGGCACTCGCCAAATCCGCCGATCCCCAGGAAGCACTTTGGCTCCAGCATCGCCTCTTTGTAGGCTTTGCCGAATCCCGGCGCATCCCAGTTGAAATTCGTACCGCCTCCGCCTTCATATCCGTAGCCGCGGAGGAAGTCCTTGGACTTGGGCACACCGGGAATATTGCGGAAGCGCGCCACATACATCCCCGCCGGGTTCTGAGGCTGGCTCATGGCGGGCTTACTCGCCAGATCCGGGAACTCGCCGCTGGCGCCGCCTCCGGTGATGTGGTCCATTAAGTAATGGCCGAGCACGCCGCTGGAGTTCGCCAAACCGTTCGAATGCTGAGTGTCGGCGGAGTTCAGCAGAATGCGCACCGATTCCAGTGACTGCGCGCAAAGCACCACGGCGCGCGCATTGACCTCCTTCGGCTCACGCGTGTTGCGGTCAATGTAGAGCACGCCCTTGGCGCGATTGCGTTGCGGGTCCATGAGGACCTTGTAAACCATGGCGTTGGGGATGTGGGTGCAATTCCCCGACTTCAAGGCGTCGGCGACCGTGGTGAAGGCGGCATTGAAGTAAGAATGCGTCACGCAGCCGCGTTCGCACGGTCCGCAATAATGGCAAGCGGCGCGGCCATTGATGGGGCGGGTAAGGTTCGCGCTGCGCGTGTGCATGGGTACATAGCCCAGCTTTTCTTTCACCCGATTCCGAAAGTGGGTCTCGACACAATTGAGGGGCATCGGCGGCTGAAAATGGCCGTCGGGCAGATACGCCAGGCCTTCTGCCTGTCCACAAATGCCCACGTACTCTTCCACCAGGTCGTAGTAGGGCTCTACGTCTTTGTAGCTCAGCGGCCAGTCCTCCCCGTAGCCATCGATGGAGGCCGCCTTGAAGTCAAGGTCACTCAGACGCAGGCTGACCCTTCCCCACACGTTGGTGCGGCCGCCGGTCATGCGCAGGCGTCCCTGCCAACTGAACGGTTTGTCTTTGCCGGTGGTATAAGGCTCGTCGAGGTCGTTGCAGAACCAGTCGTAGTTGTATTCCATGCAGGCGTAGCAGTCCTTCTGCACGGGACGCGTCTTGCGAATGACCGAGTCTGCCTGGTCGCGGTACTTCAGTTCAAACGCGGGCTTGTGCTCGGTGAAGTTAGCGTCCGATTGCGGGCGGCCCGCATCCACCAGCGCTACCTTGAGTCCGGCTTCGGAAAGACGCTTACAGGCCCAGCCGCCCGACGCACCCGATCCCACCACTGCCACGTCATAAACGAACCTCGACTGTTCCGCCATAAATCCCCTCTTTGAGTTTTTGCCCCACCTTCATCATACCCCGAATCTTCTCGGATGGCGTCGAGGATTGAAGACGAGGCCCGAGTCTCTCATGAAAACGCAGCGACGGGTTTACCCCGTCATGAGGCGTTTAGCCGCCCCGATCGAACTGGTAGTGGCGGCACGGAGGCGTGTAAGTGCAACCGGCAGTTGCACTTGATACTGCTCGGAAGTATGCTTCCGGGCGGCGTCGGAGTCCAAAAGGGGAAACCTCTGATTGGAGCCTCAAGTTAAGCAGTGAGGCCCACGAACGTCGTCAGCAGACGCCACTGGACAGCCGCCATTGGCGGTCTCTGTTCCAACTTCGGCATCGACCTTAGAGGCCAACATGAAATATTCGCTGATGCGGTTTCTTTGTCTTTGTTTTGCCCTTGCCATGCTGTTCGCATCGACGGGAAAGCCTCAGCAGGTGTCGCCCAATGGCCCCCGCGTTCTTGTTGTCGGCGGAACCCTTACGGGAGCGATGCGGGGCAATATCGCTGTATTTGAAGGCATCCCTTTCGCGATGCCCCCGGTCGGGGCTCTACGCTGGCGTGAACCGCAACCGGCAGCGTCCTGGTCGGGGGTGCGCGACGCCACCAAACCGTCCCATCCCTGCATGCAAAACGCCGCGGGTACCGACAACTTCATCGCGCCACTCGCAGCAGCTTACGGCGCCGTATTCAGCCGCGAGACACTCGATCCATCGGAGGATTGCCTTTACCTCAACGTTTGGACACCGCAACTGCAGGCGGACGCGCGTCTCCCGGTCATGGTCTGGCTGCACGGTGGCAGCAACCGAGTCGGCAGTGGGTCAGAAGCCGGTTACGACGGCACTATCCTGGCATCTCATGGTGTGATCGTTGTTACCGTCAACTACCGCCTGGGAGCCATGGGCTTCTTCTCGCATCCCGAGCTGACGGCAGAATCTCCCCACCACAGCTCAGGCAACTACGGCCTTCTTGACCAGATCGCAGCCCTTCATTGGGTTCAGCAGAATATCGCCGCATTGGGCGGCGACCCCACCAACGTCACACTCTTTGGTGAGTCGGCGGGATCGATTGACGCGACAATGTTGATGGTTTCTCCCCTCACTAAGAACCTCTTTCGCCGGGTCATTGCGGAAAGCGGTCCCGCGTTCGGACTTGGACCCGCACGTACCGTCGCGCAGATGCAACCGCTCGGTCTCGCCGTGGGAAAAGAAGCGGGCGGCAAGGAGGGATCGCAACTTCAAGCCCTGAGGAGCTTGCCGGCCACCCAGATCGCTGAGATTGAAAACCGTCTGGTTGCTACGCGGTTTCAGGGGTACGACCCCAATGCCTCGATCGTGGACGGATGGGTCCTTCCGGAGTCACCGGCAAAGGCCTTCGCGTTAGGCAAGATCGAGCCGGTCGATTTACTCGTCGGCTTGAATGCCAGAGAATTCGCCGCCTTTCGAGTAGGCGCCGCGGCGGCGGCAAAGAAGTTGCCTCCAAACGCCCCACAGCCTGGCTTCAGCGAAAAGCTCAAGCAATTCGCTGATGTGGCGCGCCCCCTTTATGGCAACTGGACAGACCTGGCGTTCGCGACGTACACGGTTCGAATTCTTCTTCACGGCAACTCCGCCATCGATCAGGCGAGCAATGACATCCTGGTGGCATGTCCCGATGGAGCGGAGGCGGCGCTCGCAACGAGCGCTGGGCAGCGTGCATTCGTCTACAGGTTCGATCGTTCGGTTCCAGGAAAGGGGGAGTCTGAGCTTGGAGCATTCCACTCGCTGGAAATTCCTTACGTCTTCGGCACCTTTCAGACACGCGCCTTCGGTTGGCTGCCATTCACTTCGACGGACCACAAGCTCGCGCAAATCATCGAAACCTACTGGACGAACTTTGCGAAATTCGGAGATCCGAACGGGCAAGGTCTTCCACGCTGGACTCCCTGGAACACGAGTCAAGAGCCTTATCTTGTTTTCAGCGAGAATGGCGAGGCTGTTCCGCAGCAGAGCTTTTCCCCCATCTACTGCCATCTCTCGCCGGATCGTCTGAAGCAACAGCTCTCGAACTTCTGACCATAACGACGGACCTGTGGTTCGACATACAAGCGAGAACTGCGTTCGTAGCGCGGGCATCTTGCCCGCTGTCGCGGGAGCGTCCCGCTCCCACCCCCGCGCGGGCAGGTGCCCACGCCCGAGTGGGCGCGACGCCCGCGCCACGGAAATAATCCGCCTCGATATTTTGTATGCTTCAACAAGGTGGCATGGTATACGTTATCGGCGAATCAAGATTATGATAACGCCAGTTCCAGCACATTCATGATTGACGCACGGTGAGGCGGGAAAATATGGCCACAAACAACGTCCAATCTTTGGCTCCCGAAGGGCGGCTAACGTCGCTCGATTTCTTCCGTGGAGTGACGATGTTCATGCTGATCGGGGAAGCGACGGGCCTCTATGAGTTGTTCAGGGACCCGGCATTACATGGCACGCTGCTGGGCGCCATCGGCTGGCAGTTGGATCACCACCCGTGGAATGGCCTTCGCTGCTGGGATCTCGTCCAACCTTTCTTTATGTTTATTGTCGGCGTGGCCATGCCTTTCTCGATGGGCAAGCGCTGGCAACGGGGAGACAGTTGGACCAAGACCTTCCGGCACGTCCTCCAGCGATCGGCTCTGCTCCTTCTCTTTGGCTGGGGCCTTTATTGCATTGGTCCCGGGCACCTGACGTTTGAGCTTTGGAACGTGCTGGCGCAACTCTCCTTCACCTACCTGGTCGCGTTCCTGATGATGCGCAAATCGATGGGTGTACAGCTTGGTTTCACCTTCATGCTGCTCATCGTGACGGAACTGCTTTACCGATTGTGGCCGGTTGCAGGTTTCAACCAGCCCTTCGTGCCCGATCACGGATTCGGGGCCTGGGTGGATCTGGCAATTATGCACAAGCTTTCCGACGGGCACTGGGTGGCATTCAACGCGGTGCCGACCACGGCCCACACCATGTGGGGAGTGCTCGCGGGCCAGGTCCTGCAAAGCAGCCGGACCTCTTTTCAGAAGATTCGGATTCTCGCCATCGCCGGAGCCATCGGCGTAGTGACCGGCTATGCCCTAAATCCCGTGACGCCCATCATCAAACGCATTTGCACCAGCTCGTTTGTGATCGTGAGCGGAGGTTGGTGCCTGCTGGCCTTGGCGCTTTGCTATTGGCTGATCGATGTCAAGGGATATAAAAAGTGGAGCACCTTCTTCAACATCGTGGGGATGAACTCTATCTTCATTTACCTTTTCGCGAATACAGGCGGCCCGGGGTGGCTCCACAGGATCGCCCAGCCCTTCACCATGGCGCTCTTCGGTTGGGGAGGGCAACTCACCGCGGAGATTGTTACTAGCGTCGTGGTCTGGGGAATGCTCTGGTATCTCTGTTTTTGGCTGTATCGGAACCGAATCTTCATCAAGATCTGATCAGCTCCTAAAACCGAGCACTCGCCCCAGCCTCGAAGGTTCTCCCGGTGTCACGACGTAGCGGCGGGTTTAGCCCGCCATCTGGCGCGACAAACTCGCCTCTAAGTCTGCCGGCCGCTTCTTGTGAAGCCCGCGTGAGGGTGGTAGCATAGTTATGAAGGGCTTGAATACAGGATTACAAATCCCAATGAGGGTGCTTCCATCATGGAAGAATCTCCGCTAAGAGTCATCAAGAGTCAGAATTCTGAAGCTCGCGTCCCGAGCCGCCGCCAAATGATACAACGGTTGTTCGGCGCGACCGGAACGGCGTTGGCATTGCCGGGATTATCCGCGGCACATCCCGTCGCAAGCCTCCTCATGAGCGACTCCACGGTGGCGGCCGCAGAGGCGAGGGCGGCTGACCCGGATTGGAAGCCCATCTTCTTTGATCCCCATCAGAATGAGACGCTGATCGTGCTGGCGGAGCTAATCGTCCCCAATTCGACCCAGGCACAAGTGAACCGGTTCATCGATACGTTGATTTCGGTAGACAAGCAGGAAAATCAGAAAAAGTTCCTCGCTGCGTTGGGCGAATTTGATCATGAAGCGATCGCACGCTACGACCATCCTTTCAAGGCTCTATCCGAAGAGCAACAAACCGCCATACTGGCCGAAGCGTCCACCGCTGAGGCCTCCCAACCAGGGCAGGGCGTGCGTCGAAGGCGCCGGCCCGCAGTTCCCAAGCCAGGCATGGCTGAGCCTATCCTCACCCTGCGGGATCATTTCGATAACATCAAAGGCTGGGTTAGTGGGGCGTTTTACTCCTCCGAATTCGGGATGAAGGAACTGGGCTGGACCGGGCAGGTTGCCTGGGAAAGTCTTCCCGGCTGTGAGCACCCGGCCGGCCACCCGTAGCTGCCCCTCCAATCGAATCCCCCAGTTTGAATCCTTCGAGGATCGCCGCCGTTACCCGGTTGGGTCAGGCGATAAGTTGCTCATCCGCGAGGGTGCCTGCGGCTGCCATCGGGAAACTGGCCATATCCGGTGATAAAAGATTGGTTGGTGGACCTGGGTGTTGAGGACCATAAGGTAGAACCTCTGTATGTAGGGCTACGTGACTAAAACGAACCGGAGTCAGGAGGAAATATGAGGGTATCATTTGCGGCAATCTTGCAAGCCTTTCTGGCAATCTCGCTCGCATTCCCCGCTTCCGTGCGAGCCCAGCAGATCGTAACCGGTCCGGCTGCATACGCCGACTGGAATCAGCAGCAGCCTGGCGCCCGTCGCAAAATCACGGTGGCCGATCTGCCTAAGCCCAATCCCGCGGAAGCTGTTAACAATACCCCGCATTTGATACCACGCCCGAAGGACGCATGGCCGATTGCGCCCGCTGGATTCAAGGTGACCCTTTACGCTGGCGGTGATGCCGCTCCCATGCAGCGTGCCGACAACAAGGAGCACATGCAGTTGAGCGGCGGAACGTTTACCATGCCGCGCCTGCTCATGACGGCCCCCAATGGCGACATCTTCGTTGCGGATTCAGGCGCTGGCACGATTCTGATCCTGCGCGGCGTCGGCGCTGATGGCAAAGCCGCCATGATTTCCAAATTTGCGACTGGCCTCGATCATCCTTTCGGCATTACGTTCTACCCCGCTGAGAATCCCAGGTATGTCTACGTCGGCAACGCGACGACGATCGAGCGAATTCCGTACCGCCTCGGGGACCTGCACGCGACCGGCACGCCTGAGACCATCGTTCCCGATATCCCCGGTTATGCCCAACTCAAGGGTGGGGGACACTGGACCCGCGACGTCGTCTTCACGAGAGACGGCAAATACATGCTGGTTTCAGTGGGTTCCGGTTCGAACATCGATGATCCTGATACCCATCCCCGAGAGTTCCACCGGGCGGACGTACTGGAGTACACGCCGGAAGGAAAGTTCATTAAGGTCTACGCTTCCGGAATTCGCAATTGCGTCGGAGAAGCCATCAACCCTATCAGCGGAGAACTGTGGTGTTCGACCAATGAACGCGACAACCTCGGCAACCACCTTGTGCCTGACTATGTAACCTCGGTCAAGGAAGGCGGCTTCTACGGATGGCCGTGGTATTACATTGGCGATCATCGGGACCCGCGGCTTCCTGAGCCCTGTGCCAACGGCACCGGCCCCAATCCACAGGCGCCGGCGTTGACCCCGGAACAGGCGGCCAATTGCCCGCGTGAGGACATTGGGTCCAAAGTGATCGTTCCTGACGTTCTTGTTCAGCCGCATATGGCTTCGCTGGAGATGTTGTTCTATCCACCCCGCGGGAACTTTCCGAAGTCGTACGACGGCGATGTTTTTGCCGCGGAGCACGGCTCATGGAACCGAGCCAATCGAGCCGGTTACGAGGTTATTGAAATTCCCATGCACGACGGCCACGCCGCCGATGGCAGCTACGAAGACTTCCTGACGGGCTTTGTCACTAAAGACGGCCAAGTATGGGGCCGCCCCGTAGGCGTAACGATAGGTGGCGACGGCGCACTCTACGTCAGCGATGACGGCTCGCGCAGCGTCTGGCGCGTCGCCTACGTGGGCGAATGACCGGCCATTGTCCAGAAAAGGATGGCCCTCGTGGACAGCCGAAAATTGGTGGGTACGCCAATACCATCATGGCCCTCCGATGCTCCCTTCTCAATCGCCGCTTTGAGGATTACCGGAAGGACCGCCGCGCAGCTACGGCCGCTTAACTTCAACTTCTATGTCGCACACCCGTCCCCGTAGTCCAATTGGTCGCCCCTGAGGCTTCATGCTAAACTGCCCTCGCTCCTCCTCAATGCTGGCCTTCATGTGGATGCGCCTGGGGGCGGCGGACCTTCATTCTACAGAGGGGGAGAGAGAAGGTAGGGAAAGTGTTTTAAAAAGTGGCTAACGGCGCGAGGGCCTAACTTGTTCTTCTTTTTCGAATACATTCTGGTAGCCGTCCTGATTGTGGCCACGTATTCCCTGCGTAGCTTCCCCTCCCGCTGGTTTCGGGTTGCAGAACACTATCTGAGCCGTTTGGCAAGAAGGCGCGCCCTTTCTGTCCTTGTCGTGGCCCTACTGGCATTGGCGACCCGGATTGCCATGCTGCCCAACGTCCGCGTACCTGTGCCGGGATTTCATGATGACTTTGCCTACCTCCTGGCAGCAGATACCTTCGCGCACGGACGCTTGGCGAATCCAACTCACCCGATGTGGATTCATTTCGAAAGCATCCACATCAATCAGAAGCCCACCTACATGCCGATGTATTATGCCGCCCAGGGCATGGTGATGGCTTTGGGCCAAGTGCTTACGGGATGCCCCTGGATTGGCGTCTTGCTCAGCGCGGTCGCCATGTGCGCGGCGATCTGTTGGATGCTGCAAGGGTGGCTGCCGCCGGGTTGGGCTTTGCTCGGCGGACTTTTGGCCATCATGCGCCTTGCCACTTTCTCTTACTGGGTGAACAGTTACAGCGGCGGGGCGCTTGCGGCAATCGGAGGAGCGCTTGCCTTGGGAGCGCTGCCCAGAATCAAGCGGCACGCGCGCCTTCGCGATGCCGTGCTCCTAGGCCTGGGTTTGGCCCTTCTGGCCAACACGCGGCCTTACGAGAGCCTGTTCTTCGGCATTCCCATCGGAATTGCTGCTTTGATATGGATGCTTGGCAAGAAGCGTCCACCCTGGCGTGAATTGCTGCCGCGAATTGTCCTGCCTGTGGGCGCACTGGTGGTTCTTACCATGGCGGGGATAGGCTACTTTTTTTGGCGAGTGACGGGCAGCCCCTTTCGTATTCCTTACCAGGTTAATCTCGATACCTACATCGCGGTGCCGTATTTTCCCTGGCAGCCTCTGAACCTCACGCACGTGTATCACTATCCGGTGCTGGAGCACTTCTATCTGCATGATTGGCAGATGGACGATTACAACCTTGCCCGCAGGTCTCCCTTCAAATTACTAACGTCGAAAGCGTGGGAAATCTACCGTTTCTACCTGGGACCGGTGCTTGCCTTGCCCCTGCTAGCCATGTTGATCATCAATCCCTGGCAGTATTTCCGCAAGTCGGTAACGGGCAAGACAGGCTTTCTCGTCGCGGTTTGCGGCGCCACCTTCGTCGGCTTGGCCTTGCCCATTTATTTTCTTGCGCAATACGCGGCCCCTGCTACGGCGGCAATTTATGGCCTGGTCCTGCAATCCATGCGCTACCTGCGCGTCTGGCGGTGGCGGGGGAAGGCCGCTGGCCTGGCGTTGGTGCGGGGGATTCCGGCAATTTGCCTCCTGTTGTTCGTGCTGCGGGCTTTCGCGCCGCAGTTGCACATCCCCACCCCCATCGAATGGAAGCACACTTGGGACTCCGAGCATTATCAGAACCGGGATCGTGCCCGGGCGATGGCGCGCCTTGAAGCGTTGCCGGGGGACCATCTGGTCATCGTTCGGTACAATCAATTTCACAATTCTACGAACGAATGGGTGTACAACCGGGCAGATATTGACGCCGCTAAAATCGTATGGGCGCGGGATATGGATGACTCACGAAATGCGGAGCTCATCCGCTACTTCCCACATCGGCGCGTCTGGCTCGCGCAACCGGACCTTGCGCCGCCCCGGTTAACCCCTTACCCGGAACTGCCAGACCAGCGGACTTCCGCGCCAGCTCCGGCAACGCCATGACTCCACTTCCATCTTCAGGCACCGTAGCTTCCTATTGGAGGGAAAGCGTTATATTCTGCATGGGGAATTGATCCCAACTTCACGAAGGCCGCGAATTCGCAATATCAAACATATGGCCACCAACACTTCGATGGACGCACAGGTTTTGAACCTCGCGAGCGGAGAAGCGGCCCGTGCTGCCCGCAAGAGCCTGACAGCGATGCTGCTGGCCTCGGTCGCGCTGATGGTGGCCTGGTCTTTCGCAGTCCCGGTGTTTGAAGCACCGGATGAGCCGGCCCACTGGCAGTATGCGCACTTTTTGCGTCGGAATCGCGCCTTGCCGGTTGAGGGGCGGAATTTCCCCGAGGCCGCTTCGCCGCCCTTGTATTACTTGCTCATCGCGCCTCTCGCGGTTGACGTAGGTTTGCCTACCATTGGCTATGTAGGACCAGAGTATGGCAACAGGTATTTCCTCTTCCCGCCGAGGGTCTATCAAAATGCCTCTGGAGATTTTGGACATTATTGGCCCTTCCGCATCGGGCGGCTCCTAAGTGTCTTGATCTCGGTCTTCACCATCTGGTTCAGCGCTCTGGCTGGCAAGGAAGCGTCGGGAAGTCCCGGAACGGGCTTGTTGGTCGGTGGACTGGTGGGTTTCTGGCCGATGTTCACCTTTCGGGGAATGAACGTGAGCAATGACGCGCTGATGACGATGCTCTCCGCCCTTGCCCTCTACCTGATCGTCCGACTGATTAAACGCGGCTTCACATGGGGAATAGGAACCCTGGCAGCTCTGGTAGCCGCGGGAGCATTCTTGAGCAAGATTAACGCCATTGTTTTGCCTGCCGCACTTCTGCTGGCCGTGGTTTCTGAGAAAGCCCCTTGGCGCCCGAAGTTCCTGCGCGCGGCAGCCCTGGGCGCGATCATGCTGCTCATCGTCGCTCCGTGGCTGATCCGGAACCAACACATCTACGGCGAGCTGCTTGCCCAAAACGCGATGTTTACGATGGGAAGTGGGTCGGCACTGACACATCACTTTGGTTGGAAATACTTCCGTTTCTATTTTCCCTATCACTTCATCACATCCTTTATCGGCGTCTTTGGCTGGATGAGTTTGTACCTACCGGATTTGGCGTACCTGGTCTATTCCCTCGCGGTGATCAGCGCGGGGATTTGCTGGGTCGGGGGAATCCGGAGCCGGCGGATGGATTTCCGTCTCTCCGCCATCGTCTCGAGCGCCGTCGTACTGAACTTGTTGGCGGTCATCCATACCAATTTATCCATGGCGCAACCACAGGGACGCTATATGCTTCCTACCTTGCCCGCCCTGGCTCTGTTGCTTGGGAATCCCGGCCCTCCTGGTCAGAGTCTCGCACGAGGTTAACTGTGGGAGGCTTGGCCGTGATTAACCTGATCATCCTCGTGTGCTTGGTGATTCCTGCGTACTGGCCGCCCGTGATTACCAGGTGATCGAAGACCCCGCCCATCTTAGGTCGGGAGTAGAGCTTGGCGCGGGGGCGGCGAATTTGGCTCGCCCAATGGCGCGTCAATCCGCCTCTGCCTCAATTTGCACGACTTCCCGGCAACGGCGTTGCTTGCCGCATCGTCAGAGTCGGAATAAACTGGTCGAGGTTGCGGGCGAAGAGCGAATTGATGCAGGCAAGGTATGGCTGCCCGGCGGAAAGGTTGCATTAAACTCATGGCTCAAGCGGTTGGGGCAAAAGCTCCGTCGCGGTTTCTACGAGGGTCGATCATTTTAGCGGGGATCGCCGGCTTGGCAATCCTGGCGGCCGCGGTGTCTTCGATTCGACCCCTCGAAGCTCAGGAAGACAACGAACGTGTCAGTGACATGACAGCGAAGTATCATTTCCTTTCTGCCGACGACACGCTCGCCATCCTCGAGGAGGAAGGCAGGCTCAAGGGGTATGTCGAGATCGCACAGCCGGAGGAAGAGTCAGACGATGTTTTGAACTACGACATCCTGGACGGGTCCCGCAAGAAGACCCACGTGGAATTTCGCACCAATAAGATTCATGGGAAGTACTACCGTTTTTCCGGAACCGTGGAGCGCGGCAAGGGCCACGACGAGAAAGACCCGGATTATCTTCACCTGACCGGCGACGTGGACATCGTCACCGTCAACGCGGAGACCGGCAAAGAAGCCGTGCAAACCGTCCGCGTCACTCTCAAGTCGTTTGGCAAATCGGAAAGGCCGGATGATTGATGTTTTTCGGCCCTGGTTTCAGGCCTCGCGAACTTGTCCTTTTGCACATACCTCGACTGCGCCCTGACGCAGATGGCCGGCCCGGAAACCGGGGACAGACGGGACGTTATACACGTTTATTTTGTCCACATTCACATTAAAAGACCGAGAACCCGAACCCGGGTACGAATGCATGCGACCAACTCTTCCTTTGGTGGCAGGGAAAAGCCGGGGACCTACAGAACAGGTCTGCTACCCCCTCTACCTCCGCCGCAAGCTTCCAACACGGATGTACTACGCCTCGCCGCGTCTCAGGTCAAGCGAAATGGAGGCCGAAGCGTCAAAGTGCCCGAGAAGAAATAGGGTCTCTCGCCCCCGTTTTCCGGTCGGCACACAGGGGGGGTTTTGCCCGCGACAACCACGAAGTGCTTGCGAACCTTCCGGAGTTCAAGCGTGGCACAGGCACGCCTGCCTGTGCGCGATGCAAGGAATGCATTATCCCCGGGCACAGGCAAGAGTGCCTGTGCCACCCGCAGGAACCTGGCGTCGCGCGGCGGGAGATGCAAACGCGCCCGAGAAGCCGGTCAAGAAAGAAGACGCGGGCGACCGCGGACGAAGAGCAGACAGCAGAGTGAACTTGGGACGAAGAGCAGACAGCAGAGTGAACTTGGGACGAAGAGCAGACAGCAGAGCGAACTTGGGACGAAGAGCAGACAGCAGAGCGAACTTGGCAGGCGTGGCGTCGGCTGTCCAGGATTTGCTTTTTAGCCGGAATCGCTGACGTTACGCAAGAACCGGGTGGAGGCGGCGCTTCCCGGTGTGTAATCATTTCCGTGGCTGTGGCATCGAATTCATATAAGGCATCGAAGTCGTCTCAGGAAGAGAAAGCGCAGGCAACGATGGACACGAACTTCCACATCGGGCCGTGGTTAGTGCAACCCACGTTGAACACCGTCTCCATGCAAGACGAATCCGTTCGCCTGGAGCCGAAGGCCATGCGGGTGCTCGTACATCTGGCGGAACACGCCGGCGAAGTCGTGCCGAAGGAGTGCCTGATCAGTGCCGTGTGGACGGACACCTTTGTGACCGACGATGTGCTGACGCGCGCCATCTCCGGACTGCGCCGGGTCTTTTGCGACGATGCCAAGGAGCCGCAGGTCATTCAGACAATTCCCAAAGCGGGCTACCGATTGATTGCGCCCATCTTGCCCGTCGAGCCCCAAAGCCGCCCCATCCGCTCGATCATCGTGTTGCCCTTCGTGAATGGCAGCCCCGACCCCGACGCGGATTATTTGAGCGACGGAATCACGGAATGTCTGATTAATGTTCTCTCCTTTTTCCCTCAGTTGAAGGTTGTGGCGCGGAGCACGGCGTTCCGATACAAGGGAACGAACCTGGATCCTGCGGCGATCGGCCGGGAACTGGGCGTGGGTGCCGTCGTTACCGGAAGGGCGGTGCTTTGGTGCGGCAATGTCAGCGTCCAGGCCGAACTGGTCGATCCTGCCACCGGAAATCAGGCGTGGGGCCACCGCTGGACTCGTCCGTGCGCAGACTTGCTGTCGTTGCCGGAAGATCTTGCCCGAGAAATCGCTGAGAACCTGAAGGTCCCACTGAGCGGTGAACAGCAAAGGCTATTGACTCGCCGGCCCACCTCCAAGCCGGAAGCCTATCATCTCTATTTGAAAGCTCGATACCTCTATCATCAGGGAACGGAAGAATCTGTCCGCGCTGCGATCCGGGCCTATGAGCAGGCGGTGGGGATCGATGCCGAGTATGCCCTTGCCCATGCCGGCCTCGCGGATTGCCATTCCTTTCTCTCCTGCGAGCTTGATTACGGGGCGATTCCGCCGCGCGTGTCCGCTCCCGTGGCAGAGGCGGCGGCTCGGCGCTCCTTGGAACTTGACGGCCGGCTGGCCGCAGGTCACAGCGCCCTCGCGTGTATCCTCAAAAACTATCACTGGGACTGGGAGTCGTCGGAGAGGGAGTATCGCCAAGCGATTTCCTTAAACCCCAATTATTCCCGGGCGCATCATTCTTACGCCGGCCTGCTGGCCGCGCTCGGGAGGTTTGACGAGGCGCTGGCTCAAATCGAGGCGGCGCACGACATCGATCCCTTTTCCGTGGCCATCAACACGGACTTCGGCTACATCCACTACCTCACCCGCGACTACGCGTGCGCCGTCACCCGCCTGCGGCTCACTTTGGAATTGCGGCCGGATTATATTCCCGCGCGCACGCTCCTGAGTTTTGTCCTGGAGCGCACCGGCGCTCGCGAGGAAGCGGCGGAAGAATATGAACGCGCTCTCGCCCTCACGCGGGGGAAGGAAATCCCCATGGCCGTGCTGGGCCGGGTCCTTTCCGCTGGACGTCACGCCCAGCTTCGTGGCGGAATCGAGCAACTGCACGGCTGCGCGAAACGCCGCTACGTTCCCGCCTGCTGGTTTGCCGCGCTCTATACCCGGCTGGGAGAAAGCGACCAGGCTTTCCAGTGGATGGAAAAGGCTTGGAAGCAGCGTTCCAATTGGCTCATCTATCTTTGCGTCGATCCCCTGTTCGACGATTTGCGTTCCGATACGCGATTCCAGGACCTCGCCCAACGTGTGGGATTGCCTCCCTTCCGAACAACCACCATGCGCGCCCCCGCACGGAAGCAGGCGTAGCGGGTCTGATTTGGAGGTCCGCGGTTTTGAGCCACAGCCCGCACCTCGGGTCGAATTCCGTACGCTCCCATGCGGGATAAGATGGAACGCGAAATGCCGGCGTTTTTGACATTTGTCACAAGATTGTCTGCCCAACACCTTAAAATCGAGCGACTTAGACACGCCGTTCGCTGGACCTTTTGTGCCATACAACCAGTCAAAATAGCCGTTTAACACAAACCTCTTAACCTTAACTCCTATATCCCGTACTATTTGCAAGGATAATTCCGGCGCGGGGGTTTTCGGGCATTTAGGCCTCTGGCAGCCTCAGTGGCGTGAAACAGGGCGAGGTAACCTCGAAGCGATCGACGTGGTTGCGGGGATCAGCGCGGAATTGCGAGGTATCCACAATACTCTATGCGCGCGCTGACCGGACTGATTGGGGAAAATGGTCCGGGAATTTCGGGGCAGAACCTGCCCAAGGGCCGCAAAGAGGCTCGCAGAGATTTATACCGGATGCTGGTTCGTCATCTTTAAGGGGAGAGGAAAATTCACTATGCCGAGAATCAAAGGTCAGCGGCTCATGAAATTCGTAGACCAAGCCGTTTGTTCGGCGGCTACGGTTGTATTCGACTCAGTTCAGTTCTTCAATAAGTACCGCCCGAATCCCACCTTTATTCCCAAGTGGTCGGACAAGCCGCTTTTGAAATCATGGCAGAAGACCAAGCCCCAGTTGGGCTGGCCTCGCCAGACCGATTCACTCTGCCCGGAGTGCGTGAAGGAAGCGCGTTCCAAGATCATGAATGGCGATGAGAACTGGCAGTCGTTGCTCACGGAGAAAACTGGCGAAGTCAAAGCCAACATCATCGAGCGCGACGGTGAAGTGTGGATGGTGAAGGATTGCCCCATCCACGGACACTTCGAAGACATGATGGCCGTTGACGCCAAGTTCCTGAGCTGGATTGAGCGCAACTTCCCCGGCCGCGACATTCGCGCCCACAATGACGAGGGCTTGCACAATCACGGATCAAGTTCCATCAAGCACGGCCGCGGGTCGGTGCTGACCGTCGACCTGACGAATCGCTGCAACATGATGTGCGACCCTTGCTTCATGGACGCCAACCAGGTGGGCTTCGTACATGAACTAACTTGGGAAGACGTCAAAGAAATTCTCGACAACGCCATCATGATTAAGCCGCGCCGCCAGATGTCGGTGCAGTTCTCGGGTGGCGAACCGACCATGTCGCCGTATTTCATTGACGCGATTCGATACGCGCGCAAGCTGGGTTACAACAGCGTGCAGGCAGCGACGAACGGCATCGAGTTCGCCAAGGATAAGGACTTCTGCCGCCGCGCTTTTGAAGCAGGTCTGCGATACGCCTACTTGCAATTTGATGGAATCGGCAACGATGCCAACGGCCATCGCCAGGTGGGCAATCTGTTCGACGTGAAGCTGCGCGCGATCGAGAACATGCACGCGGCAGGCATCGAGATAATCCTGGTCATCACCATCGTGAACAACGTCAACAACGACCAGGTGGGCCCCATCGTCAACTTTGCGCGGGAGAACCCCAAGAAGATCGCCTTCGTCGCCTTCCAACCCGTCTCCTTCACCGGACGCGATGAGGACATCACCCCGCAGCGCCGTTTGCGCCAGCGCTACACGCTTGCGCATCTTGCGGGCGACGTGAAGAAGCAGACGGGTATTACCGAACCCACTCGCGACTGGTTCCCCATTTCCATGTTCAGCGCCTTCGCTGACTTCGCCGACCTGGTAAAAGGTCCCGAGGCGCAGTGGGGCATGGTGAGTTGCGGTTGCCACCCGAATTGCGGCGTGGGTACGGCGCTCATGATCAACAAGGAAACCAAGGAATGGGCGCCGGTGCCGGAGTTCTTGAACGTCCCCGGGCTGGTGAGCGACATTCAGAAGGTCACGGATGCTGCTCGCGGGAAAAAGTTCTCGAATTTCATGCTGGCCATGGGCATCCTGAAAAACTATAAGCCCTTCAAGGCGCCTAAGAGTTTGGCCCTGATGGATCTGATCAAGAAATTTGACAAGTCGTTCGCCCTTTCAGGGGAAAAGAAAACGCGCGAGAAGTACGGCGCCTCCGATCCGAACCGCACACTCGAAGACGCCATGAAGCGCCGCTCCGATCCGTGGAACCTCCTCTTCATCGCCGGCATGTGGTTCCAGGATCTTTTCAATTACGACTTCCGCCGCACCGAGATGTGCATCATTCCGTACGCGACGCAACTGGGAGAAATCTCATTCTGCGCGTACAACACGGGTATCGGCTGGCGGAAGATCATCGAGAATATGTACAAGAACGCGAGCGTGGCGGAGTGGTACAAGACCCACGGGAAGCACGCGATCTATGCCAAGGGCAAGAGCGTGGAACTGGACACGACGCAGCACTCACTGACCGTGAATGCTGAGGACGCTGCCCGCATTCGCTCCCTCGAACACGATGTTCCCCTCACCGCGGCGGAAGAAGAAAAGGCGCGCCGCAAAGCCGCATGGGAAGCGCAGCAGGCCGCACAAGCCCGGAAGGTGTATGAAGATATCGTTCTTCAGAAACCCAAGTCCGACCTGGTGCAGATTGGCGCCCCCGCAAAGGTGGAAGAGGAAAAAGTCGCAGTCTAATTCGAGTTTCCAAGAAGCAACGAAAAAGGCCGCCTTAACGGGCGGCCTTTTCGTTTTGCGCTCAGATATCGCGGAAGAGAAATCGGGCGGTGATCTGCAACGAGATAGCTTGGAGAGTTAACCAGGATGTATCTGGGAAATAGGCGCGGTTTACATGGAGCCCGTATGCGTCCATGCGGCATCGTTTCCGCGCTTCTGGGCACCCTCACTTTGGTGGCAACAGCAAGGCCTCGACGTCCGGGATGCGGCGGCGGACAAGCTCGAGCTGTTCGGGCGTGAACAGGTTGTTCTTTAACGATTCGGCAAGTTTCTGTGTTGCGTCGAGTTTGGCTTCCGGCGAAGCGTCCGGATCCTGCAGGATTTTTTGCCAATCGTCTTGCGCTTTCTGCGCCTCCCGAATCTGCTTGGTGGCCTTATAGGTCAGGATAAACTCTCGCGGCGATAGCCCGTGCTTCTTTAGGACGCGCGCAACCTTGGGATCTCTTTCCAGGTTGGCGATCTCCGTGTCCAGGTCACCGTCGCCAATTTTGAAGGGAAGGTTCTTGTTGCGAAGGTCGGTGAGCACGCCCAGCGTTTTGTTGAGCATGTCTTGGGTAAGAACGTAAGTTGGGGAATCATCACCGAACGCAACCCCGCTCACGGCCGCCACGATCAGCACGACTAACGAAATGCGCAGCATCATGATGCGCAGCCCTGTGGATGAACTCAGCACGATTGTCCTCCTCGAAGCCGGGAAGGCATGACTCGCCTTCGTCAACTGCCGCCGACAGAGGCACGAGTCGCCCTACCCGAATCAGGCGATTCGTGACCTTGCACAAACCGCACAAGCGGTCCAAAAAGAAAGACGGTTCAGACTTGCCGCGGTTACCGTTGGCTCCCTGGACGGTTCGGCGGTCGCCTCCCGCAATTTGACGCTGGCATTCGAGCAAACGGAGTTGCGAGTGGGGCACCGTCGTTCAGTTCTGATATGCACGGAGTGTAATTCCTCTTTGCTGAAATCGCAATGTCATTTAATGCCGCGTGAATTGATGCTGCGATGAGGCTGTTCAAACTGGAAATGGCGCGAGCGGGACGCCCGCGCTACTTCCGTTTCTTACTTTTACGTCGCAGGTCCTGACGATTTGGATGGTTTGCGGTGTTATGATCTATTCGCGGACTGGCAATTTACGCCCCCTGGATTAATATCAGACGCCGTCCGTGAGGAGTGAAATGGCAAAGGTCCATCATTGGGTTCCGGCTTGGGCCCTTCTGGCGATTCTACTCGTTGCCGGCGCGAGCCTGCACGCGCAGGAGAGCCTCCCATCGGTGTTGCACGCAAAGCTCGAAGCGCGATTGGCAAATGTTGCTGATCACCTGGATGGAGTGTTGGGCTATGCGATCAAGGACCTTTCGACCGGCGAAACATTTACGCGCTTGCCGGACACGGTTTTTCCCCAGGCGAGTTCCATCAAACTGACTATTCTCTTGGAGTTGATGCGCCAGGCGCAGGAGGGAAAGCTCTCGCTCGACGAGAAGCACACGTTGCGCCGTAGTGACATGACCGTGGGAGACTCGGAACCGATCCTCACCATGCTGGGCGACGGTACGGTTACCTTGACGCTGCGCGATCTCGCCAAATTCATGGTCGTCCTGAGCGACAATACGGCAACGAATATCCTCATCGACCGTCTGGGGATGGACAACATCAACGCCGCGGTCATTCGCCTGGGGCTCAAAGAAACCAGGCTGCGGCGCCACATGATCGATCTGGAAGCCGCCAAGAAGGGAAACGAAAACGTATCGACGCCGCGCGAGATGCTAACGCTCCTGGAAAAGGTCAATGCCGGTCAGGCGCTTGATGCCGCCCACACGAAGGAATACTTTGACCTGCTCCGGCTGCCGAAGGACAGCGAATTCCACAAGGCTCTACCGGAGGATCTTTCCATTGCGGATAAGCCCGGGACCCTGGAAGGCGTCCGCTGCGATACGGGCTTGATCGGCATTCCCGGGCATCCGTTCATCATGTCGGTCACTACGACCTACGATGCCCGAGGCGATGACGGCGAGCGCGCCGTAGAAGAAGTTGCACGGCTGGCGTACGATTACTTCGACCGTCTCAGCCGTTCGAGCTCCTATGGACGGGTCATTTCTTACAAGTAAGAGGACTCAAATCATTCGATCCTGCGGCGCGCGACCCCGTGAAGTCGTCCGAGGATTATTCGCATGAGCTGGTTGTTGGCCTTCGCCTTGATGGTCCCACCTTCCCAGGGGGCGGCGGTAATCGAGCCTGTCGCCAACATGTATTCCGCACCAAGTCAGGACGCCGACGTGGTTTCGCAAGCGGTCTGCGGCGCAAGCGTCATTCTGGTCGAGGAAAAGGGCGATTGGGTGAAGGTGCGCACGCCCGATGACTACACCGGGTGGATGCCGCTCTCGGCGCTGCGCCGATACGGCCCTGACGATCGCGCGTACGCTTCCGCTGGATCAGTTGCGGAAGTGGCGAACCCTTTCGCCAATGTCTACCGTGAGCCCAGCGTGACGAAACACCAGCCCGTGCTCACGCTTCCATTTTCGGCGCGCCTGGAAGTGGTCTCTGGCTCCGACGACAATGGCGACCGCTGGCTGCGGATCCGCTTCGCGGATGGTCGAACTGCTTGGATACAGCGTGGCGATGTCAATTTGAATCCCCGACTGCTCAGCATCAAGGAGTCGATTGACCTCGCCAAACGCTTTCTGGGCTTCACTTATTTGTGGGGCGGGACGTCCAGCTTCGGATTCGACTGTTCGGGATTCACGCAAATGCTGGTTGGCCGGCGTGGTATTGTAATGCCGCGCGACGCCGACTTGCAGGCAGCGTGGTCAGGCGTCGTGCCCGTGAAGCGCAGCAAACTTCAGGCCGGCGATTTGCTTTTCTTCGGTGAGTCACCGCAGAAGATCACGCATACCGGGATGTACATTGGCCACGGGAAATTCATCCACGACTCGACGCACGACCATCCCGGGGTGCAGATCGGGCGTCTGGCGGATCAGCCGTGGACGCATTTGCTGGTTGCCTGTAGGAGGTTAAAATGAATCGGCGCGACTGGGTGAAGACCTTGGGAGCGGCTGCTATCCTGAGCGGTGTGGAGGCCCAGGCGTGGGGCCGGACGAGTGCCGCCCTCCCGGACGACAGTTCCTCTCCGGCTCGGCTCGAAACGGAAATTGTCCGTCTGAATCTTCGGCACACCTGGACCACCACCATGTCATCGAGTGCGTACCGCGACACTCTCCACGTGCGATATATTCGCGATGGCGTCACCGGCCACGGCGAAGGAGCCCCGATCGTCCGCTACCACGAGAATGCTGTGGATGCGCAGAAAGCCGTCGAATCCGTTCGCGATTCGGTGGTGGGCGCTGACCCCTGGCAGTTCGACAAGCTGGGAGCCGAGGTTTCTCGGCGCGTGCCGGGTCAATTCGCGGGAAAGGCCGCGCTCAACATCGCGATTATGGATTGGGTGGGGCAGAAGTTGGGCGTGCCGCTGTACCGCTACTTTGGACTCGATCCTGCCGACGCTCCTGTTACCACTTTCTCCATCGGTATCGATACTCCGGAAATCACCCGCCAGAAGGTGCGGGAAGCGGCGCCGTTTCCCGTTCTCAAAATCAAAGTGGGACTCGACTCCGATGAAGCCACCATCGCCGCCGTGCGCAGCGTCACGGATAAACCCCTGCGCGTCGACGCCAACGAAGGGTGGAAGGACAAGGAAGAGGCAGTGCGCAAAATCAATTGGCTCGCGGGACAAGGAGTGGAATTCGTCGAGCAGCCCATGCCCGCCGACATGCTCGAGGAAACACGCTGGGTTCATGAACGCGTTCATCTGCCGCTAATTGCCGATGAGGCCTGCCAACGTGCGAGCCAGATTCCCCAGCTTGTCGGCATCTACGACGGCGTAAATGTTAAACTGGACAAAGCCGGCGGAATTCTCGAGGCGTTCAAGATGATTCAATTTGCCCGCGCCCTGGGACTGAAAACCATGCTCGGGTGCATGGTTTCGAGCTCCGTGAGCGTCACCGCCGCCGCTCACCTTTCGCCGGGGATTGACTACGCCGATTTGGATGGGAACCTGCTGATTTCGAACGACCCTTTCTCCGGAGTGCAGGTCAAGAATGGGAAACTGCTGCTCCCGGATCGGCCCGGCCTTGGGCTTGTGCCGGCGTGAAGGTGCTTCTGAACGTGTATTGAATTGCCCGTAGGCGGAGAGCATCATCGAAGGCTTTGGAGGAAAGTTTCATGAGTATTTTAGGTCATCTCAAGAGAATCAACCGCAAGCATTGGTTCATCTGCCATGCCTGCCTGATGCAAACGAACCACGACCCCGTGCGCTCGCTCTTTTTCCAGGATACGCCCGGTGAGGATTTTCTGGGACGCATGATGTTCCCCTGCCCCCGCTGCGCCAGCAGCAACACGCGGTCTTTTCAGCAGCTCAAGGAAGAAGGCTCGGAGCAAGCCTTGTTTGGACTCGAGCGCGTCGTCCGGCAGCATCCCCGCCACATGTTCGAAGTTAAGCCGGTTAAAACCAAGGCGTGAAGGCGAACGTATCTCTCTGCCCCGCAATTGGATCCCCAAAAAAGTAGGCTCGATGGCTCAACGGTGCCCGTCCGAAACGGACACTTTAGTGCTTGACAGTATATTAGTTTTATGATAATATACTCAGTTGGTATCCGTGTTCTATTTCTAGCAGCAGGGAGACGGCTGGAGCGTGCGTGGTGATTTACGATAAGGGCGTACAGCTAAGGCAGCTCGTTCATACTGGCAAGATGAAGGGCTATGTTCTTTACGAAGATATCGACGGACTTCTGCCCAGGGGCTACGAGGGGGGAGTTGAGCTCGACGATATCCTGTCAGAATTTGCGCGGAACAGCATCGATGTGCTTGAAGAACCACCCATGGACCGCGTTGAAGACGTCAAGAGTGGCGACGAATTCTCTGACGAGAATGAGGATCACAACTCGAGCCCCCCACTTGGCGAATTGCCGGCTATACAGGTGTATCTGCGAGAGGTTTCTTCGACGCCGCATCTTACCGACGAAGAGGAAATTGAGCTAGCGAAACGCATCAGTCGCGACGAGGGGGATGTAGAAGATCTCAGACGACAGCTCATAGAGGCGAATTTGCGATTAGTGGTGGCCACTGCCAGGCGTTTTGGCCACATTGGGCGTGACGTGCTTGACCTGATTCAGGAAGGTAACAACGGCCTCATGAAGGCGGTTGAGAAATTCGACTGGAGACGAGGGTATAAATTCTCGACGTATGCCATCTGGTGGGTACGGCAGACGATCATCCGATCTGCACCGGGGAAGTAGCAAGACCCCGCCTGTGCGCTCATCCTAGTTGGCACTTGCTTGTGAGCGTGGACGCGCCGTAGAATTCTGACAAATTTACCGAACCAATCGATGGCGCGTCATCGAAAAACGAAGGTTCATCCGGGGATATCGATGAAAACAAAGAAGAGCAGCTGTGGGATGCCATGTGTCAGTTGCCGGGGCTCGCGTCTCGGCCTCGTTACCGTCTCCCCTGCGTGCTGGCCCGGCGAAACAGGGCAAAAATGAAGGTTCATCCGGGGATGTTGATGAAAAAAAAGGGAGGTAGGTTTCAGGTGTCAGGTGCCAGGTCTCAGCGGCTGCAAGCAGGATGTTCGTTGGTGCCCGTTGGACGTTTGGAGGGGCAAACAGTGCAAAATGAAGGTTCATCCGGGGATGTTGATGAAAACAAGGGGAAGCAGGTTTCAGATGTCGGGTGCAAAGTGTTGGGCGCTCGCCGTCCGGGGTATTCAGTGTCGCACTATGCGCGATTGGCCTGGAGAACAGTGAAAAATGAAGGTGCATCCGGCTATATCGATGAAAACAAAGAAGGGCAAGTTTTAGGTCTCGGGGGCCTGGCCTCAGGAGCTGCATGCGGCGCGCGAGCCTTCAGCGTGTGGGCACTTGCCTCGGCAAACCACGCAAAAATGAAGGTGCATCCGGCTATATCGATGAAAACACAGAGTGCGAAAAATTCGCCGAGAATCCAGCCCTCCGGCCCCGGTTATCAATCACAGCCTCCCCTTTATTGCGTTTCTCGCGGCTTCTTGGGTCGCGGCATCGAGCTTGGCGCCGCGATAGGTCAGATAGAACACGTCGATGGCGCGCTGTCCTTCGGTGTCGATCAAAGCGATTTCGATATTGCAACCCTGGTCGGCAAGAACCGAGCTGACGTCGTAGAGCAGGCCGGGCCGGTCCTGGGCGACAAGTTCGAGAAGGGTGCTATGAGAGGAACTCTGGCTGTCAAATCGGACGCGCGTGGCCACCTCGACCTTGGGCTGCGTCTCGGCATCGGCGCTAGCCCTGCCGCTCAGGAGCTTCTCCAATTCCAGATTCCCCTTAAGAACGTCGATGAGGTTTCTGGTAAACCGATCTCGTTCCGAAGGGTTGAGCTCCAGCGTGTGGTGAAGGTCAATGAACCTGAAAGTATCCAGAATAATACCGGCAGCATTGGCGAAGGCATCGGCTTTCACGATGCTCATTCCCCAGGCGGCAAGAGTTCCGGTGATGGAGGCAAACAGGTAGGGCCGGTCAGCGGTGACAACGGTCAATTCAAAATGATCGTTGCGCGGCGCGAGCTCCACGCCAATCGGTTTGGCCGCCAACCGACGAGCCAGGCCAAGGTGCCCGGCGATTTGCTCCGGGGTGTGGGTGTCGGTGTAACGGCGCGGGAATCCTTCCAGGAAGAAGTGCAGATCCTCGGCGCTTCCAGGAGTACCGAGCACTGCCAGAATTCTTCCCATGTCCTCTGCGGATGCCCCGGTAAGGCGCAACCTCCGGTCGTCCACGCTGCGTGTGAGGTAATTGGCGGTCGCAGCGTAAAGCTGCCACAAGAGCTCAGCCTTCCAGGGCGTCATGGCCTCCGGATTGACGGCGCGGATGTCCGCGTAAGTGAACAGGCAGAGCATCTTCAGGCGTTCGGTGGTGCTGACAACCTGGGCAAAGTCGCGCACGGTTTCCGGGTCGAAGACGTCCCGCCGCTGGGACGCAGACGACATTTCCAGATGACTCGCGATGAGGAATCGAACCGTTTCCCCGTCCTCTTCCGGCAGCTCCAGGCGCGCCTCGATTCCCTCGAGTGCTTGCAGGCTTCCTCGAATGTGATCCTCCACCCCGGGAATCCCTTTGCCGACATCGTGAAAGAGAAGCGAGAGGTAGAGAAGCGCCGGCTGCTCGATTTCGGAAAGAATCTCGGCGAACTTCGTCTCCCACGCGCGAAGAGCCGCAGGGCACGGAGCTGCGACCTGCGCCGCAACCGGCTTTTCCCCCAGAAGTCGGTGGAGGTTCTCGATGGCCGCGAACGAGTGTTCATCAACTGTATAACGGTGATAGAAGTCGCGGATTACAAGGGAATCAATGGCCTGAAACTCCGGAAACAGGCGGGTGAGCACACCCAAGCGGTGCATATCGCGCAACGCCTCAGCGGCGTAGGGCTGCACCAGCAGGCGTGCGAAATGTTGCCAAAGTTCCGGCGCGCGAAGCATGGCCACGCCCGGACGGTCAAGCTGCGATTCCACCAGCGTTTCGGTTGCGCGGCTCAGCGGAAGGCCATGGCGGGCCACCATTTCGAAAAGCCGCAAAAGCAGAAGGGGATCGCCGGCAACGGCGGTGGGATGACGGGCAAAGATATGGCCTCGGACGACAGAAAAGTCGGCGTTCGACAAACGCGACCGCCAGTCCTGATAGAGCGAGTACAGGCCCGAACGCGCGGGTGCGGATTCATCGATAAGCCGGGCCGTGAGTTGGTCAATCACCCGCGCCTGGCGGAAATAGCTGCGCATCCAATCCGCCGCCGCGAGTTTCTTCTCGGTCACTCCGACGCCGCGCGCCGCCGCAAGCGCTTGCGCGTCATAACTCAACTGGTTGTCATCTCTTTCATAGTAATAGTGAATAAAGCAACGCGCATCCGCGAGAAAGCCGAAGGCTTGCTCCGCCGCGGCGCGATCCCGCTCCGGCCAACGCTGCTCCGGAGGTATCCACTTTCCGCCTTGTTCCAACTCCTCGATGCGAGCGAGCCACCGGCAAACGTGATAGTCGCGCAGACAGCCGGGCGCATCCTTGAGGTTGGGCTCCAAATGGAAAATCGTGTTGCCATGTTTCGCGTGGCGCTGCGCCGTCAACTCCACCAGATTGCGCACCAGGTCCTGGCGGTCGCGCGCCACCATGTGGGGCACCACGGTATTTCGGAGGCGTGTATAAAGGTCCGCGTCGCCGGCCAGATAGCGCAGGTCCAACAAGGAGACGTTGAACTCCAGATTGTCGCGATAGAGGCGGCCGCACTCCGGCAGCGTGTGAGTGCTGTTTCCCACGCGCATTCCCAAGTCCCAGAGCATGCGGAGGAGGGTGGCGATGGGTTCGCGGTAGGTTGACTGGTCGCTGCCATCCTCCGTCAGGAAAAGCAGGTCAATGTCGGAGTGCGGAAACAGTTCGCGCCGGCCATAGCCGCCCAATGCAAGCATCGAGAGGCCGCGCGGCTCTTGGGGATCCTTCGAGATGAACTCCTGGAAGAGCCGGATCGCGATGCTGTCAACCACGTCTGACCGGCCGTGTAGAACGGAGGTCCCAGCATTCGTCCGGGCGAAGTCTTCTTGAAGTCGCTGGGAATGGGCGGAGTAATATTCCGTCAAAACCGAAAGCGCAAGCGGGCCAGGAGCGGGGAGGAGAGGTAACGACATAGGTGATTGGCCGCGCCCGCTGAAAGGGTGGAATGGAACGGTTAAGGTGCAAATGATCAAGGGCAAAAGCGTGCGGGTATTGGTGTTTCAACCTTTAACCTTCACCCTTTATCCTTTTACAACGCCCCATCGCCGCGATCTTCGTTGCGGATGCGAATGGCCTCATCCACATTGGCCACGAAGATCTTTCCGTCGCCGATCTTCCCAGTTCTGGCCGCCCGCAAAATGGCCTTTAACGCCGAGTCCTTCAAGGCATCCGAGACCACCATCTCGATCTTGATCTTAGGCAGAAGGTCCACGGTGTATTCACTTCCTCGGTAGACCTCGGTGTGACCCTTTTGCCGGCCGTGGCCACGCACTTCGGAGACGGTCATGCCCGCTACGCCAACCTCTTGAAGCGCGGTCTTCACCGCGTCGAATCGCGAGGGTTGCACAATAGCTTCAATCTTCTTCATGGCGAATTGTCCTCTGAGAGTCCGCAGTCCGGCGTCCGAAGTCCGGAGTCCAAGCCCCCATTCGGGAGGATTCGGACTTCGGACGCCGGACTGCGGACGTTCTTTTACGCTTCCAGATTGTATCCTTCTTCCCCGTGCTGAGACAAATCGAGGCCCTGAATTTCCTGCTCCTCGGTGACCCGCAGGCCGACGGTCCAATCCACGACCTTCAGGATGACCAGTGTCCCGACCACGGCCAACGTCCAGGCGATTGCGACTCCCACGAACTGGTTGAGTACCTGTCCAGCGTGGCCATCGATCAGCCCGACCGCCATCGCCGATCCGTGTGCGTCCTTGAAGATAGGGTTGATGGCTTTGGCCGCGAAGACGCCCGTCAGGAGCGCTCCCAATGTGCCACCCGCGCCATGCACTCCAAACGCGTCGAGGGAGTCATCATAACCGAACTTGCTCTTGACTCGTGTGACCATCAAGTAGCAGAACACGCCCGCGAGCGCGCCAATCGCGAGGGCGGACATCGGCCCCACGAAGCCTGCGGCGGGCGTGATGGCCACAAGCCCGGCGACGGCGCCGGAGATTGCGCCCAGGACGCTGATCTTGCCACTGTGGCGCCACTCTGCCGCCGACCAACCGAGCGCTGCTGCGGCAGCGCCAAAGTGAGTGGCCACAAATGCGCTCGTGGCCAGGCTTCCCGCCCCCAGTGCGCTGCCGGCGTTGAAGCCAAACCACCCTACCCAGAGCAAACAAGCGGCGATGACGCTCAACACGACACTGTGCGGCGGCATGGGTTCCTTGGGAAAGCCCAACCGCTTCCCCAGGTATAGGGCGCAAACCAGCGCCGAAACGCCGGAAGTCACATGCACCACCGTGCCGCCCGCGAAATCCAGGGTGGGAATCACACCTGCTAACGAGGCGTTTAACAGGCCGCCTTTGCCCCAAACCATGTGCGCCATGGGATCATAGACAATGATGGACCAGAGCACCATGAACAGCAGCATGGCTTTGAATTTCATGCGCTCGGCGAACGCTCCGGTGATCAACGCCGGAGTGATGATGGCGAACATGAGCTGGTACACCATAAAGGTCTGCTGGGGGATCGTTCCGGCATAATCCGGGTCGGGAGCGGCGCCCACGCCGTGCAGGAACAGGAATCCCAAGCCCCCAATGAACCGATTGCCTGCATGAAAGACCAAGCTGTAGCCGAAGAATGCCCACAAGACGGTAACCACGGCCATCAGGATAAAGCTCTGCATCATGGTGGCCAGGACATTCTTCTTGCGGACTAGTCCCCCATAAAAGAGCGCCAAGCCTGGGCCCGTCATCATCAGAACCAGGGCGGAGCACACCAGCATCCAGGCGTTATCCCCGGCGTTGCGGGCGTCAACCACCTGCTGTTCGAGTTTGGTAATGCGGTCCTGAACTTCGGGAGCGCGCACCGCCGCGTCAGGCGGAGGGGACTGGGCAAAACCTACAACCGTTGTCAGGCAGCAAACGAGCATGAGGCCTGGCGCCCATCGAGTCACGATTCGTTGCATCGGTTCTCCTCCATGCTTAGTTATGTATAGCCACCATATTCTCGATGAAGTTTGTCCCAAGCGTTCTTGAAATGTCTTCGAAGGACGCCTGCGTTACTTTGCCGTCGGGCAACCGCTATAGAGAACGACATAAACTGTAGAGTCGATCTCCGATCGACGACGGCGGTCGGAGACCGTCGCTACAGCGTTTAGCCGCCCCTCAAACTGTCTCACATCCGAACCTGAAATTCCCGTTCGCCGCCGCGGGCAAGATGGACGTTGAAGTCCGATTCCTTTCCCGCAGGTGTTGTCACGTGAACGCGGTACTTCCCGAAGAAGCCGCGGAAAGTGACCTGCCCCTGCTGGTCTGCTTTCAGCGAAAGATTGCGCGTCATCCATTCTTCCCGAATCAACTTGTGGAGCCGGGTATAGATAGGCTTGGGGTTGTAGTCCTTGTCCACCAGCCCGCCGTTTGGCAGCCAGACGTCCCGATCCGAGAGCCCCCAGAAATTGAAAGAGACCACGTTCGGGTGACCGAAACTCAGGCGCAACATCTGTTCCGCGAACTCAGCCTGTGCGTCTTCGGTCCACGTGCCATGCCTCCAGCCCGTGATCTCTTTTCCCGACGACGTGGGGGTGAATTCGGTGATGTGAATGCGCAATCCCTCATTCGCGAACGCATCAAACGCCTGCCAAACGTCCTGGGGAGAGAACCATTCGGTTCTTGGCTCATGCGCCTGGAAACCTACGTCAAACGTCGGCGCGTTGCGGCGCCGCAACTCCTTCACCAGGGCCAGGAACCGGTCGCGCGGCGGGATCTCCTGCTTGCTGAAGGTATCGTGGTTCGGGATCACATCGCACTCATTGACCAGCAGCGTCGCGCCAGGGTTGGCGGTGTTCGCCCAGCGAAGCGCTTTTTCCACGTAATTCGCGCGCTCGGCCGGAGGATATGATTTCCCTTTGGCCTCCTTATCTTCCCACGTATTCAGATGAATGGGCTCGTTGACGACGTCCCAAGTGTTCACGGCTCCGGCAAAGCCTGAGACCGTCGAGAGCACGCGGGCCTCGAGCAATCTTTCGTGAAACTCCCCCGGAATTCGCGCCAGCCAGGATGGGATGCCGGCCTCATCGCTCCACACCAAGGGGTGCCCTTTGATCGTGATTCCGTTCCTCGTGGCCCATTCGATGGTCTGCTCCATGTCGGCCCAGTGCGGTTTCCCGGGCGACGGTTCGTAGTACTTCCAGTAGAACGGCAGGACACCGAAATTGAACAGGTCCAAAAAGCGCGCCTGGTATTGTTCGCGCTCGCCCGCCGATAAGTCGTGACCCGTGAGTGGAAACATAATGCAGCCGAAAAGGAAATCCTGCTGCACTTGGTTGATTTCCACTCGCGCACCGTTGATCGGGTGGCCCTCGGCGTCGAGCACTTCAATCACCGCGTCCTGCTTGCGGTAGAGTTCGATATTGCGCTGCGCCTTCGCAAGGCAAGTCTGCTCCGTGGCGCGGACGTCCGGCGGAACTTGCGCTCTGCTGAACCCTGCCGGGACTATCATCAGAATAATTGCCTTCAGAAGAATCCTTTTCATGGTGGTCCTCATCGTTGTGCGCGGTAGCGCGATTACCGATCCGCCGGGATTCCTACTTTGCCCTCCCGGCCGGCATCGGTTATACGTCCAACGGCCCGGTGGGGCAACCAAATTGCGAGCAAACTGATCGAGGAAAAGCAGTGGCAATTCTGGTCTAAAATTGATCGCGCTGCGCGTCGGAGCCGCAACCAAACGCGTCTCGTAAGGGCAGGCCTCGTGGATGACGACCGGGGTACCAATGGCCCGCGTTTTGGGCCCCGACGGAGGTGCTTCCGCGAGACAGGCCGCAGGCACCACGATAATCCGTTCTAACTGGGGATGACTTGTATCCGATCAGATCGGTGGGTGGAGAGTCGGCAGGTCCATGAGGGCCTCTTCATGCGCCTGCTGCTCGGTTTCAGCAGAACGCTTTGAAACCTCCTTCTCGATTTCTTCAGGGGTAGCCAGCGCCACGCGGTTCCGTCCCTCATTTTTGGCGCGATAGAGAGCCGCGTCGGCGATGCGGACAAGCGTTTCAGCCTTCACAGCGCCCACGTCGGCGAGCGCCGCAACTCCCAAGCTGAGGGTCATAGGAATCAGACCGTCCGCGGATGCCAAAGCTTTGCGGTCGATGCGCGCGCGAAAGCTCTCGGCGAAGCGGGCCGCCGCGGCTGGATCGCATCCCGGGATCACGGTCAGGAACTCGTCTCCTCCGTAACGCCCCAAGGAATCATAAGTTCTAATTGCGCCACGCAGGCGCCGGGAAGCTTCGCGCAAGACTGCATCACCGGCAGGATGGCCATAAGTGTCGTTGATCGATTTGAATCGATCAACGTCAGCCATGGCGACGGCGAGGGGGGCGTGGGCGCGCGAGGCACGCGCTACTTCCTTGCGCAAGATGGCAAGAATCGTTCCATGATTCCAAAGATCTGTCAGAGCGTCGCGGCTGGCGCGGTCGCGCAGGGCCTCTCGCGCCTCGAGGAGTTCCTCCTGAAGTTCCACGATACGCCTGCCCGCGCGCAAGCGCGCCCGTAGTTCATAAGGATCGAACGGTTTGGTCACATAGTCGTCGGCCCCTGCTTCCAACCCTTGCACAATGTCTTCTCTCTGACCGCGGGCCGTCAGCAGGAGTATATAGATGTAAGCCCGGCCCTTGCGTTGGCGGATGCATCGGCAGATGTCGATCCCGTCTTTGCCCGGCATCATCCAATCGAGGATAGCCAGCCGCGGGGCGTCGTGCCCCTGAAGAATTCCCCAAGCCTGTTGCCCCTCCGAGGCTGACACAACCTCATAGCCCCATTTCACCATGAACCCCTCCAACAGGCGGCGGGAAATGGCGTCGTCTTCCGCGATGAGAACTCTCAAAGTGTCAACTCTCTTCCAGGGTCCAGCGAAATGGGCACGAGGCGCTCAAGCCGCGCGTTTCAGTTCGACCGACCCTCCCGGAAGCAAACATCACGAGCATCACGCCCGCCAATGCTACCGACATCCGGTCGCGCCGGAGAATCCTTCGCCAGTGCTGCGCTCGAGGATTTGCCCGCTGATTGTTCACGGCGCAGGTCCATCATGAGCCGGCAAACGATCGAGTTCCGGTTGGACGTATCGCGCGTAGCACTCCGGACAAATCCCATGGCTGAACTGGGCATCCGAGTGGTCGCCGATGTAGCCTTCCACTTGTTGCCAGTAATTGCGATCGTCGCGGATTTTCTTGCAATAAGAACAAATGGGCAGCAGCCCTTGCAGAGTTTTGACGCGCGAAAGGGCGTCCTCCAACTCCCGGACTCGCTGCGCTAATGCTCCCTGGAGTTCCAGGACGCGGATTCCCACTTGCACGCGGGCGCGGAGCTCTTCCCGGTTAAAGGGCTTGGTGATGTAGTCGTCGGCCCCAGACTGGAGGCCGTGAATCTTATCCTGCTGTCCTCGCCGTGAAGTTAACAGGATCAGATAAATTGGGGTCGACCGCTGAGTGCTGCGGATCCGGGTGCAAATCTCGATTCCATCCATCCCCGGCATGAGCCAATCCAGAATTGCTAACTGCGGCGCGTCTTTCGCCCGGAGGAATTCCCATGCCTGCGTGCCGTCTCCAGCCGCCGACACTTCATAGCCCCACTTACTCAAGCTTGCCACCAGGAGGTGCCGAGACACTAACTGGTCTTCCGCCACCAAAATCCTCATGGAGGAGATTCTCTCCCATCTCCACAGTTCAAAAACCGCCAGCCAGCGCGGGGGCATTCCACCCGCAACATCGCCTTCAGCGCGGCTGGCCCGTTCCCGCTTTTCGAAGCGCGATGGAAAGGCTTTCGAGCGTGTAAGGCTTGCCAATGAACTCCGCCGAGCGCGCGTCGGGAGCATCGCGCAGAATCCCACCAGTGCTATAACCCGAAGCGAAGACAACGCGCACCTGCGGATCGATCGCCCGCAGCCGGCGGAACGTCTCCAATCCACTAAGTTCCGGCATGATCAAATCCAGCAGAACGCAGCCGATTTCCCCTCGGTGCTCTCCATAAGTCTCGAGAGCCTGCTTGCCGTTCTCCGCCACCAGTACCTGGTAGCCCAGCCTCTTCAATCCTTCCGCGGCAAAAGCGCGGACGAGCGGCTCGTCGTCAGTCACCAGCACCGTCCCGCACCCCTGCGAGATTTGTCCCAGCTTGCCGGCGCTCACTTGCAGCTCTGGGGCGGGAACGAGGGGGAGGGAAATGGTGAATCGCGCGCCTTGCCCCGGTTCGCTTTCCACTTTGACGAAACCCTGATGGCTTGTGACGAACCCGTACACCATTGCAAGCCCAAGCCCTGTGCCGCGGCCCGGCTCTTTGGTGGTGAAGAACGGCTCAAAGACTCTCGGCAGGGTTTCCGCCGGGATTCCTGCACCCGTATCCTGGACAGAGATTTGGGTATAAGGCCCCGGGGTGCAAGTCCCTGAAAGTCCCGGATGCGGCGGGTCGATGTTGGTAGCGACCGCTTCCAGCGTCAAAATGCCCCCTTCTGGCATCGCGTCGCGGGCGTTGATACACATATTGAGAAGCGCCTGCTCGAGGTAACTTGGTTCGGCGTTCACCCACAGGTGATCGCTTAGCTTGTGGACGGCAACCGTGATGTTTCGGTCAAAAGTGCGCTCGACCATGCGCCGGACACGATCCAGCACTTCGTCAACACAGACTGGCTTTACCTGCTGCCGCTCCGGGCGGGCAAAGCCCAGAAGTTGACGCGTCAGATCTGATGCGCGCTGGGCGGACTGCTCAATCATTCCCATGGAGTCTTGCAAAGGGTCATCGGAACTCAGCCGATGCCGCGCCAATGACGCGAAGCCGAGCATCACGCTGAGCAGGTTATTGAAGTCGTGGGCAATCCCTCCCGCCAGAGTTCCCAGAGCCTCCATCTTTTGCGCCTGGAAAAGCTGCTGCTGCAACCGGTTACGCTCCTCTTCCGCCTTCTTCCGTTCATCGATATCCTGCAGCATACCCAGAAAATGGGCGGGGCGGCCGGCAGCATCATGGAGGAGCGATATGCTGGTCGCGCACCAAAGGGATTCGCCGCACTTGCGCAGGTAGCGCGCTTCGAAAGTGACTTGCCCAGCCCCGCCTTCGAGCAGCTTTTCGAGGCGCTCCTGTTTCGCCGTCGCGTCCTGAGGGTGGGTAATTTCCAGAAAGTGTTTTCCCGGCATTTCTTCGCAGCTATAACCCAGCAGGCGCGCGAAGGCGGGGTTCACCGTGGAGAACCTCCCATCCAGATTCGCCACGGCAACACCAAAATAGACTTGTTCAAAGATCGAGCGGAAGCGCTCCTCCGAAACCCGCAGTTGTTTGCAGAGTTCGCTGCGTTCGAGCGCCAGTGCGGCTTGCGTAGCAACCTGGTCAATCAGCTTCCGGGTGACAGACCGGATAGAGTCCGCCTGGTCGGCCACGACATCGAGAACGCCCAGCACGCGCGCGTTGGTCTCGAGGGGTACGGCGTAGGCGCAGTGGTCCTCAGCACCAACCGTTTCACAGCGCGGGTCGCGGTTGGCGTGGGGGACGTAAACAGCCTCCCCATGGCGAATCGCCCAAGTCAGAAGGGTGGGTTTCCGGAGGGAAACGACGACGCTCGGCTCCCCGTTTCTGCCTCCCGACGCCACCGGCTGAAGTTCCTCGGCCGATTCGTCCAATCGATAAATGCGGGCGTGAGACAACCGCTCGCGGTCAGCTAATCGCGCCAGAATGTCTCCCAGCACCGATTCCACGTCGAGGGCACCGGCCAGCGCGGCATTGACCTCGACCAGCAGAGAAAGCTGGTGAGTTCGGGCCTCGATCCCATCATCAGGCCCGCCGACACCGCAAAGAGAACAATAGGCGGATTCTTTCTGCTCCGGCTGAGACACGGGTTTTGGCCGATAGTTGACCACCTCGGTACCACTCGGTAAGATTGTGGCCATGCTGCTCCTAATTAACGCTTAACTTACAGCCGAGGCGCATCCTCGCCCTTCCGGCTGGCCCAACTGTGTTCGCAACTCGCTGAATTCGATGCCCCTCGGTCCATTGCTCTCCCGGTCAGATCCTCGCTCGTATAATCTGCGTGTCCGGCGGATTCGGACCCAAGCGACAACTCGGTCACCCCGCACTTGCGGGGACCCTGCATTTATCCTTCGGCAAAATGGAGGTTAGACTTGAGGAATTCGGTGGGCCGGGTAAGCTGGAATTAGGGATTCATGGGTCGGCGTTTGGACTCAACTCGATTCCTCGCGCAGAGGCGCAGACGCGCAGAGAATAGGCGAAACAAGGAAGAAAGCTTGAGGATTGCCCAGATGCAGGCAAAGGATTTCTTATGGTTCCTTAGTACTTTCGTCTCTGCGCCTCCGCGGCTCTGCGCGAGGGAGGCTCATCTGAAGGTTCGCCTGATGGTCTGAACCAGCAATGCCGCATGGCAGCCGACACCGCCGCCAGTGGCATGCAAAGCGCGAGTCGTTTGCGTGTGGCGCCGAGGTTTGGGGCCGAACTGACGAGGCGAGGCTTGCCATCCCCGCAATCGTAGCGAGCGCAAGGCAGGCTTCTCCTGTAGTTCGTGGTCACCCACTCCCCTGGAGGGTGCTGCCTCAATAGTAAGGGCGTAAACGAGCAAGCACGGACCTGTACTCAAGTGTGCGGCTTTCCCGACGGAAAGCCGCGCTCTTACTTAAAGGTTAGGTCCGTACTGTGCCCGCCCGGCTCAACCTTATCTCTTGCCATCGTCGCCGATGGGTTGCCTGAGCCAAGGGGCGAAGAGAATGTCGGTTCCGCTGATCGTCGTGCATCCGGGGCCGCCCGGGCCGGCGGGACATCCCCAAAAGTTCTGAGTCGTGTCAATGCTTCCGGTGCATGCCGAGGAGCCATCGTAAGCGCAAACGTCCTCGACGCCGGCCTTGCCGCCAAGCAGATCGTTGAGATGAATGTCGACTTGAGCAGGAGTGTTGACCGCGATGTCGATGTCCTCATCCCGGATCACGTTCTGCGAAATGATGGTGCCATAAACCGGAGAGCCCCCACCGCCGCTATTGATGTTGATTCCCACGCTGCCGGGTGTGGCGGTGTCATCCTGGTCGGCGAGGTTTCCGGCGATGTAGTTGTCGATGATCATGTTCCCATTCATGTTGTCCGCGGGAAGTCCAAAAGCCGGGCCCACGTGCGTGTGGAGGGCGACTCCGCCCAGCCCGTTATTGGTCAGCGTATTCCGGATGATCACATTCTCCGAAGCTCGGCCCTGGCCAATGCCATCGGAAAAAAGACCTACGCCCGAGCCTCCAACTTTCACTCCGTTGCCAGTGGACACGTTCTCCGCCACCGTATTGTGGTGAACCCCATGGTGAGGAGACCCAATGGCGCCCATGGGCGGATGCGAGGCGAGCACGATTCCGCATTCCAGGGGATTGTCCTTTACGGCATTGTGGATCAGAAGATTGTCGCGGCTCTCCGCGGTCTCGTCACTGATAAGGACTCCGTCGGCATTACCCGTGATCAGGTTGCCGGAAAGGATGGAGTGCACCGTTCCGATCAGGTGAATGGCGCCGCCGCAGTCGCCGCTTTCATCGTTCTCATAGATCCCATTGCCGGGTTGGCCCGTGCAGCCCATCGGCGCGCCCGTGAATTCCAACCCTTGAGATTTGTCATTGTCCACGACTTGATTGTCGCGGATGGTGACGTCCGAAGCGCTGACGACAAGTATGCCTTCGAACAGGGCGTTCTTCACCGTGAACCCCGCGATCGTCACACCGTTGAGGCCGGGATAATCGAGACCGTCCACGAAGATGCCATGCGCCAGGCCGGTGGCGTCAATCACCGACGGATCGGCGCCGGCGCCGATGAGTGAAAGCGGCTTGCCAATGAGAACTTCCTCAGTGTAGGTGCCGCGCGCAACGTTGATCGTCTCATTGGGGAGAGCGGCGTCAACCGCCGTTTGGATCTTGGCGTAGCAGCCATGCGAGCCGTTGGGATTGACGCAAAGTGTGTTGGCCGCGGTTGCCGTGGCAGGACCATAAAACGCCGCGAACAACACGGCGCAGGTAATAACCGCCCATGGACGAAAACGCAAGGGATGCATGGATCTCCTCCTTAATATTCAGTTTTCCCTGATGCGACTAATATACACCCGGTAGGACAGCATTTCATAGTGGATAATTGTCCATTACAAGTTCTCAACGGAGGGGGGAAGGAGCATTTCAAAATACACCAGCGGATCCCGTTTGTAGGTCACGCGAGCGACCTCGCGGAAACCGCATTGGGCATAAAAGGCTCCGGCTCCGGCTTTGGCGTTAAAGGCATCAAGGCGGATGGCATCGGCGGGCCACGCGCGGGCGGCGGCTTCGGCTTCTTTCAGCAAAAGGCGGCCCACTCCCTGGTGCTGGAAATCGGGGTCGACGGCCATTCCGGTCAAATAAAGGGGCCTTGATGCCGGAGTGAAATACGCCTACTCATGAGGGTTATAGATTGCGGTTGACGGACAAGGATCGTTACTGAAGCAAGACGCTGTCTTCTTCCGTGATTTTGGACGCGGATTTGGCAAGCTTCGCGGCGTCTTCTGCCATTGTGTGTAACGTCTCGATGAGCTTGCGGTACTGAAATAAGATGTCCGAGGGGATGGCAGTGCGGTGGACCTGCCGCAACGTTTCGTCCGACAACAGGGCAAGGCTATCGAGCAATTCGTGGGTACAATTGAGGCGCGACTGGAACACTTCTATTTTGAGTTGCGGCATGCCCTGCTCCTTGGACTCATGATGGGCCAGGATCTGCATGTGGCAGGTGGAGCTTGGCAGGTGGAAGTGGTGGTTGTCTGCGGGAGTTAACTTCTCCTACCCACAACCGATCACCTACCGCCTAACCTTCCCGCCACGTACAACTTTCCATTGACCACCTTTTCGCTATTCAGCATACTCCATCGGCTCACCTTTGCAATGGATTTTTGCGAGACTCAAGTCGCCTTCGCGCTTGCACAGCCGCCAGGAAGTTTGCCAAAATAGGGACGTGAACGAGTTCTGTCGTGGCAGGAATAACATACCTCCGAAGGCAATACTTAAGCAGAACGTTAATTGGCACTGAGAAAATGGGAAACACTGCGGATGTCGAGAAGCGCCGAGAATCTTGTGGAAACACATTCGTCAAAAGGAGAAATAGACATGGAACTCAAAGAGCTTTTTCTGGCGCAACTGGAGCGGGAAGCCGCAGCCACGCGTAAGGCAGTGGAGCGCGTGCCCGAGGGGCGCAAGGACTGGAGGCCGCATGCGAAGTCCATGGAATTGGGACGCCTGGCATCGCTGGTGGCCACCATGCCGGGGTGGGTGGTTCTGATGGTCGAACGGGATGAGTTGAATCTTGGCGACCCTTCGAGTGAGGAATTCAGAACGAAGCCGGCCGAATCAAGAGCTGAAATGCTCAAAGCCCTCGAGGAGAGCGTTGCCAAGGCGCGAAAAGTGTTGCAGGGCACGACGGAAGAACACCTGCTCAAGCCCTGGCGATTGCTGATGCACGGGCGCGTACTGCAAGAACAGCCTCGGCATGTCATGATCGCCGATGCCTTCTGCCACCTGGCGCATCACCGTGGACAGTTGACCGTCTATTTGCGGATGAATGAAGTGAGCGTTCCGGCGATTTACGGGCCTTCCGCGGATGAGCAGTTTTAATGGGCTTTTGCCGCGGTGGCACGAGCCGGAAATTCAAGATTCAGAACTCAACATTCCGCGCTCGACGTCTGAACTCAACATGCAGATCGGTATTCGAGCTTTCAGAATTCAAAGTTCGGACGTCCATTCTCGAGAATTCAAGTTCCTAAAATTCAACACTCGGAACACGGATTTCAGAAATCCAAATTTCAGAAATCACCATTCAGAATTCAGAATTCAGAATTCATAATTAAGGGCGTCATGTTTCGCCCGCCTTTTGTTTCTTCCACCCTTCGATGGCCTGCATTCTCTCCTTCCACCTTTTTTCCAAGCCTTGATCGGTGGGACGATAGTATTGGCGATCCTTGAGGTTGTCGGGCAGGCACTGCATATCGGTGAGCTTGTCGTCCGCCTTGTGCGCATACTGGTATCCCTTGCCATAACCAAAGTTCGCCATCAATCCGGTCACGGCATTTCGCAGGTGGAACGGGACCGGCTGCGCCATCGTCTCCTGCGCGTCGCGCGCCACTTCCCCATAGCCGACATAGAGCGAATTCGACTTGGGCGCGAGGGCGAGATAAACCGCAGCCTCAGCGAGTGCCAGGTTCCCCTCCGGCATTCCCAGAAAGTGCACCGCCTGCATCGCCGCCACGGTCACGCCCAACGCGTGGGGGTCCGCCATACCGATATCCTCAGACGCTTCACGAATCAGGCGGCGCGCGATGTAGAGGGGATCTTCCCCCGCTTCGATCATGCGCCCCAACCAATAAAGCGCGGCGCTGGGATCGGAATTGCGGACGGACTTGTGGAGCGCCGAAATCAGATTGTAGTGCTCCTCGCCGGACTTGTCGTAGAGCAGAACCTTCCGCTGGATAGCGTCTTCCACCAGAGTCTCGGTGATCGTGGCGTGACCCTCGGCATCGCGCGGGGCGGCAGCGACAGCCGTTTCAAGCGTGTTGTAGGCTGCGCGAGCGTCGCCGTTCGAAAACACCGCAATCTGTCGCAGGAGCTCGTCGGAGATTTCGATGGGCCGCGTACCGAGTCCGCGTTTATCGTCCGAAAGGGCCCGGCGGAGAAGCGTCTGCACCTCGTCGGTCGAGAGCGCGGAGAGCATGTAGACCTTGGCGCGGGAAAGCAAGGCCGCATTCACCTCAAACGACGGGTTCTCCGTAGTGGCGCCGATCAGCACGATGTCGCCGCGCTCGACGTAGGGTAAAAACGCATCCTGCTGAGCTTTGTTGAAGCGGTGGATCTCATCGATAAAAAGCACTGTGCGCCGGCCGTAGTGGCGCGATTTTTCCGACGCCGCCATCACTTCCTTGATTTCCTTGATGCCGGAAAGGACAGCGCTGAAGCGCACGAAATCACTGCGCGTCTTGCGGGCAACAATGGTGGCGAGAGTGGTTTTGCCGGAGCCCGGAGGACCCCAGAGAATCATCGAGCCCAGTTCGTCGCGCTCGATTTGACGCCGCAGCGCCTTTCCCGGCCCCAGAATGTGGAGTTGACCGACGAATTCCTCGATGGTGTCGGGGCGCATGCGGTCAGCCAACGGCGAAGGTGTGGCGGTGCGCTGGCTTGCCCCGTCAGCGTGGTCGAGGGGATTGGGTTCGAAAAGGCTCATCGGAATTGGATCACGGGGTTGTCGATTGCCGATTGTCGCTTTCCCTGCGCGGTCTTAAATCGGCAATCGGCAATCGACAATCGTCAATATCTAAATCCTCTCTGTCGCGCGGCCTCGTACAGAAAAATGCTGGCCGCGGTTGCCGCGTTCACAGAGTCCACTTCTTTCCGGATGGGGATACTTAGAAGCTGGCTTGCGTAGCGGCCAATCTCCTCCGGCAAGCCGCTGGCTTCGCGCCCGACAAGGATTGCAATCGGCCCTCGCAGATCAGCGTGTGAGAGGGACGCCGGGCTGTGGCGGTCGGCTGCCACGATGCGGACGTGTACGCTCAGAAAGGGCAGAGCTTCATTCGGATCGACGCTGCAAACGAGCGGCAGGCGGAAGATGGCGCCCGCCGAAGAGCGCACCGCCTTGGGATTGAAAGGGCTGACCGTCTCCTGCAGCGTCAGGAAGGCGGACGCGGAGAACGCCAGAGCCGTCCGCATCATGGTGCCCAGATTGCCAGGGTCCTGAAGGCGACAGGCTACGACTACCAGGGAGTTGCGGGCGGCAACGAGTTCCTCCAATTTATACGCGTGAAGTTCCACCAAGGCGGCGATTCCTTGTGGAGACGGCGTTTGCGCGACACTTTCAAACAACCGGTCGGGGACTTGAGTCAGTTCGGTTTCAGGCGGCAGACGCTGGAGCAAGGCGGAAAACTTCTCCGCCGCTCCACCCGCCACGAGCACGCTGTGAGTCTTGACCCGCGGCGCCGCGTTCAGAGCCTCCTCGACAAGGAACGGACCTTCAACCGCCAGCCAACCTTCCTTCGTAGTCCCGTCAGTAAGTGAGCGGCGGAAGACCTTCATCAAGGAATTGGCAGGACTGGAAACTTCTCGCTGTTGGGTAGGGCGCATTAGGATGCCTTGGCATTTTAATCGCTGAAACCACAGCTTACCCCGGAGGCGCGGCGAAGTCGAGAGCCGGGGTGGGTGTTCGACATTAAAGGGGGCTTGCGAATTTGCCGGGGTTGGCGGGAGGGCTTGCTCACTCGGCGGAAACAATCGCGCTACGTCCCCGGGAATTGTGCCACCGCGCTTGTGGTACAATCTCCGCGCTTTTGAGTTTCCTGTAGCAAATTCGAGGAGGTTTCCATGCACAGGTTTGGACTGTTTCTGATTCTGTTCTGCTTGGTTCCCGTTGCACATGCCCAGGAATTGAGCGGGATGCTGGCGGATTTGACGAAGCCCCATGATTATGTTTTGAAGCGGTCCGGTAGTTGGGACCGCACCGGTGGGAACGCCGACGAGCGCAGCATTGCCGCAGGCCAAACGCTGACGGTGCTCGACGACTCCGGGCCCGGTGTCGTCACGCACGTGTGGTTTACGATCGCCAGCGGAGAGAAATATCACCTGAAAAAACTTGTGCTGCGCATGTATTGGGATGGCGAATCAACTCCCAGCGTCGAGGCGCCTATTGGCGACTTCTTTGGCTTGGGCCTCGGCGAGTATTTCACCTACCAATCCCTCCCCTTGGCAGTGGGTTCAGTGAAAGCCTTGAACTCATTTTTCCCCATGCCCTTCCAAAAGAGCGCCAGGATGACCGTGACCAACGAAGGCAAGGAGCGAGTTGACGCATGCTATTTCAACATTGAATATCGTGTGTTTTCGAAGCCCTTGCCTGCGGACACGCTCTACTTTCACGCGCAGTACCGGCAAGCCACGCCGAACCGTGGCTGGACAACCAATTGGCAAAACAATGGTAGTCCCGGCGTTGGCGACAAACCCAATCTGAATGGCGAGGGCAACTACGTTTGGCTTGAGGCGACAGGGCGGGGGCACTTTGTGGGCGTAACCATGTCAGTGGTCCAAAACCAGGATGATTGGTGGGGCGAAGGCGACGACATGTTTTTCATCGACGGAGAGAAAACCCCCAGCATCGAGGGGACTGGTTCGGAGGATTACTTCATGGGCGCCTGGGATTTTGGCGGCAAGCCGTTCGCCTATGACCTTTTCGGCGCACCGGTCGTAAGCAATGAACTTGCGGGGGGGCGGGCATCGGTTTATCGATTCCATCTGGATTCGCCGATTCCCTTTACAAAATCCATTCGCGCCACGATTGAGCACGGCCACGCCAATCACCGCTCGGATAACTACTTCTCGGTTGCCTACTGGTACCAAACCGAGCCGCACGCGCCCTTTCCTGCGCTGCCATCCGTCGAAGAGCGAATTCCCAAGCTGTATCCCGTGGGTGGACCCGGTAACGCGGGGAAGTGAGGGCATCCAGCGCGTCGGGTCATGGAAACATCCGGGCGATTCGGCCATTAGGTGATTTTGTGATTGGTGGTTGGCGAAATTACCGAAGGAGGTTTTCGTGTCAATCTACACTTATCACTTGCCAGTGGTCTTGCCTTGGCGCAATTGAGCAGCGGAGAGCTGTTTGCGATCTTTGACGCGATATACGAACTTTAGTCCCGACCAAGTTTCGTCCACCGCGCAGACCTTCACATCCACTAATCCATTGTTCAGACCAACTTCGCGGATGACGTTTTCACTCAGGTCCGTCGCGATTCCCGACGATCCTTTGGGCCAGGAAATCCAGAGCAAGCCATTTTGTGCCAAGCACGCTTTCAGCGCGGGGAACTTTTGCTCAAGTTCGCGGCGGGACGTGGTAAAGAAGTGAAGAAAGTCTTTTTCCCCGTGAAGTTTCGTACCGAGCGTGGCCTGCGGCGGCAGCTTCCCCAGAGTCAGGAAGTAATCGGGCGGGGCGCCAAATATGGCCACGCGGTGGCCTTCCTTAATCCCGAGCTTGTCAACCAGTGACCTTTGTGAGTAGCCTGCCATGGAAACACATTATATTCTCTTGGAAGTGTGAGTTGGCCAATTTGGTGGTGCCCTGATTTGAACGTGAGGCCGTCATCTTGGCGGCCCATGTGCCGGCAGGAAGCCGGCGCTATGCCTCAAATTAGGGGAATGACAGACTTGGCTCACCCACCACTGTTGCCGAGAACATCTTGGAGTGCGGTAGCAGCAGCTACCGCCTTTCTGCCTTGGGCCTTGCCAATTTTGTCGTATGAACCGAGATCGGAAGGCGGTAGCTGCTGCTACCGCACTCCAAGCCACCGCGGCGCGTGGGTGCCTGTCCGGTTTGAAACATGGGTGAGTGTAGTAAGTCATTCCCCAAATTAGAACACGACGGGCCATTTTGAGGGAGCGACTGCTTCGCGTCGCCATATGGCATGGTCGATTCGCGGGCAGAGGATCGGGCGAGGTCAGCTCGTCGCCCCGACTTCAAGAGAGGTCGTCCGCCGCCAGCAAGTTGCTTCTCCGCCCCCAAACGGGAGCGTCTTGACGATTCAACGAAACCCCGTCACTATAATGATAGTTCATGTGGGCCTGTAGCTCAGCTGGGAGAGCACATGGTTTGCAACCATGGGGTCGGGAGTTCGATCCTCCCCAGGTCCACCAATCAATTCAATAACCTACGGGCATCACCCTTCTGAGGGATTTCGATTTGGTTACCAATTTGGTGCACATCACCCTCAAAAACCGGAGTTTTTCCGCTGGCAGGAGGCTCTGGAAGAGGCGTGGCAATTGAGTTTAAGGCAGTCCGCTTGGCGGCCATGCGGATGTGTGAGTAATGCTCCAACATCTGCCGGGACACATGGCCGGCAATCGCCATGATGGTCTGGTCTGAAGCTTGGGACTCAGACAGCTTGGTGATGGCCGTATGACGCAGGTCATGGAAACGTAGCCCGGCCAGAGGGCTCTTGAGGCCCCGCATATCAGCCGTGCACTCTGGATTCAAGCAAGAATCGGCTGGGGGTTGGAGCCGTTCGCATTTCGGGCACTCTACTGCGTGTGTAACCGTGCGCCAAGCCGTGCGCCACCCCTTCGTGGCCTTCGTGGGGTCAACGTGCCGCGATTCGCACCAAGGAAAGACGTAATGCTCGGGTTTACGGCCGGTGAAACGGTCCCCCCAATCCGCCAAGCCCTTCCGAGCGGCAGGATTCAGAGGGATCACCCGGCCTGTCCCGGCATCCGTCTTTGATTTGCCAACCGTCAGGACCCCTTCGAATAGGTCGACTTGGCTCCATCAGAGTTTCCGAATCTCATCCTTTCGCATTGTGGTATTGAGGGCCAGCACCGTCGCAGTGTAGCAAGCGGAATCGACGGTACTGCATCTGGCCAGCAGGAGGGCCTCGTCGTCAGGGGCTAAGGCGCGGCCTACCCCTCTTCGAACGGGCAGCGCCTTTATCTTACCGTCCAGAAACGACCAGCACTCGTAAGCCTTCATGATCTGGCGGAACACGCCCAATTCGAGGTTTACTGTCTTGCCGTGCGCAGCCCAAAAGCCAACTCACACCTTGGCTCGGTACGACATGACGGGCATTCGACGTTGCATTCAAACTTAGAAGCGGCTAGGTGGAATGGTGGCCTGGACCGCATCCACAAAACGACGGGCTTTCATAAACTCGCTTGACTTCACAGCTACCCCTTCGTGCCAACGGGGAAGCTGAGCGGAGACGAAACATTTTTCGACTGGATAATAAGTGACTTCGGTCTCAACGATGCCATCGAGTCCGGACTAGTCAAGGCGCCCCGCCTGGAGGTGCGAGACGATGGTCAACTGACCGTCAGTCACAAGTCGCGTCCATAACACATCTACCTGGACAGCGAAGTTCACGAGGGCCTGACCAGCAAAGCGTAAGTATTCGAACAATTGCCCGGCTTGGTGACGAATGCTTACTGCTTGCTAGGCGAAGACTGGCTCGAAACTTTAAACAAATGGGAAGCTGTGGGCTTCACGACTTCGCCGGTCGCGATTATCGTTACCAATCGAATCGAGACGGTGGCAAGGGTCCACCACGCTTTGACCCATGCCGCTGTTCTTCGACTACAAGATGAGCACATTTGACCAAACCAGTGAGCGATATTGGACTGCCATCGGGAATGCCATCAAGTATAAGCATGAAGGCTGATCGCTGGAAACGATCATTTGCCAGTTGACGGCGTCGACATATAAATCAGCCGACGAGCGGGGATCGCTCCACGAAAAGGCAAAAGGTGAAGACCCGATGTTAATAAGTATTACGGAGCGGTAAAGAAGGGCATTGCAAGAAAAGAATTGCGCTTCAGGGCGACTGCGGTTCGCGATACCTGACGGCTGGCACGGTCGACGAGAAGCGTACCGGTGATCGACGTGAGAAACGATCAATGAAAATCAGTCAGGTGAGCAACACAATCCATTCAACAGAAAAAGGAGAATTAGCCATGTCAGAAACAAACGCAGTGGTTGCCATTTATGACAGCCACTTACAAGCAGAGGAAGCGGTGAAGGAACTCCAGAAGTCTGGCGTTGATATGAAGAAACTGTCCATCGTCGGCAAAGACTATCACACCGACGAGCAAGTTGTCGGGTACTACAACACCGGCGATCGCATGAAGTACTGGGGGAAGCTCGGCGCGTTCTGGGGCGGCCTCTGGGGGATGTTGTTCGGAGCCGCTTTCTTCGCCATCCCCGGCCTCGGCCCGGTCTTGGTAGCTGGCCCTCTCGTCGCGTGGATTGTCGGGGCTCTCGAGGGCGCCGTGGTGGTAGGCGGATTGGGCGCGGTCGGCGCGGGGCTGTACAGCATTGGCATTCCCAAGGATAGCGTCGTGAAATATGAGACGGCGATCAAGTCTGATAAGTTCCTCGTCCTGGCTCACGGAACGGCAAATGAGGTGGCCAAGGCGAAAGACATTATGCAGACGACTCGCCCGGTAGAAGTAGCGCTGCACATCGTTGAACGTGCGCAACCCGCCGCGGCCGGTATGCGGTAACCCCGCAGTACGGTACAAAGTACCAAGGAGGGCAAGACCATGTTGAGAAATGTCACCCGGTTAAAGAGTTTTACGATCCGAGCCCGGGATGGGGAGATTGGAACATTGGATCAGTTCTATTTTGACGATGAGGGCTGGGCCATCCGCTACCTGGTGGTTAATGCCGGGGATTGGCTAGGTGGTCGGCTGGTGCTGGTCTCACCCCTTGCCCTCCGCCAGGCGGAGTGGGAATCAAAGCGACTCGATGTGGCCCTGACGAAAAAGCAGATCGAGGACAGCCCTCCCATCGACACCCACAAGCCCGTATCACGCCAGCACGAGGCCTTGTATTTGGGGTATTACGGTTACCCCTATTATTGGGGTGGACCCAATCTGTGGGGCCTCGCTTCTTATCCGGCAGGCCTGACGGTTGAAAGGGAGGCGGTGACGGAAGCGGAGGCGTTGCGCGCCAGGGCGGGAAAAGAGTCGCCCGATTCACATCTGCGCAGCACTGACGAGGTGACCGGCTATCACATCGAAGCGTCGGATGGTGAGATCGGTCATGTGGAGGACTTCCTGGTCGATGATGAAACTTGGGCGATTCGATACCTTGAGGTCGATACGCGGAATGGGTGGCCGGGGAAGAAAGTGCTGGTTTCGCCTCAGTGGATCGAAAGTGTAAGTTGGCCGGACTCGAAGGTCTCCGTCGATCTCACCAGGGAAACCATCCAGAACGGCCCGGAGTGGAGCGAGTCGACGACTGTCACTCGGGAGTATGAGAACAGGCTTTACGATTATTACGACCGGTCGCCCTATTGGACTCCGGAAACTGGGCAATCCCATAGCCATGCGGCGGGTAAAGATTGAGCGGCGTAGATTCTCACCCCCCAACTGACGGCGAATCATGAGCCAACAATTCGACGCAAGGAACCCGATATACAGCTTCTTACCCAGGGAAATCCAAAGATTCGATTCCCTGGAGAGACATCCATGAAACAAGATAACCCGCGCATCCTGACGATTAATGGAGGCTCGTCGAGCGTTAAGTTCGCCCTGTTTGAGACCGGTGATTCCCTCCGCCGGATTCTGGGAGGCGGGATTGACCGGATAGGACAGCCGGGGGCCACGCTGCGGGTGAAAGGCCTGAACCCGGGCGACAACATTTCGCGGCCATTGACGGCGCCCGACCTCACCGCGGCAGTGGGCGCGCTGATCGATGGTATCGAAGAACGCAGCGGGCATGGCGCATTTGCCGCGGTGGGCCATCGCGTCGTGCACGGTGGGCCGAAATATAGCCAGCCACGACGCATCACGGCGGAAATGGTTGCGGACTTGCGCAAGCTCAGTCCATTCGATCCGGAGCATCTGCCGGAGGAAATTCTGTTGACCGAGGAGTTTCATCGCCGATTCCCTGACATGCCCCAGGTGGCA
>CAWEFC010000012.1:0-244900 GCA_963808085.1 uncultured Acidobacteriota bacterium
CGACATCGGCTCCTCCCAGAGCCACTTCGTTGAGCTCGGCGCCGATGGCCACTCCTACGTCGGCCCCGCCGAGAGCCGGCGCGTCGTTCACTCCGTCTCCCACCATCATGACGGTACGCCCGGCGGCCTGCTCGGCCCGCACGATTTCGAGCTTCTGGGCGGGAAGGACTTCGGCTACGACCTCGTCCATGCCGAGCGCCTCACCCACTTCCTGGGCTGTTGCCGCCCGATCTCCCGTAAGCAGCACCAAGCGATCGATCCCTAAAGCTCGCATGGAGGCCAGCGCTTCACGCGCTTCGCCGCGGGGTTTATCGCGAAGCACAAGGCGGCCGAGACAGCGCCCGCCATGGGCTACCCACACCTGCGATACGTCCTCGCCGTCTTCCGATCCGGCATTGATGCCTAGGTCCACAAGCAGCGCCCTGCGTCCGAGGACGGCTTGCTGGCCATCGACCATGGCGACGACGCCAAGGCCGGGCCTCTCCTGGAGATCTTTGGGCGGCGTGCTGATGATTCCGCGCGCCAGAGCCTCGGCCACAACGGCGCGCGACACGGGATGCAGCGAGCCGAAACCGCATGCCGCCGCCACGGCGAGCAGCCATCTCCTCCGATATCGCCCTTTACAGGTTGGATCTGGGTGACGGCCGGCGCGCCCACCGTCACCGTCCCGGTCTTGTCGAGAATCAAGGTGTCGACGTCGGAGGCGCGCTCGAGAAAATCCGCGCTCTTGATGAGGATGCGAAGGCGCGTGGCCACGGTCATCGCCGCCACGATGGCGGCGGGGCCGGCCACCACCAGCGCCGTCGGAGTCGCCACGACCAGCACGGTGATGGCGCGCGAAAGTTCATTGGTGAAAAACAGAGTGGTGGCCGCCACGCGTGAGCACCAGCGGCAGCCATACGCCGGCGCGACGCTCGAAAAGCCGGAGCAACGGGAACCGAGGTGCGCTCCACATCGGCCAGGAGTTGGACCACCCTTCCCAGAACGGTATCGGCGCCCGCCCCGCGCACCTGAATTTTGAGCAGCCCGTCCAGCGCCACGGTCCCGGCGAAGACAGGGCTGCCGGGCCCCACATCCTCGTGAAGCGACTCTCCGGTGATGGCGGATTGGTCCACCGCGGCCCGCCCTTCGAGCACGGTGCCGTCCACCGCGATTCTTTCTCCCGGCCGCACGAGGATCTCATCTCCCGGCATCAGGCTGTTCGGATCGACGCGCTCCTCGATGCCGTTGCGCCACCTCACGGCCTGGCGCGCCGCCGAGCGCGCGGATCCCGTCGATGGCGGCCCGCGCGCCCAGAGAACTTCGCTCTTCGAAGAGGCGCCCCAGTTCGAGGAAAAGCGGGATCAGAGTGGCGGTCACGAAGTCGCCGCGTCGCGGCTGCGGCCAGAACGGCGATGGCGACCAACTGGTCGGTGGCCCGGCGCGTGTCTCCCGTTACGATTCCGCGAAGGCCCGAGACCAGCGTCGGGATTCCCACCACGGCTGCCGCCAAGCCTCGGCAAAGCTCGCCGATCTGCCACTGGTCGGGCTCGACGCGCACCAGCAGGGTCCCCAGGCCGAGAAGCCCGAGCCCAATGAGTCCCGCGCCGAGCCGCACGCTGATGCGCCGGCGCTCTTCGGGAGCCAGGGTCCCCGGCATGCCCTCGCTGTCGGGAGTCATAGATTGGATCGCGAGGTCGCTCATGGCGAGTCATCGCCCTCCTCTCTCAGTTCCCGCCCCGGGGGCGGAGCCGTTGACTCGGGAGCGGCCGGTCCAGCTAGGCTGGCGCAATCGTGATGCGGAAGCCATGGTAGCTGCCGCCGACCGGCGGCGGCACCCACCGAACCGTGCCGGCGGTGCCGATGGCCTGTGTCCACGGCATCCCGATAGAGGCGCTCGCGAACCACCACGGGGTTGGCCCGATATTCCCGATCCAGCGCCAGAAAGGCCTCGGCATCGCCCTTGGGCGACGGCGAGGGCGAGTCTGCGGCGCCGCGTGCGGACTGCACCGCGGCGTCCGCTTCGGCTTGCGCCTGGGGGATGGCGCTCTCGGCAAATGCCTGGGCGTCATTCTTATCCGTCTCGGCGCTCGATGAAGGCGCTCTGCACGGCGTCGAAATCCGCAGCCAGAGCCGCCGGAGGAGCGAGACGTGTGAGCTCGAGCGACGACAGTTCCAGACCCGAATGGGCGGCGTCCAGGCCGGCCTGCGCGCGGCGCGTGGCCGTGGCGATCAGGTTCTTGCGGCCGTCGGAGAGCACCCGGTCAACGCCCATCTCGCCCAACGAACGAACCATCGCGGCGGTGACCTCGACGCGCAGCACGTCCTCGGCCTTGGGACCATAGAATGCCCATTCGGCGGGATCGCGCACCCGGTAGCGGGCCACCATATCCGCCTGGACGATATTCTGGTCTCCCGTGAGCGCGTAGCCTTGCGTCAGCGGGTCAAGAGTATCGACTCCTTCTTCGATCTTCATCGTCTTGAAGGTCATCGCCGGGGCGAGAGTGCTCACCGGAACCTCCCACACGTGCTTGACCTGCACGCGCACCACTTGGTCCACCGGCCGCGGGAAAGCGAAGAGCAGGCCCGGCCCGTGCTCCTGCAACGCGGGCGTCTCCCCCACCAGGCGCCCCCAGCGCAGGATCACGGCCACTTCGTCGGGCTTCACGATGGTAATCCCCGACAGCGCGTAGAGCACCGCCATGGTGGCGACCCACCAGTGCATCCGCTGCCACGCTGCATCGACAAGACCGGCAATGGGCGCCGCGAGTCGACCGATCTCCGAGGGTGGTCCTAGTCTTCTCACTTTTTATCCTTGCTCTGAAGCAGGGAGAAGGGCTCGGAGTCGGTGCGGAGGATCAGCGAGGTGTTTCCGCGTGACGAGCTTATCGAGAGAATCCAGCGAGCGCGTGAACCGGTAGAGTTCCGGGTCGATGCGGTGGGCGTCGGCATAGGTCTTGGCGACCTGTGCCGCCGATTCGCCGCGGATGCGCGCCTGCTCTTCGGCGCCTTTGGCGCGGATGCGGGCCGCCTCGAGGTCCGCTTCGGAATGGATTTGCGGCTGGCTTCGCGTTCCCCTTCGGCCTGGAACTTGGCGGCGAATTGGCGCCGCTCGGCGCGCATCTGCTCGAAGACTGCCGTTACGTTCTCCTGCGGGCAGGGCGATGCGCTCGAGTCGAATCTGCTCGACGGCCACGCCATAGCTGCGCAGCGCCAGGGGCGCGGTCGAGGCCAGGAGCTCGGACTCGATCTGGTCCATCTGCAAATCGCTGGGGTTCGTGGACACCAGCGCCGACAGATCGTGCCCGCCCAGCGTCCCGATGGCCGCATTGGTCAGCAAGCCGTCAAGCTTGCCCTCGGCATCGCCCTCGGTGCCGATAGCTTGGATGAAAGTGAGAGGATCTCCGATCCGCCAGACCACGAATGTGCGCGCGATGATGTTTTTCTTGTCGCGCGTGAGCATCTCCGTCTGGCCGGTCTCATACACGCGCCGTCGCATGTCGAGCAATAACGTCTCTGTCGATGGGCCAAGGAAGCTTCCAGTGCAGGCCGGCTTGGGTGGCCGCGCGCAAGGGACGTCCGAAACGGGTGATCAGCACCGCTTGTCCCTCCCTCACGACCACGGCGGTCGCGCTGAACACGATGGCGGCGAGCGCCAGCGTGCCCATCGACCGCCCTCAGCCAGCGCTGCGTTCTCATTGCGTCAACCATATTTCACCTCCATCCCGCTGGAAGCGGGAATCTACAACCGTGAAGCGGCGCCCCCCGAGGCTCTTCTCCAGCGTCTCCAGACGGCGACGGAAGAAGAATTCCTCCGGCGCGATGCGATACTGCGATTCCAGCGTACGAAAGCTCCACGCCTCACCCGCCGCCAGGGCAAGGCCTGGGCGCCTTCCGCGCGGGCATCGTTCTCACTCACCACCACCAAGGCCTCGGCAATAGGCACCGTTCGATTGCGGTAAGCCTGCGCGTTGACGACCGCCGTGACCTTTCCCAGCTCTGCCGAGACGACGGCCTCGTAGTCGGAAGCCACCGGTACCGGCGGGTGCATGCCGCCAACCGTGAAAGCCAAGACCTGAACACCAAGACCGAGATCGTCAGCATCCTTCTGCACACTGGCACGCATTTGCCCGGTCAGCGTCGCGACGTTCTCCGACAATGCTTCGGATAGCGTGCGGTTCACGGTGGAGATCATGACGGCCCTATAGGCGATCGCGCGCAGCGCGGCGGCCGGGTTTTGACAGTGGTAACGCCAGGCACGAGCATCGGCGATGCGATATTGGACGGTGGCATCCACCGTGATAAGGTCCCGCCCATTACCGAGGAGCAGGGTGTACTCGTTGGGGGCATGCTCAACTGCCCACAGCACATTTTCTGGTCCTTCCTTTTCCTGTCCCTCGTGGCCCACTTGCAATGTCTGCACGATCTTCACGGGAATGCGAATCACTTGATCGACAGGCCATGGCCAATGCAGGTGAAGACCGGGTTCAAGCGGCTGCCCTTCGACGCGGCACGCCCAGACGCTCGACGAGGCCCACCTCCTGAACTCTCACCACCGAGATGCACGTGGAGAGCCAGCCCAGCAGGCACAGGCCGATGACGAGCGGTTCCAAACTGCGGCGGACAATCGTCAGAGCCCAAGTGGAACGCAGATCGATCCCGAGTTGCCGCTCTCCGGCGTCAAGGATGCTGCCCAGTATGTTCGCCCGGCTCCCCAGCATGGAGAGCACCTCGATCTCCAGCGAGATGATCTCAGGACGTCCATCATTCCCGGGCCGCTTTGCCCTGAGAAGGCTGTAACACACCGCCGCATTAATGGCCAAAACCGAAATATGAAGGATCTGAAGCACTGTGTTCTGGCCCGCCCACTCTAAACCGATCGAAACCGCCGCCGATGCGAGAATCCATGCGAGCACCCGTGCGCCGCGACAAAGACTCTGAGCCTCGGGCAGCCATGCGGAATCGATGTCGGCGAGGTAGTGCGCAGCCGTGGCGGCCAGTCCCGCTGCGCCCAGAAAAAGAGCTGCGACAATCCCCGCCATAAGTGGGGCCACGGGAGTTGGAGCGAAGTTGAAGAGCAACAGAATGGCTATGACTGCAAACCCGGCGATGGCAGTACCGATTCGGACAATCTCTTTCGTCCCGAGATTATGAAGCCAAAGCCAATGCCAGGCAGCACCTACTCCCTGAAGAAGGCTCTGTTTCGGGCCATCCGCTTCCGGAGTAGCGGGTGTTTCCGCGGGCGTTTCCGGTTTCTCCGCAGGTACCGGTATCGGCGGGCCCGCATCGCTTTTCGGCGGCTTCGCCCGGGCGATTTGGCTTTCTAACACGTCGATGAGAACGCCCGTCGCGAGTCCCAGAGAGACGGCAGCGTCGAGGACTACCCGGTTCGCGAGCAGCAGACCGGCGACCAGGGCGCCCCCTGTGCTCAAAAATGCAGACGCTATAAGGACCAGGACGGGTCCGCGGTAGGGATTTTGATTTGACTCCGCGCGTGGAGAAGGCGGACCAGGCACCCTAGAGTTAACCATATCAACTCCCTTGAGATAAGAAAGCGTAGACGAAAGCCAAATACGATGCATTTGGCGATCATCGTTATAGGGGTGGATCGCTTGCAGCCCAATTCAGAACTGCAAATCGGGGCAGCCAACGGATCTGGCGATCCCTTAATCTTGTGAAGTATGCGACGTGGTTAGAGTTGAGGAGGAGCGCGGTCTTGCGTCAAGCGCGGTTGAGCGAAGACAACAACAATATCTTTTGAAGGAACACGACTCGATGTGTGAGCTGTCGTAAAGCAAAGCGTAGCAATGGAAGTGATGAGCGCGTGCTTGGCATTGTGCAAGGCTATGCACAATTGACAGTGAGATTCATCGGCAGAATTCGCGTCAACGTGGCCGTGCGCAACCGCCGCCGTCGAGACCGCAACAAGGGCCAGGACCGCCAGAACAACCAACACTCGACGAACGTAAAAATGCTTCATAGTGAGCGCTACCATGAAATGATCATTCGTTCCCCCTCCATTGTCAAGATGCTTGCCCGATTGGCAAGCAAAATTATGGCTTATCGTTCGCCAATGCCCGGGCGGCACTTCGCCACTTTGTGAACAAAGGATTGCTAGGTCAGCAAGAGTTCGACCGAGCAGTTTTGAAGATGGTCGAGGCCGGGTACACGTTCACGCTAATTGATGAAGGTCAGTTCTACAACGTAATCCTCGATGAGCAGTTCCAGATAACCCGTCGGCTCAAGCGAGTGCTTCGGGTATCGAGTCCGGTTCTATTAACCTTCCTTCAGCCGGTTTTGCCATGCCTGGTCTCCCCGGCGTCTTTATTTGGAGACAATCCCAGAAGAAATGAGAGTTCGACTTGCCTCTTACATTCTGGACGCTCTGACAACGAACCATTCGAAAATGGATGTCCAACGTCGCGTGCGTGTATTTCTGCGGAAACAGATGGGCCCTCTACTGATGCTCCAGCATAAAACAATCGAACAAGTGCTCGATCGGAGGTAGCGTGGTCAACTGGACGGCAGATGGGCCGCAGGTAGGTAGTCGATTATCCGCAAACTCGGGATGGGGATGGCACTGACACCGAATCGTAAATCTCGGACGATTCTGCGCGACGGCGAACTCGGAAAGTAACCTGAATCGCTACGTGCCTAGATTCGGAATGAACGCCCTTCCATGACCGTGGGGAGAAACAGGCTTGCCTGGGTCACTTGACTGTGTGGCTATATCAGAGGCCAGGCGGCCGTGTCCAGGGAGCATGAAAAACCAATAGACGCCCGATGGTCGCATAGTGTTTATAGACGCGACCGCTGGCAATAAAACATTCTGACCGGATGACGCCCTACACGGAGGTTGGAAAATGCGGCCAATTTGACGATTGATTCCCTTGCTGCGGAAGCGCCGTGCCCTAAGGCTAGGGGAGTGCCTGACGTCAGACATAACCCGTCCGTGACGATTCTTCTTGCCGTTTGACCATCAGGTGAGGAAAATCACCAAGGCGCCGAATGTTGCAGGTGCTCCTGCCGACGGAATACGGCGAAATTGCTGGTAGCTTCTCGCTTGGTGTCACCGGCCGATAGGATCTCGGGTACGCTGCGGGCGACCACAACCCGGCCATGGGATTGACCCTCGATAGCTACCGCGTGCGCGACGTTTCAATATCACCTCTCCTGATGGGTGAGCCTGAGGGTCGTTGCCTGCGTTGATGTTCGATTGAAACTTTTCGGGGTTGGAACGCTGGGAAGATTCGCCACGGCTCTTCGCAGGCAGGTTAGTGTGCCCGAAAGTAACTCTTTCAACCGAGTGGCTCCCTCGAAACAGGCGGAATGGGCTCCGTTTTATCCCGGTGCTAACACCACGTCGATGCGAAGCGGCGTTTCGGAGTGCGGCGACTCGTCGCCGCTTTTGCTCGCCGCGACTCGTCGCGGCGAATCAACCGCGGACGAGTCAGCGGTTTCGAGTTTCCACATTTCCTGTTCGGTACCACCCCGCCGCCAAGGGCGTCGCCCCTCCTGATCCGAGGAGGGGAGCCTTTACCAACTCCCCTCCTGGATCACGAGGGGAGGCGCGTTCGCGCCGGGGTGGTTTCCGGCACCCGAGTCAAAGCGCACCTGAAATGTAGGGACTCCAGACCGCTGACGAGTCAGCGGTTGAAAGAGCGGGAGCGATCTCCCGCACTCCAAAAGTTGCGGCCTCCCGGCTCGCTGGTGAGAAATCCAAACTCGCGGCGCGCGGCCGAGGATGCCGCTAACTTCAGAATTATCATTTACTTTCTGTCTTCCGGGGACCGCTACCCAAAAGTCCGCGGAGCACACCCTACGACTCGCTAGTGTTGCGTACGGAAAATGCGTCTACCGTAGAGCCGCCCTTTAGGGCGGCACATGCCGGGCTAAAGCCCGGCGCTACAACGACTTGGCACGCGCCTGATAAGTGAACCTATTTTCCAAGCGCAACACTAGCCGACTGTGCGCAGCGCCAAAATGTCGCTTTTCCGGTCTTTGGCGCGATCCTTGGGACCCCCTGTCACGAATGCCCCAAAACTCGGACGGCCTTGACTTTATGTCCCCCCCCCCGCCCGGGCGGTCAAGCACGGTGAGCTCACACGATGTGCGGGTTGCCGGCTGTGGCGCCAATGACTTCCAATTCGACGCCCATAAGCCAGGAGACCTTCGCAATCTTCCCGATGACGTGGCCGACGCCGAGGGCGCAGTGGTGCGTTGGTCCCTCGCTGCAGAGGGCGTTGACAAAGTCCGCGGGTTCCAGCGCAAATCGCAGCCGGCTGTTGGTATTGCCGATTTTGAGCCGCTCTCCGGCCAGGCATTCGCCTTCTGCCGTGAGAAGTTTCAGCCGGCCGTCGAGCGTTTGGGTTAGGCCGAGGATGGTAATGGGTCCTTTGCGGACGCTGGCTTCCACGCTGACGCCGAATCCGGATTTACCGTGGTAGAGCCCGAGCCCGCGCAGAATCGGCCGGCCTTCGGCGATGCCCAGGTGGAACGGGCCGTCGTGGCCCATCAGGATGAAGCGCTCGCGAAAGTCCATGGCGTAAAGCTCGGTGTAGCTGCCCCCTGCGCCCAGCAGGTCCATGATCTTCATGGCTTGGCAGTTCTTCAGGTCGGCTTCCCCCGAGCACGGAACGCCGCGCGCGGTCAGCAGCGAGCAGCCCAGAATCAGGCCAGCTCCGAGCCGCTCATAGATGTTGCCGCCCACTCCGCGGTAGTAATAGGTCAAGCCGTCGAGTTCAAACTGCTCTACCAGGCGATCGAGTCCCACCGCCACGCGGCAGGCCCAATCCATTTGGTCGGGCGCCGGTTTCTTCGCCAGCGGGTCCGACGGACTGTCCTCGCTGACGTCAAAGATGCTGTGGGTTTCCTCCACCTTGCGGGCGAGTTCGGCGTCGGTCACGGCGCTCACGCAGGCTTCCAGGTCGCACATTTCCAGCACCTCGATGTGCGTCCCCAGTTGCGCCTGGTGCTGGGTGAAGTCGCTGTACATATCCAGCATCCCGGGGTAGGGGTGCCCAAGATAGCCTATTCTGGCCTGGCGCAGATTGCGAACCACCTTCGCCGCGGCGCACCACTCGGCGATTTCCCCCCAAGCGCGCTCGCTCGGACCCGTCACATCCGGCTCGGTATCCAACATCCCACTGACCTGCCGGAAGGGAATCGCCGCGCGCGCAAACGCTCCGGCAATTTCCGGAACGCAGCAGGCGCAGCAGTTGGCCAGCCATTCGCCCGTATCGGTGTGGGCATAGTCGAGCGCGGCGCGCGGCTGCAGATTCAAAACGACCACGGGAGCCTTGGCCCCCTGGATGACCGGCAGCACCTGGGTTGAGGTGGCGTAGGTCCCCACGTAGCAGAAGACCAAATCGACGCCCGCTTGGCGGAAAGCCTGGCCGGCGGCGTGAGCCTTTTGCGCATCGTCCACCAAGCCGGCGCTCTCGACCGACGCCCATGCGCCGATTCGCGCTTCCACCTGGCGCTGGTAACCCTCCAGCCGTTCCTTGAGTCCGTGGAATTGCGGCCAGTAAGCCGCCAGGCCGATCCCGAATACTCCCACTTTTGCCTTTTCCGCTTGTCGCACTTTGACCTCCACCCTCTTGTTACCCAGAATCCGTCTTTGCCGGGGTAGACGGCTCGCTCGCCCGGCCCACAGTTGATAATGCCAGTTGAGGCGATTGTCAATTTATTCGGGAGCGGGCCCTATCATCAAAAGCGAGACACTCCCGAAGCGCCGCTTCCTATCGGCGGAGTGAGAAGTGCGGGCAAGCTTCCGGTTTTTACCGATTTTCGCTCGGCAGGGGGCACTTTCATACGAAAAAGCGCGTTTCGTCGATCGACATTCTGTCGCTAGACCCTGTGTTTTCATAGATATAGTCGGATCATCCCGCATTTTTAACATCTTTTTTTGTTTCGGCCTTCTCCGGCCACAATTTAACTTACTTGTTTTCAACGATTTGAAATTTTTAAGCGCCCGTCGAAATGACCTCATATCACCGTTAACTACTTTTATTTTCCTTAACATAGTCGCTTCGGTCCGGCTTCCCTCGATTTCCCTCTCTCCGACCGCGCCGCCGGACGGCAAAAAAGATCCTGGTCAGCCGCCTCAATCCTTTCCCGTCGCGTTGGCGATTCATGACTTGGAGGGAAGGGATTGAACATCGGTCCGCATGGGCTGTTGGCTAGAAGCATGGCGGCACACCTTTACCCCTGGGTGATTTCACCCGGCAAGTTGGTCTCGATATATAGCCTAGCAATTTAGCGGCCAAGCTCGCGAGAGCCGCGCCCCAATTTCCTACCGGCAGGAAATTCGACCAAATTTATTTTCGCCATTCCCGCCGTGTGGACATTTAGCCCGCGCCTGCTCAGCGTTTCGCTCCCGACGAGGCTGACAGTGCGGGCAGGATGCCCGAGGTCCGGCGGTCAAGACATCTGCGCCGCGTACTGAGGCAGTCGCTTCCTCGTTAGGGGAACACCACTTGAAGCCTCGTAGCGCGGCGTTGTGCGCAGCGTGCACTACTCCGCGGTTCGTAAACCGGCAATACCACTCTGAGGGTGTTTTGAAACAATGAAATCCGCTTCTCGCGCGCCTTCCGGATCAGTTCTTCCAGGGGCGAGCGCGTCCGATAGTGAGGGAGAATCTGATAGTCCTGGAACGATCGGTTCGCCGCAGCCGTCTGCGGTGCGGCTGTTTGAAAGAGCGGAAAGGCGCCCGCCCCGAACAACGGCGCAGGAGGGAACAGCGCGGAGGCAGAGCCGCAGACACCCAGGAAAGCACGTCGCGTCAAAGCGGCTTTAAACCCTCGTGCACGAGTTGCCATCAATGCTCACGACCGCGGTTGCAAGACCTCCAGCAGCCGCACCATGGCCAGCGTGTCCTGCTTGCAGTACGCGAGCAGGTCGTCTCTCAGTTTCCTTCTCTCGTCGCTTCCCGCCTCAGCGCGAACCATCTTCTCCCAGGCAAGGCCCGCTTCGCTTCCTTGGCTCACCGCCATCCCCTTGTAGGTCATATCAGACACGAGAGCAGGAAGCACTGACTTCAGCGAATAAGAACCGCGGAATTCCGGGTGATAGACATGGGCGCGGATAACGGGCAACGGATCCCACAGCCTGCCCTGGATGTTTTCGATTTCATCCTTATAGTGGGGAAGCCATGCCGCCAATTCACCAAGGCGTCCTGACTCGAACCCGCTGCTGTAAGCGAGGACACTCCCTTTCGTCCCGATAACCTGGCAAAGGGATTTGACGAACTCCGGCCGAGGGTCATTGGAGTCGTCCGCCAGGTACTCAAAGTGCTCCAACGCTGCTCCGCGTTTGCGTTGGACATGAACGGACCATTGGTAAGGGATATGGTCGTACGGAGACATGCCGGCGTATCGGGGAAGCGCCACCCACAAGGTTTCGAAGTCCATGAAATAGCGGGGATAGCTCAACTCCCTGAGGGCTTCCTTGAGCCCTTTTCCAAACCACGGTAACCCAGTCCTGGCGCACTCCCATGCGTGCCTCTGCCTCTCGGTCAAAGGGAACTCCTTGGGGATACTCTTGATGGACGCAATTCCCTGGTTCGCCAACTCCCCGAGTTTCTTCGCCGCTATGCCCGGGAGATAGCTAACGTGGTCAGCCGGCAGTGGCCTATTGCAAAGGTCGAAGAATATGCAGTCGTAGGGATGTGTGCAGTAATCTCCCGGCACGATATCCGGCGGCTTTGGCTTGGCGAGTACCTTCCACTCTTCGCGAAGGAGGTCTTGTACTTCTTGCTCGATGGCAGCGGTTTCCGCCGTGAGGTCCTGAATGACAAATAGCTTCTCCAAATCGTACTGCTTGCCGTCGTAGACGTAATCGCGGTTCAGGTACATCAGGCAGGGAACGACCTTTATCCCCAGGCCTTCGAGGATGAGCCGCTGGATCGCTACGTCATAATGGTGATAGTCCTTGGCCGTGGTCGATGACTTCACCTCAATGAGGCGCCACTTATTCCGGGGCAGTCTTTCCAGAATGTCCACCCTCGCGAGGATGTTATCGTGCGTGAAAGTCGCCTCGAAGATGGCGGGATGTTTCGTGTCCGCTACCGCCTGCTCGGTTTGCCGGAGAGCCTTTGCTATTTCCTCGTGCCCCGCCTCGATCAGCACGCCCCCGGGGAAAGCCCTCTGTGCCCACCGGCCCACTTCGTGACCCTGCTCGAACACCGCCATGGCTTGCTCATCGGGTTCACCCATCAATTCCGGTTGGTGAACCTCAAGATAAAGACGCTTCAGGCACTGCCATCCGGCCATGAATTTCGATTTGGAGATCCCCATAGATCCTCCCGAATAACCATGGCGGGCGATTCGCTTTGGACTGGCACCCTAACTGTCCGTCCGGTTGCCCAAGAGAATACACCCAAGGTAGGTCGGTGTCGCTTACCAACCGCCGCTTCGAGATCCCGGAAGACTTCGACTTTGAGGCTTTCACCCCAACGGCCTTCGATATGATCTGCGGCGAGACGCTGGAGTTAAGGATTCGCTTTTCCGCGTCGCAGGTACCCCGATCCCTAAGTGCATTTGGCATCCGAGAAAGAAGATTGACACCGAGCCGGACGGGAGTATCATCCTGACGCTCAAGGTTGCCGAGTTGGGCGAAGTCAAATTCTGGCAAAAGGGCGGAAAGCTCCATGTCCAAGTCTATAGCAGAAAAACCTTCTGAGCCCCTCGAAGGGTGGGAGGAGTTTCCCAACACCTTCGTCAGGGATCGGTGCAAATGCGTCTACTGCGGTTTCCAGGGGACGACGTACTTGACTTGGCGTCAACTGGTCATAGACCATTTCATTCCCGAGGCGTGCCGTGGAGAGCACGGCGGCAAAAACCAAGTAGTTTCCTGTTACCGATGCAACCAATTTAAGGCCGGCTACGACCCGGGTGATGGACGTTATACCTGCCTGCCAATTGAGGGGGAGGAAAGGTCGGCGCTGATCGAAAAGGCGAAGGCAAAGATAGAAGAACAGGAAAAAAAGCAGGGTCGTCGTGACTTTTACCGGTACGTCATGCGCGAGGTCAATGGCTTCAAGACCTCCGGAGTCGATCGTCCCAGACGCCCGCCTTTGAATTTTAGGGACATGCACATTGACACAGGTTCAAGACTCAATTGGAAAGATGGCCCTCAGACAGCCGTTGTTTCGAGCGACAGACTTGTTATCTTCAACGGTAAGGAAATGTCTTTGACAAGGGCAACGAGCCAAATTCTTGGCCATCCGGATCATCCATGCACCCATTGGGAATACAAGGAGAGCCATCGGAGCCGCCCGAGAATTCTATCCGAGATATATGACGAAACGTATGGTTCTACCGCCCTTCCTTGCCCGCTGTGATAAACGCAGAGATGTTCCGTCTTGCCGAACTACTCTGCGCCTGACTGACGGATCGGTCATCAATCGAAAGGCCGCGGAGTAGTGCTGAAATGTGCACAACTTCTTGCTACTCGCTTCTCAGCGCAGGCTGGCGCAGACTGCGGCACTTTGAAGTCTGCGATCTCCCGCAGGGACTTCTCAGAGGTTGAGCTCAACCCATCCAATCCATGCGGAGAATTGACGCGTCTTCTAAATAGTAGGGAAAACGTCTCGTCTGTCACGGGTTTCGAAATGGAGCGGAAGTGACCCCTCACCCGTCCGGTCCCGGCTGATGAGAACGCCGGCTGCCGGCCACCCTCTCCCCTCGGAGAGGGAAAAGGATGTTTTTGAGTGCGCACGCGAGCGTTAGAACTGCGCCGGCTGGCGCAGACACCCGATGTTTGGAGTCTGCGATCTCCCGAAGGGACTTTTTCTTCCGACCGCGTTCCGTCGCGAGTATACTCTCCTGCGCCATGCCCTTCTACCACCGCGTTTACAGTCCTGGGGAACTCCAATTCATCACCACCAGCTCCTATCGGCGTACACCCCTTTTCGCCTCCGATCGCTTGCGGCGCTGCTTTGTCCAAAGGCTTGACGAGGTGCGGCAGGAACTTCATTTCCTTCTTATCGGCTGGGTTCTGATGCCCGAGCATTTTCATGTGCTGATCAAGCCCGAGCCCGCCGCAACCACTCCGCTAATTAAAAAGGGGCTCAAGGAGGAATCGGCCAAGCGCATCCTGAGAACGCTGCGCGATAACCTTCAGTTTCCGTGGTGCCAGAGGGCGCTGGCCCGGCTGCGGTTGCCCTCTACTGTTCACGACGAATCACATTACTGCCTGTGGCAGCACCGCTTTTACCCCTTCAATGTCTTCTCCGATAGCAAACTTCAGCAGAAGCTGGACTATATGCCCGACAACCCGGTGACGCGCGGACTGGTGATCTCCCCCCCGGGGATTGGCCGTAGTCAAGCTGGAGGTTTTACTACTTGGGGGATGCGTCCATTCTCCGCGTGGACCGTATGGGCTGAGTTCAACTTCTGAGCAGTCCCTGCGGGAGATCGCAGACTCCCAACGGCAGGAGTCTGCGCCAGCCTGCCCGTCAATCCGAGTGTGGGGGGGATGGCGGACCGCCCTCGCGGTGGGTCAAATGACGGCTCCCGCTCTGCACGCTTTATGAGAAGTTGATTTCCATCGCTCAATCTGTATATTCTAAACTTTGAAACAATGAGTATCTCATTACCTTGACAAGATGCCGGATGAGAGTATAGTAGCTAGACGAGTTCCCCTTTCATTCCATCAGAGCGTGAGGTGTTCATGGGCCGTACCCATAATGCTGCCGGGAGTCGCCGAAAGCGCGTGGGTCAACATGCGATCGAGGGTTTGCTTATCGGATTACTGTTCGCCGTGAGCGCTTGGGGGGCAAACCCGGCCGCGATCGCGGCTTTCCCCCAGGGTGGCGGCCCTGCACCAATGGACTTTGGCAACCAGGAAGTGGGGACCCACAGCCCTTCCCATTCCTTTAAGCTCTTTAACACCGGAGCGACGGTGCTGGTCTTCCATTCCGTTCAGGCGACCGCGAATTTTGGCGAGACTGATACCTGCAAGCCTTCCGTGTCCGTGGGCGGCAATTGCGATATCAGTGTTACCTTCGACCCGACGACTGTCGGCCCCCTCACCGGAACCCTCACCGTAACCACCAACGCCGCCGGACCCCCTTATGTCGTGAAGCTGAGCGGGACGGGCACTACGTCCCCGCCCACCGTTTCTCCCATAAGCGTGTCTTTCGAGGACGAATCCGTGGGGTCTACGAGTAATCCGCAACAGGTGACGCTTACGAATAACGGTGGCGTCTCGCTAACGGTCACCAGGGTTTCAGCGTCGAGCGGCTGGACGCAAAGCAACAATTGCCAGCCCTCGGTGGCTCCGAAAGCAAATTGCATTATTAAGGTCAGCTTCCAACCCGCCTCCGCGGGACCGCTGAGTGGCACGCTGACGATCAGTGACTACGCCAACGATAGCCCGCAAACGGTGGCGCTGAGCGGAACCGGGGCTGCGCCAATCGTCCGGCTGTCGGAGAGCGTACTGAACTATGGCGGACAAGCCGTTTCCACCACCAGTTCCTCAAAGTCTGTCACGCTGACGAACAGCGGCAATGCCACCCTGACCAACCTCGCGATCAACGCCAGCGGCGATTTTTCCCAGTCCAACAACTGCGGCGCGTCGGTGGGGGCGAGCGGAAGTTGTAAGATCGACGTCACGTTCGCGCCTACCGCCAAAGGCGAACGAACGGGCGCCGTGACCTTCACCGATAGCGCCAGCGGCAGCCCTCAGCGGGTCGCACTGCGCGGCTCGGGGGGAGGCAGTGCCAAGGTGAGCCTCTCAACCGCCAGCCTCACCTTCTCCGGGCAAGCGGGCGCCGCAAGCAGCCCGGCGCAATCCGTCACGCTGACGAACACCGGTGATGCCACGTTGAATAATCTCACGGTTAACGCCAGCGGCGATTTTGTCCAGACTAACAATTGCGCGCAATCGCTCGTCGCCAACGTGAGTTGCACGATCAATGTCTCGTTCCGGCCCGCTGCGAACGGCAATCGAACGGGAGCACTGACGTTTACAGACAGCGCCGGCGACAGTCCGCAATCGGTCAGCCTGAGCGGGACCGCGGCAGCAGCGGCAGCGGCCGCCGGCGGGTTGTCGCTTTCGACTTCGAACCTGACGTTTCCGAATCAAGCGCTGGGTACAAGAAGTTCTTCTTCCCAAGTCACCGTCCAGAACACCAGCAGCCAGCCGGTGAATATTACGACCATCGTGATCGGGGGAGCCAACAACGGGGACTTCAGCTTGATCCATAACTGCGGTAATTCGCTGGCACGGTCTGCGGAGTGCCAGATCACTGTGACCTTCAACCCCTCGGCGACAGGCACCCGCACCGCCTCGGTGACCATTGTCGACGACGCTGCGAATAGTCCTCAGATGATCTCGCTCACCGGCACAGGTGTCGCTCCTTAAGTAGGTCGTGTCCTAATTTGGGGAATGATTTACGACACTCACCCATGTTTCCAACCGGACAGGAACCCACGCGCCGCGGCGGCTTGGAGTGCGGTAGCAGCAGCTACCGCCTTCCGATCTCGGTTCATACGGCAAAATGGGCAAGGCCGAAGTCAGCAAGGCGGTAGCTGCTGCTACCGCACTCCAAGATATTCTCGGCAACAGTGGTGGGTGAAGGCACGCGTCGGCGAGGAAGCGGATCACTGCTCGCGCCGGATGGTTGTACGGCCCCGCACCTCACGCAGGCGGTCCCGGATCGATTCGGGCAGGGGGTGAGCCGTTTCGAATTCTGACCACGCTCGTTCCGCATCCCGAATGCTGGTGTCTACCTGCTTCTGATGACCCAGGTAAAACGTGATCGCGCCGTAGACCTGCTCCAAGGTGAGGGTGGGAAATGTCTGGCGGATGCTCTCCGGCGATGCACCATTCCGGAACTCGTGCACGATGGAATCCAGGGGCACGCGAGTACCTTTGATGTAGAACCCGCCATCGCGCGCGTCAATGTAGTCGGTTGCCGTCATGCTTACTGAATTATACGGTAATTCGAGAGAGTTGACATGGGTTAACGCAAATGAAGGCGAAGGGCGCTTCCCTTTGGCGCTAGTACGACCGCAGTCTCAACCTGTTCGCTGTTGGGCAATGAGAAAGGGCCGCGGAGGAATCCGTCTCGGAGCCGAATACCTTCGCGCTACTCGCTTTAAGATACTACCCGCGCTTGACTCACCTTGACTCTCGACGACATACTGGATTTTGCCGCCTCAATGCGGAGCGGCCCAACCGTAGGGAGGCCTTTGCCTAATCTCCATTGCCCGGCAATTCAGGGAATCTTGCGCCCAGAGGTGAGATGAATACGGATCGAGCGTTGCTGGTAGACCTGTACGAGTTGACGATGGCGGCGGCCTATTTTGAGCATGACATTGATTGCCGCGCGACGTTCGAGCTCTTTGTGCGCCACTTGCCCCCGCAACGCTCGTACCTAGTGGCTTCGGGGCTCGATTCGGCGCTCACCTTTTTAGAACACTTGCATTTCACCGACGATGATATCCGCTTCCTGCGCGAGCAGCCTGCCTTCCATACGGTCTCGCCGGAATTCTTCGACTATTTGCGCGAATTTCGATTTCACGGAGATGTGCAGGCGGTGGAGGAGGGCACGCTGGTTTTTGCCGAAGAGCCCTTGCTGCAAGTGACCGCGCCGGTTCTGGAAGCACAGATTGCCGAGACCTACCTGCTCTCGGTGATTCACTATGAAACCCTGGTGGCTTCAAAAGCCGCGCGCGTGGTGCGGGCGGCGGCGGGCCGAAGCGTTCTGGAGTTCGGAACGCGGCGGGCGCACGGGCCGGAAGCCGGCGTGCGGGCCGCGCGCGCGGCATGTGTTGGAGGGTGTGCGGCCACTTCCAATGTGCTGGCGGGAGCACTCTACGATCTTCCCCTGGCGGGAACTGCTGCGCATTCGTGGACGCAGGTTTTTCCCAGCGAGCGGCGCAGCTTTGAAGCACTGCTGGAGACCTTTCCCGATACCGCCATCCTTTTAGTCGATACTTACGATCCGCTCGCGGGCGCGGAGATTGTAGCTACGTTAGGTACCCCCGTTCCCGGAGTGCGCCTGGATAGCGGCGACTTGCTGGAAAAGAGTCATCAGGTCCGGAAAATCCTCGACCGCAAGGGCCTGCACGATTCCAAGATCGTCACCAGCGGCGATTTGAACGAGTACAAAATCGAGGAGTTGGTGGCAGGTGGTGCGCCAATTGATTCCTTTGGTGTGGGGACGGACCTTGTTACGTCGCGAGATGTGCCTGCCCTGAGCGTTGTCTACAAGCTGGTGGAAACCGAGACGGGCGGGGTGGCGGAGCCAAAGACGAAGTTCAGTGAGGAGAAGGTTTACTGGCCGGGCCGCAAGCAGATCTTCCGGTTCTCTGAGGGTGGCCAATACCAGCACGACTTGCTTGCCTGCGCCGACGAAGAATATCCCGAGGCCGCGCCATTGCTCGCGCCCGTTATGCGCGCAGGCCGCCGCCTGGCTCCTGCCCCACCGGTGAACCTAATCCGCGACCGCACACTTGCCAATCTTAATTGCCTTCCAGACCCTTACAAGGTGTTGCGAGGGGCACCCGCATATCCCGTCGAGAAGAGCGCAGCGCTCGATCAGTTGCTGGAGGAGACTCGCGCCCGCCACTTTGGAGCCGTGAAGGCATCTCATCAAGAAGGAGGGCTTTGAGAATTGAGCGGTGCGAATGAGCCGCTGGTCTTTTTTGATGTTGATACGCAACTGGACTTCATGCGTCCCACGGGGAAGCTCCCTGTACCGGAAGCGGAGCAGATTGTGCCCAATCTTGCCCGCCTCATGAATTGGGCGCGCGAGAATGATCTGCCCGTGATTTCCACGGCCGACGCACATCAACCCGACGACCCTGAATTCAAAATCTGGCCGCCCCATTGCGTCATCGGCACCGCCGGGCAGGGGCGAATTCCCGAAACACTGCTCCCATCACCATTGGTAATTCCCAGCCGCCCGGGCGCATTCAAACCTCCGCCCCAATGGGTGGGCCAATTCATCGTGGAAAAACCCACCTACTCGCCCGAGGACAATCCGAACTTTAACGCCGTCTTGCACGCGCTGGGTCCGCGGCGTGCAGTGGTCTTCGGCGTGGCCACGGAATTCTGCGTCCGCGCCGTCACCTTGGCGCTACGCCGGCGGGGATTTCCGGTGGATTTGGTGATCGATGCGGTCACGCCCATTACCGAGGATGGCGGCGGTAAGGCGATCGAGGAAATGAAGGCCGCTGGCGTTCGTATGGTCACGACAGCGGAAATCTGTGCGCCCTTCGCTTCAACCACTGCCCACACTCGATAAACCCCGAAGCGACCCGTCTTCCGGCTTCAAGAATTATTTAGAACGCGGCGGTAGAGATCCTCGTAAAGCGGGATGATGTTTTTGCTGCAAAAGTGGCGAAGTGCGCGTTGCCGGGCGGCGTGTGACATTGCCGCTTGCTTCTCCGGGTTGGAAATAATCTCGAGCGCGCGAGCCGCCATGGTTTGAACGTCGCGCACCTCCACCAAGTAGCCCTCGACGCCATCGCGGAGAACTTCCGGCACACCGCCTACGCGAGAGCACACAGCGGGCACGCCGGATGCCATGCCTTCGAGCGCGGCCAAGCCGAACGATTCAATGTCGCTGGGCAGCAGCAGCACGTCGGCACAATTCAGAAGGTCCTGCACTTGATTCTGCTTGCCCAGGAAGATCACGTCGGGACTGAGCTTCTTTTCCCGGACCATCCATTCGGCCACCGTCCGGTCAGGTCCATCGCCGATCATCAGAAGCTTGGCGGGCATTTCCCGCCGAAGGAGCGCGAAGATCTCGACGACGTCCGGCACGCGCTTGACCGGCCGGAAATTCGACAGGTGAACGAGGATTTTCTCTCCGCCTGGCGCGAATTCTTCGCGGCGGCATTTACCGTTGGCGGGGCGAAACACATCGCAGTTCACGAAGTTCGGAATAACCTCTACGGGCCGGTGGATTCCAAATTCGTGCAGCGTAATATCCCGAAGGTATTCCGAGATGGCCGTCACCCCATCGCTTTCCTCGATGGAAAAACGCGTAATGGGAAGGTACGACCGATCCTGGCCGACCAGCGTGATATCGGTGCCGTGTAGCGTGGTGACGAAGGGCAGCCGGTGCGGTTTCAGCATGGCTCGGGCCAGGTAGGCGCTGACGGAATGGGGAATCGCATAGTGTACGTGCAGAAGGTCGAGAGATTCGTTGACGGCCACGTTGGCCATGGCGGTGGCGAGGGCCAGGGTGTACGGCGGGTGGTCGAACAGGGGGTAATTCAGCATCTCCACTTCATGAAAGTGGATGCGGTCGGAGGCTTCGGTCATCCGGACCGGCATGGAATAGCTGATGAAGTGGATGTCGTGCCCGCGCGCGGCCAGTTCTATGCCGAGTTCGGTCGCCACTACGCCACTGCCGCCATAAGTGGGGTAGCAGGTGATACCGATGCGCATACTGATCCCCTAGGAATATGGAGCCAAAAGACCGCGAAGGGCTAGGGTTGCGGCTCCTTTTTCTTTGATTCACTGGCGAACAGTTCGATGCGCGTTACGGTGCGGCGGTCGGAACGTTGGTCGTAATAGACCATCACGCGCGTACCCGGAGAGAGAACATCGAGTCTTTTCCTGAATCCGTCGGCGGTTTCGACGTGGGTACCATGCTTGATGGGAAAGATTTCCGTAGTCCCGCCCTCGGCGTTGATACTCATCACATTGTGCTTCTCGTCGACCAACTTCACGGTCCCGGTAAACATTAAATGCTCGTTGGCGGCGATTATTTTGTCGAGGCCCGGAATCTTAGGCTTCTCGTCTTGCTGCGCCAGGGCGATGCAGGCGAATAAGCAAACTGCCGGAACCACGGCTGCCCACTGCCAGATTTGAGGCCGCACGCTTCGCAGAGATTGTAACAGGGATCGAACTGCTTGCAGGTCGAATTGGAGAGAAGTGAGAACCCTCACGATGGAGTCCGTTTTGCTGCCTTCAAACACAAATTCATGCTAGGCGAGGCCCTCGTAGCTGTCAAGCGCCGAGCAGGGCCGGGGGACCAAAGTTATCCCCTGCTGGCGGAACTTGCACCTGTCAGGATTGCCTCCCGTGGTTTTTGATTCTTTCCCCCTCGGCCGGGTTGCTCGAGTCAAGACTGCGCCTTGATTGTGCGCGCCTCGGGAGACGATCTTTCTTTCCTACTCGATGTCTTGCGGTTGATGATTGTCCCCTTCGTGGTTCCCGCCGTTTCGGGATTCGCCATCTTTATACATAAACCGGATGCATGATTTCATGACCAGGAGGTTGGGTTCGTTCTGGCGATGCACCTTGATGCAACTTTTATCGTACCATTCGATGACGCCACGGATCGTTTCCCCCTGATCCAGAACCACGACCATGGGAGTGCGCGCCTGCATCTGCTTAAGATAATAGAAATTCTCGGCATTCGTCTGGTCAGGCGGCGCGGGCTTCTTCCGCTGCATGCGCGCGCCCATTTGGTCCTGGACATCGGACAGAGTGGGACGGATTAATCGTCGATTCATATTGGTTTGCTCCTGAAGCCCGAACAGACGGGCAAGGATCTCAGCTTCTCCCGGTGAAAAGCGCGGGTCCTCTCTGCTTCACTAGACGCTTCACCCAGCGTCCAGGTTTCATACGGCAGAAATAAAGCGACCATGCAGAGGAAGACAGCCGCGAATGGACTGCATAGTAACATAGCCAAACACAGGTCGCAATCGTTTTAGCCGGAGTGAACGCGCTTCCGTCGGGGCTTCGAGCCAATAGCGGTTGCCGTTCGGGGTTCATAAATGATGGATGGCAGGTCAATGGATCTCGTTGCCCATCCATTGCAAATACTCGGGCGACGGCGATGTGAAACATGACCTGCTTAACATTCGACTGGGACGGCGGGGTTCTTCGAGCCGGTCGGTGGGAATAACTTTCTAGCGCGAGTTGGACTCGCCGCCTGAGATCATTTCAATCCCCAGCGATTCAAACCCCAGTTGCGGGTTGACGTTGCGGATTTGCAGGCGGTAGGCCTGGTCGAGGCCGCCCTTGAGTTTTTCAATCCCGCCAAGAGTCAGTTTGGGTGCCCATTGCTTTAGGCGCTCGGTCAAGTCGACGTTCACCACTGCGTCTGCGGCAGGGTCCAGCAGGATATGTAGAAGATCAGAGAGAAGGGAGTATCCAACCTTGAGCGTCCCTTCGAAATCGTCGCGATTCTCCGCCAGAGCGCGGGCGGAATCAAACACCCGCTTCCAATCCACCGTCGCGCCGGGAGCGCCGCGGCGTGCCATCCCTTCCAGAAAATCCACCCAAGGCTTGCGGCGGCGTTCGTACTCGGCGGGGTCGAAGTTTAGCGCCAGCGCGACGCTGCCCGCTGCCACGCGTGCAGCAATCGCCTTCTGGGGCTCGGTGAGCTTCCTCTCTCGGGCCAACAAATCCTGGATGAGAGTTTGCTCCACTGGCTGAAAAGCTACCCGCATGCAGCGTGATCGTATTGTGGAGCGAAGCTCAAAAGCGTTCGGGCAAATCAGGATGAGGCTCGTCGTCTCCGGCGGCTCCTCCAGGACCTTGAGCAGCAGGTCGATGGCCTGCCAATGAATCGTCTGGGCTTCATCGAGAATAAAAATGCGGCGGGGGAATTCGAACGGCCGCGTGTACGCGATGGCCCGTAACTGGCGGATCTGTTCGGTGAGGATGAACCTTGTCAGTGGCTCGATGATTTGGAGATCGAAGTAAACCAGGCCCTCAACCCGGCGCGAGGATTCTTTGCTTTCACGACGCCGAGCCAGATCTTCTCGGGTGGAGGCAAACATCTGCTCGGCCTTCCGGCAACGCGCGCATTGATCGCAGAAGTCTGCCCCGCCGCGCTCGCACACCAGCGCCTTGGCCAGCATGAGCGCCAGCGTTTTCTTGCCCACACCTTCGGGCCCGGCAAAAAGCAAGGCTCCCGGAACACGCCCGGTCGAGACCATTTCGCGAAATGCCGTGACCGCCTGCGGATTGCCGAGAAAGGAATCGAAGCCCATGTCCTTAAGCGATTCTTGAATCTTGAATCTTGAATTTTGGATCTTGCTTTTTCTGGTCGAGAAGCCTCCCGATGAGCCCCTGAATCTCGGCTTGTAGAGCCGCGACAGACTGACCAGCGCGCACCACCTTAATCCGCTTCGGCGTCTTGCGAGCGAGGGCAAGATATCCGACCCTCACCCTCTTGTGAAAGGCCAACCCTTGCGCTTCGATGCGGTCCAGGCGTGCTCGCCGCGTATCGCCGCGCGCGCGCCCGAGCGCTCGCTCCGGATCGAGGTCGAGGATGATGGTCAGGTCCGGCTGAGTCGCTCCGCAAATCAACCGGTCGAAAGCGCTCACGGTGGCGATCCCCAATTCCCGCCCGTATCCCTGATAGGCGAACGACGCGGTGTTATACCGGTCGCTCACGACCACTTCACCTCGGGCAAGCGCCGGCCTAATCAATTCTTCGAGCAATTGGGCCCGCGCAGCGTACATCAGCGCCAGCTCAGACAGCGGGGCAATCTTGCCGGTTTTCGATGCGAGCAGGATTTCGCGGATACGTTCCCCCGTGCGCGTTCCCCCGGGCTCGCGTGTTACCAGCACGCGATTGCCGGACCGGCGCAGGTACTGAACCGCGCGGCGCAGTTGTGTGCTCTTGCCCGAGCCATCTAACCCCTCAAAAGTGATGAAAAGGCCTGGTTGCATTGTCCTTCGAGCCGCTGTTTACGCCAGTCTTCGGGGAAGGCGAAACTAGAAACTCGAAGCGATTTTCGAGTTTCCAGTTTCTAGTTTCGTTTTTCCCGCCTTTGCATCCTAACACCCGGCTGTGGCCGTAACAAGGTGCCTACACGAGGTGCGGAGAGTGATAGAATGGCACCGTTTCAAGTTGCCCAGTCACTAAATATGTAGGTGGCTCCGGCCCGCCTGAGTTTGCCGGTCGAAATGGCCTCGAACATTCATGAAAATGTCGCGCGGGTCGAAGAGCGAATCGCCGCTGCCTGCCATAGCAGCGGACGCCAGCGGGATAAGGTGAAACTGGTGGCGGTCTCGAAGACGCACCCTGCGGAAACGGTGCGAGCGGCTTTTGAGGCGGGCCTACGCGACTTTGGCGAGAATCGCGTCCAAGAAGCCAAATCCAAAATTCAGGCGCTGGCCGATTTGGACGCAACGTGGCACTTGGTCGGTCATCTCCAGTCCAATAAGGCGCGGATGGCGCGCGAACTTTTTGCGTGGGTGCATTCGCTGGATTCATTACGATTGGGGGAGAAACTCGCCCAGGCGGCTGCCCCTGGTGAAGCGCGGCTACCCGTGCTGATCGAAGTGAATTTGGCTGAGGAAGCCTCCAAGGCGGGGGTCGCTGCCGGGGAAGTGGCGGCGCTGGCCGAGCGGATTGCCCAACTGGAAGGTCTCGACCTTCGCGGCCTGATGGTAATCCCGCCGTTCCTCGAAAATCCGGAAGACGTGCGGCCGTACTTTCGGCAACTGCGCGCCTTGGCCCGCGAGATCGAAGCGCGCAATCTGCCGGGTGTTTCTATGAAAGAGCTTTCCATGGGCATGAGCCACGACTTCGAAGTCGCAATTGAAGAAGGTTCCACGATCGTCAGAATTGGAACCGCAATTTTTGGCGGGAGGGCGTGAGTGCCCGAATTTAAGATCGAAGGCGAAAGCGTGAACTTCTGGCTGCGAGTCAAACCCCGAGCCACGCGCGAGCGCTTGACTGTGGACGCATCGGGCGAGTTGCGCTTGGAATTACATGCCCCCGCCACGGAAGGTAAGGCCAATGAGGCGTGCATTCATTTTCTCGCCCGCGCACTGCGGCTACCGCAGGCCAGCGTCGAGATTCTTTCCGGCCAAAAGGCAAGGCGAAAGTTGCTGCGTGTGAAGGGGCGTTCACCGGAAGAAAGTATCGCAGGGATCAAGAAGGCAGTTACGGGCGACGGGCAGACGAAATTCGAAACTGGAAACTCGAGAATCGTTGCGAGTTTTCGAGTTTCGAATTTCTAGTTTCGAGTTTCTATTTTCGTCTTTCGCTCGCTCGTCACTCGTCGCTGCTCTTGAGAGGAGCTGAAACGTTGAGCCTTACGCAGCGCTTGGCCGAAATTCGCACCGGGTTTGAGCGCGCCTTCTGGGTGGCGAATCTCACGGAATTGTTTGAGCGCCTCGCATACTACGGCGCCAGCGCCGTGCTGGCCATTTTCCTGACCGAGCAGTTGCATTTTTCCAAAGAAGTCACCGGCTGGATGATGGGAACCTTTGGATTCGTCGTCTGGTTCCTCCCGGTGCTCGGTGGGACGCTCGCGGACCGCTTCGGTTTTCGCCGCGCGCTGATGTTCGCTTATCTCGTGATGACGCTCGGCTATTTTCTCCTCGGATCACTTTCGGCTCCGTGGATGCAAGGTGCGCGCCAGGCGCTGGGCGATAAATGGTTGGTGTTTGCTATTCTGATGGTTCCGGCGCTCGGGCCGGCGGTGGTCAAACCCTGCGTGGCGGGAACGACCGCGCACGCTTCGGCGGAAAATGTCCGCTCCATCGGCTATTCCATTTACTACACCATCGTGAACATCGGCGGCACGCTCGGCCCCATCATGGCTTGGTTGGTGCGCAAACGATTGGGCTGGGGTATAGAAAATGTTTTTCGCGTTTCGGCATTAAGCGTCTTTCTGATGTTTCTGGTCACCCTGCTGTTCTTCCGCGAGCCGGCGCGGTCAGGGGAACAGAAGGTGGCCAGTGTCGCGCACGCCCTCAAGAACATGCTCGTGGTGCTGGCGAACTTCCGCTTCTTGCTTTTCCTTCTGATATTCTCGAGTTTCTACATCGTGTTTTGGCAGGAATTCATTTCCGCGCCTTTATTCTTGCGCGGCTATGTGAATCCCAACGCGAATGCCGACCTGGTGCTTTCCGTTGACGCGCTGGCGGTGATCTGTTTCCAGATTCTCGTCAGCTACGTGACGCGGAAAATCCCCACGTTCCCAGCGATGACCCTGGGCTTGGTGATTTCAAGTCTGGCATGGTTAATTCTGGTGTTCGTGCCCACCACCCTGGGGCTGATCGCCGCACTGATTGTTCTGGCCCTTGGAGAAATGACGCAATCGGCGCGCTACTACGAATACATTTCCCGGCTTGCGCCGCCGGGCCAGCAGGGGCTTTATATGGGTTATGCTTTTCTGCCCATCGCCATTGGATACTTCATTGCCGGTCCGTTTGGCGGATACCTGCTCCACGAGTTTGGCGATGTTCTGCACCGGCCCCGGCAGATGTGGTGGGCAGTGACTGCCGTGGGACTGGTGGGAGCGGTGCTCATGGTGATTTACAATAAGATCTTCAAGCCGGGAGAGGCGCAGGAACAAGGGACGTAGCGCGGACCTGTTCGCTAGGTCCGCGGGTGGTAGTCGCTGGGCGATGAAAAGCCGCGGACCTAACCCGCACTTCTCACCACGCCGATCCGAAGTGGCGTTTTTGGAGTGCGGCGACTCGTTGCGGCGAACCGACCGCTCACGAGTCAGCGGTAGAAAAAGCGGGAGCGAGCGCCCGCGCTCCAAAACGTGCCATCCCTCCCCGCACAAATTGTTGGCGCGGGGCGGGCGGTGGAACACCTCAGGAAGGCACTATAATGGCCGTGCTTCGCCCTACCGTTCCTAACCCTGGTGAGAAATCCGGGCTAAAGATGGTTCGCGACATACCGAACAAAGGGGGGCATTCCTATGAACCTTGAAGACATTCAATCGGCACTGCGTGAAGCCAAGCTGGACGGATGGTTGTTCTACGACCACCACCGCCGCGATGCCATTGCCTATCGCGTGCTCGGCATTAACCCCGTCATATGTTCTCGGCGATGGTATTACCTTATTCCGGCGGAAGGGGAGCCGGCCAAGCTCGTGCACCGCATCGAGGCTCACAACCTGGAGGGGCTGCCCGGCACCGAGGAGCGTTATTCCTCCTGGCGCGAACAACGCGAAGGGGTAAGCCGGCTGTTGCACGGCAGACAGCGAGTGGCGATGCAATACTCCGCTTTTAACAACATTCCCTATGTGGGACTGGTGGACGCGGGCACGGTGGATCTGGTGGAGAGCTGTGGCGTGGACGTGATTTCATCGGCGGATCTGGTGCAACAGTTCGAGGCGAGATGGTCCGAGGAGCAATGGCAGTCGCACCTGTCGGCCGGCCAAGTGGTGCATAAGGCCGTGCGCGCGGCGTTTGCGGCCATTCGCGCCGCCGTGGGAGACGGCAAGGAGATCAGCGAGTACGATGTGCAGCAGGAAATGGTTCATGTTTTCGAGGCCAACGGCATTGTTGCCGACGAGCCTCCTTGCGTGGCCGTGAACGCCAATTCCGCCGATCCGCACTACTCGCCGTCTAAGGAGAAATCGCTGGCCATCAATCCCGGGGACCTCGTGCTACTCGACGTCTGGGGCAAAGAGAATAAGCCCGGCGCCGTTTATTTCGACATCACTTGGACGGGCTACGTTGGCGATAAGGTTCCCGAGCAATATAGCAAGGTGTTTGAGGTGGTCCGCGAGGCGCGCGATGCGGCCATCGCCCTGGTTCAGAATGCCTTGCAATCCGGGCGCGTGCTCCATGGGTATGAGGTTGACGACGCGGCGCGCGAGGTGATCGATCGAAGGGGGTATGCCACCTTTTTTGTGCATCGAACCGGGCACTCGATTGGCGAGGACGTGCACGGCAACGGCGCCAACATGGATAATTTTGAAACCCACGACGAGCGCCGAATCATCGCTCGCACCTGTTTCTCCATCGAGCCGGGCATTTACCTGCACGAATTCGGCATTCGGAGTGAGGTGAATGTGTACACGGGCGCCCGCGAGGCTTGCGTGACCGGGGAGATTCAAACCGAGATTGTGCCCATACTTGCCGCGCCCTGATCGGGTGTGTTAGCTTGGAACATTGGGAGAAGGGTTCGGGTTTTCGGAATCAGAAACCCCTATCCTGAATCCCTTTTCCGAAAATTCTTGTCATGGCAACCAAAGTCGTCCAAGAGAAAGTCTCCGCCCCAGCGCAACCGAAGCTGGCCACGTTGGTACGCTTATGCGTGGCGGCGTGGATTGTGCCGGGCCTGGGCCACTTTTTGCTCGGCCGCAAGTGGCGCGCGGTAATCCTCTTCGTATCGATTGTGACGATGTTCCTGATGGGGATCGCCATGCAAGGGGAATTCTTCAGCACCAGCTCCGGATCTTATCTCCAAACGCTCGGATATTTCGGCGAGTTGTGTGTGGGATTGGCAATGCCGGTTGCGAGATTCTTCGGCTATGCCGGCGGCAACCCCCTGTTTGTGAGCGCCGACTTCGGCACGGCCTACCTGGTGGCGGCCGGCATGCTGAACACTTTATCGATTCTCGATACGTACGATATTGCCATGGGGCGCAAGCCCTAGAGGCAGTTAAGAGTGACGAGTGATAAGTGACGAGCAGACGAAACACGAAAATTGGTAGCTGGAAACTGGAAAACGGAAATCTGAGACCATGGCCTATTTTCGAGTTTCGATTTTCGAGTTTCTGTGCCTGCTTGCTCGTCACTTGTCACTCGTCACTTGTCACTAGGTTCTAATATGGCTGTTTCCCATTTTCCCGCTATGATCCTGTTTTCCTTGCTCGTCTCCGTCGTGTTCGGAGTCCTGAGCAAGAACACCCCGCGCGAACGGTTGGTTTACGGCGCCAAGGTTTTTGGAGCCTTTGTGGGTGTGGCGGTCGCCCTCGGCTGGATCATGTACGCGGTACCGTAGATTTGTCAGCCAATAACTCCTCCAATAGCCTAACTTGCCTTGACTTCGCGGGAGACCGGCCTTAGAGTAGCCGTCACTGCAAGAGGTCTGATCCGCCCAGAGGCCGTCCCTCGCGAGGTGGAGTGCACACTCCTGATGCAGAGGCCACCGACATGATTCTGCTGGCAAGCACATCGGCGTTCGTCACCTTCCTGGCCATCGCGGTCTTTGGTTTCATTTTTGTAATAGCCAGTGCGATTCTCGGTGATGTGTTCGACCATGGTGATTTTGGACACGACGCCGACGGCCACGGCGCGGGTCCCAGCATCCTCAGCAGCCGCATTCTGAGCGTCTTCGTCACCGCGTTTGGAAGCTTCGGCGCCATCGGCATTCACGTGGGATACGGAGTGGGCGTGAGCACGGCGATGGGCTTTGGGGGAGGAGTGCTGTTTGCCGGGGTGATCTACGTTTTCGCCAGCTTTCTTTACAGCCAGCAGGCTACAAGCCACGTTCGAACGAGCGACCTGGTGGGCAACACGGCGCAGGTGAGCGTTGCCATTCCCAAGGGTGGGGTGGGCCAGGTGCGCTGCACGCTGGGTGACACCGTAGTGGAAAAGGTGGCTCGCGCGACAAGTAACGAGGAGATTCCCGTCAACGCACTCGTCAAAATTAATAACATTGTCGGCGATGTTGTCCTTGTGGATCGCGCGGAGTAGGGAGGCAGAAACTGGAAATTCGAAACTCGAAAATCGAAACTCGAAGATAGAAACTCGAAAATCGAAAATCCCAAGGCGTGGCGTTTCTATTTTCCAGCTTCGAGTTTCCAATTTCCAATTTCAAGTATCGTCATTCGGCTGCTCGTGACTTTTCATACGTGACGCCTTACTTCCGTTGGGGAGGATTCTTATGGAGCATTTTTCGCCTTTCGTAATCGTTCTTGCGGCTGCTGCTGCCGTTGCACTACTCCTGGCTATTTCCCGCTTTGCCAAGAATTACATCAAGGTTCCGCCCAACGCGGTGGCGATTTTCAGTGGCCGCAAACACAAGCTGGCGGACGGCCGTATTGCGGGCTACCGCATGGTGCGCGGGGGCGCGGCGTTTCGTTGGCCCTTGCTCGAGCAGGTGGATTACCTGTCTCTCAATGTTTTTACCATTCCCCTTGAGATCAAGCGTGCCTATACGCTCAAAGGCGTACCGATTTCCGTGAAGGCCGTGGCCAACGTGAAGATCAAAGGCGACGACATCTCCTTGTCGGCAGCCGCCGAGCGCTTTCTGGGCATGACTCACGACACGATCCAAAAGGTTATCTTCCAAACCCTGGAAGGTCACCTGCGGTCGATCCTGGGCACACTGACGGTGGAAGAAGTGAACAGCGATCGCTCCAGCTTTGCCCAGAAGCTGACTTCCGAGGCGGCGCTCGATCTTGAGCGCATGGGCATTGGCGTGGATGTTCTGACGATTCAAGACATCAGCGATGAGGAAGGCTATCTCGACGCGCTGGGCAAGAAGCGCACGGCGGAAGTGAAGCGCGATGGCACCATTGGCGAAGCGGAGGCCACGCGCGACGCGAAGATCAAATCCGCGGTAGCGATGCAGGAAGGTGAGAAAGCCAAGTTCGACGCCGACGCCAACATTTCCAACGCCCAACGCGACTTTGCCGTGAGGCAAGCGCAGTACCAGGCCGAAATTGAAATGGAAAAGGCCAAGTCCGCGCAGGCCGGACCCCTGGCGGAAGCGAAAGCGAAGCAGGCGGTGGTGGCGGAAGAAGTCCGCGTGGAGAAGACTCGTACGCAGGAACAGATCGCCGTACAGGAACAGGAAGTTTTGCGCAAGCAGCAGGAGCTTGAGGCCACCGTTATTAAGCCCGCCGAGGCCGATCGGCATGCGGCCATTCTGCGCGCAGAGGCCAAGAAGCAGGCGGCAATTTTGGAAGCGGAAGGCCAGAAGGCCACACAGATCGCACTTGCGGAAGCGCAGCAAGAAAAACTGAAGCAGGAAGGTCTGGGGCGGGCGTCGGCGGTGGAAGCGGAAGGCCGCGCGGAAGCGGCGAAGATCGAAGCGATGGGGCTTGCGCAAGCGCGAGCTATTGAAGCGCAAGGATTGGCAGAAGCTCAGGCCATCTTGAAGAAGGCGGAGGCTTGGCGGCAATTCAACGACGCCGCCAAGCTGCAAACGCTGCTCGAGAAGCTTCCCAGCGTGCTGCAAGCCTCGGCGGGAATCTTTGGCGCTGTTGCGGCGCCTCTCGGCAACATTGATAAGGTTGTCGTGATCGAGCAGGGGAACGGAGCGTCGAATGGCACCGGCGGCATCGGTCGCATCGCGCAAGCGGGGCCGGCGCTGGTTTTCTCGCTGCTGCAGCAACTTCAGGCATTGGGGCTGGATATTCCCACCGTGCTTGCGCAGCTTGGCTTGGATGAGAAGTTGATCGCGCCTGCGAAGCCGGTGGTCGTCCGGGTGGAAGAAAGCGTGGATAAGAAGTAGGCGGCGTGCAGATTCGTTCTCTTCTTACTCCCAGTCAGTTCGCGTCGCCGTGATTCAATTTGCCCGAAGGTAGAGCCTATGCCGAGCTATAAACTCTCTTCCACGCTGCACGATACGGACGCCGAGGTGCTGGCCATCCATTGCAGCGATCACCGGTTCCAAGCTGGATTTTACGAGTTTCTCAACCTCACCTTGAAGCTGGATGAAAACTACGACCTGCTGGTGCTTCCGGGCGGCCCGCAATGCCTGACCTTTGTGGAATATTTGCCGAAGTTTTCGTGGGCCGGCTGGAAATGGTTTCGCTTTTTGGTGGACGCGCACGACCTGAAGCGCCTGATCCTGATTCAGCACCAGGACTGCGGCTGGTACAAGGAACTGCCGCTGCACTTACACTCTTCCGCTGAACCGCGCGAGCGCCAGGAAGAGGATCTGCGGCGCGCGCGAACGGCGCTTGCCAAAGAGCGGCCGGAGCTGAGCATCGAGCTTTACTACGCCGGCTGGGACGCGAGCCAGCACATCGCCATCGATACCGTCTCAGCCTGACGCCGCACCCTCTCTCGGGAACCCACTCATTCCCCAGCGGGCGGTCGAACAGGGGAGATTGGAAGTTCCGACTTCCTCTGGCGCTAATTGGGAGCGTCAACGGTCCGGCTACTCGAGTTCCTCGGTCCAAACCAGGAAGTACCGATTCAACCCGTCGCGGAAAGGCGAGATGCGATACCACAACCGGCAGCGTACCTCGCGGTGACGGGAAATCAAATAGACCGGCCGCTCTTCAGAAACGGTATTCGGCATAAATCACCTCCACCCATCCTTCCGTGGCAGAACAAACGACAGCGACAATATGTGCATGTTGACGACCAAACCCTCGGGTTCGTCCGACGGAATAAATGATGAGTTGCCATGGAATTATGTGAGGCCGAAAAAGTACGCCAATTCTTTCCGATCCAAATGAGGAGATTTTTACCAATTTAGGGCGACATTTGGGGACAAAAGGGTGACCACAATCGGTTGCTGGCGACGAGGCGGGAGGACGGTGAATCGCAGCGTGGACCTGTTTTGTAGGTCCGCGGCTCATCAGTTCCCCACGCCACAAACCTTTGGGTCGCGCACGAGTCGTCATGTTCGGAACCGGGGCCGCAGGGAAGAGCCGATTCGGAGATTCAAATATTAAAAGGTATTCACCCCTCTGGGTTTATGACTAGAATCCTTAACGACACCCTTCCCGCCGGCTTGAACGAGCCCTGTAACCCCGAAAGAAGATAAGCGAACCACTGTTCCACATCGGCGGCGCTAACAGACGTGGGGTTGATCCGAAACGCGCAATAGATCCTCTCCTCTCTCCGTGCCAAGTCGTATCCAAAAATCCGACAGATGGGTTCGGACCACTGATCCCAACGGAAGGACGAAAATATCAACGTCGGCCCTTTGGGTAGAACCGCCAGTGTGATCCAGTACTCTTTGCATTCTCCTGCTTTTGCAAAGCGGTACCTACAAGCTATTTGGTCCTGTTGGAGAGGCGTTTCCTCACTGACTAACGTCTGACGCGCCTCAGAGTTGATGGCATCGCAAATGGCATTCATCTTTTCAAGCAGACCCGAGCAATTTGCCATCAACTGACCAGGGTCGAAACTCAAGTCATCGGTTGCTTCTTTCCTGAGCATAAACCTGCTCACTGCGAGTTCCGGAAAATCTGACCCCCTAAATTCCAGAAATTCTGAGCCGTTTGAGAAGAGCGGGAAGAGTTAGAAACTTCCCTTTGCGCCGCTTTGTTGTTGGTGGTCGAGCGGGGCGGAGGGAGGAGGATGTTGGGGATGTTAAAACGACACGAGATCGAAGTCTTACTGAAGGCGGGTCACGCGAAGATTGAAGTGGCGGGGTTGGCGGGAGTTTCCCTGAGCTCCATCAAGCGTATTGCGGAGGAAGTTCCCGTTGTGCACGTTGACGATGCTGCGGAGCGAAGCAAGCGGCGGATTGGCCGGCCCAGCCAGGTCGAGAATTTCCGGAAACTCGTGGTGGAGATTTTGGAAGACAGGGCCGACCTGCCTTCGGTGGAGGTATTGCGGCGAGTGCGGCAGGCGGGTTACGCGGGAGGCAAGAGCGCGCTGTACGGCTTGGTAGCTTCTTTGCGGCCGAAGGAGGTCAAGCCTCTGGTACGTTTCGAGGGTCTGCCCGGCGAATTCAGCCAGCACGATTTCGGGCAGGTGGACGTGGAGTTTCGGGACGGCTCGGTGCGGCGCATCCACTTCTTTGCCTCGCGTCTGAAGTACTCGCGCTGGGTGCGTGTCTCGCTGGTAAAGGACGAGACGGTGGAGAGTCTGGTGCGGAGCCTGGCGCAGCATCTGGCGAGTTGGGGAGGAGCGCCGCTGGTGTGCGTGTTCGACCGGCCCAAGACCGTGGCGCTGAAGTGGCGGAGGAATGGTGAGGTGAGCGAATGGAATCCGGTCTTCGCCTGTGCCACGCTGGAGATGGGCATTGGGGTGGAGCTGTGTTGGCCTTACCGGGCGCAGGAGAAAGGGGCGGTAGAGAACCTGGTGGGTTTCGTGAAGGGCTCCTTCTTCAAGGTCCGCCGCTTTCAGGATGGGGAGGATCTGGAGCAACAACTGGGCGAGTGGCATCGGGAAGTGAACGAGGAGCGCCCCTGCCGGGCGACGGGAGTGATCCCGGCGGTACGTCTGGCGGAGGAGGCGCCGCGCCTGCGTGCCTTGAAGGTGCGGCCGGAGGAGTTGGCCTTGCGCATCCCGGTCTACGTGGGGCCCACCGGAACGGTGATGCACGATGGCCATGCCTACTCGATGCCGCCGGAGGCGATCAGCATGCCCGGGACTTTGTACTTGTACGCGGAGCGGATCCGCATCGTGGCCGGTCGGCACGAAGCCGTGCATCCCCGCAAGTTCGCTCCCCACGAGGGCTCGACGCTGGCGGCGCACCGCGCGGCTCTGGTGGCCGCGGTATCGGGTAAGCGCGGCAAGCGTTATCTGAAAAGGCAACAGCTGCTGGATTTGGGCGAGCCGGCTTTGCGCTATCTGACCGAGATCGTGCATCGCCGGCCGCGGCAGTGGCTGGGGGAAGTGGATCGCTTGCACGAGGTCCTGCAGCGCCACGGTCCGGAGGTTTTACGGCGGGCGATGGAGGAGGGGCTCAAAGAGGAGGTCTTCAGTGCCGCCTACGTGGAGAGCTTCCTGCAACGTTCACTGGTTTTCCAGGAGGCTGTGCCGTGAAGAGATACCACCGCCGTCGTCGCTGTGGAAATGTGGGAATCCGGCGTTCTTTGCCGGATTTCCAAGCGCGGAGGGAAGGGTGGGAAACTCGCTGTTTGAGCTTTCCACGCTTTCCTCGGCGCGGCATTTCCACAGCGACCCTCTCCTCTCTCCCCCTCGGGGTATCGAAGGGGGAGCAGCACCCGCGACGGCGGAGGTTCTTGTTTCGGGTAGGAGCGCGAGGGGAGAAGCTTTTTTCCCAGGAGGTGAAGTCGTGAAGGGTAACACCGACAACTCCGGTCCGCAGACCCGGAGCCTCTCCGAGGCGGAGCGCGAGGCTCTGTTCAAGCGTCTCCACTTGGCACACATGCGCCGCATCTACCAGGACGTCGCTGTGCAGGCCGAGAAGGAAGGCTGGTCCTACGCCGACTTCCTCACTCTCTTGTTGGCGGAAGAGGTGGCGGGAAGGAAGCAAACGCGTCTGCAGCGCCTGACGCGTAGCGCCCACTTTCCTTTCCTCAAGACCATGGACGAGTTCGATTTCTCGCTCCAGTCCACGCTGCGCCTGGCGCTGCTCGGCTCTTATCTGGGACCCGAGTTGGTCAGCGAGGGACGATCCCTCATCCTGCATGGCAAGACCGGGCGCGGGAAAACCCATCTGGCCGTCGCCATCGGCTACCGTGCCATTCAGAACGGTTTCGAAACGCTTTTCACCACGGCCGCGGAATTGATCGAAGACCTCTCCAACGCCAGCAAGAAAGGAAGGCTACAGGAGTCGCTCGCCACCTACACGCACCCCCACGTGTTGGTTATCGACGAGGTCGGTTACTTAACCTACGCACAGGACGCCGCCAATGTCCTTTTCCATGTGGTGAACGACCGCCACTTGCGCAAGCGGCCCATGATCTTCACCACCAACAAGCCCTTGAATGAATGGGGGAAGGTGCTGCACGACGAGGACCTGGCGGCCGCGATCCTCGACCGCGTCCTGGAACGAGGAAGGTTCATCTGCCTCGATGGACCGTCGGGACGTACCCGTCATCTCAAGTTGGAGGAGCCCTTGCCAGGCGCCACAGAACGGTTCAGAATATCTGGAAACAACGGCTCAGAATTTCCGGAACCCACACTCACGATCTCGCCGAGCCTAGGGGATATTGGGCTCATTAAGTTGCACTCCATCTTCGGCTTATGCAAAAGGAAGTCCAAACGTGTGTACCTTGTCTCGGGGAGGCAACCTACGCTGGGTCCTGAGGTTAGACGAGAAGGCTGGATTTTCGAGTTAAGCCTGGCCGGAAAAAGCCGTGTCTCGATCCGGACAGGGTGATCGAAGTCGATACACATGAGGTTGGTGTGTTATAGGGAAAAAGGGTGTCAGGGTGCTGACAGCCTTCTTCTGGCCCCGCGTCCCCTGCGGGGGAGCACGCTTGGAAGTGCGGCAGCTTGCTGCCGCTTTCCTTCCTCGGCCCAACCGGTCAAGACGGTCGTCGACGGCAGGAGAGTACTGCCCCGTACTATTGTTCTATCGACGCTACCAGTACTAATGTTCCATAGACAAAACTTGGAGTCTCCGCGATGATGGCCATGAACGCCGAGATCGTGTGAGAACTTCGGCTCGGCGCTGACGAATGAAACCGGGTAAGCGGTTCGGTGACTGGCTCAATCTATCAGGCGCGCCCGCACCATCGCAATCATCCTAAGTTATTTTCAGAACCAGAGTTCGTGGAGGCATTTATTATGGCAGCAAGGACCAAGGGTAAGGTGGAGAAGGCTACGCACTTGATGGTGTGCAGAAAGGATTCCCTCCGAGTGATTCTGCCCAGCAAAGTCGTGGACATCTGTTATAAGGATGGCAAGGTTTCGGAGTTTGATACGGAGAAGCAGCCCCAGCGCTAGTTCGTTGGTGCTCCGAACCGCGGCCAGATCGACAGACGGAGAGAGGATGTCAGGCGCCCTTTCTCCCTCTGACACCTTCCCACGCTCCAAGAAAGCAAAGGGTATCTGGAACGTGTGAAAAAATTGCCACCGCGGGGAATTGACAAGAATTATTAGTAGCTTAATTACCTAAGCTCTGGTATATTGGGGGCATGAGCACAACAAATCCGGTTACTCGTCCCCGGTTAGTGAGTGTGGATCGCCGCCAGATGGTGCTGCGCGCCATCGAGGTGGAGCGGTTGATTGAGGAAGATCACCCCGCGCGCGCGATTTGGGAACTGGTGGGGCGGCTGGATTTGAGCCGCTATTATGCCGCCATCGCTGCGGTGGAGGGGCGGGCGGGGCGCGATCACACCGACCCGCAAGTCCTGATCAGTCTTTGGCTGTATGCCTATAGCCGGGGCATCAGCTCGGCACGCGAGGTGGCGCGGCGGTGCGAATATGAACCGGCCTTTCAGTGGCTGTGCGCGCTGGAGGCGATCAGTCATCGCACGCTGTCGGGTTTTCGCTCCGGTCACCAGGCGGGGTTGAACGATTTGTTCGTGCAGGTGCTGGGGATGCTGAGTGCGGAAGGTTTGATCACCCTGGAGCGCGTGACGCTGGACGGGACGAAGATCAAAGCCAACGCCGGGGGCAACACCTTCCGCCGCAAGGAGAAGCTGGAGGCTCACCTGGAATTGGCGCGCGAGCAAGTGCGGTTGATGGAGGAAGAAGCGGCCGCAGAAGAGCAGATGGCCCGGCGGAAGGTGGCGGCGCGGCGGCGGGCGGCACGGCAACGCCAAAGCCGTTTGGAGGCCGCGGTGCGCGAAGTGGAGCGCTTGCAGAGGGAGAAGAAAGAGGATCGCGACAGTTTTGTGGCGCGTGCTTCGAGCACCGACCCGGAAGCGCACGTGATGAGGAATGGCGAGGGCGGCACGGTGCCGAGCTACAACGTGCAACTGCTGACCGACACTGCCCACGGGTTGATCGTCAATGTGGACGCTACCACCGAGGGCATCGATCATCATCAACTCGCACCGGCTCTGGAGCGCTGCGAGCAACCCTGGGACGCCTCCCGCAGCAGGTGGTGGCGGATGGCAACTATACCAATCACGCTTCGGTCGAGGCGGCAGCGAAGTGCGGCGTGGACTTCTACGGATCGTGGCAGGAGAGTTGGAAGGCCGGCGAACGCGATGCCCAGGGCCGCAGCGGCGCGTTTCTGGCCAGTGCCTTTCCCTACGATGCCGAACGGGATTGCTTCACTTGCCCGGCGGGACAGACCTTGACTCACCAGGCCACGCAGAACCGCGAGTACGGAGTTCGCATCCACATGTATCGCGCGCCGAGAAAAGCTTGCCAGGGGTGTCCCATGCGCAGCCAGTGCGCGCCGCCGAAAGCGCTTCCCGCTTGGGTCCGCTCGATTTCACGCCTAGAGGAACCGGCGGCGACGCGAGCCTTCAAGGCCAAGATGGCGACGGAAGCAGCGAAGCAGATTTACGCGCAACGGTCACGCATTGCCGAGTTTCCCCACGCCTGGATTAAAGAACGATGCGGCTTGCGGCAGTTCCGCTGTCGAGGCCTCCTGAAAGCCACCCTGGAGGCAACCTGGGCGGCGCTGAGCTACAACCTAACCCGGTGGTTCGCTCTCAAGCGACAGCCCACCCTCGACCAGGCGGCGCTGGCATCAGTTTAAGAAAGCAGAATGAAGAGATAGCAGAGATCGGAGGGAAGAGATAGGAGGCAAGAGAATGAAGAAATCAACATGGGAGAAGGCGATCATAGGCAACGTCGTTCCCCGGGAGCTTACCACGCAGAGAATCTGACCATTTGTGCGACTATCATCTCCACTCGCCGCTTCTCAAAACATATTTCTTCACACGTTCCTGATCCCCTTTGCCCCCTCCTGCCCCCTCTTTGACCTCGATTGCACGTCTTCGCGACGTGTTTGGTTCTTCACTGCGGACTGGCGGTTGTCGTAGGGGGGACGACGCCTTCCATGTGCAGCACGGAGTCCACAATGCTGATTTCCACCCGGCGATTTTTGGCGCGAGCCTGGGCGCTCTCGCCGTTTTCGAGCGGATCGGATTGGCCGTACCCCTTGGCGTCGATGATTTTGGGGTCCACCCCCGATTGAACCAGGTAATCCCGCACAGCAGCCGCGCGCCTTTCTGACAGCTTCTGGTTGTATTCCTCCGTACCGACGTTATCGGTGAAGCCATACACGTAGATCTGATATCCCTGAAGTGTCATCAGCACTCCCGCCATGCGGCTCAGCACTTCGCGGTTGCCGGGCCGAATCGCGGACTTATCGAAGTCGAAGCGGATGGCGTTATTGTCGAGCGTGACGACCAGACCCGATGCGGTCTTGCGCGTGCTGGCGATCTGGGAAAGCACGCTTTGCAACCGATCGAGTTCCGCCTGGCGCTCGGAGCGCAGGGCTACCGCCTCCTTCTGGGACTGGCTGGCCTGCTGAGAGGCGAGGGATGCCTGATGCTGAGCCTCCGCGGCCGCTTCCTCGGATCGGGCTCGCGCCTGCCACGCCTGGTCCCGTTGCTGCGCCGTCTGCGCAGCGCTTGCCTGCGCCTGGGATGCCTGGGCGACGGCGGCATCAGACTGCGCCCGCGCCAGCGTCACCTCTCGACGCAATTCCTCCGTCTGGCCAGTGAGAGTTGATACCCTGTCCTCTAAGCGCCGGCTGCGGTTCCAGAGCACGTAGGCCGGAATTTCGAGGCATACGCATCCAGCGAGCATTAGGATGATCAGACTGGCAGGCCGCCTCGTTTTCTCGGGCGGAGGTTCAATGACCGGCGGCACGGTTTCGTTCGGCCCGAACATCTCTCGATTTTAATCCGGAATCCTGGCCGTGGAAAGAGTTCCTCACGTCGCCCCCAATCCCCTGCGGGCTAAGCCGTGTTGGCCTTCATAGGCCTCGTGCCCGCCCAAGTCCCGGTGCCGCTTTGGCCCCTCTGGGCACAGACGAGGAATGCGTCCATAAAAGACGGCGTAAATTCAAAGGAAATTCCCTCCCGCGGGGAGAACTGTAGTATATTAAACTAGCCTCTTATAGCAACAATGCTAAGCTTCTAGCAGAGTATCGTCGTGTGGGTAAAACTGCGCACCGCAGAGAGAGCCGCGGACCTACGTGAGGGTGTGCGACATAGAAGTTGGATTTAAGCGGCCATAGGTTCCCGGCGGCGCTCCCAATAATCCTCAAAGCGGCCGTTGAGACAAGCGCAGCGGAGGGCCAGGATGGCATTGGCGCCACGGACGGTCCAGAACATTCCCGAGCGTTTGAGACGGGAAGCGACGACGGTTTTGCATCCGGCTTCGATGACGCCCGAGCCCACGAAGAGGTGCAGGCGGCGGAACCGGGGGTAGCGCATGCGTTGCGCGTTCCTCTGGAAGTAGTCGGCCTCGGTGCGGATCTTCTCCGCGACTTCGGGGTTGGGGGGTTTGAGGGCGCGGAGCACGCCCACGAGCTTTGCGATTTTCCCCTTGTCCAACAGGCGTTTCTGGTGGAGTTTCATCCAACCTTTCTGCTTCTCCTGGTCGTTGGGGTACAACCGGCGCGCCCAGTCCCACAGATGCTGACGCGCGTGGTAAAGGTCGACAATCTCCGTCGCGCCGGGAAAGTGCAGGGCGGCGAGATTCCAAATCCATTCCGCCCCGTCGCCCATCACCACCCGCAGGAGGGCGCGACGCCAGCCGCGTTTCCCGGCTTCCTGGTACAGGCGTGGAGCAAACTCCTCGGCGGTTTCCACCGCGCCGGTATAGGTGGTGGAATCCGCGTCGCGGATCGGGTAGCCTTCCTGATCCCACCGGGTTTGGGTGAAGACGCATCCCAACTTGACTTCCCGCGTATGGGCGGGTTGACCGGCGACCTTGCCGGGCCGACCCACGGTCTCTTTCTTCACCATCGGCACTCCGGTCCCATCCATTTGCACGTAGAGGATGGGAATCGGTTCTCCCGCGAGGAGGGGAAAGTCCAAGGGCAGGGCTTTCTGGATTTCCCCTTGCTCGCGTTGCGCGATATCGGCGCCCAGAGCTTCCGCCGTACGCTCCACCGATTTGGCCGTCACCTCCAAGTCGGCGAGGACTTTCATCTGTTCCCGCCCGTGATCGAAGGGGGCCTCCTGGCCCACCAGCGCCTGCCTGCGGCGCACTCCGGGAGAGATCTCCGTGTCTTGGATGTCCAGTTCGACATCGGCAGGAAATTGGCCGGCGTGACAGTCCGGGCACCCATAGTAGGGGCGGGAGACTTCCACCCAGCCCACGGCCGTCAGCACGGGCTTCGTGCGCAACTCGCGGTAGTGAGCCTTTCGGCCACAGGGACAAGCCTGCGTACGGCGCTCGGCGGTAGGGGCGGGGAAGCGCAGGAGTTCGGCCAGAGCAGCGGCTCCGGCCCGATGCACCGTCGCGCGCACCGCCATCTCCACCGCCTCCAGGTCGAGCCGTCCGCTCTGGCGCTGAGCGCGGAAAATCACCGGCAAGAGCTGCTTTACTTCGCGTGCGATCGCTTGCTGGATCGCTGCCGTCGTTTTTTTTCCGCCGCGTTCAACTCCTCTTCTCCCTCCACCGGACGCAACTGGCAAATCTTTTCGTTCACCTCCACCAAGCTTGCACTCAGTGCCTGAAACCGGTGGAACTCCCCCACCTCGCGCTCCGCCTTGCGCAAGGCCGCCGGGTGGGAGAACGTCTCCGAAACCGTCTTGCCTTGGACCTTACGCGTCAGACGAAAATTCGGTCCATGGCCCGGGTGTCCCGGCTGATGGCAGGCGCAGTGGGCTTTGCCACAGCGAGCCGTAATGCTGGTAATCGAACCACGGCGAAAATCCCCTAATCCGGCGATATCCTGTACCACCTGAGCCCTTTGCATTTCGAGCTGAGGAAGAGTCTCGGGCATAGGCCTCCTTTTCCTAACGTATCTATACGTTAGGATCTATACCACAAAAAAACAAACTCTTCAAATTCCAACTTCTATGTCGCACGCCCCCTACGTGACAGGTCAGCGTTACCTCGCGCGGGATTGTGTTAGTATTCCCCCCATGCGAAAACTCCTTCTGATTGCATCCCTGGTATTTCTCTGCGCGCCGTTGCGGGCGGCGAGCACTCTCGATGTGTACTTTATCGATGTGGAGGGCGGGCAATCCACGCTGTTCGTAAGCCCGTCGGGCAAGTCGATGCTGGTGGACACGGGCTGGCCGGACTTCAATGGCCGCGACGCGGAGCGCATTTCGAGCGTCGCCAAGACCGCGGGGGTTACCCGCATCGATTACCTGGTCATCACCCACTACCACTCGGATCACGTTGGAGGGGTGCCGCAGCTCGCCGAGCGCATTCCCATCGGCACCTTTGTGGACCACGGCCACAGCGTCGAAACTGGGAAGGAAGCCGACGATCTCTACCATGCCTATGTGGAGGCGAGGGACCACGCATCGCATTTGATCGTGCGGGCGGGAGACAAGATTCCTGTCGAGGGCATCGACGTGCGAGTCGTGAGCGCCGCCGGCGAGGGTCTTCAGCGGCCCCTGGCGGGAGCCGGTAAGCCGAATCCTTTTTGCGCCGCCACGAAACCTCGTGAGGTGGACCCTTCCGAGAATGCCCGGTCGGTTGCCATGCTCATCAGCTATGGCAAGTTTCGCATGGTCGACTTCGGCGATCTGACCTGGAACAAGGAACTGGGCCTCGTCTGCCCGATCAATAAGCTTGGAACGGTGGACGTTTACCTGAGCACGCACCACGGGCTGGAAGAGTCGAACTCGCCGGCGATGGTCGACGTGCTCCACCCGCGCGTGGCCATCACCAATAATGGCGCCACCAAAGGCGGGTCAGCCGAGGCCATGCACACCATTCGCACCTCGCCGGGCATCGAGGACGTGTGGCAGTTGCACTATGCCCAAAATGCGGGCAAGGAGAATAACGCCCCCGAGCCTTTTATCGTGAACGTCGACCAAGACGCGGACGCGAGCGTGAGCTGGATCAAGCTCTCGGCAGAATCCGATGGCGGGTTTGCCGTTACCAATAGCCGCAATGGCAAGACCAAAACATATCCGGCACGGCCGTAGACCGCTTGCCTGCGGAGCTTTAGAGTGCGGCAGCTTGCTGCCGCTTTCCGCCCCGCGAGCTTGCTCGCGGGACCAGTCCCTTCCGGCCATCGGAATGAAAGACTGGCCGTCAGCAAGCTGGCTGGCGAGAAAGTGGCTGCAAGCCGCCGCACTCTAAAGCTCCGCGCGCAGACTTCCCGGGGCGTCAGATCGCATCGTGACAAGTGCGGCAGTTGGTAGAGGCGCCCTTTTCCTTGTGGCAAGCGATGCAGGCCGCCATCGAAATGGGCTTCTCTTTGACGATCACGTCGCGCTCGCGGACAGGACCATGGCAGTTCTCACAATCGAGCTTCGCCTTCTGAACGTGCTTCCGATGCGAGAAGTAAACAAAGTCTGGCACCCGGTAGATTGGCACCCAAGGCACGGGCTTCTTTTGCGCAGCATACTCGGCCAGCTTCTTGATGGCGGGACGATCCGCCGCGACGGTCGCATGGCACGTCATGCATTTCTCCTCCGGCGGATAGCTCATCGTCCAGCCGTCGGACGAAATCTGGTGGCAATCCTGGCAATCTTTGAAGAATTGCGTATGCAGCTTATGGCTGAAGGGAATGGGTTGCGGCTTGGCGGCCGACGTGGGCGTCTTGTCTTGCGCGAGCACAGCGCCATTCCAGGTAAGTCCAATGAGAGTGAGTGCGAGGACTACCCAGCTCGCAGCGGACGGTCTGTGGCCGAAGGACGGGATTCCTCGGAGCAAGGGCTCGCCGGAGCGGCGCGGGTTTTCACGGCAACGCATACGCCACATAAGCATCCCCTGAGCGCGTCCGCGGCTTGCCGCCTCCGCCCGCGGCGATCACCACGTATTGCTTGCCCCCGGCTTCAAAGGTGCAAGGAGTGGCATAGCCGCCGGCGGGGAGTTCCCCCTTCCACAGCAGCTTCCCGTTGGTTTTGTCGAACGCGCGGAACATTTCATCCTGCGTTGAGCCGATGAAGACAATGCCCCCGGCCGTGACGATGGATCCGCCGATATTCTGCGTGCCCGTCGGAGGGATGCCGCGCGCAGTTAATTCCTTGAGCTCACCGAGCACCACCTGCCACGCGATGTCTCCGCGGTTCAAGTTGAACGCGGTGAGCTGCCCCCAGGGCGGCTTGATGGCTGCGTACCCTTCCTGGTCGACGAAGTGGTTGTAGCCGGTGTGCGCGAAGGGAAAACCGGCGCCCTCCGGGGCGGGCACCAGGGTCAGGATCCACGGCTCGTTGTGCGAGTTGATGTAATACCAACCCGTCGTGGGATCAAACGATCCGCCGCCCCAATTCGATCCGCCGTCGAATCCGGGAAAGATGATGGTCCCCTGCAGACTGGGAGGCTGCCAGGTGCCGCTGCGCGATTTCGTGAAGGTATCCAAAACGTACGCGTGCGCTTCCGGCGAGATATTTGTGATGTCGTCTTCGGTGAAGGTTTGGCGCGAGTAGGGCGGAGGCTTCATCACCTGCTGTTGGGTGGGCCAAGCTTGCTCGCCGGGAACATCCGACGGCGGGACCGGCCGCTCTTCAATCGGGAACAGAGGTTTCCCGGTTTCGCGGTCGAGGACGAAGAGTTGGCCGAACTTCGTGGCTTGGACGGCAGCGTCAACATGCTTGCCGCCGATATTCAGTGTAACCAGAGCTGCGGCGCAGGGAAGATCACGGTCCCATAAGTCGTGATGCACCACTTGGTAGTGCCAAATTCGCTTGCCGGTAGCGGCGTCGAGCGCGATCACGCAGTTGGCAAAGAGATTCGAGCCCAGGCGCTGGCCGCCGTAGAAATCGAAAGCCGCGGAGCCGGTGGAAACGAATACCCAGCCGCGCTTTTCATCGAGCGTCATGCCACCCCAATCATTGCCGCCGCCGGTGGTACGCCACGAGTCGCCTTGCCAAGCGTCATTGCCTACCTCTCCGGGACGTGGAAGCGTGTGGAACATCCAGGCCATGACGCCGGTGCGCACGTCGAAGGCGCGGATGTGGCCGGGCGCGGACGGCTCGGGGCCTTCGCCGCACAGAGACCCGAGAATGATCAGATTCTTGTGCACGATGCCGGGCGTAGTGACATCGTACTCCAACTGGCTGATGTCTCGACCCAGACCGCGCGTCAAATCTACGCTGCCGGCCTGGCCGAAGTCCGGAATGAGTTTGCCGGTCCTGGCGTCAAACGCCCAGAGGCGAGCGCGCGCGACAAAGAGAATTCGTTGATCAGTGCCGTTTTCCCAGTATGCCACGCCGCGATTCACGCCGCGCGGCTTGTCCTCATCGATGCCTTCGAACGGGTCGTATTGCCAAAGGAGCTTGCCCGTCGCCGCCTCAAGCGCGCACAACTTCAGTTGGGCGGTGGTGAGATACATCACGCCGTTGACCACCAGAGGATTGCACTCGATGGTGGTGGCAGGTTTGAGCCGGCTGTCTCCGGTATGATACGTCCAGGCAACCTTGAGTTTGTGCACGTTCGTGCGGTTGATCTGATCGAGCGGCGAGTAATGCGTCCCCGCTGGATTGCCTCCGTAAACCCGCCACTCTCGGGTGGGATCGGCCGTTTGCTGCTGATCGGATCGTAGCGCTGCGGGCCACGCCGAGGCAGCCAGCAACGATGTAGCACTTTGCTTCAGGAATCTGCGGCGGTTCAGGCGATGGCGCATGAGAGGAAAACCTCCAGGTGTATATGTCCTTTGATAGCGGCGTACTTCCCGGTCCCACGGACTACGGGGTGATCCTGTCCATCCTGCCCGTCCATGTAGTCACTCCGTTAACGAATCGTCATCCGGAAACCACCTCGGAACAGGATGGGAGGTCCGTTGGTGAGATAGGGCGTGCGGGCCACATCGTACCGCTGATCCGCGAGATTCTCTCCCGCCACAAAGATTTCCATACCGTGCCCGACCGAGCGGGAAACCAGAGCATCAAGCAGGAAGTAATTGTTCAGCAAGAGAGTGTTCTGATCGTTGTCGAAAGTGGAGCCCACGAAACTTCCTTGCAGGGAAGCAGTCGCCCAGCGCGGCCGCGAATATCGGACCTGCAAGTTCACGTCGTGGCGGGGCACGTGCGGCACGAGCAATCCCACGAGTTTTGTGTTTGCGGGAAAGCTCGTCACCGTAGCGTCCACGTATTGTACTCCTCCGTTGACGGTCAACGAATGGGTCAGCCGCGCTTCCGCCTCAAGCTCTGCGCCGCGCGAGCGCGTTTCGCCCAGATTCTGCCGCTGTTGGGTGGTCAGACTCGGCGAGGTGGACAGCGTCACGTTGGCTATCGGGTCGCTGATATCACTCCAGAAGAGGGTCCCGCGCACGCTCAATCGATCATGCAACGCACCATAGCTCGCGCCCGCCTCAGCTCCCGTCAGTTGTTCGGCGGTCAGCCCGCTGTTGGCCTCAGTCAGCGTGTTTCCCTGGCGAAAATTGCGGTAAAGCTCGTTCAGCGTGGGAGGGCGAAAGGCTCGATACATGGAGGCCCGAAGCGCGAAGTTCTCCTTCAGTTGATAAACGGTGGAAATGCGAGGGCTGAACGCCTGTTCGCTGCGCTTCATGTAATCGGTGACTTGCAACGGCCCGGGTGTGGCCAGCGGGCGCTTGACGGAGAGCGCGTCAAAGTTGCTCCAGTCATCCACGCGCGCACCTCCGGTGATGAGCCAGCGCGTGTTGATGCGGACGATGTCTTCCCCGTACAGTCCCCAGAAACGCTGCCGTCCGCCTGCTCCCACGGAGGTGGAAATCTTGCCGGAAGAATACATCAGCTCGTTGCTCGCCCCCCGCACCAGTTGCCCATCGAAGCCGGCAGCGAGCGTCTGGTGAGCGCCCGCCGTGCGCGTCCACAGCGCCGACAACCCGGCTTGGTAGGACGGCACGTGCTGAATGTCGGTAAGAGTCTCGCTGTTCTGGCTGGCAGCGACCGAGGAAAACGACTGATCGTAGTCTTCCGGGCCGCCGTAAGCTCGGAACTTCAATGCGCTGGCCGCGGCGGATTGCCAGTCGGCTCCCACCGCGAGTTGGCGAACGCGGGTGTCGTTGTTTTGCAGCGGCGTACCGTTCTTTCGGGCCTCCTCGAAAATGGTTCCGCTGGCGAATACGTGTCCTTGGTCAGCGAACAGACGCTCCAGCATGAATTGTGCGTCAAGATGCTCTGAGGCCACGGGCGTATCGATGGTGCCCTCAAGTGGAGGCAGCACGGCGACATACCCGTCGGTATGAAAACCTTCGATTGAAGTGAGGCCTAGCCAGGGGCCGCGACGAAGGCTGGCGGTGACGGACAGGTCCGGCGTCTGTTCGTTGCCGTAGAAGGTCTCAAGAGTAAGAGAAGAATCGAGAGGGCGGCGCGGAATGACATTGATGACACCGCCCAGCGCGTCGCCGCCATAGAGGTCGGAAACCCCGCCTTCCACTACTTCCACCCTGCTCACAGAGGTCGAGGGGATCCGATCCCAATAAACCCAGCCACCGAAAGGGTCGGTGAGCGGAATCCCGTTGGAAGTCACCAGCGCGCGGCTGGCTCCGCTCGTCCCAACGCCTCGCAGCGAGACGCCCAGGGAAGTGGGATTGGCCGTGAGGCTGCCGTTCCGGCGGTACAACATGAACCCGGGAACCTGGCTGAGTGCATCGTCGAGTGTAATCCCTCCGCTGCTAGCGAGATCCTGCTGACCGAGCACGGTTACGCTCGATGCCGACTCGCTGACACGCTGTTCCGTGCGCGTCGCAGTGACAGTAACGCGTTCTCTGAGAGCCTTGGGAGCGACTGTGATCTCGATCGGGTTTGATCCCTGCGCGGGCGCGTCCCAGGTTCGCTGAACGGGCGAAAAAGAGTCACTCTTTACGGTGAGCGTGCCACTGGCAATAGCCAGGTCATCGAAGTGAAACCGGCCGTCGCTGTCAGTGACTTGGGTCACATGGAAACCGGCGTTGTTCAGCGTGACTTCGGCGCCGGACACGGGAGCGCCCGTGCTGTCGTGAACGACTCCTTCTAAATGGAAGGTCGGCTTCTCCTGGCTTAAACCGATTCCAGCGCCGAGCATGAGCAGCACGGGGAGCACCAATGCGCCACTTTTCTGATTCATCATCCGTGCGACGTCCGCCTCTCACGAAACAGGGAAATGCGCGCCTCGGTCCCCGCGTACGCTGGAATGTCAACCAGGACGATACTGAGTTCCTGGAGCTGAACTTCGTGGAAATATGCCTAAGCGACCATTCTACATGATTGCAACACGCCGTCCAGAGATGAATGCGAAGTAGAGGGCGACCGACAGAACAGGTCCGCGCTACAACCGTTTTTTTCTTGACATAGTTTGTTGCTGAGCGAGAATCCATTCGCGGCACAAGATTGCCAAGAGCACAAAAGCTCGGGAGAAAACATGGCCGAAAAACGCAGAGGTAAGAAATTTGCACGGCGGGATTTTCTAAAAGAGGTCGCCGCGGGGGGCGCGCTGGCGTCCTCGCTGGGGAGGCCGGCGCTTGCAGGTCAGGACACCAGGACAGGAAGCCCAAGCGCGGGAGCAGGTTCGGCTGAAAAATCCGCCCACATGGCAGGCTCGCCGATCGACTACCCCCGCACTTTCACCGATCGGAATTTGAAGCGAATTGGTTTTCCGCTGGGCGGCATTGGCACAGGTACGGTCTCACTCGGTGGCCGCGGGCAACTGCGCGATTGGGAACTCTTCAACCGGCCCGACAAGGGCAACGAGTTGAGCTATGCTTTTGCGTCAATCTGGGCGAAGGTAGGCGAGGCCAAACCTGTCGTGCGGGTGCTGGAATCGCGCCTTCAGCCGCCCTACGAGTTGACCGAGAGCGGCCTCGGCTCCGACAATGCTCCGGGCCTGCCGCGTCTCGCCGAAGCCACCTTCACGGGAGCATACCCCTTTGCGCGCATTGCCTTCACGGATTCCGAGCTGCCGGTGCAGGTCCGCCTGGAAGCCTTCAATCCGCTCGTGCCCCTGGACGTTGACGCCTCCGGCTGGCCCGTGGCGATTCTACGCTACACCCTGCGCAACGCCAACGCTGTACCCGCGCGGGTAGGCGTTGCATGGAGCCTCGAAAATCCCGTGGGCCGGGAGGGCAGGCAGGCGGCTTATCGGGAAACGCCTGGACTGAGTGGGCTGTATATGGACAATCCCTTCCTATCACCGCTCCATGCCCTGAAAGGCACGTTCGCATTGTGCGCCGTGGGAGCGCCCGGGGGAAGCGTTTCCTATCTGCGAGGATGGAAGCGTGCCGAGTGGTGGAATGGAGTGCTCACTTTCTGGGACGACTTCAGCGATGATGGCGCGCTGGACTCCGCCTCCCGCGTGGCCATGCCGGTCGGGTCCCTCGCGGTGACGCAGAACATTGCCGCCGGGGGCGAGGCCGCCGTCACCTTCCTGCTCGCGTGGCATTTTCCCAATCGCACGCCGGAGCGCTGCGGCTGGGCGGCGCCGGAGAGTGTGCCCAAGAGCACGGTGGTCGGCAACTTCTATACCGAGCGCTTTACGGACGCTTGGGACGCGAGCCGGCAGTGTGCGTCCCAGCTCCCCCAGTTCGAATCCCGCACGCGCGCCTTCGCCCACGCCATAGAGTCGTCCACGTTGCCGCCGGCGGTTCTCGATGCCGCCACCAGCACGCTTTCCACCTTGCGTACGAATACCTGCTTCCGCACGCCGGATGGCGAGTTTCACGGATTCGAAGGGTGCAACGACCACCAGGGCTGCTGCCACGGGAGCTGCACCCATGTGTGGAATTACGAGCAGGCCACGCCGCAGCTCTTTCCCAAGATGGCGCACTCGTTGCGCGAGTCGGAATTTCTCCGTAACACCGACACCAATGGCCTGATGGGATTCCGCTCCTACCTGCCCGATGGCGAGCAGATTTGGCAGATGGCCGCCGCGGATGGGCAGATGGGGTGCCTCATCAAGCTTTATCGTGAGTGGCGGCTCTCCGGCGATACGGATTGGCTGCGCCGATTGTGGCCTGGCGCCAAACGCGCTTTGGAATTCGCCTGGATTGAAAACGGCTGGGACGGCAATCGCGACGGGGTTGCGGAGGGCGTTCAGCACAATACATATGACGTTGAGTTCTACGGCCCCAATCCTTTGTGCGGAATCTACTACCTGGGAGCGCTGCGCGCGGGTGAAGAGATGGCGCGCGTCGTTGGGGACCAGGATTCGGCCGCGGAATATCACCGGCTTTTCGAGAGCGGCAGCCACTGGCTCGATCAGAATCTTTTCAACGGTGAGTACTACATCCAAGAAGTTGAAGGGCGGCCGGAAAGCCAAATCGCCGCCGGTACGCGAGTGGGCATGGGGGCAGGGAACACGCTTGAGCCGGACTATCAAATGGGCGGCGCCTGCCTGGCCGATCAGTTGCTGGGCCAACTTCAGGCGCACGTGGCGGGCTTGGGGTACCTGGTGCAGGAAGCGAACGTTCGCGCCACGCTGAAGTCGATTTACAAGTACAACTACAAGTCGAACCTGAGCGACCACGTCGATCTTCAGCGCACCTACGCCTTGAACGATGAAGGCGGCGTGGTGGTGGCGACTTATCCCCTGGGCAAGCGGCCGGAAATTCCATTTCCGTATTTCGGCGAAATTTGGACGGGAATTGACTACCAGTTCGCGGCGTTGCTGGCATTTGAGGGGATGACTACGGAGGCGCTCAATGTTGTGGAATCCACGCGCCGGCGCTTTGACGGCGAGCGGCGCAATCCCTGGAACGAGCCGGAGTGCGGGCATCACTACGCGCGCGCTATGGCGAGTTGGGGCTGTTTCATGGCCTGGAGCGGCTTCCGTTATTCCGCTCCCGAGCGCGAACTCACCCTTGTGCCGCGCACGCGGCGCCAGGCGTTCCGCTGCTTCTGGTCAGCCCCCTCAGGTTGGGGCAGCTTCACGCACACGCTCAAACCGCAGCTCCAAAGCGTGCAGGTACAGGTGGCTGAAGGCTCAATCTCGGTCCAGCGCGTGGCATTGAATGGCCTCTCCAAGGGCCCGTTTACCAAGGCCACAGCCCGCTTGGGGACGGAAGTCTTGCAGGCAAGCGTGAAGACCGAAACCACTCGTCGCGTCGTTGTGTTTGACCATGAAATTGGAGTGACGCCCGAGAAGCCGCTTGAGATAACGCTGTCGGCGTGAACAGATGTCGATAGAATCGTAGCGCGTCCTGTTTTGTTAGGTCCGCGGCCTTTCCCTTACCCGTACGAAAAGACTTTCGGTCCACGGCACGTTTGACACGGCTGCGAGGAGCCTCTAGACTGTCATGGGTGGGCGATTTCAGCATCCCGCGTGGGTAGCGTCATGAGTAATTCGATGACCATCGAAATCAAACCCGAACATGCGCAAGTGATTGACCAGGCGATTCAGGCGGGTTTAATTGAGGATGCGAGGGAAGTAGTGGACGTAGGACTCGAAACCTTGCGCTCCCGCTTGGCGGTCTTTAGGACGTCGCGCGAATCGTCTCGCGGCGAGGCGATTCGCCGCATGCAGGATTTCGGCGATACGTACCGGCTCGGCCTCGACGAACCCAATACTCGCAAGCTGATGCATGAGGGGCATCGTTTCTGATGGACGCATTTGTGGTCGATGCGTCGGTGGACGTTTCCTGGTGTTTCCCCGGTGACCCCACAGAAGACACGCCCTACAGTCGCCGCATCCTTTCGACACTCGCAGTGCACGATGCTCTGGTTCCGGAGATTTGGCCCTTCGAAATTGCCAATATCCTTTTCGTGTCATTCAAAAGGCGCAGACGAATCACGGAAGAACAGATCAAAGAGTATTTGGACCGCTTAATGGCTCTACCCATCCGTGTTGAGCCGAGCGATTTGTGGGCGAACGTCCGCTTGGAATCGCGGGCACGGGCATGGAATTTGACAGCCTATGACGCCGCCTACCTCGATCTGGCTCTCCGCAGACATTTGCCTCTCGCTACGGCCGACGATGACCTCAAGAAAGCGGCGGTCGCCGCAGGCATAGAAGTTCTTGTTTAGAAAGTGGCTAACGCCTCAAGGCGAGAGATATGCGCAACTCTGACCTTCGTGGCAGCACTCTGAGCGCCACTGCCACGTGGTCGCGGTTCAGGAAGATATCGACTTTCACCTTTCAAGGTCGCGACGCGCTCTCGCGAACGCCGCTGCGGCATCGATGCCCTCGACCTTGCCCGTCCGAAGCTCTTCTAGGCGCGGTTCCGACAACTCTTCAACATTCTTTTCTACCTGATCGTCCAGACTGGACGCAAGCCGTTGAGCAAGCCTTACCCGGTCCCGAAGCGGGAGCTTCATAGCTTCTGCCGCCATTTCCTCAAAAGGTGTACTCAAAAACAGACCTCCTCGCCGACCGCCGTTCTCTACCTCTACCTGCAGTCTTGCATAATCGAGCGGCTGCCATCAAGGGTTGCTAGGCCGCCGATTTGGGCACGTAGCGGCGAGTTTACCTCCCCAAATGGAGGCGTGAAGCCGCCGCTGCGTCAGTCCGAATCCTCCATGCCTGCGCGGTCTAGGCGTTAGTCCTTCAACCCCTCCAAATGTGGGTCGAGGACTTCTTCCGACCTCATCAACTCGTCCCAAGAGAACTCCGCCTGCTTATAAGCTGCGGTTCTTCCGAGGATGGTCGTGAGGTTGCTCCGCACCGCGGGCGCCACGGTCGAGTAATCGAGCCGCCCGGTGGTTACCTGGTCGTAGAACGCCGAGATATTGCGGACGGCGCCCGTGGTGTAGAGCATGCCGTCGCGGCCTCCAGCGTAATTCGCCTTGCCTCTGATGCCGACATCGCCGGCGTAGTGCGTGTCGAGCGAGCCTTCGGTGCCGAACATCTGGCAGCGAATATCGTCGGCGCCCTCGCCATACTGCTTGGAATAGAAAGTGACAAGCACGTCTTCAGGGAACCAGAAATTTACCGAGAAGTGGTCCCAGATGTCGCCGACGCTGCGGGATTTCAGTCCGCCCGTGCCCAGCGCCTTCACCGGATGCTGGTCAAGGACCCAGGTCATGACGTCAATCGAGTGGATGTTCTGCTCGGTGATGATATCGCCGGAAAGCGCCCGGATCAGTCCCCACGCGCGCAAGCGGGTTTCGGGATCCTGCGGTTTCGCTTCCAGGTCCGGAACCATCTTTGCCCAGGGGAGGCCGGCCACGTATGATGCTTCGCCACTCACGATGCGGCCGATGCTGGCTTCTTTCTGCACGCGCCGGATGGCTTCCTGATAAAACGGATCGGTGCGCGTTTGGAAATCGATCAGCAAGGCAATCTTCTTCTCCGCGGCGCTCAGGGCGCTGGCCTCAATGCTGTGGCAGCCGGGAACGTCCACCGCCACGGGTTTGGCCACGTAAACATGGACTCCCGCCTCAATCGCGGCGGCGGCTTGCAAATGGTGAAAATAGGGTGGGCTCTCAATTGCCACCGCATCCACCTTGGCCTCCAGCATTCTTTGGAAACCCTTCAGGCCGGTGAAGCGGCGCGCGGCGGGCACGTTGTACTTGTCGCCAAACGCGTTCACTCGGTCGGAAAAATAATCGTGGGCGGCGGTGATTTCGTATCCGCCATGCTTGCGGAAAAGATCGGCAATCCACGTGCCGCGGCTGCCGCAGCCAATCGAGCCGAGAGAGATTTTGGAACTCACTTGCGACCCGCGGGCCAGACCCGGGTTCATGATGCTCAATGACAGTGCCGCGCCACCGGCACCGGCAAAGAATTCGCGCCGGCTCAGGCCCCCGCGGCCTTCCTCGCTAGCGGACTTGTTCAATTTATTCTCCATATGAATGACCTCCAAAATATGAAGCGATTTTTGCGGGGCAAGAGTAGCACCGGGGACCCGTGTTGTCTACGCGACGCGGGACTTTTGTGTGACGCGGAGCTTTTGACTCGGAACTTTCATCCTGCGATGCGTTTTCTGACGTGCGGCGGTCGGTAATTGGAAATCTGAAATTTGAAATTTGTGATACGCGGACAATGCAATTCTACTGGGCGCGCTCCCGGGAGGAGTCTCAATCACGCCACTAACCCCCAACCCCCAACCCCCAACCCCTAACCCCAAATCCCCGACCCCTTATCCCTAACCCCGCTCAACAAGCGGTCGGTTAGGATTGACGACCAGCCACAGTGCGCCGCCGAGAATGCAGAAGGCGGCGGAGGTCAGAAAGGAAGCGGTCCATCCAAAGTGCGCGGCAATGGCCGGTGTGGTAACCGCGGTGAGGGCGCCGCCCGCCTGTGCAAACATGTTAATGAATCCTGAGAGCGATCCGGAGGATCCCTTCCCCAGGTCGGCGGAGAGCGCCCAATAACCGCTTTGCGCGATGTAGAGCGAACCTGCGCCCGCCGCCAGGACCACGCTGGCGGCCGCGGCGGTGGAGACCTGCGAACCCGCGGCCATAAAGAATCCCGCGATGATCATGCCTATGGCGGCCACGCCGCAGCGGCCCCACCAGCGGCCGAATCGCCTGCAAGCGGCATCTGCAATCCATCCGCCCGCCGCCGATCCGCAAGCCATGGCGATGAAGGGCAACATGCCATAGTAGCTGGCTGTTTGCAGATTCAGGCCGCGCACTCGGCTGAGGTAGATAAAGAACCAAGTGAAGAAAATCGCCGGAGTATAACCGTAACAAAAATAGCTGAGGCTGATGGCCCAAACGTCCTGGCTCGCGAGCATGACGCGCCACGGGTATTTGGGCGCCTCGAGGGGATCGCGCTGGGGGATGCCCTGGTGAATCCATTTCCTTTCCGCTTCATTCGGCCAGGTGTGCTGGTCAGGATGGTCGCGCGCCATCCAGTACCATACCGCGCCTGCGGCGAGCCCCAACACAGCACAAACCCAGAAGGACGCTCGCCAACCCAAGTGAACCATGACGTAGCGAATGATGGGAGGGGTGAAGGCGGAACCGGCGCCAACCCCGGCGAAAATCAGTCCATTGGCCAGTCCGCGCTCGGCGGTGGGAATCCAGTTCGCCACCCAGCGATTCGAACTTGGGTACATGACTGACTCCCCCATGCCCAGGAGGAATCGCACCGACCAAATGATCAGGAATGCCTGTGCAATTCCCGCGGGAAAGCTGGCGGTGAGGGCGGTGAAGGCCGCCCACCACGCTGCGCCCAAAGCGAGCGTGCGACGTGCCCCCAGGCGATCAACCGCCCAGCCGCCGGCAATCTGAAAGAGTCCGTAGCCCACAAAGAACGCGCTGAAGATCGTGCCGAGCTGCGCGTCCGAAAGGTGAAAATCCTCGGAAATGGAATGTGCGGCAATGGAAATGTTGACGCGGTCAACAAAACTGAGCGCCCCCGTCAGGGCGATCCAGCCTACCAGTATCCAACGAACCCGAGTTGGCGCGAGGGAATTCATGAGAAGATAGGAGACGACCTGACACAAAGGTTTCACAGAGTCCCACGATTTGGGCGGGAAGGCAACAGAGTTTGGCAGAGGATTCGCTCCCCAAAGTCTGCGGGAATAGAACCATGCGACATAGGCGCAGCTCCCTGCCAAGCATTTGGGACAACAATACAGGAGGCACTGCATTGGAAAATGGAATCGCGCGACAGTTCGGAATACCGGTTTTTGGCGCCAACGGAACTATCATGAGTGCAGGCGCCCGCGCTCGCACTCTAACCTTGCTTGCAGGGGCGCTCGGCGCCCTGATGTGCGTAGGACCCTCGGCGGCCCAAACCACTCCGCCGGCGCCCCAGTACCCCGCGTTGCCGAGCGAAATCCCGGCCAAGTTTGAGCCCGTTACTGACAGCTTCGACTACGTCCGGCGCGATGTGATGATCCCCATGCGCGACGGCGTGAAGCTGCACACGGTGATCCTGGTGCCGAAGGGGGCCAAGCGCGCTCCGATCCTCCTGACACGCACGCCCTATAATGCCACGGCGCTCACCAGCCACGCGGATAGTGCGCATCTGGGGCCGATCCTCAATGGCTATGACAACGCCATGGAAGTCATCATCGAGGGCGGCTACATCCGGGTCGTGCAGGATGTTCGCGGCAAGTATGGCTCCGAGGGCGACTACGTGATGAACCGCCCTCTGCACGGGCCGCAGAACCCCACCCCGGTCGATCACTCCACCGACACGTACGACACCATCGACTGGCTGGTAAAAAACATTCCCGAATCAAACGGCAAGGTTGGCATCATCGGCATTTCCTATGACGGGTTTCTGCCCTTGATGCCTCTGGTTAACCCTCACCCTGCCCTCAAAGTATCGGTGCCGATGAACCCCATGGTCGATGGTTGGATGGGCGACGACTGGTTCCACTATGGCGCCTTCCGCGAGCAGAACATGGTGTACATCCACGACCAGGAGGCGTCGCGCTCCTCCGATGTGAAGTGGTGGACGAGCCACTACGATGACTATGACGTGTACATGGAAGCCGGATCAGCGGGCGAACTCGGACGAATGCACGGGCTGGAACAGGTGGGATTCTGGCGCAAAATTCTGGCCCATCCAAGTTACGACGCCTTTTGGAGCGATCAGGCGGTTGACAAAGTGCTCGCGGCGCAGCCACTAAAAGTGCCGGTGATGCTGGTGGCCAGCCTCTGGGACCAGGAGGACATTTACGGGGCCATGGCGGTCTACAAAGCAATCAAGCCGAAGGACACGAACAACGATTCGGTTTTCCTGGTGATGGGCCCCTGGAATCACGGCCAGGAGATCGGCGACGGCAGTACGCTCGGGCCCCTGAGGTTCAACTCCGATACCGGGCTCTACTTCCGCCGCGAGATTTTGCGGCCATTCCTTGACCACTACTTGAAGGACGACGCGCCCGATGCCGGCGTCGCGCCCGTAACGATCTATGAAACCGGAACGAACACGTGGCGGCGCCTTCTCCGCTGGCCGGCGGGATGCGCAGACGGGTGTACGATCCGCCCTATACCCCTCTACCTCAATGCCGGCCTGAAACTGAGTTTTGCATCGCCGGATTCCGGTGAGGCTGCATTCGACGAATATGTCTCCGACCCCGCCAAGCCCGTGCCCTACGTTCCGCGCCCCATTCGGCCCATGGGTTACGACGAAGATCACCCTTGGCCGCACTGGTTGGTGGAAGACCAGAGGGAAGCCTCCGGCCGGCCGGACGTGCTCGTGTTCGCGGGCGACGTTCTCACCTCCCCGGTGAAGGTTACTGGCCAGCCGGCCGCAAATCTTATCGCCTCGACCAGCGGTACCGACGCCGATTGGGTGGTCAAGCTGATTGATGTTTATCCTGAGGAAGTGGCGGGCGAGCAGCGCCTCGGCGGTTACCAGTTGATGGTGTCGGCGGATATTTTCCGTGGTCGCTATCGCCAGAGTTTCGCGAACCCCGAACCTATTGTGGCCGGCAAACCCCTGCTCTATCGCTTCGCCCTGCCCACGGTGAGTCACGTCTTCCTGCCTGGGCACCGGATCATGGTGCAGGTCCAGTCGAGTTGGTTTCCTCTCTACGACCGCAATCCGCAAACGTTTGTGCCCAATATCTTCTGGGCCAAGCCGGAGGATTACCGCAAGGCCACGCAGCGCCTCTATCACGCGCCGGGCCAGGCCAGCTTTATTGAACTACCCCTGGTGACAACGCCTTAACGCCGGGGTGTTGCAGCAAGGGGGGGGAGAATATAGTTAAGCGCCCCCAATCGATGTGGCGTATAATCGTGGCATCTCCAGGCAGGAGGCCAAATATGAGATGTAGGGCCTTGCGTCATGGGTTCCCGTTAGTGGTCCTCGGGAGCTTCGTGTTTTCCCTTCTCCCCACCGCTTTGTTTGCGCAAAAGGGTCTTTCCCACGTGCGAGTGGTTCGCCTCGCTTACGTGAGCGGGACTGTGGGTGTGAAACGGCCTGCCTCCACCGAGTGGGCGAAGGCCCTGGTGAATACGCCGATACAGGAAGGCTTCGAGCTTTCCACCGCCGCCAATAGTTATGCCGAGGTGGAATTCGAGAATGGTTCCACGGCGCGGTTGGGTGAATTCTCCCGGGTGAGCTTCGACCAACTCGCTATCGACGAAAATGGCAGCAAGCTGAATCGCCTGATCTTTGAGAAGGGGTACGCGACCTTTCATTTTCTGCCTGAACACCACGATTCGTACGCGGTAAAACTGGCAGACGCCACCCTGACGCCGAGCGGCAAGAGCGAATTTCGCGCCGATCTTGACCACAGCCGGGCGCGAGTGGAAGTGTTCGCGGGCTCCGTTGATCTGGCGACGGCGGGAAAGACCGTCAAGCTGGGCAAAGACAAAGTTTTGGAATTTAATCCTGCTTCGACGGAAGTCGCGGTCAACCAGAAGCAGGGGATCGTCAAGGATTCCTGGGACAAGTGGACGAGCGAGCGCGACACCCAATCGCAACTTGCGCTCGCGGACCAGGCCGTGCCGTCGCGAAGCTCAATGTATGGCTGGAGCGACTTGGATGCTTACGGCGAATGGGGATTCTTCCCCGGGTTTGGTTATGGCTGGTCGCCTTACGCCTCCATGGGATGGTCGCCCTATAGCATGGGGATGTGGAGTTGGTATCCCGGGATGGGGTACACGTGGATTGGCGGCGAACCCTGGGGCTGGCTGCCTTACCACTACGGCCTTTGGAATTATTCCCCCGGCTTCGGCTATTTCTGGATGCCGGGCAACTTTAACGCTTCCTATTCCCCGGCGTTGGTCAGTTGGTACTCGGGACCGGGGTGGGTGGGTTGGGCTCCGATGGGAGTAATGGGCGGTACTGGGCAAACCATAGTGAATACTGTCCCGGGTGGCGTGGTGCAGAACGGACAGATGATTGGTCCCACAGGTTTGAACCGCGTGGCGCCATCGGCGGGAACTCTGATGACGAAGATGCCTTTCGAGCCCGGCGAAGGCGCGATGCTTCCCGGAGCGGCCCTCGGCGCCAGCTCGGAGGAGTTGTTTGCCGGACATGCGGACCTTACGCACACGATGGCCCCGGCTTCGCTTTTAGTGGGCGGCGACGCAGCGAAGGAACAATCATTAGTCCGGGGACGCCTATCGGGGCAACCGTTGCGGGTGCGCTTGGGAACAACCTTAGGTGGGGCCTACGCTGTAAAGGGCGCAGCCGGTGAATTTCGTGGCGAGACCTTCAGTGATATAGGCGGGGCGCGAGGGCCAAGAGAAGTGGGTCCTGATTTCTCGCGCGAGACCGCCGGGGGTCGCCCAACTATTCTGCCGCACGGACAACAGCAGTCCTCAATGTCCCCCCATGGCGGCGATATGCAAGGGATGCCCAGTGCGGGTATGGGCACCATGAACAGCTCGGCAGCTCCTATAGGTGCGACGAGTCCCAGCCATGCTCCCAGCTCGAGCGCAGGCAGTGGACACCACTAAGGGCCTTCTCGGACTGATTGTCCGAATCTCGCTTCTCGACGCCCCATCGTGGGCCGAGGTCCTACCGCAATATCTTCTCTATGAAGCCTTGGGCTGCAACTTTTTCAGCCCATGGTTCGTCTGAAGATATGTAAAGAGGATGTAAAATCTGCGCCGGAGGCCGGCCGTGAGATACGATCGAATACGACGTGTACTCGTGGTTTTGGTCACAGGGCTGCTCTTCCTGCCAACAGCTCTCTTATGCCAACAACAAGACCTATCCCATGGGCGCTCGGTGCGGCTGAGTTCTGTCACCGGCATCGTAACCGTCAAACGCCCAGGCTCGACTGAAGCGGTCCCGGCACAAGTGAATACTTTCCTCGACGAAGGGTCCGAGGTGTCGACGCCTGTTGGCGGCCATGCAGCCGTAGAGTTCGAAAACGGCTTCATTGTTCAATTGAACGAGCTCACCAAAGCTAGCTTTACGCAGTTGAGCAAAAACGCGAACGGCAGCGAGCTGAACACCATCACACTGGAACGCGGGCAAGCTGACTTTCACTTCCTCCCAAAGCAAGGAGATGTTTACGAGGTGAAGGTTGCTGACGCCACCTTGTCTCCCCAGGGCAAGGCTCAGTTCCAAACGGCCTATAGCGCGGGGAAGATGCAGGTTCGAGTGGCCACGGGATCTATCATCGTTTCTGCCCACTCTGGTTCGATGACTCTGGGCAAGGGGAAGTTCATGGAATACCGACCCCCGGCCAACGCGGAGGTGGCGAAATCGCATGCCCGGGTGGTTCGCTTGAGCTATCTGAGCGGCACCGTGACCCTCACGCGGCCTGGTTCGACGGAAGCCGAGAAGGCGATGCTCAACACGCCTATCCAGGAAGGCTTCGAGCTCTCCACCGCCGGCGGTAGCTACGCCGAAGTGGAATTTGAAAACGGTTCTACGGCGCGTGTGGGCGAGCAATCCAAGTTGCTCTTCCATCAATTGGCGCTCGACGCCGAGGGCAACAAGCTTAACGGCATGACGTTCGAGCAGGGATATGCCACTTTCCACTTTCTTCCCGAGCACAGCCCCGCAAAGCAGCACGAAGATAGCGGCGCGATACGCTTTGAGCCCGTGAATAGCGACGTCTATCACGTCAAGCTCGCCGACGCCACGGTAACGGCGGCGGGCAAGTGCGAATTCCGCACGGACCTGGACCAGGACCACTACCGTGTCGAGGTCTTCAGTGGCGCGGTAGATGTCGCGACGACCAAATCGACGACCCGGCTCAGCGAAGGCAAAATCCTGGAACACAATCCGGCAAGCCCTGAGAGGGCTTTAAACATCCAGAAAGGGATTGTGAAGGATGCCTGGGACCAGTGGACCGAGGCACGTGATAAGCAGGTGCTATTGACGGAACGAGACGAAGCCGTCCATCCCAACGGACCGAGCTACGGCTGGAGCGACTTGAACACCTACGGCGAATGGGCAACGCTTCCCGGCGGCAGGTTTGGATGGTCGCCCTACGCGCAGGCGGGTTGGTCGCCCTACACCAACGGTATGTGGCAGTGGTACCCGGGGATGGGCTACACCTGGATTTCCGGGGAACCCTGGGGCTGGGTGACGGACCACTGTGGGGAGTGGGACTTTGACAATAGCTTTGGCTGGTATTGGATGAACCCGATGTTCGGTTGCGGGTTGTGGAGCCCCGCGCTGGTCAGTTGGTATGGAGGGCCAGGATGGATTGGCTGGAGTCCGAGTGGCGCGTTTCATCCGAGGCCGATTCCACCCCACCGCCCTCATCCCACCCAACTCGCGAGGGCACTTGTCAGGGTTCCTACCGCCGTGGTTCAGAATCGGCAAATGATCACGCCTGAAATTGTGAGCCGCGGTCTGCCCGCTGGAGGGACCGCCATTGCGCACCCACCCTTCGAACCCAGCGCGCGACCTGCCGTAGCGGCAAGTGTGCTCGCTGGCAATACTCCGGCCTCAGCGATGATGCGGTCTCTGTCCCCAACCGGCGGGTCGCGGTTGGGCTTCGCTTCGCAACACAGCTCTGCGCCTCCGACCATCCTGATGGGAGGCGATCCGGCAGATGAGAAGTTGCTGCTGGCGAGTCATCATTTCCTCCACCCGGACAGAGCACCATTGCGCGCGGCTCAAGGTACGATGTTGGGCGGGCGCTATGCCCTGCATGGCTCGCCCGGCGAGTTCCGTGGGAACGCCTCCGCCAGCAGCGGTAAATCTGGCAGCGCTGGCGCTCCTATGACGTCGCACTCATTCGGTGGGTCAGGGGTAGCGATCGCTTCCCATGGATCAAGCGGCGGAGGTTCCGGCGGCGGCAGTTCGTCCGGTGGGGGACATTCGAGCGGGGGAGGCGGCGGAAGGGCCTCTGGGGGCGGTGGCTCTTCCGGCGGTGGGGGCCACAGCGGCGGGGGAGGTGGCGGCGGTGGAGGACATCACTGATTCGCGACTGCCCTGGGCTTGCTGATTGTCCAATCTCTCTTCTTTGCGTCGGGCCATCTGAACCACGGTTGATTCCATTTTTGGGCCAACCGTGGTTCTTGGGTCCCATCGAAAATCACCGAGCCTTGTCAGCCGCAGCCGAATGAGGGGGTCACTCACCGCACCGGCTCCGGCAGCGTGTCGTGATAATTCGGATAGGGCGGCTTGGGGTAAGTGGGAAGCGGGTGCTCCTTCAGTAAGTCGAGCACCACTTGTACGGCGCGTTCCAGTTGCGGGTCGTGTCCTTCCCGCACCAGCTTGGGATCCAGCTCCACTTCCACGTCGGGGGCGATTCCGTGGTTTTCCACTTCCCATTGTCCTTTCAATCCGTAAATGGCCCAGCGCGGCGCCGTGACCGAGCCGCCGTCGATGAGTTGCGGGTAGCCGCCGATTCCCACCAGGCCTCCCCACGTACGCGTTCCCACCAACGGCCCGACGCCGGCTTTGCGGAAATACCAGGGCATGGCGTCGCCGCCGGAGCCTGCAAATTCATTGATGATCATCGCCTTCGGGCCAAAGATGGCTTCCTCGGGTTCACTGTAGGGTTCTCCTTCGCGGGTCATGACCTGGCTCATCACCGGGCGGTGCAGGTAATCGATGATGTAATCGGCCAACTGGCCGCCTCCGTTGAAGCGCTCATCCAGGATGGCGCCTTGTTTCCCCACCTGGGCAAAAAAATAGCGGTTGAAGTTGGTATAGCCCGCCCCGGCAGTGTTGGGCAGATAGACGTAGGCCAGCTTCCCGCCGCTGAGCTCGTCCACCTTGCGGCGATTTCCCTCGATCCAATCCAGGCCGCGCAATGCGGTTTCGCTCTCTACCGGGACCACGGTGACCTCGCGTGACCCTGTGCCGTCGGGATGAGGACCAACCTTGAGCACGGTCTGCTTTCCCGCTGTCTCCTGGAAGTAGCTGTAAATTTCGTCGGTCGCGGTGAGGTCCCGCCCATTCACCGCCAGCAGGTACTCGCCTTGCTTCACGTTCACGCCAGGTTGGGTCAGCGGCGCGTGGAGCTGCGGGTTCCAATTCTCACCGCTGAAAATTCGCGCAAAGCGGTAGCGGCCGCTATCGATCGTATAATCGGCGCCGAGCAGGCCCACATTGACCACCGGGATGTCCGGATGCTTTCCGCCACCCACAAACATGTGAAGGACGTTGATGTTGCTGAGCATTTCCGCTAGCAGGTAGTTGAAATCGGCGCGGCTGGTGAGGCCGGCCACGAAGGGCTCATAGGCCCGCTCGGCCTTTTGCAGATCGAGCCCGTGGAAGTGAGGATCGTAGAAGAAGTCCCGCTCGATGCGCCACACCTCGTGGTACATCTGTTTCCACTCTTCGCGCGGCACCACGTAGACTTCGATCGATCCGGTGTTCAACATGCCCTTGCCGGGCGCGGGCGGCTTGTCTGCGGGGTTGATGAACCAATGCGCGCCCTCGTGGTAGAGCATCTTCTCGCCGTCAAAGGAAACGTCGAATTCCTCTACGCTGTCCAACACCTTTTCCGTCTTGCGAGTCTTCAGCTCGAATCTCTGCACCATGATGTGCGGCGGGCCGGGCGCGACATCGACCAGCGGAGCCTCCAGAAGATAGACAACACCTTCCTTCCCGGCGAACAAGCCCAGGTAATTACGAGCGGGAATGGGCAAAGCCAGAATCCGCTGGTCGAGGCCATCAAGATCGATTTCCATCTTGACGGCTTCCGGCTTCTTCTCGCCCTCCTTGGCCTTGTCTTTGTCCGCGTCAGCAGCGGCTTTGGAATCCTTATCATCCTTCTTCTTCGGCTCCGGCGGTTTTTCCTCGTCGCTTTCCGGAGCGAGGGGAGAAGGCAGATCCTTCTTCAGCACCGCGACATAGGCGCTGCGGGTGACGGGATGGGCTTCACTTGTCATATCGAGCCAACCCGTGGTGAGACCCATGTCAGTGCTGGCGGTGAAGTAGAGATATTTCCCATTTTTGTCGAAAACGGGAAAAAAAGCGTCGCTCATGCCGTCGGTCACCTGGGTCGCTTTTTTGCCTTCGAGGGAATACACGAAAACGCCGCGCATGTGATTTTCGAGTTGCAGTGTGTACGTCAGCCACTTGCTGTCGGGTGACCATTGCACGTCGAATTCATGGAGAGGCGAGTCAAAGCGGTCCGTCGCCACCTTGACCGGTTCCGGGTGGTTGAGGTCGATGTACCACAGGTTCAGGCGCTTATCGCTGTAAGTGATTTTCTTGTTGTCCGGCGACCACGTCGGCGAATAAAAAAACGATGGCGGCTTGCCCAAGTCGATCTTCTTCACGGTTCCGAGGCCGTTCTGGTCGCGGATGTGGAGCGCATACTCGCCCGACTCGTCAGAGAAGTAAGCGATGGATTTGCCGTCCGGCGACCACGAGGGATCGCGCTCCGCCACACCCGGCGTGTTGGTGAGATTCCGCACATCGCCCTTCTCGGCAGGCACGGTGAGAATTTCGCCATGGGCTTCAAACACTGCACGCGCGCCCGTCGGTGAAATGTGCGCGTTCATAAGCTGATGGCCGTCGATCTTTTCAAATCGCGGACGGACTTGCGGCATATCACCCGCAACGCTAATCGATACCTCGTGCGTCTTGCCGGAGTGCAGGTCGTAGAGGTGGATCGAGCCAAATTGTTCGTAGACAATCGCGCCGGGGCCCGCCGAGGCGGTCTTGAGATCAAAGCCTTCATTCTTGAAGAGCGCCTTCACTTGTTGGGTCTTGGTATCGAAGGAAAACAGCGTGACCGGCCCTTCGCGATCGGAAAGGAAGTAGATGCGATCGCCGATCCACATGGGATCGAAGTCGTTCGAGCCCTCGCGCGGAATGCGCGTGATGCTGGAGTCGGCGAGGTTGGCGATCCAGATAGGCGCGGCGTGCCCGCCGCGATAGTGCTTGATGGCGACGTAAGCGTCGATGGCGCCGAGACGCCGATTCCATTGCGGCACGTATGCCAAGTGGGTTCCGTCGGGAGAGTAGGAGCCCTCAACTCCCATCGGCAGGGGAAGCGGGGCAGGGAAGCCCCCTGTCGCGGGCACGATGTAGAGTTGCTCAAAGCGCGAATAGCTGGCGCGCGTGGTGCGGAAGAGGATGCTCTGGCCGTCATTGGTCCATCCCACGGCCACGTCGGAGCCGGGGTGATAGGTCAGGCGCCGCGGTTCGCCGCCCGTCGACGCGACCACGAAGACGTCATCATTTCCTTCGTAATTGCCGGTGTAGGCGACCATGCTTCCATCCGGAGAGAAGATGGGGCGGCTGAGGACTCCAGTGCCGGTTACCAACCGTTGTCCGTCACCACCGTCGCGGTTAACGATCCAGATGTCGCCGCCAAAAGCGAAAGCGATCTGCGTCTTGCTGAGGGTGGGGCTTCGCAGAAGCAGCGGCCCGGAATCCGCCGAAAGCGCCAGAGCAGACGTGAACAACATATAGAGACTTGCAAACAGTATGCGTCGCATAGACTCTCCCAAGTTCAACAGTGATATTGCGCGAGGTGTGACCAAAGTCCCAACATTTCGGGAAGCGCAGATTATTACAGATTTCCGCCCTGGACTCTACTTCCGAATTCGAAGGTCGAGCGACTCTCTTCCTCCGAAGAAGAGGACTGCGCTGCGGCTTATCCCGTGCTGGGGACTTGTGCTAGACTCATGCCATCCGTTACCCGAACGGGGAATTCCGAAAATCAAATTGGCACGTGAGATTCAGGTGTCTCAACTCGCGAAAGGAGATAGAGGACCATGGAAGATATTTTCGTTTACGCCCGAAAATGTGTGGACAACAAGAGCGTGTTCCAAAGAATCGGCCACTCGGCGAAGCTGCATAGCGTCCGGAGCGCCGTATCTTCCCAGGGTTCGGCGGCCAGCAAGTTGTCGAGTCTCGGGGGTGTGGCGATTCGCGCCACGTTGCAGGCCATCCCTCTACCTGCCGTCGGCAGCCTGATTGCCTCCATCGAGGAAGCGGTGGAAAAGGCCATCAAGGGCGCCCTCCACCACCGATCCATCGCCAAAGCTCAAACGACGGAGGAAAAGATTAAGTTCCAACTCAAGGAGCTCAACGTCGAGGAGTTGGACCGGTATCGTTGGAAAGTGCAGGAGTCGATCAAGGAATTCAACAAGGCATTGCAGGAGTTTGATGCCAACTTTGTCAAAAAACGTGATGCCGCAGCTCCCTGCGACGCCTTCCTGGAGGTGGCGTTGGCGGGGGAACAAGCCTCGCGCCGCATCCATAAACTCAGGGATGCGTGCCTGGGCCTACATGCAGCGATGATTTTGAGCATGGACTGGCTCTGGGAGTGCGAACTCGGGGCCCACCTGCCTGCGGTTGCGGTCCCCCCCGCCCCCCCCGCCCCATCCGCTGCGACGCAGGGTGTTATGGGCCGCAAGAACGACTTCATGAAGGTCATCAAGATGTTCATCGATCAGGAACGCAACGAGATGGCAGACCTGAGTGATGAGAATAAGAAATGGTACGTCTCTTACCATCATGCCAACTGCGATCGCTGGTGCTGCTGGCGAGATGCGGGCACGGTGGACAACTGGGCGAAGTGCAAAGAAAACTGCGCCTTCGTGTTACGAACCTTGTCGGATCCCTTCGCGCCGGATAGCTTCAGCAATAACCTCGGAAGCCTCTGGTAGAAAGTCCGTCCTCACGGCAGCGAAGGCATGACCGGATGGTAATCCGGGTAGTGCGGCTTGGGGTACTCCGGTAGTGGATGCTCTTTGAGCAACTCCATCACGGTCTCGACGGCCTTCTCGAGTTGGGGATCGTGCCCTTCGCGCACCAGTTTCGGGTCCATCATGACTTCGATATCGGGCTTGATGCCGTGGTTTTCCACCTCCCACTCGCCCTTGAGGCCGTAAATGGCCCAGCGCGGAGCCATCACGTATCCACCGTCGAGCAGGGTCGGATAGCCCCCGATGCCGATCAGGCCTCCCCAAGTTCGCTCGCCCACTAGCGGGCCGATACTAAGTTTGCGGAAATACCAAGGTAGGGCATCGCCTCCGGAACCCGCGAATTGATTGATGATCATCACTTTCGGGCCATAAATGGCCCCGGCGGGTTCCGACTGTTCTTTACCTTCGCGCGTCATGACCTTGTTCAGTAGCGGACGGCGGAGGTAATCAACGATGAAGTCAGCGAGGGCCCCGCCATGATTGAAGCGCTCGTCAATGATGGCGGCATCTTTGCCCACTTGGGCGAAGAAGTAGCGGTTGAAATTCGTGTACCCCTGCACTGCTGTGTCAGGCACGTAAACATAGGCAACCTTGCCACCCGTCAACTCGTCGACCTTGCGGCGATTGCCTTCAATCCAGGCGAGGTTGCGCAAGCCTTCCTCATTGTCCACAGGGACCACGGTGACTTCGCGCGATCCCGACCCATCGGGCTTGGAGCCGACCTTCAGTACCGTCTGCTGGCCCGCCGTTTCGAGGAAATAGCTGTAAACATCGTCAGTTCCGTGGACTTCACGCCCATTCACCTCTAGCAGGTACTCACCCTCTTTCACATCCACTCCCGGCTGGGTGAGCGGCGCGCGAAGTTTGGGGTTCCAATTCTCGCCGTCATAGACCCGCGCGAATTGATATCGGCCGCTATCGATCTTATAGTCCGCGCCGAGCAGGCCGACCTTGATTTTGGGAACTTCCGGTTGGGTGCCGCCCCCGACAAACATGTGACCGACGGACATGTTGCTGAGCATTTCGCGGAAGAGGTAGGTGAGATCCGAGCGGCTCGAAATATTGTCGAGAAACGGCGCGAACGTCTTTTCCGCCTGCAGCAAGTCGAGGCCATGATGGTGGGGGTCGTAGAAGAAGTCGCGCTCGATGCGCCAAACCTCATGGTAAATCTGCTTCCACTCGGCGCGCGGGTCCACGTTGACTTCCATTTCCGCCGTCTTGAGGTTGCCCTTGCCGGGTTCCGGTGGCTTCTCGGTGGGGTTGATAAACCACGTCTCGCCCTGTTTGTAGAGCATCTTTTCTCCGTTGAAGGAGACAGCAAAGGCGGAGATGCCGTCGACAAGCTTGTCGGTCTTGCGAGTCTTGAGCGTGAATTTGGTGACGGTAAGCATGGGAGGGCCGTCAAAAGGAATAACCGGCGGTCCTTCCACCAGGAAGATCTCGCCTTCCTCGCCGGCGCTCAGCCCGAAATAGTTTCTGGCGGGAATGGGCATGGCAAGGATGCGTTGGCTGATCTTGTCGAAGTCAATCTCTACCTTGGGCGGTTCCTTGGGTTTCTCCTTATCTTTATCTTTGTCCTTGGCGTCCGCGGACTCCTTGGATTTATCCTCCGCTGACTTTTCACCGGCACCTCCCTTGGCGGCGTCCGCGCCCGCCTTCTTCTCTTCGGCCTTTTCCTCGTCGCTTTCGGGGGCCAACGGTGAAACCACTCCTTTTTTGAGAACCACCACGTAAACCGAGCGCGTCACCGGCCGGTTGATGGCCGACATATCGCCGCCCGCCGCCAGGCCCATGTCGGTGCTGGCGGTAAAGTAGAGATACTTGCCGCTCTTATCAAAATCCGGAGAAGCCACATCGCTCATGCCGTCGGTGATTTGCGTGGCCTTTCCGGTCTCAAGCGAGAAAACGAATACCGCGTGCATGCGATTGTCGAGGGTCTTGGTATATGCCAGCCACTTGCTGTCAGGAGACCACACAGTGCTGAAATTGGCGCCGTCGAAGAGATCAGTATCCACGTGGACGGGAGTTTTCTTCTCCAGGTCGATGTACCAAAGATTCAAGCGCTTGTCCGAGTAGGTGATCTTCTTGCTGTCCGGCGACCACGTAGGGGAATAGTAAAACGTAGGCGGATTACCGAGATCGATCTTGTTGACCGGTCCGAGGCCGTTTTGCGGGCTGATGTGGAGCTGGTACTCGCCGGTTTCGTCGGAGAAGTAGGCGACGGATTTGCCGTCGGCCGACCACGCGGGATCGCGATCGGCAACGATCGGCGAATTGGTCAGGTTTCGGACGTCGCCTTTTTCCGCGGGAACGGTGAAGATTTCGCCATGCGCTTCAAATACCGCCCGCATGCCGGTAGGCGAAATCTGCGCGTTCTGGATTTCCTTCTCGACTTTCTCAAAGTGGGTTCTGACCTGCGGCATGTCTCCATTCACCGTGATGCTGACGCGCTTGGTTTTGCCAGAGTGCAGGTCGTATAGATAAATGGCGCCAAATTGTTCGTAGACAATGTCGCCCGGACCCGCAGAGGCGTGCTTGATGTCGAATCCTTTGTTGTCGATTAGTTGCTTCACTCCTTGTGATTTCGGGTCGTATTCGAAAAGGGTGATGGGCCCATTGCGATCCGACAGGAAATAGACCTTGTCCGCGATCCAAAGCGGATTGCGATCATTGGAGTTGTCGCGCGGGACCTTCACGATGCTGGAATCGCTCAGGTCGGCGATCCAGATCGGCGTGGTCTGCCCGCCTCGATAATGCTTCCACTCCGGCTCCCATTGAAAAAAGGGCGAATAGGCGAGGTGGGTTCCGTTGGGTGAGTACGCGCCATCTTCGGCCATGGTGAGGGGAAGCTCGGCGGGGAATCCACCCTCAGCCGAAACGGTGAAGAGCCGGTCGGGGTCGGAATAGTTGAATCGAGAAGAGCGGAAGAGAACCGATTTGCCGTCCGGCGTCCAACCGAGCGCCACGTCCGCGCCCGGGTGGTAAGTCAAGCGGCGAGGTTCGCCGCCCGTCGCGGCAACAACGTACACGTCGAGGTTGCCATCGTAATCGCCGGTGTAGGCGATCATCGAGCCATCCGGCGAATAGTGCGGGCCGCCTAAGAGTCCGGTGCCGGTCACCAGGCGCTGGGCTTCGCCGCCGGCGCGACTGACGGTCCAGATGTCTCCGCCAAAGGCGAAAGCAATTTGGGTCTTGCTGAGTGTCGGGCTTTGCAGAAGCAGCGGCCCGGAATCCGCCGCAAATGTCAGAACGGATACGAATAGCACGGAAAGGCTTGCCATCAGCACGCGACGCATAGATTTCTCCGAAGTTTAGAATTGTAATCTTTTAGGACGCGACGGATCCCCAAAGGTCATCCGGTCGGGACGCCGAGATTATCCCAGATTTTTGGGTTGGAAACTACTTTGAATCTTGGAATCCGTGTTTCCAGCTTTGCGTTGGCATCTGTTGAGCGGACCTGTTCTGCCGGTCCACGGCTGTGCCGCTATGGGCGAGGAAAGCCCGCGGAACTAACGAACAGGTCTGCTACATTGCGCTTGTTATTCCCCAAGAACAATTTCGGACAAGTAGCCCGTAGCGGAGAGCCGATTCCCTGACTCGATTAGGAATTTCTGACTTAAAGTCATTCTTGGCGACCTGTTACATCAGCGCACAACATTTCTGTTGACAAAGCATAGCGCCATATGCTAGCATCAAAGGCTACATCTTGCTGGCTCACCGGCTGGGCCGCAAACGCAGACCGCGGGTCACGGAAGCCGGAACGCGGATCGCATTTTGTCGGGGAATGCGGCAATGGGGCGGTCATTAGCGGGGCAGATTATCGGGAGCTTTGATCGGGGAGATGGAGGGGAAAAGTCGCATGGGAAGCAAGGCCCAGAAAAGAGATGTTATTAAATGACGAACGAAGCCGGAATGTCTATGAAAACAAAAGAACACATGACTCTTTGCCCGAAAACAAAGCGACATTTGTACACAACGAAACGGCATTCTATACAAATGCAACCGTATTTTGCAGAATCCTTCGGGTTATTCGTCACTTTTCGAGCCGAGGAACGAATTCCCCGCGATGTTGCCGGGCGGGAGAGCGGAACTTCTATGCAACGCGGTTCTTTTTTGCCACGGAATTTAACCCCAAAGTCATATAAATCAGCCACAGGCGTCACAAGAGTGGCTGTACCCTCAGACGGATGTATCGGGCCATTCGGCGTGATAGCGTTTCGGGGCTGCGAGAGTTCCGCCCGCCGCCAAACAGGTCACGCTCAAACGTCAGCAATCTTTGGTCCTCTGAGATTCGGATGTCAGTGCGTTACAATGGTACGGGGGCTCCTACATGCAGCAGAATTCCAAGGCTGGCAAACTCGCTGAAGCCGGCGATTTGGTCAACGTACCAAAGCTCATCACCGCCTATTTTGCCGAACGTCCCGATCCAGGAATTCGGGAGCAACGCGTGGCCTTTGGCACCTCGGGCCACCGAGGATCCGCACTAACCATCAGCTTCAACGAAGACCACATCCTGGCCATTGCGCAGGCGATTTGCGAATACCGGAAACAGCAAAAGGTGGAGGGCCCCCTCTTCATAGGTAAGGACACTCATGCCCTTTCCGAGTGCGGATTTGTGACCGCGCTTGAAGTCCTCGCGGCCAATGGTGTTCACGTGATGGTGGATGCGGACGAGGGATACACTCCCACGCCGGCCGTTTCCCACGCCATTCTGACTTTCAATCAAGGGCGCCCCGCCGGCCTCGCCGATGGAATTGTGATTACGCCTTCGCACAACCCTCCGCCGGACGGAGGTATCAAGTACAACCCCCCTCATGGCGGACCTGCGGACACCGGCGCTACAAAGTGGATTGAGCAACGCGCCAACAAGATCCTGGAGGGAAACCTTCTGGAAGTTCATCGCGTGACACACACACGCGCGTTGTTAGCGGAAACGACCCACTTCTACGACTACGTCGACGCCTACGTGAAAGACCTGGAGACGGTGGTCGATCTGGCGGCGATACAAAGCGCCGGGGTGAAGATTGGAGTTGACCCCCTGGGTGGCGCCGGCATCGGCTATTGGGGGCCGATTCGCGACCGCTACCGCCTTAACCTGACCGTCGTCAACGAAGTGGTTGATCCCACTTTCCGTTTCATGACCATCGATTGGGACGGGAAAATCCGCATGGATTGCTCGTCGCGATTCGCGATGGCGAGCTTGATCGCGCAGAAGGGCAGCTTTGACGTGGCTTTCGCCAACGACACCGACGCCGACCGGCACGGGATTGTAACCCGTCAGGGCGGGCTGATGAATCCGAACCACTACCTGGCGGTGGCGATTAATTACCTTTTCCAAAACCGCAAGGGCTGGCCTGCCCCGTCGGGCGTGGGCAAAACGGTGGTCAGCAGCAGCTTGATTGACCGGGTCGCCGGGCGGTTGGGCCGGAAGCTTGTGGAGGTCCCCGTCGGGTTCAAGTGGTTTGTCGAGGGCCTTCTCAACAGCGAGATCGGATTTGGCGGAGAGGAAAGCGCCGGGGCATCGTTCCTATGCTCCGAGGGGCGAGTCTGGAGCACGGATAAAGATGGGCTCATCCTTGGCCTCCTGGCTGCCGAAATTATTGCTAAGACGGGACGCGACCCGGCTGAGCACCATCGGTCACTGACGAATGAGTTTGGTGAGATGGTGTACGAGCGCACCGACATGCCCGCTACCCCGGATGAGAAAGCGGCGCTGGGGAAACTCTTGCCCGAACAGTTGCGCGACTTGGAGGTGGCGGGCGAAAAGATCGTGGCGAAGTTCGCCAACGCTCCTGGGAATGGCGCGCCGATTGGCGGCATAAAGGTCGTTACCGAACACGGATGGTTTGCCGCCCGGCCCTCCGGGACCGAGGACGTGTACAAGTTCTATGCCGAAAGTATGAATGGGATTGAACACCTGCACCGTATCCAGCAAGAAGGGCGCGCTCTGATTGCCCGAGCGCTGAACACCCAGCCGGCGAATTAGGAGTCCGAAACTTGGAAAATACGAGAATCGCAAACCGAAATTTGAGACTCGCCACCTCAGCCAGTTCCCAGAATGCGGCACTCCGGGGCCTTTTGGTCCACCGACATTCGCGCGTGTGACCCATCTCGCGTCAAGATCCGAACAATGAAATTGGTCAGGGAGAATGAAGATGGAATCGAAAGAGAAAGCTGTTAACCCCGGCGCCGGCGATGAAGCGCGGAATTCAGTGCAGGAATTGCGCAATTCCTTCGAGCACCACCTGCGGCGCACGCTCGCGAAGGATCGCTATACCGCCACGACACGCGATCGCTATTACGCCTTCGCCCTGGCCGTGCGCGACCGCCTGATTGAGCGGTGGATTGCCACCCAGCAAACCCACCACACACGGCATGTCAAACGAGTCTATTACCTGTCTCTGGAGTTTCTGATCGGCCGCTCGCTTGAAAAGAATGTGATGAACCTGCAATTAGAGGAAGCATGCCGGCAGGCCGTTTTGGATGTGGGCATCAATTGGGATGGCCTTCTTGACCAAGAAGTCGATGCGGGCCTTGGGAACGGCGGATTAGGGCGTCTGGCTGCCTGCTTTATGGATTCCCTCGCCACCCTCAATTACCCCTCTTTCGGATACGGGTTGCGCTACGACTTTGGCATCTTCAACCAGCGCATCGTGAACGGTTATCAGGTGGAGGTACCGGATGAATGGCTGAAGCTCGGTTACCCCTGGGAGATATCCCACCCGGAATATTCCTTCCCAGTACAGTTTGAGGGGCGGGTGGAATTCCGCCCGGGCCCCAAGGGTTCGGAATGGCGCTGGGTGGATACCAAGCCGGTGGTCGGTATGCCGTACGACCTGCCGATGGTCGGCTATGGCGGGCACTCGGTAAATACCCTTCGACTCTGGTCCGCGAAGGCAGCGGCGGAATTCGACTTGGACGACTTCAATCGTGGTTCGTATGTGGACGCGGTCGCCAACAAAGTGTTGGCGGAGAATCTGACCAAGGTGCTCTACCCCAATGACAATGTTTTTGAGGGAAAGGAGCTGCGGCTGAAACAGCAGTACTTTTTCGTATCATGCTCGATTCAAGACATCCTCCGGCGCTTCAAGGCCGACCACAGCGACTTTCAGGAATTTCCCAAGAAAGCCTTTATCCAGATGAATGATACGCACCCCTCGCTGGTCATTCCGGAGCTCATGCGATTGCTGATCGACCGCGAAGGGCTGGGGTGGGATGAGGCCTGGCAAATCACCACGGCGTCCACCGGGTACACCAATCACACCATTTTGCCCGAGGCGCTGGAGAAGTGGCCCATCAAGATGTTCGGGCGATTGCTTCCCCGGCATTTGCAGATCATTTACGAAATCAATGCCCGCTTCATGCGTGACGTAGCCACGCGTTGGCCTTTGCAGGGTGACCGCCTGAGCCGCATGAGCATCATCGACGAAGCCGGGGACAAATACGTTCGCATGGCCCACCTGGCCATCGTGGGCTCCAGCTCGGTAAACGGAGTCGCCCAACTCCACACGGAACTCTTGAAGAAAGAGGTGCTTAGAGACTTTGCGGAATTGTGGCCGGAGAAATTCAACAACAAAACCAACGGCATTACTCCGAGGCGATGGCTCCTCACCGCGAATCCGGCGCTTGCCCATCTGATTACCGAATACATTGGAGACCATTGGATCACCGATTTGGATGAGCTTCGTAAACTGGAACAATTTGTCGATGACGCCACTTTCCGGCAACGATTCCGTGCCGCAAAGAAGCAGAACAAGGAGTTGTTGGCCAAACTCATTGCCCGCGAAACCGGGATCAACGTATCGCCCGATTCGATGTTCGATGTTCAGGTCAAACGTCTGCACGAGTACAAGCGCCAACTTCTGCTGGTTTTCTACATCATCGTGCTTTATGATCGGCTAAAGAGGGACTTGGCACTGGATGTCGTTCCCCGCACGTTCATCTTTGGAGCCAAGGCGGCACCGGGCTATTTCATGGCGAAGCTGATTATCAAGCTGATTCATCAGGTGGCGGAGGTCGTTAATGCCGACCCGCAGGTTCATGACAAGATGAAGGTCGTGTTTCTGCCGAATTACCGGGTGTCTTTGGCGGAGAGCATTATCCCCGCCGCCGATTTGAGCGAGCAGATCTCGCTGGCCGGGACGGAGGCCTCGGGGACGGGCAACATGAAGATGCAGCTCAATGGGGCGGTGACCATCGGAACCCTTGACGGCGCAAACGTAGAAATCCGGGAGGAGGTGGGGGAAGAAAACATCTTCATTTTCGGGATGAAAGCCGAGGAGGTGGAGCAACGCCGCGCGAGCTACAATCCTTGGGATGTGTACAACAATGACGAAGAGATCCGCCGCGCCTTCCAGTTGATCGAAAAGGATTTCTTCAGCCTTTTGGAGCCTGGGATTTTCAAGCCGATCATCCAATCGCTTCTCCAAGGGGGGGACCACTTTATGCTGCTCGCCGACCTGCGGGATTACATCCAAACGCAAGAGCGCGTCGACGCCGCATATCGCGACCACGATATCTGGAACCGGATGGCGATCCTTAACGTGGCACGTGCCGGAAAGTTCTCCTCCGACCGCGCCATTAAGGAGTACGCGTCAGAAATTTGGCATCTCGAGCCTTGCGACGGCGAGAAGGTGGCAACTTAGTACTTAAAGTCATAATCTTAGGAGCCAAGTTTCAGGGCTTGGCGAACAACTTCTCCGGCTACCCGGGCGTCATATCTCATGTCTTGATTTTGTCCTTTGGCGCCATTTCCTAATGAAGGGATTTTCCCACGTATGTTAAATCGCTTTACTCTTGCTGGTTTGCTCAGCGTCATGTTCGCGGCTGGCCTGCCCCGTGCGACGGCGGCCACGGCCACCATCCCCCCTAATGCCGAGCAGGCAGCTATTCAGGAAGCCGCCACTTGGATCGGGCGTACGGGCAACATTGAGTCCGAATATGACTACGTCATGACCTGCAGGGTGCGGATGTTGTTTTTTTGGGCAGGAAGCGACGATGTGGGTGGAGGATATGTCCGAATTGGGCAGACAACTGGCGATGAGCGGCAGCAGATGATTCAGATTCTTTTTGGCTCCGACCCTGCCAAAGCTCCACTTGCCATCAACCGCTGGGGTGCCGGGACGGAGGTCCTGCGCAGTTCCGACTCCGGTCAGCCGACGGCAAGCGCCTTCTTCGGCTTCATGAAATCCTCCAAGGGTCAATCGGTGGTAGCGATGGAGCGGGAGCTTTCAAGGGAAAAGAGCAACGGGGACCACCTCTTTGAGGCCATCATCAGTCGAGTGGATGAGGGCCAGGCGCTGACCACTTCGGTGCCCTATAAGTCGAGCCAGGATTATGATCTGCACCAATATCCGGAGGCGGAGAAAACGACGCTTCAGCAGCTTGAGAATAACCCTGCGCGCCATATCGAGCGCCTGCAGGGTGCGGCGAGGCAGGCATGTCCACGCGCCGGCGAGTTTCTGTCCACGACCCTGCAGTTGATGGATGACGCCGTGGCCGGGCGTCCCACGCCTGTGTCGTACTGCTACCTCTACAACGCCCGCCACTATACGGTCACCCTGCTGAGTGTTCATTCCGTTCCGGAGAAAACCGTGCACGTCAACTTGCGGGGAAAGGGCGCGCCTCTCGACCGGACATATCATAATCTCAAGGAAGCACGCTTTGTGGTGGCTGGCCAAGAGACCGGCGGCAAATCGATTTTCGACATCCTCCTCGGCACAGAAGGAAACCTCCGCGGCGCTCCGATCCAGATCTCGTACGAGCCAAACTGGTGGTTCCAAGTCGTTCTGAACCTTGCCCCGGACTCCCCAGCCCGTAACAACCCTCCGGCGGCGCCGCATTAGACCTCCGTGCATCATAGAGTCCCTTTAACTTTCCGACGTATCCTGGAGTGATTCTCGATGATGAGAAACCGCGTGACGCGGAGAGGGTTCCTGCGACAGGCAGGAGCCGGTGCGCTCGCCTGGGCCGCGGCTTCGCACCTCGATTTGGCGAAACCCGGCACGTTACCTAACCCTGTGGGTTACTCCATCATCTCCTGGCCCCCCAAGGACATCGTTCCCGCCATGGAAACCATTGCGGGTCTTGGCTATTCCGGCGTGCAGTTGTTGGGTTGGGTACAGGAGGCCTATGCGGGTGATAAGATTGCGGAAATCAAAAATCGGATTCAAGAGCTTAAGCTTTTCCCCACCGCATTGTCTTGCAGCAACGTCAGATTGAGCCCGGACAGCCCCGAGACCTTCACGAAGCAGTTTCGCGATTATGCCGACTTCCTCCACGGCCTGGGCGGCAGTGTCTTACAGTTGATCGATGCCGGCAAGCCCCATGGCGACTACACCGCCAGCGAAATCAAATCGATGGGCGCGAAGATGAACGAGATGGGACGGATCGCGAAGGATTCCGGCATGACGGTTGGGTACCACCCGCATTTCAAGACCTTCGGAGAAACGCGTGAGGGGCTGGGACGCGTGCTCGATGCTACCGACCCGCAATATGTGGGGCTGATCGCCGACGTCGCTCACCTCAAATTGGGTGGCTCCGATCCGGCGGAGGTGATCCGAAAATATCATCAGCGTCTCGTCATGGTTCACCTCAAGGACTTACGCCGGGACGCCTATGAGCTGGCTCGGCAGAGTCACAGTGGGGACGTAAAGCTGAAGGTCCGTTTTTGCGAGATCGGCTCCGGAGTGGTGGACTTTCCTGCCGTCGTTGCGAGTCTCGAAGCCGCTCGGTTCCAAGGCTGGGCAATCGTCGAACTCGATAGCTATATACCGCCAGCGGGTGGCCCAGCCGAAGCTGCCAAGGTTAACAGGGTCGCTCTCCGGTCCATGGGGTTTCGAATTGGATAAATCCCCCGGGTAAGCTTTCACCACGGAGGCACTGAGGCACAGAGCCTCAACCAAAGCTGTGCCATGGCCATCCTGGCCATGCCCGAGCACGGGCAGGATGCCCGTGGCACAAAATCTATGCACGCTGTGCGGAATCTCGGGAATAGTAGTGCAGAGGAAAACCGAGGGACGCTCCGCGCCACAGGCTGCCTGGGCGGACGTGCGTGCGTGCGGGCGGACAGGCAGGCGGGCTCCCCTCCTGATTTAGGACGGGTCGGAGCGGTTAGCGACGGGGGTGGTTATGATATTCACGAGGGGTCGGCTGCATGCCGACGGGCGTGGTTACAAGATCCCAATCCCCAACCCCTAATCAGTTCTCAGTGCCTCAGTGGTGAGGGGGCTGGTAGCCACAGTCAGCGAATTTCTGACTGGGCTTTTCTCGCGCTGACATTCCCAATAAGAAGCGTCTGCCCGGCCGGACAATCAAGTTATTTGCAAAGAAAAGCCCACGGAAAAGCACTGACCGTGGCTACGGGCTCGCTTATCAGCTTAGCAATGTTTCCCTGCATCTTCAACTCACAGCGGCCTCGCATCCTGCGGCGCCGTGCTATTCCCGAATCAACTGCACGCGGCGATGGCGAGGGCGGAAATGGTTTCTGGAAGGTGTGAAGAAATCGATTATATTGACCACTGAGACGCGGAGGCACAGAGGGAGGAAGAAATTGCAGCGTGAGTCGAACCTGTTTCGTCTCCGCTCGGGAAACTATCGGATCACCTACTCCATCGAGGATGTTCGGTTGGTGGTTCTGGTGATTAGGATCGGGCAGCGTCGCGACGTTTATCGCGGCCTGTAGCGCGGCACCGCGGGTCGCAGAGTTGGCCGCAGCTTGCCCTACTCTGCTGAGCAAAGCGAAGGGGGGAACACCGTTTTCTCCTTCCTTAAGGAGACACCCTTGGGTCTCCGGCGCGGAAACGGATGGGACGTTTGGCAGTATACTAACTTCGCTTTAACGCGCCGGATAGGCGGCGCATGGAGAACAGAGAATATGAAAACTTCGCTAAAATACGCTTCCCTCTGGATTCCCTTTGTGTATGTGATGGCTCTGAGTGGCATTGCCCTTCACGGCTGGAGTCGAAGTCCTATTTCTTCGCCGCCGGGTTTGATGCCGTTTATCGCGTTTCTTCCCATGGCTTTCTTTTTCTCCGCAATATATATGCAAAACCACATTTCCAGACTGGAAAAGCGAATTGCGAGTTTGGAAAAGCAGTCTGGTCGGAAAACAGATGAGACTTCAAGTTAGAACACCGCCACTCTCTGGTCGTCACGTTCACGAGGGCTGCGGCGCCAGGCTTTCAGAGTTGGCGATCTCGGTTGCGTAAGCTTCAGCGAGTCTGCGCCCAGCCACGCGCATCGAATCAGAAACGCAGCCGGATTTCATTCACCCAAAACAGGGAGGAGACGCGGTCCGGCCCCCCTGCCGCCAACCGGGGGACAACCGCTCAACCGCGACGTAGGGGCAGGCCTCGTGCCTGCCCACCTGGGACCGATTCGGCCCCCTTTGGGCACCCACGAGGGGTGCCCCTACGAGGAATATTCAACAGAAATCCCAACGGACGATTTGTCCCTATTCACCTAGTCTCTTGTCGCCAAATGGGTCACAGGCCAACGCCCCATCGAACCCGTCATGTTAGGCCTACACCACACACGGGCTCCACGGAATCCCGGCCTGCACCCCAATCCGGCTCGCGAGCTTTTCACACTCCGCGAACTTAGTGCACGTCCGCACAATCCTTGTGCACTTGTTCCAAGTCGTGGCGGCACCGATCGGCTTCCGGACTGCGCTCGCCGTGCCTGTCGATGGCTTTTTGCAGTTTTACCTCAGCGACGTGAATGCGCTTCCGGCAGTCACTCTCATGATCGGCTGCCGGCGACAGACTCACTGTGGACGCCGCCAACGCCGCTCCGGCCAGCGCCACGAACAAAACGTTCCGGCATTTTCGAATGCCCTGTAGCATCGCACCCCTCCAAGTTGGTATCGATAGATAAGATGTCCGGAAGCAAACTTGAGGAGGGTTTTCTTCGCGCCAAGCTACTCCATGCGCCAATTCTTCCCCTCCACCTCGCGGGTTGATTCTTAATCCCATGGCGCCGTCGTGTCGGCTAGGGTGAAGGGACGGCTGCGGTGGCTTCGTTCGAGTCCGCACTTTGGGTCGTTCCATTTGAACCCACGGCGGTAACGACATAATAATAAGTCAGCCCCGCCTGGACGTTAGTGTCGACAAAGCTGTCGCTGGAAACGGGAGAGGAATTCAGCGGCGCCGAGCTCTCGCCACCTGAGGTTGTACCGCGATGGATGTCATACCCAATCACTCCCGAGCTCACGCTAGGCTTCCAGGTGAGAGTCACGTCGTGCGTTCCCGTGCCCGAAACGGTAATCGACTGCGGGCTGCCGCCGGCATTGTCCGTGATGACGAGTGACGCCCCGAGGCTCCCGGCTGCGGTGGGCGTAAACGATGCCGTGATGGCGCAGGAACTTCCCGCTGCTACCGAGGAACCGCAATTATTGTTCTCGGTAAAGTCGGCGGGATTGGCCCCGGTGAAACCGATGCTGGTGATGCTGAGCGCCGCGCCGCCGGTGTTGGTCAGGGTGACTGTCTTCGGCGAACTGCTGGTGTCCGCGGCTTCACTTCCGAACGTCAGGCTGGAAGACGAAATGCTGACGGTAACGCCAGCCGCGCCGGCCACGGGAGCCACTGCGGCGGCGCTGCCAGCTCCCGCTAGCGTGCCCGCCCATTCGGCCAAGGTCATCGGCTGACCTGCCCAGTAGAAATAGTCGCCCGCCGGGTTCGCCAATACGTAGGCATTATCCGTGAATATGTTATTCATATTGATATAAACTTCATTACTGATTGTGCCGCCATCGATGGCAATGCCCGCGGCCGTTCCGGTCGTCTGAGTGATGGAATTGCCCTCCACACTGAGGTTTTGCAAGACGAACGGTTGGCCGTCAGGCGCGGCGCCGCGGTTGGCGATGACTCCTACGATCCCATTCATGCAGTTGATGACCGTATTCGAGCGAACAGATACCGTGGAGGAGTCGACAATCAGGATTCCGGCGCCCCACCAGGGGCCGGAGCCGGACGGGTTGGAACCATCATTAAAGATGTAGTTGCCGCTAACGGTGATATTGCTGCTGAGCTCCGACAGGATCCCCGCTTCCATGTTGCCGCTGGTTTCGTTCTCGTCGTAAGTGACTCCCTCGCTGTTCAAAGCGTTCGATAATCCGGGACCGGCGTTGTTGTAAGAGTAGTTGTACTGGACGACGAGAGTTTCGACATTGCCAAACTTCGCTCCGCCCGCTTCCCAGTAATAGGAGTAGCCCGCGTAATTGTTATAAGAAATCTGATTGTTTTGAACGGAGATATTTGTGCCCCCGCCGCCGATCCCAAGCTGTCCATTGTGGTGAATATTATTCTTATAGATATACATCCCGTTGCCGGAGGTTATTCCCCTGCCGTGGTTGTAGCGGATCTCATTCCCTTCAATCTGCCAATAGGAGCTTCCCGCCGCGCCATCGATCGCGCCGGTTCCACCCAAGGAGGCATATTTTTCAATCGTCAAGTTACTAATCTGGACGGAGGCTGCTCCGCCGGTGAAGGCGTACGGCAACTCGCTCATTTCCACCGTCGAACCCGCAGGGTTGTCGCCCATGTAGGCCGTCCCGGTGCTGTAGTTGAGATACCAAGTTCCGGGCCCCACTAACGAAAGGCTGGCGACGCGGGTTTTCGCGGTGTTGTTGAAAAACAGGTCCTCGGGAAAGGCGCAGGCTGGGCTGGCGGAATTGCATTGGCCAGGATAAGACCTGGCCCGCGTGACGTGGACTGGCGAAGTCCAATACGAACCGGACCGATTGAAAGTGGTCAGGACGGTTGCGCCGCTCAGGATCGCTCCCGGCTGTCCCACAAACGAATCGTTGTTTTGAGGGATCGCGGACTGAAGACGGTAGACCCCCGGCGAGAAAGAAAAGGTGGTGGAGGGGGGATATTCATTGACCAGGGCCTGGAGGTTGTCGCCGGGGCGAACGGCCACGGTTTGCTGCGCCCAGGCATTAGGACTATGCCAAAGGTCCAAAGCGCCAACACCGTTCGCGATCGTCACGAAGGCAATCGAGTGCAACAGCCCGCCGGCAACCTTTTTTAATGCGGTTCTGGATTTCATGGGATCCTCTCAAGTTTTTGTATTGTCCTGCTTGTCGTGCCCTGAAGGGTCTAGGCAAAGTTAACCGATGGCAGAGATCTCCCCAGGCGCCGGAGCTCTGAACTTGAAGAGACACACGGCCACCGACCCGACGCTTGGAATAAAAGCATCGGAAAAATCTTCTTCGATCCGGATGAGGGGCTAAGTTTCGACGCCAGACTGACAAGGAGTAGAGTCAAGACCTAGAAGAGGATGAAATCAGGGAGCTATACCGCTTAGGTCTTATCTGGCTCAATAGGCGTCAACTACTGTTGGGGCGGCAGGTTCTGCAAATGTGTTGCCTGCTAACCAGTAGCCATCGCCAGTCGTCTCATTTTGTAGGATTCTACAAACTACAGCTAATCGTCACTACGCTTCCCGCTGGATTGTGACGGCAATTGAGGCATCACTCAGTGCACATTCGCTGCCAGGAAATCACCAGGTTCTATCTGTCGGGTATTCAGTGACTTGATTTCCGCTGCCGGCATTGATCTCGGGGTGCCTGTGAAGATGTTACCTAGGGCAGGCAAATTTTTCATGGTGCGCGTGAAGGTCCCTCGCCTGCGTTTTCAAGGGAGCTGGCCGCGGAACTACATCGGCACCCCTACAGGGGAATCCACGCTATTGGCACAGTTCTTTACATGCGTTGAAGCCGCTCGAACCCTATGCTAGGATGGACGTTTGTTTTGCGCTCGACCGCACAAATATACAGTAAGTCCCATAATTCGAAGGAGCTACTGGTGAAAATCTACGACGGGGAAAACATTCGCAATGTTGCATTGGTAGGGCATGGTGATACCGGAAAGACGCAGCTTGTTTCCGCGCTCCTTTTTACCGCCAGCATGGTGAATCGTCTGGGCAAGGTGGACGAAGGCACGTCGGTGACGGACTACGACGAAGAGGAAATTCAACGCAAGTTTTCCATCAGCGCCTCGCTCGCTTACGCCGAGTGGGGAAAGACGAAAATCAATTTTGTAGATACACCTGGCTACAACATCTTCATGCACGAAACCGAGGCAGGCCTCGTGGCGGCGGATTCCGCGCTGGTTCTGGTTCATGGCGTCGCCGGCATCGAAGTGCAGACAGAAAAAGTCTGGGGCTTTTGCGAAGAATTCGGCCTGCCGCGCGCTCTGGTGGTCAACCAATTGGATCGCGACCGCGCCAGTTTTGAGCGCGCGCTTGAATCCCTGCGTAACGCCTACGGCCGCGCCGTCATTCCCGTGCAACTTCCCATCGGCGAAGAGAGGGGTTTTCGCGGGCTCGTCGATCTGGTGCGCATGAAGGCTTACCTTTACGACCCCGACGGTTCGGGCAAAGGCAAGGAAGCGGAAATTCCCGCCGACCTTCAAGACGCGGCCACCAAGGCCCACGAAGCGCTCGTCGAGATGGTGGCGGAAGGCAATGACAAATTGATGGAGGAATTTTTCGACAAGGGCACCATCCCCGTCGAGGACCTCGTGCCCGGCCTGAAGTTGGCCGTCGGTGAAAGGCGCATCTATCCGGTCGTGGTTTCCGCCGGAGTGCTCAACATCGGCAGTGAAGCTTTGCTGAATTTTCTGGCCGACTGCTTTCCTTCCCCCTTGGAGCGACAGGAAGTTGAGGGCCTTGACCACGAGGGTGGCCAACCTGTGAAGCGCAAGATTGCCGACGCGCAACCGGTTGCAGCTTATGTCTTCAAGACCGTCGCTGATCCTTTCGCCGGGCGCGTGAGCTACTTCAAAGTGATGTCGGGGGTCGTCAAGAACGAAGCCAACCTGACCAACTTCAATCGCGGGTCCTCGGAACGCCTCTCCCACATCGGCGTCACACAAGGGAAAACTCAGACGGCGGTAGCGGAACTGCACGCGGGCGATATTGGCGTCGTCGCGAAGCTGAAAGACACCTTGACGGGTGACGCGCTCGGAGATAAGGCTGCGCCCATCGTGTTCCCCAAGGTGAAGCTTGCCGAACCCGCCATTTCGTTTGCCATCGAGCCGAAATCACGCGGCGACGAAGACAAACTCTCGACCGCGATCCACCGCATGTTGGAAGAGGATTTGCTGCTGCGATTTTCGCGCGACCCGCAGACCAAGGAGTTCCTGCTTTCCGGCGCGGGCCAGCAGCATGTGGAAGTAGCCGTCTCGAAACTCAAGCGGCGCTTCAATATTGAGGTCACGCTCAAAGCGCCCAAAATCCCCTATCGTGAGACGATTCGCGCCAGGGCTGAGGCTCAGGGTAAGCATAAGAAGCAAACGGGCGGCCATGGCCAGTATGGCGACTGCTGGATCAAGCTGGAACCTCAGGCGCGCGGTGCGGGTTTCGAGTTCGTCAACGACATCTTCGGTGGTGCGATTCCGCGCAACTTCATCCCTGCCGTCGAAAAGGGCATCATCGAGGCGGCGGCGAGAGGATATCTGGCCGGCTACCCCGTGGTCGATTTCAAGGTCATCCTTTTCGACGGTTCGTACCACGACGTCGATTCCTCGGAAATGGCCTTCAAGCTGGCAGGCTCGAAGGGCTTCAAGAAGTGCATGGAGCAAGCCAAGCCGTGCCTCCTCGAACCCATCATGAATGTGGAAATTACCGTTCCGGAAAACTACTCTGGAGATATTATGGGAAACCTGAATGGCCGCCGGGGCCGTATTCAGGGCATGGAACCGCAAGGCGGCTCGACCGTGGTGAAGGCGCAGGTTCCCCTTTCGGAAATGCTCACCTACGCTTCGGACCTGACCTCGATGACGCAGGGTCGTGGGACCTACTCCATGGAAATGTCCCACTACGACGTCGTGCCGCAGATGATCGCAGACAAGATCGTCGCCGCCCACAAACCTTCGGCCGTGGAAGAGGAGGAAGAGTAACTCGTCTTCGCCCCGCGCGGCTCGGTTCCGAAGAGTCATCAGAATCGCTCTGTGGACCGGTGCGAGTCTGCCGTATCTCGCGGCGATTATTGCTATTGCCTGCATTTGGAGCATTCGTCGCTTGTGGAGGCGGAAGCGGTTTAGACAACGTCGCGCATGAGGATCGCTTCGATCCCGGGAACCGGCCCAGGGCACGTTGGGTCACTCCGACACAATCCCATCCCACGACCGGGTGTATTCGACGCGGATGGGCTTGCCCAGAACGAGCGAAACGTCCTTCTCTTCTCCTTGCAATTATCAGTACGCAGGTACTATACTTTACTTGGCGAACGCACAAAGTGGGCGAAAGCCCACTTTTTTGTTAGGCTGCGGGTCGAATTCGCCTGAGCGCGGACCTGCCACCGTATTGGATTGCGCGGCCGCCGAGTTCGATGGTTGATGTGGAAAAAATCCGGGAGATGGCGGAGCGAGTTGCAACTTCCGAGGGTTTGCACCTGGTCGATGTAGAGCTCAAAGGGGGCAACTCAAACGCCCTGTTGCGTGTTTATATCGACAAGCCGGCGGGGGTTTCGCACGCCGATTGCGCTCTCGTCAGCGAGCAACTGAGCGCCATGCTCGATGTCGAGGACATGTTCGCGGGACGGTATGTGCTGGAAGTTTCTTCGCCGGGGTTGGATCGGAAGCTGACCAAGCCGAGTGACTTCACGTATTTCGTGGGCCGGCGCGCGCGCCTGGTGCTGAAGGAAGCGGCGGGCGAACAGAAGGTCCGCGAGGGGCGCCTGGCGGGGTTCGAGAACGGCCGGGTTCGGTTGGACCTGGGTGAGCACGGCCTAGAAGAATTCGAGCTCGCGAATATTCGAAGAGCGCAGTTGGTGGTGGAGTTAAGCTGACAGCTAACAGCTCACAGCTTACGGTGAACGAAACCTGTAAGCTGCGAGCTATCGGTTGTGAGCGAGTCGAAGGAAAGACAGACAGCGCTACCAAACGACAGTTTAAAGCCGGTGGCCGGCAGAGAGCAAGAACTGCGGGCGGTAATCTTTCGGAGGTGAGCTTTCGGATATCCCGCTGTCGGCCAATTGAGGAAAATCTGTGACGACAAGTCTTTTGTTTCAAACTATTGATCAACTAAGCCGCGAAAAGGGCATCGACGCGCAGATCATTATCTCTGCGGTGGAAGACGCCATCCTGGTGGCAGCGCGGAAGTATTACAAGTCGGCGGAGGACCTGCAATCGCATTTCAATAAAGATACCGGTGTGGTGGAAGTCCATGCTGTGAAGAAGGTTGTGGAAGACGTTCAGGACCCTGACCACGAGATCAGCCTGCGAGATGCACAAAAATATAATGCCGAGGCGGCTGTCGAGGGCGAGGTGAGAATCCCCAAGCCCACCGACGTGCTCGGACGCATTGCCGCGCAGGCCGCCAAGCAAGTGATTTTCCAGAAGGTGCGGGAGGCCGAGCGCGACACCGTCTACGCGGAATATTACCAGCGCGTCGGCGAACTTGTGAACTGCACCGTGAAGCGCATGGAAGGGCCCGACGTCATCGTGGATTTGGGACGCACCGAAGCCCGCATGCCGCGCAAGGAGCAATCGCGCCTCGAAACCTACCAGATTGGCGATCGCATTCGCGCCGTGATCAAGGAAGTCGATCGCGCCGCGCGTGGGCCGCAGGTAATCGTTTCTCGCGCCGACGCCCTGCTGGTGCAGAAGCTCTTCGAGATGGAAGTCCCGGAAATTTACGACACAACAGTGGTAATCAAAGCCATAGCTCGCGAAGCTGGCGAGCGGACCAAAGTGGCGGTTTACTCGAAGGATCCCGACGTCGATTGTGTGGGTGCGTGCGTCGGCATGAAGGGCATGCGCGTGCAGTCCATCATTCGCGAACTGCGCGGGGAAAAAATCGACATCATCGAGTACAACGAAGACCCGCTGGTATTCGCCGCCAACGCTCTGAGCCCAGCGAAAATTAATCACGTTTCCGTTCTCGACATGGGCGAGAAGCACCTGGAAGTTATCGTTGATGACTCCCAGTTGTCGCTCGCCATCGGCAAAAAAGGCCAGAACGTGCGTCTGGCTGCCAAACTATTGGTTTGGCACATCGACATCAAGAGCGAGGAAGAGAAGCGGCAGGAAATCGAATCGCAAATGGCCGCCATGGCCCTGCGCGGCGCACCCATATCTGAGTTGGCAGGGTTGGGCGAGAAAACCTTATCGAAGCTGCGTGAACAAGGCATCGAAAGCGTCGAGCAGTTGGCGCAGATGACTCCCGAAGACCTGATGCAGATTCAGGGGGTGGGCGAGAAAACCGTCGAGCGCATTCGCCGCGTGGTGACTGATTACTTTGAGCGCGACCAGTCCGGTGAAGGCGCAGTTGCCGAAGGCGGCGAAGTTCCTGTTAACGCGGCAGAGGGCGAGTTAGCAGAGTCACCTGAAGCCTCCGAAGGCCCAGCAGGTGAGGCGGAAGCCGAGCCGGCAGAAGGCTCGGAATCGCCGGCACCTGAGGCCGCCGCGGCGAGTTCCCCGGAAAATGCCGTTGTGCCTGAGGAAACTTCTGGTGCTGCCGAAGGCGCCGCGCCGGATGCGGCGGAAAAACATGGCCCGGGTCACGAGAATGAATAAGCAGAGTCTTCAGTCGAGGGTGGACCCCGAGGGCGGGGCGGGTCCGAATCGCCTGAAGCAGGAGGTGGAGAAAAACAATTAAGGCTGCCAGAGCTTTTATCGAACCGGCCGGCAGATTTCAAACGCCCAATCTGGGCGGTGGTTAGGGAGAAAGAGACTTACGCATGGGGAAGATTAGGATCAACGAACTGGCTCGCGAACTGGAAGTGAAGAGTAATGTGGTTATCGATTACTTGGCCGGGACAGGAATTCACGACAAGAAATCGCACTCCAGTGCGCTCGACGACGACCTCGCAGACAAAGTCCGGGCTCATTTCCGTTCCGGTGGGGAATCCACCGTCGAACCGGAAAAGCCTGAGGAAGTTCCTCCTGCGCCCGTTCAAGCTGCGCCCGTTGTTGAATCGACACACGTGCCCGCGGGGCTGGACCTGAGGAAGCTACATGATTTTAAGTCAGACATCCACCCGCTGACTCGATCGATCGCGGATATCAAGGCAACCGCGCGCAGGGCTGTTGTCCCTCCTCCTCCGCCTAAGCCCGTCGCCCCGCCTCCCGCTGCCGGACCGTCCACTTCGCCGACGCTGCCTAAGCCTGCCCCCTCCGTGGAGCGGCCGCTCGAACGGCCAGCCCCCGGTGCGCCTGGTGTGATCAGCGGCGCCGGTGTTGCATCCCCTGGCGCGACACGGGCCGCGATTCCAAGCTCCGCGCTGCCGATCGGGCGTCCTTTAATGCCGACCCGGCCTGGGGCCCCGGTTTTGCCTGCGAGAGGCGGAGCTGATGCTTACTCCGCACCTGTCGCCCGAGCCGGCGCCGAAGTTCCCGTTCCCGGCAGATCATCCGAGATGCCTCCTTCCTCCGCACCGGGTGCGCAGCAGAGAGGGGGCATGCGCCCGCAGCAACGGCCTGGCAGGCACGGAGCCCCCAGCCCCAATCAGCCGATCTATCCGCAGGCGGTCATGCAGAAACCAGCCCCGGTGCGGCCCGCTCCCAATCGCCGCCCGGGTGAACCGCGCCCGATGCATCCGACCTCGGCGCGCCCAGCCGCAGGCGGTGTGGTGGCTACCGGAGGACATCCCGCGGCTCGTCCGCCGATGGGCCGGCCTGGGTCGCCGATGATGCGGCGCGGCCCGTCGCCCTCGATGATGCCTCCTCGCCCCGCGGTACCGGAAGAGGTTCCTATCACGCGGAAGATTACCATCAGCGAAGGGATCGCCATCAAGGAGCTTTCGGAAAAGCTCGGAGCGCGCGCCAAAGATGTGATCAAACGGCTGCTGGACAAAGGGATTTTCGCTACCATCAACCAAACTCTTGACGGCCCGACCGCCGTTGAGATTGCCCGCAGCTTTGGCGCGGAAGCCTCGATTGTCAGTTACGAGGAAGAGGTCCTTCAGGAAGTGGAAGAGTCGGATCGCCCGGAAGATCTCCGTCCGCGAGCTCCCGTGGTCACCGTGATGGGCCATGTCGATCACGGCAAGACGTCGCTGTTGGATGCCTTGCGAGAAACCAATGTGGCTGCGCACGAAGCGGGTGGCATTACGCAAAGCATTGGCGCATATCAAGTGGTAGGGCAGGGGAGAAAGGTGACGTTTATCGATACTCCCGGCCACGAAGCCTTCACCCTGATGCGGGCGCGCGGCGCTCGCGTAACCGATATTGTTGTGCTGGTGATTGCCGCCGATGACGGCATCATGCCGCAAACCCTGGAAGCCATCAACCACGCGCGGGCCGCCAAAGTGCCGATTGTCGTCGCGATCAACAAGATCGACAAACCAGATGCCCAGCCGGAGCGCGTGAAGCGGCAGTTGGCCGATCACGACCTGATGCCGGAAGAGTGGGGCGGCCAGACGGTCACGGTGGAGGTTTCGGCTAAGCAACACAAGAATCTGGAGCTGCTGCTGGAGATGATTTTACTTGTTGCCGATTTGCAAGCTTTGAAGGCCAACCCCAAGCGCCTGGCTAACGGGACGGTCCTGGAAGCCAAGCTCGATCGCGGGCGCGGCCCTGTGGCGACGGTGCTGATCCAGAACGGGACGTTGCGAATCGGCGATTCGTTCATTGTTGGCGCGATTTACGGCAAGGTGCGGGCCTTATTCGACGACCACGGACGGCCAGTGCTGGAGGCTCCACCTTCGACCCCCACCGAGGTCCTGGGGCTGGAGGACGTTCCACAAGCTGGTGATCGCCTCCAGGTTATCGAGGATACGCTCAAGGCGCGGCAAATCGCTTTGCACCGCCAAGGAAAGCTCCGTGACGCGGCGCTGGCCAAGTCGGCGCGGCTGACTCTCGAACAACTGCACGAACAATTGGCCGCGGGCGATGTCAAGGACCTGCCACTCATCATCAAGGCGGACGTGCAAGGGTCGGTCGAAGTCCTCTCCGAAACCTTGATCAAACTCAGCACCGACCGAGTGAAGATCAAGGTGATTCATGCCGGTGCTGGGGCCATTACGGAGTCGGACGTCCTTCTGGCTTCAGCTTCCAATGCCGTCATCATTGGCTTCAATGTGCGGCCCGAGCGAAAGGCCACGGAGTTGGCGCAACTCGAGTCAGTTGACATCCGTTTGCACACCATCATCTACAACGTCACTGATGAGATCAAGAAAGCCATGGTGGGCTTGCTGGCCATCACCTACAAAGAAACGTCGTTGGGACGGGCGGACGTCCGTGACACTTTTCGGATTACCAAAGTCGGAACCGTGGCTGGATGTTATATCCAGGACGGGAAGATCTCACGGGATTCGCAGATTCGCTTGGTGCGCGACCACGTGGTGGTTCACGAGGGCAAAATCCGCTCCTTACGACGCTTCAAGGACGACGTGGCGGAAGTGAAGTCTGGCATGGAGTGCGGAATCTCGCTCGAAAACTACAATGATGTCAAGGTCGGTGACGTCATTGAGGCCTACGTGAAGGAGAGGGTGTCCGAGCCTGCCATGGCCTGAGGCAGGGGAAATGACGAAATTGGAAAATGGAAAGTCGAAACTCGTGGGCGATGGGCCGACTTTTCGAGTTTCGATACGAAGCCCCTTGAGCCTAGCCCCCGAAGACGGGCGATCACAATGCCGGTTGGTCTCTTAACCCTGGAAATCCAAATCCCCTACGCGCATTCACTCAAAGAAAAGCGTGCGGTCCTGCGCAAGATAAAGGACCGCCTCACTGCACGTTTTAATGTGGCCGTGGCGGAGCTTGACCATCAAGATGTGTGGCAGCGCGCAACTGTAGGGGTGGTTTCGATTTCGGACAGCCAATCGCTCCTGGATTCGGTTTTTCGACAGGTTCTCGCGGAAGCGGAGAACACTCTGGGTGATGACGTTGCTGACCACTTTTTGGAGTACTTCTAAAGTGTAAGGGGTAAAGGTTAAAGGCAATCGAAATCAGCTACTTTTTCCTCCTTATTTACTACGCATCAACCCTAATTTGTATGAGCGTACCAGGACGCCGGACAGATCGCTTGGGACATCAGATTCGCGTCGAGCTGGCCGAACTGATTTCGCGGCAGGTAAAAGATCCACGAATCGGATTTGCCACGGTGACGCGAGTGGAGCTGACACCTGACCTTCACCATGCCCGCATTTATGTCTCGGTATTAGGAACGTCGGATGAGCAGCAGAGTAGCATCGAGGGCCTGGCTTCGGCGGCGGGATTTCTTCGCCACGAGATCGGCCACCGATTGGCGCTACGACGCGTCCCCGAGATGACCTTTATCCTTGACCACGGCGCCGAGGCGGGCGAGAGGATCGAAATGCTTCTGCAGCAAATTCACGAGAATACCAAGGATGAACGCTGAACGATGACGGATGAAGTGCAAAGTCTAAAGAATAAAGGATGATTCTTTTCCCCTAATCCCCTTTACCATTTTCCTCTTATCCTTCATCCTTCACCGTTTGACTTAAGATCATGGAACCCATTTCCCCAAAACCCGAAGTAAACGGCGTACTGGTGATTGACAAGCCCGCAGGCATCACGTCCCACGATGTTGTGGCGCAGGTCCGGAAGATTTTGCACCAGCGGCAGGTGGGCCACTTTGGAACGCTCGATCCTTTCGCCACGGGTGTCCTCCCGGTCTCGGTGGGCAAGGCGACGCGATTCGCGCAATTCTATCTGAAATCGCGCAAGGCTTACGAGGGCACTATCCATTTTGGCTTTTCAACCGATACGTACGATGCCACCGGTGAAGCCACGTCGGCTGCCATCCGCGCGACTCTGGAGAAATCCGTGTTGGAGGATTACTTTCGCCAATTTACGGGACGCCTGCTGCAAACGCCTCCGCCTTATTCGGCCAAGCGTATAGGGGGAGTGCGCGCTTATGAACTAGCGCGGCAGCACAAGCCGGTAAACTTGACTCCGGTGGAAGTGGAAATCTACGCTTTGGAATTGCTCGGGGCAGAACTTGAGCAGGCGCAGTTCGCCGTGGAATGTTCCGGCGGGACCTATGTCCGCTCCCTGGCCCATGATCTTGGGCAGAAAGTGGGCTGCGGAGCCCACTTGTCTGGACTGCGGCGAACCGCGGTCGCGGAGTTCAAGCTGAGCCGCGCGGTTACGCTTGAACGTCTGCACGAAGCGGTAGAACAGGGTACTTTGGAATCCTGCCTTGTCCGGTTGGAAGCACTGCTTCCCGACTGCCCGGAATTGGTGGTGCGGGGGCGCGAGGAAAGTTCAGTGCGGCACGGTCACGCCTTTGAATTGGCCCAGGCTTTGCGTCCGGGCCGGGGCGGTGCACCCGGGCTGGCTCCCACCGCAAGTATTCTCAAAATCCTCGGCGCGGAGCGACGCCTTATTGCCGTAGCGCGGCACGTCTCCGGCGCCATCTACCATCCGAACCTCGTGTTGGTTTGATTCTCCTGCAAAACATGGAAATTCTACACGGTGCAAAATGCGCGGATGCGCGTCGGCGCGCATGAAAAATCTCCCCGCCGCATGGCAAGTTTTACCTCCTTCAACTGTCCCGCCGCGAGGCAAGCCTTGTCTTTTCAGTGCCTGCCTTTACTGTCCCATCTTTGGGCGGGGCCTTGCTACCGTGGAGCCGTACGCAAAACCGAGCCAACGAGGGGGTGTTGCATGAGGGAGAAAGGAACTCTCTGGTTAGGGCTGCCGGCACTGGTCCTTGCCGTGTGGCTTTCGCCGTTCATTCCAACTGTCCGAGCGCAGACCCAAGACAAGCCACCGAGCGCGCAGCAGCCCGACCAGCAGCAGAAGAGTAATTCGTTTGTTGGCCAAATTGTGAAAGCCAAGAATGGGCAATACGCGTTACTTATTGACAAGCAGACGGGGTCGGGCTTTTACCTCGACGATCAAGCGAAGGCCCAGAAGTTCGAGGGCCGGAACGTAAAGGTAACTGGAACGCTGGACGCAGCCAACCACCTGATCCGCGTATCCGACATCCAACCCGCGTAACGATCAGCGGACCCTTCGGGTAAAACGCTTGCGCGGGTCAGCACATCCAGGGCGTTTTCTGAGCACGGCCCGGCGGGTCCGCTCTTCCGCGGAGTGATGCGATCAGTAGTCGATCCCCTTCCAATAATTCGGAGCACTTACGTATTCGAACCGATCGGGATTGCTCTTCACCAAGGCGTCGGCATCCGCATTCCAGAAGGTGCCGTGAGCATTGTTTTGGGTGTCGGCAATTACGGTGTAACCGAGTTGATAGTTTTCGAATTCCTGGCTGCGCTTGTCCATACTATCCCAGCGCTGGTAGACGCTGCTATTCTGGATGTCGTTGCGTTGGTGAGCGTCGGCAGCCTGGTTGGCTGCGGCTTTGCCGATGGCTTGAATGCGTGCGATGGCGGGCGCTGCGATTCTTGCGGCTTGCGCATCGACAACCCTCGTATTCTCTTCGTAGCTTGCCAGAATGGCGCCCAGTGTCGCCCGTTCCCGGGCGGCAACCTGGACGGGGGCCAGGGTGCTGAACGAGACGCTACCCCACGCCCCAGTGGTCGGCGAGGGCGGAGCTGCGCAGTAGACCGCGTTCAACTCGCGCCCCCCTTTCCCGTCCCCCAAGTCCTCGGTACCCGCCAAGTGAACGCAGTGCTCGGGAGGAGGCGCGGGTTCGGAAGTGACACTAGTGAAGTTGAACGAAGCCGGAGGCAAGCCGGCTTTGTGGCGCAGATTCTGCATCAGGAAAACGAAGGTTTTGGCCATGTCCCCGCCATAAGGGTAATAGGTTGCGTTAGCATACATGGTGCCACGCAGTTGACCCATGCGGACCGCTTGCATCGTTTGCTGGACCCGGGGATTGTTGCTATCAGCAGCCAGAAACGGAATCCCCAACTCAGCCGACTCCCCATTCGGACCCGCCGATACAATCGACCCCATCAAGCTCATTCTTGGAACCAGCTTCCAGCCGTCTGGAATGCTGACGCTTGCCGAATCATCCTGACACGAAACGCGCCGGAGCGGAGCGACTGCGGCGGATCCCGATCCTCCGGTGCGACCTGCCTCCAGGGGATGCCAGACACCGAAGAGAGTCTTCATCATGGGGGCTAACGTTTTGGGAAATCGCGCTGCATCGTCGGAGACCAGGGCCGCCTCGACGTGATCGGTCGTGGCCTTGGCCACGATAATCATCCCCGCGACTTGGCCGCCTCCCTGGTTCTTCCTGCTGACACTGAAGAAGGCGGCGACGGATTCAGTCCCGCGAACCTGGAACAGCTTCCCCACTTGGGGCCGTTCGCCGAGACTGTTGTGCAGGGAGCGTAGAACCGCGCCCATTGCGCCAGCCTCGGTAGTTTGCCCTTCGACCTGCCCGTAGACGATCTTCCCGCCTTGTGCAGGATTGATGGTTCTCAAGCCTTGCGCTTGGGCTAATATCGCACTCATCGTGAGGCTGAGCAGGGAAGCCACGACACGCGCAGAGAGTCGCAGTTGATTGCGCACGATCTTCGTCACCTCGTTACAGGGAATCAGAAACACCGCAGAGCATGTCACGGGCTGCTGCTCCTCGTTTACCAACTTATCTTCAAAATCCCAATTTTATCGGCAGTTCGGAAACTACCCTTTATCCGTTGCCCAAAGAATACCCCGGGCCGTCGCTCTAATGCAACTAGCCTCACTGTACCGTCAGCACCTTCACGTCATATGCGGGAATCTGCACGTCCATCAGTTCCGTTTTGCCGGTCAAGGCGTTCTGGCAAGCCTGATCGAGCGGCACGGTTTGATCCGCGCTGGTGTAGTTCAACACGAAGATGATCTTTGTTCCCGCCTTTTGCCGAACGGCCACTTCCACCCCGGGTGGGATCTTGGCGTTGAGCGCCACGAAGCTATTCTTCGCCGCGAGGGAAATTAGCCGGTCATAAAAGAATGGCGAATTCGACTCGGTCCCAACGTAGTACACCCAACCTTTTCCCGCTTGATTCTCGGTAACGGCTGGCTTGCCGACGTAATAGCCCTTGCCATAAGTGGCCAGAACCTTCGCCGTGGTGGGGTCGAGGATGTCGGACCAGGTGCGGGTGGGGAAGCGTGATTCGCCAGGCCCGACAACCTCCTGCTCCTCATTGATCTGAGGATCAAATTCGTGGATGGCCACGCCGACAAGGTCCGCGAACGGGCCAGGGAGGGTATGGTCCGTCACCACGTTATTCTCGTCCTTGACGCCCGAGCGGAATGTGAGGATCAGCGTCCCGCCATTTTTCACGTACGCATGGAGTTTATCAACAAGGACACGGTCGCTCACATACAGCGCGGGTGCGACGACAACGCGATAGGTGGACAGGTCGCTCGGCGGGAAGACGACGTCGACGCTCACCCCCGCGCGGCGAAAGGCATCGTAGTAGTCGTGAAGTTGCCGGTTGTAGTCGAAGTCTTCCACTCCCGGCTGAATTTGCTGCGCCCAGCGGGAATCCGGCGACACCAGCATGGCGACCGGCGACTCAACCTTCGACCCATGAAGTAAAGGTGTGAGCTGTCCCAATTCCTTGCCGATCTGCGCTACGGCGAAGTAGCGGGAATTGCGGTAGCTGTCCTGATCGAGAATTCCTTCCCAGTACTGCTCGCTGCCGTAGCGGGAAGTGCGCCAGCGGAAATAGCAGATGCCGTCGGCGCCGTGAGCGACGGATTGGTAGGCCCACACCCGATAGAGCGAGGCCGGAGCCTGCCGTCCAAAAAAGACCGACCAGCCTCCCGCGCCGCCCTGCTGCTCCATGATCATGTAGTTCTGATTGTCCTTCGAGCCCCGCATCAGGTCATGAGACAGGCCTACGGCGGTGTATTGTGAGTAATCCTTCTCGAATACGGGATAATTATCCCAGGCCACGAAATCAAGTGAGCGGTTCAAATCGTAGTAATCAACATCCGAAAACATCCCCATCTCGTTGTGCGTGATGGCCTGATGGGGAGCAATCCGGCGCAGGATCGATGCCTGAAGATCGAGATAAGAGTGGGTGGAGTCGCTCCAGAAGCGGTCGAAATCCAGAGCCAAGCTAGGGTTAGATGTATCAAAGAGGGTATTCCAGGGCAAAGGTATTTCCCGCCAGGCTTGATACGTGTGGCCCCAAAAGACCGTGCCCCAGGCGGCATTCAGCGCGTCAAGGGTTTGGTATTTGCGCTGGCACCAAGCTTGGAAGGCAGACAAGCTGGCGGGATCGTAGCACTTGGGATTTCCCAATTCGTTGTCAATTTGCCAGCCGATGACTCCGGGATGGTTCTTGAAGTGCTCCGCCATCGCGGTGACAATCCGTGTGGTGGCGGCCATGAAATCGGCGTTATGAAGGCAATAATTTCGGCGTGAACCGTAGCGATACCGAACTCCCTGCGTGTTCATCGCCGCGATGTCAGGGTATTTGGCGTACAGCCAGGCAGGAGGCGAGGCGGTAGGAGTGCCGAGCACCGCCCGAATTCCGTGGGCGTTCAGAACCTTGAGCGCGCGATCGAGCCAGGCGAAGTCGAAGTGTCCCTCCTGCGGTTCCATCTTGACCCAGGCGAATTCCCCCATGCGGACGAAGTTGATGCCGGCCTCTTGCATCATGCTGGCGTCTTTCTCCCACTGGCTCTCCGGCCAAGCTTCCGGATAATAATCCGCCCCATAAATGAATTTCCCATCGTTCCACGCAATCAAGTCGAAGGGCTTGGCCACAGACGTTTGCTGACCTCGTGCTGCCGACCCCATGAGGAAGCAAACGCTTATCAACCCCAAGACGGCTCTTATCGATAATCGCTTCATGATTGAACCCCCCTCCGAAAACCCATGATGCTACCCGGGATTTTTCTTCAAGTCGATCAGAAATCAGGTAATGTCCTAGGTTTGAGGCGTGTCGCCGGCTTCCACCCAGCCCAGAAGCCGCCGGGATGGCAGGATTACGAAATCGGGCGGAGACAATCAGGAACGAGATCATTTGCCCATGGGTGACCGGGCCATCAAGCAGGAAGGAGCGGAAGCCTTCGGCCTTCATCGATGACACGCTCGGGCGCAGAGAGAAGAGTGATGTACGGCAAACAGATTATTGATTTGCGGCGGAAACGCACACGCGGGTGCCCTGTTCGAGGAGCAGTTGTAATTCCGCCGCGAGCTCTTGCGCTCCCTCCGGTGTTTGACATGCCAATAGGCCGTGGAAGGCCAGTAGCGTTTCCTTGGCAATCAAATCGAAATCGTGGAAGCAGTAATCCAGTTGGGTCCACAGAGCGTCGGAGGCGTCCAGCGTGACTTGGCCCTCTCGGCAAGCGCGTTTAAATTCCTTGCTCAATGCAGTGTTGGCACGCAAGAGTAAACGCACTTGAAATGCGAAGCGGGTCTTGGAGCTGAAGAGAATTTGGTCCAGTAGTTCGTAAAGTCCAACGATGTCCCTCACGGCGCGTGACTTGAAGTGGCTTACTGCGACGCGACGGACGGGAACGATGCCATCGGTGGAGGGCAAAACCTTCGAAAGGATACTTAGAAGGCCTGATAGAACCCTACCCAGCCGGTCCCATTCCACGTTTGCCAGGCCCACAACTCGCCAAGCCAACTGCTGCTCGTTTGACTCTCGCTCACTAAAGGCGTCATTAAGGGTGATTCCCAGAATGGTGGAGTGGGTTTCGATTTCCTGCGCGACAGGCTCATAGATGGCTTGCCGGTCCCCGCGCAGGGATCCGAACCCGGAACCGTGCGCCTTGTCCCTCCCGTCCATTTGAAGGATGTGGCGCATCAACATCGCCACAGCTCCGAGAATGAGACCACCCAACGGCCATACCATCGCCCCCAATAGTAAGGAAATGCCATTCTCACATCAAGCGCAAAATCAAAATACTTTTTTAATTATAGATGGGTTATGTATGACCTGTGGACGTACGCTAGGAAGCGACAGTCCGATCATAGACGTGCGTGCGACGACAAATCCGAGGTTCGGGGCTGACTTGAATCATCTCGGGCCCTAACGATTCTCTAAGAAATGACGTCGATTCGTCACGTATTGCGCCATCGGCGAGAGTCGCTGGGAGCCATCTTCGCTCGTTCTCACGTTATCACACCGGAGCAGTAACGCCCCCGGCTGGGAAGTCAGACCCACCGCCAGAGGACCCAGTCAATCCGCTACAATCGTGCCCGATCCTTGTGCCTTTCTGCTGGATGGTGTCGTGGTTTGAGGCGTAGCGCGGGCTTCCAGCCGGCACGGAACCGCCAAGATGGCGGCGCTACGTTCAAACTAGGACCATACCTTCTGCTGCCCTTTTCTTGACACTGTTTTCGACTGCCACCTATAATGCCCGTCTTATCTGTAGGGCAAAACTTTCTGTAGATAGCAGGTAACCTTCGTGGCAGAAAATGAACAGTCGGACCTGATCCAGCAGCGCAGGAAAAAACTCCAGGCGATCATTGACCTGGGCTACGAGGCTTACCCTCGCAAGTATGATGTGACGCACACGGTTCCCCAGATCGCGGCCGAATACTCGGCGCTCACGGCGGAAGAGCTTGCTGCGCGCAAAATTCCCGTGCGGATAGCGGGCCGCGTCATGACCATCCGCCCGCACGGCAAGGCGGGGTTTGCGCACCTGGCGGGAGGAGGGAAACGCCTGCAAATCTACGCCCGGCTGGACGCCGTGGGGGAGCGCGACTTCGAGCTTTACAAGCTCCTCGATCTCGGCGACCTGATCGGGGTTGAGGGTTACCTGTTCCGCACGCGGACGGGGGAACTCAGCATTCATGCTGAGCACCTCCAGTTTCTCGCCAAGGCGGTGTTGCCCCTGCCGGAGAAGTGGCACGGCCTTACGGACGTGGAAATCCGCTATCGCCAACGGTATCTTGACCTGATGGTGAATGAAGAAGCTCGGACGGTCTTCGAACGGAGGGGCAAGCTGGTGCGCGCCATCCGCGACTTTCTCGAGGCTGAGGGTTACCTGGAAGTTGAGACCCCCATGATGCAGCCGCTGGCAGGCGGTGCCATGGCCCGGCCCTTCATCACCCACCACAACGCGCTGGACATCGACCTTTATTTGCGCATTGCCCCCGAGCTCTACTTGAAGCGCCTTATTGTGGGCGGGCTCGACCGCGTCTATGAGATTAACCGCAACTTCCGCAACGAAGGCATCTCGACGCACCACAACCCCGAGTTTACCATGCTGGAGTTCTATCAGGCCTATGCGGACTATCACGATATGATCGACCTCACCGAGCGGCTGTTGCGCCACGCGTCGGAGGCGGTGTTGGGAGGCGTGGAGTTCGATTTTGACGGCCAGCGCATCTCCTTTGCGAGATTCGAGCAGCTTACCATGAAAGATGCCGTGCTCCGCCATTGGCCCAGCCAGGTGGAGGGCTTGACCCTGTCGCAGATGGATGACCATCAGCTTATGGCAGCGCGTGTTCCCGGGCTGAACCAGTGGCTGACGCAGCACGGCGTGGCTCCGATCACGGAGGACATCGTCGAGGGGAAACGATCGGGCGAACTCCTGGCTCTTTTCTTTGAGCTCGTGGCGGAAGAACACCTCATTCAGCCTACCTTCATTATTGATTACCCTCTGGAGGTCTCGCCGCTTTCCAAGCAGAAACCCGACAACCCCAATTTCGTTGAGCGCTTCGAGCTTTATATTGGCGGAATGGAAATCGCCAATGCCTTCAGCGAGCTCAACGATCCGGAAGAGCAGCGCAACCGCTTCCAGTACCAACAGAACCTGCGGGAAAAAGGTGATCTAACGGCGCACGCCATTGACGAGGATTATATCCGCGCGCTCAGCTACGGCATGCCGCCCACCGGCGGAGAGGGCATTGGCATCGACCGCCTCACCATGTTGCTGACTGACTCGCGATCCATCCGCGACGTCATCCTCTTCCCGCTTCTTCGCCCGGAGAAACAAAGCAATTAGGCCGGAGGTTAACAAGCCTTATGAAAAGATCACGGCGGGATTTCCTGGGGCTGCTGGGGGGCGCCGTCGCTTTGCCCTGGGCTGCCGGTTCGACGCTTGTCAACCCGGCCGGGTACAGTCGCGCAGCGCAAGCAACAGGCGAGCGCAAGGTTGGTTACGGGATCGTGGGGCTGGGGCGCATATCCATGGGCCAGTTTATGCCGGGCGTCCGGATCTCGCAACGTTCGAAGATTGTCGCTCTGGTCAGCGGCCACCGCGACAAGGCTGAGCGCATGGCCGGCCGATACGGGGTATCCGCTCAATCCATTTACAATTACGAAAACTTTGAGGAGATTGCTCACAACCCTGAGGTCGACGCTCTCTATATCGCTTTGCCCAACGGCATGCACGCTGAGTACACCATCCGCGGCGCGAAGGCCGGCAAGCACGTCCTTTGCGAGAAGCCGATGGCCAATAGCGTGACCGAGTGCGAGCAAATGATTGCTGCCTGCCGCACCGCCTCTCGCAAGCTGATGATCGCCTACCGCTGCCAACTCGAACCCACCAATCTCCGCGCCATCGAACTCATCAAGCAGGGTTACGTGGGAACCGTCGAGAGCATTCACAGCGCCGATGGCTTCAACATCTCACCGGGCGAATGGCGGCTCAACAAAAAGATGGCGGGAGGCGGCCCGATGATGGATGTCGGCATCTATTCACTTGAGGCCTGCTGCTATTTGACGGGCGAGGTACCGGTGGAGGTCAGCGGAATCTCCTCCGTCATCGACCGTGACGGCCGCTTCCAGGAGGTTGAGGAAAACCTGGTGTGGACCATGCGATTCCCGTCAGGAATCATCACCACCTGCCAAACCAGCTACGGCTCGGAGCTCGGCAACACCTTCCATGTGAGCGGCTCGAAAGGATGGATCGACGCTGACCCCGCGTTCATCTACGACGGGCTTCATCTGCGCGCCAAGGGCAACGGGGCCGCCATCGATCAGCCCACCGATGATCCTTCGCCCCGCCAGTTCGCCCGTCAGGCCGATCACTTCGCCGATTGCATCTTGGAAAACCATGAGCCGAAAACCCCAGGCGAAGTGGGTTTGCGGGATATGAGATTGATCGAGTTGATTTACCGTTCCTGCCACGAGGGTCGTCCGGTGAAAGTGAGTTAGCTGCCGTAAAGGCGTTCCCTGGAATGATGACGTAATGGGTTTTGAATTCTTCATGGCGCTTCGCTACCTGAGGGCCAAACGGCGGCAGGCTGCGATATCGATTATCACCGTGATCTCCGTGATCGGCGTTACGGCTGGAGTTTGCGCCCTGGTGATTTCCCTCGCGGTTAACAATGGCTTTCGGGAAGAACTGGAGAGCCGCTTACTCGGCGCCACGACCGATATCAATCTGGTGCGCAAGGAGAGCGATGGCATCAAGAGCTTTGATCAGCTCGCGAACCGGCTGGCCCACGTCCGACACGTCGTTGCCGACGCGCCTTCGCTCTACGAGGAAGCGCTGGTCTCCAGCAATTCGCGCGCCCAGGGCGCGCTCTTGAAGGGCGTCGAGCCCGAGCGGGAAGTGAAAGTGGGTACCCTCTTGCGGCATCTTCGCGAGGGCTCGCTCGACGGATTGTCGAAGACCTTTCCCAACGCTGACCCTATTATCGTCGGCAAAGACATGGCGACTAATCTGGGCGTTTACGTGGGTGATACCGTGACGGTCACCAGCCCGCAGGGATACTTGACCCCCCAGGGGATCGTACCCAAGTTCCGCCACTTTCGTGTGGTGGGGGTTTTCGATTCGGGTTTCTACGATTTTGACGCCACTTGGGCGTTCACGAACCTCGCCGCTGCACAGCGCCTCTTTGATCTCGCCGATGAGGCTTCCGTAATTGGGTTCAAGATTGATGATGTCTATCGCGCCCCGCAGGTCGCGGAAGAGATTCGACGCGAGGCGGGGCCGGGGTTTGACACCACAACGTGGATCGAGCAGAACCATTCGCTGTTCAGCGCATTACGCTTGGAGCGACTCGTCACCGTTCTGACCATTGGCCTGATTGTGGTGGTGGCGGCCCTCAATATTTTTATCGCGCTGGTGATGATGGTGATGGAGAAGAATCGGGACATCGCGGTGCTGATGTCCATGGGCGCGCGGCAGCGACAGGTTTGGGCCGTTTTCACCCTCCACGGAGTCGCGATTGGCGGCGTGGGTACCCTCTTCGGCTTGATCTTGGGTTATGGCGCATCGTGGCTGGGGAATACCTACAAACTGATTCCACTCCAGGCGGACGTCTACGCGCTGTCTTCGGTGCCCTTCCACGCACACCCGTTGGACGGCGTGTGGATTGGGGTCGCAGCCATTATCATTAGTTTCTTAGCAACGCTCTATCCGTCACTGTCGGCGGCAAGACTCAATCCTGTCGAGATCTTGCGATACGAATGAGAATCGAAGCTCGAAACTCGAAACTCGGCCCGGTCCCTGCGCGCGCAGCCTCGATTCCGGTTTTCTGAACTCAACGCCCCCGAAGCTTTGAAGGTTACGGGTGAGCTAAGACGGGAGATGGGCAGGCGAGTCAAAGGCCTTTACGAGCTCGAGAGTGTGTTCTTAACCAAGGGAATGCTGGTGAGCGAGGGAAGTAGTCGAATGTCGGACGAGTTTCCAGTTTCCAATTTCGAGTTTCCGCTCTTGCGTACCGACGGCCTGACGAAATCATTCCAGTCCGGCAGTGAAGAAGTTATGGTTCTCGACGATTTAAGTATGGAGGTAAAACTGGGGGAGTTCGTTGCGTTGGTGGGAGAATCAGGATCGGGCAAGACCACTTTATTGCATTTGCTGGCTGCGCTGGACACTCCGACGAGGGGTGAGGTATACTTTGAGGGAAGAAAGTTAAGGGAATATTGCGAAGACGAACGTGCTTTGTATCGCAATGAGAAGATAGGATTTGTCTGGCAGATGCATTACCTTCTGCCGGAGTTCAGCGCGCTGGAGAATGTGGTTATTCCGCAGTTAATTCGCGGGTGCAGCAGGAGTGATGCCCGGCTGCGCGCGCAAGAATTGCTGGGTGAAGTCGGGCTCGAAAACGCATCACAACGTCGAGTGGGTGAACTGTCGGGCGGGGAACAACAAAGAGTGGCCTTGGCCCGGGCGCTGGCCAACCAGCCCGCCCTCTTATTGGCAGACGAGCCCACGGGAAGCTTGGACCATCGTACGGCCGAGCGGGTGATCGACCTGCTCGAGAACTTGCATCGGGCGCATCATTTGACCTCGGTGCTGGCGACGCACAACCTGGACCTAGCCCGTCGCGCCAATCGGACCTTGCGTTTGGCGAAGGGGAAGTTGACGGAATGGGTAGTTCCAATAGTTCCATGACCCCCGCACTTCCTGGGGCACGGCGTGTTAAAGGGAAGTCGGGGCTCCAAGTAGAACTGAGGAGCTATGTTTGAGAGGTACACTGAGAAAGCCCGGCGCGTAATATTCTTCGCGCGCTATGAAGCCAGTCAATTTGGCAGCCCCTTCATTGAGACCGAGCATCTCTTGCTGGGCCTCTTGCGCGAAGACAAGGCACTCACCAACCGATTCTTGCGGTCGCACGCCTCGATTGAATCGATTCGAAAGCAGATCGAGGGCCGGACTCCGATTCGCGAGAAGGTTTCGACGTCGGTCGATCTTCCGTTGAGCCAGGAATGCAAGCGCGTGTTGGCTTATGCCGCGGAGGAAGCGGAACGTCTGGCGCACAAGCACATCGGCACCGAACATTTGCTTCTGGGCTTGCTGCGTGAGGACAAATCGTTTGCGGCGGAAATCCTGCACGAGCGTGGCTTGCGCTTATCCACTCTGCGCGAAGAACTGAGCCGCGTGCAGAGCGACAAGGCCGCCACTGCCCGCCCGAAAGAGACTTCGCTCCTGGGCGAATTCAGCCGCGACCTGACTCAGGCCGCGATGGAAAATCAGTTAGATCCTCTGGTGGGCCGCGAAGGGGAATTGGAGCGGGTCGTCCAGATCTTATGCCGCCGCACCAAGAACAACCCTGTTCTGATTGGTGAACCGGGCGTGGGAAAGACCGCCATTGTGGAAGGCTTGGCGCAGCGGATCGCAGACGGCGACGTGCCATCCTTCCTGGCTGACAAACGGATTTTGGCGCTTGATCTTTCCTTGATTGTGGCTGGCACCAAATATCGCGGACAGTTTGAAGAGCGACTGAAGACCATTATGAAGGAACTGATGGAGGCGCAAAACGCCATCATCTTTATCGATGAGCTGCACACCCTGGTGGGCGCGGGCTCGGCGGAAGGCTCGCTTGATGCCGCCAATATTTTGAAGCCTGCTCTCTCGCGCGGAGAAATTCAGTGCATTGGCGCCACCACTCCCGCTGAGTATCGGAAGTCGATTGAAAAGGACCGTTCACTCGAGAGGCGCTTCCAGGCCGTCAAGGTCCCGCCGCCGTCGGAAGGCGAAGGCATTAAGATTCTATTTGGCATCAAGGACCGGTACGAAAAATTTCATGCGGTGACCTACACGGACGAGGCGCTGAATGGAGCCGTGTACCACTCCAATCGTTATATCCCCGATCGTTTCCTGCCGGACAAGGCCGTTGATCTGATCGACGAGGCGGGCGCCCGCGTGAAACTGCGGCAGAGTTCACTCCCCGAAGAGATGATTGATGTGCAGAAACGCATCAAGTTCGTGGTACACCGGATGGAAAACGCCATTGCCAACCACGAATTCGAGAAGGCGCGTTTCTACTCCGATGAAGAACGAAAGGAACGCGAAAACCTGCGCCTCTTGCGGGAAAAGTACAATATCGATGAGACCGCCATGGGCGTGGTGACGCAAGACGATATTGAGGAAGTGGTCGCCCGCTGGACAGGAGTCCCGGTCACCGCCATCAAAGAAGAGGAAGGCGCCAAGCTGCTGCGCATTGAGGAAGAGCTGCATAAGCGCATTATCAGTCAAGACCGCGCGATCTCCGCCCTGGCGCGCGCTATCCGCCGGTCGCGGGCGGGCTTAAAACTGCCTGGGCGCCCTGTGGGATCATTCTTGTTCCTGGGTCCAACCGGCGTAGGAAAAACGGAAATGGCCCGCTCCCTCGCTGCGTTCTTGTTTGGCTCGGAACGCGCCCTGGTGCGTTTTGACATGTCCGAATTCATGGAAAAGCACTCGGTCTCAAAATTGATTGGCTCACCGCCGGGATATGTGGGTTACGAAGAGGGCGGCCAGCTCACCGAGCGCGTGCGGCGAGCTCCGTATTCGACGATTCTGCTGGACGAGATCGAGAAGGCCCACCCGGATGTGTTCAACATTCTCTTGCAGGTCTTCGAGGACGGCCAGTTGACAGACGGCCTCGGCAACACGGTGGATTTTAAGAATGCCATCATTATCATGACCTCGAACATCGGCGCGCGCTATTTGGAACGGAAGTCCCACATGGGGTTCCAGTCGGGGGCGGAAGGCGCGACGGAGAAAAAAGCCGAGGAACTGGTGATGAGCGAGGTCAAGCGGCTTTTCAACCCTGAGTTCCTCAACCGTCTGGATGAAATCATCGTGTTCAACGCCCTGACGGATGGTGACCTCATCCAAATCCTCGAGTTGCTGGTCGGGCAGATGAACCAGAACCTTGCCCAGAAGAATATTTCGTTGACGCTGTCGCCTGAGGCCGGCCGGTGGATTTTGGAAAAGACCTGCGTGGACCGCTCGTACGGCGCCCGGCCTCTGCGCCGTGCTTTGCAAAAGTATGTTGAAGACCCGCTTTCGGAGGCCTTAATCCAAGGAGAAATTCATCCTCCGGCGGTCTTGGAAGTTATCGTCGAGAACGAGGCGCTCTACTATCGTTCAGTAAACGACAAATTGGTCGGCGCCACACCGCTCTCCCACTAGGGCGAGTCGTCAAGGTCTTCCCGGCCACTAAGCGGACAATCGACACGCTCAGCTCCTGGGAATGCAGAATTCTCGGGAGCGGGGCGAACGGCTTCCTGGTGCAATATTACTTCCGGCCAACTTCTGGCGGAATCCCGGCATCGGAATGTCTTGGTTTTCATGCGCGTGAGAGGGGATCGCTTTCTCTTGATTAAGATGAAATTGTGTGTGCCTGGACTTCGAGGGAAGGTGTACCGGCTGGGAGTTCCCGCCCTGGCGCTCGTTTTGTGGCTACCTCTCGCGGCCGCTGCACAGAATCCGCCGCCCGATCAAAAAACGCAGAATCCTCCGTCAACTCAAAATCCAACGCCTGCTCCGCCATCCACGGCTCCTCAAAATCCTCCAGAAAAAAATCCGCAAGAGCCTGCCCCCGGGCAGATTCAACTGGAGACTCCCCAGGCGCCAGCCGCGCCCAAACCAGGGGAAAAGCCGCAACAGGCGCCCAAAATGACGACTCCAACCGCGCCGACTGCGCCTCCACAGGAAGAGCACAAGCCCACGATAGAAGAAATCATCATCCGTGGTAACCGCCGCATTCCTGCCAGCACTTTGCGTGCCCGCATTTTTTCGCAAAAGGGGGACGTCTACGACGAGAACGCCCTAGAACGCGACTTCATGGCGCTGTGGAATACCGGGTTCTTGGATGATGTCCGCCTGGAAGTCGGCGACGCGCCGGATGGCAACAAAATCATCACCTTCTATGTTCGAGAAAAGAAGCTGGTCCGTAGCATCGATTACAAAGGGTTGAGCAGCGTGGAGCAATCCGATGTTCTGGATGCGTACAAGAAGGAGAAGGTCGGGCTCAGCATCCAATCTCAGTACGACCCCGTCGTCATCAAGCGCGCGGAAGTAGTGCTGCAAGAATTGTTGGCTGCGCATGGCAAGATGTTTGCGACGGTTCGTCACCGCACCCGCAATATTCCTCCCAACTCTGTGGCGCTGACCTTCATTGTGGTGGAAGGTCCCAAGGTACAGCTAGGGGCAATCCGTTTCTCCGGTAACACGGTTTTCTCAGACAATCAATTGGTGCGCTCGATGAAATACTCACGCCCCTCGGGTGCGCCGCCCTGGTTCTACTGGTTCCACAAGACCTACGATAAGGACCGCATCGAGGCGGACCTGGAAAACATTCGCGATTTGTACCGCGACCACGGTTACTTCTATGCCCAGCCGAAAGAGCCCGACACCAAAATGGTCAACACGGGACGTCGCTGGCCCTTCTTTTTTTGGAGCTGGGGGCATGGCAAGCGGGTTGACATCAAGATCCCGATCGAAGAGGGCGTGCAATACAGGTTAGGCACCTTCCACATTCGCGGCTGCAAGCTGTTCAAGGAAGATAAAGTGGCCGTTCTCCTGGGCATGAAGCCTGGCGATATCTTTGCGCTTTCCAAGGTTCGCAAGGCAATTGAAAACTACACCAAGCTGTACGGTCAGTTCGGATATATCAACTTCACCGCGTCGCCCGATATCGAGCCTGATAACAAGAGGAGAATCATTAACCTTGCGCTGGATTTTGAGGAGGACAATCAGTTCACGGTTCACCGCATCGAGTTTTCGGGCAATACCAAGACGCGCGACAAGGTCATACGCCGTGAGCTGTTGACGGAAGAAGGCGCCATATTCAGCACCCAGTTGTGGGACTACAGTGTTTTGAAAATGAACCAATTGGGCTTCTTTGATGAAGTCAAAAAAGAGGATTACGACATCAAGCAGAATGCCAAGGATAAGAATGTTGACATCCTGGTAAAGGTCAAGGAAAAGGGAAAGAACTCCATCGGGTTCAACGGCGGCATCAGCGGATTGGCAGGGAACTTCATTGGCCTCAATTATGCCACGAACAATTTTCTGGGCCTGGGCGCGACACTGAGTGTGGGAGTTCAATGGGGCACTTTCCAGAAGATGTATTCGTTTGGCTTCACCCAACCTTATTTCCTTGATCGTCCGATCACCGCCGGTTTTACCGTGTTCAAGAGCGACTACAACTACAACCAGATCCGGCAGCTCGCAATTTACAGCGGCATCAATCCTAATCTCCTGGCCCAGTCACAGTACAGCCAATACTATGGGCAGAATTTTACTCAGAATTCCGATGGTTTCACGATGTTTGCCAGTTACCCCTTGCGTCGACACTTTGCGCGCGTCGGTCTGACCTATAGCTTTTCTCGTAGCAGTTTGCAGGCATTTAGTACGGCGTCCGAATCCTATTTCCAGGCCATCAATTTCAGCGGCTTGACAGGACCGAATGCTTTGTCTGGCATTATTACGAGCCAGATCATGCCCACGTACCTTTACAGCACGATCAACAGCACCTGGACCCCGACCAAAGGCAAATACCTTTATGCCGCCATTGGCTATTCGGGAAGCGTCATAGGCGGGAACGTCAACACGATTCGGCCGGTGATCGAAGCCAAATATTTTCGCCCGGTTCTAAACGTCAGGTCTGACCACCCAACCGCGATCGGGATGCGATTCCTGGTCTCCAGTGTCATCGGTTACGGCGGCCGAGTGGTCCCGCCCTTCTCCCGCTTTTATATGGGTGGAGAGGAAGATATCCGGGGATTCGATATCCGCACCCTCAGTCCGATTGCTTTTTATCCTTCGATCGTATCCGTATGCAACCGCAACGTTAACGGCCAGCCGGTTACGGGTACCACTCAAACAGGGCAATCGACAGGGCAGTGCGGTTCTTCCACCAGTTTCCCCATTTTTTCTCCGATCTTCCCCGGCGGCGATACGGAGGCGATCTATAACTTTGAGTACCGGTTTCCCATCATCGGATCGACCGCCAGCATGGCCTTCTTTTCTGATTCCGGTGGCAACTTCATTCTCTATCCAAACCAGCTTATGCTCGCCACCGGAGCTTTGAGTTCGATTGAGAGCCAATATCCCTATTTCCCCATTCCCCGGGAATTGCATCCCATTGCCACGACGAATTTCCAGCCACGCAGTTCGGTGGGGATCGATTTGCAGGTTCTCCTTCCAGTCGTCAACGCTCCGATCCACATATTTTACGGGTATAATCTTCTGCGAATTAATGAGGTGATCACGCCACCGCAGGACCTTCCCCCCGAATCGCTGTTTCCGAATGTGGCGACGTACATCGATGCTCTTAAGAACTTCCAGCCATTCCGTCTGAAGGAGCGTTCCGGGCGCGTCGGGTTTACGGTGCAGCGTACCTTTTAGAGAATTGGGAAAATGAGTTAAAATGAGGGTTTGACTTGGAACTTTTGATTTCTTGAAGGAGCTTGAATGAAGAACCGTTTGATATTCCTTTCGGTATTATGCGCCCTATTGGTGGCCCCGCTCGCCGTGCGGGCCCAGGGAAAGGTTGGCCTCATCAACATGAGCGCGGCGATTGGCAGTACCGCAGAAGGAAAAAAGGCGGCGGCGGACCTGCAGAAGAAGTATCAGCCTCGCCAGCAGGAATTGGAGCGCTTGCAGCAGGAGATTCAATCCATCCAAGATCAATTGAGCAAGCAATCAGCCACGTTGAGCGACGAGGAGCAGCGCCGATTATCCCGCGACCTGGAAGACAAACAGAAGCTGCTTAAGCGCTCGACCGACGACGCACAGAGTGATCTTGCTACTGACCGGGACGAGGTCGTCCGCCGGATCGGCCAAAAGATGACCCGAATTATCAACGACTATGCCCAACAAAATGGACTGTCCCTGGTGATCGACGGCGCCCAGGTCCCCGTCTATTACTATTCAAAAGACAGTGACATCACGGCGGAAATTGTGAAACGCTACGATGCTGCGAACCCCGTCGCGGATGCGGGAACGCCTGCGAAGCCCGCGGCGCGACCGGCTGCTCAATCGCCCGCGACGAAACCCAAATAGGTTGCTGTGGTTAGCCGGGAATGAAAGTTTCCGTTTCGCCTCGCCCTGCGGGGGAGGGACAGCGGTTGGTGGTAATTTCTTTGTGAGGATATTACCATACAAAAAATCTCAGAAGAGAATTTAAGAGGCTTGAAGGAGTTTGAATGAAGAACCGATTGATCGTAGTGATCGCAGGATTGGCAGTGTGCGGTGGGACGCTCTCCTTAAGCGCCCAGAGCGCCGCTCCTGCCCAGAGTAAGATTGGGGTTATCAACATGCAGGCAGCGATCGCCAGTACCGGCGAAGGCAAAAAGGTCTTTACTGATTTGCAGAAAAAGTACCAACCCCGCCAGCAGGAACTGCAACGGCTGCAGCAAGAAATCCAGGCCATTCAGGACCAATTGACGAAACAGCAGGGGACGCTGAGCGAGGATGAATCGGGTCGCCTAAGCCGCCAGGCGGAGGACAAGCAAAAGCTTTTGAAGCGTTCTGCCGAGGATGCACAGAACGATTTCAACCATGACCGCGACGAAGCCCTGAACAAGTTGGGTCAGAAAATGGTCCATGTCATCACGGACTATGCCCAGCAGAATGGCTTCTCGTTGGTTTTGGACGACGCGCAGATGCCAGTTTACTTCGCGTCCAAGGAAATCGAACTTACGGAAGAGATCATTAAGCGTTACGACGCTGCGAATCCCGTGGCGGATGCAGGCGCGCCTGCGAAGCCTGCGGCCTCTCCGGCCGCGGCCGCGCCGAAGCCCAAGTAGCAATTGCACCACCGCTACGTGTTCCCATCGATGTCACTGACCAGGGTCCCGCGCTGATACGGGGCCCGGTGTCTTCAGCCCCTTTGCCAGAGTTGTGTCCCCGGCGGCCACAGAGCCAACGCCGACGTGCCTGCACCGAGGGCTGATTGTTCCTACCTCGCGCAATTCACGAACCAATTTCAATGTCGACGGAAAGGAAGCTTTCATGCCTTGCCGAGGGGTTCGGCATGGATCGTGATTTTAGAGATTTGCGGGAAGGCTTGTCGGAATTTGAATTCCAGGGTCTCCGTTATGTCATGCACCTTGGCGATGGGGAGGTCGGGCTCGAGCGTGCAGTGGAGCCGAACAACGACGCTCGCGCCAACCTGGTGGGCTTCGACGGAGTGGCAATCGAGGACTCCCGCGGTGTTGCGCGCCAGTTCCTCCACCTCGCGCTCCACCGCCTGATTGTCCATGCGAGCTTCATTTCCGGTTTCCACCGCAGCGATGAGTGGCTCGAGATGCACGTTAACTTCATTCACCTCGGGCAGATTAGCCTTGATCGCGCTTTCGAGTTGGGTTGACCGATCGTGCGCCTCCGCCAAGCGAAGCTGGGGATCGACTTCCAGGTCAAGATGGACATTGATCCGGCCGTTGACCTCGTAGGCTGACACCTCATGGACCAAGAAGTTTTCCCGATGAGCCACCGCACGGATTTTGGCGACAACGTCGCCCGAAGAAGGCTCTTGGGGTGTGGTATGGATCACCACGTCCGCTGTGGGAAACAAGCGGTGAACCTCCCCCTCCACGACGTCCGCAACGGACTCCGCATGCTCGAGAGAAATATTGCTCGAGAGCGTGAGCCGCAAATCCACAAACAAGCGGCTGCCGCTCTCCCGCGTCCGAATCCGATCGAGGCTGAGCACGCCGGACACTCGTGACACGGTTTCCGCGATCAACGCGCTAGTCCCCGTCGGGGCGGCATCCACCAACGCGTCAACTGTCCTTTTTCCCAGGCGCAGCGTGATGTAGACAACGATCGCCGCGACCACCAGCGCGGCGGCCGGATCGGCGGCTCGCAGCCAATGGAGGTTACCCTGCCGGGAAATGTAGACCAGGATCAACCCCAGGATGACCACGGTGGAGCTATAAACGTCGGTGGAGAAGTGCAGGGCGTCGGCCTCGAGAGCCTGGCTATTGTATTTCCGCGCGACGCGGAATAGCGCGCGCGAGCGGAAGGTATCGATGGTGATCGAGATGAACATCACCCCGAAAGCCCAGAGGGAGGGTTCCACGTGCACCTCGCGAAAAAATAGCCGGCGGATCGCTTCCCAGACGATCCAGGCACAGGTGGCAGTCAGCAGGCCCGTCTCGATAAAAGCGGATAGGTGTTCGATCTTGCCGTGTCCGAAGGGGTGCTGGCTATCCGCGGGTTTATCCGAAACGCGCACCGAGATGTACGTGATCGTAGCCGCTACTAAGTCCAAGCTTGAGTGCATGGCCTCGGAAAGAATTCCCAGGCTCCCGGTCCAAATTCCCACGGTTAATTTCATGCCGGTCAGCAATACCGCCGCCGCTATCGAGGTCAGGGCGACGGCCTGCTTTTCGCGACTGTAGTTAGTCGTCCCGCTGTTGGCTGGATTTGTGGACATTTGCCTGGCTGAAGTTACGCCCGATATGGGGGCGCAGAACGGGCCGGTTGAGCGCCGTTACTGGTCGTTGAGGTCATCCAAGGCAGACTGAAGTTCTGCCTGAGCGTGATGTTTTCCCTGGCGACTGGTGACTTCGATTCCTGCAGTTAGCACGTTGCGTGCATCCTCCAGCCGCCCTTGCTTGATGAGGTAGCTCCCCGCCTGATAGTAGGTGGCGGAATACTCGGGATGGTGTTGGAGCAGATACTCGAAGTGAGTCCAGGCGGTAGCAGGATCGCTTTTCGCCAACTCCAGTGCCAAGCCGTACCGCGCGAAAGTATTATGAGGGTCCTGTTGCAACGTCTCTTCCAGGAACTCGCGCCGCGTCTTCTCGGCTTCAGGAGACATATGGTCAACCTCTAAGGATTCCGGTCCTTGCCCTGCCCAGGCCTTCTGGCCAGAGTGAACTCAGCCGCTTTCCCGGCTCCCGGAAACTATTCCAGTGATTCCGGTTGCAACACCCCACCGGCTCGCATAGTATAGGCGTACGAGCCGGGCAAGGCAAATCGTTCGATTGGAAGGTGTCGTTTCGGCGGTGACGATTCGAGATATGTTCACTTTTTGCCTTAGTTCCGAGACTTCGAACGAGAGCGAGCTTGTCCGGAATCGGATTCGCTCCCGAGCCAGTTTGCTCTTCCTCCGAGCGCTCCATCACGCGGCCTCATGTCTCGCCGCGATATAATGTTCTGAAGATTGATCAAGATGGCAAAACCGATGGGGAAAACCGTTGCTGAATCTGTAACCGAAATGGTGGAGGTGGTGCTCCCAAACGATACGAATCCACTCGGAAACCTGTTGGGCGGCAGGGTGATGCACCTGATCGATATCGCCGGAGCGATTTCGGCGACTCGCCACGCGCGTTGCCAGGTGGTGACGGTTGCGGTCGATAATCTCGACTTCCTCTATCCGGTCCGGGTAGGTGAACTCGTAATACTCCGCGCCCACATAACCCGCACATTTCGGACGTCCATGGAGGCGGAAGTCAGGGTGTACCGGGAGGATTCCCTGACGGGCAAGAGGCAACAAACCAGCTCGGCCTTCGTCACCTATGTGGCCCTCGATCCTACGGGTAAGCCGCAAGAAATTCCTCCCGTGATTCCTGGTACGCCGGAAGAGAAACGCCGTTACCGCGAGGCGCTCTACCGGAGGCGCCGGCGGCTCAATCTCGCCGCGCACGCCCATCGCCGCTACTTTGAAAAAGCTTAGCGAACAGATGCAGATCGCAATGATTTGTGAATCGTTGCGAAGTTGAATTCGGAGGCCTACTGATGAAAATCAAACGGAATAAGACATTCTCCGGCACGCCCTGGGAACCCAAGGTGGGATATGCGCGGGCCGTGCAAGTGGGCGATACCGTTCACGTTTCCGGCACCACCGGCACGGATCCCTCTGGCAAAGTCCTGGCTCCCGGAGACATGTACGCTCAGACGAAACAAACCATTCTCAACATCGAAAATGCTCTCAAGCGCCTCGGACTCGGCTTGGAGCATGTCGTCCGCACGCGCATCTATGTGACCCAAATTGATCGCTGGGAGGAAGTTGCCAAGGCACACGTGGAGTTTTTCGGAGAAGTTCATCCTGCCACGTCGATGGTGGAAGTGTCTCGACTCATCGATCCGGAGATGCTGGTCGAAATCGAAGCTGAAGCCGTGGCGTGAGCGACGGCCATTCTCCGCTTATCTCTGGTGAGGCGAATTCCAGGCATGCTGACATTTCCTTTCGCCGAGGGTGGTGAACTTAGGCTGCTCACTCACTGCTAAAGCTTCGCCCGCGCACACAGGCCTCGTGAAGTGCGGCCCAATCACCCCATACGCAGGGCGGTCATCGGATCGATTCGCGTGGCTCGGTGCGCGGGAATGAAACTGGCTGCGAGGGCAACGATGAGGAAGAGCAGCGCGACGCCCAGAAAAATCGCGGGATCGGTCGCGGTGACCTGGAAGAGGAAATTCTTCATGACCCGCGTTACGACAAGAGCCCCCGCGATGCCGAAGGTTATTCCCGCCAAAGCCAAGGCTAAGCCCTGTCCCAAGACAAGGCGCAAAACATCCACCGGGTGCGCCCCTAGCGCCCGGCGAATGCCGATCTCCTGTGTCCGTTGCGCCACCGAGTACGCAGTCACGCCGTAAATCCCGATCAGAGCCAGCAAAACCGCCGAGCCCGCAAACAGGTTCAGGAGGGTCCCCACCAGGCGCCGCTGCCCGCCTTCGGCATCCATCAGGTCTTCCATCGTCTGGACTTCCGATACGGGCTGGGCGCTGTCGATGGCCAAAATCTGGCCGCTCACGGAATGAGCATAGTCCATCGGGTTGCCTTCCGTGCGCACCGCCAGCTCAATGGACCACGGGTCTTGCGCATAGGGCCTGAAAACGCCGGGCAGAGGATTCAATTCCAGCGATTGATGGCTATCTGCCACCACGCCGACGATTTCCACCGCGTCGTTTCTCGCGCCAATCAGAATACGCTGGCCCACCGGGTCCAACCCGTTCGGATACCCTGGCCAGAGAACGCGCGCCAGACTTTCGTTGACGATCGCGACGAAGGGCGCGCCGGCAATATCCTGTTCGGTAAACTCCCGCCCGCGCCTCAACGGAATTTCCAGCGTCTGGAAATACGAGGGCGAAATGTTCTCGATGACGGCGAGGGGGCGCTGGTTCAAAAGCACTCGGGGCTGCTCCACATCCTGGACGGGTGTTCTGGGGTAAGCCGTCATCGGAAGCGTCAGGGTCACCGCGGCGTTGCGAATTCCCGGCTGCGACTGAAGGCGGCGCAACAGCTCGTCCACGAACACGGTCTTCTTCTTGTCCGTGTCGTAGCGCGAGAACGGCAGCGAGATGCGCATGGTCAGGAGATTCGTGGGATTGAATCCCGGATCGATGTGGTACAGCCGCCGCAGGCTCGTGGTGAGAAGGGCGGCGGCGATCAAGAGCACCATCGAGAGCGCCACTTGTCCAACCACAAGTAGCCGGCGGGTGTTGAACCATCGCAGGAACCCGCGAGAAGACCCCGTTGATGTTGCTGCTGCGCCGCTTGCCCGCAGCAAGCCGGCGAGATTGGGCCGGGAAGAATCGAGCGAAGGGGCCAACCCGAAGACGATGCCGGTGACCAGGGAAAGAACGACGGCAAATCCCAACACGACTCCATCGAGCCGAATCTCTCCACTTCTGGGCAGGTCGATGGGCGCGAGGTGAGTGATGACGCGCAAACACAATTGGGCAAGCCAAATGCCCAAGGCTCCCCCGACGCAGGCGAGCAAGACGCTCTCCGCCAGGAGTAGGCGAACCAACCGGCCGCTGTCTGCCCCCAACGCTCCGCGCAAGGCAAACTCCTGAGCCCGGGCTGCGCCCCGCGCCAGCAACAGACTCGCGACATTGGCACACGCGATCAGCAACACCAAGGCAACGGCGCCGAACAGAAGCCACAACAGGGATCGCACATTGGCGACAAGCAGGTCGTGCATCAGAGCTACGCGTTCGACCTTGCCCGGCTTTCCGTCCAGCATGCCGGGATGAGCCCGCGCGTATTGTTGGTTGAGTACTGCAAGCTCGGCGTTAGCCTGCGCGAGATCCGCCCCCGGCTTCAATCGACCAAATATGTGCAGCAGAGGGCTGGTGTCATTGACGGCTTCCCGCGGCCGGGTGACCCAGACATCCACGCCGGGGAGCGGAAACTGGAAATTCCGTGGCAGGACGCCCACAATCTTGTACGGCAGCGCCCCCAGGGTGGTGGATTTGCCCACAATGTCCGGGTCGCCCTGAAAGCGCCGCGCCCATAATTCCGAGCTGATTAACGCCACGTGCTCACCTGCGGGAGTATCCTCTTCGTCTAGAAACCCCCGGCCTAACAGCGGTTGGACTCCGAGGATGCGCAGGAAATTTGCCGAAATGCGCACCCCTCGAAGCACTTCGGGTTCGCCCGAGCCTGAGAGCGTGATGTCGGCGGTCCCGCCCACAAAGTCTCCGATTTCAGAGCACGATCCGATGGCCGCTTTCATCTCCTCGTACCGCACCTTCGTCGCGCCTCCGGAGATCAGGACCAGCCGGTCGGGCTCACGGTACTCGAGCGGCTTCAACAGGACGGAACGAATCACCGTGAAGATTGCCGTGTTCGCGCCAATTCCCAGCGCCAGAGTAAACACCGCAACAATCGTGAAGCCGGGGCTCCGGCGCAATTGACGGAGGCCGTAGCGGAAATCCTGCCCAAGTGATTCGACCAGTTTCCATCCCCACATTTCGCGGTACCTCCCTTGCGCCCGCTTCCCATTGCCGAATCTGCCCACCGTGATCGTAGGGGCAGGCCTCGTGCCTGCCCTCCCCGGAAAAACCGGGACATCCATTTCCTATGTTCAATAGTGCCAGAAAGACCGTTATGTGTGAGAGAAAATCGGAAATAGGCCCGCATTCCGATCTGACGGTGGGAGCGACCTTGGCACGTCGCAGGCTCCGGCTTCCCTGTGCTGTAAACAATTAAATTAAGGACGCTCTAGCGCGGCAGCACTGGGGTCGCGGGCTCAGCGGCGGAGGCAATCCACTCGCTCATGGGATTCAGGACGCGGCAGTCCAGGCAGATTGTCCTCGGAAATTGTGCTTTACAGCTCGGGCACGTGGCCTGAGTTAGGAAGGTATCGAAGGCCTGCCCGCAGTGATTGCACTTCCAAAAAGCTCCCACCGGCGGCGCGGTCTCGCACGAGGGACAGGCAAATCCCTCGCGCCGCGGCAGCTTGGCCAGGCGCGCGAGGGCTCGCGCATGTTGCAGTCCGCCCCAGCAATTCATGAGGATAAATACGGCAAGAATGCCCATCCAGGCAGTTCGCATCCACAAGGCAAAAGCGATGAGGCCGGCCACGCCGATAAATCCCACCACCACCGCGGCCATTAAGCTGCGAGCGCGGCCCAGGACAAACCAGAGCAGCGAGCGTAGAATCTGGCCGCCGTCCAGCGGATAGATGGGCAGCAAATTGAAGATCAGCAAGCCGAGGTTGATGATCGCGAGCGTGCGCAGGAAGGCGTGGGCATTGGGAATGGCGTCTGCCCATCCCGTGGTTCGATTCAACACTCCCAGCAGCGAAAGGACGATCAGGAAGCCTACGTTCACCAGCGGCCCCGCGGCGATGCTCCAGAGCGTGGCGCCCGGCCGCTGCGGCGGGTTCACGTAGGCCACTCCTCCCAACGGCCACAGCACAATCCGATTCGCCGTTCCCCCCACCTGCCGGCAAGCCAGCGCGTGGCCATACTCATGCACCAGCACAATCAGGAACAGCGCCAGGTACTCGCACAGGTTCCAGGTGATCGAGGAATAGCTCTTCGCCCGGCCCTCAATTTCAATCGCGGCGACTAAAAACCACGACCAATGCAAGAACACATCGACTCCGGCGAACCGGAACAAATGAAGCGACCCCTGGCGTAGACTTGTCATGAATTGGCCTCAGCACACGGCACGCGCAGACTCTACTCTCCTTCCGCGGTGAAAGCAAACCCAACTGTCCAGTTAATCGTGTCCACGGCGGAATCGAGGCCATGTCTCCGCCTACTGCGAAGTGTTCCACCACCGCCGTCCTGGCGGCACTCGCGGATGGCGCAGACATTGGTCAGTATGTCTGCGACTCGGTAGGGATACGGTGTCAGGAGAGGGATTGTGCGTCAGGAACCATTTTAGTTCCTCCTATTTGTCAGGGAACAAAGGGGATCAGGGGGAAGGAAGGGTGCCTAGAACGTGTGAAAAAATTGGTTTTGCCAACTTTCGCACCACGTATTTTCATCAGCTTACATTGTGGGTAACTGATGGAAATTCAATTCTTTCACATGTTCCTAACCCCCTTTCGCCCTTTCTCCTTTTCCTCCGACATTGACCTCAGCAATTGCCGCCATAATTGACAGGGGGTATACTGTTGACGGAAGAGTTACAGACAGAAAGCCGCTGCCCTTGATGTGCTTTTGCGAGATTCATTATCATTTCATAGGAGATCTGACATGACTGGGGATAAAGACGAAAAGGAAAAGCGGCTTCTGAACCGCCGAACATTTATCGGTACAGTTGCCGGCATCGGCGCCAGCGCGGCGCTGGCCAGTTGCAGAAAGGTCTACATCAACCGGGCCCCAGATGGCCCGGTTTTAAAAGCGGGTCTGATCGGATGCGGTGAACGCGGGACCGGCGCCGCCCAGCAGTTTCTCAAGGCGGGACCCCATCTCGAAATCACGGCCCTCGCGGATGTCTTGCCTGAGCGTTTGGAGCTGTGCCGAGACACCCTGGCGAAGAAGTCAAAGCAACAAATTGCCGAAGACCATTGCTTCCTCGGCTTTGACGCTTACAAGAAGGTCCTGGAGACCGACGTGGACGTGGTACTGTTGACCACGCCTCCGCATTTCCGTCCCCAGTACTTTGATGCTGCGGTGGACGTCAAGAAGCACTGCTTTCTTGAGAAGGCCGCCGCCGTCGATGCCCCCGGCGTGCGCACCATCCTGGCGGCAGGCCAGAAAGCCGCTGCCTATAATCTGTGCGTGCTGACGGGAACGCAGCGCCGACATGACCGCACCTACAATGAAACCTATGAACGCGTTTCACAGGGGGCCATCGGGCAGGTCCTCGGGGCTTGTGCCCGTTACAACGGCGGGCAGCAGTGGTACGTGCCAAGGAAGAAGAACTGGTCGGATATGGAAGCCATGATTCGCGATTGGACCAATTGGCGTTGGCTTTCCGGCGATCACATCGTCGATCAGTACGTCCATAGTTTGGATACCGTCCTCTGGTTCACGGGAATGAATCCCGTCAAAGTCACGGGGGGGGGGGACGCGTTCAACGCGTGACGGGCGACCAGTACGACTTCTTTATCTTGGAGTATACGTATCCCAATGCCGGAGTCCTCGCAGGGATGTGCAGGCAGATGGACGGCTGCGACGAGGACATCTCGGAATACGTCGTGGGGACCAAGGGTTACACGAATTGCAAGAACACGATCTACGACCTCAAGGGCCGGGAGGTGTGGAAGTATCAAGAGCCGGGGCAGGAGCCCGGCAGGACGAGGCTCAGCCCCTACGAGCTGGAGCATGTGGATTTCGTCACGGCCATCCGCAACAACCAGCCCTTTAACGAGGCGGAGCACTTCGCCCACGCTACCCTGGCCGCCATCATGGGAAGGACCGCTGCCTACACCGGCAAGGTGGTGACGTGGGACGAGATGATGGATTCGAATGAGCGCCTCGGCCCCAGCGAATACGCGATGGGTCCGGTGTCCATCAAGGTGGAAGTGCCGGTGCCGGGCAACGGCGCGAACATTGCCAAGAACGTGCGGGGGCCGTTCCGCTGAACGCCCGATTCTCCTCCCCGATGAGAGTGCTCTGGCTCGCGGCCTCACGCAGGCGTTCGCTTTGCGCGCCTAATCTCCAAGTCCTGCGGCTGTGCCCGGCCACCGCAGTGCGCCGGCGTGCCGGACTTAGTGTTGCAACTTGTTGCACAATTCGCTATCATCAAATGCGGGGCTCAGACAACCTAAGAGCAGGTTTCTATGAAAGCGAATCTTAACCGCCGAGAGTTTATCCAAGGGGTGAGTGTTGCGGCTGCCGGATTTTGCCTCGCGCCGTCCGGGCTCTGGGCAACGCTGCGCCTGCGGCGCCGGTAGCCGTCGCCAAGTGCGCCACGTATGGGCCGGAGGTCGTGACCACCCTTGCCGATATGTTCGACCAGTTGGGTGGGTTGCGCCGAATCGTCAACGGCAAGACGGTATCCATGAAGATCAACCTGAGCGGAGACGCGGACGGTCGTTTGGCGGAGCCTCTCGAAAGGCGAGACCCATTGGGTACACCCCCAGGTGGTAGGAGCGATGGTCCACCTGCTGGGAAAAGCGGGAGCGCGGCGCATTCGCCTGCTGGAGAGTCCGCCGGGGCCGGGTTCGCTGGCGGAGTTTCTTTCGCAGGGCGGTTGGAAGCCAGGCGACCTGACCAGCGCCGCTTCCGATGTGGAACTGGTGAACACGAATTATCCCGGCGCAGGGGACAAATATACGCGCTTGTGGGTGCCCGGTGGCGGAATGATGTTTAAGGGCTACGACGTGAATCCCGCCTACGAAGAGTGCGACGTCTTTGTCTCTCTCGCCAAACTTAAAGAGCACGTGACGGCGGGCGTCACACTCTCGATGAAAAACTGTTTCGGCATCATGCCCTCCACGATCTACGGACAGGGCGCTGGCATTGACGAACCCTCCAAAGTGCCAGTAGGCGCACGCGTCATGATGCACGCAGGCAACCGGCAACCCTCCAAGAGCGCTCCGTCGGAAATTGACCCCACCTCGACGCGGGACGCTGGCTATCGCGTTCCCCACATTACGGCTGACCTTGTGGCAGCACGTCCCATTCACCTGGCGGTGATCGATGGCATTGGCACCATGGCGGGCGGCGAGGGACCCTGGGTCAAACCTCCGCGTGTGCGCCGCTCGGAGCGGTTCAAGCGCGCCCTGGGCATGACGATGCCCATGGAGCACCCCACCCATCCCCTTCACCCCGGTCTTCTCATTGCCGGCACTAACTGCGTGAACACCGATGCCGTTTGCACAGCCCTGATGGGCTTTGACCCCATGGCTGACCGTGGCATCGCACCCTTCGAGCAATGCGACAGCACCCTCAAACTCGCAGAGCGGTTGGGGCTCGGCACACGCGACCTAAGCCGGATAGAAATCCGTGGCCTCCCTATCGAACAGGGACGCGTTTATTTCCGCAGCACTTAGAAATTCCGCCGATAGCGCCGGTCATTTCCTCATTCTAAACGGTATGTGCCTTCACCGCGCGGTCGCGGACCTTTTCTCCGCGTTGGGGGCGGGGACACCACGTTTTCCTGGTTTTTCCGCCGGACACCATGGGGAGAAACGGTGCCATGGAACCGTTTTTGCCTTTGAAGGCGTACCGCTCTACGCCGCCGTTAATAGGGTCGAAACACCGTAACCGCAGGCATCGGGTAGTGCTTAACGTTGCGGGTGATCAGGGTGGCACCGAGTTCGACGGCGGTTGAGGCGATCAAGGCATCGCCAAGTTCCGTACCGTGACTGCGTCGATAGGTCCTCAGCATGTCTCCGGCCGCGAGGGCAATATCTTCGGACAGGGGAATTTTTCTGAGCGCCGATAAAAGGGCGCCGGTAGCTCGCTCCTCACCCTTCCTCATGCCGGCCCAGAGTTCGGTCACCGTGACAACGGAAATGACAAGTTGATCAGCCGCCGTTTGGTATCGGCCCAGGAGGTTGCGAGCCTCAGCACGACCGCGCAGGAAGTCGATGCGAATGTCGGTATCCAGGAGGTGAACAGCCACGGGGTTGTCAGTCCGCAAGATTCTTGAGACGTTTTCCGCGACGAAACGCGCGAACGATCGCCACGCTTGATTTTCTCCGTCCCCGCCACGACCCAAAGGCTTCGTCCAGCGCGGCGCTGAAGTCCGCGGGGGCGGCGCGGCGGACGTAGCGCTCGTCGATCGCGGTCCGGATCAAGGCGCTGGCAGTTTTCTTCTCCAACCTGGACCACGCACGCAGACGCCGCCGCTGCTCTGCCGTGAGAAGAATTTGAGTTCGTACCATGTTTCCCATGATTTAACAATATACACCGTCGGTACGTCGATTCAAGAAGGATCTGCGCAGGGGAACTGACCGGGACCTGGGGACCGGCACACACGTCGTTACACCTGCTTTCAACGTGATGGCCGCCGCACGCCGCAATGGGGCGAAGGTCAATGTTCGGGAATTGCCAGGATGACCGTTCACCATTTTTCCTGTCTCAGTTTTGGGGTGCACCCCATTACGCCGTGGGCTACGGTCTTTCGGCCCTCCGGGCCTGCGGGGGAGCACTGACGGAAGCCTTAGGCTAACGCCCATGGCCGCGAGGGTTTCTCTACGAGGTACACTCAAGAGAAATTCCCTCCCGTCGGAACATTTGTCCCTATTACCCTAGCTTATGGTCGCCATCGTGCTGTATATTTACAGGAGTATTGTCGTTTGGGTAAAAACACGCACCGGAGACCGAGCTTTGGGACAGGCGGACAGCTACCCAGGAAGGCTCGGTAAGTCAGCAACTAGCCCCAGTACCCTGGAGGCTCGGGGGTTCTTACGATTCGTGCCGTAGCGGCGACTTTACGTCGCCACAACCCCGATCGCTGCAAAGACGATGGCGGGATAAACCCGCCGTTACGCTTCCTCCGCGGCCTCAATTGCGCCAACGGGGATATAGCGGGGTAAACCCGCCGCTACATGTCCTAGCCCCCGGCACGCGGCCGTTTCGGTAACCTTGAATGTTTCTGAAAAACAAGGACTTAGAGCGAATTCAAGGAGCTGGCGGGGGATCGCGCCGATGAGCCAAGCATATGAAATCAGGGCAGTTACAAAATCACCACGGGGCGAGAACGTGCGACTCGCGCGAACCTTGAATGTTATTGAAAACACAGAAGGTTACCGCAGAAAGCGACAAAAGAGCAGTGGCTGCAACAGTGTGAAACTAAGGAGGTTAGGGGGGACACCATGCTGCGAGGGTGGAAAAAAGGGAGCACTAATTTGAGGGGGTATCCTTGAATGTTACAGAAAACAAATGAGATATAAATTGACATTGCGCAAATTCGCTCCGAACCTTGAATCTTTATGAAAAATAAGCCACTTATCGCCGCGAACCTTGAATGTCGCAGAAAACAAATGGGGTTAACGGTTTTAGCGGGCTCCGGGCCGCTTGGCCACGGGAGGGGACAACGAGATCACCGCTGGAGGCTAGAGTCACGGCTGCCCTGGTCCATTTCCGGCAGGACACGCAAAAAGGTGTTACAAAAATACGTTCGAAGCCGGAATCTGTATGAAAACAAAGGAACGCCTGACACAGTGCCCGAAAAGAATCGGACATTTATGTATTTGATTCGAACATTTTCGTCTAACCGAGGCCTATTTTGCAGAAAATTGCGGCTTCTGAAGGACAGTATGCCAAATCAATTCGGTTTTTCGCGTTATTCTTCGCGCGCCGTCGCGTGGATATTCCCATCGCGGGTCGCGGGCACCCAAATAGAGTTCGGGCGCCGGCCCAACGGCAGTGTCGCGCGGACCTGTTCTGCAAGGTCCGCGGTTCTGCCGCCCGCACATGGAGAAGCCGCGGACCTACACGACAGGTCGCTACGATCGCGTAATCGGTCGTCACACGCGCAGGAAAATCTTCTGCCGATAGAGGAAATACAGCAAGAGCCAGCCCGTGAAGATTACCGCACAGCTCCAAACCAGGGGCTGAAGCTGACCGAAAACCGGCATGATGCCATGCAGGAAGACTTTGGTGATGATCCCGAAATCGAAGAACCGATCGAGCAAGTAGATCGTGATCGAGTTCATGCCGATCACTTTGAAGTAGAACGCCCAGCGCTGATAGCCGCGGACGTCGATGATCCAGTAAAAGAGCGCGAGCAGCAACATGCTCCAGCCGCCGGCCCAAAGCACAAAGGTGCTCGACCAGATGTTCTTGATGATGGGGAAGTTGAAACTCCACACCCATGCGACGAACAGACTCGCGACGCCGGCCGCGGCCAATCCCAGCACTTTTCGATTGGGCGTGTATTTGCCCGAGCGCAGCCAATGACCGGCCAGCACGCCGAGCAGGCAGGTGGCGACTGCCGGGATATTCGAAATAATCCCTTCATTGTCGCCATAGGTGTAACAACAGAGTTTAAACGGGATGAAGCGGAGGTCGAGGTAACCCGCCAGGTTATGTTCAGGGGTGAGCATGGGAATTCCCACGCCGGGGACGGGGACCAATTTCATGACCAGCCAGTAGCCAATCAAAATGCTGCCCGCCACAATCGCCTGGCCCCGAATGCTCGTATTCATCATCACCAGCGCGGCAATGCAGTAGGCAATGGCAATGCGTTGCAGCACTCCGGGTATGCGCAGGGTCTGGGTGTTGAAGTCGAGCAGATTATTGTAGATCAGGCCGAAGAGGAAGAGGATCAGGAAGCGCTGGATCACGTGGCGGTAAAGCTGGCCGCGATTGGCTCCTTCTTCCATACGCCGGGTCAGCGAAAAGGGCAGCACCACACCGACCATGAATACGAAAAGGGCAAAAATCAGGTCGTAGAAATGGAAGCCCACCCAGGGCACGTGCTCGAATTGCACATCGAGCGCCTTGGTGGTCGCGTTGGGCCACACCTGATAAATCGCGTGGATGATTCGTTCTCCCCCCGCGATCCAAAACATGTCGAATCCGCGCAACGCGTCGATGGAAGCGACACGCTTTTGCACGAATGGTTGCACTGGAGAAGGATTACCCATGGGAACCTCATCTTCTAAATTGGACGCGCTACCGGCGATGGCACGCGCCGGACGTGACATTATCCACAATAAACCAGGGAAGGGGAAGAAGAACTATAGAAGAAGCGTTACCGTGCAGCAGCCTTCGACCGGGAGCCTCGTTCGAAGCGCGGCGGGTTGAACCGGCCACGGAGGATCGCCCATCTTCGCCAGAGCTGCCGGCGCGAGGAGCGGCCCTCATTGAGCTTGGAAGTGAAGGGGATCCCGAAGGTTCTGGATTTCACGATAGTAGTAGAGCGGCGTCGGCCGTTTTCCGTTGAAACGCAGCTTCTTTAGAAACTCGATCTCGCCCGCAGTTGCATTATGGCTAAGCGAGGCGTCCTGAAGAAAGGCAGTGAGCCCGGGCTCCTCCTTGGCGGTTCTTGTTGGCTCGGTTTCAACATACTCGAATTTCTTCGCGCGTCCTCGGGACACGCGGTGGTTCAGAAGGACGTCCATTCCGAAGGTTGTGAGGTCGATATCCCAGGATTGAATGACCGGCTGCAAAAACGCCACGCAGTTCGCGGGAGAAAGGTTGAAGACGTCCTCATCCAGAAACTCCAGAATGGTGACACGCATTTGTTCGTAACTTCGCTGACTGAGCCGGGCCACCCGCTGCAACCATTTTTCGTTGGCAAGTTCTTTCCGGGCGACCCCCTTCACGACTTCCACCAGCTTCTGCGTTACCAGGCGCTCGAGTTCGCCGAAGGGTTGCTGTTCAAAGATAATGCGCACATGCTTCCGTTTATCCGCCAGGCATTTGCTCAGGACGAGTTCGCGGACCTCTTCGAAAAGAGGAGCGGGGGAGGGAATCAGCTTTCGCTTAATTTCTTCCCGGCGCTGGAGTTCAGCCATGCGCGCGAGTTCCCCTTTCGGGAACTTGAGCAAGGGTTCAAGTTTGTCATAGATATCCGTCCGGGCAGGGGCGGGAGGGACCTTTCTGCCGGAGAGCAACTGCGAGATGTAGGATTCGGTGACCCGCGCGGCGCCCGCCAGGCTGCGTTGCTCGAGGTTTAATTGTTCGAGACGCTGGCGGAGGACAAGAGCTACGTCCATGAGGGTTCTCCTGAACTTAACTATCGCTATTCGAGCCAGTCATGACAGTGGCAGATTCCAGTTGACAATTCAAGCTAATTCACTTAAAATAGTTAAGAAGTTGAGGCTCTGCCCTCTGCTTCCAGGTTATCTGAACCGATTCAGGTTACCCCAAATGGCTCATGGGAGACGCGGCGATTCGCGGTAGTTGCCCAGGAGGGAACCATGTCGAGAAAGAACGGTGACAAGGCTAGATTCGGGCGACAGCATTATCGCAAAGCTCTCCTGCGGAAGAAGACGCGTGAACTGCGGAAGATCTTGATGGGCAAACCGCCGGCGACCGTTAACGCCGCAGCCGATTAAACCGGCGCCAGGGTGACAGTTGGTTGGCTCGACGGTAAAGCGAAGTTTTGTGTGGACCGACCGTCTGATGGACTCACGCAGTTAGGGCCAGCGCTCACACGCCTCGAGAAAGTTAGAGAATGTACATTCAATACACCGGATTCAAGGTCGCAATGAACTCGCGGATTTACAGTTTTCAAGTCCTGGATGCGACCCGCGACTCGCGCGAATTCACTGTCGGAATTCATTCCGATACGAATCTCTGGTCGAAGCTAAAACTTCAGGACGGGCCGGGAATCTGTTTTGAGCGGTTGGAGCGGGAGTTGGGCAGCGAAACTCCGGCTCGGAGCGCAGAACCCAATCTGCAAATCAGCGAGCAGGACATTCGTGAATATGTGGCCCACCACTACCCGCCCCAAAAAACATACGGGCACGGGAGTTCATCGGAGTCTTCTCCGGTCTGTTAACTAACTTGAGCACGTGTTCGCTGCGCTAGGGACGCGCGGGGCTCAGTTTAATGATCCTTTCGTCAAGAAGGAGGCATTTATGCACTCGATCCCGGAAGGGCAGTGCGTCAGACACTTTCAGTATGGATTGGGCGTAGTGACCCAGTCGGACCCCGATCGTACTTCGATTGATTTCCACCTTCATGGCCTCAAGAAATTCGACACCAAGATCATGGTTGTTGAACTGTCGGATGAATCCCCTCCGCCCAAACTCGTTCCCTCCAGACGCCGAAAGAAAGCCGTCACCGCCCAGCCGCAGCCTTGATTTCCCGTCCACGTCGATGCCCTGATGACACGTAGGGGGCACGCGGATTGATGCGGGGGCGTGAAGGTCCAGTTCTAAATCTTCTTCACTTTCCATCGCCCCCGGCGAAACAGGACGACCATGGCGACGGCGATGGCGGATTCGGAAGTCGCGATGGCCCAGTAGACCCCGTTCGAATGCATGCCCAACGGGATGGCGAGCGCGTAGGCCAGCGGAATTTCCAACACGATGAAGCCGAAGAAATTCACCAGCGTGGGCGTAAGCGTGTCGCCGGCCCCATTGAACGCTTGCATCATCACCATTTCGTAGGCATAGCCGACGTTGCCGATGCTCACGATGCGCAAGCAGGCGCTGCCGATGGCAACGGCCTGCGGGTCGTGAGTGAATATGCGGATCACAGGGCCGGCGAATACGACGAAGAAGGTACCGACGCCCCCCATCACCAGGGCATTGTAGATGCCCGTCTTCCACACGGATTGCTCCGCTCGGTCTGGATGTTGGGCGCCAAGGTTCTGGCCAACCAGGGTGGCAGCGGCGCCGCTCAATCCCCACGCAGGAAGAATGAAGAAGATGATGATCCGGATGGCAATGGTGTACCCCGCCAGGGCGGCATTGCCAAACACGCTGACAATCCGCATCAAGCTGATCCAGGCGATATGCGGAATCAGCATCTGCGCGATGCCCGTCGTTGACACGCGCAGGAGCCGCACCATCACGGCTTCCTGGATGCGTACCTGCCGGGCCAGCACGCGGATGTGCTCGCCCCCGCGGGATAGCCGGTAGAATTGATACACCACCCCCACGCTGCGCCCGGTGAGCGTGGCGACGGCGGCCCCCGTGACGCCCAGACGCGGAAACGGTCCGAGGCCAAAGATCAAGCAGGGATCGAGAAGCAGATTGATAGAATTGGATAGCCACAGCACGCGCATGGCAATTGCGGCATCGCCAGCGCCACGAAAAACCGCGTTGTTGAGAATCAGGAGCAGCACCACTGCGCTTCCACCGAGAGCGATCCGTCCATATGTAGTCCCGACAACGAGCACGTGCGGAGAAGCTCCCATAAGGCGCAGCAGGTGCGGGGCGAAGTAGAGGCACGGAGCGCCCATCGCGAGGCCACCAAGCAATCCCAATGAGATGGCCTGTACCCCCGCGACGGCGGCTCCATCGCGATCCTTCTCGCCCACTCGCCGCGCTACCATCGCGGTGGCTGATAGGCCCAGGCCCATTCCCACGGCATAGATTATGGTGAGCATCGCCTCGACCAACCCCACGGTGACCACTGACTCCGCCCCTAGGCGCGCTACCCAGAATACGTCCACGATGGCGAATAGGGATTCCATGAACATCTCGAGAACCATCGGCACCGCGAGAAGAAAGATCGCCCGCGTCAGGCTGCCCGTGGTGTAGTCCTGGTGCGAGCCGCGGAGTGCTTCGCGCACCGAGGCCCAGAAAGGAGACGATTGGCGAGTTGTGACGGCAGTGGCCATAGAACCCTAAATATGAGGTTGGGAGCAGACTTCGGCCCGGACCGGGGCTCTGCGGATTCAGAGTGTCACGGATTGGGAGCTACCGAGGGATGGTCTTCATAATGGTCTAACCATACGACAAGAAACCGGCCTCCTGCAAGCGGAATCGTGTAAGGTTGGTGTGACGATGTTGAAGAGGGTTCCGCTGCCAAAAGTCTACCAGTTCCTCGAACCTGGCCCGGTGGTGCTGCTCACAACCGCTCGCGGCGGGCGCGCGAACATCATGACGCTGTCCCGGCACATGATGGCCGAGTTTGAACCGCCGCTTGTTGCCTGCGTGGTGAGTAACCGGAATCACCGCTACGCCGCACTGCGGGCGACGAAGGAGTGCGTGATCGCAATTCCCGCATTGAAGCTGGCGTCCAAGGTAGTGGAAATCGGCAATTGCTCGGGCCGGAACGTGGATAAGTTCGCGCGGACGGGCTTGACGCCGGTATCCGCCAAGGTTGTTGCTCCGCCGCTCTTGGCCGAGTGTTTCGCCAATCTTGAATGCAAGGTGGTGGACACCCGCTTCGTCAACAAGTATGGGATCTTTGTCCTCGAAGTGCTCGAGGCCTGGAGCGATCCTGCACAGAAGAATCCAAAGACCATCCACCATCACGGATATGGCAGGTTCGTAGTCGATGGGGCGCAGCTCAGGCTGAAGTCAACGATGCGTTAGGCCGCGCTGGTGAGAGGCGGAGTCCTTCGCTGTGCCAACGGGTAGGCGCCGCCCGTGAATCCTGACGAACGACTAGCGAGGAGCGAAGTTCATGCCGAACCTGTTCGATCCGCTGTCGATCCGAGACCTGACGTTTCGCAATCGCATCGTGGTCTCACCGATGTGTGAATATTCCAGCACGGATGGATTTGCCAATGACTGGCATCTCGTTCACTTGGGCAGCCGGGCCGTGGGCGGTGCGGGCCTGGTCATGACGGAAGCCACCGCAGTTACACCGGAGGGACGGATCAGTCCGGAGGACTTGGGCATTTGGAGCGACGACCACATCGAGTTCCTAACCCGGATTACGCGGTTCATTCATTCCCAGGGCAGCATTGCCGGAATACAGTTGGCGCATGCCGGAAGGAAGGCGAGCACCTATCGACCCTGGGATGGGAGCGGCGCCGTCGCCGAAGAATCGGGCGGATGGAAGGATGTGGTCGCACCCAGCGCGATTCCCTTTGCCGATAACTATCCGATGCCGCAAGCTCTCACTCACGAAGGAATTCAGGGAGTGGTGCGGGCATTTGTAGAAGCCGCCGACCGCGCTCTGGATGCGGGATTCCGTGTGATCGAGATTCACGCTGCACACGGGTACCTGCTCTCGGAGTTCCTTTCGCCACTCGCGAATCATCGCACTGATAAATACGGTGGGCCGTTCGAGAACCGCGTCCGCCTTCTGCTGGAAGTCGTGCGAGCTGTTCGCGGAGCGTGGCCGGAGCGCGCGCCTCTGTTGGTGCGGATTTCGGCGACCGATTGGGTTGAAGGTGGATGGACCCTCGATGAATCGGTAGACCTCGCCAGGCACCTGAAAAATTCGGGTGTGGATTTGGTCGATTGTTCTTCCGGGGGAAACGTTCCGCCTGCCCAAATTCCGGTGGGTCCGGGATACCAGACACCCTTTGCTGAAAGAGTCCGTCACGACGCGAATATCCTGACGGGCGCAGTGGGAATGATCACCGATCCGGCGCAGGCTGATCACATCATCCGCACCGGTCAGGCGGATGTCGCGATCATCGCCCGGGAGTTCTTGCGTAATCCCTACTGGCCGTTGCGCGCAGGCCGCGAACTGGGATACCCCATCACGTGGCCGGTTCAGTATCTGAGGGCAGCTCCCCATGGCACGAAGGCGCGTACCCCGACGAACTGATAAGTCCCTGCGCGTCTCTCGGAGCGCGGAGGAAATCCAGGATTCGTGGGGGCCTTGGAAAGTCGTGTACGCGAAGGTACATGGGAGCGCGAGTTCCCTCCGCCATTCGCTGCGAACTTCATACGGAGTACACGCACTGGCAAGCCTCATCGGCGTAGGCCCGAATCAACTGCGGGTCGGCATCGAAGAAGTGGTCGGAGGGTGAAAGAATATAGCCGCCCGCGCCGCCTGCAGCTTCAAAGCATCCCCGCACTGCCGCGCGCGTTGCCTCCGGCTGGCAATCCATCAAAGCATGAAACTGATCGAAGCCGCCGATCATACAGACGCGGTCGCCGATGCGCCTCTTAGCCTCCGCCAGGATAACGTCGCCGCCCATGGCGGGTGGGGTAAAGGTCTCCATGGCATCCGGTTTCATGTCGGCGATCTTCTCGAGGATCGGCATCATGCCGCCACAGATGTGGTAGACGATCCGCTGCCCGGCCTCGTGGGCGAGAGCAATCAGTTCCGTATCGTAAGGCGCAACGTATTCCTCGAAGAGTCTTGGAGAGATAACCGTTGACGATGCTGAGCCGCCGCCCAGTTCAACCAAATCGAACTTCGCTCCCGCCATCGACTGGATGTAAACCTTCTTGCGCCGATGCAGGATGCGCAAGAACTCATGTACCCATGCAGGATCGTCGTAGGTGGCAAGGATGAGCTGCTCGGTGGGGTAGAGGCAGCAGGCGTCTTGCCACGTGCCTGGCTGCCCGTAGACATCGAAGCAGGGGATGTGGCTGCGTACCAAGCCGTGCTCGCCGTATTCATCGGCGGCTTGATTTACCGCCTCAACGTCGCACCACGGGGCAGTCGCGAATTCACCGATCAAATCGATATCGCGTTTATTCTTGATAGGATGCTCGCTCACCCAGGTGGTTTGATCGTTCGACTGCGTGACCATGGTGAGCGCGCCTTTGGGCGTTACAAGGCAATAGCGCCGGGTCGCGTAAGTGTCGTCGGCAACGTCCGCCCACTCGATGCGCCAGCGGTCCGACCACACGCGGCGCGCTTCCAGGAATCCGGGCTCTCCCTGCAGGGGATCGAAGTAATCCCCGGTGCCGGGAGCGGGCTTGTGCTCCACCAGCCACGTGACGGGGTCCAGGCCGTAGCGATCGAAGAATTCCTGACTGGAAATTCCTTGCTCATACTTATCAAGATAATACTTCATTAGGTGATGTGTTGTGGCCGGTAAACGGTCGCACGGGCGGCGCTCAAGCGCGGCGAGCATTCGTTGCTTGGAAGTCATGCGGAGCTTTACCAGGATCGCTTGCGTGTGGGGCGGCGTGACTCGCGGTAGACGTCGAGTTCCTGGTCAGACAGGGTCGTACGCTTCGGGAGAGGCTTCTCGGCGGTCTCAAGATCGAGGGCTTTTTGCAGCTTCTGATAGCAGAGCGCAGCCGCGTCCTGAAAGGGTAATTGCTTTTCGGCGAAGGCGCGATTGGAGATGCTAAAGATGAACTCGCGGTCTTCCGTCTGTTTGTCAATAACCTTGTACGTATAGTCCCGACCATGCGCTTTAAGTTGAAATCCGACATATTGGATTTGCATTGCGGTCTCCTCCCGGGACTAGGATGTCTGCCCGCGCCGTTGCGATAAAGCAAGACGCGGGCAGCACGCTAAATGTGGGGTGATTCTTAGAGCTTCTTGACGCTCTCAGCTTGAAGGCCTTTGGGACCCTTCGTGACGGCAAATTCCACCGCTTCGCCCTCGGCGAGCGAACGGTATCCTTCCGCTTGGATGGCGGAGTGATGGACGAAAACATCATCTCCGGAAGCGCGCTGGATGAATCCATAGCCCTTCGAGTTGTTGAACCACTTCACTACACCTTGTTCTCTTTCCATATTGTTTCGTGTTCCTTTGATTGTTGAGGTTTAACTTGTTCTCGTCTCGCAACCGCCCCCCAAACACAGAAAGAGCCGCAAAATAGTCCGTTTTGCGGCCTCCAACGAACATGGCGTTTGGTCACAAAAACTGATCAAGCAGTTCTAGTATACGCATTTGGCGCCTGTTTTGCAATATCGAAAATGACGGGCAACGCTGCGGCACCCCGCCGCCCCGGCATCAATGCCTTTCAAGAATCTGCTGGACGCGCGGGAACAGGCCGGCGGCCTCGCGGACTTGCGGGTCGCCACGGGTTGCCAGTTCTTCGCCCTTGTCCAGTCCATCGACAAGATCTGTAAGCTCAATTCGCAGCCGCAACGCCAGCTTGTCCTGATCCCGCGACCAGTACTCGTCGGGAACGCGCACGCCGTTGCGCTCCAAGCTGGCCTTGAATTCCTCCAGCATTTCTGGGGTAGCCTCGAAGGGCTCCGTCAGTTTGCCGTGAGTGGTCAGATAAGCTTCCGCGAAGCTTGTCGGGTACCCGCGTTGAGTAACAAACTCGAACCAAGGGTCGTTCACGCGAGTTTCCAGGGGCACATCCGGGGTGATGCCTCCGCCGACCGTGACCGGACGGCCGTCGTCGGTATGGAACGTCGTGGCGGCTCCCCGCGGGTCGGCGCCGCCAGTTTTCGCCGCTTTATCCCCGCCCGCGGCCGACGGGGAGAGCGAAGCGAAAGTGAGCGCGGTGCCGGCCAGCGGGCGCTGAATGGATCGTCCGCTGGGCGTAAAATATTGTCCGGCGGTCAGCGCCAAGCCCGTCTGCTCACTAAGCTCCATCACTGATTGCACCACGCCCTTGCCGTACGTGGGCAGACCGGCAATCACCGCGCGATCGTGCTCCTGAAGCGCAGCCGCCACGACCTCCGCGGCGCTGGCGGTCTCACCGTTTACCAGCACCACTACTGGCAGGTCGTAGTGCCGAGGCATTTGCGGGACGTGGAATACACTCTCTTTCACGCCGCGGCCGCGCGTGGTCACCACCAATTGGTCTTGCTTAAGAAAAAGGCTAGCCACCGCCGCGGCGGAATCCACGATGCCGCCGTGATTATCCCGCAGGTCGAGAAGCACCCCCTTTAAGTGGGGAGAGTCCATGCCGTCGATCGCTGTCGCGACCTCCTCCGGAGTTTTCCCCTCGAAACTCGAAATGTGTACGTAAGCGATCCCCGGGGACCAGAGAAAGGCCTTATCAACGGACGGCAGAGCGACTTCCGCCGGGCGCAGGTTGAAGTCTTCCGGCACGTCCCGCCCGGGATGGATCACTCCCAGGCGCACAGGACGCGAGCGTGCGGCCTTCAGCAGATCGATGAGCGACTGGAAATCCAGCCGGTCGATTTGTTGGCCGTTGAGCGACACAATTTCATCTCCCGGCGCCAGCCCGGCCCGGAACGACGGCGAACCCTGCGTCGTCTGCAGGATGACCACTTTCCCCACCGAGACATAGAGGATGGAGCCGAATCCGATGGATTCTCCCCGCGCCTGCTGCTGCATCAATTGGAACTGATCGCGGTCCAGAAAAGCGCAGAACGGGTCGAGCGCCAACAGCATGCCGCGAATGCCCCCGTCGAAAATGGCGTGGTCCGGGTCCACCGGCTCGCCATAATACCTTTCGATGGCGTTATACACCGAGGTGAACCTCAGCGCCTGCGAAGCCGCGTCGTCGGGCGGCGGCGAGGGGGTCTGCGAGTAGGTGCCGGAGGCGGTGGAGACAAGCAAGCTAGCAACAAGAGTGGCGCGCAAAAACGGAATCGGGACTTTCAACGACGTCGGAATATCCTCCTCATTCAGTATAACCCAGATGAGAGATCGGGTCATGGGACCCTCGGGGCATTGAGTGATTGGCGATTGGTGATTTGTGATTAGCGATTTCTGCCTTTCGGGTCATCGTCAGTTTTTGCGTCATCTTCTCCCCGAAGTCCGCCGATAGCCGGTACGGCGAAGTGAGTCACGCAGGGGAGAGGTCGTCGGCAGTTCCTGGCCCGCCCGGTCCCGCTTGGCTCGACCTCGATAGTTGCGACAGATTTCGGCTGATTTGGCGTCAATTGACACATTTTCTTGCCGAAAACGCCGGGTTTTCCGCCGGACAGTTTGTCGCTCGGCCTTGTGTTTTCATAGATATAGTCGGATCATCCTTCGTTTTTAACATCTTTTTGTATCCGCACTCCCGTCCCAGATCGTTTTAAGTACTTTATTATCAAAAACTTAGTATTCTGCTTGTGGTCTCTGGGATCTCGCCTAAGCAAGTTCATTTTCATAGACATAGTCGCTTTGCGCCACCTCACGTCCCTGTCACGTTCCCAAGATGCGCGGCTGGGGGGGAACCGTGACACCGTGGCGCCGAAATCCCACTCCTCTAACTCGATGGTTGCATGGGCTGCGCTGCGCAAATATGGAAAGCTCTCGCGCCGGAATGACTGCACCTCACAGTAACACCCGGTTATTGTATCAAACTCCAATAAGAAAGTCAAGTTAAATCTGCCAGATTTAGAGGCTACAAAATGTCGCTGCCGGAAAGTTGAGGGGCACGGGCCGACCTGCTTTGAAACCTTTCCTCACGCCATCGTCTGCGCACCCTGAAGGGGCGCGCTATGCTCGACGCGACAGACCGTAGTTTGCCCTTTCAGGCCTCGACGTTCAGGGTCGGGAGTCATCTCCAAACTCAGGCCGTTGGCCCTTAGGCCTTAACCTAAGGATGGGAGGTGCCCTAAGCCCGCGAAGTGGGCGCTGTCACGTTAGCCCACGGCGCCAGCCGTGGGGTGCGAGGAGAGAGGGAAATCCGGGAGCCCGGGCAGGGGCGGCATCTGCGTTCTTCCTGGGCCAAGCAGTTGCTCCCGATCGTGCTCGATTCTTCGCGAGCGGTGCCGGATGTCGCCCCGCACGGGGCTCACGGGTCACGCCGCATGCGCCCTGTCCCACGGCTGGCTTGCCGTGGGCTAACATGACAGCGCCCGCTTCGCGGGCTTTGCGGTGGTTCTCGCCCGTAGGTTAACGCTTTTGGTTTGGCCTGGGCTTTGTTAGTTCGCCCCGTTGGGGCTGAAAGCGGCAGCCACACTGCAGCATTGGGCTATTCTCGTGAGAAATCCGGGCTGGCACCGAGAGGACTGCTTGTGCCACCTGTCACCGGTCAATTTGGCGCACGAAGTGCTAAGAATTTCATCGGTCACGAACTTTTGGGGAAAATTCCTCCCCCGCCCTCGACCGATCTCGTCAATCATAAGGAGTCGCGATAATGGAGAAGGAGCAAGACGTTACACGCCGACAGTTCTTGAAGACTGCCGCCACGGTGGCAGCCGCATCTTCGCTTACGGGGCTTGGAGCTCCAGCGATTATCAACGCCCAGAGTGATGGCAACCCTATTCGCTATGGATTCATTGGCACGGGCACGGAGGGCTGCACGCTCCTCAAATTCCTGGCGACGATCCCCGAGGGGCGGTGCATCGCCACCTGCGACATTTATCCCCCCAACCTCAAGAAGGGGGTTGAGACCATCGGTTCCAACCCCGAGACCTACACCGAATACCGTAAGATGCTGGAACGCAAGGACATGGACGCGGTGATGATTGCCGTCCCATTGAACCTGCACACGCAGATGGTGGTGGACGCGCTCAACGCCGGCAAGCACGTTTTTGTCGAGAAGACGATGTATTTTAAAGAAGATGAAGGTGAGATGATCCGCAAGGCGATGGCGGACCATCCCAAGCTGGTCTTGCAGGTGGGACTGCAGCGGCGGTCGAGCGTGCTTTACCAGGTGGCGACGGAAATGATCCGCAAGGGGGCGCTGGGCAAGATTATGCTCGTTCGCGCTCAGTGGCACCACAATGGTAACTGGCGCCGACCCTGTCGCCGACCCGAAATTTGAGCGGCTTATCAACTGGCGCATGTACAAGGAATACTCCGGCGGGATGCTGGCGGAATTTGCGTCGCACCAGATTGACATCGCCAACTGGGCGTTTGGCTCCGTACCCCGCTCCGTGTTTGCCACGGGCGGGATCGATTACTGGAAAGACGGCCGTGAGGTTTGCGACAACGTCGAAGCCATTTATGAATATGCCGACGGTAAGAAGTTGGTTTGGACGGCCATCCTTTTCAACGGCCACCTGTCGTTCTCCGAGCAGATCATCGGCGATCAGGGGACGCTGGAAATCACCCTCGGCAAGGGCATGTACTACCGCGAACCGGTGGCCAAAGTTTCGCCCGGCAACGGTAAGGAAAACTGGTGGGCGGGCGCCACTGTCAGCAATCAGGCGGCGCAGGCCGGCATTCCCATTTTCCCTGAACAAGGTGTGATGGGTCAGCTCGGCTTCATGGACCGGGAAATGCGCTACGCTAAACACTGGCTGGCATCGATGGGCATCTACCAGTACGAAGAGCCCCACGATCCCTGGTGGAGTGAGTTGCACAACTTCCTGCTGAGCGTTCGCGATGGCAAGCCCATCATCGCGCCGTTTTCAATTGGCGTAGGCGACGCGCAGGGGGTCATCTACGGGAACCGCTCGGTGGAAACGGGACAGCGCGTCTACTGGCCGGGGTCGGAGCCGCAGAAGGAAACGGTCAAGGGCAGCAAGGTGGCTTAATCTGAGGTGTCAGGTGTCGGCCTGCGCACCCGCGCTGAGAACTGGGTGTTAGGTGCTGGGGGTTGGTTTCCACAAAAAACAGAATGTAAAGTGTAAATGATAAGAGGCAAATGAAGAGCCGCGCCGCGCGCGGTTTATCTCAGAGATAAATGAAGAGACGCGAGGCAGCGCTTTACCTCTTATCATTTATGCTTTACATTTTGCTCTTCACACGCTCCAGCGCCTAACCTCTAATCCCTAACCCCAAACCCTTAAGGCCTGACACCTGACGCCTAGCACCTGGCACCTGTTTCTACAATGAAACGATTCTTCCTCATCGCGCTACTCGCTATTCCTACCGTCGCCGCCTTCGCGGCGGACTCTCCTGTCCGCTACGAGGCGTCGCACCAGGCCATGGGGACCACTTACTTTGTGGTTGCCTATGGCCGCGACCAGACGTTCCTCTCCGAAGTGGTTACCGAGGTTTTTGCCGAGATCGACCAGCTCGATCAGCAGATGAGCAATTACAAGGCGGAGAGCGAGCTCTCCGCCATCAATCGCGACGCCGCGCAGCACGACGTGGCGGTCTCGCCACAGCTCTTCAGCCTCCTCCAGTATTCAATCCGTGCCAGCCAGGAATCCGGCGGCGATTTTGACATTACCGTGGGCCCGCTGATGAAGCTTTGGGGATTCTTCCGCGGCCAGGGACGCCTACCCACTGCTGCGGAAATCGCGCAGGTGCAAAAGAAAATCGGATACCAGCACGTGCACATCGATGCCGCGCGCCGCACGATTCGCTTTGACGCGATGGGAATGGAATTTGACCTCGGGGGCATCGCCAAAGGCTATGCGGTGGATCAAGCGGCGGAGATCATGCGCTCCGCGGGAGTCACTGCGGCACTGATTTCCAGCGGCACCAGCAGCATCTACGCGCTGGGATCGCCTCCGGGCGAGCACGGATGGAAGATCACTGTGCGCGATCCCTTCCACGCGGATAAGGCCGCGGACGTTTTCCGGCTCCAGAATTTTGCCCTGTCCACTTCCGGCAACTACGAGAAGTTCTTCAAGATAAACGGCAAGATTTATTGCCACATCATGGACCCGCACACGGGCTGGCCGGTGCAGGACATGCTCTCGACCGTGGCCGCCGTCCCCACCGGAATCGAGACCGAGGCGCTGACCAAGATTTTCTTTGTGGGCGGCGTCGAGAAAGCCCGCCAGTACGTCGCGACCCATCCGAACGCGATCGGAATTCTCTACCAGCCCGGAGATAAGCCCGAAACCTTCCGCCGTACCGTCGTACAATCAAAGCGTTTCCAGATTCCCGCCGACAGCATTGCGGAGTTAGAAAAGTAGCGCGGGCGGGACGCCCGCGGTACGTGGACCTTTGTCACGATAATTTGCAACCCTCAGTGGAAAGGCGAGCACTACGAGTTGGAGCAAAAAGTGGGTAGGGACTACGTCTGAAACTCATTGAGGAATGAAGCTACTGCTCCAAGCAGCAACGGTGCTCAAGGATGTCCGTTGCCTCCGCTTTGGCCGGAGACAAACCGCTCCAGCAACTCCAATACTCGGGCGACAGTGGCGCGAAACTCGGCCATCTCATGGGCATGGCTGTCCAGGTGGCTCTCATCCAGCTCCAGTCGGCGGTCCGTCCTCTCAATGAAGGCATCAACCCTGCGCTCGATTCGGGCGACAAGCTCCGCCTGCACGATCATATGCTCTTCCAGTTTGACAAAGCGTTCTTCGGGCGTCACAGTCCCTCCGATTCGATTTCTATGTCGATTCTAAACGAGGCCAATGCGAGCCGTCCGTGCTTATTATACGCTTGTGACCTTCTTAGCCCAAAAGCACACGGCGATCGTGTTTTTTGCGCGGTATCGCAGAGGCTTTGCCGAATTGGAAAGGTAGCGCGGACCTGTTCTTTAGGTCCGCGGCTTTTCCATGCCGACTGGGAGCGAGCCGCGGACCTCGAGAACAGGTCCGCGCTGCACCGCTGTTCCCCCCATGATAGAATCCTGTACTTAACGACGGACCGCCCATGGTTTCCATTGCTCGCAAGAACCTCTTTCACGACAGGATTCGTTTCGCGGTTGCCCTCGCGGGTATTTCTTTTGCCGTGGTGCTGATCACCGTGCAACTGGGCGTCTACCTGGCGTTTCGTTCCAACGTGAGCGTGCTGATCGACCACACCGAAGCGGACATCTGGATTACCGCGCACGGCCTGGAGAATTTCGATTTCGGCCGGCCCTTCAGTGAAAAGAAACTCTACGACGTGCGCGAGGTCCCGGGCGTTATGTGGGCCACCAACTACATGCTGACGTTCGGTTATTGGAAGACTCCTACGGGCAGCCAGGAAACGGTGCAGATGGTGGGCTTTGATCCTGAAACCATGGTGGGCGCGCCCTGGGACATCGTTCGCGGCAATCCGCTCGACGCGAAGTATTTCAACTCCGTCTTTTATGACGAAGCAGAGACCAACCGCCTGGGCAATATCCCCATTGGCGGGGAAACGGAACTTAACGACCACCGCGTACGCGTGGCGGGCGTTGTGCGCGGGGCACGCTCGTTCATTCAAAGCCCCTACATCTTCACCTCGTATAAGAATGCGGTGAGCCTTTCGCGCCTGAGCAAGGGGAACACCGTTTACGTGCTGGTTAAGGTCGCTCCCGGCTATTCGGTGCGGGACGTCAAGCGGCGCATTCAGGAAACAGTGAACGACGTGGACGTTTACACCTCGCGCGAGTTCAGCAAAAAGACGCAAGACTACTGGATGATCAACACCGGCACGGGCGTGGCGCTGCTGGCCGTGGCCCTGATGGGCGTGGTGATCGGAACGGTGATCGTGGCCAACACCATTTACACTTCCACCACCGAGCACATCAAGGAATTCGGTACGCTCAAAGCCATTGGCGCCTCGAATTGGGACCTTTACAAGATCATCATCGAGCAGGCCCTGATCAACTCGGTGATCGGGTTCGCCGTGGGTATGGCGGTGAGCTACCTGGTGATTCAACTGATGAAGCGGGGAAACCTTCCCATTCTTCTCCCGCCGCCGGTGCTGGCGTGGATTTTTGTGCTCACGGTGATGATGTGCCTGTGGTCGTCCGTACTGTCGATTTCGAAAGTGACAAGGATTGATCCAGCATTGGTATTCAAAAGCTGACTGTCCCTTGTCCTTAGTCCCTGGTCCCTTGTCCGAAGCAGGATTTCCGATATCCGCTGACCGCTGTGTTGGTAGCTGGTTGGGTCCATGATGGGAAATGTTCGGGATCATTACGGCAATCGTCCGACGTTCACTGGCGAAGGGCATATGACAAGGGACGAAGCACCAAGGACCAATGACAAGGGACCAATGACGGTTGATGACAAAACCGTCCTCCGCCTCGATCACGTCAGCAAAACGTATGGCGCGGGTGAGTCCTGCGTGGAGGCCGTGCATGATGTATCGATGGACCTCGACGCGGGGAAATTCATTTTTCTGATGGGGCCATCGGGCAGCGGAAAAACCACGCTGCTGATGTTGATGGGATGCCTGCTGCGGCCGACCGCGGGATCGGTCCACATTTTCGATGAAGAGGTTAGCGCGATGACCGAATCGCGGCTGCCGCGCGTGCGCCGGAATCGGATCGGGTATATCTTTCAAGGCTTCAATCTTTTTCCTGCGCTCACGGCGGTGGAGAATGTGGAAGCGACGCTTAACCTGAAAGGTTATCGCGGCGAGGAGGGGCGCGAGGAGGCGCGCAAACTGCTCGCGCGCGTCGGCTTGGCGAACAGGATGCACCACCTGCCGGAAGACCTGAGTGGCGGCGAAAAGCAGCGCGTGGCAGTGGCGCGGGCGCTGGCAGGGAATCCGCCCATCATCCTTGCCGACGAGCCGACCGGCATGCTTGACTCCAAAACCGGCCGGCTGATTTCCGAAATTCTCCGCGACCTCGCGCATCAGGAAGGCCGGCTGGTGTTCATGGTCAGCCACGATTCTAGAATCACCGGGCTGGCCGACGAAATCTTTAATATTGAGGATGGAGTGTTGGGAAGGTAGACGGTAGACAGTAGACGGTAGACGGGCGGTCCCTTCGGATTTCGCCGTCTACCATACCCTGTGTGACGTATCCCGTCTACCGTATCCCGTCTACCGGATCCTGCTTCTTATGTTAAAGGCTCACCGAAACGTCTACATGTTCGCAGTGCTGGGCGCCATCCTCGTGGTGCCTCTGCTGATGTTCCTGCGTTCGGTAGCGCATAATTCCTCCAGCTTCGAAAACCAGGTGCGGGTCTCGCGCGGGAAGATCGACTCGCACATTGCGGCGCGCGGGCGGGTGGAAGGCGCAACTTCCCAGGAAATCAAGCTGGCGTCCCGCGTGGTGGGCCGGTTGAAGGAAGTCTCGGTGAACGACGGCGACCCGATCCGCAAGGGGCAGGTGGTGGCGGTGCTGGAAAACAACGATCTGCTGGCGCAGGTGGACGAGGCGCGCGCCAACGTTCTGCACGCGCAGGCGGCGCTCGAAAGGCTTCAGAACGGAGCCAGGCTCGAGGAGCGTGCTGCCTCCCGCGCCGCCATGAATGAGGCACAAGCTGCTGCCGACGATGCGCAACTCAATTATGAGCGCTCGCAAAAGCTCTTCCAGGACGGCGGCATCATTTCCAAATCGGTTCTGGATCAGGCAGAGCGCGACGCGAAGATGGCGCAGGCGCGCCTCGAATCGGCGCAGCAGAACTACAAGCTGGTGATGGCGCCGCCACGCTCGGAGGATGTGGCCTCCGCCCAGGCGAATCTCGAACTCGCGCGCGCCCAGCTTGCCCAGGCTCAGGACAATTACGATAACACCTTCGTCCGGTCGCCCGTGGATGGCGCCGTGGTGAAGCGCTACATGAATCCCGGCGAGTCCATTTCCTACGAGTCGCTCTATCAGCCCATTGTCTCCGTTTCGGATACGACGCACTTGCGTGTGCGCGCGGAGATTGACGAGACCGACATCGGCAAAATCCAAATCGGCCAGCCTGCGTCCATCCGCTGCGACGCTTTTCGCGGGCAGACCTTCTTCGGCCATGTCGTGCGCATCAGCGGCGGCTTGGGCCCGAAGAAGATTCAAACCGACAATCCCACGGAAAAGATCGATATGGACGTTCTCGAAAGTTTTGTGGAAGTCGATCCCGGCAGTCCGTTGCGCGTGGGCTTGCGAGTGGACGTCTACATCGAACTCGCGCGCAAGGACAATGTGCTGGTGATTCCGCTGCGGGCCGTGGAATTTCAAGAGGGCGTGGCTACGGTACACGTCAAGACCGCCAGCGGCATTGAGTCCCGCAAAGTTCAGTTGGGCGCGCAGGACGGTTTGAACATCGAAGCCGTGGACGGCCTCCGCGAGGGCGAGGGGCTCGTTTTCTAAGTAGCGCGGACCTGGTGTGTGGGTCCGCGGGTTTTCCGACGTGGGCGACGGAAAGCGACGCCCCTCAAACGCGATGGGCGACGAAGAGCAGCGGACCTACAGAACAAGCCCGCGCTACGATTCGTTCCAGACGTGCGTCTAACCTGCTTTGTTTGCAATACTATCTCAGGGTGGTGCACATTCGGCGGGATCTGTGGCGAGTTTCGTGGCTATCTGGTTTGTTTTGAGCAACATCTCAGGGTTTTCGATAACTTATTTATTTTCTATAACATCTCAGGGTACGTGACAAACTGTCAGAGTACGGTCCTTTGTTTTCATCAACATCTCAGGAGCAACCTTCATTTTTCATGTTGCGTGTTCTTTCGCGCCGGGCGAACAAACGGTAAAAATGTCATTCCCGCAATCTAGCGCCCTCTGATGAGCGGGAGCCCCTGCGACCGACCGGGACGCGTCAAAAGATCCTATACTGTTCCATGTTACAACAATCATATGAACATTGTAACATAGTGTACTAAAGCTTGTCAAGCACAATCGCTGTCGAGCCGTGATTAATTCTGCTGCGGCACGGCCCTTTTGACCGTGCCGCGTCGCGGGTGAAGAACCTTCTGAATCGAGGTAGGCCACCCGCGACGTTTCCAAATGCGGGCCGACCCGGGAACAGGCGAGGAGTTTAAATCCGCATTCGGCCTAAATTCCCTGCTCGCTGCCGCGGTCTAGTGATTTTTTGTCACCGGCATGTCATCGGGGACCGGCGCTGGCATGGGGCCGTCTGGATGGATTCTCGGGCCGCCCTGAAAGAAGAAGACCTTCCCTCTTTCCTCCTCGGGGGGCTCGAGGGACTTTAGCTTCTTCCACTGCTCGATGGAGAGCCATCGGCGAATATCCAGCATCATCAAGGCATTTTCTTTTTCCAGCTTTCCCCGCGCCGCGGAGATCAGGTCAATCTGCGCGCCGACCTTGCTCTCGTCGGGCTGGTCAACGTCCATGAGAGGCTGTAGGCGCAGTTCTTGTTTTTCCAGGTCGGCCTGGAGATCGATGAGTTTCAGTTTATGGTCAAGATAGGTTTGCGAGATCTTTCTCACCTGCTCGTCAGAAAGACTCACCTTGCGGACGACCTCGGAGTTCTTCCACCACGCGCCGCCGGGCCCGAACTCCTCCCCCTCCAGGGGCTCAAACCTGACAGGTCCCGGTCCTCCGCCGAAGCGCCCCCCGTCCTGACCATGGCTGTCGTGGCCGGCGGCGGGAGGGTATCGGGTTGAATCTTCTGGGCGATGACGACATCGGGTAGAACTTCGGCGGGAGGCGGCGCGGAATCAGGATAGCTTCTGCGCTCGCACGGCAAGCGGGGCAAGAAACAACAGTGCGATGAGAATGAGCGGCTTCATGGTTTCCTCCTGGTTGTTCTTTACTGAGGAGTGCAAAATAGAGTGATGACGGCGACCGTAGAGCCGGCATCCTGCCCGCTGTCTCGGGAGCGTCCCGCTCCCGTCGGCGCGGGCAGGATGCCCACGCCCCAGCGGGCGAGACGCCCGCGCTACGAAGGTAACTCGTCACTATATTTTGCAAACCTCAGAAATTAGGGATTTCTACGTGCTGCCTGTGCGCGGTCAATCTCCGCGGTCAGCAGAGCTGCCGGTCTGAGAGCTTGCGGTAAATCGCTTCGAATCGATTGCTGCACGCTGAGCAGCAGCGCATCGTCGGGGTCGGGTTGTGCCGCTGCCTGCGCGGGCGGCGCATTATTTCGCGAGAGAAGAGTGGAGGCCAGCAAGATGAGCACCATCGTGGCAGTAACCCAGATCCATCGCCGCCATGGGTGAGTGAAATCACGGGCCTCCAGGCGAGCGCTGATGCCTTCGCGCTGTTGCCGCCAGAAGCTTTCCGGCTGCTCCGCTACATGCTTCGATTGCGCACGAGCCGTGCCCATTGTCGCGAGGAACGATTGCACATCGTCGCGGCAGGTGACGCAATCCGCCAGATGTTTTGCGACGGCTTCGTCATTCTCTTTGAGAACCGCCGCGGCCCATTGTTCGTCGTTCAAATGCCCGTTCATTTCTGCCCCTTCAGCTTATTCCTAACCGCATTCACCGCGCGGAACAGGTGTGCCTTCACTGTCCCTACCTCCAACTGCATGGCCACCGCAATTTCTTCCAAGGTCATTTCCTCAAAGAACCGCAGGGAGAAAGCCAAACGTTGTTGCGGCGATATCTTCTCCAGTGCGGATTCCGCGGCTGCAAGTTGCTCGCGCGCCAGAAGGGCGCGCTCGGCCGAAGGGCCGGGGTCGGGAACATCGATTTCCGGCGCTTCCTCCGCCGGAGAGGAATTGCGCTGCAAGATGTTCCGCCAAAACGCCAGGCGCCGATTGCGGATGTGATCGCGCGCCAAATTGACGGCGATGCGGATGAGCCAGGTCTCAACCGATGCCTCGCCGCGGAACGTTGCTCGGCCCTGGTAAGCGCGCAGAAAACAATCCTGCGTCAGGTTGTCGGCGAGGTCGTGGTCCCTGACCAGCGAAAACAAGACCTGGAACACGCGCTGTTGGTTCGAGCGCACGATGGAGTCAAATTCTTCGGCGGCGATGCCTTCCGAGCGCCCCCGGCTGCCGGCCATATCCATGGTTATCGTAAGAGCGCTCTCCATCGTTTCCTGCCGGTGTTCACTGGTATAGACGGGGCGCAGAGGAGAAGGTTTACAAGGGAGGGAACTGGGTGCTGGGAAGTGGGGAGGGGAGAAAGTTTAAAGTGTAAAGGATAAAGGGTAAAGGCTCGGCCTTCACACTTTATCCTTCACTCTTCATCCAGCACTGAGAAAGTTTAAAGTTTAGAGTGTAAAGGGTAAAGGCTATGCTTTAACCTTCAGCCTTTACCCTTTTATCCTTCACCCCTATCGCGGGGCAGCCGCCTGACACCTCTTCTTCACACTGTGGAATACTTCCTGCAAAGCGCTTTGACCCGATCGATGAGCTTGGGAACTCCGGTCATGGGGTCTTCTTCGCCTTCGTACTCGACGGACATGAAGCCCTGGTAGCCGCCTTTGGCGAACAACTTCCACATGCGCTCGAGGTCCAGTGGCAGGCGCTTGTTTCCTCCGTAGAAATCACGGATGTGGGTGTGCGTGGCGTAAGGGATCAATGCCTCCACTTGGTTGTACGGGTCTTCTTCGAAGTTGCTGATGTCCAGGTTACAGCCCGCGTAAGGCGAATCGACCTTCTTGAGGATGGCGAGAATGTTGGCCGCCTTGGAGGTGATTCCGCCATGACTCTCGATACCGAGCGTGACGCCTTTTTGAGCGGCGTATTCGCAAGCGCTTTTCAGGGTTTCCGCCGTCCACTCGACCCCCTGTTCGTCGGTGGCTCCCTTGGGGAGAGGGCCTCCAAACACGCGAAGGTGAGATGCGCCCAAGAGATCGGTGGCATCCACCCACTTCTTGATCTTCTCGATTTCCGCCGCGCGCTTGTCGGGATCGGGCTGGCACATTTCCGTCCCAATGGCCGCGCCGGAAAAGGGAACGCCGTGCCTGAACGCCAGATGGCGCAGGTTGAGAAGATATGCAGGATCCGTGGATTTCAGGTAGTAGGTGGTCATATCGACGCCGACGATCCCAAGTTCCACGGCCTTGAGAATAAAGTCCTCCATGAGCATCTTGCCGGGCTCTAAATACTTTCGGTAGGAATAAGCACAGCATCCCGTCAGAAGCCGGGGGCGCCGCGTGGCGCTCCCCTCCGCTTGGCCGGCCGCGAGCGTGCCGGCTCCGGCGACGAGTGAACCGGCGGCGGCAAGTCCCACGGACTGCAAAAAGTCCCGGCGGGGTAAAACGTTTTTCATATTGCCTCCATAAGAAACAGCTTGGCGGTGCTAATATTTATAAAATACTCAGTGCAGCGGTTGAATCGCCACCTCGCGGAAGTAGACTACGGATCCCTCATTGTGATTCTGCAGTCCCATGTACCCCGAGTTGGGGCGCACGCCGGTGGCGGGGTCGCCCTCGTGCCGGTTGGGGGGATCGGGTTGGCCCTGGACGTAATCGGTGGTTTTGACTCCGTTGACGGTCACGATAGTGCGCGGCCCGTCCAGAGTGATTTCCATGGTGTTCCATTCGCCCACGGGCTTGTAGGGCCGCGCGAGCGCTTTGCTAAAAGAGTAGATGGTACCGGTGCAGTGGTAGTCGTCGCCCGGATTGTAAATTTGCACTTCATTCCCTTTGTTGACGGGCATCCAGGGCTCCGTGGGTTTTTCTGGAATGCGGATGTAGACCCCGGAATTGGTCTCCTTCTGCATCAGCTTGTATACGACCCGGATTTTTGCGTTGCCGATTTTTTCTCCCGTATACCAGAGCAGGCCCATGCCCCCTTTGCTCTTGAGCATTCCGTTCTCGATGATGAAGTCGCCCGGCCCCACATGCTGCCAGCCGGTCAAGTCTTTCCCATTGAAGAGTTGTTTCCAGTCGGCGGCCAGGATACGGCTCGGACAAAGTGCGAACGCCAGGAAGAGTCCTGCCAGAACGATTCGTCGTTTCATATGTCTTGACCTCGTCGAGTTGAGGATGAACTTCATGAAGCCTGCCATTGTACACATGCGGGGCTGCAAATAGGAGATAAAATCCATTCGGCTCCCTGGGAGCGCGGGCATCCTGCCCGCACAATTGGGAGCGTGCTCGCTTCCTCCCTTCACTCACCCGCTGCGGGGGCGAATGATGTGGGTCCGGTGCAAGATTGGGCAGGTGAGGCGCCCATGCCAGAGCGGGCAAGATGCCCGCGCTCCCAGAACGTGTTTCCCCTTGGGAAATTCCTCACAATGTCGTAGGATATCGGGTTTCCGTTTGTATCTTTCGGAGGAGGTAGTCAAGTGCCCAAAGATCTATCCGCAGCCTGGAAAGTTCGGCATCAACGCTGGCTGCGTTTTGTGCAAGCGAATATCAATGCCATGAAAGCCGGGAAGTCGATTCCCCTTGGACCGTCTGCCAAGCCGCTGCAAGCGCCCGCGGTGAAAGCCAGCACAGGGATGCCCCTGAAAGTGGTGGTCTGTTCTCCGCATCCCGACGATGAGGCGCTCGTCGGTGCTCTGCCTCTGCGCCTTCACCGGGAATGCGGGGCGACGGTCACGAATTGCGCAATTACATTGGGAAGCAATCTTGGGCAGCGCGAGCGCCGTCTGCGCGAACTTAAAGCCGCGTGCCTTGCCCTGGGGTTCGATCTTAAGTTGGCCAATCCGCCGGGAGGCTTCGAGCATATCAACCTCGATAACCGCAAAAATCAACCGGAGGAGTGGGCCGCTAAAGTGGACGTGCTCAGCCAAGTGCTGGAGCAGGAGAAACCCGACGTGGTCTTTGCTCCGCACGCAGTGGATTTCAACACGACGCATATTGGGACACACTACCTGGTGGTGGATGCTTTGGGCGACTACCTGGAGCGGACTGGCCGCGGCCCAATACCCTTCATCGAGACCGAATATTGGCATCAGAATGTGCGGCCGAATTTGATGGTGGGGATTTCACCAGAAGATGAAGCGATCCTGATCATGGCGACCGCCGAACACGGCGATGAGGTTCGGCGAAATCCCTATCATCTGCGGCACCCTGCCCGGATGATCGAAAACGTTCGTCTGGGCGCAGAGGTCGTGGGCGGCCAAGGTGGACCTGCCCCCGATTTTGCCGTCGCGGAGCTTTACCACTGGGCTTTCATGGCGGGTAAAAATCGGGTGGTTCCGCGGACCGGCGGACGCGTCATCGGGCCCGCGGAAAAAATCGACTTGCAGGATTTGAGCAAGGCGTTCTGGCCAGAGGATGGGAAGTGAGACCCCCGGGCCGGCGTATCCCTCTTTGGCAAGGGCCGGAACGGCACTCACAACTTTCCCGCAGGAGGATCGGATGGCGAGGAAATCCATCGGCGCCAAGGTATGGCTGATTGCCGACAGCTATCTGCCCGATCAAAGCACGGGGGGGATGCAGAGCCACGAATCGGTTTGCGTGTTGAACCTTAATCGGCGCGCGGCAAAGCTGAAGATCACGGTCTATTTCGAAGACCGCGAGCCGCTGAGAGGGTTTGTAGCGGAATGCCCCGGCGAGCGGACGATGCACGTCCGGATGGAGAAAATAAAGAACCGCAGCGGCGAGATGATCCCCACGGCCAAGCCGATGGCCCTGATGGTGGAGAGCAACGTGGACGTGGTGGTCCAGCATACCCGTCTCGATACGACGCAACCGGCTCTGGCGTTGATGACCACGATGGGCTTTCCGCTCAGGTAAATCGAGCTGGCAGGAAAGCCACGAAGAATCTTTTCCTGAAGACCGATGGCCGGGCGATATTGGAGCCCGACCTGAAATTCCGAATCCTACGCCGTGCGGAGTATGTGTGTTTGCGAGGAAGTTTCACGTCGAGGTCGCCGGTCAGGAGGGTTTGCGCGCCTGCCCCCTGGCGTGGTTGGACAGTTTCTGCATGCGCAGTTTCACCGGCCGCGAGGCCTTTGATGAAACGCTGCCGGTAGACGATGGGATTTTGGAGGTGAGCTTTCAGGTAGATGCCGAGGCCCTGCGCATCGATATGGAAGACTGGTTGACGAGAAAATTCGGAGAGGGAAAGCCGATCAAGCTGACACTGACGGAAAGCAGTAAGGAGTAAGCGGAAAGCAAAATGCCCGAAGCGGCGGGCAGCGTCCCAGGTTTTGAATCCTAATTCCCAACCCCCAAATCCCAAACCCCTAATCTCTAGCCCCTGTATTCCCCGGTTCATCGATGACTTTGATGGCCAGCATCACCTTGTCGTCCATGTGCGTGCCCCCTTTGGAGAACACGGTTACGTCGTCGCATATTTTTATAACGATATCTTTGGCTTTGCTCCCGGTCACCGGACCGACGCTCGCGATCATCCGCTCGAGCCCGAATTCTTCACTTTGCGCATCCATGGCTTCGGTGATGCCATCGGTGCAGAGAAGCAGGATGTCGCCGCTCTGAAATTTCACATGGCCACGGTCGAATTCAACGTTTTCGAAGAGGCCAATCACCATCCCGCCCTCGGTAAGCTGAATGGGTTCGCTGCCGGGACGCACGATGACCGGGGGGACGTGCCCGCAGTTAATGTAGTGAATCGCTTTCCGCCGCATATCAATGAGTCCCATGAACATGGTCATGTACTTTTCGCCGCGCGTATCCTTGAGGATCATTTTATTGACCGACTCGGCGATGTCATTGAGGGAGTGCAGATGGAGGACGAGCGCGCGCAAGGTCGCTTGCAGGTTTGACATCACCATGGCTGAGCTGATGCCCTTGCCTTCGACATCGGCGATGACCACCAGCAGCGTGTTGGGTCCGAGGCTGAGAAAATCGTAGTAGTCGCCGCCCACTTCAAAGCAGGGTTCATTCCGCACGGCGATATCGAATCCTGGCAGGACGGGGCTCGTCTCCGGCAGCAAGCTGTGCTGGATGCCACGGGCCAGCGCCATTTCTTTTTCCAAGCGCTCTTTTTCCAAAAGGTCATGGTGAAGCTGCGCGTTCTCAAGACTCATCGCCATCTGCCCCGACAAGGTCAGGATGATTTCTGTATCGTCATCGCTGAAGCTGCCGGAGGCCTTGTTCAACAGTTGGAGGGCAGCAACAATTTTCCCTGCCTTGTTGCGGATGGGAAGGGTCAGAATATTGCGCGTGCGGAATCCCGTTCGCTTGTCAACTTCCGGATTGAAGCGCTCGTCGGCGTAGGCATCGGGGATGTTGACGATTTCACCGGTCAGGGCCACGTGCCCGGCGATTCCGCTCCCGCGCGGAAGGCGAATCTCCTGCTTCTCCATTCCCTGAGCAATCAGCGACCAGATCTCGTCGGCTTTTTCGTCAACCAGGAAGAGCGTTCCGCGCTCAGCTTTGGTGAGAGTCTTGGCGACATCCAGAATCTTGCTTAACAGTTCCGAGAGGTCGAGGGTGGAATTGAACACCTTGCTGGCCTCAACCATAAACTGAAGCCGCTCAGTATTGTGTTGCACGCTCGGCAAACAATTCCGCGTCCCGCAAAGCGACGGAAGCCAGACGCGCATGTAAGCGGAACAGCGCAAGAGTTGATTCGTCGGGGGATTCGGGGGCCGCCAGCAATAGAACGCCGGCGGTCTTGGAATCATCCGCCAGCGGGAACGCGGTCAAAAAGCGGAACTGGTTTTGTCCGGCCCATTGCGCCAATTCGTCGCCATCGGCTGCCGATCCCGGATAGACCTGCGGCGATTTGGCTTGCGCAGCCCTTCCCAGGAGCGAACGACTTGCAGAAATTTCCCGCAAAGCGGCGGGAAAGGACGGACTGCCTGCTGTGGCGGCCAGCGAGAGAGCCGATTGTCCGTGGTTAAGCCTCCAAATGCCAGCAGCGGCTATCCCGTAACGGTTTACCAGGCGGGCAATCAATTCGTCCATGACCTTCTGGGGCTCAAGGGGAGTGCAGAAATCACAGCTTAAGTCGTCGATTTCCTTGATGAGGTTCATGGGTGATGTCTCCGAACTGGTCCTTGAATATCAGCCCTGTCTTGGGTCGAAGCGAGAGTCAGCTTTTACCCATCGGGATTGCGGCTAAGTACGAGTTGAGGCAGTATATAGCTTCTCCGCGCCCGGTGTAAACGGAATTTAACCAAACGCGTACACCCACCTGCTCAGTTGCCAAGTGAAGAATTCCATTGAGTTAAGGAAGGAGGAAGTGGATAATTCGGGAAATCCCGGAACTACCCACTTCCCCAGGTAGTCAATAGAATAGAATTACTTGATTAGACGTGCGGGAGACGACAAAGGTTGCATAAAATCATCGCCGGGCGGCATCGTCGAGAAGGTTCGAAGTCCTAAGGTTCCGCGCGGTTTGCCGCAGCGTGAGAGCAAGTTTATAATGAGGTGTTTAGCTGCTCGCAGAATGCTGGACTCTGGCCGTCTGGATATATCACATTATGAGCTATATTGTTACGCCTTTTGAAGTCAGTTCGCGAGCGTTGGCGAATCGCGTCAAAGTCCGCTTTGTACACCTATTTCCCGCCATCGCCACCCGTCACAGCGACACCATTGACTGTGTCTTTCTGGTCGACGGGCAGCACGCCACGGTTTCCCTCTCCTGTCCGGCACTCACTGAATTGCGGGAAAGGGAAAACAAGTATTTGAGCGATCAGCATCTTGCAGAAATTGCCGCCCTCCACCTGCGTCGTACCCTGGAGCAAGGGTACGACGCCACTCAAGCCGAACTCTTCATCGATGGGACCCGGCTCCGAGCGTTGGGCAAAGAGTTGGGCTACCTGTAACGATCCTCACTCAGTGGTGCGGTTCACTCTCGTGCTTCTCGCCCCCTCCGCCCGAAGGTTTGGAACCCGAAGGTTTCGAACCGTGCCCTTGGGGCTGTCCGGAATGAGCCTCCGTTTGGTGGCTCGACCCGGTGCTGTGCGTGGGTTGGCTGTGCGGGGTCGCCGAGGCAGTCCCGTGCGAAGGTTCGTTTTTCGACGGGGAAGCGCCGTGGAATCCCCCCGCAGCAGGTTTAGGCTCATTCGTGCTGGGGCCATGGGAGGGTGTAGAGCTCGAGTGGGCGGTCATAACGTTGTGCGTCCCGCCTCCTCCCGGATTGGGGCTGTGACCGCCGGTGGGCGCGTTTGTGTGGGCAGAATTCGATGCGTGGAACGTTTCCGGATTGACGGGGCCGCCGGCGCGTGTCGAATGGACCACCCTCGAGCCACTCAATTCTCCGGGTCTCCCCGTTGCAGCCACGCCAGGGACACCGTGGTTTACCGATGCGAATTGCGAGCGGTCGCCGTGCGCCGCCACCTCGTGCTGCTGCTGAAGGGAAGTGGCGACGATATGATGGTCGTGCTCAGCAGCGAGTTCACCGGCGGAGGGGCGCGCGCTGAGTCCGCCGGTACCGCCGTTATAACTGACGCGATTCACGGCATAATTGTTTACTACTGTCCGCTCGTAAACATGAGTGAAATGGGCGGAGCCGAAATTGTTCACACTGCGGTTATAAAAGAAGTCTCGGCCTCTCCACTCCCCGCCTTCAAAACCCCTGCCGTTGTAACCGAATCCATAATTGATACCCCCATAGAAGCCCACATGGGGCCCCCAGTAACCCGCATGCCAGAGATATCCGCCTCCGCCCCAGCCCCAATAACCGGGTGTCCACAACATGAGCGGAGCGGGCGCCATCACCCATGTGCCGGGAACCCAGAAGTATCCCTCCGCGGGATCGTAAGCCCAATAGCCGGGGGTCCACATGAAGCCAGGGCCCGGGCAAACTGGCTGCGCATAAACAGGTATCGGTGGGGGACCGATTCTAACCGAGATGCCGATTGAAATCTCCCCGGCCTGAGACGTAGATGGCGCACTCAACACAGCCGCCGCGAGCAGTGCGAACGCGAATAACCCGGACATCATGATTCCCATAGATCGCTGCATAAGCTTTGGTTCTAAAGGTCTACCCGCGGCGGCTTCCGGAAGAGATTTGTCGAACTTCCGGCGAGTCGGGCCAAATAACCCCAAATGTCTTGAGTCTTGATCGGTTCTCATGGCGTCACTCCAGTGTGGATTCATAAGATTTCGATTCGCAAGCCCTTTGGATGCATATTCTCGTCTGATTGCGTTTTAGCCATAGCTTTCATCGAGCGATCACACTTCAGACATACCTAACAGCATGGATACAGGCATTGCTCCCCGCGTTGATACCACGGCCCTAGTATGCAATTGTTGGGCCAACTATCGTTACGCGTCTATCGTCCTAATTATACAATGGGTTGTCGCCTTTTGAGGCTCTCGCCAACCCTCACCGCTGATCGCTTAACCGGTAATCCTTATATACGATTCCGTGCAAGCGGTCACGAAAAGGTGTGCAGACTCCGAATCTGAGCGCCAGGTTTGGAGGGGCCACGAGTGCGGGACTAACGTTGGGGTGCCGCTGCTCTTTCGGAAGCCGCTGAAGAATGCCATTTCCACGCGTCCTGGATGATCGTTTCCAATTCAGATCGCTGAGGCTTCCAACCGAGAATTTTACCTGCGTGGCTGGCGTCGGCGACCAGAATGGGCGGATCGCCGGCCCGCCGGGGTGATTCACGGAACGGCGCGGGGTGAGGGCAGATCTTCCCAACGGTATCGATGACCTCGCGCACGGAATAACCTCGCCCAGTCGCCAGATTGAAGGCTCGGCTTTCGCCGCCCTCGGCAAGGTAGCCCAGCGCCCGCACGTGGGCGTCGCCGAGGTCCGCTACGTGAATGTAGTCGCGGATGGCGGTGCCGTCGGGAGTGGGATAATCCGTCCCGTAGATCTCAACGTGTGGCCGCTCGCCGAGCGCCGCCTTGATCGTCAGGGGAATCAAGTGCGCCTCCGGATCGTGGTCTTCACCCAATTCGCCGTCAGGATCAGCCCCGGCCGCGTTGAAATAGCGCAATGCGACCCATTTCACCCCGTAAGCCTTCCCGTACCACTGGAGTGCGCGTTCCATCGCCAACTTGGTTTCGCCATAGGGATTTACCGGCTCTTTGGGATGATCCTCCGGAATTGGCACTTGTTGGGGGTTGCCATAGACGGCAGCAGAGGAAGAGAAAACGATCCGTTTCACTCCCGCTTCCAGCATGGTATCCAGCAGGCGAAGGGTATTGACGACGTTATTCCAATAGTATTTTCTCGGGTTCTGGACCGACTCGCCCACCAGCAAGTTGGCGGCGAAATGCATGACCGCTTCCACCCGCTCCTTCTCCAGAAATTGGGGGAGCAGTTCCGTGTCGGCGAGATCCCATTCGAGGAGGCGCCCCCACTTTACCGCCCACCGGTGCCCGGCGCTGAGATTATCGAGCACCAATGGCTCGTGCCCAGCCTTCGCCAACGCCTTGGCGGTGTGACTCCCAATGTATCCCGCGCCGCCCGTCACTAACACCCGCATGTCTTTTCCTCCCATCGCCGTACCGAGAAAACTCTCGAGTAGCATGTGAACATAGCGCCTTTTTGGCTCGCGGCGCAACATTGAAATCCTCACGATTCCCATTGCGTACCCCGGTGATTCCGTGCCAAAGGAGAAAGGCGAGCGGACCCCTTAAAGGTGCTTGCATTTGGATTGCGGTGCTGGGAAGGGAAAGACCCGTCCGGCTCAGGGCTTATCAGGCAGGATTGTGGGGTTGCTTAACAAATCCCGGACGGGTCGGTGGGCTCGTTGGTAGTGCTTGTGATTTCAGTTGTACTTACTCTTCCTCCTACCAAAACTTGAAAAACTCGGAATCCTGCCGCCAGGAACCGGGTAACGTCAGGCCGGACGCATTCGCCACTGGCCTAACACGGGGCGCCTCTCTCGGCCTGTAGCCCCTCTCCATCCCCCCCTGGAGCGTCGAGTGGCCACTGCGGGTGGCCGTTCTCTCTTCCCTCGCGCCGCTGGCCGCCTTCGTGCGGGCGGCGGGACCGACAGGATTCCGGAACTCGTTTCAATATGGACTCTGGGCGGTTCCGTTTCTTCTTCGTCCCACGTACAACCTACGCCTGCATTACAGGTGTGTCAAGGAAAAGGCTGGCAAGAGGCGATTTTATTACAAATATGTTAAGATTGGCGCGAATTAGTCAGACGGAGGTCCGCAGATGAGCATCGGGACGCGCATCATTCAGCTTCGGAATGAAAAGCGATTAACGCAACAGGAGTTAAGTGACCGGACGGGGCTTGCCGCCTCCTATCTTTCGCGCATCGAGAATCGCCACCTTGAACCGAGTCCCCATACCCTGCGTAAGATCGCTCTGGCGCTGGGTGTGCCGATGAGCGAGATCTTTCAGGAGCGTTCCAGCCAACTGGGCACGCTGCAGTGCCTCGTCACGGCGTCGGGGAACTGCGTCATGAATCTGCTTCATTCGAGCCACGGAAAGCGCAGCCCTTCGGCCGAAGAAAGTTACGACCCTCGGCAACTGCAATTACTGCGCATGGCGAATTACCTGATTCAAACGGGAGACAAACGCCTGATTGACTCGCTGGAGGTGCTGCTCGGAGCACTGCTTAACGCGGAGCAACATAAGACCTCCGCGGCCGCAAGTATGCCCTCGGCGCCACCCGGTGGCGGGTTGGAGGGCAGCGGGCAGTAGGCCCGAAGGGAATTCAAGATTCAAAATTCAAGATCGAAGAGTCGAAAGGCAAAGCGTAAAAGGCAGAACCCAGAAGGCAAAGAGCGAACAGCGAAAAGCGAAGATCCGAAAGCGAAAACAAGGCCCAACCGGCTTTTCTTCCCTCGTTATGCGTTTCCGTAGGGTGGACTCTAGCGTTTAACTAGCGGAGCATCTGTGCGAACCTCGATCACGTTCACTCCCAGTCGCCCATTGCCCTCCGGCTACTATCTGCTGCCCAGGAACTACCGCCTCCTGTCTACCGACTACCGATCACCGTCTACCGTCCTTCCACCGGCAGTTCGATGGCCGACGGGAACTCGCTCGTTCGGTAAATGCGCTGTGTCGCTGATTGGTAGTCCGCCTCGGTGGCCTGAAAAATGTTAGGCACAAATTTCTGCGGGTTGCGATCGATGAGGGGGAACCATGTGCTTTGCACCTGCACCATAATGCGATGGCCGCGCAAGAAGCAGTGGTCATTCGTGTGGAGGTCGATCGCGTACTCTTCCACGTGGTTGGGTGTGATCGGTTTGGGATTCTCAAAACTCTCGCGAAAGCGCCCGCGGAAAACCTCGTCGGCAATGATCAATTCATACCCACGCAGCGTCGGGGGCAGTGGCGGAATCATCGGGATAGACGTCGATGAGCTTCACGACCCAATCACTATCGGTGCCGCTGGTGGAAGCAAACAGGTGAGCCATCAGGTCTCCGGTCACGGTGAGGTTTTCGCTAAGCGGATCTGTTTGCCACGTCACCACGTCGGGCCGTTTCTGGGCGAATCGCTGATCTTCCACTAGCCACGTCGTCCAGCCACTACCGCCGCCGGCGATGGGCCGGATCGGCTGATGGCGGTAGGGTGCCGGATGCGCGGGGTCGGAAACATAACTGTCGAAATCCTCCGGCGGTGGCGTGGGCGGGCGGATCGAACGAGAGCCCTCCGTTCGCCTGGAAATACAGCTTGCGCGTCTGAATCCCCTGGCGCGGCGGCCACTCGGCATAGGTCTTCCATTCGATTGGTTCCCGTCTCGAAGGTCATGGCTTTCTCGAAAGGCAGTGTCCCCTCGTCCTTAAGCCAATAAGCAAACCACGCCGCCTGGATCTTCTCGCGAAAGTATTTGGCGGTTTCGCTGCCAAAGGGAATCCGGCCCAGTGAGCTTCCCGGCCCGCTCGCCCATCCTCCATGGTTCCAAGGTCCGGCAACGAAATAGTTCCAGCGCCGCGTGTCGTGTTTCTCCAGAGCTTCATAAATCTTTTGCGGCCCGAAGAAATCCTCCTGGTCCCACCAACCCGCGACGTTGAGATCGGGGACCGTGATCGTCTTCAGGTAAGGCCTGACGGCCTCCCGCCGCCAATATTCATCGTAATTCGGGTGAGTCGCGAAGTCGTTCCACGTGGGCATGTTGCCGTGCAGATACCGGGCGTTGGCATTCGCCAGCGGCCCCAGTGCCAGGTACCAATCAAACGTGTCGTCGCGGTCAAAATGGAAAGGGGAAATCGTCTTGCCCGCTTCCATCATGGCGGCATACTCGAATCCATAGCTCAGCCGGAAGGCGCCGTTATGGTGGAAGTCGTCTCCCAGAAACATGTCGTCAGGCGAAGCTTGCTCCGACACCGCCTTCAACGCGGGGTGAGGTTCGAGCATCGCCATCACGGTCAGCCAGCCGCCATAGGAAATCCCCAGCAGGCCCACGCGCCCGTTGTTATGGTGCACGTTCTTCAGCAACCAGTCGATGGTGTCATAAGTGTCGGTCCCCTCGTCAATGGCATGTGGATCGCGAGGGTCGCGGGGGCGGCGCAGCATCAAGAACTGGCCTTCGGATTTGAACCGCCCGCGAATGTCCTGAAAGACGAAGATGTAGCCGGCGGGAATCATCTCGCGATAGATGCCGAATTTCGTGGTGATGCCGCTGTCGTCGTCCGTCACCCCATAAGGAGTTCGCTCAAAAATGAACGGCGCTGGTTGCGGGGAGTTCCGAGGCACGTAGATTTCCGTGTGCAGTCGCACGCCATCGCGCATCGGGATCATCACATCGAGTTTTTCGAATACCGCACTCAGATCGGACGGAGATTCGCCGCGCCGGGCGTGCAGCGCAAACCCCGCCGTGGCGGAGGCAATCGCCAGCACCAGCACGATTTTTCCCAGACCGTTCATGCAGAACACTCCCCGGGCTATCCTGATATTATCGCCCCTTAAATCAAATGCTTTAATGGCAAGCCTTCAACCCAATGGGGAGAAGTTATCACAAGGCGTGGAATTGTTGGGAGAGTTTGTTGGGTCCGCCCTTGGGGTGGGCGTCATGTGGACGTAGCGCGGGCAGCCTGCCCCGATGAATCGGGGTCTCGCCCGCCGGGAAGCTGTGAAAAAATCAAAACAATCTCTCGCAAAGGCGCCAAGTCGCAAAGGCCGCGAAGCACAAGTTTCCTTTTTTCTTTGCGACCTCTGCGGCTTGGAGCCTTTGCGGGAACATGTTTTCGCACTTCGGTAGATTCTTTCACACCTTCCGGGGCGTGGGCATCCTGCCCGCGCATTCTTAGTGGGAGCGGGACGCTCCCACGACAGCGGGCGGGACGCCCACGCTACGTCAGCTTGGTTTACCGCACGTTCTCTCTTGTCACCGCCCGGCATCGCGCGTAAATTGATCGCTTGCTTTTTAAAACCTCGCAGAAAGGACATCCGCATGTCGAGACATGAAAGGCGATATCAGAAGTATTTGGACCGCAAGCGGCAGAAGCATGGAAGTACGGCTTCGGGAGCGACCGCCGCACAGGTCGGCGCGGCCGCCAGCTCTCCGATTCATGAAGCTTTGATTCCGGAGGAGCTGTTCGAGTCGGGCATGGGTAATTTGGTTTTCAGTCGCTTGCTGCCGGATGGGCGCATCTCCATGGCCGGGTTCCTGCTGGACGTATTCTGCCTGGGAGTCAAAGATGCCTTTGTGGCCATCGTGTCGAAAGGCGAGTACGCCGAGCGCCGGAATCGCTGGTTGGAGTCCGAGACCCTTCAGCCTATCGAGCCCACCTGCTTCCGCAAGTTGGTGGAAGGCGGAGTAGCTTACGCGCAAGATCTGGGCTTCAGCCCGCACGCGGACTACGCCGTGGCGCGCCTGATCTTCGGCGATGTTCAAGTCGCGGACTGCTCGACCCGCTTCAATTACGGTAAGGATGGCAAGCCCTTCTACATTCAGGGTCCTCACGAAACTGCCGCCGACGTGGAAGCCAAACTCGACCAACTCGAGCGGCGCGTGGGCGCCGGAAATTTTGACTACCTTGTGTTGGAAATGTAGCCACGACCTAGAGCCCCGCGGCGGTTTGTCCTTGTGGCCACGCCCGTTCGACATCTGTTGACACGCCTTCGCGGGCTGCCTACCATGGATTGTCAACAATGATCGGTAAAACTGTTTCACACTACAGAATAGTGGACAAGCTCGGCGGCGGGGGGATGGGAGTGGTATACAAAGCCGAGGACACCATGCTCGGCCGCTATGTTGCGCTCAAATTCCTGCCGGATAATCTGGTCCGCGACCCTCAGTCGCTCGAGCGCTTTCAACGCGAGGCACGGGCGGCCTCGGCACTTGACCACCCTAACATCTGCACGATTTTCGAGATCAGCCAGCACGACGGCGAGCCCTTCATCGTGATGCAGCTTTTGGAAGGAGAGACTCTCAAGCATCGCATCGAGTCCAGGCCCTTTAAGACCGACACCCTGCTCGAGCTGGCAATTCAGATTGCCGATGCCCTGGACGCCGCGCACGCCAAGGGCATCGTGCATCGCGACATCAAACCCGCCAATATTTTCGTGACCCAGCGGGGGCAAGCCAAGGTGCTGGACTTCGGTTTGGCCAAGCTTACGGGCCGCGCGCAGAGCGGATCGAACTCGGCCCTGCTGACCGCACCCACGCGCGAAGAATTCGCCACCAGCCCCGGCGTCACCATGGGGACGGTGGCCTACATGTCTCCCGAGCAGGTGCGCGGCGAGGAACTCGACGCGCGGACGGATATTTTCTCGCTCGGCCTGGTGCTTTATGAAATGGCGACGGGCGTTCCCGCTTTCGCCGGCAACACCTCCGGGGTGATTCAGGAAGCCATTCTCAACCGTACCCCCGTTTCTCCGCTGCGCCGGAACCCTGAGTTGCCGCCCAAGCTGGAAGAAATCATCTCCAAGGCGCTGGAAAAAGACGCCGACCTGCGCTACCAGAACGCTTCCGACCTGCGCACGGACCTGAAGCGGCTGAAGCGTGACACGGATTCCGGCCGCTCGGCCGCACGCGCGCCCGTGGCGGAGTCCAGCAGTTTCGCGCCCGCCGTCTCCACTCAACTGCGGCAAGACACGCCGACTGAGATCGGCACCACGCCCCCTCCGCCCGCGGCGGCAAGCGGAGCCACCGCGATCGCACCTCCATCGGACACCTCCGGCGGGTTTACACGTCCGCCGAGTGGACCCAGCATCATCACTCCGGACCCCGCGGCAGGCGCGCCCACTCGGTCGTCGCTACGCTCGCCGTGGTGGTGGAATCCCAGCATCCTGATTCCTGTCATGGCGGGCTTTTTCGTTGTGTTGGTAGGTTTGACGATCTGGTTCTCGCGCGAACGTACGTCACAATCTCCGCCCCAGCCTCCGGAAGCTGAAGCCCATAAGGCTTTGGCGGTTCTTTACTTCTCCAACCTTTCGCAGGACGCTTCGCTCGACTGGCTCAACCGGGGCTTGACCGAAATGCTTTCGACGAATCTCGCCCAGGTAAAGGGACTGGACGTGCTATCGACCGAGCGCATTCTGGCCGAGGTTCAGCGCATGGGGATGAAGGATGCGAAGGACCTGAGCCCAGCCTCGGCCGTGGAAGTGGCGCGCAACGCGGATGCCGACGCGTTCATCACCGGCACGCTCTTGCGCGTGGGACCCAAGCAGCTTCGGCTTGACGTGCAGGTTCAAGACAGCAAGTCCGGACAGATTCTCTTTTCCGACAAGGTGGAAGCCGCCGACGTCCAGGGCATTTTCAGCATGGTGGACGCGATCACCGGCCGCGTGGCGCAGCACTTTCTGCCTGCGGCGGATATGGCCGCGAAGGGTCCCAGCATCGAAGAGGCCGCGACGTCCAACCTGGAAGCTTACCGGCACTATGAACTGGGGGTTGACCTGGCGCACCGCTTTCTGATCGACGATGCGATTCATGAGATGGAAGAAGCGGTGCGGTTGGATCCTCAATTCGCACTGGCTTACTTTCGACTTGCCGGTGGTTACGTGTTCGAGGGCGACTTCCGCAAAAGTCAGGAACTTCTGGCCAAGATCGAGCAGTTGCAGTCCCGGCTGCCGCGCCAATACCAGTTGGAGTTTCAGGCAAACCAGGCTTTTCTCGCTGGAGACGACGCGAAGGGCAGACAGATCCTGGAGTCACTTCTCCAGGAGTTTCCGCGCCAGGACCAGGCCCGGGCGCGGTTGGCCAACTCGCTAGCTTCCGCAGGTGAATCCGATCGTGCCATCTCCCTCTTGCAGGATGGCCTTCAACTCGATCCCCGGAATGACACCTTCCTGAATCAGCTCGGGTATTCGCAGGCGGCCATTGGAAATCTGCCGGCCGCGCTACAGGTCAACGATCAATATAGGTCCCTTCGCCCGAGCGACCCGAATCCCTGGGACTCGCGCGGGGATATCCTGTACATGTCGAATCACGACGATGAAGCCCTTGAGGCGTATCGCAAAGTCATCGCCTTGAAGCCGGACTTCATCGACTATGGGGACTATGCCAAGCTTGCCGTGGTCTATGCGGACGAGAAAAAATTCGCGTTGGCGGATTCGGCGCTTCAGGAATATGGCCAACGAACCAGGGGCCCCAGCAAGCTTTATGTGTCGGTCTTCAAGGCAGAATTCCAGGAGACGAGGGGAGATTTGGAAGGCGCCCGCGCGAGTTATCAGAATGCCGTCCGTGACCTGGCGAGCGCCGGGCAGAACGATGGCGCTGGTGGCGCGCTTCGGTCGCTGATCTTGCTTTCGCTTCTGACGGACAAGGAATTGACCGCTGACCTTGCCTTCGCCCGGCAGCAAAAGCTCTCCGGTATGGAGAACGGAGCGATCGGATTCCTCCAGGCGGTGCAGGGTGATACAGCGGCCTCCGAACGCAGCTTCCAACTTTTTGCGGCGGCGAGCCCCGAGACTGGGCCGCAAGGAATCGCCCGGATCCGGAATTACGCTGCCCTTTACGCCGCCTTTCTGCACAACGACGCCCGGGGTGTGATTGCTGTGGCCGGTCGATTGCCGAGTTCCACGGATGGATTCATGAGATGTCTGCGCGGCTGGGCCTATTTCGAGACCAAGGACTACACCCGCGCAGAGCAGGACCTTCACGGGGCGATTCTGGACCAGAAACAGTTGGCGAACTTCAACGCCATGCGCATGCACTCACCGCTGCTCATGGCCCTGGCGCACTTTTATCTGGGCCAGGTTTATGAAGCCACAGGAAAGCGCGAGCAGGCCGCCAACGAATACCAGGAATTTCTCTCCCACTTCGAAAACTCCCGCGCCACCCTTCCCCAAATCGCGATGGCGCGCGCCGCCCTTCAGCGTTCGCTGCCGTGACAACTCATGATGAAGGATTGTGGAAGCGGAGCTTTGGAGTGCGGCAGCTTGCTGCCGCTTTCCTTCCCGCGGGTAGTGTCCTAGTTTGAACGTACCGCCGCCATCTTGGCGGCCCCTGTGCCGGCTGGAAGCCGGCGCTACACCTCAAACTAGGACACTACCTTCCCGCGAGCTTGCTCGCGAGGATTTCGAAGGCGCGCACAATCCCTATCCTCAATCGCGTTGTCCGCGATTGAAACTTCAGACCCGGAAGCAAGGGCTGGGGGAAAAGCGGCAGCAAGCTGCCGCACTCTAAAGCTGCGCACTGGATCCCCTTGGGCGCGGAAAACACATCACTTCACCGCGGGCGGAGGGGCCAGGGCAGGGGCGGACTGGAACTTCTCCCCCTGGGTTGAGGGCGAGGTAAATTTCGATTCCAGGTAAGTCACGGGAATGTCGTAGAGCAGCACTTTGGGCGAATGCCGCAGGCTGTCGTGGATGAAGCACACGTGGGTGCACCAGCACTGATCGTGGACGATGGCGTCCAAGTCTTCCTTCCGTTCCTGTGCCTGCCAAAACTGGTCGAAGTCGCAATCGTATTCGCGCAGGTTGGCGAGTTTGCCGCGTAGCTCGCACGAGCGCACATCGCCGTTAAAGTCGATCACGATGGAGGTGTCGCCGGCGGTGCAGGGCATGGGCCACGGATGCGGCTCGGCGATGTTTTCCAGTTGGATTTTGTTGTGCAGCGCCAGCGTCCCGTGGTAGTAGACCTGGGCGATTTTCCGCGCCATCCCCGTTCGTCGGCGCAAAACCTGCTCGGCATAGTAGTCGTAAACCGTTTGAATGTCCTTGTAAAGTGCGGCAAGGCGGTGCGTGGGGATCTGCTTCAAGCTGGCGTCCTTGGCCGCGCCGCGGATGATGTTGAAGTAGTGCCCGTCCACCGCGCACTGCGCTTTCACGTACTCGGCGATCGCCATCACCTGGTCGAAGTTCTCCGAGCAAATCACCGTGTTGATGTTCACGCGCAGCAGCGGATATTTCTGCCGGCAGGGTTGAATCGCTTCCAGAGTTTCGAGGGTTTTGGCAAAGTTTCCGGGGACGGCGCGAATGGAATCCTGCATCTCGCCGAGGCCGTCCAGGGCCACGTTCAAATCGAGTTGCAGCTCGGGGCTTTCTGCGCAAATGCGCGCCACCCACTCGGCGGTGCGTTCCGGCAGCAGGCCGTTGGTCGGAAGATTCACCCAGCGCACGCCATTGTGGGTGTGAAAGAGCTTGATGATGTCGGTGAGCTCGCGGCGCAGCATAGGCTCGCCGCCCGAAAGCCACAGGTCGCTGAATTGCGGCATGCTGAACGCCAGCTTGCGAATCTCATCCCAGGTTAAATCGCCGCGCTGGTTCAGCTCTTCCCAGTAAAAGCACGTCCGGCACTTGGCGTTGCAGACGGACGTGACGAAGAAGATCACCGTCCCCAGGCGTCTCTTCCGCCCCAGGGAATGATAGATTTTCACCAGGTCCGATTTGTAACCGCTGGCCATGTTGTTTCGCGTCGCCCCGAATGATTGATTGTAGCAGACGGCTGCCCCCTGCGTACGTCCCGCGCAATCGCCCAAAAACATCAATGGACCGTAGCGCGGACCCCTGCATTTGGGGTCCGCGGTTCTTCCCTTGCCTTCACGCTTCGATTGCAATAGCTGAATTTCTGAAGGATGGAGACGTACTTGGGGTTTTGGAAGCGAGCGGGATGGAAAAAGCCGCGGACCTCAACGACGGAGGTCCGCGCTACGAACGCGATTTGCCACCGTTGGATTTCCGCGTTTGGGGCGTCACGCCGCTCCCAATCTGGCACGAATGATAAATTTCGTTGTGGCGATGGCAGGAGGAGCGTACGATGCACGTGAGCAAGAGGTCCAAGACGGACATTCCGCTTGTTTTCCGCAGTCCTGTTATGGGGACCGACCCATTCAAACATCCCTGATACGGAAGCTCGGAATTTGCCTGGCATCTCCACGCCAATATGACTTCATGCAAAGTTTCAAACAGTCGGGGACTGTAGGACCATTGCCGAATAGAGTCTACTTTTCATTTTGTCATCCGCAAGTACCACGCTCGACCCGCGCCCCAGGAGGTGTTCCATGTCCAAATGGACCCGACGTGATTTCTTGAAGAGTAGCGTTGCTGCCGCAGCCGGGGTACCGGCGGTTCCCTCGAATGGAGCGGCAGCGGGAGGCGGAAATGTCCCGATAGCGGCGACCTCCACAGCCGCGGGGGGCGTCGCATCTTCGCGCGAACGCCTGTTGCTCGACTTCGGATGGCGCTTTCATCTCGGTCATGCGGACGACCCCGCAAGGGACTTCGGGTATGGGCTCGGACGGACCTACATGAAAACGGGCGACCTTTTCCTGCCTTCCCACCCGGATTTTGACGACTCCGGTTGGTGTGGCATCGACCTTCCGCACGACTGGGCGGTGGAATTACCGTTTGTCCAAGACGACAGGTCGGTGATCTTCCATGGCGCCAAGCCCTTGGGACGCAACTATCCCGCCACCAGCATCGGCTGGTATCGACGGGTGTTTGAGATACCCGAAAGCGACCGTGGCAAGCGTCTGAGCATTGAATTCGACGGCGTCTTTCGCGATTCGATTGTGGCGCTGAACGGCAAATTCCTCGGCCGGAATATGAGCGGTTATGCTCCTTTTACTTGCGACATCACGGATCAGGTCGGCTATGGCCGGAAGAACATTCTGGTTGTCCGCGTGGATGCCACTCTGGCGGAAGGCGGGTATACCGTGAATGACGGTTTTTACGAGGGCGCCGGCATTTACCGGCACGTGTGGCTGGTGAAAACACATCCTCTCCACGTGCCGCAGTGGGGTACCTTCGTGGCATCCGAAGTCGAAAACGGCGCGGCCACTCTCACAATCTCGACCGAGGTTTGTAACGATCAGGACAACGAAACGCCGTGCCGGGTCGTGTCGCGAGTTGTTGATAGCAAAGGCAACGTCGCCGTCACCCATCGCTCCGCCGAGATTCCCATTCCCGGATGGGGGCGGCAAGAGATTAGTCAGAAGGCGAAAGTCGGCAATCCCCAGCTCTGGTCCATCGAAGAGCCCAACATGTACCAGCTTGAAACCACCATCGAATCGAACGCGACGACGGAGGATGAGTATGCGATGCCCTTTGGCATCCGAACCATACGCTTTGACGCCAACGGGGGGTTCTTTCTGAACGGCAAATCGGTCAAGATCAAGGGTACCTGCAATCATCAGGACCACGCCGGGGTGGGCTGCGCCTTGCCCGACCGAATCCAGTACTACCGCATCGCCAAGCTCAAGGAAATGGGATCGAACGGCTATCGCACTTCGCACAACGCTCCCACGCCGGAACTGCTGGATGCCTGCGACCGGCTCGGCATGGTGGTGCTCGACGAGGCCCGCATGTTTTCGTCCGCTCCTGAAGGTCTCAGCCAGTTAGACCGGATGGTTCGGCGCGACGGCAACCACCCTGCTGTGGTTTTCTGGTCCACCGGCAACGAAGAGGCTGAACAGAACACCGACCGCGGCGCCCGGATGTGCACCACCACGAAGAGGCTGGTGAAGCGCCTCGACCCCACGCGTCCCATTACCCAGGCGATGAACGCCGGCTTTGGCGAAGGAATCTCCGCCGTGGTGGACATTCAGGGATTTAATTACTTTCACGCGCCCGACATTGATGCGTTTCATAAGAAGTTTCCAGATAAGCCCTGCGTCGGGACGGAAGTAGCCAGCACCGTCTCTACTCGCGGCATCTATTTCAACGATCCGGAGAAAGGCTATGTCAGCTCCTACGACGTGAACTATCCGCCCTGGGCCACCTCGGCGGAAGAATGGTGGCAGCTCTACGACCAGCGCCCCTGGCTTGCCGGCGGCTTTGTCTGGACCGGTTTCGACTATCGCGGCGAGCCCACCCCTTACGCTTGGCCCTGCATCAGCTCGCACTTCGGCGTGATTGATACCTGCGGCTTTTTCAAGGACCTCGCTTTTTACTACCAGGCGTGGTGGGGCGATAAGCCGGTGCTCCATCTTTTCCCCCACTGGAATTGGGCTGACAGTGTGGACGACAGTGAAGGTAAACCCATTGACGTCTGGTGCTTCACCAATCTGGAGAGAGTGGAACTGCTCCTGAATGGCAAGAGCCTTGGCGCCCGGGCCGTGCAAAAGAACTCGCACGTCTCCTGGACGGTGAATTACACGCCAGGTGTGATTGAAGCCCGAGGATATAAAGGCGGCCGGCAGGTGATGACCGCGAAGCGGGAAACCACCGGGGCACCGGCAAGAATTGTGATCGAGCCCGACCGGCAGAAAATCAATGCGGACGGCGAAGACGTTTCCGTTGTCGCCGTGAGCGTGGTGGACGCGCAAGACCGCGTGGTTCCCATGGCCGATAACCTGATCACCTTTGAGGTTACAGGTAGCGGTAAGCTGATCGGCGTCGGCAATGGCGACCCCAGTAGCCATGAGCCCGACATGGCACACCAACGCCACGCCTTCAACGGTTTGTGCGTCGCCATCATTAAATCGAATAAGACGGCAGGTGAGATCAAGGTCCAAGCGACGTCGCCGGGACTGGCCTCCGCCGTCGTCGTGATTCAGTGCGAACAGGCGACACCCCGACCCGCCGTGGCATGAGATCTTGACCGTGCGTGCGAAGCTTTGGAGTGCGGCAGCTTGCTGCCGCTTTTCACTCCCGCGAGCTTGCTCACGGAATTCCGTGGCGCCTGGGAGCGAGAGGTTTGGGAAAAGCCGCGGACCTCAACCGGGGGAGGACAGCGGGCATGATGCCCGCCCTACGCACGTCATTATCGCGCTACTCTGTAGCCCTCGGTAGGACACGACCGGCCGATCCAATCAAATTGACTTTGCCCCGAAATGGGCAGATGATCATTCCAGACGACACTCAGGTCCGGCCAAGGGAGGGCGGAATCCATGAAGCCCGTAATGATTTTGACGTTGCTGGCCACGCTGGCTCTGCCCTTGATAGCTGACGCACCGAAGGGCACTGTGCCCCGCAGTGCGGCCGATAGATACGCGGCCCACGCGGAGGCCGGCGGCGCTGCCCTGGGCGCTTCGCTTCTTAGTGCCAAAGAAGTTCACAAGGTCTTTACCACCGATCTCAACCGCTGCTGCCGGGTGGTGGAGGTTGCACTCTATCCCGCCAACGGAAAGTCGGTGGATGTTTCCCCTGATAATTTCGTGCTCCGTCTGTCCGGTACCGATACTGCCGCCAAACCTTCCAGCGCCGTGGTGCTGGCGGCGCAGTTACAGGAAAAGAACAGCAATGATACCGCCAATACTGGCATAACCACGGTGGGAGAGGTCCACGTGGGATACGAGTCGGGCACGGATCCGATCACCGGACAGCGGGTTCACGGCGTGGAAACGGGCGGCGGCGTGGGTGTCGGGGTCGGTAACTCGCAGCCAGCGCCGAGACCGGGTTCAACGGATCGCGACCGCTACGTCATGGAAATGGAATTGAATGAGAAGGCCCTGCCCGATGACACGGTTTCGGCTCCGATCGCCGGCTATCTCTATTTTTCGCTTTCCAAGGACAACAAGAAGGCGAGTCACCAACTGGAGTACATCCTGAACGGCCAGAAAGTTTCACTCAAACTGGACTAGGCCCGTCCCACAACTTATACAGATTGCCCTTCGTCGTCCGCGGCTTCGGCCGGGACCTCGTCCAGTTCGTCCCGCTCGACCGGAACGGTGGAGGATTTGCTTCCTCGCCGCATGGCCACGACGCCGGTGCGCACCATCTCCACCACACCGAACGGACGCAGCACTTCGAGCAGGCGATCGATTTTCTCCTCGCCGCCAGTGATTTCAATCGTCACGGACTCCGGCGAAACGTCGACGACGCGCGCCCGGAAGACCTCCACCAACTGGAGTACGTGGGACCGCTGGTCGTGCTGCGCGGCTACCTTGATCATGGCCAGGTCGCGGGTGATCGCCGGCTCATCCGTGATGTCTTCCACCAGGAGGACGTTTACCAACTTGTAGAGGCTGGCTTCAATGCGGCGACCCTGGTCGTGGTCTGCCTCCACGGTGATGGTCATGCGGGAAACTTCCGGCTTTTCCGTGCGCCCCACCGTGAGCGAGTCAATGTTGAAGGCGCGCCGGCGGAAGAGCGACGCCACTCGCGTGAGGACGCCGGGCTTGTTTTCTACGTGCACCACAAATGTTTTGAGCATAAGAGTCCGAGGTCGAAAATTCAAAATTCAAAATTCAAGATGAAAAATAGGAGAAACGAAGGATTCCAATCTAAAATCCGATAACGCCAAACCGAAAAATCCACAATCTGAAATTTGAAATCTAAAATCTGAAATCGAAGATTCAACAGCTAAAATTCAGAACCGAACTCCTAACGCCTGCCACCTAACCCCTAACCCCTAACCCCTTATTCATCCTCCGCGGTTTCGACCAGCGGGTTGGGGCGGCGGATCATCTCGTGCAGCGCGGCTCCGGCCGCCACCATGGGGTAGACCGAATCCTCCTGCTCGACCTGAAAATCGATCAGCATCGGCCCCTCGTGCTGTCTTGCGGATTGGACTGCGGGCACCACCTGCGATCGCTTGGTAACGACAGCGCTGCGGATTCCATACGCCTCCGCCAGCTTGGCAAAGTTGGGGCTCAGCAGTGGAGTGGATTCGTAATTGCGGTCGTAGAAAAACTCCTGCCACTGCCGCACCATTCCCAAATAACCATTGTTGATGATGGCGATGTGAATCTTCAAGTTTTCCTGAACCATGGTAGCGAGCTCAGCCATGGTCATCTGGAAGCCACCGTCGCCGACCACCACCCAAACTTCCGCTTCGGGCCGCGCCACCTTCACGCCAATCGCGGCGGGCAGCGCGAATCCCATCGTGCCCAGGCCGCCGGAAGTGATCAGCGAGAGGGGAGTTTCATGTTTGAAGTATTGCGCTTCCCACATCTGGTGCTGGCCGACGTCGGTCACCACCACGGTCTCGGCGCCTCGCGTTTCCTGCCACAAATCGTTGATAACGTGCGCCGCGTAAAGGTGCCCGCTGTCAGGAAGGTTCTGAATGTCGTGCACGGCAGCGTCGCCTTTCAACCCGTCAATGTAGCTGCGCCACTCGCTACAATCGATAGGCTGAAGGCGGGGCAGTAATTCGCGAAGGACTCCGCGGAGATCCCCGATGAGCGCTACATCCACCTTGACGTTTTTGTTGATTTCCGTGGGATCGATCTCGACTTGTATCTTTTTCGCCTTGGGTGCATAGGTCTTCAGGCTGCCGGTGACGCGGTCGTCAAAGCGCATGCCCAGCGCGATCAGCAAGTCGGCATCCTGAATCGTGTGGTTGACCCAAGCCTCGCCGTGCATGCCCATCATGCCCAGATTCAGCGGGTGAGATGCGGGGAAGGCGCCGAGGCCGAGCAAGGTCAGCGTGACGGGAATTCCCGTGCGGTCCGCCAACTCGCGGACCTCGGTCATCGCTCCGGAAAGCAGAATGCCGTGCCCGGCAAGAATCACGGGCCGCTTCGCTTCCTGAATCAGCTTGAGGGCCTTGGAATAATCCTCGGACGTCGGCGAGAGATCGGGCCGGTAGCCCGGCAATTGGGGCTTCGCCGCTTCCCAATCGAATTCGCAGGACGACTGCTGCGCGTCCTTGGTGATATCCACCAGGACGGGGCCGGGACGCCCGGACGCGGCCACATAAAAGGCTTCGCGAAGCGTGCGCGCCAGTTCGCTCGCATGGGTCACCAGATAGTTGTGCTTCGTGATGGGAAGAGTCACCCCGGTGATGTCCGTCTCCTGAAAAGCGTCCGAGCCGATCAGCTTGCTGCCCACCTGGCCGGTGATGCAGACGACGGGAGAAGAATCCATCATGGCTGTAGCGATCCCGGTGACCATGTTGGTGGCGCCTGGACCGGACGTCGCCACGGCCACACCGACGCGGCCGCTGGCGCGCGCGTAGCCGTCGGCCATGTGGGTTGCACCCTGCTCGTGCCGCACCAGCACGTGGTGAATATTGCTGTGCTTCAGCGCATCATAGGCAGGAAGAATCGCCCCACCCGGATAGCCGAACACGTGCTTCACGCCTTCCCGTTCCAGGCATTCCCAAAGGATTTGCGCTCCTGTCTTCACCATGTGATCCACTTCCTCTCCATCCCTACGGCTTTGATTCCAGCTTGAGGTGCATGTGCCAAGCCCTATACTTCATTGTACAATAGGCGGGCTCCTGTTAGGGTGCTTCATGTTGTAAGCGTGGGCCGCGCATTCAATTAAAAGTTGATTCTGCGAGGAGGGAAAACGGATCCGTTCGGAGGCTGCCACCAGCCGCCTTGGGCCGTGCGCATTTGCGCACAAGGGTGAAGGGAGCACCGCGATGATTCGCCGCCTTTTCAAACCACTTATGTTGCTGGGATTATTTTCAGGGATGGGAATACCGGGCCAGACGCCGCAGCCGCCCGTCGCTCCGGTCATCGAGCACCGCGAGACGCGCCACGGAACCACGGTGGTCGACAACTACTTCTGGCTTCGTGAAAAGTCGAATCCGGAGGTCATCAAGTATCTCGAGGCGGAGAACGCCTATACCGAGGCGATGACCAAGGATTTGAAACCATTCGAGTCCGCGCTCTATCACGAGATGTTAGGCCACATCAAGCAAACCGATTTGAGCGTGCCCGTCCGCCGCGGCGATTACTTCTACTACTCGCGCACCGAGGAAGGCAAACAATATCCAATCCAGTGCCGCAAGAAAGGAAGTCTGGACGCAAAGGAGGAAGTCCTGCTGGACCTGAACGAGCTGGGGAAAGGCAAGAAGTTTGTCGGGCTCGGCGCCTTCGTCGTGAGCGACGACCAGAATCTGCTTGCTTATACGATCGACTATGTGGGTTACCGCCAGTATAGTCTTGAGATTAAAGATCTGCGGTCGGGGGCCACGTTTCCGGACACGATGGAACGCGTCGACAGCATCGCTTGGGCCGCCGACAATCGGACCCTGCTTTTGACCACGGAGGACGCGGTAACAAAACGCGCGAACCAGGCGTGGAGGCATACACTAGGCCGAAAGGAATTCGAACCGATCTACGAGGAAAAGGACGAAGTCTTCCGGCTCGGCGTGGACAAAACCCGCGACAAGAAATACCTGTTGCTGTCCAGTGAAAGCACCGACGCCACGGAGTTCCGCTACCTTCGGGCCGATCAGCCGAGTTCCAGCTTCACCGTTTTTCTTCCGCGGGAAAAGCAACACCGCTACTTTCTCGATCATCGAGAGAATCTCTTCTACATTCGCAGCGACAAAGGCGCGAAGAACTATCAGGTTTTCACCGCGCCCGAGAATGATCCCCAGCCCAACAACTGGAAGATCTTCATCCCCCACGACAAAGATGTTCTGATCGACGGCATTGACCTGTTCCGCGATTTTGCGGTCTCGGTGGAGAAGTCGCAAGCTCTCAACCGCATGCGCATCTTCGACTTCAAATCGGGAAAGTGGAGCGCGATCTCGTTCCCTGAACCGGTATATGCGGCGTTTCCCGGCGACACGCCCGACTATGCCTCCAAGACGTATCGTTACAGCTACCAAAGCCTGCTAACTCCTTCGAGCGTGTTTGACTACGATACCCAAACCGGCAAATCGACCCTACTGAAGCAGCAGGAAGTGCCGGGGGGCTTTGATCCGACTCAATATGATTCGGAACGCCGGTGGGTGACGGCGAGGGATGGCGTCAAGGTGCCCCTGTCGATCGTCTATAAGAAAGGCTTCAAACGCGACGGCACCGGACCGCTCTTTTTATACGCCTACGGTTCCTATGGATTTGGCGTGCCGGCCACATTCTCGAGCTCGCGGCTCGTCCTGCTCGACCGCGGCGTGGCTTTCGTGATCGCTCACATTCGCGGCGGCAATGATATGGGCGAGCAGTGGCGCGACGACGGCAGGCTGATGAAGAAACAGAATACGTTTAATGACTTCATCGATTGCGCCGAGTACCTCATCCAAGAGAACTGGACCTCCAAAGACCGTCTGCTCATTGAAGGGGGCAGCGCCGGTGGACTGCTAATGGGCGCGGTGGTCAATATGCGCCCTGACCTCTTTCGCGCGGTCCATCTGGCCGTGCCATTCCTCGATGTTATGAATGACATGATGGACCCTTCGCTGCCACTGACGACTACCGACTACCCCGAGTGGGGCAACCCTGCCGACAAGGCCGCTTACGACTACATCCTTTCGTATAGCCCTTACGATAATCTGCACCGCGCGGCCTATCCGCCGATGCTGCTCACGGAAAGTCTGAACGATAGCCAGGTCGCATACTGGGAGGCTGCGAAGTTCGTCGCCAAGGCGCGCGCGCTTAAGACCGACGATAACCCGGTGCTGCTGAAGATGAAAATGGATCCCGCCGGCCACGGTGGCGCCTCGGGGCGATACGATCAACTGAAGGACCATGCCTTCGAATACGCCTGGCTGCTGAGCCAAGTCGGCATTACCAAGTAGGCTGGGCGTGCTGTGCGTTGTAATCGAGCCCTTGCACTGGAGAGGGACCTATGACCAGACTTCATCGACCCACGAGAAGGCAGTTTGTCTGCGCCGCGGCGGCGGCGGCAGGAACCGCCTTACTGCCCAACGCCGTTTTAGCCGGTCCGGCGCAGGATGCTGCCCCAAGCGTCGCCGCAACGATCCCCCAGCCTGTCTCGCGGGAGAAAATCCCGTGGAAGGTTGAGCCGTTCCCTCTGCGGCAGGTTCGGCTGCGCAAAGGCCCATTCCTCGACGCTTTACAGGCGGACCAGCGGTACCTGCACTTGCTCCCCTCCGAACGCCTCCTTCACACCTTCCGCTTGAACGCCGGACTTTCTTCTTCGGCGGAACCCTTGGGAGGGTGGGAGAAGCCGGACTGCGAACTGCGGGGTCATTTTGCCGGGGGCCACTATCTCTCAGCCTGCGCGCTGATGTACTCGAGTGCCGGGGATCACGAGTTGAAAGAAAAAGCGGATGGGTTGGTCGCGCAGATGGCTGATTGCCAGAAGGCCCACGAGAACGGTTACCTTAGCGCGTTCCCCGAGGAATTTTTCGACCGCCTGCGCGAAGGGCGCCAAGTCTGGGCTCCCTTTTACACTTATCACAAAATTATGGCAGGCCTCCTGGACATGTACGTCCACTGCGGAAACGATCAGGCTCTGGTGGTGGCCGAAGGCATGGCGGGTTGGGTCGACCATTGGCAGGAGAGCATCAGCGACGAGCACATGCAGCGAATCCTGCAAACTGAATTCGGCGGCATGAACGAAGTGCTCGGTAACCTCTGTGCCCTGACGGGCAAACGCGAATACTTGGACTTGGCAGGGCGGTTCGAGAAGAACATGTTCCTTGACCCATTGGCTGGGCATCGCGACGAGTTGAAGGGAATTCACGCGAATACGCATATTCCCCAGGTGATTGGCGCGGCCCGGCGCTATGAACTGACTGGCGACGCACGCTATCACGAGATCTCGGCCTTCTTCTTCCGCACGGTCACGACCGACCGGATCTATTGCACCGGCGGCACGAGCAATGACGAATACTGGCAAACGGCCCCGGGAAACCTTTCGACGGAGCTTGGAAAAGTCACGGAGGAGTGTTGCTGCGGCTACAACATGCTGAAGCTGGCGCGCCACATCTACGGATGGACGGGAGATCCGCGGGTGATCGATTATTACGAGCGGACGCTTTTCAACAGTCGCTTGGGAACACAAAATGTCGAAGACGGAGGGATGAGTTATTTCCTCGCCCTTGGTTCAGGATATTGGAAATACTTCAATTCGCCCTATAACTCATTTTGGTGTTGCACAGGGACGGGCGTCGAGGAATATGCCAAGACCGCCGACACCATTTACTTTCATGATGGGCATAGCATCTACGTGAATCTGTTTCTCGCGTCGGAAGTGGACTGGCCGGAAAAGGGCCTGCGGCTGGAACAACAAACGAGTTTTCCCGAGGAAGAGGGCATGGCCTTGGTGTTTCACGCGCAGCGGCCCGTTGATCTGACGCTCAACGTCAGAATTCCATGGTGGGCCACGAACGGCGGCACGATTAGATTGAATGGAACGGCACTGCCGGCCTTCTCCAGCCCCGGCAGTTATTTAACGTTGGAGCGAACTTGGAAGGAAGGCGACCGCGTGGAGGTTCGACTCCCCATGAGCCTCCGGATTGAGATTTTGCCGGGCGATGCTACACAGCAAGCCGTGATGTATGGCCCCTTGGTTCTGGCGGGACGGCTGGGCCGAGAAGGCTTGACGAAGCCAATGTTCTACCCGGAATACGCAACCGTTCCGCACGGCGACGCGATTCCTGTGCCCGCTATCGCGACGAGCTCCAAGGACCCGGTCGGTTGGCTGAAACCCGTAGCCGGCCAACAGTTGACCTTCCAGACCGTGGGACAGGAAAAGCGAATCAGTTTGATCCCGCTCTATCGGTTGTTCGGGGAGCGGTACGCGGTGTATTGGAAAACGACCTCAGCAGCTTAGCTTAAAAGAAGGAGATGGGCGGCATGAATTGGCTTTTATCCGTAGTGGTGGCAGCTTCGTTCGCGATGGCCGTCGTGGCTCAGGCGCCGAATGAAGATTCCACGGGCGCACGTCGGGAGCGTCTGAAGAGTGCGCTTCAGGAGGAGTGGGAGCACACCATGCGCGCCTACCCCGAGTTTGCCACGGCGGTAGGCGACAATCGATATAACGACCGGCTCGGCGATAACTCGGAGGAATTTTATGCTGCCGAGGTCGAGCATGCGCGGCGCGCGCTTCAGACCTTTAAGTTGATTGACACTGCTGGTTTCCCTGAGCAGGAGCGATTGAGCAGGGATCTGATGATTCGCAGTCTGCGCGAACAAATCGAAGGCGCACAATTCAAGGACTGGGAAATGCCGGTCGATCAGATGAATGGACTGCAAGTGGGAATGGCGAGCTTGCCCTCAGGCACAACTTTCCGGACCGCGAAAGACTATCGGGATTACGTTTCCCGCCTGCGCCAGATACCGCGAGTCTTTGAGCAGGCGACTCAAAATATGCAGGCGGGAATGCGTGACCATCTGATGCAGCCCCGTTACCTGCTCGAGAAGGCCACCCTTCAGGCTCAGGATATCGCCGGGAAGCCGGTTGAGAAGAGCCCCTTCACTCAGCCGGTGGACAAATTCCCAGCGGGTATTTTCCAGGGGGAACAGAAAACCTTGCGCGAAGCGGTGATGGCTGCGGTCAGGCAGGATGTGGCTCCAGCTTACGCGCGCTTGGCGGAATTCCTTCGCACGGAGTACGCGCCGCACGGTCGCACGGAATATGGCATCTGGGCACTTCCTGACGGCGAGGCCCGCTATCGCTTCGACATCAAGCAAATGACCACCACGAATTTGGGGCCCGAGGAGATCCATGAGATGGGGCTCAAGCAGGTGGCGGAGATCGAAGCCGAGATGCTGAAGCTTGCCCGCCAGCAGGGTTACAACGATTTGCCCAGTTTCAATGAGCACATTCGAAAGGACGCAAAGCTATACGGGATCTCGGGTGAGCAGCTTCTGAATTTGTACAAGCACTACACGGATCAGATGTATGCGAAGCTTCCTCAAATGTTTGGCCGCTTGCCGAAGAACAAACTCATCGTCGTGCCTATGGAGGCGTTTCGCGCGGCCAATGCCGTCCCTGCCGACTATTCAATCGGCGCCGGTGACGGCTCTCGGCCAGGGCGCATCAATGTAAACGAATACGACCCGACCCATCGCCTGCTGCTGAACGTGGAGGCTATCGCCTACCATGAGGGCATCCCCGGCCATCATCTGCAATTTTCGATTGCCCAGGAGCAGACCGACCTGCCTCCTTTCCGCCGATTCTCCTCTTACAATGCTTACTCCGAAGGTTGGGCGTTCTACGCCGAGCGGCTGGGTAAAGAAGTGGGCTTCTACCAAGACCCCTACAGCGAGTACGGGCGACTCGAGAATGAAATGTGGCGCTCCGTCCGACTGGTGGTGGACACCGGGGTGCACGCGCAACACTGGTCGCGCCAGCAAATGGTGGACTTCTTCCGCCAACACACCGCTATGGACGAACAGAATATCGAAACCGAGGTGGACCGTTACATTTCCTGGCCGGGGCAAGCTTTGGCCTATAAGCTTGGGCAGATGAAAATTCTCGAGTTGCGTGAGCGCGCCCGGCAACAACTCGGCGACCGTTTTGACTTGCGGGCCTTCCACGATGCCGTGCTTAGCGACGGACCGTTGCCCTTGGATGTACTCGAGGAGAACATGGACCGCTGGATTGCCGAGCAAAAGGGAGGGAGGCCGAGCTAATCATTAGGCCTCCGGACCGCTTATCCCGCAAAAACCTTCTCAATCGGAGACGACACACAATCCCCAGCAACAGCGCAATCCGCTCGGCGTTCCGGGACTGATTTCGCCTCAGCACACACTTATTCTAGGGATTTGTGAAAACGTAGGATACTGATGGTTAGCAGGAAAGTTGCAATGCCTGCAAGCGCGGCGATCTGCGGCCACAGCACATCAATCCCGACTCCCTTCAAGTAGACACCACGAAGGATGACCATGACGTGGAGCAAGGGATTGGCGAGGCCGATTTTTTGAAGCAGAGGGGGCATGCTGGCGACCGGGGTGCCGAATCCGGAAAGCGTGATCATCGGCATTGTGAAGAAGAAGGAAGCTATCATTGCCTGCTGCTGGTTGGCCGAGACGGTAGAAAGAAATAAGCCCAACCCCAAACCCGCCAGGATGAAAACCACCAACCCCAAAGCCAGGACCCACAAGCTCCCGCGGAATGGCACGCGGAACCAAAACGTTCCGACCACGGCGATAAGTGCGGCGTCAAAGCAACCGACCAGGAAAAAGGGAATGGTTTTTCCCAGAATGAACTCCCAGCGGCGAATAGGTGTGACCATAATCTGCTCGAGCGTGCCGATTTCCCGCTCCCGGACGACCGCGAAAGCAGTGAGCATCATGACCAGGATCAAAAGGACGTTGCCGATGACCCCCGGAACGAAATACCACTGGCTTTCGAGTCCGGCATTGAACCACGGGCGGACCTCAAGGTTGACTTGCGGCAGTGCTGAGGCCTTTTGCGGCGCTGTGCGTTGCATCTGGTCAAGTTGAAAGTTCTGGCTGAACCTTGCGCCGATCTGGTTGATATAACCCAGCGCGACAAGGGCCGTATTCGAGTTGGAGCAATCCACCAACACTTGCACCGTCGCCCCCTGGCCGTTGCGCAGACGCTGGGCGAATCCGGAATCGATTTGCATCGCGGCCAAAACATCGCCGCGTTCCAGTCCGGCGCTGAGGTCGGCGGGCCGGCTGGCATAGTCGCTCAAGTGAAAGTAACGGCTGGAGGCAAACCGCGCCACCAACTCGCGACTCTCTTGGGTATTATCGCGGTCGAGTACCGAGAGGGTAACGTTTTTCACATCGAGTGTAGCGGCGTAACCGAACACCAGCATTTGAATGAGCGGCGGGCCGAACAGCAGCCAGCGCATGTGCGGGTCGCGCAATGTCTGGATGAATTCCTTCCTGACCATATTACCGATGCGTCGAAGGGAATCGATCAATTTCATTCCAGCCTCTTTTGAAATGCGCGAGTTGCCCTGATGATCAGCAGGGCGGCTATAATCCCCAAGGAAACGATATCTGCCGCCATAACTCGCACCGATGTGCCCTTAAGAAATACGCTCCGCAGAATGGAAACATAGTAGCGCGCGGGCAGAATGTGAGTTATCCACTGCACGACGACAGGCATCTGATCGATGGGGAAAATGAAACCGGAAAGAAGAAACGTCGGAAGCAGGGTCACCAGAAGCGCCAACTGACTGGCCGCAAGCTGCGTCTTGGCCGTAACCGAAAATAAATACCCCAAGGACAATACGACGATCAAAAACAGCGCCGAGCAGGCATAGAGTACGGTCCAACTTCCGCGGAAGGGAACTCGGAACCACCAGATTGCCGCGGCGGCACAGAGAGCTGTATCCATCATTCCGATGACAAAGTAGGGAATCAGCTTCCCCATTTGGATTTCGAGCTTTCGCACGGGGGTGGCGATGAGTTGCTCCATGGTGCCACGCTCCCACTCGCGGGCGATAGTGAGCGAGGTCAGGAAAGCGCCCACCACGGCCATCACCATTGCTACCACGCCGGGCACAATATTCGACATGCTTTCCAGATCCTCATTGAACCAGGTCCGGGGCTGGAAGGTGACGTTGGGCGTCACAGAGGGCATTCCGTTCCGTTGCAGCCATTGGACCTGAATGTCTTGGGAGTAGGCTTGAATGATGCTTTGTGCATAGCCCATTCCGATGCTGGCAGTATTGCTGTCGCTGGCATCGAGCAACGCCTGCACCGGCGCCTGCCCACGAGAGTGCATGTATTCGGAGAACTGCGGCGGAACCACCACGGCCACCGAGCAGGCTCCGTGGTTAATTTGTTGCACGACGTCCTGGTAGTCGTCCGCAACATGGACGATGGAAAAATACTCGGTCCCCTGGAAGCGCTTCAGCAGATCCTGGCTGAACTGAGTCCCGTCCCGGTCGTAGACACAGAGGGGAATGTGCTTGATATCCAGATTCACGCCGTAGCCATAAATGACAAGCTGGACGACCGGCATGGCGAAGATCACGAGGAGGCTGAGAGGATCGCGCCAGATCTGAATAACTTCCTTGCGCATCATGGCGAAAATGCGGAGCAGGCTCATGCGGCTCTCCCCGGTTTGGACTCGCGAGAGGCCGTGAGATTGACGAAGACATCTTCGAGGCTGGGATGGATCTGCTCCAGCCTTCCCAGGCTTAGCCCGCGGGCTTCGAGGGCGGCACGGATTCCCGGCAGCGCCGCTTGGGCGTCGACCACGGAGGCATGCAGGCTGCTGCCGAATACCGCGGCATCGAGAACGCCGGGCGCCTGGCTCAGGGCCTCCAGCCCCGGTCCCAGCGGTTCACATTCCACCAACACGAGTTGGCTTTTCATTGACCGAGTCTTCAGTTCCGTGGGCGTGCCCATGGCCACGATGCGCCCGCGGTCGATCAACACCAGGCGGTTGCAATACTCTGCCTCGTCCATGTAGTGGGTCGTGACGAACACCGTGATGCCCTCGCTCACCATCTGCTGAATCAGTTCCCAGAATTTCCGGCGCGAGACGGGATCAACCCCCGAAGTGGGCTCGTCAAGAAAGACGATGGGAGGACGATGCAACACCGCGCACCCGAGCGCCAATCGTTGTTTCCACCCAACGGCTAGTTCGCGGGTGGGTGTTTCTTCGCGGCCCTCCAGCCCCGCCATGCGCAGCGCCCACGCCAAGCGGTCGGGAAGAACTTTAGCGGGAACGCTGTACAATCCGGCAAAAAAGCGCAGGTTCTCGATAACTTTCAAGTCGTTGTAGAGGGAGAATTTTTGCGACATGTAGCCAATCTGCTGGCGCACTGCTTCCGGCTGTTTGGCGACGTCAACTCCTGCCACCCGAGCGAGGCCGGAAGTGGGCCGGAGCAGGCCGCATAGAATCCGGATGGTAGTGGACTTGCCCGCGCCGTTCGGCCCAAGGAAGCCAAAGATCTCGCCCCGATGCGTCTGGAAGGTGATGCCATCCACCGCGACAAAGGCTCCGAAGAGCTTGGTCAAGTTCTCGACCGTGACGGAGGCTTCAGTCACATTCATGAAGGTTGCGCCTCCTCAGCAACCTCGGGTTTGGTCTCGACGGCCGATACAAACAAGTCCTCAATCGTCGGCGATACAGGCTGAATGGAATCGTAGCCAATTCCTGCGGAATCCATCTGTGCGCGCAGGTCCGGCAACCGGCGGGCGGCATCGTCGACGAACAGGTGGACGCGGTCGCCCACCAGCAACGCGCTGCGCACCCCCGGGCTCCCCACCAACGACGCGCGCACTTGTTCGGCGTGCGTCGCGTGTACGGCCAAAATCTCACCGGGGAATTGGCGCTTTAATACCTCGGGCCGGTCGCAAAAAAGCATCCGGCCCTGGTGCAGCAGGCCTACGCGATGGCAGCGCTCCGCTTCGTCGAGGTACGATGTGGAAGTGAGAATCGCCACGCCCTCGGCCACCAGGGAATAAAGAATGCGCCAGAAATCCCGCCGGGACACCGGGTCGACTCCGTTGGTCGGCTCATCGAGCAAAATGACCTTGGGTGTGTGTATCAGGGCGCAAACCAAGCCGAGTTTTTGCTTCATACCGCCGGAGAGGTTTCCGGCCAGCCGGGTGCGGAAATCCCCCAGGCCTGCTGCCGTCAACAATTCCTGGGAGCGCTGTACCCGCTGCTTCCGGCGTACCCCGAACAGGTCTGCATAAAATCGAATGTTTTCGTCGACGGTCAGATCCTCGTAAAGGCCGAACCGCTGTGACATATAGCTGAGGAGCGACTTGGCGCCTTCTGGGTCGCGCACCACGTCACAGCCGGCAATCGTCACCGAGCCGGAGTCGGTCCCCATCACGCCCGAAAGCATCCGGAGCGTGGTGGTTTTGCCGGCACCATCGGGACCGACGAGCCCAAAAATCTCTCCTGCGAATACTTCAAAGCTGAGACCGTCGACGGCGCGCACTTTGCCAAAATGCTTGCTCAGGGAGGAGACGATGATGGCCGGTGATGAGTCCATAGTATTCTGGCTACTGCACCTTTATATCGACATCGGCCGGCATTCCCGGCTTCAACTCGTGACCGGGATTCTCCACGTCCACTTTGACTCGGTAGACCAACGTCACACGTTCCTTTTCGGTTTGCACACTCTTGGGCGTGAACTCGGCTTCGGAAGAAATGAAAGAGACGCGCCCGGGATAGACCTTGTTCGCAGAGGAATCGGTGCGCACATCAACGGTCTGGCCCCAATGGACCTTGCCGAGATCCGTCTCGGGTACATACACGCGGACCCACAAATGGTCCAGGTCGCCGAGCGTCACGATGGGCGTGCCGGGTGATACGACCTCTCCCAACTCGGCCTGCCGCACCAGTACGACGCCATTGAAAGGCGCGCGCAGCACGGTGTACGTCAAACGAATATGAGACATGCTCACCATTTGTGTGGCCTGATGAACGTTGGCGCGGTCAACCTCCAACTCTTCCTTGCGTGTTCCTTCCGCGAGTTCGTTGTAGATTTGCTGGTCGCGATCAAAAGTATCCTGCGCGCGCGTGACATTGGTGGCGGCCTGGTCGCGCGTTTGACCTGGAATTTCGTCCTTCTCATAGAGCGCCTGGTAGCGGGCGAAATCCTTTTTTTTCTGGTCGAGATCGGCTTGAGCGTCGAGCATCGAGAGTTTGGCTGCCTCGATGTCCTGCGCGCGGCTGCCCGCCAGGCCCAAAGCGAGCTGCCGGTTGCGCATACGGGCCGTCGCATCATCCACGGCCACCTGTTGCCGGTAGTCATCATTATCAAGCCGAGCCACCAAGTCCCCGCCTTTGAGGGTCACGCCTTCATCCACGGGCAGAGCGACGATACGGCCTGATACTTTGAAACTAACCAGGCTCTCGTGTGCTTCAATGTTTCCTGACAGATTGAGCACATTTTCATTGGTGGGCTTGCGGAACCATTGGGGATGGTAGTAAGCCACCGCCCCGCCCATTGCTAAAAGCAGAAGGATTGGGATCAGGCGTTTCATGACTCTTTAACCTCGTCGTCGGGACTCTTAACTGTTACTTACCACTTCCTAAGCGCCGCTAGCGATCCTATATCGCCTTCCAGGCTTCCGCTACCTGCCCGCACGTCAGGGTTCGCTCAGGTAGCTCTGGTAAATCTTTTCGGTCCCTCCGAGTGAGCGCACCAGTGCCATCACGGCGTCGGCGTGTTGTGCCAGAGCGGTAATACGGTCATCTTGGGCACTCGCCAAGCTGGCCTGCGCGGTGACAACCTCAATGTTGTCCGTCACCCCGTTGCGGAAACGGTCTTGGGCCAGGCTGAGCTCCCGCTCCGCTAGGTGAAGGGCCGCCTCGGTGAGTGTCACCTGACTTTCCGTCGAGTCCAGATTCAGCAACGCTGTGCGCAATTCCTGTTCGATTTCCTGCTGGAGATCGTCGATCTGCGCGTCCAAGCGCTTTACTTGGCTTTGAAGTTCCGTTTTTTCTCCGGCACGGTCGCGGTCAAACAAGGTGACGGTGAGGGTCCCCTGGACCTCGCCGGTCCCCGCCAAGGAGCCAAAGCTGCGTCCGATCGCTCCATAGTCGCCGTTGACCGACAGGGTGGGGTAATACCGTGCCCGCGAGGCCCTAAGCTGTTCGTTCAACGCGTCTTTTTGCTTGAGGAGAGCGGCGTAGTCGGAGCGCGCCTCGATGGCTGTGTGCAGCGCCTGGTCCGCCTCGGTTGACTCCACGTGGCGGAACTTCAAGGGTTCAGCCAGCTCCAAAGGGACGCCGGGACTGAGGCCCAAAAAGTGGGCGAGCGTTAGCAGGGAAGTTTGATAAGAGTTGCGCGCCACCAAAACAGTCTGCTGATCGCGCGCGAGCTGTACCTGGGCGCGAACCTCGTCCACGGCAGTTGCGAGACCCGCGGAGTGCTGGTCGCGAGCCAGTTTTTCCAAGGTTGTGGAGGTGGTGACGCGGCTCTCCGCCGCTTCCACCTCCGCGGCGGCAGCCTGGGATTCAAGGTAAAGCCCAGCGGCTTGGCGGATCACCAAATCGCGCGCGTCCTGATAGCTGAGGCTGGCGGCCTCCTCCTGTTTCTCGCTAGCCTTCCATGCGTGGTAGGCATGGCGGTCAATCAACGATTGGGTCGCCGAAGCGCGGAAATCGTAGTGCCCGAAGGGTCCAACGACCGTAGGCACCCCGGGGAAGGAAATTCCCAGGGCAGCCAGATCGATGTTCTGGCGGTTGGCGAGCGCATCGCCGTTAACGTGCGGCAGCAGGGAAGAGTGCCTGCGTTCGCGTGTCCCCGCCAGTTCCTCTATCTGGGTGCTCGCCACGCGCAAGCTCAGGTTCTGCTTCAAAGCCAAACCAATTGCGTCATTCAAACTAAGGCGCCGCGCGGGGAGCTGTTGGCTTTGCGCCACCGCTCCGCAAGGAACCAAGAGCAGTAACCATAACCATTTTGCGTAGAACTTCATGAAGAGTCTCCCTGGGGTACAGCATCGGCCCAGTTGCCGACTCACTTGTCGCCGTCTTCCAGGCCGCGCATCACAAACTCCGTATGCGCTTTCACGTAGGCACCCATATCAAGGGGGTGGCGCCCAGCGAACAGTAATTGCCAAAGCATGGCCACGAGTGCCGGGGCGACAATGATCTGCGGAAACTCAAGCGCTTTGCTCTTGCGGAAACTTCCCTCCGCAATCCCCTTCATCAGCGCTTGCCGCATCGCCCTCATTCCGGGAACAATGATTTCCTGATGGTAAATTTCCGCCAGTTGAGGGAATCTGCCACCCTCCGCAACCAGCATCCGGACGATGGACTGAACCTTTTCATTCCCTACCACGTTCATGTACAATTGAGATAACAGCATTCTGAGTAAATCCGCCGGGGGCTCTGGCAGAGTCTTCACTAAGGCATCGAACCTCTTGGGAATCAGGTTTCGCACCACAGCTTGAAATAGGCGCTCCTTGTCCCGGAAATAGAGGTAGATGGTCCCCTTGGCGATTCCGGCTTGGAGGGCGACATCATCGATGCGAGCGGCCTCGTATCCATGCGCCGCGAATACTTTGAAGGCGGCCTCGAGGATTTCTTTTTGGCGGCGGAGTTTCTGTTCGCGTCGGCGCGGAAAGGATTTGACCGCCTTGATCCGCTTGGGTTTCATCGTTGTGTTCCGGTCCCGCAGAAAATGACTGAATAGTCAGTCATTATTTTTCGACTCGAAGATAACCGCAACCAAGTGCCTTGTCAAGCCCATTCTATCTTGTCTCATTCTCTCCTGGTCGTTTCATGGCAATTTCACGAGCCGGAAACAACCATGTTTTCTGTGATTGTTTCTCCGGCCGGTGGCTCGTGCTCTCGGAAACGTGTACGACGTGCTCGACAGCCAATGGCGAGAGACTAAGACAGCGGCTTATTTGATCGGAAAGATTGTTCGATGCACCATGAGCTCTTTGACTGAAAAAAACCGTCGCCCATCTGTCAGGCCTGTTTGAGCCAGACTACGTCCACTTTACCGGACTGCTGCAACTGGCGGACTTTGACCAATCGAGTTTTAGTGGCCAGTGAGTCGAGTGCACTCGTCGAGGGAAACCCGGCGAAGCGAAGGAGGCGCTGGCCAATCTTGGCAAACCAGGACCGAAAAACAAAGTCGCTGAAGATCAGGTACCCGCCGGTTCGCAAGACACGGACCATTTCGGAAAGAGCCCGCTCCCAGTTGGGGATATGATGGGTAACCATGCTCGCGGCCACAATATCAAACTCTCCATCGCGGAAATCCAGGCGGGTTGCATCCATCACTCTGAACTCCAGGTTCGTACGTGCTGGACCGTTTCGGGCAGTCTCGATTTGTTTCGGGTCGATGTCGATCCCTGTGACCTCCAGCTTGGTAGTCCCGGCAATCTCGCGGGCGGCCGCACCGACGCCGCAGCCAACATCCAGGTAGCGCCACCCAGCGTGGCGGCCTGCACGGTCTAAAAGTTGTTGCGCGTGTGTCGCCACAGTACGAGTATGACTGGGTCTGTTCACGAAGTATTTCTCGAGTGCTGTCATCCTCATGGTCATGCCTCCTTGGGAGCGGCCGGCGTGGATCCAGAACCAGCGCATCCCCCCCGGCTACCTGAGGCGGGCCAGATTCCATGGGTGCGGAATTTTTCACGATCTTCCGGGGTCATGTCTTCCCAGCGCCGAATCAGGCGCGCGCGCCAGTCCCTCCCAAACCCCGGACGGCCTCGGAAGCCGCCGAAGAGGATCTTGCTGAGCACCAGGATCCCTAAAGCCTGCCAGAAAGTGACGACATGCAGGCCGAAGAGGACCGGCATCAGCCAATTCCAAAGCCACATAACAGCAAAGCTAAATACCGTGCCTGCCAGCAGCACGATCAACGAAATTTTCAATACCCGCGAAAAGCCATGGGTTCTCATCGTCTGTATCCTCACGCTTTCTTGAATTCTTCATAGATAGCCCGCAATCGCCGCCGCAGATGGAGCACGGCATAGTGCTTTCGCGAAAGCAAGGTATTTACACTCAACCCGGTCGCCGCGGCCAGTTCGTTAAAACTTCGGCCTTCGATCTCGTGGGCCACAAACACCTCGCGCTGGCCTTCCGGGAGTTCATCCAGAGCCGCCTCGATTTCATCGAGCAATAGCTCGTGAGCAAAGGACGCCTCGGGGCCGGCGTCGGGGGAAGGGAGCAGGTCCTCCCACGGAAAGAACTCCCCCTCTTCGTCCACCGAAGGGGTTCTTGGCGCCTCCGGTTTCCGCTTGCGAAATCTGTCAATGATGCGATTTCGCGCCACCCGGTAAAGCCATGCCCCCACCTGCTCGACAGGTTTCATCAAGCGGTAAGCTTGTACGAGTTCATAGAAGACTTCTTGCAGAATGTCTTCCGCCTCGTTTTCGTCCAGAACGCGCTTGCGGATGAAATTGCGCAGGCGGGATTGTTCCCGCTCGACTGTTTCCGCGATGCGGTGGTTCTGGTCGTCGGTCATGATTCCGATGCTTAGCGCGTCGTCCATTCACTAGTGTAGACGAAGTGGCGGGCGGAATATTTTAGGCCGGTGCCGGGGGTTGGCTTGGGCGCTCGGTGAGGGGCCGGGTTTCGTCTTCTCGGTGCCAACCTGCAAAGAAGACTTTTGCCGGCGGCGCTGAACGCGCCGCCCGGCGCCAGTCGAATTCAACCCGTTGCGCGCTACGCTGCATCATAGGAGAATGGAGATAACCTCTTCGTCTTCCGCGGCAACCCAGGGTTCTTGGGCCAGGGGAGCCGATCGGTCCCATCGCCCGGCCTAGGAATCGGTCCGGGCCGGGACGGGATGACGCGGAGCCCTTTTGTTCATATGCTTATTCATCCACAGGCGCCGTTCAATTTCGCTCAAACATTGCGATTCATCCTGGCTCCCCCCCTTTGCTCAACGGGCGAACGTTCGCCCCGTTGCTGGATTACTTCGTGGATGGCGAATATCGGCGCGTGCTGGAACTCGGCGAGCGCTTGATTCTCTATGGAGTGCGCGAGGAGGGGAGCCCGGGCAAGCCTGCTCTGCGAATCCGAATTCTGGCGGGTCCTGACGACGACCGCGCGCGGCAGGCCGTTGCGGAGGAAGTCGCACGGCAGTTTTCGACCGACCTTGATCTTCAGCCCTTCTATGCTCTGGCGAAATCGGATCCTGTGCTTCGCCATCTCATCGTCCACTTCCGCGGTATGAGAGTCCCGCAAGCCGCTCAGGTTTACGAAATTCTCATATCGGCGATCATCGAGCAGCAGGTGAACTTGTCGTTCGCGCACAAGGTGAAGAAAGTACTGATCGACACGTACGGGCGCGGGGTGGATTTCGAAGGGCATCGATATAGTGCGTTTCCTGAGCCCGCCGTGCTGGCGATCACGAGTCCGCGAGAATTGCTGCCGCTTCAGGTGTCCGGCCCCAAGGCTCGCTATATCATTACCATTTCGCGCCTTGCCCTCGATGGTACGCTCGATCTCGAAAAGCTGAGGGATCTTGAACCGGCGGTGGCGCACGAAAAACTATTAGAGCTGAAAGGTGTGGGGCACTGGACGGCGCAATACGTAGGATTGCGCGCACTAAGGCATCTGGACTGCCTGCCCGCCGCGGACGTGGGCTTGCAAAAAGTCATCCAACACTTTTACGGGCTGCGCAAGCGGCCATCCGGCGAACGTGTGCAAAAGATAGCTCGGGCATGGCAAGGCTGGCGAAGCTATGCCACATTTTATCTCTGGCTCACCTACTGGGAAAACGCGGAATGGAAAAGCCGCGTCCGTGATGAGATCCGGGCCCGGCCGTAGCATCATGCGCTATTCAGACTGAAGAGGAGAAGGCAATGTTACGAAGGCCCCTGTTTCTAATCCTGGCGCTGGTTCTATGCTCGCCCATTTACGGAAAGACAAAAGGAGGGCCGCTTCCGCCGTTAGCCTTATCAATTTGTAGCGTCTTATCCCAGGCTGCCCAATACGATGGGAAGGACATCAGAGTCAGGGGAATCTACCTGTCTAACAAGCATGGAGCGGAATTCTTTGGGAACGAATGCAAATCGCGAGAAAATATGGTGAACGTGCGCGGTGCGGACACGAAGAGTCACAAGCAGTTCGTTAAGGCGATGCGAAAGATTGATTCCAGCCGTCCCGTCGACATGGTGATACGCGGTAGATTTTCGGTGGCCAAAAGCGGTTGCTTTGGCGCGGCGTGCGATCGGTATGAAGTCAAGGAAACATGGCTGCTCTGGGCTGAACCGGAGCAGGGAACGCCCTAGCGAACAGAAAACAAATGTGCCGACAGATCGCCGCGCATTGCCATACGGCCCGGCGCGGATAGCAGCTCAATAGCAATGTCAAGAGTGGAGAAGCCTTATGGCCCAGACTGAATTAACGCATGCCGTTGTTGCCCAAGCCGACCGTGTCTTACGCCAGCTTTATCTCCCCCGCATCACAAGTTGCCTCGCCCATCTATCACCTGAGCAGATCTGGTGGCGGCCCAATGAAGCCTCCAACAGCGTTGGGAATCTGGTGCTACACCTTACCGGCAATGTGCGTCAATGGATTATTTCCGGCCTGGGGGGTGCGCCGGATGTTCGCGTTCGCGATCTGGAATTCAGCGAGCATGGCCCCCTTCCCGGGCGGGTATTGGTCAGCCGTTTGCGCAGGACGATAATAGAAGCATGCGGAATGCTGGAGAGTCTTTCGGCAAAGGATTTGGCGCGCGTATACATTATTCAGAAGTTCCATGTGACGGGTTTGGAGGCAGCCTTTCACGTCGCCGAACACTTCTCCCATCACGCGGGCCAAATCATTCTACTGACCAAGATGCTGACGGGAAGCGATTTGAAGTTCACGCATCTTGCGGGCGATAGGAAGAAAAAGGCTCACCACCTACCGGCACTTTGAGGCAGCAGTAGGGCTATTGCAGCACGTGTACCTGCTTGGCTTGCATGACCAACGTACCTGCGGGGATGGCCACGCCGTTAATGGTGGTTGCATGGGGCTCATAGTAGGGCATGCCCTTGACGAGAAGGGTGTTCACGGGGGTTATTGCCCCCAATCCAGTTACGTTCACGAAGGCCGTTTGGTTATTGGTGACGACGTAAAGGGGAACGCCTTGCAATAGTGTGCAGCAGGGTGAAAGGATGAAGACTCCGGTTTCGTCGTCCGACCCCACCTCCACCATCGAGTACAATGTGCCCTGCATCGATTGCAATCTTAGATAAATCGCCGTGGGCTCGACAGAGTAAGGCAAAGCCGGGCTCGTAGTGCTGGAAGTAGCGGGAGGCCTTGTGTAAGCTCCGTGGACGACAAGTTCCTGACCGACAGCCAAATTCTTCGGCCCAAAGGGAAGGTTGGCGAAATTCGGTCCCATGATGGACGCGGTATACGTAGGGTTGTTCGTCAGGTCGACCTGGTAAATGGTGTCCATAGTGAGGGTGGAAGTATCATCGGGTTCCGCGTCCCGCACCCACATATTGAGTTGCGATGGGTTCCCAGCCGGGTCCGTTTGAATCGAAACAATCGGGCCAATCAGGGCCGTGCTGGGCGTCACACCGACTTGAGTCGGAAAAGGATTCTCAACCTCCTGCATTTCCACCGTGTTCGCCGTAACATTTCCTTGAGGATCGATTATGACGTCGGCCTCCACATAACTGTCGGGTAGGAGGTGGCCGAGGTCGGCAAACCCGCTCAAGACTGTGGAAGGGGAGATGTTGATCGGGACTTCCGGAGCATCCGCCGTGGAGGGCGAGAGGAGTTGCATCTCGAAGCTACCCGTGTAGGTGGGATTGGAGGTCTTGTTGGTGGTCGTGACGCTCCGTACGAAGCCCCATAGGTCGTCTATTTCGCCAAAACCGTTGGGATTGGTGGCTCCCGATGGCCCATAGCTCTGCAACTGCGTGATGTTGACTACAGGAGTGATCTGGCCGGTAAGGTTCTCCGTTGAATTCGTACCCAGCATGGCCAAAACGTTAAAGTCCAGATCGATGACGTTGGCTTGATTGGCGAGGATCGTTATCACCGGATTGAGCGTGATGATGGGCTTGGGATTGGTGAGGGTTATAGCGAAAACGTGCGTGGGCGGGCTCAAGGTGGGATCATATGCAACCAACTGCGCCAGCTCAAAACTTAGATTGGCTTGGTAATAGCTCCCCGCTTGAACGGGATACTCATACAAGATCGTGCTGAAATCGCGCAGTTGTTGCAGGTTCAGCTTGATTTCGGGTGCAAACGCGGGCGTCGTGTTGAGGTAGGGAAATGTGGCCCCACCCTGTTGGGTTGTAAAATTCAAGCCTTCGACCACGACATTCGCGGAAATCGCATTGCACAGCGGCACGTCGTGCACGATGGTGATCAAAGTGCCCGTACCGGGCTTGGGGGGTGTAGTAATCGATGAACCGCAGCTTGTCAAACATCCGGCGACCAGCACCACGCCAACAATCGTCGCCAGCCTATCTTGGGGCTTCCGTCTCAAGAGTCTCCTTCAGATTACGTCTGGGAATGTTATTCGGTCGCGGCAGCCTGAGGATCGCCGGCATCTCCCCGGTGCATCCACCCAGACCCACGCCTATTCCTCAGATGATGTTAACCAGCAACGGGGTTTTCCACCCGCTGGGGTCGCAAGGCCAGAATTTCGATAAATACAGTGAATTGGCCGGAGAAGGCAAGAGGTATTCCTATCGCCCTACTTTTGCTCAGCTTTTCGGCGGCGGATGAAGGCCGGCACGTCCAGATCATCCTCTTGGATCTCCGTGGTCACGTTAGGCTGTGGCTCTTGCACCGGCAGTTTCTCTTTCCTGGCCATCATGTTCTTAACGCTCTGTTGCGCGGTGCGCAGGGCCGGGGAAAGGGTGGGGAGCGGCTTGATTCCCATTCTTTCGGATTTAATCCCGGTGGCAATCACGGTCACCTTGACGGCGTCCCCCATCAGTTCGTCGTGGACTGCGCCAAAGATAATATTCGCATTATCCGCAGCAGCCTTTTGCACGATAGTGGAAGCCTCATGCACCTCATACAGTGTAAGCTTGTTTGAGCCGGTAATGTTCAGCAAAATGCCGTGAGCCCCATTGATGCTCGCGTCCTCAAGCAGGGGGCTGGCCATGGCGCGGTTTGTCGCCTCCACGGCTCGATTCTCGCCGCTGGCCACCGCGGTTCCCATTACCGCATATCCCATGTTTTCCATAATCGCTTTAATATCCGCGAAGTCACGGTTAATAATCCCGGTAATGGTGATGATATCGGATATTCCTTGCACGCCCTGTCGCAGGATGTCGTCGGCAATGCGAAATGCCTCGAAAAAGCTCGTCCCTTTATCCACAAACTGCATCAAGCGCTCATTGGGAATGCAGATAACAGTGTCCACGCCCTGACTCAATTCTGCCAACCCCTGCTCGGCTTGCATCATGCGGCGCTTGCCTTCGAATGCGAAGGGCTTGGTTACCACCGCCACGGTGAGCGCGCCCATTTCGCGCGCCAGGCTGGCAACGATGGGAGCGCCGCCCGTCCCCGTACCTCCGCCCAGGCCGGTGGTGACGAACACCATGTCCGCGCCTTCCAGAGCTTCAATGATTTTCTCCGTGTCTTCCAGAGCCGCCCGCCGGCCAACTTCCGGGTTGCCTCCCGATCCCAATCCTTTCGTCAGTTTTGTACCCAGTTGAATCTTCAGCGGGGCGTTGGAAGCCTGGAGGGCCTGCGCGTCGGTATTGGCCACCAGAAAGTCCACACCTTTCAAGTCGGCGGCGATCATGCGGTTGATGGCGTTGCCGCCGCCTCCTCCGATCCCGATCACCTTGATTTTAGCGCCGTCGCGCAGTTCGTCCGAGAAATCCACCCGGAGGTTCCCCAGGTTATCTTCGCTCCCCATGATGGCTCCTTCCTCAATCGGATCATTTTCTCATCGAGTCACCAGGCCATTGAACCACGAAGTTTTCAATTGCCCGATGACCCGATAACACCGACGACTCAGTTTTTCCCTCGTACTGTATTCCAAAGCTTTCCCAGCAGCCCTGGAGTTTCCTTCGCGTCACGCATCAGGCGTGCGTGGTAACCGTGAATCACCAGGCCTACCACCGATGCATAGGCCGGATCCGGGAGTGTATCCCCCATCGCCGCGAGGCCCGAGGGAACGGCCACACGCACCGGCATGCCCAAGATCGTTTCCGCGAGCGTCGCCATGCCGCCGAGCCTCGATCCACCACCGACGAGGACCACACCCGCCCCGAGCTGCCCAGCGCACCCGGAGCGGCCAATTTCCGCCCGAACCAACTCGAGCAGTTCCGAAGTGCGTGGCTCGATGATCTCACTTAGCGTAGCGTATGTCAGCACCCGCGAGGGCCGATCGCCCACGCTGGGGACTTCGAGCATGGTGTCTGCGGGCTTGGAGAGGTCGCGGTCACCCCAAGCCTTTTTCATCTTTTCCGCTTCCGGGATGGGCGTGCGGAGCCCCACCGCAATGTCGTTCGTAAAGTGCTCGCCACCCACGGGGATAACCGCGGAATGCCGTACAACTCCCCCGTGATACACAATCATGTCGGTCGTGCCGCCGCCAATGTCCACCAGAGCCACACCCAACTCGCGGTCATCGGCCTCAAGGCAAGCTTCGCCGGACGCGAGCGCCTCAAAAATCGTGTCCTGCACCACCACCCCGGCCTGATTGACCGCCGTCACAACGTTCTGATGAGCGCTGATGGATGCGGTCACCAGGTGGACGTTCACTTCCAGGCGCGACCCTTCCATCCCCACCGGTACCCGGATGCCGTCCTGGTGATCGAGTAGGAATTTTTGCGGAAGAACTTGCAGAAGCTGGCGGTCCTCGGGAAGGCTGATGCCCTGCGCGGCCTGGATAACCCGCGCCATATCCTCGCGCTCGACTCCACGCGTCGCACCGGGAGATCTTCCCAGAGTGACGGCGCCGCTGGAGTTCACGCCCTTGATGTGCGCACCGGCCACCCCCACAAATGCGGAACCAATGGAAATCTTTGCGGCGGTTTCCGCAGCCTCAATAGCTTTCTTCACCGCCATCACGGTCAAATCGAGATTTACGATCAGGCCTTTGCGCCAACCTCTGGACTCCGCCACGCCCAGACCCATTATTTCCAGTTTCCCCTCAGGGTTAGGCGTGCACACGAGAGCAGCGGTTTTGACGCTGCCCAGGTCGAGCCCGACAATAAAGTTGTTCTTCTGCGCCATGATAAGCGTTCAGCTATCAGCCTTCAGACCGCAGCTATTCGCGTTTTGGAATTTAGCGCTTCAGGTTGATGCCGAGCCGGATGCACTCGTCAATCTGAACTACTGCGGGAATGCGCGCCCCTTTTGACTGATAGCTGGGAGCCGAAAGTTCCTCTCGTTCTATCTGTTATCGCCGGCCGGTGCTGCGGACTTCGACTGCGGTCCCGAGGTCATAGGATCGACGACAATCTGATTGCGATAACGCAAATCAACCGAATCCAGTTTATCATTTGATTTCTGAATTTCCGGCAACATGGCCAGGAAACTCCGGAATCTCCCCAGAAAATCCTTCTCGCCAAAATGCACCTGCAAGGTCTGTTGCCCATTAATCAGCAGGGCCTTGAGGTCCTCAGGGTCCGCCAGGTAAACTTCCGAAATGACCCATCCGGCGCGGGGCGCCTCCTGCCCCAACTGGCGCATGAATTCCCGATAAAGGCCCACGCGTGCGCGGCGCTCATCGACGCTGGATACCGCCTCCAGCCCGAAAATCACGGGGAAGTCAAAGGTCCCGTTGTCGGGCTTTTCCAGCACCATACCGTCATCGTCAATCAGATTTATCCGCCCTCTCACATTAGCATAAGCGACGGGAACCCGTTCGGTGACGTGCACCAATAGCCCATGGGGCAAGATGCGGGTGGCCGAGGCCGTGCGCACCCAGGGCAGGGTTTCCACTCCATGCCGCACACTATCTAACGACACATGAAAAATGTTGGTCCCTCGCTCGGGGTCTCCTGTTAAGGGCACCCCCATCGCGCCCAATACCTCTTCGCGTAAAACGTAGTGGTTCCCCGTCACCACGATGTCGTCCGGGGACGTGAGGACAAAATGGGAAGAGGTAAAGGCGAAAATCGCGAGGCCGTAGCCGATGGCGAGTACGGGCACGAGCACCCCGACCACGAACAGCGCCAGGCGCACTCGCCGCGATATTCGATTACGACGCACGGGAGCCGTTCTCTGCCGACGAAGGTAGGGAGACTCCTCGTGCGAGTCCAACCCTTCCGGCGTCGATAGTAATTCTTGTTCTGCCATTTCAGTTTCCATAGTCGCTCTCGAATCGGGACACGGGACACGGGCATCAATGAAGCTGGCGGCACCTCACTCGCCCCCCGCCGAAGGACTACAAGTCAAAAGTCAAAAGTTCGAGGCATGCGGTTTTGCGTTTTCACTTTTGCCTTTTGCATTTTGACTTTTGACTTTCCTTTTTAGCCACTGCGAAGCGCCGGCCCCTACAACTTTCTGGTCCCCAGCCTCTTTGCCAGCGCCTCTCCCAGCTTCCACACGCTTCCCGCGCCAATGGTGATGATCAGGTCGCCCGGTCGCGCGTCGCGCGCGAGTTCTTCCAGCACCTCTTGTTCCGACGGCGCGTAGTGCGCACCCCGTACGCCCAGTTCGTGCATGCGCTCGACGAGGCGTTCCGAACTCACTCCCGGGATCGGCGGTTCGCTGGCAGCGTAGATATCCAGCACGTAAACGCGATCACAACCCGCAAAGCACCGAGCTAATTCGTCCAGCAGAAACTTCGTGCGGGTGTAGCGGTGTGGCTGGAAAATAGCGATGATGCGCTTTGCCCCACGCAAAACGGCGGCGTCGAGGGTGGCGCGAATTTCTGTGGGGTGGTGGCCGTAGTCGTCAACAATCGTGATTCCGTCAAGTTCCGCCTTGATTTGAAAACGCCGATCGGCGCCGCGAAAACGCTCCAGCCCTTGCTGAATTTGCCCGGCGGGAAGATCCAGCTCCAGCCCCACCGTGACCGCCGCCAGGGCGTTCTGCACATTGTGCCGGCCGGGAACATGGAGGGAGAACGGGCCGAGCACCGCGCCTTTCACCGTCGCGTCAAACACCGATCCCGAGGATGTGAGCTCGATAATTCTCCCCTGAATGTCGGCTCCGGCATCGATCCCGTAGGTTTTCACCCGGCGTCGCAGCTTGGGAAGCAAGGTCTGCATCATTTCCCGCCAGGGCGCATCGAAACAGGCCACCACGGTCCCGTAAAAAGGGACTTTGTTCATGAAGGAGACGAACGCTGCGGCAATGTCGTCGAGGTCGCGGTAGTGGTCCAAGTGCTCGCGGTCGATGTTTGTGACTACGGCGATCGTAGGCAGCAGGTAAAGAAACGACCGATCGCTCTCATCCGCTTCGACCACCATCAAATCGCTCTTGCCCAGCCGGGCGCTGGAGTTAAAGACGTCGAGCCTGCCCCCAATCACCGCCGTGGGATCGAGCTTCGCCTCCGCGGTCATCACCGCGATCATGGAAGTCACCGTGGTCTTGCCGTGGGAGCCGGCTACCGCCACATTGAACTTCATGCGCATCAATTCCGCCAGCATTTCCGCCCGCGGAATCACGGGGACCTGCCGCCTATGCGCTTCCTGAATCTCCGGGTTGTCCGCGGCCACGGCGGATGACACCACCACCACCTGCGCTTCGCTGGCATTGCTGGCCCTATGGCCTTCAAACACCCGGGCGCCCAGACTTGCCAGGCGCTCCGTTACCGGCGTTGCCTTCTGGTCTGAGCCCGAAACCTGAAAACCCAGGTTGAGCAAAACCTCGGCGATGCCGCTCATTCCGATGCCGCCGATGCCTACGAAATGGATTTTGCGAATTTTACCGAGCATATTTGTGTGGTCCGAAGAGCCGAAACTTGAAAATCGAAATTGGTAAATCGAAACTCGAAACTCGAAAATCGGCTCGTAGGGGCAACCCTGGTGGTTGCCCACGGGCCGCCACTGCGCCGCCCGCACGTACGGGCACCCCATGGCGTGCCTCTACGATTTCCCCATGAAGTGCTCCACCAAATCCGCGATGCGCGCCGCCGCGTCGGGCCGCGCCAAGCTGTGCACAGCGGTTTCCATCCCCTCAAGCGCCGCGGGGCTGGCCATCAACTCCCGAATTTCCTTTGCCAGCCGTTCTGGCGTCAACTCCGATTGCACGATGACGCGTGCCGCCCCGGCGCGTTCCAATGCCCGCGCATTTTCCAACTGGTGTTGATCTGTAGCGCCCGGGAAGGGAATGAGCACTGCTGCTCTGCCGGCGGCGGCAAGTTCTGCCACCGCCGTGGCGCCGGCGCGCGATATCACCAAATCCGCCTGCGCCAGCGTCCCGGGCATGTCATCGATAAACGCGTGGACCTCAGCCGGCAAGCTCTGGTCCTGATAGGCCTTCCGAATTTCATTATAGTCGCGTTCTCCCGTTTGGTGGATGATCCTCAGCTCGCCAGACCCCTCTGCCAAAAGTGGCAGCACTTCTTTCATCGCGTGATTGATGGCCACCGAACCTTGGCTTCCCCCCACCACGAGAACGGTAAATCGTGGTGGTGACACAGCCACTCCTGGCTGTGTCTCGGGCACAGGCAGGAGTGCCTGTGCCACTTCGCGCGCCGCGCGCCGCCGCGAAATCTCGAAAAACGCGCGGCGCACGGGAAGCCCCGTCGTGTGCGCCTTCTCGCCGTAGTAGGAAGCCGTCTCGGCAAATCCCACTGCGGCGGCGCGCACCAATGGAGCCAAAAGGCGGTTAGTGAATCCCGGCAGCACGTTGGGCTCGATCAAAACCGTGGGAATGCCGCCGAGCGCCGCTTCCAGCATCACCGGGCCTGCCAGGTAGCCACCCACTCCCAACACCACCTGCGGGCGGAACTCCCGCAAAATCCCGGCGACCGCGACCGCCGTGCGGGGCAGAACCAGGAGATTCTGCAATCGCTTAATGCCCCCAATACCCTTCAAGCCTGCCGCATCAACGGCCCGAAGCGGAAAGCCTGCCGCGGGGATCAATTTCGCTTCGAGCGGCCGATGAGTGCCCACGAACTCAATCTCGTAGGGCTGGCCCGAACGCTCTCCGCGCCTGCGCAGTTCCTCCGCCACCGCCAGGGCAGGGAAAATGTGCCCGCCGGTGCCGCCCGCGACCATCAGGATCCGCGCCGCGGAGGCCGGACGGCCGATGGCCACTTCGGAAGACTCGTCGTCCTCGATGTTCAACCGTTGTTCCTTCCAAGAGCAAGTCAAAAGGCAAAACGCAAAAGTCAAAAGGCAAAAGTAAGAACAAGGCGATTGCGTGATTTCTGTCCTTCGGTTTTCAAACCCGCCAAGCCATGCTACTCAAAAGTCAAAACGCAAAAGTCAAAACGCAAAAGTCAAAATCGCCGACCACGCATCGGGCCGTCCTTGGCTCCTCACTTTTGCCTTTTGCGTTTTGCCTTTTGCTTCCTTTTCCCTCCCTCTCGCTGGCCTCTTACCATCTGCCCTTTACTTTTGCTTGGTCACCCTTCCCATCACCCCTTAGAGCGTCCCTTGGCGGTTGCGACTGATTTAGAAAGCACGGCCCGTAACTGATCGGATTCGTCGAGCAGGTTTGCCAGACGGTTCGCCGAGACCTTTTCGGACTTTAGCAGCAAGCGAAGCCAGTAGGTGGATTCGCGAAGTTCCTTTAGAGCAATTTGGAGTTTGTGGACAAAGTCATCCTTCGACTCGGCGGCCCTTGCTTCTTCGTAGTTCGCACCCGCGGATGTGGAACAGCGCAAGAGTTGGTCCGCCACACGCCGCCCGACCAGTGTATTCAGCAAGAACTCAACGAGTTTGATAATCCTCGCTCCATATTCCAAGAGACGCTCTCCCAGATCGCGCCTTTCTCTAAGCGTCGCAGTCTGCCCTGGACTTGGCTGAATGAGTTGGTCCTCGCTCGTCACTCTCGCCTCTTGCCTTGCTCTTCGCCTTTACTTTTGCCTTTTGACTTTTGCGTTTTGACTTTTGACTTGCTTTTTGCCGGCCGGCGTCGTCCCGCGTCTTGACTCTGTTTTCTGACCCGCTTGGGCGGGCCCGCAGCGCCGCGCTACGTCGCGCAACTTGCCTGCTGCGAAATATTCAAAAGGATCCCCACCGCCACGAGGTTCACCAGCAAGGACGACCCTCCGTAGCTCACGAAGGGTAGGGGGATGCCTTTGGTGGGAAGAAGTCCCAGCACCACGCTCATGTTGATGAGCGCCTGCCCAACGATCATGACCGTCAAGCCAAGGGCGAGTAAACGTCCAAAGTCATCCTTACAGCCGGCACTCGCGCGCAACCCGCGGAGTAGGATGACGGCGAAGACGGCCGCAAGCACGACGGCCCCGATCAAACCCCATTCCTCGCCGACGACGGCATAAATAAAATCCGTCTGGGGTTCGGGAAGAAAAAAGAGCTTCTGCTTGCTTTCCATCAGCCCCACTCCGGTTATGCCGCCGGTCCCTACCGCGATGTAGGACTGAAGAATGTGGAATCCCTTTCCCAGGGGGTCGGAGTAGGGGTCCCAAAACGCCAGGATGCGTTTCAGCCGATAGGGGGAACGTGCAATCAGAAAGTACAGAGCAGGAATCGAAACGAGAATCGGCAGGACAAAATACCGAAGATCGAGGCCGGCGCAGAAAAGCATAGTTACCAAAACCATTCCAAGCGCCAACGCGGTTCCCAGGTCGGGTTCCTTCAGCACCAACGCTGCCATGATGCCTGAAACCAGGGCGATGGGAGCCAGCGTGTGCTTCCAGTCGTTCATCTGACCTTTGCGCTGGTCCAGGAAGTATGCCAGGAAGACTGTCAGAATGATCTTGGCCAGCTCCGAGGGCTGAAAGCTCGCCAATCCCAAATGAAACCACCGGTGCGCGTTGTTTGTAGGGTGAACGAACAGTACCACGATGAGCATAATCAGCTCGAACGCCACTGCGGGGAAGATGACCATGGGATTCGCCAGGCGGCGGTAATCCGTGTGCATCAAAACGGCCACGGCAATGAGTCCGACTCCCGCCCAGGCCAATTGCCTAATCAGGAAGTAGTACCCTTCGTGATAGCGGTCGGCGGCCAGGACCGCCGAGGCGCTGTACACCATCAAGGCGCCAAACAGCACTAAGCCCGCTACGGCTACAAAGAGAATCTTGTCGGATTGGAGTTGTCGGCCCATTAGTGATTTGCGATTGCTGGTTGGCGATTGCTGGTTGGCGATTGCTGGTTGTCAGTCGTTAGTCGCGAGCAATCGACTATAGCAATTCGTAAGATCGTCTCTGACGATTTCGAGCTGAATGCCTCCTTCTAGATCCATCGGCAATCGCCGATTATTTTGCCCCCGTGAGCGGCGGCTGCCCTTCCGAGGGCCCGCGTGCTAAATCCTTGTGCCCGCGACGTTTTTTCTTCCCTCTCGGAGCTGGTCTAGGACCGGCGGAGTTCGTGACCGCTGCCTTAACTTCGGGGCGCGACTCAAAAGGCAACACTTGATCCTCGATGGCCTCGATTTTGCCCACCGAGATGGAAATCGACGGCTCGTCCTCAGGCACGACTTGTGATTCCATCTCGGGCGTTTCCATGGCGTCCACTTCGTAGACATAGCTCAACTCGAGTGGGCCACGGGATACGGGCGACGGCAGATGGGACACGGGAGACGGGACACGGAGTTCGGGGCTCGGGACCCCGGACAGCGGCGACGTCACACGCGGCTCGGGATTTGCGCCACGGGATTCGGCGGTCGATGCGACCGAATCGGAATTCGGCGGTTCCATTCCCATTGTCGCCTGCGTGTCACCAAGTTGATGGTTTCCGGGATGACTTGCAGTGCCGATGTTTTCAGCCCGCATCTCGAGTGAAGAATCCCTGCTGCTAGGTTTGTCCTGCGGCACCTGCAAATTTTCGGGATCGTTCGCAAAGCTTACCCTGAGCGGAGCGGAGGGGTTCAGGTTGACCCTTTCGGGACGCCTCGTCGCCGCCTCTTGAATCGGTGGGACATCGGCAACCGACGGGGCAGTTTCCGGGGGTTCCGCGACGTTAGCCGTCTGCTCTGGCGGCAGACCGGCTACCGGTCGGGCGGGCTCTGAGCCTGTTGCAAATACCATCGGCGCGGGATCTGGCTTGGCCGCGAGCGGCCGCACCTGGATTACCGGCACGGGGGGAGTTTCTATCTGCCTGGGCGCAGCTTTTTGCGGTGGTTCGGCAGCGGTAGCCGGGGAGATGGGGCTCTGGGGCTTGAGGCTTGTGGCGCTTAAACCGTTCGATTCAAGATTCAAAATTCCAGATTCAAGACCGCCGTGCGCACCTGATTCACGACCCTCAGGCACCGCAGCTTCGAAATTCGCGGGGGCGGGGGGCGTGGCGTTTAAGACTTTGGATTCAACAGTCAAGATTCCAGATTCAATATCCGCACGCGCGCCAGATTCAATGCCACGGCCCACGGGTGCGGGACTGCTTGCCTTGGGCTCCGCAGTCTTGGGCTCACGTTCGGTGATCCGGGCTATGGGTGCTGGGCGCGAAACCTCGGGGCCCGGGCTCGCGGCTCGCGGAGTCCGAATCTCGAATCCGGGTATGCGGCTTTCAGGCCTTGGGCTTCTGGACCCGGCTTCTTGACCACGCGCTTCAGGCTTCGGGCTCTTGCCTCCCACCTCCCGACTCCGGACTTCGGCCCACGGGCTTCGGACCTCGGACGCCGGGGCGCGCGCGACACTCCCTTCGGCCACATCCTTTTGCAGCATCTTCACGAGTTCTTTGAACACCATCCCGCGCTCTTCGTAATCTTTGAACTGATCGAAGCTCGAGCAGGCCGGGGCCAGCAGCACGGTGTCGCCGGGGCGTGACCGGGCAAAGGCCTGGTAAACGGCGGTGGCGAGATCTCCAGCTTCAACTAATTCCGTCGAACCCGTCAGTTGCTTGGCAATGATGGGCGCAGCGGCGCCGATCAACAAAACTTCGCGCACGCGATCCTTGATGAGAGGCAGAAGCGGGGTGTAGGGTGCGCCTTTGTCCTTGCCCCCCATAATTAAATGCACGCCGTGCTCAAAGGCATCGAGAGATTTCAAGGTGGCGCCGACGCTGGTGGCCTTGGAGTTGTTGTAGAAGTCGACTCCTTGGATCTCCATTACAAATTCCAGCCGATGCTCGACCGCCTTAAACTCCCGCACGGCTTTCCGAATCGCGGCAAAATCGGCGCCCAGCAAGCACGCCGCGGTCGTGGCCGCCAGTACGTCTTCCAGGTTGAAATCACCCAGCAGTCTGACATCACGTTTTTCGAAGAGCACGCGTTCCAAATGGCGCACGCGATAGTAGATTTTGCCCCCGGAAAGAAACACTCCGGTGGGGATTTCCCGCTGGCGACTGAAAAACACGGGCCGGCTCCGCACGGTCGATCGAAGCCCTGCCACCCACGGGTCATCGGCGTTCAGAACCGCGTAATCCTGCTGCCCCTGATTGCGAAAAATCTGACGTTTGGCCTGCCCATAGGCTTCAAAGCTTGGGTGCCGGTCCAGGTGGTTGGGCGAAAGGTTCAGCATGACCGCCACATGTGGGCGGAAATTGTGAATGCCCTCCAACTGAAAGCTGCTCAACTCGGTGACAAACTTCGTGCCCGGCTGGGCCTGGTCCACCGCCGAACTTAGGGCGTTGCCAATGTTGCCGCCGACGAAGGTGGGGAACCCCGAGGCCTTGAGCATATCGCCAAGCAAGGAAGTGGTTGTGGTCTTGCCGTTCGATCCGGTCACCCCCACGATAGTTCCTTCGAGAAACCATGACGCGGCCTCGACTTCCGGGTAGACGGGAATGTTTTTGTCGCGCGCCGCTTGCAGTTGCGGTAGGTCCCAGGGTACGCCGGGGCTCACGATAATGATTTCATTCTTTAGAAACGTCTCGAGGCGCTGCGCCCCAAGCTCCAACCCGACCTTGTCCTTGAGAAGCTCCGGCAGGATGTCGGCAAATTCTCCCGGCTGCTTGCGATCACTGACCGTCACCACCGCGCCGCGCCGCACCAGGGCCCGAGCCACCGAAAGCCCGCTCCGGGCCAAGCCGACCACCAGCACGCGTTTGCCGTGAATGTCCATTTTCCGAATCGTCTTCGCAGGTGTCAGGTGCCAGGTGTCTGGTGTCAGGGAAGAGGATTTAGGATCTAGGATTCAGGATTTAGCAACCAGGCTTCGATACAGCCCTTCGCTCCTATTTCCCTATTTCTGATCTCTGACTCCTGCAACCTGACTCGTGGCAGTCAGCTACCGAAACAGAACCCGCGGCGCCGGACACCTGACACCTCTTTCACCTTACCGCAACTTCAACGTCGTCAACGCAAAAAGCGCAAAAATCAGCGCGGCGATCCAGAAACGGGCGATGATTTTTGATTCCTTCCAGCCCGAAAGCTCGAAGTGGTGATGCAGTGGCGCCATGCGAAAGATGCGTTTACCGCGCAATTTAAACGAGCCGACCTGGAGGATAACGGAAAGCGCCTCCACCACAAAGATTCCGCCGATAAAGGGCAGCAGCAATTCCTGCTTCACCAGCACCGCGACAGTGGCGATTGCGCCGCCGAGCGAGAGCGATCCTACGTCGCCCATGAAAATTTCAGCGGGGTAGGCGTTGTACCAAAGGAAACCCAGGCTCGCGCCCACCATTGACCCGCAGAAAATAGTCAATTCGCCGACGCGCGGCATGTGCTCCAGGTCGAGATACTCGGAAAACACCGCGTGCCCTGCCACATAGGTCAGCACGGTCAACGCGCCCGCAGAAATGATTACACACCCGATCGCCAGGCCGTCGAGTCCGTCGGTAAGATTGACGGCATTCGAGGAACCTACCAAAACCAGAATAACAAAGAGCAAAAAGGGAATGAATGCCAACGGGAAAGTCCAAATGTTTCCTAGGAAATGCGTGATGAGAAAATTGGGGTGGATGCGCTTGAAGAAGGGGAAAGACAGGGTAGTGGAATAAAGCCCCCGCGCGCTCATCGAAACCAGTATGACGCCGAAGACGAAGCTCACCAGAATCTGCAGCCAGAATTTTCCTCGCCCCGTCAGTCCCTTGTTTTGATGGCGCCGAAGTTTCTGGTAGTCGTCCCAAAACCCGATGATTCCGAACGCCATCGTGGTGTCCAAAGTGAGCCACACGAAGGTGTTGCTGAGGTCCGACCAAAGCAGCGTGGGACCCACGATGCACAGGAGAATCAGCACGCCGCCCATCGTGGGTGTCCCCGCCTTGGCTTGGTGCGCTTGCGGCCCGTCCTCGCGAATGTATTGGCCCACCTGGATTTGCTTCAGCAACCGAATCACCCGCGGGCCCAGAACCAAGGAGAGCAGCAACGCCGTCATGCTGGCAAAAGCGGTTCGAAAAGTTATGTAGTGAAATAGGTTGAAAAAGTGGACTTGTTGATGGAATTCGACGTAGAGGTAGTAGAACATAAAAGATGGTCCGAAGTCCGGGGTCCCGCGTCAGAAGCCGGCGACCAATGAAACTAGGAACTCGAAAGTCGAAAATCGGAAGCCGCACGGCCAGTTTCGATTTTCTAGTTTCGATTTTCTAGATTCCACTCTTTCAGCATTTCAATTACCGTCTCCAAATGAACTCCGCGCGAGCCTTTCACCAGGACTACATCGCCAGGTTTGAGCAGGGATCGGCACACTTCTCCCGCCGACTTGGCGTCGGGGAAAAAACGCGCATGCGAGTGCGGGAAGCCCCCCTCGACGGCCCCTTCCAGGAAATACTGGGCGGCCCCTTGCACGGCAATCAGCCAGTCTACGCCACTCGCAGCACACTTTCGGCCCACGCCGCGGTGCAGCTCCGGTGACGTCGGCCCCAGTTCCAGCATCTCTCCCGCCACCACCATTCGGCGGCGCGCCCCCGGCCAGCCAGCTAGTGTATCGAGCATGCTCTCCATCGCCAGGGGGTTGGAATTGTAGCAATCGTTGATGACCGTGACCTCACCCGGGAGTGTAAGAATTTCACTCCTCTGGTGTAGATTTTTAAACCCCGCCAGGGCCGGTCCTATTTCCTCCGGGGGGATTTCGAAGGCGCTCGCTACGGCAATAGCGGCGAGGGCGTTTTGGACATTATGTCTGCCCGGCAGCGGCACAGTGGTTTCCACCACCCCGCCAGCCATGATCATCCGAAGCCAGGTTTGGACGCCCGAGTCCCACTTTGCTTCGAGTGCCCGGAAATCCGCTTTTTCTGAAAATCCGAAAGTCAGAACTCGTCCGGGAAACCCCTCGGCAAACCTCCGCACGCGCTCGTCGTCCTCGTTCAAAACGGCGATGGCGCTGGGGCCGGTGGTCGCGAGGTAATCGACCAACTCGCGTTTGGCCAGCGCGATGGCGTCAACCGAATCGAAGAATTGCAAATGCGCAGCGGCGACGTTGGTCACCACACCGATCTGCGGCTCGGCTAATCGCGCCAAACGCGCAATCTCGCCGGAAGCGGACATGGCCAATTCCATCACCGCCACATCGTGCTCAGGTTCCAGCCCCAGCAGCGCCAGCGGCACTCCAAAGCCATTGTTCAGATTCCCTGGAGAACGGAACACACGAAGACGGCGGCTGAGAATGGCCGCGATCATTTCCTTCGTGGTGCTCTTTCCGGTGCTCCCCGTGACCGCCACGAGCCGCTTGCCCCACTTACGGCGGACTGTGCGGCCAAGCGTCTGCAGGGCGCTAAGCGTGTCCGCGACCGCAATCAGAGCGGGCTGCCACTCCGTGGGCGCGCTCGCGTAAAAGGCGGCATCGACCACCACGCCGGCCGCGCCGCGTTCGAGCGCCTGCCCCACAAATTGGTGGCCGTCAAAACGCGGCCCGCGAATGGCGAAGAAAAGCTGGCCGGGCGCGAGCGAACGCGAATCAATCGAATATCCCGCAACGGGGCGATCCGCCACGCCGCAGGGCGCCCCTAGAAACGCGGCTACCTCCCCCATCGTTAACTTCATGTGTCAGCGTTCAGCTCTTACCCCTCACCGAAGGGCTTAAAGCCCAAGGCTACTTTCTGTAGTCCATCTCCGCCAGGACCTTGCGCGCCACGTCCCGGTCATCGAAATCGACCTTGCCTTCTTTGAGAACCTGATAGGTTTCGTGACCTTTGCCGGCCAGGACCACCACGTCGCCCTTGCGAGCCTCTTCCAGAGCTTTGCGAACCGCCACACCGCGATCGACTTCCGCGATGTAAGGCTTGCCCGTGCGCTGCAAGCCCACCAGCGCGTCGGCCATGATCAGCAACGGGTCCTCGCTGCGGGGATTATCGGAAGTCAGCACCACGAAGTCCGCCAGAGTTCCCGCGACCTCTCCCATGCGCGGCCGCTTCGTGCGATCGCGTTCTCCCCCGCAACCAAAGAGCACTATCAGGCGGTTGTGGGTGAGTTCGCGGGCGGTCTTCAGGACGTTTTTCAGCGCGTCATCGGTATGGGCATAATCCACCATCACCAAAAACGGCTGCCCCTCGTCGATGCGTTCGAATCGCCCCGGCACGGCCTGAAGCTTGGCGATGCCTTCCTCAATCTTTGCGCTGGCAATCCCCATGGCCACCCCCGTGGCAACTGCGGCAAGAATATTTGCTAAATTGGCGCGCCCCAACAGTGGAGAAACGATTTGCAGCTTTCCCATCGGGGTCGAGACAACGGCTTCCGTTCCCTTCGAAGTGGACGCCACCTGCTTGGGCGCCACTTGGGCGTCGCCGTTCAAACCGTAAGTCAGGCGGTTGGCATACGGCAACTCCAGGAGCCTCACACCCCACGGATCATCGGTGTTGATCACCGCCCAGTCCGGTGGTGGGGCGCCAAGACCCTCAAACAGGCGGCGCTTGGCGAGGAAGTAATGCTCAAAATCCTTGTGATAATCCAAATGGTCCTGCGTCAGGTTGGTGAACACCGCGACGGCGAAATGAAATCCCCAGATACGCTCTTGGGCCAGTGAGTGCGAAGAGGCTTCCATCACCGCAGCCTTGCCGCCCGCCTTCACCAGTTCGGCAAAGTAGGACAGCAGATCGAGCGACTCCGGCGTGGTGTTGGTGGCCTCCTTGGTCCTGCCACCCATCCGGTATTCAATGGTGCCGAAAACACCGCTTAATATCCCCGATGCGGCAAGTATGCTTTCCACCAAATAGCTCGTTGTGGTCTTGCCGTTGGTTCCGGTTATTCCCACGAGTCTGAGGTGCTTTTCGGGATGGCCAAAGATGATGCGACCGGCGTCGGCCAAGGCCCGGCGGATGGCGGCCACCTGGATCCACTGCCCGGCCAGCTCGGGTGGAGCGGGACGCTCACTGACCACAGCCACGGCGCCCCTGTCCAGCGCCTGGGGAACATAAAGGTGACCGTCGGCCTTCTCACCGTGAATAGCAAAGAAAAGCGTTCCCGGGCACGCTTCGCGGGAGTTGTAGGCCAAGGAAGAAACTTCCGCCGTGGGGTCTGCGCCCGCGCGCACAACCGGCAATTCCCGCAGCAATTCGCCTAACTTCATTTCTTATCCTGATATCCGTTGAACCGATGATCGGGTGATCGAGCGAGCAAAGAGCCAACTCAGTTTGAGTTGATTTTGTTCAACCGATCACCGGATCGCACGATCGCCTGTCTATCGCGCCATGCGCACCCAAATGCGCGTACCGGCAGGCACTTTCGCGCCGGCGACAGGGTTTTGTTCAACCGCCAGGCCGCTGCCTACCACGTTGAGGGAGAGGCCCAGCTTTTCGCATTCGTGGGCCACGCGCCGCGCCGCCCATCGGGAAAAATCCGGTACGGTTACTTCGGGGCCATCACCCAGAATCACCGTGTGAGAAGTCCGTCCCCAGTCATCAGAGCCGGACTGCGAGGTATCATCTGGCGAAAATTGGATCCCAGCAGAAGTCAGTTGTACGGGTGATGTGGCAGCTCCTGGAGACTCGCGATCCAAAGGAAGGTATCTCGTTAAGACCTCGGGTTTCTGGTCCGGGATCTTAACGGGTTTGGGGGTTGTATTACGAGGCCACTGGGTGGGATTATCCTGAGGAACGTTCAAGTAACCAAGAGTCTGCTCTGCGATGGACCGGAATACCGGAGCTGCCACATCTGTGCCGTAATGTGCTCCCACCGGAGAATCGATGGCCACCAGAATGACCACCGCCGGATTTACAACGGGAGCAAAGCCGATGAAAGACCCTACAAATACCGATTTTGAATATGCGCCTCTGGCATCAATCTTCTGTGCGGTGCCGGTTTTGCCAGCGGAGGTGTATCCGCCCAATTGCGCAGGCTTGCCACTTCCGTGGTCAACCACCTGGGCAAGGATCTGGCGCATCGTCTCTGCCGTATGCGCGCTGATCACCCGGCGCCCTCTGGCGGGGGGCAAAGGATCGTGGACGTTGCCCTGAAAAATATCGTGAACAATACGAGGCTGAAAAAGGATTCCGCCATTGGCGATGGCCGAGTAAGCGGTGACCATCTGGATGGGGGTCACGCTGACTTCCTGCCCAATGGAGATCTCTCCGATGCTCAGCCCGGACCAGCGGCTGGGCGGCTTCAGCAAACCTCGTTCCTCGCCGGGCAAGTCCACGTCGGTTTTCGCGCCAAAGCCGAACGCCCGGATATAACGATAGAAGCGCTCCTCGCCGAGCCGCAGGCCCAGCTTGACGAAGCCCACGTCGCTGGAATACGCCATGACGTCGGTAACGCTGAGATCGCCATACGGTTTGTGGTCGTGAATCGTGTGCCCCGCCAGCACGATGCCGCCGTTCTGGCAGTTGATAACTTCGTTGGGGTTGGTCAGTTTTTCTTCCAGCGCCGCGGAGAGAGTTATCGATTTAAAGGTCGAGCCCGGCTCATAAATCCATCCCACGCCGCGATCCTCGCGTGCCACCGCAGGGCTCGCGTCAATGTTGTTGGGATCGAAGGTTGGTTGACTGGCTATGGCCAGAATTTCTCCCGTGTTGGGATTCTGCACCACGGCCACGCCGCCTGCTGCATGTCGATTCGCGACTTCTTCAGCAAGGGCTTTCTCCGCGATGTACTGGATTTTTTCATCGATCGTCAACACGACGTTTTTGCCGGGAATGCCGGCCCAATCGGTGCTACGAAAAGTGTGGCGGCGCGCGTCGGAAGCCAGCAGCACGCGGCCGGGCTTGCCCTTGATCTGGTCGTCCAGCTCGTATTCGATTCCGCCCAGCCCTTTGTCATCCAGGCCGACGTAACCAATGGTTTGCCCCGCTAGGTCCCCGTTGGGGTAAAAACGCTTGGTCTCCGTCTGGAAATAGATACCTTTCAGATTCAAAGCGCGAACGCGCGCGGCTTCCGCCGTGGTCACGCGGCGCTTGACCCAGCAGAAGGAGCGCGAGGCCTGGAAGCGGTCGCGGAGGTCGTCGGCATCGAGGGACAGGGAAGTGGCGAGCCGGGAAGCCGACTTTTGCGGCTCGGCAAGCTCGCTCGGCACGGCGAACACGGATTCCACGTCCATGCTCATGGCGAGAGGGTTCATCTGCCGGTCATAGATGACTCCGCGCTGGGGCGCCACCTCAATCACGCGCTGACGCTGGCGTTGGGCGCGCGAAACCATATCCACGTACTGGATGACCTGAAAATAGTAGAGGCGGGCGGCAATGCAGGCGAGCCACAAAAAACAAACCGCGCCGACAATCAGTCGCCGCCGCTCCAGGCGTGACCGGTCGGGCTTCGCCGCTCGAGAATCTGGCGTCCGTCGGCGCATTGCAGCTACTGCTCGTGTAGAGTGTCTCCGCGACCTACGGAGAGGTTACGTGCCAATTGCGGGCTAGTTTCCGGGGCGTTCGCGGCGCGGCCCTGTCCGCCTACCCAAATCACTTGCTGCGGCGTGAGCGTCACCATGCCGAGCCGGGTCCGTGCGAGCGTGTCGATCCTCTGCGGGTCGGCCAGCGCTGCTCGCTCCAGCCGGAACGTGTGGTTCTGCTCTTCCAGCGCCGCATATTCGGCCTTGAGCTGTTCAACCTGGTAACCGTACCGCACGCACTGGAAATGCTGCCACGCGAACATCAACACAAATAGAAAAACCACGAAGCCCAGTCCCAACAGACTGAAGCATTCACGTCGACGGTCCCGGTCAACTTCTCGCACGACGTGGGAATTGTTGATGGGCTTCACAAAATAGAATTCCGGGAAACTCGCCCTGCCCGCGGCAGGAACGTTTCTCGGACGCCGTCTTGAACCCGGTAAGGTGACTGTTGTGGTGGCCATTTAAGACTCCGGGGGATTAGGGGTTAGGGATCAGGGGTTGGGGATTGGGAATCCCCAAGCTAGCGAGATTCGTGCTTTACCCCTAGACCCCATTTTTTCAGCACGTAGTCGGGTTCAAATGCCCAATCCCTATCGCCTAATTCCTAACCCCTAATCCCTAACCCCTGATCCCTGCTCTTTGTTCTTTTCTGCTGCTCGCAGCTTGGCGCTACGCGCGCGCGGATTGGTGTGTACTTCTTCTTCCCCGGGACGAACCACTTTGCGCGTCAGGATGCTCGCCTGACCCTCATCCTGCCAACGCCGGAAGGCTTGCTTCACCCGGCGGTCTTCCAAAGAGTGAAAGCTCAGGACCACGACTCGCCCACCAGGCCGAATGACCGTGAGGACCGTGCCCAGAAACTTGTCCAGGTTTTCCAATTCCGTGTTCACCGCCAGGCGGAGAGCCATGAAGCTGCGCGTGGCCGGATGAATTTGGTGGAGGCCCGCCCGGGAGGGGATCGCTCGCGTCACCACCTGCGCCAGTTCGGTGGTAATTTGATACGGACGGGCCTTCACAATGGCTCGCGCAACCCTGCGCGAGTGGCGCTCTTCCCCCAACTCAAAAAGAATGTCTGCCAGTTCGCGCTCGCTGGCGTGGTTCACCAGGTCGGCGGCGGTCGTCTCCGAGCCGGGATCCATTCGCATATCCAGAGGACCCGGCAGATTGAAACTGAATCCGCGCGCGGCGTCGTTAAGCTGCATGGAACTCAAACCCAGATCGGCCAGCACTCCATCCGCCGCCGGCAACCCACTGGCGGCGTGCAACGATTCGATCTGAGCGAAGTTCCCTTGCTGCATCATCAACTTCCCGCCAAATCCCACCAGCTTTTGGCCAGCCACTTCCAGCGCCCGGGGATCACGGTCAAGGCCCAAGAGCCTGCCCGTTTCGAGGCGCTTCAAAATCTCCTGCGCGTGCCCCCCGCCCCCAAGCGTCGCATCGATGTAGATTCCGTCTGGCTGCACGTTGAGGAATTCAAGGGCCTCGCGAACCAGCACGGGAACATGGAGAGGCCTGTCAGCTTCGGCCCCGCCTCCAATTTCCTCGTTCCCGCTCGACTCGTCATTCATCACCGTCAGTCAAACCGCGTAACCGAGGTCAGTCGATACCCAGATCGTCCATCCCGGCCCGGTCCTCGTCCGAAATCGGTTGGGCCATCGGCTCGCGCTTCCGTTCCATGCTGGTGACTTCCAGGAACTCCACGCGGCCCATCACCGCAACTTCCCCCTGCATGCCGGCTCGTTCGCGCAGGAGCGCGGGAATCAGGACTCGGCCCTGACCATCGCCACGGGCAGTTTGTCCCCAATAGTTTGTGCGTTCGAGGAACAGCCTCTTGATCTTGTTCTGCTCTTTTTCGCCACGCACCAGAACCATGCTCTCTTCGATCTTGATCCACACGGGAAGGGGGTAGATCCGCACGGAGGTTCCGTCCAAGCTGGTGACAAAAAAGTCCAGGTCCTCGCCGTACTTTTGATCCAGGCTTTCTTTGAAGGCCGTCGGAATCTTTAGCCGGCCCTTCTCATCCACGGTCGCGGTGATATTGCCCCTAAACATTTACCTCGCCCGTGAGCCTTTCAGCCCTAGATTCCCGTTTAAATTCAGCAACTACCCACTTTTTTCCACTTCTGACCACCGAATTTACAGGCGCATTTGATTCTTGTCAAGAGTTTTTTTATTTTTTTTAATGAGTTGGAGTTAGTCGTGACTTCTGGGACCGAACACAGCCACTTGACTAAAGAGTATCATCAATAATCTGTGGGAGTAAAGACGATTTTCGGCCGCGTAACGTCGCTATCTTGGCGGCTCCACTACCCATTTTCGGGCAAAGTTGATCGTTTTGGGGACTCCACGATCACCTCTGCCCTCGGCCACGGTCAGGCAGGGCGAGCAAAAGTGCCCGGGCTGCTCGCCGTGGCTTGCCACTTTGATTTGCGTTCTTTGCTGGCCTGTGCCAACGCGCGGCGCACTCCCTCGGCGTCGAAGTCGGCGGTATAAACCGGCGTGCCGGGCTGTTGATGCCAGGATTCGTCAAGCCCGCCCGCATCGATGGCGTCAAATCCGAGTTCGTCCACCAGCCGCCTGACCGTCTCCTTTGCGCGTGCGTCATCACCGGCTACGGGCAGCGCGATCCGTCCGGGGCTGCCCGCCGTGCGGCCGCGCTCCAGCAGGTGTTGCGCATAGATGTTATTGAACGCCTTGATGACGGGGCGGCCGAGTTGACATTCCACCCATCGACTCTCCGCCATGCCCGATTCAATTTCACTGATGCGGCCATCGCGCTCTCGCGGGTAGTAATTGCCCGTGTCGATGACGACGACATCCGCCGGGACGCCCGCAAACAAGTCTCTGGGCAGATCCGGAATCTTCCCTTCCGGGATCGTCACCACCACGACGTCGCCTGCTCGCGCCGCCTCTTTTGCGGTGACGGCCTTCGCTCCGGTTTCCTTCACGAGATCGGCGAGTGATGCGGGTCCGCGCGAATTCGCAACGGCCACCTCATGTCCGAGTTGAGTCAACCGGCGTGCCAGAGTGCCGCCGATTTGCCCTGCGCCAATGATCCCAATTTTCATGTCGTTCCTTTCCGTGGCTGTATTTGAGGCCCGTGCCTACTAACCTGCATGTCTCACCACTCGCTAAAAGCCGCCTGCCCCGATGAGTCACCCGAGGACGCGAATCCGACTTCTGTGCCGGCATGCGTGCGGAGCTTTAGAGTGCGGCAGCTTGCTGCCGCTTTCTCGCCAGCCAGCTTGCTGGCGGCCACTACTCTTATCCCCCTTGCGAGACGTGAACGGGTGCGATTGCGAAATCGCGCGAGCAAGCTCGCGGGAGGAAAGCGGCAGCAAGCTGCCGCACTCTAAAGCTCCGCTCGCCCGAGCAGGCTGGAGGGAACTCCAAGCGCGGGAACTGTCGGAGCGGCCAGTAACAGCGGGGTTATCCCGCCGCGCTTCAAAGAGCTAGTGAGATACCCGGGCTAATATGAAGCGTAGCGCCGGCTTCCAGCCGGCACCGGAGCCGCCAAGATGGCGGCGGTACGCTCGTAGTTGAGATGTCGGAATTCGGGCTTTCGTTCCGCTCGAACAGCTTTCGGCAAGGCACGACACGGGGCAGGTAAATCTGCGAGTCTTACGATAACGCGTTTCACTTGATGTTAGAATCCAGCGTGGGCCTGAGGCGGGCCGAGGGCAGGGAAGAGCGACGAGGTGGCGCGATGGCGGAAGTGAAGATTGCTAGCGGCTCAACCGAGCTGCCACTCTATGTAGCAAAGCCCCAAGTGAGCGCGCCGTGGCCGGGTGTCGTGGTTCTCCACGACGTCATGGGAATGACTCGCGACCTCAGGAACCAAGCCGATTGGCTGGCGAGCGAAGGATACCTGGCAGGGGCGCCCAACCTCTTCCACTGGGGCGGGAAAATAAAGTGCCTGCGAACGGTTTTCCGCGACGTGCAAGCCCGGCGCGGCAGGACGTTCGACGAGATTGAGGCCGTGCGCGCTTGGCTCGCTGGCCAGGAGGGCTGCACGGGCAAGATCGGCGTCATCGGCTTTTGCATGGGAGGCGGATTCGCCTTGCTCCTCGCGCCCGGCCACGGCTATTCCGCGTCGAGCGTCAACTATGGCATGGTTCCAAAGGACGCCGACACGTTCCTGCGCGGAGCCTGCCCGATTGTCGGAAGTTATGGCGGCCAGGGATCTCTCACTCCGCAGCGATCCCGTTCGCCTGGAGCGGGCACTCACGGCGGTTGGCGTGGACCATGACGTGAAGGTATATCCCGACGCCGGCCACGCGTTCCTCAACCATCATGACCGGTCGGAGGTGCCAACGCTGATGGTGATCATGGCAAAGTTTACCCGAGCTGCCTACCACGAGCCCTCAGCCCAGGACGCGCGCCGCCGCATCATCGCCTTCTTCAATGCCCACCTTAAGTCGTAATCGGCTTTGACTATACAGAGCGACATAAATTGTAGCGTCGATCTCCGATCGACGACGACGGTCGGAGACCGCCGCTACAACCGGATGCGCAAACGCTTATGTCGCTCCGTATACCCGCGCTCTTGGTTGTCTCGAGGAATTGAAATCACGCGAACCCGCGGGAACACCGCGGCTGGAGGGTGTCCTGACTTCAAGCGTAGCGCCGGCTTCCAGCCGGCACAGGAGCTGCCAAGATGGCGGCGTTACGTCGAAACCGGGACACCGCTCTACGGCCGAAGCCAGTTGCACGGCCACGTTCCATCATGATAGCTTTGCACGCGCGTTAGCTGATCAGTGCGAAATTTGGATAATTGCAGGTGGCACGGGCGTCCCGCCCGTGACCCCGACACGGCCAGGATGGCCGTGTCACACCGGAGGGAACGAATATCATGTCGATGAAGATGACCAGACGAACCGCATGCAAACTGATGGCGGCGGCACTCCCCGCGATGAAGCTCGCGGCGGCGCAACACGAACCAGGACCCGGAATCGAGATTGAGCGTGGGCCGTTTGAAGGGACGCGCGCGTCCTTGAGCAAGTATGAAATCCCCGAGTGGTTTCGCGACGCCAAGTTCGGCATCTGGGCGCACTGGGGCCCGCAATCCGCCATCGAAGCAGGCGATTGGTATGCCCGCAACATGTACATGCAGGGTTCCGATCAAAACATCTATCACATGGAAACCTACGGCCATCCCTCAAAGTTCGGCTACAAGGACACGATCCCGCTGTGGAAGGCGGAGCAGTTTGACCCCGCCTATCTAATCGGCCTCTACAAGAAAGCCGGCGCAAAATACTTTATGAGCATGGGCGTGCATCACGATAACTTCGACATGTGGAATTCCACTTATCAGCCTTGGAACGCCGCCAACAAAGGGCCGAAGAAAGACATCATCGGCATGTGGGCGCACGCGGCTCGGGATGCCGGGCTGAAGTTCGCCGCGAGCGACCATTTGTGGATCACCTATAAATGGTTTTCGGTGAATCACGACCACGATAAAACGGGGCCCTACGCCGGAGTGCCTTACGACGGCGCCGATCCCGCCAACTCCAGCCTGTATGTCGATTCCGACCAGGTTTGGGCAGAGAACCTGGACTGGGATGAGACCGGCATTCCACTGTGGTGGAAGCGCCACTGGTTCATGCGCATCAAGGATCTGATCGACAAGTACCAGCCCGATCTGCTTTACACCGACGGCCCTCTTCCTTTTGAGGAATACGGACTGAGCCTCGTGGCGCACCACTACAACCAGAGTGCGAAGAAAAACGGCGGGAAGCCTGAAACCATTTACACCACCAAGCGTCCCGCAGACACTGAGCACGGCACCGGAGTGATGGACGTCGAGCGCGGCATCGTGGCCGACATTTGGCCGCGACCCTGGCAAACCGACACCTGCATTGGCGATTGGCACTACAAGCGCGGCATGAAGTACAAGACGCCGAAGACCATCATCGACATGCTGGCGGACATCGTCAGCCGCAATGGCAACCTGATGCTGAATTTTCCCCTTCCGGCGCGCGGCACCCTGGACCTGGAGGAATTAGGTATCCTGGCCGAAATCACGAAATGGATGAGCGTCAATAGCGAAGCGATCCATGCCACGCGCCCGTGGAAGATTTATGGTGAGAGTCCGGTGGTGGCCGCGGCCGCGAGTGACGCCGCGTTTAATGAGGAGAAGCGGAAGGACCTGACCGCGGCAGACGTCCGCTTTACCACCAAGGGTCAAACGCTGTATGCCTTCGTGATGGGCTGGCCGGAATATCAAGCCGTCATTCGCCCCTTGGCCACCAACACCGGACTGCACGTCGGCAAAATCGAGAATGTCGAACTCTTGGGCTTCGACGGCAAGCTTGAATGGTCGCAGGATAACTCGGGGCTGAAGGTGCTGGTGCCCGCACAGAAGCCCTGTGATTACGCCATTGTGTTCAAGGTCACCGGCGCCGTCGCCGGGTAACGGGCAAGACTCTTCATTGGCGATTCGTGATTTTTCCAGCGTCTTTCGGCGGAGCCCCACGGGATCAGTCGGTGGCCAGGCCGTTGTGGCCAAGCTCAACTTTGATTCAAAGGCGTCGCTCTGCGTCGCTTCACGGCGACTCGTCCACCACCTCGAGGGCGTTCACCTCGGCGTAGTTTTCAGTGGGGACGAAGCTGAGGTCGAGAAGGCCTTGGGCGTTGGGTTCGAGGCCGTGAAAGGTCTTCTCCAAGGCCCGGTCGGCTCCACCCGCCTCCTTATAAATATCGAATTTCCGAAGCAGCGCAACCCCATTACAGTAAACATCGAACAGACGGGAGCCCACGCCGCCAAATCCCGCATTGGTCTGGCCGAAGTAGGTTTCTGCAAACCTGAGCGTGACGCCGTACTTGCCGGGGGCCACGGGAATGGCGTAATCGAAATTCCCGTAGCGCTCGGTGGTGTAAAGTTCGGGATCGGGACTATTCTGCACCGGACCCGGGTGCGGAGCAAGCCGTCCATGTAAGAAATAGCTGTCTGGGCTCCAGAGCTGCCCCGCACGGTCGGTATAAGAAACTTCCCGCGCCACCAGTCGAATGGGACGCAGTTTCCCGGGAATGCCGGGGACGATCTCGATGGCGTTTAAAAAGGGCTTTTCCCGGGAGGAGGAATGAAACCCCAGGTGAAGGTAGCCGTCGGAAGCGGGCGCCACATCCTTGAAAACGCGTTCGTAGGCGATATTATTGCCCATGGCGTCGCGATAGATATCAACACTCGTCCACAAGGGCTTCCCGTTCATGTCGACGGTGAAGATCCGGCTGCTCTCCCCGCCCCCGGCAAAAGTTGTCGGGGCGAACACGGTCTCCGCAAAGTAGAGCCGCATCTCGTACACCCCGTCTTTGAGGGGGATGTCGTAGGAAAACTCACCCTTGCGGAATTGTTGAAAAATCGTGGGGTCGAGGGTGCGGGTGATGGTCTGAGGCGGCGAGGTTTCAGCGTCGCCGCTGTGGAAATAACGATCGCCCTGCCAGACTTTCCCCCGCCGGTCAATGTAGCTCTGCTTGGAATAGCCACACAGAATCCTGATCTCGTCGCTTGGCCTCATGGCGGTCAGGGCCGGGGCGCCTGCCGGGGGAATGGCTAAAGAGGTCCCGATACTCTGCCTTGTCCCGAATCTCCAGGTGTACAAACTTAAAATGAGGATGACCACCACTAAACCGATAGCGAGAATCGCGAGCCGAGCCCCCAGTTTGGAAGGCGAGGAATCGCCTGTGGCCGATTTATCGATCTCCGCCGGCGCCGAGGGAGCGGGAACCACGGTTAGGGTTGGGAGCGCAATCCCCTCAGGCGCTGCGGTCGCGCTCTCCAAAGGGGCCAGCCCGGAAGGCGTCGCGACGGTTGCAATCGCCTCCCGCCTCTCGAACCGAGGGGCATAATTCCCCGCCTCGAGCACAATCTTCAGAGGATCCGCGGCGCCTTCGCCCTCATAATATCTGCTGAGCTTCTCGCGCAAACGGTGGGCCTCAACCCGGACAATGGAGCTCATTCCCGGATCGAAATCGGCAGCCCTGCCGAGCGCTTCAACCGCAATGCTGTATTCGTTTAGGTCTTGAGCGGAACCCTCAAGTTGCTTGTTACAGAGGTATTCCAGGAGCCTCGAAAGGTTCGGGGATTTTGCGAAACTTGGCGACGCGAGAACTCGCTTAAGTTCTGCCTTCTCTTCTGCAAAGGCGACTACCGGGGGCATGACTGGCTCCCCTCCTGGTGGCCACAGCTTATAGCATAACCACCGGCCTGAAACAACTGTGTTATGTAACCACGTTATGTAACCGCTCGCTTGACGTTAGCCCGTCGTGTAACACGACTTGAAGCGTTCCTACCCCGACACGTCAAGGCAACCTGCGAAGCTTTAGAGTGCGGCAGCTTGCTGCCGCTTTTCACCAGCCAGCTTGCTGGCGGCCACTCTAGTCTTTCCCCCCAGACGGGCGCGGCCCGATTCAAGGCCCCGCTAGAAACCTCGAAAGAAGGAAAGCGGCAGCAAGCTGCCGCACTCTAAAGCTCCGCAGGCGGGGGACCGTGTGCCTACATCGTTTCCTTGCCATTTAACCCCCACCGCCAAATCACGTAACACCCTGCAAATCTCTTCGTAACTGTTACCTAACGGCTGTAGCCTTGACCCCACCCTGATAAAAGTCGAGTCTCCACCTGCCGAGATCGTATCTGCCATCCGGCGCGGAGGATGGTTTTACCCCGATTCCCGCCCAGGCGCAGCCCTTAAGCCCTGGTAAATGCTCATCTTGAAGGCGCCGGACCGGTTGGAAACTACGCGCGCGTACGATTGCGCGCGGTACACATCGTCGGGTGGGTCAAGAAATCCGAATTTTCATAAGACGTGGAGCCCAACGGCACTTGGGCACACTCAGGAGGATTATTGATGAGACGGATATTTTATTTGTTAGGGGTCACGGCGATTTGCTTTCTCGTCGCCCGACCCGCGCTGCCGCAATCGTTCTTCGCCAGCCTTTCAGGAACGGTGGTGGATAACAGCAGCGCGGTGATACCCGGAGCTGAGGTCACGCTAAAGAACTCGAACTCCGGAACAACGCGAACCCTTCAAACAAACGCCGACGGCTATTTCTCCTTCACGGAGGTTCCGGCCGGCACCTACGAAGTTACCGCCTATCTAAAGGGTTTCAACAAATATCTGGGCACAGGCATCATCTTGAACGGCGGTGACAGCCGAGCGATGACCGTAACACTGAAAGTGGCTTCAACCTCGACGACGGTAGAGGTAACGGATAAGGTCTCAGGAGTGGCCACGGTGGACAACGGCGACAAGTCCTCCGTGATCTCCTCCAGCGACCTTCAGGATCTGTCGCTCGTCAGCCGCAATGCTACCGAGTTTCTCAAGATACTACCCGGTGCGGCGATGCAAGCCAACGGGGGCGTCAACAAGGCGGGCTATGTCGGTGAAACCATCGGCATCAACAATAGCTCCATCGCCGGGAACACCGGCGGCCTCAGCGCCGTCACCATCAACGGCCAATCCGTGGACATCACTCAGGACGGACAGCACGTTTTTGACCCCGGTGCATCGGGTGCGGCCACCCCGGTCAATCCGAATCCCGACATGATTTCGGAAGTAAAGGTTTTGAATGCGAGCTTCTCGGCCGACAACGCCAAGGGGCCGGTGGTGGTCAACACCGTCACCAAGGCCGGCGGCAGCAATTTTCATGGCGCGGCTTACATGTATGCCCGCAACTCCGCGATGAACGCCAACGACGCTTTCAACAACAGCGTTGGGGCAGCCAAGCCCCCAAGCTCCTACTACTACCCGGGCGGCAACATCGGCGGCCCGCTGATCATTCCCGGCACGGGTTTCAACAAGAGCCGCCAGAAGGTGTTCTTCTTTGAGGCCTACGAGAACTACCATCAGTTGCTCGATGGGGGCGTGGACCGCGACTTCGTTCCGGACGCGCAGATGATGCAGGGCAACTTCACTGAACTGGCCAATTCCGCCTACGCCAGCTCGATTGCTCGGCCAACCCTGGGGGTTCTTCCCACCGCGCCCCCCTTGACCGGCGGAAGCTCCTGGCTGGGATTTAATCAAAGATCCACGGCGGGCTGCTCGATTGCTGCCGGCGTGCTGTCGTCAGCGTGCATTTCGCCCAGCGCGCAGGCCTATTTGGCCGCCTACCTGCCTACGCCCACGAACACCGATCCGCAGAACCACGATGGCTTTAACTATGTCTCATCGTTCTCCGTGCCGCAGAACTCGTGGCAGAATGTCGCCCGCGTCGATTACAACATTTCCACCAACACCCGGGCGTACGTCACTTGGAGCCGGCAACGCGAGGTCCAGAATCAGCCGCTGGGTCTGTGGGCATCGACGGGTTCGGATTGGGCGGTTCCGGCCCCGACCGACATCGTCGGAGCCAATGCCTCGGATTTTGTCGGGGTCAGCTTGGTACACATCTTTTCGCCGACCATGACCAGCGAAACCCGCTACGGCTACACTAAAATCAACTTCCCCAATACGCCGCAAGATCCCAAGAAGATGCTGCGCGCGGACATCCCCGGCTTCAGCTTGAAGGGGATCTACAACAATCCCACGGCGCCGGACCTCACGAGCTGGAGCGACTCTGTTCCCAACCTCGGCGGGTCAAACCTGGGCGCTGACTTTCACCCCGTCATGATCTGCTACAAGGGTATCCCCAGCGTAACGGAGAATCTGACCAAGGTGATCGGGACGCACACCACCAAGTACGGCTTCTATTTCGAGCATGTTTACAATCGCCAGGACAACTGGGGAGAGTACATGGGGGTATTCAATTATGACCAATGGGGTTCACCAACGGGCAACAACTATGCCGACACCCTGATGGGCATCGGCCAAGCCGGGTACTATGAGGCGGCCCTTCCACCTCCTTCCACCCTCGCCCAAAACATTTCTGACCTCTACGCCCAGGACGATTGGAAGGTGAACCGGCGGCTTACTGTCCAGTACGGCGCAAGGTTCGAGCACTATGCCAAACCCTATGACGGGGATGGCATTGGCATGGCGGTCTTCAATCCTGCCCAATACCAGAGTAATCCCATCGCCTTTGCTCTCGATGAGGCCAATACGGGCATCGAGTGGAACAAGATCGACAAGGCAATTCCCCTCTCCGGCACTACCAGCCGGTTTATGTTCATCTCGCCCCGCTTAGGCGCTGCTTTGGACTTGTTCGGCAACGGCAGAACGGTCCTCCGCGGCGGCTGGGGCTTGTACCGCGCTTACGACTCGGTGCAAAGCGGCAATTACACCGGCCCGGTGGACACTGCCCTGGGTTCGGTCGGTTGGTCCTGCGGCCAAAACGATCCTCTCTGCCCGACTTGGGAAGGGATTGATGCCCACTCCATGGCCGTGCCCAACTTTGGCAACGCGCAAATTGGGGCCGGCTCCACCGTAGACGTCTATAACCCGAATGACCACGAGCAGCCGCTCGTGACCAATTACGTCTTTTCCATCGACCAAAGGCTGCCGGGCAAATTCCTGCTCGAGACCTCCTACGTCGGGAACCATAGTGACTTCCTGCAAGTCGCACCCAACATCAACGCGGTCCCGGTGGGCGGGCTGTTCAAAGTACCCTGTTTCTCTGCGTCCAATTCGATATCTACCGCCTGCGAAGACAGCGCGCGTCCTTACCAGAATTTCACCGCCGTGGATCAGACCAACACCGCGGGAATTGCCCGGTATGACTCTCTTCAGGTCAGCGTGCTGCGGTATGTCGGCTTCCTCACCTTGAATGCCAATTACACTTGGTCTAAAGCCTTGGGAGATTTCGGCAACTTCCCTACCGGCACGATGGCAGACTATGGTCAAAGCTATTACTACGGCGTCTCACCCAACAATCGTGCACAGGTTTTGAACCTCGCCTATGTGTTCAATCTTCCTCGCACTCACGGGGCGAATGCCTTCGTGAGAGGTGCCGTGAATGGCTGGCAGATTTCGGGAATCACCACCCTCCAAAGCGGTGCTAACGAAACCGCCCAGTCTTGGGACCTGAACTACTCGGAAGCCAACCCCACCACCTCGAGTACGGTAGGTGGCGTCACCACGACTACGACGACCGCCTATTACGACAACGCGCATCTGTTGGGGACTCAGGATTTCACCCAACAGCCCACCATTACCTGCAACGCCAAGAAGGGCCTGACGATGCCACACGAGTACTTCAACCCGAGTTGCTTTGCGCCTGCCACAGCTAGCGGCGGGTTTGGGACCGGTGGCATGCCTTATTTGAACGGACCGATGTTCTGGCAAAGCGACCTCTCGCTGATGAAGAACTTCAAGTTCAAAGAACATCAGGGCCTTCAGTTCCGTTTCGCCGCATTCGATTTCATGAACCATGATCTACCGTCATTCACCACCGGCGATAGTAACCTCCAGGCCGTTTTCAATTCCCAGGGCAAACTCACAAATCCCAACTTCGGACTTGCCCAGTATGTCTTCGGTCACCGGATCATGGAGATGGGAGTTAAGTACACCTTCTAATTTGCGTCGGGCCTGAAGTCTGATTTTTCACTATGGGGTGGCCCCGAAGGGTCACCCCATATCTTCATTAAGGCGCGGCGGGAATGACTTCTTGTCCAGGGCGACTTTAGCTCGCCATGGTTTCGTAGCGGCGAGTTCACGTCGACATGGCGGCGTAACGCCGCCCGCTCGTCAACCTGAGCACGGCCGGTCTTCGGGAATCGGTCAATTTGACTTTGTCACGGGGTAACGCCGCCCCGACGCTAACCCGAGCTCCACCGGGCATTTTCGGGGCTTTGCGGATTATCCACAAAGCGAGACGGCTGTGAAGACTGAATCCACCGCCATAATTAGGCAGAGAAGATTTTTCGCCGTCCGGCAAAGCAATGGCTCGCCGGGGGCGGCCGCATGTATGATACTGGCGATGCGCGCCCTGCCTTTCGCCCTCGCTTGCGTGTTCGCCGCCGCCGTCCCCGGGTTGTGTCCCGCCGAGCAAAAGGGGTTCGATCAGATTGCGCGCGACGCCGACGCAGCGCGCACGAACGATCGGATGCAGGAGGCAATTCACCTCTATCGCCAGGGTGTGGGACTGCGCCCCACTTGGCAAGACGGTTGGTGGTGGCTCGGAAGCCTGTACTACGAGCAGGATCGATTTTCCGAAGCTCAGGCGGCACTGGAACGCTTCGTGGCGATCGCGCCCAAACCCGGACCGGCGCATGCGTTTCTGGGGCTCTCGGAGTATGAGACCCGCGACTACGCACGATCTCTCGAGCAATTCCGGAAATGGGCAGTCGCGGGATCGCCGGGTACCAACGAATTGATCGACGTGGCGAGCTTTCACTGGGCCCTCCTGCTGACACGGGAGGGGCGCTTCGTACAAGCCCTCTATTTGTTCGCCGCTAAGGCTGTGAGGCGCGGGGGCGGTCCGGCGCTGACAGAGGCCATGGGCTTGGCCTCGCTGCGCATGGCGTACCTTCCCGAAGATTATCCACCCCAATCGCGCGAGATGGTTTGGCTGGCTGGCAAGGCCGCATTCTACGCCACCTTGGTGCCCCACCAATTTGACCGGGCGCAGGATTATGAGGACAAGTTGTTGCTGCACTATGACCAGGCGCCGAACGTACACTATTTTCGGGGCACCCTGTTCGGTTTCCAAAAGAAGCAGGCGGCGGCGAAAGAGGAGTACCGGCAGGAACTCCGCGTCTCTCCGCAGCACGCTCCGGCCATGATGGAACTTGCGCGCCTCGACCTTGACGACGGTCAACTCGATGAGGCCTTGTCGTTAGCCCGTCACGCCGCCGAACTCGATCCGAAGAACCCCGCCGCCCACCATGTTCTGGGGCAGACTTTGTTCGCCAAAGGGCAAATGCAGGAGAGCACTCGAGAGTTGGAGATCGCCAGGCAAATGGCGCCCGACAGCGCGGCGATTCGACTCCACCTGATGACAGTTTATCGCAAGGTGGGCCGGACCAAAGACGCCGAGCGCGAATTCGCTATGTTCACCACCCTCAAAGAAAAGGAAGAGGTCCTGCTGCCGCCGGAAGAACTGCAAGATTTGCTCCACGAACGGCAGCCGACGGTTCAGAAATGAGGACATACATCGCCATCCTCTGCCTCACCCTCGCCGCGCTCGTGCCGCTGTCGGCCGCGGCTTCCCCGGGGCAGACGGGTTCTACCGCGTCGCCTGCTTCTACCTTCGAGCAATTGTCGCAAGCGGCCAAGCAAGCTCGGGACCAGAACCGCGACGATGAGGCAATTGCGCTCTACCAGCAAGCCCTGAAGCTCAATCCAGAGTGGGACGAGGGCCTCTGGGACGCGGCCAGCCTTCTCTACGAGAAGGACAAATTTGCCGAGTCGCGCGATCTGCTCCGCCGCTTCGTCGCCGACCAGCCGAAAGCTGGGATCGGTTGGAGCTTGCTGGGTCTAACCGAGTCCCAGACGCACGAATACGCCCGCGCTTTGGACCATCTTCGTCAAGGAATGACCCTAGGCACGAGTGGCAGCCAGGGAATGGCGCGGTCTGTTTCGTATTACGCCGCAATTCTGCTCACACGATTCGAGATGTACGATCAGAGCCAGAGCCTGCTGTTTCAAATGGCGCGCTCGGGCCAGGCGGAATCATTCCTCGTGGAACCGCTGGGCTTGGCAACACTGCGCATGCCGCTGCTTCCCGATGAAATCACCTCCGACCGCCGTGACCTGGTGCATCTGGCCGGGGAGGCGGCATTCGCGGTGGGCGACCAGCACCCCGACGACGCCGAGAAACGCTTCCGCCAGATGATCGCAACGTACCCCAACGAGCCGGGAACTCACTTTCTCTTTGGCGCGTTTCTGATGACCGCCAACGCCGAAGAAGGCGTTCACGAAATGATGCGCGAGCTTGAAGTCTCACCATTTCACGTGCCGACGCGGGTCCGATTGGCGGAAGAGTATGTGAAGGAGGGGCAGTTGGGATGTGCCTTGCCGCTCGCCGCCGAAGCCGTGAAGCTCGATCCCCAAGACGCCACGACGCACTTGGCCTGGGGAGAAGCTCTTGCGGCCAAAGGAGAAATTCCCGCCGCCACTCACGAGCTGGAAACGGCCCGGAACCTGGCGCCGGAGATCATGAAGATTCACTGGGCCCTGTACAAAGCTTATGCGGCCGCCGGCCGAAGCGAAGATGCCGCCAGGGAAAAAGAGGCCATAGAGAAACTCACGAAGGCGGGCTCGCCTCAATGACTCGTGTGCGGGTGAATTCGAGGTTAAAGACGCTGCCCGCCAAGCTGCTGATTTACGCGCTGCTCGGTGCCTCAGGCACCGCCGCGCTGCTTTGGAAGGCTACCGCCAACGCGCAGCCGGATCGTGCGCCCATTCACTTCAGCTTCGCGCCGATCGATTTTTCGCTCGATAGCTGCGAAACCCCGGAAAGGCACGCCCCCGAAACGATGGAAGGCGGGGTTGCAGTCTTCGACTACGACAACGACGGCAATTTGGATATCTTCTTCACCAACGGAGCCGATATCAAGACTCTTCGGAAGTCTTCACCCAGATACCGCAACCGGCTCTTTCACAACAACGGTGATGGAACCTTTACGGACGTCACGGAGAAGGCCGGCCTCGCAGGAACCGGCTACGATACGGGCGTGGCCATTGGGGATTACGACAACGACGGCTACGAGGACATCTTCATCGGCGGCGTTCATCGCAACACGCTGTATCACAACAACGGCGATGGCACCTTTACTGACGTCACGGAAAAGGCCGGCATCGCCCATCTCGACGAACAGTATGGGGCGCTCTGGTCGGTGGGCGCGGCGTGGGTGGACGTGAATAACGACGGCTTGCTGGACCTGTTCGTGGTGAACTACCTCAGTTGGGACGTCAACAAGGAGCCGGATTGCCGGTACCACGACAAGCCTGAGTACTGTCACCCGAAGTTTTACAAGGAGCTCCCCAACCAGTTGTTCTTGAACAAGGGAGATGGCACTTTCACCGACATCTCCGCCGAATCGGGCATCCGCGCCCACCCGGGCAAAGGGATGGGGGTGGGAGTGGCCGACTACGACGGCGATGGCTTGTCCGACCTCTTCGTTGGTAACGACAAGCTGTTCAATTTCTTGTTTCACAACAAGGGAAACGCCCGGTTTGAAGAGGTGGCGTTCGAGGCAGGTGTCGCGCTGCCCGAAAATGGCAACCTGATTTCCAATATGGGGGTCGATTTTCGCGACCTCGACAATGACGGCATGCCCGACCTCGCCGTGGTGGCGTTGGCCGGCGAAACCTTTCCCTTCTATAAGAACACCGGCAAAGGAGGATTTGAAGACATCACGGCGGAGAGCGGCATGACATCGCTATGCAATTCCATGTCGGGCTACAGCCCCAACATCGCCGACTTCGATAACGACGGTTGGAAAGACATCTTCGTCAGCCGCGGGGACGTGCAATCGCCGGCCATGGCCGACCGCGCCCAAATCGACCAGCCCAACACGGTCTTTCGCAACAATGGCAACGGCCGGTGGACCGCACTCACCGAGGACGCAGGCTTTAGCACGCAACCGCCGCGACGCCATCGCGGCTCGGCAATTGGGGACTTTAATCACGACGGCAAGCTCGACGTGGTGGTGACAGCGCTCAGCGCACCGGCTGAGATCTGGATGAACGACAGCCCGGGGGCAAATCATTGGCTCGAACTCAAGCTGGAAGGCACAAAAAGTAACCGCGACGCAATCGGCGCGCGAATCCGCATCTCGGTGGCCGGGCACGCTCAGTACGATCACGTGAGCACCGCTTCCGGCTACGCGTCTTCCAGCGCCGGCCCGCTTCATTTTGGGCTTGGCCCCGCCAACAAGGTGGACGAAATTGAGATCCGGTGGCCATCCGGGACTACGCAGGTGCTCAAGAACGTTCCGGCGGATCAAGTCCTCAAGGTCAAGGAGCCGCGATAGGGCTGAGCGTTCACGGCTCGGGTTGGGGGCCCTGCTGCCGAGCTTTCTGGTTGAGGCGCAGCACGATCTGGCGTTCGCGCTCTCCGTCCTGCTTGCGATTCAAACGGTAATAGAGCGAAGCCAGCTCAACGTGAACCTCTTGAAAGTCGGGAGACTCGCGCGCCACGCGTTCCAGGTCCTTTTGGGCCTCATCCAGATGTCCCAAAGCGAGGTTCAGTGCTCCGACCTGGAAGCGCGCATTGAGGGAATCTGGTCGAAGCCGCAAGGCTCGTTCGAGGTAGGGAACCGCGGCAGCATTGTCGCCACCCACGCGGAGCAGACGTCCGAAATGAAAATTGCCCTCAAAATCGCTCGGGTCCGCCTTAATTGCGCGTTCGAAGGCCGCTTTCGCGCCTTCATTGTCGCCGCTATCCATCAGCGCCCGCCCGTACAGCGACCAGCCACCCGGGAGTTTGAGGTCGCGAATGAGAGCCCTGTGAATTGTAGTCGCCGCGGTCTTGCTATCTCCTGCCGAAAGCTGCGCCGCCCCCATCAGCAGGTTGGCTTCGGCGGTGTCGCCATCTTTCAAAATGCGATCGATGACCAATTCGCCTTTTTGGGCTTGTCCGTCGCGGATGAGCGCCGTCCCCAGTGCATAGTCCACCGCGCGGTCGTCCGGATGAGCTTGGTAAATGGGATCGAGGAGCGCCACCACGTCGCGATTTTTCCCGAGCCGCAAGTAGCAGTCGGCGAGAAGGTAGAGCGCCTGTCGGTTGTCGGGTTGTTCGCGCCGCAGCCTCGCCAACTCCAAGGCCGCTTTTCCGAACTCCGTCTGCTTGTACCAGGCGAGTGCCAGATCGAGCCGAACGATGGGGTCGTTGGGAGCCTGCGCGAGGGCGGCGTTATACTGGACGATGGCCTCATCGAAGCGGCCCACCGAGACCAGCACGATGCCCAGGTTCGCGCGCGCCGCGATCATTTTTGGATCCAGCAGGATGGCTTCCTGGTACTTGCGAATCGCCAGTTCCGTGTCGCCGAGTTGTTGGGCCTCGTCAGCTTCCTGGATCAACTGCTGCGGGTTGGGCGACTGCGCAGCGGCGGCGCACGCGAAGGCAAAAATGAAAAACACTCCGCCAAGTCCAAGTCCGTGGAGAGAGCGACGCTTTGGTATCGCGATGGACGCCTTATCATGCAACGGCGAGTCGGAGTTTCTGTGGAAGCTCAGCATGACGGCCGATAGTTTACCGATGAGAGAGGTCTGAATGCCAGCGCTTTACGCAAGTGTGGATCTCGGTGGGACGAACATCAAATGCGCTTACGGCGATGCGTCGGGGAGGATCATCTGTTCCGACTCGGCGCCTACTGAATCGCATGAAGGTCCGCGACGGGTGCTTGACCGCATCGCGAGCTTGGTGAACGCACTCAGTCGAAAAGCCGGCTCTCCGCCCGCAGCTCTGGGGATGGGCTGCCCTGGCCTCGTCGACGTGAAAAACGGCGTTACGAAATTTTTCCCCAACCTGCCCACAAAGTGGCGCGACGTTCCCGTGTGCGATATTCTTTCCCCCCAGGTCGGATGTCCGGTCTACTTGTTGAACGACGTGCGGACAGCGACGCTGGGAGAGCTTAATTTCGGCCACGGACGGACCGCGCGCACGATGGCTTTCTTTGCGCTCGGGACAGGAATCGGTGGCGGCGTCGTAATCGATGGCAAGCTCCATCTCGGCCCGTTGGGCGCCGCGGGCGAGCTCGGCCACCAGATTATCCTGCCCGACGGTCCGCGCTGTGGTTGTGGGAACCGAGGCTGTCTCGAAACTCTCGCCAGCGGGCCTGCCATCACCGCCGAAGGCATCCGGTTGATGCAAACCGGGCTCGCGCCGAAACTCTACGACCTCTGCCACGGAGAAGCTTCGCGAGTTACTACCAAGGAGATGGCGGAAGCGGCGTCCGCGGGCGACGACACCGTGCGCGAGGCCATCGTTCGCGCCGCAGAGTATCTCGGAATTGGCATTGTCAACGTCGTGGTGACCCTCCATCCGGATCTCATCGTTCTGGGAGGAGGTGTCTCGCTCATTGGCGACATCCTCTTCTCGACCGTTCGCCGGGCAATTCACGAGCGCGTCCAAATGTTTTCCACCGAGGGGATCGAAGTCAAACCGTCGGAACTCGGGGAGCACGCTGGAACGCTCGGCGGCATTGTCCTGGCGATGAAAGGCGGATTTCCCGGCAATTGATTTGCCCTGATGAACACCGAAGAACCTATTCCCTGCGACGGAGCGTGTTATGACTTATTCGTATGATGACATCGCAAAAATGATCGATCATTCCTTATTGAATCCCAGCTTGACGAGCACTGAGCTGGAGCGGGGTTGCCGGCTCGCGCTGGATTACGACTGCGCCAGCGTTTGCATCATGCCCTACTACCTGAAGCGGTGTGCTGAAATCCTGAGGGGCAGCACGGTGCACGCGAGCACCACGATCGGCTTTCCCCACGGCGGCCATACGACGGCCATCAAGGTTGCCGAAGCGACGCGCGCGCTGGAGGACGGCGGCCAGGAACTCGACATGGTCGTGAACATCAGCAAGGTCCTAAGCGGAGACTGGGATTACGTGCGGCAGGACATCAAGGCCGTGCTCGACGTGACCCATGGCCGCGGGCAGAAGCTGAAGGTGATTTTCGAGAATTGTTACCTGAAGGACGAGCACAAGATCAAGCTGTGCGAAATCGGCGGAGACCTGGGCGTTGACTGGGTGAAGACCTCCACAGGTTATGGCACGGGTGGCGCCACCATCGACGACCTCAAGCTGATGCGCGCCCACTCCCCCGCGCGCGTCCAGGTGAAAGCCGCCGGAGGCGTTCGCGATTTGGATAAGCTGCTGGAAGTCCGAGCTCTTGGTGTGACGCGAGTCGGAGCGAGCCGAACGGGAGAGATTCTGGATGAGTGCATCCGGCGGCTGGAAGGCTTGGCTTCCTGATAAGTTCTGGGACCGCGGGCATCCTGCCCGCTCTGGCGTGGACGCGTCGCGGCTGCCAAGTCGTCGCGGCGTAAAGCTGCCTCGGCATCAAGGCCGCAATCCTGCGAAAGCCGCGCTCGCCCCGTTTAGGGTCGCAGCGATGTCGCCCTCGCTATGGGATGTGGAAACAAATGCAGCCTCAAATTGCGATGGAGGGAAGTAAACGCCGGATTCCAAGAGGGCGCGGAAGAAGATCCCATAGGCCGACGGATCCGATCTCTTCGCGCTGGCGTAATCGGTCACGGGATTGGGAGTAAAGAAGGCCGTGAACATGGAGCCGACGCGATTGACCGTCAAAGCCACGCCCTTACGCGCAGCGTCTGCCATCAATCCATTGGTCAGCTTGGCCGTCAGCAAGTCCAAGCGCTCATAGAGTCCCGGGCGCCGCAGAATCTCCAGCGTCTTCAGTCCTGCGGCCACAGCCAAAGGGTTTCCCGAAAGCGTTCCGGCTTGATAAACCGGCCCGGTGGGAGCCACCAGATCCATCAACCGCGCCTTGCCCCCGTACGCGCCCACGGGCAAGCCGCCGCCGATGATCTTGCCGAGCGTGGTCATGTCCGGATCGATCTTATAGAGCCGTTGCGCGCCGCCGTAGGCAACGCGAAAGCCCGTCATCACCTCATCGAATATCAGGATGGTCCCCTGCTCCTCGGTCAAGGCTCTAAGCTTCTGAAGGAAACCCGGACGCGGCGGCACGCACCCCATATTGCCCACCACCGGCTCCACGATGGCTGCCGCCAGCTCCATCCGATGGACGCGGAAGGCTTCCTCGAGAGCCCCTGTATCGTTGAACGGCACCGTCACGGTGAGCTCGGCAAGGGCGTGCGGCACGCCAGGACTATCGGGCAAGCCCAGAGTAGCCACTCCCGAACCGGCCTTCACCAACAGACTATCTCCGTGCCCGTGATAGCAGCCCTCGAACTTCAGTATCTTATCGCGCCCGGTCGCCGCCCGCGCGACGCGCAATGCCGAAAGCGTGGCCTCAGTCCCGGAGTTCACCAGCCGTACGCGTTCGATGGAGGGATAGGCCTCCAGGATGCGCTCGGCCAATTCCACTTCCCTGGGGGTGCAGGCGCCAAAACTGGTCCCCGTTTCGAGCACCTTCACCAGTTCTTCCACCACTTCCTGGTGGGCATGACCGAGGATCAACGGCCCCCAGGAGAGCACGTAGTCGATATAACTCTTCCCATCGATATCGGTCATCGTCGAGCCTTTGCCGCTGGCTATGAAAACAGGATCACCACCGACGGCACGAAAGGCCCGCACGGGCGAATTCACTCCTCCCGGCATTAGTTTCCGGGCCTTCGCGAACAGCACTTGGGACTTGGTTGGCATGGATTTGCTTCCTGGTTAAAAGAGCGGGTGTCAGAATTATCCCTGCGGCAGCTCGGGACCCGCCAGCAGCTTGCCCACCCCCGTTTCCACCAGGGCGCGAGCCAGCCCCACGTGGAGACGCACGATGAGTCCGAGATAGGACTGCGAGCCCTCGAGGAGATCCTGCACCACCTCGAGAAACTTACGGCTGTGCGTCCCGAACTCTATCATGCGTGCGGTGATACTGCCACCGACAAACTCGCCGTGATAGAACATCTTTGCCAGGCGCGCCCCGAGCGCTAGGGCCCTGCCGAATTCGGTGCGCACGCGGTACGGGTACAACTCGGGGAGACCCTCGAGCAAAGCCTCCGCTAGCAGATTGCCCGACCGCATGGCGTAATAGATACCTTCGCCGGTGACCGGATCCACCAGGCCGGCAGCATCGCCCACCATCGCCCAGCCCGGTCCCTGGAGACGCAGGGTTTCCCATCCATCCACGGAAAGCGATGGTAACAAGTGGCTGAAGATGCGCTGTGGGTCCGGCGTATAGCCAAACCTTTGCATGAAACTACCCAGCCGTTCGCGCAACGCCGCCATGGGTTCCTCTCCCGCCTTTGCGCAGATGCCTACGGAAACATGGTCCTGGCGTGGAAAGGCCCAAGCGTAGCCCTCAAACTTGTCGTAAAACTGGATGCGCAGAATGTCGTCCCTGAGGGGAAGATAATAGCCGTATGTCAGCATGAAATCTCGAGGAAGAAAGTCTGCCGCCAGCGTCTGCCGCAGGCGGGAGCGCGCGCCCCCAGCCAATACCACAAAGTCCGCGCGATAAGATTTCTGTCGGCCGGTAATCTCCCAAGTTGAGTCCTTCCGCTGCAAGCGCAGAATCCGATCGGGAACAACCTCCGCACCGGCTTCCTCGGCGCGCCGGAGGAGCAAGTGATTCAGTGTGGCGCGCGAATAAATCGCCAGGGGAGCGCGCAGGTGAAAACGTAGGGCTGCGCCCGTGGAAGCCAGAAACTCTGCGTCATGGACCAGATTGCCACCGACGGTCGCCTCGGCCAGGAAGGGATAGCGCCGCAAGGCCTTGTGACTGAGCCCGCCACCGCAAGGTTTTTCCCAGCCCAGCTTTTCTTCGAAAACGAGCACGCGATGCCCGCTATTCTGTGCGGCGCGTAAACCCCATCCTTGCGCCAACCGCTCGGCGGTAGTGGCGCCCGCCGGCCCGCCTCCGATGATCGCGATGGTTTGTGTTTTCATTTTAGGAGCTCGAAGCCCCCGCTGTGGCGGACACGTTTCCGCGCCCGTATCACCTAATAATTTGCATCAATCCGCCGTCGAAGAGCAAGCCTTTTGCGTTTCATAGACCGTCAGTGCTCCTCCGTAATACGGCAAGCTATGCTGGCACGGTGGCGAACGTGCATGTATACTTGCCGCCGTCCGAAATTGGCCTCACGGAAATTCCGGGTCTCGGGGAGTTAAGAATCATGCCAGCCTTACCTCGATCTATGCAGCACCGCGCCTCCACTGTTCTCATAATTTCATCATTCATTGCCTTGAACTTTTGGTTTCCGGCAAGGACCCCCTTGTCAGGCAGCATGGGCCAAGGCGTTTCCGCTAATTACGACGAATCAAAAGCCGGAACCTTCGCGCTTCCCGATCCGTTGATTTTCAATGACGGCAAACCGGTCAAGACTGCACAGGAGTGGAGTAAGTGCCGTCGCGCCGAGATTCTCCAGCTTTTGGAGACGAATGTGTATGGGCGTACTCCGCCGCCCCCAAAGCATATCCACTTTCAGGTTTTCGACCTCGACAAGTCGGCGTTGGGCGGTAAGGCCATACGCAAGCAAGTAACGATCTACTTCCCGACGCCAAACGGCGAGGCGCACGAAGACCTGCTCGTCTACATTCCCGCCCAGGCGCCGAAGCCGGTTCCGCTGATTCTGGAAATCAATTTCTCCGGCAATCAATCCGTCACCAACGATCCTGCGGTGAAGGCTGCGACCCTTTGGATTGGTAAACCGCCGGTGCGGCAACAGGCGCCCGACCGAATGCGGGGAACCGATAAGGAATTCGACCTGGCGAAGCTCCTCGATCGCGGTTACGGCTTTGCCACGGTTTGCTATCAGGACATTGAACCGGATTTCAAGGATGGGTACAAGATGGGCGGCCTTCGCCGACAATTCTTTTCGCCTGGCCAGACCGAGCCTCCGCCCGACGGGTGGGGAGCCATCGGGGCATGGGCTTATGGATTGAGCCGCGCCATGGATTACCTGGAAAAGGACAAGGATGTTGACGCCCAACGGGTGGCGGTCATGGGCCACTCGCGGCTGGGGAAAACCGCCCTCTGGGCCGGCGCCCAGGATCAGCGCTTTGCCATGGTGCTGTCGAGTTGTTCGGGAAGAGGAGGCGCTTCGCCGTGGCGGCGCAACTACGGCGAAACACTCGAAAGCATGTCCACGGCTTTTCCGTTCTGGTTCTGTCCCAATCTTTGGAAGTATGTTGGCCGGACGGATCAGCTTCCGGTCGACTCCGACGAGCTGATCGCGATGATTGCTCCCCGCCCCGTTTATATTACCAGCGCGGAAGAGGACCAGTGGGCAGACCCACGAGGAATGTTTATGGCGGCGGTCGCGGCGAGTCCTGTCTATCAGTTGCTTCATGCGGAAGGCCTCGGCACGGACCAGATGCCGGCCCTCAATCAGCCCATCATGCATGCCGTCGCCTTTCATATTCGGGCGGGAAAGCATGCGGTGACGGCATACGATTGGGACCAGTTCCTGGCTTTCGCTGACCTGCACCTGCGCGCACTTTGAGGGAGCTTGTATCCATAATCGATAGCAGGAGGCTGCCAGTCTCATGGGGAAATACCGATCTTCACTTTGTGCGCTTGTTTTCCTTATTGTGTGCACTGCGCCGTTTGCCGCCGGGGACTTTCGCGCGGGCGCGTCGAAAATCGTGATCACTCCCGACATTCATGCCCGCCATGTTTATATTGCGGGCTACGGTCAAAATCGAATTGCGACCGGAGTCCACGACGACCTTTACGCGCGTTGTCTTGCGCTGGCGACGGGCGACCAGACCTTGGTGGTTTGCGCCGCGGACCTGATTGGCCTCTTCAACGACGACGTGGAGAGAATTCGCGAGCTGGTGAAGGCCCAGGCGCCGAAGGTAACGCACCTGATTGTCGCCTCCACCCACGACCACGAGGGTCCGGACACCATGGGCCTTTGGGGATCGGGAGCTCTGCAGTCGGGCATCGATGAGAAATACATGACGTGGCTGCGGGAGCGCATTGCCAAGGCTGCCGTGGAAGCGGCGCAAACGATGCAGCCGGCGCGGCTCACGCTCGGACGCGACGATCATCCTCTGCTCGCCCTCTTGCAATCGGACAGCAGGCCGCCTTACGTGAAGGACCCCTATCTCTTCGTGATGCACTTGACCGCCGTGGCGGGCGGCAAGCCTATTGCCAACTTGGTTAATTGGAGCGACCACCCGGAAACCTTGGGCGGAAAGAACACGGAAATTACCGCCGACTACCCGCACTGGCTGTGCCAATATGTGGAAGCGCATATGGGAGGGACCGCTGTTTTCCTGAACGGATCGATCGGCGGGCTGCTTTCCACCAATGGCAGTTCCGTGGCGCTCCAGGATCCGGACTCGGGCGAAGTGGCTCCCGACGACACGTGGCGCAAAGCCGAGCTTGTGGGGAACACCGTTGGCCAACTTGCCGAACGCGCCGTGAAGGCCGGAGAGGAGGCCAAGGTGGATTTCATCGCCTTCCGCGGAGCCACTCTTTTCGTACCCCTGCACAACGATGGTTTTCGCGTAGCGAACGCCGCGGGAGTCTTCGGAGGGCGAAAGCCCCTCTACACAAACGGGCAGCTTGATCGGACGGTCGTGGAAAAGGATATTCCCGGCATGGGCAAACTGAAAGTCTCCACGGGCCGGGGCCTGCGAACGGAAGTCAGTTATATTCGCCTCCTGATGGGCACGCATTTGGTGGCGGAAATCGTGACGGTGCCCGGCGAGATTTATCCGGAACTCGTGAATGGCGGCATCACTCGCTATCCTGGCGCCGATTATCCCGACGCGCCGTTTGAGCCCGCGATCCGCCCGCGCATGAAAAGCAAATACCAATTTATTTTCGGACTCGCCAACGACGAACTCGGCTACATCATTCCCAAAGCCGAGTATGACGATCAACCGCCCTGGCTGCGGAATAGGAAAGACCGATGGTACGGAGAGGTCAATTCCACCGGGCCGGACATTGCCGGCGCCGTCACCAAGGCGCTCGTTGGGATGATCGAGGGAAAGCAGTAAGCGGAAAGCAGAAGGCAGTCGGCAAAAAGCCGAAGGCGGCCCCGGAAGTATGACATTCGATCCCCATTGGTACGAAAGCCCGCTTTGCGGGCTTTCGCGCACCTCCCGATCAACGTCGAGATTAGGGTGATGCCTCCTGCTTTCTGCCTTCCGCCTTCTGGCCTTCTGCCTTCCGCTCTACCCGGGTCCGTTGGGATACGCGGGAATGTCCGGCGGCCGGGGCGGCAGATGTTTCGGGTGCTCCTTGATCGACTTCATCACTTCTTCGATGGCCCGTTCGAGCTGTGGATCATGTCCTTTCATAACAAGGTCCGGCGTATTATCCACTTCAATATCAGGAGCGACGCCGTAATTCTCAACCACCCACTTGCTGTCGAGCCCGTAGACGGAGAATTCCGGCCGGGTAACGTAACCGCCGTCCAGCAGCGGAATCTCGCCACGAATGCCGCGGACACCCCCCCACGTCCTCATGCCGATGAGCGGGCCGAGGTGATAGTACTTGAAGTAGTAGCTGAAAATATCGCCGTCGGAGGCCGCATAGGCATTGGTAACGCAGGCCATGGCGCCGTGAAAGACCACGGCGGGGATGGTACCGCTGGCAAAGTTGCGGGCAGAATCCATGCCCGACAGGATGCGGCGCAAGCGCTCGAAGATGAGCTCGTCCACAAACCCACCGCCGTTATAACGAACGTCGATAATCATCCCTTCCTTGCGAATCTGCGGGAAGAATTGCTTGACGAACTCATTCAGGCCATCGGCGCCCATGTTGGGAATGTAGATGTATCCCACGCGCCCGCCGGTGGCTTCGCTAACCTTTTGGCGATTGGTCGCGATCATATCGAGCATGCGCAAAGCGTATTCGCTGGAGATGGGCTTCACCACCACGTTGCGCGAGCCGGCTGCGGTGGGGTTCAAATTGACGGTAAGCGTCACGTTTTCATTCGCGGTGTTGACGAACAGCTCGCTGGGAGCCTGTGGCGCTTTCAGGTCGCGCCCATTCACAGCGATCAGGTAATCGCCTTCCTTCACGTCCACGCCGGGTTCGGTGAGAGGAGAACGCAGGCTCGCGTCCCAATTTTCTCCCGGATAGATTTTCTTGAAACGGTAGAGGCCGCTGGCCGCGTCGAGTTCAAAGTCCACGCCCAGCAGGCCAAGATTGACGGGATGCAGATCGGGATAATCGCCGCCACCGACGTACGTGTGGGAGTTCGAAAGCTCGCCCACCATTTCACCCAGCAGGTAGGTGAGGTCGTAGCGATCCGCAACGTCGGGCAGCAGGGGGGCGTAACGATCGCGTTCCTTTGCCCAGTCGACGCCGTTCATCGCAGGTTCATAGAAGAAGTCACGCTCCTGCCGCCACACTTCATTGAACATCTCTTTCCACTCGGCTCGCGGATCGACGCGCATTTGCAGACCCGAAAGATTCAGCGCGCCGTCACCAACTTTGTGAGGAGAGCCGGATGGCTTGGCGTCGATAATTCCATAAGTCTGGGCGCCACCGCCTTCGCCGCCCTCTCCACCACCGCCTGACCCGGCGTACAGCAGTTTGGAGCCGTCAAAGGAAAGCGTAAAGGTACTTGCTCCAGCCAGCAGCACCTCGTCTTTGTGTTCCTTCAAGTCATACACGTGAATGGCGGGGTGCTCACCCGGCAGCGGTCCGGAAAGGCCGAAGACGGGCGAAGTGGAATAATAGACGCCGTTCTTGCCCGCCTGGAGCCCGCCCATGTTGGCCGGCGGCATCGGCACGGCGACGACACGATTCTGAATGCCCGCCAGGTCGATGCGGAAATTCTTGGCGACGTCTTCCGCTTCTTTCTTGTCCTTATCTTCGGGCTTGGACTTGTCTTTGCCGGCGGAATCATCCGGTTTCTTGTCCGCGGATTCATCCGACTTCTTGCCGGCTTCGTCACTCTGCGGCGCGAACGGCGAAGGCAGGTCTGCGCGCAACGTCACCACGTAAACCCGCGTGGCCTTGGGGTTCGCAAACTCCATATCGTAAACGCCCAGCACCTCGTTGTAATCGCGCTGCGAGAGGAAAAAGAGGTACTTGCCCCCAGGGTCAAAGGCGGGAGTTTCGCTGCCGGTGAAACTCGTCGTCACCGGAGTAATCTTTTTGTCGGCCAGCGAGTAGAGGTTGATGGTACCGTTGTTGTTTTCCTCAGCCTTGGTGTAGGCCACCCACTTGCTATCCGGCGACCAGAGGTATTCGGTGATGTCGCCGAACTTGCCTTTGTCGATCAGCACCGGCGTCTTTTGCTCGACGTCGACATACCACAGGCGCACATCCTTATCGGCAAACGCCAGCTTCTTGCTGTCGGGCGACCAGACGGGCGGCATGCGGAACATCTTGCCGTCGGTGGTAATGCGCATTTCCTTGCCCATGCCGTCCTGAGGCGTGATGTAGATCTCGTCTTCCCCGCTGCGATCGGAAAGGTAGGCAATCCATTTGCCGTCGGGCGACCAGGCAACGCCGCGCTCGCGAATGCCCGGGGTTTGCGTGAGATTGCGGACGCTGCCTTCCTTCGCGGGGACGGTGAAGACGTCGCCGCGCGCGGCCATGACGGCGCGATTACCGTCCGGGGAGAGGTCTAGATCGGTTACGAAGTGGGCGACGTTGGCCCAGTGCGGCCGGGCCAGTTCACGATCGCCGGGAAGAAATACCGTGAGCTTCTTGGCCTTCTGCGATTTCAGGTCGAAGGTATAGAGATAGCCGCCGTTGGTGAACACGATGGAGTCAGGACCGAGGCTCGGCCAGTCCACATCGTAGTCCTTGTACTCAGTGAGCTGCTTTGTCTCCTTGTTCTTCAGGCTGTAACTGTAAAGGTTGATGCGGTGCTCGGGGCCGCGGTCAGAGCCGAAGTAAATCGTGTCACCGTGCCACATGGGATAGGTGTCCGTGCCCCGGTAATCGGTGATGCGCTCGTACGTGTTGTTCTTGAAATCGTAAATGGCAATGTCCTGGGCCATGCCGCCGGTATATCGCTTCCAGGTGCGAAAATTGCGGAAGATGCGGTTGTAGGCGATCTTGGTGCCGTCGGGCGAGAAGGAAGTGAGCCCTCCTTTGTCGATGGCCAGGCGCTCTGGCAAGCCGCCGTCGATGCTCACCTTGAAGAGGCGACCGAACCAGTCGTTGAACGTGTCGCGGCGCGAGAGATAAAGAATGTGCTGGCTGTCCGGAAGCCAGGTGATGACTTCGTTGTTCGGACCCATGCGCTCGGGCATCGAGACGGGGTCGGGTTCGAACGTCAGTTGCTTGGGATCGCCGCCGTCTGCGGGCATCACGTAAACATTGAAGTTGCCGTCGTATTGCCCCGTGAAGGCGATCCACTTACCGTCGGGAGAAAATTTGGGAAAGAGTTCCAGGCCGGGGTCGGTGGTGATGCGGCGAGCCTCGCCTCCGGAGGAGTTAACCAGCCAAAGATCCCCGGCGTAACTAAAAACAATCTTGTCCTTGTAAATGTCGGCGAACCGCATCAGGCGGCCCTCCGGCATGTCCGCCGAAATGGCCAGAGGCACCGCGATGAACATGATGAGGATGAGCAATCGGCAAATACGAGCCATGGTCTCTCCCTTCGACCTTTGTCAAAGTGTGTGCTGAACGGATCGGCCAAAACGGCCGGGCGACATTGTAGCAGGAGAAAAGCGCAAATTGGGATTTCTTGATCGGCGAAATGAGCAGGCCTGAACTCCGCCGCTCGTGTCGTTTGCCAGGAATCGGAGTTCGGTCCAACCTCCCGAGACGCGGGTCATAAGGGGCCGCTAAGCTTCGGCGGGGGCGTTCTCCCGATTCTTGCCAAGATCCTTTCTTTTCATTAACATTCTAGGTTCATTTGCTGAAATGGCCGATTTTTTCAAAATAATTGCGGTTGTTTGGCCTTAAGTTCCTTATTTTTCTATGACATTCAAGGTTCGCGGCTGTAAGTGGTTTATTTTTCTATAACATTCTAGGTTCGACGCGAATTTGATCAATGTCAAAATATAACTCATTTCGTTTCAGATACATTCAAGGTTACCCCTTCAATTTTTAATCCCTTTTTTGTTTGCCCTCATTTCCGACCTGTTTTATTAACTTACTTGTTTTCAGTGTAATAGACTCCTGCCCCCGTTGCTCGCCTCTCCTCGGATTGTCGGTAAGTGCCTGTTTTTTCTATAACATTCTAGGATAGCGAAATGTCTTTGACGATAGCTGTGGTGTCGACATCCTCCCCCAAAGGGCGCTCCGGTGGCCAAAGAAGGTCTGTCCGTTGTGGGGACGCGCGAGTAGAGAAAAGTACCAAGGGGGGAAGCTTGCGCGGTCAGGGCGCAATGGGAAACTTGCGGCACGACTATAGCCTATACAATTTAACCTAAGCTGTCAAGAACTAAATTGCATGGTCAACAACCCGGCTTGGCGCCGCGCGCTGCAAGCCCGCATTGCGGGCGGAATCTTGTAGCCGATGGCGTCAGCCGTGAGAGGCAAAGAGGGGAGAGCATTTGCCCGGGCAGAACAATCCTGGCCCGGAACTCTACACCCCCCGTCTCGTTAACAGTCGTGTTAACAGTCGTGCCTTTGCCTGCGTCTTGGGGCGAGAGGGCTTCCATGTTTGAGAGCCTTTGGCAGGATATTCGCCACACATTCCGGATGGCCGCGAGAAGTCCAGGGTTCACGGCCATCATCGTGGTCACGCTGGCGCTGGGCATCGCCGCCAACACCGCAGTGTTCAGCGTGGTGAGCGCCATTCTGCTACGACCGCTGCCCGGCATCCGGGAACCTTTCCGGCTGGTTTCGCTGTATCGTCTTCAGAATGGCCAAACGTTTGACGACATGGGGTACCCCGATTACCGGGATTACCGTGCCCGGAATCACTCCCTGGCTGGACTTGCAGCGCACTCCGGTGTTGCGCTCAGCTTCAACTCCGGAACGCCCGAGCGGCTGATCGGCGACCTGGTGACAGGCAATTACTTCAGCCTGCTGGGAGTGCGGCCCGCTGCGGGGCGGTTGCTCACGGAAGACGACGACTCGGTAGCCGTTATCGGTTATGGCCTGTGGCAGCGAAAGTTCGGCGGCAGCGCCAGCGCGATCGGCGCGAAAGTCCGATTGAATGGTTATCCGTTCACCATCGTAGGCGTTGCGGAGGAGGGATTCCGTGGCACCGTGGTCTTCCTTCCCTTCGAGGTGTGGGTGCCGCTCCGGACGCACGCGCGCACTTTTGGCCAGCTCTCGAGCGACATTCTCGAAAACCGCAGCGCGGGATGGTTGCTGCTGTTTGGGCGCTTGAAGCCGGGAGCGAGCGTGAGCCAGGCAGAGGCGGAGATCAGGACTCTATCCGCTCAGCTTTCGGGCGCCTACCCACTCACCAACGGCAAGCGAACCGCCCTGGTGGCCGCCGGCGTGGGAATGTATCCGGACGATCGGGCGGAAGTCAGCGGATTGCTTGCGCTCCTTACGGGCGCCGTTGCACTGCTGCTGCTCATCGCTTGCGCGAATGTTGCCGGAATGCTGCTGTTGCGCGGCATGGGCCGAACACGCGAAATCGCCATTCGGCTGGCCACCGGCGCCACGCGCCTGCGCCTTCTGTCTCAACTGCTCACCGAGGGCGCAGTGTTGGCCTTGATTGGCGGCGTAGTCGGAGTCTTGCTCGCTGCGTGGGCTACCCAAGCCATCATCGTCGCGAGCCAAGGTGCGGCGGTCATACGCCACGCCGGCGCGGAGATCAATGGGACGGTGCTGGCTTTTACGCTGCTCGCTACCATTGTCACCGGTTTGGTTGTGGCTCTGGCTCCCGCGCTGCAGTCGCTGAAAGTGGACCTGACGAGTTCGCTCAAGAACGGGTTGGCCGGCTCGGGTTTCCGCCGCTCGCGCCTTCGATCGGCCTTGGTGGCTGGGCAGGTGGCGCTTTCGCTGGTGCTTCTGAGCGGGGCGGGTGTCTTGCTGCGCGGCGTCCACAAGATCGTCACCGCCAATCCGGGCTTTGATTCAAATCATCTCGCGATGGCCGCAGTGGATTTGAATCTCGAACGATATTCTGAGGAGAGAGGCTTGGCGTTCTACCGGGACGTGCTCGGCCGCTTGAACGCAATGCCGGGCGTCGTCTCTGCCTGCCTGGCGTTCACGGTCCCGCCGACCGAGTGGCCGGGCGCCGTCTCCATTTTCCATCCCGGCCAGGAGCCGCCGCCGGCCGTGCTGCAAGGGCACGAGTTCGAACTCGGCCTGCGCGTCAATATCAACCACATCTCTCCGAACTACTTCCGGACCCTTCATATTCCGCTCCTGGAGGGGCGCGACTTCACCGATCGCGATAGTGCGGGAGCGCCGGGAGTGGTGATCGTCACCCAACAACTCGCCGAAAAAATGTGGCCGGGCGAAGACCCCATCGGCAAGCAGATCGCCTATCCGAGGTGGGAAGGGCCGCGCCGCCCTCCGTTCGAGGTGGTCGGCGTCGCGGGCGATGTGCGGCATCTCGCGTTGACCAAGGCTGCTCCCTTGCTCCTGTATGTTCCGCTCGCACAAGAATACGATGGGCGCACGCGCGTCGTGATTCGCACCGCGTCCAATCCCGACTCCGGAATCGCCATGATTCAGCAGGCAGTGGCAGCGACGGATAAAAGCGTGGCAGTCTATTCCGCCCAGACGGGCACCCAACATTCCGCTGATTCGTTGTGGCAGCAACGGATGGCGGCAAGCTGGATCGGCGCATTCAGTTTGATGGCGCTGATGTTGGCGGCGGTGGGGCTGTATGCCGTCATCGCGCAAGCGGTTGCGCAGCGGACGCGCGAAGTCGGTATACGCATGGCGCTGGGAGCGAATACTCGCGCGGTAGCCGCGCTCGTTCTCAAGCAAGGCATGCTGCTTGCCATTGTCGGCGTCACCGTCGGGGTTCCCGCCGCCATGGAATTTAATGACGTGGTGCGGCACTATCTGGTCGGCATCGAGGGAGGGGGACTGACCGGCCTGGTGCCGGTCTCGCTGCTGCTATTGCTGGTGATGCTGGGGGCGTGCTGGATCCCGGCGCGGCGGGCGGCACGCATCGATCCCGTCGATGCTCTGCGTTCCGAATAGGTTCACGTGTGCAGATCATGACGATGTTTTGTAATCTTGAACGAATGAAACAGTTTTGGTGCTGGAGGGGGGAGTTGAACCCCCACGCCGGGTGACCGGCGGCAGATTTTGAGTCTGCTGCGTCTGCCAATTCCGCCACTCCAGCATCCTTTCTTCTCAATCAGTTAACCAACGACTGTTGCAACTGGGATTGCAACTCGGGAACACTTGGGAACAACTCACCCTCTAAACCGTCTACCGCCTTGCGTAGGTCCGCCATGGCCGTCTCGGTATAGAGCATGGTCATTTCGGGATTGCTATGCCCCAGCAAGTCTTGCACCGCCTTGAGGGGTACGCCGCTTCGGTGCATCTCGGTACTTACCGAGCGCCGGAAGCTCCGCCAGGTGAAACGCGGAATCTTCGCCGCGTCCGCCAGAGGCCGGAAAACATCCCGCGTGACGTTATCGAAATTCAAAGGCCGCCCCGCCAGGGTGCAAAAAAGCAAACCCTCGGGGTTGCCGCACGCCTCCGCCAGCAAGCGCAACGGCGCTGCCGTGGTCGCTGGCATAGGCAAAACCCGCGTGCTTCCTTCCGTCTTGGTCTCGCTCGTATGACCACGATAGCGAGACTGCCTCACGGTAATCACCTTGCCTGAGAAATCAAGGTCGCATGACCGCAAGGCCGCTAGTTCCGATTGGCGCATCCCCAGAATGCTAACCAGCCTTACCGCCGTCCGCAGTGGCTCTTGCATTTTGGAAATGACCACCGCGATTTGTTCATGCGATAACACCGTGGCCCGCTTGACTGCCTTGCCCCGGGGGGTACGAAAGCCCTTCGCGGGGTTGCGGTCTATCTGCCCCATCTCTACCGCATCCGAGAGCATTTTCGATAGCGTCGCCCGCATGTGCTTCACTACCGAACTGGCGTAGGTGGCCGCGTAGGAATTGAGCCACTTGCGAACGTCCATCAAACGGATATCCGCCAAGCGCCACTCTTTCCAGTAGGGCAAGATCCAGCGCTCCAGTGTCGCCTTGTAAAACTTGCGCGTGGAGGAGCGATAAGAGCAAAGTACTACCGCTTCCCATTCCGTCGCGAAGTCTTTGAAGGTCGCAACCGAGCCCGGCCTAACCATGCCGGAATTCACGGGCGCTAACTTCGCCGCCAAGAGCCGCTGAGCTTGGCCCTTGGAAAGCTCCGCCGCATTGCCCAGTATCTCCGAGCGCTGCACAGCACCCATAGAACCGTCCGCCCTGCTCACCCGCTCGCGCCAGCGGCCCACCCAAACCTTGCGCCGCTTGCCGCGTTTAAACAAACAACCAGACTGAAAACGTTTCTGCATTGCGTCTCCGTTTCCAGCCCGCCTAGCTCTTCCTGCGAGAGCCATCATACATGCCTCGCATTGAGCCAAGCAAGGACTTCCGCCTCACGGAATCGCCAGTACTTCCCCAGCTTAAAACCCGGCAGAGGGAAAGGCGCGTTAGGCCGGAGCCGATCATAGACCCAGGACACCTGTACACGGAGCAACCTCGCTACGTCCTGAATGGTCAGAAGTGCGTCCATATTCAACCCTCCCTACGCGCATCGGGCGAGATAAGCTGAAAATCGCCAGAAATGGCTGTCATCGGGCGCAGAGGCTCAGACCTACCCTTAACACCAACCTTCTCCCGCAATGCGCTCAGTTGCTCAGCGTGGAGGCAATCCGAGGGGTTTTTATGATAAATCCGCTGAGTCTCGGGGTGATTTTGGTCTCCAACCCATTTTCCGTGTCCAATCGCGATCTGGAATCCACACTTTTCACACTGTCTGTTTCTCGCCATGATTCTCCATTCGCCCCACGGTAGGGGGAGCCGTAAATTTTTTTCGCGTTTTCAAGAGGGGTAGTTCGCGCCTCTCCGCCGTCAGTAGATAGAGCGCAGACCCTCGGAGGCAGTGAGGGTCTGCGCCAAGCGGCCTGGAAGGGGATAAAGGGCCGCCCTTCGCTGAGGGGGAGTCAGCAAAGACAGTTAAGGGGAACGCGCGTTTTTTTTCGCGGATTCTTCCCTCAGTTCAATTCCGTTTTATTACCGGGAGCCTCATAGCTTGCCCACGGGTCATCCTGGGGACGCCCGTTGAAAAGCTCGCCTTGCACACCCGCGTGAATGCGCTCCCGAGATACGGGATTCAAGCCAAGCACGCCCTCAAGCTTCCCGATCTGGTCGCGCAAATCATTCACGAGCCGGAAAAGTTGATGCACTACAAGTGCGCCGTTACGGGCACGCCGGAGAAAGCGTGTCTCACCTTTTTTCTTTGGAGCCGCTTCCCATGCCCGTAGCTCGGCCTGGGCTTCGACGAACTGCACGTAAAACCAACAGTAGTGCCGCATGGCCCCGGTATCGACAGGGCGAAGAACTCCGGCAGCCTGATTCGCCATAAGGTGAGCCCATACGATGGCTTCGCATGGCGACAGGTCAGCCGGAGCTTCCATCGGGCCGCGTGGGGGCTCGGGGGCATCTGTGTTGAGCCGATCTTTGCGAATGGGCGAGCCTTCCGCCATTTTCACTGCCAACGGTTTCGGTGGTCTGCCTCGCATGGTTATTCCTCCTCCGCTTCGGCCAGCAAGTCGCCAAGCGCGGCATTATCCATCGCTTGAATCTCCTCGGTGTCTTGCACGCCATGCCGGAACAAAACTTGCTGCAATTTTTTGGCCTCTCGCTTGGAGGCTACGCCCGGCATCTGACTCTGTAACTCTCGGACATTCGTGATCTTTGCCATTCCATGCTCCTTTGCGACCAATTGGGGCGCATTCAGAAGTAAAACACACGTTTCAAACACGTGTTTGAAACACGTGTTTTACTATCTATATCGCTATGATTCTAAGCAAGTTACAACAATTAAATCCATGTTCCTAAGCCCTGTTTGTAATTACGACTTCGTGTGTGCTGCACTAGGGCTACGGTCCGCAGGAGGCCGCCTAAAAACTATTTGACCCCCCTTACCCCCTTGCGCCGCTGAGAGGCTCCGACATTCGGCTGCTTCGACGCTTCAACCTTTGGCTTCTTGCTCGCCTTGCTCTTGGCCTGAGTCTTGGGCTTCGCCGTGGCCACTGCCCGCAACTTCGCCAGTTCGGCATCGCAGAGCTTGACGGCCCACATACTCCCATCATGCGCGTACTCCGCCCGCTTCCGCGTCCACATCTCGACTTCGCTTTCTTCCGCCTTGGCTGCCGCGTTGGGATTGCCCAGCGGCGTGCCACGCTCCGACGCGGGCAAGGCGTAGTACTTGACAACCTGCTCGCGTGACATCCGCTCCCAGCGCATCCCGTCGCCATACTTCAGTGCCACGTCCTGAGCCACTGGCGTTGACGGTTGGTCATCCGCAGCCAGCTTACCCAGCCAGCGCTCGACAAAAACGGAACCTGCCCAGCGATTCCTTTGCTCGCCTTTCTCGATAATCCGCGCGTCGATCTTCGGGTATTCTTCCTCAAGGCGAATTCGCGGAAATCTCACGCGGTACGCTTCGTGCTCCTCCTTGGCGATTCTCACCCTCTGGCCAACGTACGCATAATCGCCAACAGACACTTCCCGCCTTTCCTTGGCGTGCTCTTTTTTCTGTTCGGTGTGTGCGCAAGGGTCGGTCGGTCGGTCGGTCAATTCAGGCACAAAACCAGAGGACCGACTAGACCGACTTTTTACATTCACACTCGAAGGAACTAAACCGTCTGCCTCTGCTTCTACTTCTATATTCTGACTCTGCCTCTGTATCTGACTCTGACTCTGACTCTTGCTCGGGAGTCTTGACTGCCATTCATCCCGGTATTTCAACAGGTTGGGGCTTGAAATTGTAATGTCACTACCGTTCCACTCGATATTCAGCAATCCTACTGCCGTCAGTTTCGATAGCCACTGACGCAAGTGTGAACCCCTAACTGATAGCTCTTGTGACCACCTACTGACGGGATAGGTGACAGAGCACTGAGCGGCCCCCTTCTCCATATTCCGGGCAATGACTTCAAGTAGCCGCCACCAAATCCCATACGCCGCGTGTCCCCCGAGGGCCATCAACTTGGCAATTTTTTCGTCGCCCCACGTGTCCGTAAAATGCTTGAACCATTTCATAAATTTTTCCTCTCCCCAAAATGCAAGACTAAAAAACCCTGGGGGCGTGCTTTGTATTCCCTGGGACACGCCCCCTAGGGCATCCCACCCAGACTCAGGCAGGATAAAACTTCCCCCAATCGGCAGAGGCCGATTAGAAAGCGTTTGCCAAATACTTCACGGGGCTACTAACGCCAAGCGGGCTTCCCGCCAGTGCCGCCAATAAAGCGCCGTTGACGCGGGCGAAGCTCTTAAAGCCAACCATCAACTTTTCAGCGGTCCCCACGGCCTCCGTGAGCCGAACGAGCCGCCCTTCGCCTTTCACCGACCGCACGGCGAAATAACCCACCGCTCCGAAGAGAATTGGCGTTGCGCCCGCGCCGATATCCGGCAAGCTGGGACAAATTCCCACGGGATAACCCAGCAACACGCGCTGTCCATCCACGTAGGTGGGGTGCAGAATGGGCCGGCCCTGTTTGTCCGTCAAAGAATCGAGCGCCAAGAGGCTGTCATCGTTCATCAGCCAAGCGCACTTTCCCGACGCCCGGTAAGCCGGGTCAACCGACTTGCGAAGCGCAATAAGGTCCTGATAACCCACCTGGGTTACGCCAGAGGGAGAGCCGGAGTTCTGATCTCCGGTAGCCGTTGCGCCCAAAGAGGCCGAACCGAGCAGCGCCGTTACCAGAGTCGGACCAATCCCCCACGCCAGCCGCACGGCGAACGCCTGCGCCAGCATTTCGGGAATGTTCGGCCCGGAATCGTTCAGTAGATGTAGAGATACGGTGACCATGCCCGTGTCAAAGGTCGGGGCCTGGGGAAGCTGAACCTTGTAAAGTGCATTCGGGTCCACTTCCGTAGGGGTGACAGGCTCGCCCATGATGGTTGCGGCTGCCTGCGTGTCATCCAGGGCGAACAAATCATACGGGCCGCCCGTGTCGGTCTCAATGGGCGTCGAAAATGCCGGGTCGAAGAGCGCATCATACGCCCGCATCCCGTCGAAGATCATCGCGTTAAAAGCCTCGGGGATAAAGAACGCGCCTTCCCCACCTGGGGTTGTGGTCAAATCCCGTCTTTCAAACCTTCCCGTTTGCAAGAAGCGCTGAATTTCAGTCCGCTCCATTGCGTCCAGTGTGCGATTGTGTCGCATATTACCTGCCTCCGAATTATTGAATTTTGAAACCGCGCCATTCCGAAGAATAGGCACGCCAAGCTTACGGTTAACCTTGTCCAGCGTCTCTTGGCACTCCCGGTCAGACGGAATGTGCGCCGGAGTTGAGGCCGGAGCCGTCCGCGTCGATATCGGAACGGGCTTCGGGGCCTTTGGGCCGCCCGCTTTCTTGTGGGAGCGAACCTCCGTAGGTTCACCCTCCGGCCAAAGCAGACGCGCCGAAACCGAAGTCTGCGGATACGCCGGGTAGGTCACCGGGGAAACGTCGAATAAGTCAACGTCCGTCAGTTCGCGAATGCTTTGCGGGAGGCCGCTCCCGTCATCCTCTTCGCGCCAGTTTTGGCCGTTCACGATAAAACCAAAACTGCATTGGTCGACGTCCCCGCGCCGGATGGACTCGCGCACATCGCGGCCCGCCTGGGTATCGGGAATATCACAGTCAAACTTCAGCCCGCTGCTGTCCGCACTCAGCCGGAGCGTCCCCGACCGGGTACGGCCAAGCACAAGGTTGGGGTCATGGTTGAACAGGCAGCGCACATCGGGAGCGCCACGTAAGCACCGATCAAAAGCGCCGGGCATGACCATCTCCCGGAATCCGCCCAAATCTTCCGAGAGGGAATTAAACACGGCAGCGTAGCCCGTGATTCGCTTGCCATCGCCGCTCGCTCGCAGCACCGACACATGAAAAAACCGGATTTCCTTAGTTGCCTTCACTGGCAGCCTCCCTTGCTAGAGGGTGAATCTGACCATTCCCCTCCATTTGAATCGTGTCTTCCCCCTCTCGAATCGCCGGGTACGGCAGGAACCAATATCCGGGCCTCACAACAATGTGAACGTGGGAGCCGCGCTCAACCTTCAAGCGCTTCCTCAAGACGAAGAAAATCTCGCGCAACAAAAAATCGTACCCCTCCCGGCCATGCTCACAGAGCACTTCATTTAACAAACCGACTGGGTTTCTAAAGCATCCTTGCGATTCCCAGCCGCGCACCAGCCAAAGCACGCGGGCAGGAACCGGGCACGCCTTTTCAACACTCCTCATAGTTAGTCTCCACTTCTCACGGTAGCCGACCGCCTTCGGAAAACACGTCAACGCACGCACCCGCGCCAGCGAGCGCAAAACGAAAACTTGATGTCAGGGGGAACTTGGCCTAGCGGGTTTCCATCGCGGGATGCTCAAGCATGGCCGTCTCGCGTTTCAAAACCGGAGGAGGCTGGTAGGGCGCAAACAACCACGCCACGTCAGTAACCCCGAGAAATTCCGCAATGCGGTTTTTCTCGTGAAACAGAAAATTATATCTGCCGTTCATCCGGTCGTTAAAATAGCCGTCACTGCGCTTGAGCAGTGGCGCAAGATCACGCTGGCAGATGTGCCGGTGTTGGATGTAATTTCTCAGGTTGGGATAAAGCATAACAATCTCCTTAGAGTTCCGCGCCGAACGCGGATTTTGGTTTCAAAAAAATAGCCGCCCGAAGGCAGCCGTACATCCCACCTATTGCACAGATAGTGCCGAGTTGGTGCCAAGTGGTACACCCCCTCATATATCGGTGGAGTGGGTACACTGGACTTCCCGCCCGCGCCCCTCATATATCGGCGGAGTG
>CAWEFC010000013.1:0-103374 GCA_963808085.1 uncultured Acidobacteriota bacterium
CAAAGAACGCGTACCTCTGCGCTACCCCGCTCATGCGATAGCAATGTGGAGGTCCATCGCGATGCTCACTTTTCCCGGGTGGAATTCAGTTGAAAATGCAGCGGTGTATGCAAAGGCTTTCACGTATGCAGGATGGGCATGTCTATTTATGCTAGGTATTAGTGAGATTTTGGCTCATGTGTATACGACTAGGAAGGAAACTCTTCTAGCGGCGCGGGTCGAAGCGACCAAGGGTGTAGACAGTGCCGAGATAAACCGGCTCAGGCAACAAGTCGAAAACTCAAAGAAGGCAATCGAGGAAGCCAAAGGCCAAATAGCCAAGGCTACCATTGAGACAGAAGAGTCTCGAAGAGCAACCGAAGAGGAGGCACAAGCTCGCATTGAAATTGAGAAACGGATTGCCTCCCGTACCATCACACCAGAAGACCATAGGAGGTTCGTGGGTATTCTAAAGCCATACAAAGGATCGATTGTTTTCATCGGTAGGATAGGGACCGGCGTCGAGATCAAGGTAAGCGTCCGAAGTAGGCCGTGTTGACAGGCATGGGGGGATGTGTCCACTAGCGGCTTGGTGGAAACTTGGAGAAAATGGGGGATGGCTATTACTGGTCGGAGCTTGGGGCAGTGGCTAAGGGAAGGACATTCCAGGGTAGCAGTTCTTCGATGCGGTTGATGGGATGGTCGGGGAGGCGGGAGAGCACGTCGCGGAGGTAGCTCTCCGGATCGAGGCCGTTGAGTTTGGCGGTGCCGATCAGGCTATAGAGCACGGCGGCGCGTTCGCCGCCCTTATCCGAACCGGCAAAAAGGTAATTCTTGCGTCCCAAGGCGACGGCACGTAGAGCCCGTTCGGCGGCGGAATGCCGACTTCCGGATTATGCCGACATTTGAATCGCGGGTCACGGAGCACGGATGTCCCGACAGGATGCAATCGGCATAATCAGAGACCCTCCAGAAAGGCGAGGAGGCGATCCGGAGGCCGATACCGACCGGGGACAACGCCGGACGGATTGGAATGGGCAAGTGCACGCTCTTTGAGCCGCATGTCCGCATGCAAGTAAATCTCGGTTGTCTCCGTGGACTCATGGCCGAGCCAAAGAGCAATCACGGTCAGGTCAATGCCGCCTCGAAGCAGCGCCATGGCAGCGGCGTGTCGAAGAGTATGCGGCGTAACAGTCTTCGTTTTCAAAGAAGGACATGTATCGCCAGCGCGAGCCACGTGTCGTGTGACGAGGCGCTGGAAGGCATCGGCGCTAAGTTGTCCACCGCGTAAACTGGGGAAGACCGGGTCCGCTGGACCTCCGCCGCGTTCCGACAGCCAAGCCTTGAGGACACTGACTACTTCCGGCTTCAAGGGCGTACACCGCATCTTCCTCCCTTTCCCGAAACAGCGAATGTGAGCACCCACTCGGAGTTCTACATCCTGACAACGTAACGAGGTGAGTTCGCTGTTCCGCATGCCGGTTTGAACCGCCACCAGGAGGAGCGCACGATCCCGGCGGCCAATCCATGTCTGGGCATCCGGCGCCGACACCAATGCGGTTGCTTCTTCCTCGGTGAGGAACTCCACCGGTCCTCTCTCGAAGCGCTTCGCCGGAATCGCAAGAATGCGCTGGCACTGCAGGCTGAACGCCGGCTCAGCGAGCGAAACGTAGCGGAAGAAGGCGTGAAGCGCCGACAGACGATGGTTGCGCGTGCGCGGCCGGTTGCCTCGCTCTTGTTCCAAGTGTTCGAGGAACTTTTCCAGGAACTCCGCGCTGAGTTCCTCGAGATGCAACGCGGACGGAATTCGACCGAGACGGTCCTTGGCGAACTGCAGCAAGAGACGGAAGGTGTCACGGTAAGCCGCCACGGTGTGAGGACTGGCGCCTTGTTGGGTTATCAACCAATCCGTGAAGAACCGTTGGAGGAGAGCAGGAAAGCTGGAGGTGTTCATTGCTCACCTCCGGGTACATGTACGGTGCCAAGACGTTTGGTTGCGAGCGCCAGCAATTCGGGAACGGCCTCGATATACCAGTAGGTAAGCCCGATTTCGACATGACCGAGATAGGTGGATAGTTTCGGCAACTCTCGTTCGACATCGAGTCCGGCCCGGTACCACTCAACGAGCCGTTGTGTGGTAAAGCTATGACGAAAGTCTTGGAGGCGTGGTCCACGCCCCAGATGTCTTCCGACCCTCGGAGGTCGAAGACCGATGGCAGACGATATCGCCGCGAACGTTCGTCGGGTTGCCGATCCCTGGAGTCGCATGCCACGCTCCGCAATGAGGAACGCAGAACTCCGGGGTCGGAGACACAGGGCGTCCCGCTGCTCGGCATACTGCTGCAGGGCAGCGCGGGTAGAGGAATCGAATGGAACAAAGCGCGATTTTCCAAACTTTGTCTGCCGAATCGATAGGATCCCGTTCTCAAGATCGACATCGGACTTGTCGAGTGCCAGTGCTTCCCCGGGGCGGAGGCCCGTGGAGGCAAGCAGTCCGATGAGAGTCGTATACGTCAGCGGACGCAATCCCGTGGACGATCTCAGTCGGCCTGCTGCGGCCATGAGACAACCTATCTCCGCATCCGTGAAGATGTGCGGTCGGTTGCGTCGTCGATGACTCGGGATCAGTCTCCGCGGGGGCACCTCGGTTTGGGGATCAAAGGCATTGAGCCAGGTCGCGAATTTTCTGACCATGGATAGCCTGCGGGCCCACGTCGCGCGCTGTACGCCTTGCGGCATCATTGCCCAGCGGAGAGCCAGTGCTGTAGTGATGCGCGATAAATGCTCACGTTCGAGGAAAGATACGAACTGTCCGAGCGTTCTCTCCGGTTCCACGAGTTTGCTGCCGAGTGCCCGTCGGATGGTCACATACTGCAAGAGGGCTTCGCGAAGGGTCATTGGGCACCTCCGCTGACTGGCCACGGCCGAGCCACCGTGCGAAGAGCGTCGAATGAAACCTTGGCGTAAATGGCGGTGGTGCCCTGGGAACGATGCCGCAGGACCTCGGCGATTTCCGCCATCGATGCACCGTGGCGGATCATTCGGGTGGCGAGGCTGTGTCGAAAAAGGTGTGCTACACAACGATGGCGTGGCCGAACGCCAGCGCGAGCGAGGGCAAGCCGCACAATGTGGTCGATCGAGCAAGGTCCCGTCAATCCGATGCGTGGCGGCATCAGACGGAGAAAGAACCGCCCGGAGATACTTGTCCCGCGATCCTCTCGGAGGTAGAGCGCAAGGCCTTCGCCGACATCCGCGAGGAGCGGCACATGATCCAGCCGGCGGCCCTTGCCGCGCACGAGAATCTCGCCCGTACGCCAGTGAACATCACTGAGCTCAAGCGAACACGATTTCACCCGCCCGCAGACCAAGGCGCGCGAGCAACAACAGGATTGCATGGTCGCGCCGCCCGCGCTTGGTGGTGAGGTCTGTGGCCGACAGCACGTTTTCCACTTCCGCAGGGGATAGAACTGCAGGCACGCCCGACTGCCGGTACGTTCGGACTCTGGGCACAGCGGGTGACAGATCTCGAGGTGCCTGGCCGCGGAGGAAAAGGAAGCGGAGAAGGGAGCGAATGGCAACGGACACAAGCCGCGCCGGTTCCGATGAGCGATGGGCGATCCGCTCCATGAGAAACGCCTGGATCGTCTCAGCATCCAACGTCTGGAGGGCGAGATTGCCCGCTTTAGCCAATCGATAGGTAAGAAAGTCGTGGACGCACGGAGCGTAGACCAGTATCGAATTCTTGGCCAGCCCGCATTCAGTGCGAAGATAATGAATGTAGTGCTCGGTCAGGTCGTCAACCGGTGAAGCTGATTTGCCTCGCGCTGAAACCGGCAACCCCCGCTCGATGCGCAGATGCCTTAGGAATTGACGCAAAGCCCTCATCTCCACTGCTGAAGCAGGTCTGAGGGGTCTGCGCTTCACGAACGCCGCTAAATAGTCCTCGCTGAGGTCGTCGATGCCAATCCCTTGGCTTTGGCTCCAGCGAGCGAAGGCCAAAATAATCGATTTCTTTAGAGCCACTGAGTGAGGTGCGTACCTCTTGGCGCGCAGGTGGTCGACAAAGGAATCAACGGGGTGCTGAAACGGGCCGAGGGGAAGAACTTCCGGAACGATTGTCATCATGTGGTCTCTCCTTTTCCGGCACATTGCCGGAATGATGAGACCACACCGATTATGCCGCTTCCGCAACAATCAACGCGGCCAACTCCCGCTCGCTATATATTGGAGGTGAAAGCGCGCGGCATAATCCGGAAGTCGGCATTCCGCCGCTTATGCCGCGAGCGGCATAAGCGGCGTTGTTGTCGATTTCCAGGCCACCATCCTCCGCGTAGCGCGTCAGCGCCTCCCAGCGTCCCAGCGCATACTTCACGGCCGCCGTCGTATCCGATTTCTGCGACAGCTTGGGCAAGCAGCCTTCCAGCCACTGGTGGAGCGATTCCAGCAGGGGCCGGGCGCGCGTTTGCCGGATGTCGCGCCGCTCGTTTGGTGGGCGGCCGCGGATCTCCTTTTCAATCGCGTACAGAGCCGCGATCCGCTCCAGAGCTTCCTGGGCAATCGGTGACTTATGAGCAACCTGCAGATCGTAGAATTTCCTGCGCACGTGCGCCATATCTGGAGCTCCAGATATGGCGCATTATCCCGACATGTGATTTATCCAGAGAACGTGCGTCGGCCCCGCGAGAATCGCGGTTCGAGAAAGAGAACTCTCCAGATAATTCCCTAAACCATTCCATGGTGCTCGCGTCTAACCTCACGTGCCTCCTAATCCGTTGTGCGGCGATGATCGCGAACGAGAGGTGGTCCGGTTGTGGCGCAGGAATCATCTATCTCCTGGCACGCTTGTAATCTACCTGCACTGGGTTCATCGATTTCGCAAGTACTGCCGTCAGCGCGGCCGCAACGAGACCGCCGAACTAACCCTCGATGGGGCGCTCCGCTTCGCACGAGCTTACAGAGGTCCCAGGAAGAAGGGACCCGTAGCCGTCCAAAGTCAATTTGGGGCGCGCAACGCCCTCCATGCGTGGGCCTGCGCCCTGCGTTCGCTGAAACTTTCCGTCCCACCTTGGCGTGAGAAGAGGTCGCCAGCTAAGCTCTCCCCGCCGGTCGCTGCCTATCGTCGTCATCGCCTCATACATTGCAATGTGGCTGAGGGAACGCTCCAGCGCGATCTCGAAATGGCGAAGGGCTTCCTCCGCCTGTTGCGTTCGCGGGGCAAGACTGCCAGCAGAGCTACCGTGGCCGATGTCGACCGGTTCATCCTTCAACTCTCGGAGCGCGTGTCGCGACGTAGTTTGGCCGACAGAGGCAGTTCTCTTCGGTCGTTCCCCCGGTACTTGCGGACGATGGGCAAGCTGCCTCGCGATTTAGCCAGGGAGGTCATGACTCCTCGCATCCGTCCCGCCGAGCGACCGCCTCGTGCTTTACCCTGGACGGACGTGCGGCGCATTCTCCAGTCAATCCCGCAGAGTCAACCACCCGGGAGACGGGACTTCGCCATGCTGCTGTTGATGGCCACCTACGGGTTGGGAGCCGCCGAGGTTTTAGGGCTACGTCTGGAGAATGTGGATTGGCGAGCGAAGGTTCTACGCGTGCGTCGACCGAAGACCGGAGTGGGGATCGATCTGCCCCTGCTGCCTCCCGTTGCCCGATCACTTGCCACCTACCTCCACGGGGAACGTCCGCGCGCCGATGACGAGCGGCGAATTTTCTTGCGAACTGTGATGCCCTATGAACCGCTCACGAGCGGCGCCGTCCGACATCGCATTCGCTACTATGCTCAGCAAGTCGGGATCACCGCAAAGGTGATCGGAGCCCATGCATTCCGCCACAGTCACGCGAGTCGGCAGATCGACGCCGGAGCCAACCTTAAAGTGGTGAGTGACATCCTGGGCCACCATCGGGCCTCCTCAACCTCGGTATACGTACGAGTGGCCCTGCGGCGGCTTCGCACCGTCGCCCTGCCGGTGCCCCGATGACCGCGCTCTTCAAAAGTCACTTGGCTGCTGACCTCGGGGCGTTCCTTCAGTTCAAGCGGAGCTTGGGATATCGTTATGCGCGCGCCGAATATACGCTGAGGGAATTCGATCGGTTTCTCCGCCGGAATGCCGGACGTTACGGAACGGGAGCGCTCGATCAGGGTATTTTGGCTTGGTTAGCGAGCAAGCCACAGCGGAAGGCCGTGAGCGTCTCCATGGACGCCGCCGTGCTCCGCCAGTTCTGCCTCTATCTGCGGCGGCGTCCGGGCAAGTTGCTCTTTCGTGAACCGCTATGGCCCACCCTGCCAACTGAATCCAGCTTCGTTCCTCACATCCTTTCGACACAGGACATCGGACGGCTGCTCAAACTGGCCGGCCAACTCGACAGACCGCCCTTCCGGGGGGTTCTGTATCGGGCGTTACTGCTGCTCCTGTACTGCACAGGGCTGCGGTTCGGAGAGGCGCTTCGTCTCCGCGTTCGGGATGTGGACACGCACCAGGGAACTCTTTTCGTCGAAACCTTCAAAGGGCGGGCTCGGTGGGTGCCGTTTGACCGTTCTCTGGCAAGAGAGTTGGACAAATATCTCGCGGCTCGGCGCATGTTCACTCCGGCCCAGCCGGACGAGCGCTTTTTCGTAGGAGTTCATAAGACGAAGTTGCCGGTCAAAACAGCATGGGGAACCCTCCGAGGGTTATTCCAGAAGGCAGGCCTAAAGCCTGATCAGGGCCGCGTCGGACCCCGGCCGTATGACCTACGCCACGCTTTTGCCATCCATCGGCTTACTCGATGGTCTCGGCAAGGTGTCGACCTTCAGACGCGACTTCCCTGGCTATCTGCTTACATGGGCCATGTCGACATCCTGGGGACGGAGACCTACTTGACGGCCACACCCGAGCTTCTCGGTCTTGCCGCCCATCGATTCCGTCGCCGATACCTGATTACACGGAACGACAGGACTGTGGAGGAATAATGATCCGGAAAGGGCAGGACCACCTTCTGGCTTTGGTGCAGAGCTTCTTCCAGGACTACCTTCGCAACGTGCGCGGGGCCAGCGACCATACCATCCGTGCCTACCGCGACACCCTCCGGTTGTTCTTCCTGTTCTTGACCAGCAGCGGGAAGCGGCCAATGGAGCAATTGAAATTAGATGATGTTCGGGCGGAGGCCGTTCTTGCCTTCTTGGATCATGTCGAGTCGAAGAGAGGTAATTCTTCCGCGACCCGCAACTGCCGCCTGGCGGCGATTCGCAGCTTTGTGCAGCATCTGCTACGGCACGACGTCACGCGCGCGGACCAGTATGGACGCATCCTTGCCATCTCGAATAAAAGGAAGCCTATTCGTGCTGCCCGATATCTCGAACCGGAAGCGGCTCGCGCCATCATCACCGCCATCGACCTCCAAGCACCGCAGGGGACGCGGGACCGAGCCCTGTTGCTCTTTCTCTACAATACCGGAGCGCGAGTCAGTGAAGCCCTGGCTGTTCGCCCTCGCGAACTCCGCCTGGACCGGCCGCAGCACGTGCGGCTCCATGGCAAAGGCGGCAAGGAGCGCGTTTGCCCTCTCTGGCCGGAAACAGCAGTGGCCCTGCGTCCGATGGCCTCCGCTGTCTCTACCGATGAGCCCATATTCCGCAACGCCCGCGGCGCCCCGCTAACTCGGGACGGAGCCGCTTATGTGATCGGCAAGTACCCTTCGCATCCTTTGCTCTAATTTAGTTAGTTGCGACCTCCTGAATTGAGGAAACGAGCCCTGGTTCATCCAGCTCAACGTTGAGATGATAGACTTCATTCCAGTACTTCAAAGTATGTGCTCCAAACGCTTGACGAGCTTTCACCGGATCACGTGTGAGAAGCCCCGCCAGGATTCCTTCATGTTCTTGGACTGATTCTTGGCGGTACCTCATGAGTTCAGGTCCAAGATCTAACAAGGCAAATGCAAACACTGGAAAGACGACGCTTTCCAGCGCCTTTGTTAGAAACTCATTGCCCGTTAATTCCCAAATTTTGCGATGGAACGCGACGTCCACTTTGTGGAACTCGGCCAAATCCGACTTCGCAGTTGCCTTTCCCATTTCCTCTACCAAAGTTACGATTTCCGCTTCTGCCGTAGGATTCATGTTCTGAGCGGCCAACCCGATTGCGAACCCCTCTAGGACCACGCGAAGTTCCAGAATTTTGCGGTAATCGTCTTTGTCCAGCTTGGTAACGTACGTTCCTCTTTGTGGCTCCTTCCGAACAAACCCCTCGAACTCAAGCTGCTTCAGTGCCTCTCGTATAGTGGGCTGACCAATGCCCATCTTCGCAGCCAACTTCTGCTCAACCAACCGGTCTCCAGGTTTAAGCGTCCCGCTCATGATTGCATTTCGAAGCATCTGTGCAGCAGCGGCAGAGGCTGAACGGACGGTAAGCGGTCCCAACTCCCCTATGATTCCCACGTCCTGTAGTGCCATCTCTCGCCACCTCCCCCTCAGCGTTAGAGCGCCGATTCGAACTGTTCGAAACCAATTATAGCTAAACTATAATAGAGGAGGCCGGCAATTTCAAGTCTTTACTGGCTTGGTCTAAGCCATCGTCGTTGCATGACCCCTTTTTGTGCTGCTTAGAGCAGAGGATTGAAATCGGCCAGCATCCCCGGTCGCGTCAGGGTGTACCCGATCCTAAACCTTTTATTTTTCTCTTGACAGATAATCTATACTAGATTAACTTTTGCGCGCGCTCTCATAGGACAAGATCACCCTCCAGATTCTGCGGGACCTATTGAGTGTTTCTCTTTGATGGGGTGATTGGGTTTGACTATAGAAAGAGGTCGTGCGTTGGGAACGATTGAACGGCGCGACGCGGAGGGATTTATAAGGTATTCCGGAGAACACGAGCGTGCTGGCTTGCCGAGAGTTCTACATTGCCGGCGTTCGAAGTCTTGCCTTGGTGGTCAGACGAAATGTGTCTCACCACATTTGGAATCGGGTCTGGGTCTGAACACTTTCCGGGAGGGGTTTCGAATGCGTTGAACGCTAGGCCACTCGCCTAAGCGCCCAGCTTTCGGCCTACCCGGATACTAAGGAGGAGTGCTTTATGTACGCGACGAGCAGAAGAGATTCATCGAGCATGGTCCCCAAGGCCGTTATGGCGATTCTCATCGGGCTTTTGGCCGTAGGATGTTTTTTGACTTCGCGCCAGGCGTTTGCACAAAGCAGAAACGCGGGCGAAATCCGGGGCACGGTCACCGACCAATCAGGAGCTGCCGTTCCCGGAGTTAAGGTGGCCATAAAGGAGATTTCCACGGGAGTGGTTCAGTACGCGACCACTAACGAGGCGGGTATTTACGACGCCCCAGATGTTGCATTGGGACAGTACACGCTGACCTTTGCAAAACAAGGATTCAAGGAATTCACCCGATCCGGCATCGTGCTATACCTGCAAACAATAACGATCGACGCGGAGTTGCAGATTGGGTCGGTATCACAGAACATAAGCGTGGCTGCGGCTGCGCCTCTGGTTCAAACAGAATCATCCGAGAAAAGCGTGACGCTCACATCAGTAGCCGTTGCCGAGTTTCCCGACGTCGGCAGAGACTGGATGGGACTTACCGGATTATTGCCGGGGGTTAACGGTGGAGGAACGAGCGGCACAACCGCTGGACCGAACGCCTCGGGCGAGAGTATCGGCGTGAATGGGACGGGCGCTTACCAGGCCAACTGGCAGGTCGACGGGGCAGCCGCAATGTACCCTCAGAGCAATAACCCTGGAGGACTTGTACAGCCCATTGAGACGATCGCTGAAGTCAACATGATTGTGGGCAACTTCAGCGCCGAATATGGAAATGGCCTTACGCAATATAGCGTGATCACGAAGAGCGGAACCAACAAGTGGCACGGCTCCCTCTACGAGTTTGTTCAAAATGACAAGTTTGAGGCAAGGAACTTCTTTTCGCCCACCAAAGCACCACTCCGATGGAACGATTATGGAGGGACGGTGGGTGGACCTATAAAGCGCGACAAGCTTTTTTTCTTTTTCAGTGTTGATCGCACGGACGAAGAGACTTTGTCGCCTACCTTTGCCACAGTTCCTACAGCGGCGATGCGCAATGGTGATTTTTCCGCGCCGGGATTACCAACCGTTTATGACCCCAACACCACAGCTCTCGTCGACGGGCAGTACGTTCGGCAGCCTGTTCAGGGGAATATTATTCCCAGCAATGAGATCAATGCCGTGGCGAAGAACATCCAGCAATACTTCCCGACCCCCACTCTTCCGGGGATCTATAACAACTTTTACGCAAACCTGGCCCCGAGTCCGCAAACGTGGCTCTACTACACTAACAGAGTTGATTACAACATCAGCGCTTCCAATCGACTTTCGGGTTCCTGGTCGTATAACCCCGGCAGGGTGGTATTTCATTCTATGACTACTGTGCCGGTTGGCGCCAACGGGGGGGTTCAGTTGTATTGGCCCTTCGATAACCAGCCAGCCCAGATTTCGGACGTGTGGACTTTAAGCCCCGCACTCGTCAACGAATTCCGGATGGGTTGGCTCAGGACTGCCGCGTTTAGTTCAACCCCAACTCTGGGGAAGGGATACCCGCAAAAACTCGGCCTGATCAATGCTGCGGCCAACAACTTCCCGAACATCACCGTCGGAGGTGCGGTGCCCACCGGCCTCGACGGGGGAGTCCCCGGCGCCGTTGCCGTCAGTAACAATTTCATGCCCACCGACACGGTCGCCTGGATCAAGGGGAAACACATGCTGAAGTTTGGCGGAGAATACAATAAGTGGCAAACGGTCGGCGGGGGGTGGCCGGGCATCGATGCCGGCGATTTCAATTTCAGCGGCATCTTCTCGCGCAACCCTGCTGATCCGACAAGCGCTGGTTTAGGTTATGCGGATATGCTTTTTGGCTTGCCGCAGACTTGGTCAGATAGCCAGCCGCCGTGGACAGGGGGGCGTTCTTGGAATACGCAACTTTTTGTGCAGGACGATTACAAAGTCAAGCCAACCCTCACTCTGAACATAGGTGTCCGATACCAGATGCAGGCGGGCTGGTCGGAGCAGTTCAACCGGGTTTACTCCTTTGACCCCACGCTTACGAACCCCGCCACCAACACTCTTGGCGCGGTGTGGTATGGGGGCCAGGACGGTCGGCGGGCGTTGGAGAAGACCATCTGGGACGTTTTTTCTCCCCGGCTCGGATTCGCGTGGGCGCCTACGCATAATTGGTCTATCCGCGGTGGCTACGGGACTTTCGCCATGATGCGAAACAGCGATAGCTATGGTGCTGGGTTGGGGAGTGGCTGGGGATATTCCGGGTACGAAACTTCCACCGATCTCATTACGCCTATTTTCAACCTCTCGCAATCACTGCCGTCCCCAGGGTTTTACCCCCTCCCAACCGGGCTGACTCGAGACTCGAAAAACGGAGAACCGGTTAGTTACGTTCCCTATGATACTCCCATGGGCTACGTTGAGGAGGCCCATCTCGATGTTCAACGCCACATCCCGGGGGATATTGTCGTGGACGCTGGCTATGTCTTTACCCGGGGAGTCCACCTGGGCTTTGGCCGGGATATCGACCAAGTGCCCGAGAGTTTGCTAGGGCCAGGCAACGCGCAATTGAACCGGCCGTACCCGCAGTATCAAGGGATTTCGGCTTCGCTGTTCGACGGAGTCTCCAACTATCATGCTTTCCAGTTGAGCCTACGAAAGCAGTTCTCCCAGGGGTTTATGTTCATCCTCAACTACACCCTTTCCAAGACTATGGATACAGGCATGGGATCCGGCTGGGGTGGTACCCAGAATATTGATGCTTGGCAGAACGCTTATGACCCACGCGCCAACTATGGGCTCTCGACCATCGATCTACCCCAGACGGTGAACGGAACTCTTATCTACCGGCTTCCGTTTGGTGCGCAACGGCGCTTCCTGAACCGGGGAGGCGTCTTAAACGCCGTGGTGGGTGGATGGCAAGCCTCTTCCTTGTGGATATTGCATTCCGGGCCTCCTTTTACGCCTCAGGTGGGCACGGCCAATCTGGATGGTTCTTTGGCCGGGGCTTGGTACCCTAACCGAATCGGAAACGGGAAATTGGCGAATCCAACCATTAACAACTGGTTCGACACGTCAGCGTTCCTTACTCCCGATCCCTATACATTCGGCAACTCGGGCAGGGACATCTTGCGCGGGCCGGATTACAGGGATCTTGATTTTACCTTGGCGAAGGACTTCCGCCTTAAAATGCTAGGGGAAGGAGGAAGGTTCCAGATCAGGGCGGATGCCTTTGACGTGTTTAATCACCCGAACTTCGGCCAGCCGAATAATGCTATCGGGACTCCCGGAGCGGGAGTGATTTCAAGTTCGGCAACGAGCCGGAATATTCAATTGGGGGCAAAGCTCACCTTTTAGGTTTCTGCCTCCTGCTTCCGTCCAGACCCAGTCGCTTTAGATCAGCCACGTGCCGGGGTTACTCTCCCCCGGCACGGTTCGGCTGAAAGAGTGTGTGCATCGGTTGGAACTCCGCCCGTCCGGGCGAAGTGCGGTTGCGCGGCGCTGGCAGACGCGAAAGGACCTAGCTCGGAGGGGATAACTGCGAATTTATGCAAGGCCCCGGCATTTCCCAATTTTGTGGGTTGCCATATAACCTATCAACAATACGCACCTTCAGGAAACTGGCGTTGGCTTCCTACGGCAAGGCGATGGTGGACAGCTCTCGGAACGGTCGAGGGAGGTACTATGACAAGGAGTGGTTATTTCCACAAATTGCGGATTGCAATACTGAGTGTCGCGTGGGTGGCGAGTGCGTCGCTTGGCGCCACTGCGGAGCAACCGCCGAATCCCGTTGCTATCCCTTACCAACTGAAGACCCCCACCCGGGGAGTGAAACTCACCGGCGGAGTATTGAAGCAGACCTTCGACAACAATGTTCAATACCTGCTCAACAACTTCTCCGTGGATGACCTGCTCTATGTCTATCGTGAACGTGCCGGGAAGCCGAATCCTCCTGGTAAAGCCTTCAGTTGGGACATGACCGGTCCAAAGAGCACTGGGCCACAGGTGGCGGGCTCGGCGGCCGGCATCTTCCTTATGGGCAGCGGCAATGCATTACGCTGGGAGGAAGACAAGCAACTCCGGGAACGAATGAACGCCGTTGTCACCGGGATAGCCGAATTGAAGCAACAGGATGGCTTCATTATGGGCTACCCGGAAGACAAGACCGATTTTCGGGAAAATGCCAACTACGTGCGCTCATGGGTTACTCACGGACTCCTCGATGCTTCCGTCGCCGGCAATTCCCAGGCCCTGCCACTGATCCGTGGCTACCTGGATTGGTTCAATCATTGTGAGTACCTCCCAAAAGTGACGGATAGGAATCGCGGTTATGTGCCTGACCGTTATATTCCCTATCAAGGCATGATTTCCTCCACTCTCATGTACCTTTCTCCGCTCGGGAAGCTGGATGACCTGAATGTGATTCTGAAGCATTACCAGGAGGATTGGTGGCTTGACCAGTTGCTTGCCAACAACGACCGGGCCATCTATGATCGCCCGGAAGCGCATTGCTACGAAATAACGGCTTTTGAAGCCTACTTGGACCTTTATCGCATCACTGGCGATATCAAGTACCTGCAAGCCGTCTTGAATGCCTGGCACATGCTTCGCGACAATTGGGAAATCCCAGGCGGTTCCTGGGGCTTGGTTGAGGCCCGGCGTGACCCGCCGAAGTCCTATCTGCTGGGTCTCCAGAGCCGCTCGGGCGAAGAGTGTTGTGCGGTTTTCTGGATCAAGCTTAACCAACGCCTGCACCTGCTCTTTCCCGAGCAGGAAGATCTTTGTGAATGAGATTGAGAAATCGATTTACAATGCTGGAATCGGGAACCAACTTGGTCCCACCATGATCAGTTACTCGACTGTTCTGGAAGGTAAGAAGGCGCCTCCCCTCTGTCCACCTCAAGGGACCTGCTGCGAGGGTCAGGGAACCCGGCTTTATGGTTCACTGCCCGAGTATCTGTATTCATTTTCTTCCCGGGGGATCTACGTCGACCTCTATGCTCCCTCCGAGATTTCTTGGGAGCACGGGAACACTGGCTTGAAGTTGACGACCACTACCGCCTTTCCTGAATCCGGCGACGTGAGGTTGAGGTTGGACTCCCCGCAGCCCGTGGCGTTTACGCTGAGCCTGCGTGTTCCGTCCTGGGCGGTCAGTGCCGTGGATATCTCGGTGAACGGGAAATCAATCGGTGCAGGGATTCCGGGCAGTTATTACCAAATGGAGCGGGAATGGAAGGGGGGAGACGAGATTTCGTTCACCCTGCCCATGGCATTCCGAATGAACCGGTATGAGGGTTACGACCAGATTCCCGGACACTCTCGATACTATCTCGAGTATGGCCCTTTGCTGATGGCTCTGGCGGGCAAATTGAACTTCGAGCAATCTATTCGCATCATAAATGATCCGGCCCAGCCGTCGACATGGTTGAAGCCGGTTCCGGGAAAGCCGCTGCACTATCAGATTTCTAGCGATGAGGGGTATTGGAGGCTTCGCGAAGACGAGGCTTGGTCACCAAAAATGTTTGAATACATGCCTTACTACGAAATCCCGCAAGACCAGGAATTTACCGCCTTTCCGGTCGTCCAGAATCATCCCTGAGGCATGAATGGTGAGCTGGGCCACCGTGGCTCTCGCCAATGGGCCTCGCGGTGCGGAGCAGTTCTTGCCGTTTTCATGACTGTCTTCTACACGAATGCCGGAGCTAAGGAGCACTATTTCGCTCCAGAGGAAACGAACCTGAAAAACCCCTTTTCACGACGTGAACTCCTCTCATGGACGCTTGCCGCAGCAACCGGAAAGCAGTTTGAGGCATTCGCGAAGGTGGCCAGCCGCGGATCACATCCTTCATCCAGCTTCGATGGCCGGAAGATTAGCGACGAGACGTTGGGATTCATCGAGAAGTGCGCCCGTGACGATGGAGGTTACTCGCCCTCAGCAGATCCGCAGTACCAGGGCAACTCCGACACAGGGGAGAGTGATTTGGCGGCGGTCACCTATGCGGCGACACTTGCCAAGACCTTGAGGTGGGAATTACCCCACAAGGAAAGGTCAGCGGATTTCATCCAGCGTCACCAGCGTCCGGACGGCGTGTTTATAAATCTCCAAGGGAACTTGAATCCGAAGGAAGACCTCGCTGTCCTTTACAACACGACCCAGGGAGTTGTGAGCCTGCGCGCGCTCGGGGAGAAACCCAAATTCGATCCCGTCCACGTGGTGGACCGCTTCTTTGAGAGGGATGTCTTCAAAAAGCTCCCATGGTACACCATCAGCTTCTACCCACTGTTTTACGCCGCCTTGGGCAAGCCATTCCCCGAGGAGTACCGGGCGGCCATCGCCCGGCAAATTGCGCAGAACCAGTCGGCCGATGGTTATCTTGGCGACCATGTCGCCTCGACGTTCCACATGGTGCACTTCTTCCGACTGGTGGGAGAGGCGACCCCGCACACGGGGGCTGTCGTAAAGCGCGTCCTGCGCGATCAAAGGCCGGAGGGGGGGTGGCATCTCAAACCAGCGGACTGGGACGTTCACGCTTGCTTTGACGCGGTGTTTATCCTGCGACAGTTAAGCTGGGGTTCACCAGCCTCGCGTACGGCGATCAGCCGGGCCGCGGAGTGGGTGTTGACCTGCCGAAACTTGGACGGAGGATTCGCCCACTATCCCGGATGGCACTCGGATATGGACGCGGTCTATTTCCAAATGGGAAGCCTTATCCAGGCCGAACTAATGGCCACGGCGAACTTCGATCTTCCCGACGCCGAAACCCTGAGTTGGGGACACGCTATGAAGCCTGGAAGAGTCTACAACCACCCCAGAGCGGGCACAGAGTAATGGCATCCGCCACCGTGGGGCCGGGATATGACCGTGGGCGCTGAGCCCACAGGAGTACGTCTCCGAGGTCTCGGGGGATGGTCGCTGAAGTTCGATGAATTCTGTGAAGGAACGGCAAATGGTACCGTTCCGGGCTATGGGAAGGCGAGATTACCGGCAATTAGGTTTCGCCGAAATCACGTGGGTGCCGGAGTGCGCCTTGCGCGTGGTCAAGCGAAGCAGGATCGTCAAGATCGGGCAGGAGGGCTGGCGATGGAGGCAAACGGCTAATCTCCATGCTCCGCTGTGACATATTGAGTTCTCAGTATTGATATTCGGGGAGGTGGATGCACACATGATCAAAAAAGAAGTCTTCGGAACGACCCACGACGGAAAACCAGTAGACCTGTACACTTTGATGAATCACCACGGTATGGAAGTCCGGGCGATGACGTACGGGGGAGTCATCGTCTCATTCCGGGTTCCTGACAAGAAGGGTCAGGTGGACGATGTGGTTCTTGGCTACGACAAGCTGGAAGGTTACCTAACCAAGGGTTCATATTTCGGTGCCATTATCGGACGGTATGGAAACCGCATAGCCAAGGGCAAGTTCACTCTCGACGGCAAGCCGTACACGCTTCCCGCGAACGATGGCCCGAACAGTTTGCACGGCGGCATCAAGGGTTTTGACAAAGTGGTCTGGAAAAGTGAACCCTTCGAAAAGCCGGGAGAAGTTGGACTGGTTTCCCGTTATACGAGCGCTGACGGTGAAGAGGGCTACCCCGGCAATTTGAATGTGACGGTTACTTACTCCCTCAGCGACCAGAACGAACTTGCCCTGGACTATCACGCCACGACCGACAAGCCCACGCCGGTCAATCTTACAAACCACACCTACTTCAATCTAGCAGGCGCGGGGAAGGGGGACGTCCTCGGCCACGAAGTTATGCTCAACGCGGGGCACTTTACCCCGATCGACGGGACGTTGATCCCGACGGGTAAGATCGTGACGGTGAAAGGCACGCCGTTTGATTTCACTAAGCCCACGGCGATTGGAGCCCGGATTGAGCAAGAAGATGGGCAGCTCGGTCTCGCGCACGGCTACGACCACAACTTCGTGCTGAACCGGTCCGCTAAGGGTTTGACTTTGACTGCGCAGGTCTACGAGCCCACTATAGGCCGCGTTCTGGAAGTCTCCACAACGGAGCCGGGGGTGCAGTTCTATACAGGCAATTTCCTGGATGGGTCGATCACCGGCAAGCAGGGGCGTGTTTACCAGCGGCGCTATGCCTTCTGTCTGGAAACTCAGCACTATCCTGACTCGCCCAACCAACCGACGTTCCCCTCGACGATCCTGCGGCCCGGCCAGATATATCGTGAGCGGTACGTGAAGCACAGGTTCTATTCGGGTGCGGGTGATGCCAAGTTGTCAGGGGTGGTGGAATTTTGCTGATTAAGAGCGTGGGCGAGAGGGGCGGCGTGGCGGAGTTTCCACTGGTCGGGCAGCCAGGCATCGAGGTCACGTTGGGGCCAGGTGGGGAGGTTCATGAGCAATTGCGTCAGGTAGAGCTGTGGATCAAGGTCGTGCCGACGGCAGGTGGAAGTCAGGCTGGCAAGGATAGCAGCGGTACGACCGCCGCGCGGGTTGCCGACAAATAATGAATTCTTGCGATTGAGTACGACACGTTTCATTTCCCGTTCGCTCCCGTTGTTATCGATGGGAACGGCCCCGTCCGAGCAGAAGACGTTGAGTTCGGACCACTGGCCCAAGGTGTAGTTGACGGCTTCGGCCATGGGATGCTTGGGCAGCAAGTGTTCTTTCCAGCCCAGCAACTTCTGCCGCAGTTCCGTTAGGATGGGCACGGACTGCGCCTGGCGCCGGGCTAAACGTTCGGTGACGGAAAGTTCCTTGGCCTGCTGTTCCGCCGCAAACAACCCGCGCAACAGGGCGACCACCTCGCGGGCGATTTCCGGCGCGGTCTTCTCCGCCTCGACGAAGCGTCTGCGCGCGTGCGACCAACACCCGGCGCGCGTCAGGCCGTTGCCCGCCACCACGCCGTTGTAGCCGCCGTAGGCGTCGGCCAACAGCACCCCGGTAAAGTTTTGCAGAAACTCTTGCGGTCCGTCGCGGGTGCGGCGCAGGGTGAAGTCGAAGACGTTGTAGGGATGCGTGGCGTCGCCCACATAAACCCACATGCGCGCCGGCTGGGTCTTGCCCGCGCTGAGCATGGGCAGCACCGTGTCGTCGGTGGCCACCACGTGCGACTGCCGCACGCGTTCGGCCATGCGGCGATACAAGGGCTCGACCAGTTCGGCCACGTCTCCGCACCAGACCGATTGCGTCGAGCGCGCAATTTCAAATCCCTGCCGCGCGAAAATATCTTCCAGCCGATAGAGCGGCAGGTAATCGGCGTTATGTGGTGCACCACATAAGCGCCGATTATGTTGGGTTCCAGGTTATGTGGCGTTCAGTCCAGATATGGGCGTAAACAGAAGGCCTTTGAGAACTGAACGTCACATAAGTGCGGGCTAGATGTGGGCGAGGAAGGACATGAGGCCCGGGTTGTCGCGCCAGTGTTTTGCTGATCGTTTGCTCTCCACTGCGCACAGGCCAAGAGCCTTGGCTTTCATCTGCAGGTCGGTTTCAGCGTAAATGTTGGTGGTGTTGATGGATACATGGCCAAGCCAGGCGCGGATGGTGTTGATGTCGACACCTGCACGAAGAAGATGGGTGGCGGTTGTGTGACGGATGGTATGCGGGCCGATCCGTTTCTTGCTCATCTCTGGCACGCGCTTCATGGCTGCTTGCGCATAGCGCGTTACGATCCCATGGATGCCGAAGCGCGTCAGTTGTTTCGAGCAGCGATTGAGGAACACTGGTTCTTCTCGGCTCCGCCCGGCGACGAGGTTTCTTAGTGTCACGGTTGTGGAGGGCCAGAGCGGACAGATGCGAACTTTGCCGCCTTTGCCGTGAAGACACACAGAAGACAAAGCGCAGTCTGCGCCGCTATGCAGGCTGAGATCATCGATGCACAGTTTGGCTGCTTCATCAGCTCGTGCTCCCGAGTTGTACATAAAGAGCAGAAGGGCGCGATCCCGATTGCCAAGTGTAGTGGCTGGGTTGGGCGCATCCAGCAAAGCATCGATTTCCGGCTTTTCGAGATAGCAGACTGGTATGGGGGCCGAACGCTTGGACTTGACGGCGCGGAGTTGAGCACACCAGTCCAGATATTCGGGGCATCGTTCTGCGATGAAGCCGGCGAGCGCATGGATGGCCGCCAGACGCTGATTGCGACTGGCGATGCTGCATTTCCGCTTTTCTTCGATGTGCCGCAGGAAGGCGCGCAACAGGTCCGCATCGATGTCCGGAATGAGCAACTCGTCCACTTTCTTATGTGTCTTGGCGGCAACGAACACCACCAGCAGGCGAACCGCATCACGATAACTCTGTTGACTATTGTGGGCCAGATTCCGCTCCCCGACGAGATATTCCAGAAGGAAGCGCCTGATCCACGAGCCAAGGGCTGAGCTATTCTTCATGGCACCCCCCGTATACCCAGTTCTGGAAACGGCGGTTGGCCTCTGCCAGCAACTCCGGTGTCATGGTCAGGTAACACTGAGTCGAGTGCAGATCGACATGCCCAAGATAGGTGGAGAGGGCCGGCAGAAGAAGTTGCACGTTCGCACCAGCCCTATACCATTCCGTCAGCCTGTGGACGGCGAACGTGTGCCGCAAGTCATGAAGCCGCGGCTGACGAGAGCTCGCGTCGCTGCGCCTAACTCCCGCAAGGATGCACAGTCGGCGGAAGTTGGCGTCTACCGTAGAGTGGCCGAGGCGTTTATGCTGCCGCGATTGGAAAAAGGGCCTGTAAGGCTGATTCCATCTTCCCGGCGTGGCCAGATACTTCCGGAGGACCTGGACCACATCGGTTCCCAGCGGAACAAGCCTGGACTTGTAGAACTTTGTTCCGCGGATGGTGATCACACCACCGTCGAGATCGACGTCAGCCAGACGTAGCCTCAGCGCTTCACCCACCCGGATACCAGTTCCGTAGAGGAGCAATAGCAGGGTGCGAAGCGTAGCTTCGGACGTTCGGCACGCCGCATGTCGCTGACAACGAGGCACTGCGTCCAACAGAAGACGAAGCTCCCGACGGCAGTAGATATACGGAACGAAGGTCTGCGTGTACTTGGGAGACGCGAGTGGCATGGGAACAGCATTCACCTTTCCGCGGCATCGCCAGTGCGCGAAAAAGTCCCGTAAAACCCCATACTTCCGCCGCCAAGCGGCGGGTCCCGTTTGCGGAATGTCCAGGAACTGTTTCACCTCCGAAGGTGCGATCCCTTGAAGAGATCGCTTGCCGCAACGACGAGAGAACGCGCGGAGTGCAACCGTTGGGCCATCGAACTTCTGGCCCATTGCCCGCCGATGCAGAACATAGATATCGACCGCCGCTGCGAGATTCATAGCAGGCCTCCCAGATCGAAGTCCGCTACGCGGCGCAACTGTTGGAGATGAACTTTGGCGTAAATACTCGTGGATCTGTAGTCGCGATGGCCGAGCAGATCTCCGATCTCCTTGATGGATGCGCCTTGTTCCAGCAGGTGAGTTGCACAGGCATGTCGCAGACTGTGCGGGCCGCGCCGCCGGCATAGGATTCCTGCCGACTGCATTCCTCTACTCGTGATTTTCCAGAGCGCGCTAGAGCCGATCGCTCGGTATGGTGGCTTCAGAGTCAGGAACAGATTCCGGGAGGAGAACCGCGGCCTCGCCTTCTGGAGGTATGCCAGGATGGCATCGCCTACTTCCCGCTGCAGAGGATACTTCTGAGCGCCTCCGCGTTTGGAGTGGTTCACCGTGAACGTCTCCGAACGCCAGTCGAAATCACTCAACAGAAGACGCGTTATCTCGCCACTGCGCAACCCATATACGGCCAGAAGGAACAAGACGGCTCTGGCACGTAGCGCGGCCGCGTTGTTCCCCTTTATAACTTTCAGCAGCCGCTGAACGTCCTTCCATTCTGGCCCTTCAGGTAATCCCTCTTGCGCATATATTCTGGGCGCGGTGATGCCTTCTCCGATGCCAGACTTGCACCAACCTCGTTTTTCCGCGTAACGGAAGAAGGACCGCAGCGCGTCCGCGTATCCGTATGCAGACTTGCGGCTCCAGCCGTTAGCTCCCTTGAAGATCAGAAAGTCATCTACATCTCTGAGTCGCGCGGAGGCAAGTGATCGGCGCCGTGCGGAAAGCCACTTGAAGAACAAAGATGCCTTCCGTTCGCGTGATCGAACTGTCGGTATCGACAGCCCCGCTTCTTCCGTCATCCACCGCGCATAGTCGCCCATCTTGTCTGCGAACCGTGTCCATGGAGTTGCCGGCAGCTTGAGTGCGCCGGCAAAGCGCAGCCACTTCTTCGCAACATAGATGAAGTAGCTCCCTGTGTGCTTGTAAGATCGGATGTTTGGATTCGAGCGCTGTTGTCGTGTCCACTTCTTGGCTGCCGCTTCGATTTCGTCGATCCACACGCCACGCAACCTTTTCAGTCTCAGCAGCCTGATGATGTTCAGTAATTGCCATGACACACCGCGCGCCGCCGCGAGACTGGTTCCTTGCTGAAGCAGATGCTCCAGAAAGGCTTCCCGCTCCCGAAGAAGCGGGGCTCTCTCCTGACGGGCGCTATAGAACGGCTGTTGCAGTTGTAATAAAGTTCTCAGCATGATCCGGGATCCTTTCCATCCCGGATCATGCTAAGCCCGCCAGCAGTCTCCACCTCCACAATTATGTGACGTTCAATCCCTCAAAGCCCTCTGTTTGCCCACAGATAAGGGCTGGGCGCCACATAACCTGGAACCCAACATAATCGGCAAACTTGCTGGCCACGATGTAAGCCAGCAGTCCCGGCCCCGCCAAGCCGCGCTCGATCACCGCGTCGGCCCGTGCCGCCACCTGCATCTGCGGCTTCTCCCCCGCCGCTTCGCAGTGCGCGCAGGCGTACTTCTTGCGCACATGCTGCAGACGCTCGAAGTGACCGGGAAAGTACTCGATCTGCCAGCTCTCTTCCGCGCCGATCTCTTGACGTTCCTCGCCGCAGCCCGGACAAGCGCGCTCGGCCGCGCTCAGCTCGTAGACCTGCGTGCGGGCCGGCAGGTTCGCGAAGTTCGCCAAGGCGCGCCGACCCCGCCGCCGCTTCACCCGCCGTAATTCCGTGGCCGGCTCGTCCGCCCCCCGGGCTCCTCCGGGGGCACCGGTTTCTGCGCCAACTCCTCGCCGAAATTCAGCAGCGCTTGCGCCAACTCGCCGGGCGACTTCAGCCGGTCCGCACGCGGACCGTAGTACCACTTCTTATACCGGTCCAGTTCTAATTGCAGACGCAGCTTCTCGAGGTAGAGATCGTCGGCGCGCTTGCTCTGCTGCTCGGCCCGCTGCTGCGCCTGGTCGCGCTCTGCGACCGCCGCCTGTAACAGCACCTGCAAGGCGACGGGATCTTCCGGCAAAGCTTCGGGGCGAATTTTCAGGGTAGCCACGTCAGCTTAGACGTAGTAATACGAGGATGGTTACATCCTATCAAGATATTTTTCTTCTGCGCAAGGCAGAACATTGCCCACGGCCCAGCTCCGGCCCCACGCGCCCCACTTCATCCCACCGGGCGTTCGTAACGCTGCACCCGCTCGAGCCGCGACACGTCGATCCCATCCAGAATCATCGCCAGTTCGCTGGCCCGCAACTCCACCGCCCGCGCCGCCCCTTCCGGGCGGGGCAGTTTGAAGACCCCCACCTCTAAGCGTTTGTACCACAAAATAAAACCGTCGTGGTCCCACGTCAAAAGTTTTAACCGATCGCCCCGCCGCGAGCGAAAAATGAACCCATGGCCGGCGAGCGGATCCTGGCCAATTACCGTGCGCACGCGCTCCGCCAGCCGGTCAAACCCGCAGCGCATGTCCGTCGGCTCCAGGGCCAGCCAGAGGCGCCATCGCGGCCCGCCCGCCCCGTCTTCGTCCAGCGCCCGCAAGCTCGGCAGCCCTCTCATGCCGCCCTCTCCACCACCGCCGCCAGCGCCTGTACCATTTCGGGGTCGAATCCTGGACCCACACGCAGACTCCGGCCATTCCTCAGTACCACCTCCACCCGCCCATCCCCGCCCGCCCCCAGCGTCGATGCCGCTGCCGCCAGCTTCAATTCTACAAACTTCTCCGCGCCCCTGGCCCCCAGCCGCTTCTTCCACCAGTAGAAATGCGAAGCGCACAACTGGCGCTCCCGGCAAAACGCCGCCACGCTCTCCCCGCTCCGCCCCTGCTCGGATAACAATCCTTGCCACTTCCGCCGGGCTTGCTTGCTCCGCTCTCGCTGCGTCATCGCACCTGCCTCCCTTCCCCCAGGCCACGATGCTACACTTCCCCACACGCCGGCAAGATGCGCTTCACATATCGCTCACGATATATCACACCACGACCGTCTATAAGTTTTCCACGCGCTAGTGCCGCGTGGTGGTTCCACGAGTGTCACTAAGCTACTAGTTTCGCACTTGGAAGTCGTTTTCAAGTGGTTGCAGAGGGGTCTGCTCCCTCGTCGCACTCCAAGTTGTGACCGTGAAGATACCCTATCCGGCATCTCGAGGGTATTTATGATGCGGCTCATCGCCTCGTTGTTGCGGCGCAGGAAGTTGGACTCTCCCGGCAGGTCTTTATCGATACCGCGCGCCGATGATTTTTCCGCCGGGTGACGCACTCTTAGGGAAGTTGGTTGTGTTCCCTCATTGTCCTGGCGTAGAAGATCGAACCCTCTGTAGTGAAGTGGTTACTATCGAACAAGAAAGGAACGCCTGGGGCAGCGAATACAGGGCAGCCCGAGTTCGTGTGGAGCGGGGCTGCGGCCTCTGTCTTCACGTTCGCGGCGCACAGGTCTTCGTAAGCGGAAATGTAACGGACCTTCCACTGGCCGCGCGCGAGTTCCGCGAGCTCCTTGTCCGTTTGCACGGGTTCGGTTCGGCGATGGCGATCGATCATGGCAGGGTTGCGTTCTCGGAGCGAGAGGGTCAGGAGTCGTGGCAAGGGGACGTCGAACTCGGGCACTGGGCCGAACACGATTACATCGATCCCTTGCTGCCGGATCCAAGCGACGGTGCGTCCCAGTTCGGGGAAGTCGGCTTCATGCCAACGTCCAGCGATCAGAATGGCATCAACGTGATGGTGAATGAGGTAGTCGCTGTAAATATATTTCCACATGCTACCATCGCAATAAGCCGTTCCTGGCGGCTGAGTCAAGAGAGGCAAGCAACCCGCGGTGGCCGCCTCTGAGATGTTCAATTCGGGAAAGACGAATCGGAGTCCGGGATAAAGGTGCGCGGCATGGCTGTCGCCAACCAGAAGTTCATGCTTTCTGTCCGGATCTTCAGAAAGACATGCCGCCTTGTTGAATTGATCGAAGGGGGCGAATCTCGGGTCGAGAAAACACGCATTAGCCTGCCGAAACGCGGTGCCATAGTCACCTTTGCTGAAACGGTCGACGTCGAGCGCCTCGTGCGGAAACCGCGAGCTAAAGCCTTGGGAGGCAACCATGAACACTCCGATGGCGGCGATCAGGACTGTGGCAACTCCAGTCGCGAGGAAGAGAGCGCGGCGGCCAGGGCGGAACCGGCCTCGGCGAAAAGGCCTTTCAACGAGAAGCCAGGAGAGAGTTCCGGCGATGAGTGACGCGAGGAGGACGGCCAGCTTGAATTGTTTGGGTGACCCGGAGTCCAGGTGGATATAGTTCTCTTCCAGAAAGATGATGATGGGCCAGTGCCACAAGTAAAGCGAGTAAGAGATGAGTCCGATGAAGACGATGGGGCGCCACGAGAGCAGGAGCCCCACCAGGGAATCGCCCGTTTCGCCTGCGGCAATGAGGAGCGCGGCGCCTGCGCAAGGGGGCAGCGCTGCCAGGCCAGGGAAGTGTGTGGTGCCCGTATAGAGCAGGGAAGGGACCAGGATGAGCAGGAGGCCGGACGTGGCGGCGAGGTTTCGCACCCACTTCCCCTTGATTGCGGGCACGTAGTGCTGCGAGATGATCGTGCCGACCAGCAGTTCCCAGGCACGCAGGGGCGCGAAGTAGAAAGCGGCGTTCGGATCCCGGTAAACACAAACGCAGGCCAGCCCGAAAGTGAGGATGGTGATGCTCCAGATGGCGAGCCTGAGGCGGTTCGAACACCAGCGACGTACAGCGATAAGAAAGAGTGGAAAGATGATGTAAAACTGCTCCTCCACCGCGAGCGACCAGGTGTGGAGAAGTGTGTCGATGCCGGTGCGGGAGATGTCGAAGTAACCCGCATGGTGCCAGATGACGAAGTTGGCGCGGGACTGCTGCCAGAAGAAGAAGTTGGAGACGGAAAAGAGCGCCGAGAGCAACGACCGGCCGAAAACCTCGGTCTCGGAGGGGACACAACAAAAGTAGGTGATGGCAGCGCAGCCCGCCAGCATCACCAGAAGCGCCGGGAGGATGCGCCGAATGCGGCGCTCATAAAAATTGCTTACCGAGAACGTCCCAGCGGCCATGTCCGAGAGGATCACCGAGGTGATGAGATACCCGGAGATGACGAAGAAGACGTCCACGCCAATGTAACCACCTGTCACCCGCGTATTGATATGGTCGAAGACGACAAGCAGGACGGCCACGGCGCGCAGGCCGTCCACGTCGGGCCGATAAGTAATTTTCGTCTTACGTTGGGGGGGATGATCAGGCATGGTGAATTCCGCGTTCTCGCGCGGACGGATCTTTACGCACCTCCAACGCAAACGTTACGTTATTAAGGCGGGCGCTAATCGGCCTCCATTGAATCACTCTAACTGTAGAGGTTAGGCGCCTCCATAATTCAACTGTCCGACGAGATGATATGTGAGTCAAGGGTTTTGTCGCCCGTCCACGGGAGAGGAGGAGGAGATTTCGTTATCTCCGCGATCTTGCGCTCCTCGGGCACGCGAGAGGGAGGCCAATTTTGCGCGGTGGCTCTGCTGCCCGCCACGTCCGGGCTTTGGGGTCAGCGACCTTCTCCCTACTGGGGGTCAAGATCGGCGGGGTTGGCGGCCGTGGGGAGATGCTGAAGTGAGACCTGGAAATAGGGGAGCGTTTTGGCCAAGCCGTTTTCCAAGCTGACGCGTGGACCCCACCCAAGTTTTTCCCGGGCCGCGGTAATGTCCGGTTGGCGGCGTTGAGGGTCGTCTTCGGGCAGGGGCTCATAGACAATTGAACTCTTGCTTCCCGTGGCGCGGATGATAGCCTGGGCGAGCTGCAGGATGGACACCTCTTCGGGGTTCCCCAGATTGATCGGTCCCGTCTGGTTCGATGTCAGCAGCCGATAGAGTCCTTCCACCAGATCGCTCACGTAACACAAGCTGCGGGTTTGGTTGCCCTTGCCGTAAACGGTCAAGGGCTCGCCTTGGAGCGCCTGGACCATGAAATTCGGGAGGGCGCGCCCGTCCTCAAGCCGCATGCGTTCGCCGTAGGTGTTGAAGATGCGGACGATCCGCACCTTGACGCCGTGCTCGCGATGGTAAGCCATGCTGATGGCCTCGGCGAAGCGTTTGGCTTCGTCATATACGCTGCGCGGTCCAATGGGATTCACGTGCCCCCAGTACTTCTCAGGCTGCGGGCTGATCTCCGGGTCGCCGTAAATCTCCGAGGTCGAGGCGAGCAGGATGACGCTCCCGTGGGCTTTTGCCAATCCCAGGGCGTGGTAAGTCCCGAGCGCTCCCACCTTGAGGGTGTGAATCGGATGGCGAGCGTAGTCCTTGGGGCTAGCAGGAGAGGCAAAATGGAGAATGTAATTCAAGGGGCGGTCGGCGAAGGGAGCTTGTCCTTGGGAATTGGCCAGCAAGGCCGGCAAATCGATCGGCTGGGTCACGTCGTGAAGGACAAAGCGGAAATGCGGGTGGGCAAGAAGGTGTTGGATATTCTCGCGGCGGCCGGTGATGAGATTGTCGAGACAGATGACATCGTGGCCCTCCGCCAAAAGGCGGTCCGAGAGATGGGAGCCCAGGAATCCCGCCCCACCGGTCACCATGCTCAGAGGTCTCAGACTCCCATGCGGCGAAGAATTCGACATATAGAGAACCGTGATCTACGGATGCCAATAGAGCCGCATCACGCGGTAACCTTCCCGGTTACGGCTTGATGGCCGACGGGCCTTGCCCCATCGCGGCCGAGCGACACGTACTCGAAACCGGCTTGGCGCACGGCGTCTGGATCGAAAAGGTTTCGGCCGTCCACCAGGACAGGGACTTCCATGAGATTGCGCACGCGCGCGAGGTCCAACTGGCGGAACTCTTCCCACTCAGTCAGGAGCAGTAGGGCTTGCGCGCCTTTGGCCGCGTCATAGGCGGATGTGGAGTACGTGAGCTGTCCGGCCGAGGGCGGAAGAACGCGCTGGGTGTTGGGCATGGCTTGCGGATCGTAGAGGCGCAAAATGGCGCCCTCGTCGAGCAAGGTTTGAACGACCCTCAGGCTGACGGCTTCCCGGATATCGTCCGTGCCCGCCTTGAATGCCAAGCCCAAGACGCCGAGGGTTTTCCCGCGCAAGGTCCAAAGAGCCTGATGCACCTTGCGAATGAAAATGTCGACGCGCCTTTTGTTGATGCGCTCCACCTCTTGCAGAAGGGAGAAATCCACCCCGTGCTCTTCCGCCAGATAGATGAAGGCGCGAAGGTCCTTGGGAAAGCAGTAGCCGCCGTAACCAATTCCCGCGTCGAGAAACTGCGGCCCAATGCGCGCGTCCAGGCCGATGCCGCGAGTAACGGCGGTGACGTCCGCGCCCACCTTTTCGCACAGGTCCGATACCATGTTGATGAACGAAATCTTGGTGGAAAGAAAGGCGTTGGCGGCGTGTTTGATGAGTTCGGCGGTGCTGATGTTGGTCACCACCAAAGGACGCCCGAGCGGGCGGTAGAGGTCCGTCAGGATTTCACGAGCCCGATCGGTTTCCACTCCGCACACGATGCGGTCGGGATGAAAGAAATCCTCAACCGCCCTGCCTTCGCGAAGGAACTCCGGGTTGGATGCGACATCAAAATCCGGTGGGGCCGCGGAAGGCTGGCCGCCGTCGGACTCGCCTCCCGCTGGAGACGACTTCGCGACGTTATAGCGCACGATCGTCCGCTTCAACCATTGCGCGGTTATGGCCGGGACAGTACTTTTTTCGATGATCAGCTTGTACCCGTTCAAATTGCGTGCCACCAACCTCGCCACCGCTTCAACTTGCCCAAGGTCGGCTTGGCCGCTGCTCCTTTGGGGAGTACCGACGCAGATGAAGATAATCGAGCCTGCACGAACGGCGGCTTCCACGTCATCTACGGCCTGAAATCTCCCGTTTTGCAAGTGTTTCGTGAGGAGTTCGCCCAGCCCGGGCTCGAAGAAAATAGGATCTCCGCCCCGGATCAGGCCGACTTTGCTCTTGTCGTCGTCGGCGCCGATCACTCGATGGCCCAACTCGGCTAGGCCCAAGGCAGTTGGGAGCCCGATATGGCCCAAACCCAGGACGGTGATTGTGGCATCAGCAAGGTTCATAGTTTGTGGACTCAGATTCTCGCTCATAGTCTATATTTTGATCCTAATCGGGTTAGAACCGCGGTGTCAAGGAGGGGGTCATTAAACTGCTTCCATCCGCCCGTCAACCCATTGTTGACATCAGTATGGCGTGGCCCTATACTAACCTACGACGAAATCTGACTGTGAAACTTGCCGGTCTTCAATCGTTCAGCTGCGCCCGAGCCGCAGCACAACTTCGATAGGCCTGTTAGGGCTAGCAAGATCTAGTACCCGCGAACACATTAGGGTGTCATCTTATTATTAGCTCAGAGAAGCCGGGAAGCGCATCGCGGTGATGACGGCCGAGGCAGAATCCGTTCACATCTGCCGGGTTCCGGGGCGGACTCTATTCACGCGGCTCAAAATCAACAAGGCAGGCCCAAAGTTTGCATGCTTTGCCTTGCTCGACAGCGCAGTTCGGGACTTTGCTTGCGGTGCTACAAAAAACTCTCTCGACTTCCACCCCAAGTTTGGGCTGAAGATCGTGTGGGTAGCGGTACATGTGTGAGCCCAACTCCGAGTGCGGCGTCGACTGTTAGGGTTGGGATTTGACTGGGGTGGGGCCGATGGTGAGCAGAGGGGCATGGGTTTGCGATGAAGGAACCATTATTATGAAGGCAATCGTGTGCGGGAGCGCGGTTTTTCTCATTGCCGGTTTAACCTCGGCCTGGGCCCAACAACCGGTAGCCGCTCCCACGGTATCTGCAGTGGTGGCTACGAAGGAGACCAACGCGCCCGCGCCGCGGCCCAACGGCATGAAGGCGCAAACCAATGAATACACCGTGAGCCCGGAAGACTTGCTGGATGTCAATGTCCTGGACGTGCCTGAAGTCACCCGCACCTACCGGGTGAGTTCCAATGGCTTCTTAACGCTGCCGCTACTGTCTGAGCCCATCCCCGCTGCTGGCGAAACCTTGGATCAGCTCTCTCGCGTGATTGCCACAAAGTTTCACGATGCCGGCATGATTAACAACGCGCAGGTGACCGTGTCGCTGAAGGAGACCAGGCTGAATACCGTGCTCGTGTCGGGAGAAGTTAAGGCGGCTCAGTCCTACGCGGTTTTTGGCCCGACAAGACTGCTTGATGTCCTCGTAAAAGCTGGGGGCTTAGCCCCTGACGCCGGCAACGATGCGATCATCACGCGGGGAGAAATTGGCCGCCGCGCCGACATGGAAGAGAGCGCCAAAGAGGGTACGGTCAACCCCTCGGCCAATGGCCAATCGTTCACTTTGGATATTCGTGATCTGGTGCAGACAGGGGCCGGCAAGTCCAACATTCTGCTTTATCCAGGAGACCGAGTCACGGTCCAGCGGGCATCGCTTATTTATATTATGGGAGCGGTGAATCGGCCGGGGGGATATGTCCTAAACGAAACGCGGCAACATCTTACGGTGCTTAAAGCCTTGGCCATGGCCGGCGATGTGACCAACGTTGCGAAGAAGGCGCGGATTTCGATCCTGCGACATGACCCGGCGGGCCCGAGCGAAAAGCGAGACGAGATCCTGGTTAACTACAAGGCCATGGTAAAGGGGCAGATCGCTGATGTGCAACTGAAGCCTGACGATATTCTTTATGTGCCCGAAAGTGGTCGGCTTAAGGCGATGCGGACAACTGTGAACGCGGCTGTGCAAGTTGCCACATCCTCCGGCCCGGCGCTTGCCATTTATCGCTAAGAGTTGTAAAGGATCGAAGAACTACCAAGATGGATTTTTCGAGGGGAGCCTGAAGGTGTCTGACAACGAATCACTATCGCCCATTGAACGGCCTTTGCCACAACGTATCAGCAGCATCTCACCGGCGACCCTGGAACTGGAAGCACAAGGGAGTGAAAGCCATTTCACTTTCGCCGCCTTCTGGCACATCATTGTTAAGCGCATCGTCACCATCGCTACCGCCACCCTGCTCGTGTTAGTGCTGACCGGAATTTATACCTTCAAGATGGCCCCTGTGTTCCGCGCGACGGCGACGATGGAGGTGGAAACAGACTACCCCCAACTTCAATCCATTACGGATGTTTACCGCCAGGCTCCAGTGGGAGATATTTCGTTTCTGACCACGGAGATGCAGGTCCTGCAAAGCGACAATCTGGCGTGGACCACCATTCAACAACTGGGCCTTGACCGCGATGTAACCCTGACAAGCCGGGTCAAGGTTCCCGGCCAATCGTCAGCTCGAGTCCTTACCGCACGCAAGACGGCGATGATCGCAGAATTTAAGGATGGACTTAGCGTTGAGCCGCTGAAGGACAGTACCATTCTTGCGGTCAGTTACGAATGCGGAAACCCCGACATGGCCGCGGAAGTGGTGAATCACCTAATCAGCAATTTCCGGGATTTCAATTTCCAGGAACGTTATGACTTCACTCAACGTGCTTCGAGTGGCATGGAGCGGCAGCTTGAGGACTTGAAAATGAAGGTGGAGAGGTCCCAGCAGGCTTTGGTGGATTATGAGCGCCAGAATCTAATCGTCAATGTTGGCGACAAGCAAACGATCAACGATGAGAGGTTGGAGCAACTGAACAAGGATTTCACCCAGGCCATGAGTGATCGCGTCCAGAAGGAATCTCTTTACCAGCTTGCCAGAGGCAACGAGGGGCAGGTTGGAATCCTCATGCAGGATGAGGTTCTCCAACGTCTCGAGGAAAAATACAACGACCTGAAGGCCTCCTATGCAGACGCGCAGGGTCAGTACGGGCCCAATTTCCCCAAGGTCGTCCGCCTGCGTGACCAGCTTACGCAACTGCAATCGCTGATGGAAAGTGCGCGCAAGCAGGCGGTCGAGAAGGTGCACAATGATTACATTGCGGCGGTGAGCCGGGAAAATCTACTGGGCGATGCTTTGACGAAAGCCAAGGCAGACGTCAGCGTGGTCAATCAGCGCATGATTGAACACAATATCTTGAAGCGGGATTTCGAAATCAACCAGCAGCTCTATGAGAGCCTCTTGCAGAGGTTGAAAGATGCTACGCTCTCAGCCAGTATGCAAGCCACCAATGTTCACATTATCGATCAAGCGACTCCGCCGGCGAAGCCTATCCGCCCGAATCGGCGCCGCAATATGGCCGCGGGCTTGATGGTTGGTTTGATTCTTGGGATTACCCTGGCCTTTGTGCAGGAAGCTCTTGACACCTCGGTGCGGACCACTGAAGAGGCGGAGCGACTGGTGAACGCGCCCGCTCTGGCGGTCATTCCCGCGGAAACCGATGGGCGCAGGCGAAAGCAGATGGAGGGCGCCAGTCCTCTCAACGCGGCGGGACCGAATGGAGTGGGACTGGCGGTGCTGAAGCGGCCGTCCTCACCGATGGCAGAATCGTTCCGAAGCCTACGTACTTCCGTTTTGCTTTCCACGGCCCCGCGCCCGCCACAGACTTTACTGGTGACCAGTGCGCAGGTGGGGGAAGGGAAAACTTCGACCGCCTGCAACTTGGCCATGTCTTTCGCTCAAAGGAGTGGTCCCGTATTGATTGTTGATGCTGATTTGCGTCGGCCTTCCGTGGCGAAGACCCTGGGTGTGGCCAATGAGAAGGGGTTGAGCAGTTACCTGACCGGCGCCCATTCTCTGGATGAGGTTCTGGTCCAATATGAGCGCGTCCAGAATTTGTGGGTCTTGCCCGCAGGTCCGCGCCCTCCCGACCCGGCGGAACTGCTCTCTTCGCACATGATGGACGCAACGTTGAAAGACCTCATGAAGCGGTTCACCCAGGTTGTTATCGACTCCCCGCCCCTGCTTCTGGTTACGGATGCGGTGATTTTATCGGCGATGGTGGACGGAGTTATTCTGGTGGTTGCCAGCGGGACGACCGCGCGGGGAGCGCTTGCGCGGGCACATCGCATCCTTGACAACGCCGGATCGCGCGTCCTGGGAATGGTGCTCAATAAGGTTGACATGCGCTTCGACACTTATTACGGGTCGTACTACGGCCCCTATCACCAGGGCTATTACGATGAGATCGCAGTGTCGAATCCCTCGCATTCGTCAGGAGGAGGCCGTTCAAGGTCCAAGGATTCACCCCGCGGAGCATGAGCATTCTGAGTCAACGGGCGGATGAAAGTGAATTAATTCCAGGCGCGGCTGGATGGGGTTCGCCCTTAAGCGCTTTTCTCCCGTTCCAGGATCATTCACGAAATGAGCCAATTCCCCAACCCTAATCCTGCTGGTAAGAAATCTGTGTTCTGGAGTGATCCCAATCACATTTTCGAATGGTCCTTGCGACCCGCCTGGCGAACCGCCCTCTTCTTGGCGCCCATCATCGCCGGCAGCGTCTGGCTGTCGCACGTGGCGGTTGTCATAGCGCGAGTTACGTACCAGACTGAAACCGTCTCCATCCCGGACATCCAGAAGGCGATCGCCCGGGACCCGAATAATGCCGACTTGATTCATCGCCTGGGGTATGTCTATTCTTCCAGCCCCACGGATAGCGATATGACCGAGTCAGTGAAAAATCTACGCGAAGCCATCGCTCTCAATCCTCGCCGCTGGGATTACTGGCGGGATTTGGGGGCGTCCTGCGATTTCGCCGGCGACTTGCAGTGTTCGGACGAGGCCTTTAATCGTGTCTTGGCTCTCAACCCCATGGCCCCGTCTGTTCAGTGGACCACCGGCAATCACTACCTGTTGACGAATCGAGCGGAGAAGGCGTTCCCTTACTTTCGCCGACTGCTGGATATGGACCCGGCTTATCTTGAAGCGACGATTCGTGTGTGCCTGCGTGCTACTCGTGACCCGCAAGAAATCTACACGGGGGTCATTCCCCAGGGGAAAGATGCCTCGGGGCGATTTGCGTTCCTAATGTTTTTAAGCTCCAGTTCTGATTACGAAAACGCCATGCGGATTTGGGGGCAAATGATCTCGGGACCAGACCGGTCCCCAGAATTGTCGATGGTGACGCCCTTCCTGGATTTTCTCATCGACCATAACCAAATCCAGGATGCGACCCTGGTTTGGAGCGACCTTGAGCATGCCGGAGTCATACCACCGCCTCAGCCTTCGGAAACTGGCGACTTACTTCATGACGGGGGGTTCGAGGCGCCACCCCTTAACTCTGGCTTTGACTGGCGCACCAGCGACGCGCCGGATTTGGATATCGATTTTTCTGATTCTTCTCCTTACAAGGGTGCGAAGTGCCTCCAAGTCAAATTCGTCGTGGGGCGAAACGCAGATTATGACTTGGCGAATCAGGTCGTGCTCGTAAAGCCGAATACGCGATATCAATTGACGGCGTACGTGCGGTCCGACAACCTAACCTCCGCGAGCGGACCACGCCTACGGGTGCTTGAGATGGGTTGTGACAGTTGCACCGTCCGGACTAGCGATCCGACAGTGGGATCCACGGAGTGGCATCCGGTTGAGGTGGCCTTTACGACCCAAGCTCAGACCCAGGCGGTAAAGATCTCATTTTGGCGGCCGCAAGATCAGTTGTCTCATGCCGATATAACCGGCACCGTCTGGCTCGACGAAGTTTCACTTCGCGCTGAGCAATCGCCACAATTCGCAGTGAGCCAAGCGAGGACCCGGTGACAATTCCTACCTTGTCGAGGTCGCCCGTTCGTCTCCGCGAATCCTCCTCGCGGGCCGGCAGCCGGCTCTCCTCGCCGTTTCAGCTCACCGCGCGAGTTCTCCTTATCGCCACAATTTGCGCGGCTCCCTGGGCTTTCGGCGCCGTACAGGCGTGGGCATGGGGAACCCTGATGGTTTTGTCATTGCTCACTCTGGTCGTCTGGGCATTGGGCTGCGCTCAACGCGGTGTTCTTAAGATTAGCTGGTCCCCCCTCTATTGGCCCTTCCTGGCATTTCTATTGGTGGCCGTCCTGCAGTTAGAGGCAGGACTGAGTGTCGACCATGTGGCAACACGCGAAGCGGTCCTGAAGATTGTCACCAATTTTGTATTCTTCTTCCTCGCGGGTCAGCTTCTCAACGCCCAACGCGAGAATGGCCGGGCCCTGGAAGGGGTCGGGTTGATTACTTACCTCTTGGCGCTCGCCATGTGCATCGAGGGCCTGGTGCAATTGTATTGGGGCGGGGACCTCCGCGTTATTTACGGGACCTTTCACGTGACGGGAGCGGCCTTCGGACCCTATGTGAACCACAATAATTATGCCGGTCTGATGGAAATGCTTCTCCCTATTTCCGCAGCGTATATTCTTTCGAGGTCGTGGAGTCCCCCCATTCTTTTCTTCGCTTGGTGCGGGATCGGGCTTGTCGTAACTTCCATCTGGATTAGCGGATCGAGAGGGGCCACTATCGTGCTTTTGATAGAGGGAGCGGTTGGGGCTGCCATCCTGATCTGGAAGCGGCCCCGCGGCAACTCTCTGGGTTTACTCGCGATGTTGGCCGGAGTTGTATTGATTTCAGCAGTGGGATTCTCCTGGATGGTCAGCACTGGGCGTGTTGGGACCCGCGCACTTTCAGTCTTTGAAACCCATGGATCTTTGGAAGTGAAGCTTGGCGACCGGTACCTGGTCGATGTCGACACATTGCGGATGGTTCGGGCCCATCCATGGATCGGCGTGGGCGTGGGGTGTTTTGAGTCGGTATTCCCCAATTACCTCACTTCCCCGATGGACCGGCATTGGATCCACGCGCATGATGACGTTATTGAAGCCGCGGCGGAAACCGGATTACCCGGAGTGGTCATCATGCTCGTATCACTCGCGCTCTTTGCAGGTGTCGCGTTTGGGCAAATCGGCAGACGCCTTCACCATCGTTGGGGTTGGATTCAGATCGGTGCTGCGGTGGGCGCTGTAGGAATGTTTTTCCATAGCTTCGTGGATTTCAACTTGCGTGTTCCCGCCAATGCTGCGTGGTTTGTTGTCTGCCTGGCGATAGCCACACACGCGCGCCCGGCACCGACAAGTTCCCGGAAGATAGCTTGGGACTCCGTCCCGGACCGAAATAGCGAGTTCATCAATTAGCAGGCTACAAGCGGGCCACTGCCGACGGGCGTCGTTCGCGAGTGCTCCTACGAAAAGTTAAGTGGAGCCCAAGAAACAAGGCGACGGCGCGAGGCAGGCATAATCAGGGCGTAGAGGGAGGGAATTTGAAGGGAATAATCCTGGCCGGGGGAACGGGTTCCCGGCTGTTTCCATTGACCAAAGTCACCAATAAGCACCTGCTGCCTGTTTACAATGAGCCGATGATTTATTATCCCCTTCGGACCTTGGTGAATGCCGGGATCCAGCAGATTCTTATCGTCACGGGTGGGCGCAACGCCGGAGACTTCCTGCGCTTGCTGGCCAATGGGAAGGACTTTGGACTGAAGCGGTTGAATTACGCCTACCAGGAAGGTGAGGGTGGGATTGCGGATGCCCTGCGGCTGGCGGAGGATTTCGCCGAGGGCGAGAAGATTTGTGTCGTGCTGGGTGACAACATTCTGGAAGGCAGTATCAAGCAGGCTGCGCACAACTTTGAACAACAAGCTCGTGGCGCCCACGTCCTTCTTAAGGGTGTCACTAACCCGGAACGATTTGGCGTTCCGGTTTTAGATGGCGACCGGATTATTCGAATCGAGGAGAAGCCGGCGCATCCGGCGAGTCAATTCGCCGTCACGGGTGTCTACTTTTACGATTCGACGGTGTTCGAAAAAGCTAATCGACTGAAGCCCTCAAGCCGCGGCGAACTAGAGATTACGGATGTGAACAACGCGTACTTGCAGGAAGGCACCTTGACGTATAGCGTTTTGGAAGGCTGGTGGACCGACGCGGGAACTTTCGAGTCTCTGCGCCTGGCGACGAATCTTGTGGCAGAGTCTTTGACGAAAAAATAAATTGCGGCGATGGTTGAAAGCCGCTTAGGAGCATTGTGGATATTCCGCAAAGCCCTGCCACTCCGCGATAACGCGCAAAAAGGATTTTAGACAAAAGGTCCGAAATGAAGCTCTTGGTTACTGGTGGCGCAGGGTTTATCGGTTCAAATTTCATTCGGCACATTCTGGCTGAGCACCCCGCGGATTCCATCCTGAATCTCGACAAATTGACGTATTCCGGCAACCTCCAAACCCTGCGCGATTTGGAAAACGATAGCCGCTATTCCTTTGTTCGTGGCGACATTTGTGATCGCAAGAAAGTTCAGGGAATTGTTAGCGATGGTGGATTCGACGCGATCGTTCACTTCGCTGCCGAAACGCACGTGGACCGCAGCATCCTGGACGGCTCAGCCTTCGTCAAGACCAACGTCTTGGGAACGCAATGTCTGTTAGACGCCGCCCGCGAGGCTGGAATCAGGCGTTTTGTCCTGGTCAGCACGGACGAGGTTTACGGCAGCGCCCCCTCCGGCGAGAAGTTCAGCGAGGAATCCCCGCTGGCGCCCAACAGTCCCTACGCCGCCAGCAAGGCGGGAGCGGACCTCCTGGCGCGTGCCCACTTTCGCACTTTTCGATTCCCGGTTATTATTACGCGATGCACCAACAACTATGGGCCTTACCAGTACCCGGAAAAATTCATTCCCCTCATGCTGACCCGCGCGCTGAAAGGGGAGAGCATTCCCGTCTACGGTGACGGAATGCAGGTGCGTGATTGGATTTGGGTTAAGGATCATTGCGCGGGTTTGGACGCCGTTTTGCGCAAGGGCCGCGAAGGTGAAATTTACAACTTAGGTGCCGGGAACGAATGGCCGAACCTGGAGATCGCCCGGCGCATTCTAAGTCTCGTCGGCAAGCCGGAATCCCTTCTGACCTTTGTCCAGGACCGGCCGGGCCATGATCGCCGGTACGCCTTGGACACCGGGAAGGCCAACCGGGAGCTATCCTGGTCGCCGCAAACGACTTTGGAAGAGGGACTGAAGCAGACGGTGGATTGGTATTCGGCCAACTCCGGCTGGGTCCGGCACGTCGCCGCTCGGGGCTACCGCGCGTATTATCGCAAGCACTATGATCGCCGGGATGCGACGCTGGCCAAGGTTCTCGACCAGGGAGGAAAGAGTTAGTGCGGATTCTCGTTACCGGCGCGCGCGGAATGCTGGGATCGGTGCTGCTCCCGTGCCTTCAGCCGGAACATCAGGTTTATGGGGTCGACCAAAAGGATTTTGACATTGGGGAGGAACCTGCCGTCGCGCGCGCCTTTCGCGACCTGCGCCCGGAATTTGTTCTCCATCTCGCGGCCTATACTGACGTCGATGGCTGTGAAGCCAATCCGGCAATGGCTGAACGGGTGAATTCCCAGGGGGCGCGGAACGTGGCGCGAGCCTGTGCGGAGACCGGCGCCGGATTGCTTTATGTCAGCACCGACTATGTGTTTGACGGCCGGGGAACTCGGCCCTATCGAGAGGACGACGCTCCTAACCCCTTGAGCGCTTACGGCCTCACGAAGTTGCGAGGTGAGAGGCAAGTACAGGCACTTGTCGCGCGGCACATCATCGTCCGGACTTCATGGCTCTACGGGCTGCGGGGCAAGAATTTTGTATCCACCATTTTGAGAGCGGCGAGGGTGCGTGGCGACCTGCGCGTGGTATCCGATCAGCGAGGCTCACCCACCTACACCCGTCACTTGGCCGCCAAGCTTGCAGCACTCCTGTCCGCGCAGGTGTACGGAGTCTTCCACGTGACCGGAGCGGGGAACTGTAGCTGGTTTGAATTTGCTCAAGCGATCGTGCAATCGGGAGGCTACCCGCAAGTTCGTGTCCACCCGATTTCCACGCTCGAAGTGGGACGTTTAGCCACCCGGCCGGCGTTTTCCGTGCTGGAAAACCACCGTTTGGCGGAACGCAAGCTGGACGCGCTGCCTCATTGGACAAAAGGTCTGGCGCAGTATCTTGAGGAAGGCTGGCCCAGCGGTGAATTCGGCCCGGTCGAGCCCACCCCCACGAGCGTGCCTGTCGAGCGAGAGGTCACATCACTATGAACGCGCAGAATTCCCGGTTAGTGGCGGAGCGAGGCGGCACTCGCCTGGTTATCAAGACTCAGGCCCAGCAGGGTTGTGGGCATAACATTACCAACCCCCAGGCGCCACAGTTGATTCAAGGGATCGAGATTGAACCGATTGCGCAGTTCCCCGACGATCGCGGGTCCTTTGCGGAGCTTTTCCGCTTCGGCGAGCCCGGGCTGGCGCGGGATTTCTCCGCCGCGCAGAACAGCCGAATCCAGGTTTCATTTACGGTGTCTTACCCCGGAGTCATCAAGGCGATCCATTACCACTTCGAGCAAACCGACCTCTGGGCTCCGATCATCGGCATGTTGCAGGTCATCTTGTACGATCTTCGGGAGTCTTCGCCGACTTGCGGGAGACTCAATACCCTTTTCGTGGGCGCGATGCGGCCTTGGAAGTTGCGCATTCCCCCCGGTGTTGGCCACGGGTACAAAGTGGCGGGACCAGAATCAAGTCTTCTGGTTTATGCCATGGACAGGACCTATAATCCGAGCGACGAGGGACGGATTCCTTTTGACGATCCGGGAATAAATTACGATTGGGTGACCCGTCCAAAGTGATGGTTTGAGGCGTAGCGCCGGCTTCCAGCCGGCACAGGAGCCGCCAAGATGGCGGCGTTACGGGAGGCCGTTTGAAAGACGTGGTCGTGATCGGAGCGGGCCCGGCAGGCATTCACGCCGCATTTCTCTTAGCTCAGGCGGGGCTGGACGTCGCTCTCTTTGAGGCCCAAAGCCGGGTTGGCGAGAAGGCCATCTGCTCGGGTGTGGTCGGCGACGAGGCTTTTGCCCGATTCGATCTACCCACTCAACCGATTTTGTCCGACATTCGATGCATTCAAGCGGTCTCGCCCGGGGGCAGGAAGCTGGAGCACCGCACGCCCGCCCCACTGGCACAGGTCATTGATAAAGCTGAGTTTAATCGGGCACTCGCAGATCGAGCTACTGCCGCCGGAGCGGAGCTGAGGCTGGGCTGTTGGGTGAGTTCTCTCGAGGTCGAGAAGCATTCGGTGGAAATCAAATTCCGCACTTCGGAGCCGGAATCAACGAGCCTCCGGGCACAGTTGGCCATCATCACCACCGGCGTTAATGGTACCCTCAATCAGTCTTTGGGGTTGGCGCACCCCCGGCAGTTCCTGCGTGCGGTCCAGACGGAGATGGCGCTGCCACCGAACGGACATGGGAACGCTACGCGCATCTTTGTCGGTCAAGGTGTCGCTCCTGGGGCCTTTGGATGGGAAATCCCTCTGGGCAACAACCGATGGCGGGTGGGGCTGATGACGGAGCAAAACCCTGATCCCTATTTCGCCAAACTTGTCCGAAGAGTGGCCCCCGACGCTGACATTTCCACCCTGCGGATCGATCGCAAGGGAATTGCGCAGGCCGCCGTCGGCCGATGCGTGGCGGAACGAGTTATCGCCGCCGGAGAAGCTGCCGGGCATATCAAGACTACCACCGGAGGCGGAATTTATTACGGGTTGCTTTCCGCCGAATTGGTGGCCGATGTCGTGCTTCGCGCCTTTCGCAACAACAATTTTAGCGCTCAGGCTCTGGGTGAATTCGAGCGGTACTGGCGATCGGCCTTTGGTAGCGAACTGATGGTCGGCTATTTCGCCCGAAAGCTGGCGAGCCAATTTAGCGATGGGCAGATAGACCGTTTCTTCGATGCGGCGAACGCCTCTGATTTTCTGGTTCGCCTGAATGGTAAGTTGAAGTTTGATTGGCACCACCGGGCGCTGCTGGCGACGCTGCGAGCGTTGCTGACTCTGCCGGGGGGCCTGAAGAATTAGGGCTTGAGAGGTTATCGGCGGCTCACAGCCTACAGCTAACAGTTGACAGCATACAGTTCACAGTGCCGACGGCCGAATAGCTGGAGAGCGGTGAGCTGTAAGCAGCTAGCTATGAGCTGTAAGCTGTGAGCTGTGAGCCGTAACCCATTAACCTATGCTAAAGCGCATGTTCGACATTTCACTCTCCGGCCTCGGTCTCATCATTTCCTCGCCGATTTGGGCGACGATTGCCATCGCCATCAAAATCGAGGATGGCGGCCCCATCTTCTATGGCCAACCTCGGGTGGGAAAGGATTGCAAGGAATTCCAGAGTGTCAAGTTCCGCTCGATGGTGCCGGACTCGGATAAGAAGTGGGGGGTCGTTCCTGCCAAAGAACGCGATCCCAGGATCACGCGTGTGGGCAAGCTTCTACGCGCCACGGCGATGGATGAGCTGCCACAACTCTGGAATATTTTCCGCGGCGACATGAGTTTTGTGGGGCCAAGACCCGAGTGGACGGAACTCGTGAAGAAGTTCCGCGTGGAAATCCCCGGCTTCGACCGCCGGCACGCTGTGACTCCGGGGCTTACGGGAATCGCGCAGATTTACGGGCACAGCGAAGTGCATCGCCGGCAAAAACTCCGTTACGACCTTATCTACATCAAAAGGCAGAGCTTCTGGCTCGACCTTCGTTTGGTTTTTATTTCCTTTCTGGTGACTTTTACGGGGAAATGGGAAGAGCGATCGGCAAAATTGCCGCGCCTGCTGGGTGGCCGGCGCGCTGCCAAAAGGCGAATTGCGGCAACAGCCAAGCCCGCCTGCGGTCTGGAGTCGTAGCGGCGAGTTTACCTCGCCATAAGGCGGCGTATCGCCGCCTCCACGGCAACGCGGGGTTGGCGCAAATTTGGGGAATGACTTACTTGGCTGACCTACAACTGTTGCCGAGAACATCTTGGAGCGCGGGAGCAGCAGCTACCGCCTTTCTGCCTTCGGCCTTGCCCATTCGCCGTATGAACCGAGATCGGAAGGCGGTAGCTGCTGCTCCCGCACTCCAAGCCAAGGCGCATGAGTGCCTGTCGGGTTTGAAACATGGGTGAGTGTAGTAAGTCATTCCCTAAATTTGATATGCCAGTGCAAACCATGACGCAACACCGCGGATACCCGCCATGCACCGAGGTTCTCGGCGCTCCCGTTCACATTGTTGACGTCGAGAATGTCTTGCGCCTTATGGAGCAATGGATTCACGAGCGCGACCGGACCCACTGGATCGCCGTGACGGGCTCGCACGGCGCTCTCGAGGCCCACAAACGTCCTGACTTCCGCGCTATCCTGAACACCGCGGACCTTTCGGTACCCGACGGGCGGTGGGCTGCCCGGGTTGCGGCCAAGAAGATGTCTTGCCCCACCCATCAGGTTCGTGGTGCGGATTTGATGTCGGCGTTCTGTGAGCTTTCCCAGCAGAAGGGTTATTCGAATTACTTTTACGGAGACACCGAAGAAACCCTGGCGCTCGCAAGCGATCGGCTGCGCAAGCAGCACCCGGGGGTAAGAATCATCGGCACGTACTCGCCGCCCTTCCGCGCGCCCACTCCCGATGAAGACGCGCGAATCGTCGATATGATCAACCAGGCGAACCCCGATGTCCTTTGGGTGGCGCTCGGCCTTCCGAAACAAGAGCGGTGGATTGTGGCCCACCGCGACAGCCTCAAGGCGCCGGTGATCGTCGCGATAGGGGCCGCGATCAAGTTTCATAGCGGGAAGGTTGTTCCCTCGCCGCGCTGGGCCAGCCGAGTCGGCCTCGAATGGTTTTGGCGGTTGCTGCACGAGCCCCGCACCGTCTGGCGCCGGGCCATGATCTACGGCCCTCAATTTATGGCGCTATCGCTGATTGACGTGATACGCCACAAGAAGCGCGTGCAGGAAACCGTCAAGTCGTAGCGGCGAGTTTACCTCGCCACCGTAGCCTGGGAGCGCGGGCATCCTGCCCGCGCAGTGGCGGGAGCGGGACGCTCCCGCGACAGCGGGCAAGATGCCCACGCTACGTCCGGGAGACTGGAGGCAAGCCCTTGAGCAAAACAACGTCCGGCAAGAGTACGAAAAGCAGCGAGCCCTCCACCATCATCCTCGGTGGCGGGATTACGGGTTTGGCGGCGGGTTGGGCCTCAGGCCTCCCAGTTTACGAAGCCGAGGAGGCCCCGGGAGGAATCTGCTCGTCTTATTACATCCGTCCCGGCACCGAAAAACGCCTCCATCAGCCTCCCGCGGACCAAGACGCCTATCGATTCGAGATTGGCGGAGGCCATTGGATCTTTGGCGGCGATCCCGCGATCCTGCGCCTGATTCGCCAAATTACGCCGGTAGGAGTGTACGAACGGAAGTCCTCGGTCTTCCTTCCCGATCAGAACCTCTACGTGCCCTATCCGCTTCAAAACCATTTGGGCTACCTGCATGAGGCGATTCGGGCCAAAGCGCTGGTGGAAATCCTGGCCTCCCCCAAGGGAAAATTTCAAACCATGGCGGATTGGATGGGCCAGAGTTTTGGCCCGACCCTCACCGCCCTGTTCTTTGGGCCCTTTCACGAGCTTTACACCGCCGGCCTGTGGAAACGCATTGCCCCGCAAGACCCATACAAATCCCCCATTGAGCCAGCGCTGGTCACCCGTGGCGCCTTCGAGGGCACTCCGCCCATTGGGTACAACACCTCTTACCTCTATCCCCGCGACGGCCTGAATGCCTTGGCCGAGGGCTTGGTGAAGGGTGCCGACGTGCGCTACGGCAAGCGGGTCACGGGAGTCGACATCAGCCGCAAGGTGGTGGCCTTTGCGGACAAACAAGAAGTCCATTACGATACTCTCCTCTCCACCCTGCCGCTCACCACCATGATGGAAATGACGGGACTCAAGGTTGCGGAAGAGGCTGATCCCTACACTTCCGTGTTAGTGTTGAATATCGGCGGCATCCGCGGCGCAAAGTGTCCGCCCGATCACTGGATTTACCTTCCCTCGAGCCAGTCGGGATTCCACCGTGTGGGTTTTTACAGCAACGTCGATGTCAGCTTTCTGCCCAGCTCGGCGCGGGCGCCCCACAATCGCGTCAGCATTTATGTGGAGAGGGCATACGTTCCCGGCGAGAGGCCCACGCCCCGGGAAATCCAGGAATACTCCCAAGCCACAGTGAAGGAATTGCAACAATGGGGATTCCTGGGAGATGCGGAAGTTGTCGATCCCACCTGGATTGACGTTGCCTACACGTGGTCGTGGCCGGAATCCAAGTGGCGCTCCGCAGCGTTGAAGGTGCTTGAGGAGCACGACATCCAGATGGTGGGGAGATACGCCCGTTGGGTATTTCAAGGGATCTCCGATTCTCTCCGCGATGGCCTTTACGTAGGGGCGGCAAACCGCCGCCATGACAGCGCGAGCAACGCGGGAAGAGAAATCTAACTGGGCGAGACCGCTCCGTGCAGATGTGCTTCCTAGTCACAATATCGGGCCCACTCGCGCAGGAGCGAACCCATCATAACGACAACGAGAGGATCAAGGATGAGTCTGTTTCGACGCGCTCTACCCAGGCTTCGGAAATACGCTCAAGGGCTTCCGGCGAATTTCAACCTCAATAAGAAGGAGGTCATCGATTACACATACCGCCGCTGTCATCCAGCACCTACTTCTTTTGCTGATCTAGGCGGGATATGGGGCGTTGAAGGCGCCTATACGTTCTATACTCTTCGTAAATATGGGGCAAAGCGGGCCTTCCTCGTTGACACTAATTTTACCGACAACTCGCTCAGAAAGGCGCGAGCGCAAGGCTGCCTACAGCTCATTCAGGGCAACTTCGGAGAAGAATCGGTCGCTGAACAACTTGGAATGGTAGATGCCGTATTCTTGTTTGATGTCCTTTTGCACCAAGTGAAGCCCGACTGGAATGAGATTCTTGAGAACTACTCGAAACGTACGAACTACTTTGTCTTGTACAATCAACAGTGGACAGGTTCTGAAAATACCGTCCGACTGCTCGATCTTGGGTATGATGAGTACCTCAGAAACCTCCGGCACGTCGCGGACCACCCGGTCTACCAAGCTGTGTTCGAAAAGATGTATGAGATTCACCCTGAACACAAACGGATTTGGCGGGATATTCACAATGTGTGGCAATGGGGTATCACCGATCGCGATTTGTTGCGCACGATGGAGAATCTGGGATTCAAAATGCAGTATTACAAGAACTTTGGTCGCTTTGCTTCTTTGCCGAATTTTGAAGACCACGCGTTTGTGTTTCAGAAGAAATAAATCACTACCGGGAAAGGCCCATCAACTTCTGACGTTTATGGTGAAGGTTGTTCCACGGCCCGTTGAGGCCTTGCGAAGGCTTGCGAACCGCCGTCCGTTTTACCGACTGATGTACGTGGTGATCGGAGACCCCCAGGGGGGAGGCGACGCTGCTTGTTGATCCCTCAACTGAGCATCATCATTCCTACCTACAACCGAAAGGAAGTGTTGCTGAAGGCGCTCGAAGGCTATAGACGTCAAACTGCGCTTTCAGAGATCCTGGAAATCCTCGTGGTTGACGATGGTTCCACGGATGGGACAGAGGCGGCGGTGGCCGGATACAGCCGAACGTGGCAGATTCCCATTCGGTACCTTGCCAAGCAGAATGCTGGGCAGGCGGCAGCTCGCAACACTGGGATCAGGGCTGCCAGCGGGCGCATTCTCCTTTTCACCGATGACGACATCATCCCGCGGCCGACACTCGTGGCCGAACATCTTGCCTGGCACCAGAAGTATCCTGCGGACAATTTTTCCATTCTCGGGAAGGTCATTTGGTCCCCCGAGTTACATCCCACTCCTTTTATGGAATGGTTGGCATTCGGTGGGGCACTGTTTGGCTATGGCCTTCTTTCCCCGGGTCAAGATGCGGGCTTTTCGTACCTTTATACCTGCAACCTCAGCGTCAAGCGCGACTTCCTGATGAAATACGGTTTGTTTGACGAGACCTTCCGCGGCTATGGATATGAGGACCTGGAGCTTGGCAGCCGCCTGGCGCGAAAGGACTTTCGCATTATTTACAATGACGCCGCCATCGGGGAGCATTACAAGCGCATGACCTATACCGACGCTCGCCGACGGGAGGAGTCTATCTGTCTGGCCGCTCTTCGTCTTGAAAATACGGAAGGCGGCCGTTACCTGAAAGAGCAGGCGACGCCCGCCAAGCCCATTACTCTAAAGCTCAAGTTGAGGAAGTCTTTCGCCGCGGTTGCCGCGCCCTTTCTGCTGCCGCTCATTCCGCTGTTGGATACGCAAGTCCGCTTGCCGTGGATCATCTATCGTATACTCTACTATCATCATGCTGTCCCGAAGGCACAAGCCAACTTCGCCCGCAGGCGAGCGCGCGAGGGCGCAAAGGGAATCTGACCCTCGCCGGGGCACGATAATCCGTCATGCCGTCTGAACCGCTCGTGGAAAACTCGCTGCCCGATTCTGATCCGCCGCTTGCTCCTTCGGCGGAGGCGCTTCCGCCCGAAGTGTCGGCGAGTGGAGCTTTTACCGGGCTCTTCAGCGTTCAAGGAATTCTCGATCGCGCCCGCGCTCTGAAGGGCGTGATGAGGCTCAAGCCCTTTGACACCTCGACGGCGGGAGGGCGCTCCCGGGAGCGATATCGTCGCGCCGGGCTGACCACCGTGACCTCGGTCATGGCCAAAGGTGTGACCGTCGTCACCTCCCTCATCACCGTCCGCCTGACCATCCATTACCTCGGCACTGAGCGGTATGGCCTGTGGATGACCATCACCTCCATTGTTGCCTTCCTGATGTTTGCGGACCTGGGCATCGGCAATGGACTCCTGCACGCCATCGCGGACGCTCGCGGCCGTGAGGACGACGAGTCCGTTCATAAATACGTGTCGAGCGCGTTCTTTATCCTCTGCGGGGTGGCGGTCCTGTTGCTGGGAGTGTTCGCCATCGCCTACTCATTCATCCCGTGGCCGCGTGTGTTTAACGTTTCATCCGAACTGGCCGCGAAGGAATCCGGGCCGGCGGTTTTCGTCTTCCTGATTTGCTTTCTCCTCAACCTGCCACTGGACGTCGTCCAGCGTGTGCAGACCGGTCATCAGGAAGGGTTCGTGATGAACCTTTGGACGGCGATCGGCAGCCTCACGGGGTTGGCAGGTTTGCTGGTTGCCGTGCACCTGCACGGCGGGCTGCCTTGGCTGATTCTCGCGATCCTGGGAGGTCAACTCGCCGGCGTTTTCGGCAATTGGGTCTATGAGTTTGGGTGGATGCGTCCCGCGCTCTTTCCCGCGTGGCGCTATTGGGACACTGGCGCGGCTCGACGCATCATGGGTACGGGCGCCATGTTTTTCATTCTTCAGGCGAGCGGCGTTTTTACCATTCCCCTCGACAACATTGTCCTGACCCAGGTCCTGGGACCGGCGGCGGTTACGCAATTCGCGGTTCCCATGCGCCTGTTTATCTTGCTCACCACCGTGGCCTCGATGTTTGTGGTTCCCCTGTGGCCGGCTTATGGTGAGGCGCTGGGCCGGGGAGATGTGAACTGGGTCAGGTCAACGTTTTATCACTCCCTTGGTTATAGTATATTGACCTTCGGTCCGATGGCCCTGGCACTGGCGGCGTTCGGAAAGCCGATCGTGCGCATTTGGGTGGGAACGCAGGTTCAACCGACCTATCCTTTGCTCGCGGGCATGGCCGCCTGGACGATCGTCACCGTGGCCGGAAATGCCGTCTACATGTTCTTGTGCGGGGTTAATAAGCTGAAGGTTCAGGTGGTGGTGTCGGTCGTGCAAGCCGTCGGCAACGTGGTGGTGAAGATTGCCATGGCGAAGGCGTTCGGAATCTCCGGCGTCATCTGGGCCGCCGCTCTCGTTACCTTTGTCGCTGCAGCGGCCATATTTATCTATGCGCATGGCATGTTGAAGAACATGCGTCTGCAGCGCGCCGCGTAGGGGCACCCCTCGTGGGTGCCCATTGGGGTGGCCGAATCGGCCCCGGCGCGGGTGGGCATGAGGCCTGCCCCTACGGAACGCGTCTGCTAGGAAAACAAGAAATTGCGACTTGGTCATGCAGAGTCTGAGATCGAAAAGCAGCCGGTGCAAGAATCCCGCCCTCTTGTGGCGATCAGCATTTTGAATTGGAATGGCTGGGAAGATACGCTCGAGTGCCTCGAGTCCGTCCTGCAACTTGATTACCCCAACTTTCTGATCCTCGTCGCCGACAACGGCTCGCGGGATGATTCTGCGGAACGGATTAAGGATTGGGCCGTGCGGAAGTTGGGCGCGGTACAGGTGCTGGGCGACTACGACCGCACGACGGCCCTGCGCGGCGGCGACGATCAAAAGGAACAGCGCCTTAATCAGGCATCATCGCCCGCCCGCATGGTCCTGATCCGGAATGGCCAGAATCTGGGCTTCGCGGGAGGCAACAACATCACAATCCAATACGCCCTCGCGCGGAATCGTCCGGCGGACTTCGTGCTGCTTCTGAATAACGACGCGATGATTTCGCCCAATTGCCTCGCTCGCCTGGTCGAGACCATCGACAAAGCCAAGGCGGGGATTGCCGAGGCTGCCGTCTTCCCCGCCGGTGCGCAGGTCCCCGAGGGACCGTGGATTCCTCCCCACTGGCAAATCCAGTTCGAGAAATTTTTCGGCGAAAAAATGGGCCCGTTCCCGGCCCGGGACAATTATCAGGAAGTGATCGCCGCGCATGGATCGGCCATGATAATGCGCAGTGAGACGCTTCGCGCCGTCCGCTTAGCCCACGGCGAATATCTGCACGAACGATTCTTCATGTACCTCGAGGATGTTGGAATTTCCGTGCGCGCGCGGAAACTCGGATACTCGTGCATCCGGGTGAATGACGCTGAGGTTCGACATAAGGGAGCAGCCAGCTCGGGGGGAAAGTACAACTGCCGCGAGTATTATTACTCGCACCGGAATGCTTTGCTGCTCTCAAGGGAATTGTCTCGCGCCGGGAGATTCATTGTTCGCGTCGTCAACCTGCCCCGCGCACTGGGAAGAGTGGCCAAGAACATTCTGCATCGCCGCTATGCCGCGGCCCAGGCGATTGCGTCCGGCCTCTTTGACGGTTACCGCGGCGTAAGTGGAAAGTGGAAAAGACACGATCCGCGCGACATTGGCCCAGATGGCGGAACTCCGGCCGGCCGCTAAGGTTCATGAATCTGTGAAAGAATAGGTGGAGGTCAACTCGCGGTTGTCGCGAACCGGGAGACCTCGAGGGATTTCATGGTCGAGACCGCAAGGTCAAAGGGCAGGATTGCCTGGTGCATTTCCCCGGTCTTGAGTGGTGTAACCACGGTTTATCAAGTCGTGGGTGGAGGCCTGCGCCGACGCGGGTGGGAAGTCCTGGGAGTTACGGCGGGGGGCGACGCATCGGCCAAAGTTGATTCGAGATTTGCCGGCGACGATCTGGAGGTCCTGGCGGCCGGCAATCCGAACGTGTGCGCGGCCGCGGCGGAATTTGTCCGTTGGGTGGGAGAGCGCAATATCGATTTGGTGTTTTGCGCCGAGCAGATGTTTGCGCTGGCCGCGGCGCCCGCCTTGCCGGTCCGGGTCAAGCTGGTCACTCGTTCCGGCACCATCACGCGCCGCAGCTACGCTTTGGCCGCCGCACACCTTTCCCGAACCAGCAAGATCATTGTCGAAACTCCGCGACAACAAAGCGACTTGATCCGGGACTGGGGAGTGCCTCCGGAGAAATGCGCCGTCATTCCCGGGGGAGTCGAGATTGAAACATTTACCCCCGGCGCCGTTCGCGACTTCCAGGGAAGCCTGCGGCTGGTTTTCCTCGGCCGGCTCGATGAAAATCAAAAGGCCGTCATGATGCTTTCGCCTATCGCCCGCCGGCTGGCGACGTCCGGCGTGGAATTTCATCTGGACATCGTCGGCGAGGGCGGCGACGGCGACCGTTTGCGCGCAGCGTTTGGCTCGGCAAATCTCGCCGACCACGTAACGTTCCATGGCTACTTGCCGCGGACGGAATCGATACCCATCCTGCAACACGCGCATATGCTGCTGCTGCCGTCGCGGTACGAGGGCCACTCCTGGGCCCTGCTGGAAGCGATGGCTTGCGGCTGCGTCCCTGTTGTTTCCAGAATTGCCGGGGGCACCGACTTCGTGGTCGAGCATGGAGTGAATGGAATGCTCTGCCCGGTGGGAAGCGTTGCGGATTTTTCGAGTGAGGTCGAGAGGCTTTCCACGGACAGAAAAAAGCTCGAGAATTTATCAGCGGCCGCCTGCGGGACGATTCGCGACCGGTTTTCGATTGACCGCGTCGTGCGCGAACACGATCTGGTCTTTCAGGAAGTTTTGGACCAGGACCCGATCGAATATACGCCCATTCCGGTGTCCGAGATTCAACTTCCCAAACTGCCGGGGGCGGGATGGCGCAAGCTTTTGCCCCAGGGAGTGAAGAACTACGTGCGCACCTGGGCAGAGCGGTTCGAGCGGTCGGTATGACAACGATGACCACAGGACGCCTCACCAGAGCGCGGGCGAAGGTCGCGCTCATTCACCCCGCGATGGGCTTTGGAGGCTCCGAGGCTGCAGTCCTATGGACCATCGACGCTCTCAGGCGCGAGTACGACTTGACCTTGATCTCCATGGGGAACGTCGATGTGAAGCGGCTGAATGCCTACTACGGAACGTCGCTTTCGCCGGGAGACTTCTCCACGCGTCGCGTGGCGCTGCCACGGGGATTGCGAAGCACGACAAGATTTTCCGCCTTGAGGTGGCGCTTCCTCCAGCGCTACATCAACCGCGTTGCCCCGGAGTTTGACGTCCTGATCAGTGGTTACGGCGCCATGGACTTCGGCAAGCCCGGAGTGCAGATTATCGCGGACTTCTCCTTTATGGACGAATGGCGCTTGGTCCTGCATCCGACTTTTCGCGCGCGCAAGAAATGGTTTTATGGTGACACCTGGGTGCGCCGGGTCTACCTGGGCTTGGGCGACCGCATCGCCAGGAGCAACCCGGAAGCTTGGAAGCTGAACGTCACTCTCGCCAATTCTGCGTGGACCGCAGATCGGCTTTTGACGAAATGCGGAATTCATTCCCAGGTCGTCTACCCGCCGGTCATGGTGGACAGCGCGCAAATTCCCGCAAGAAAACGGGAAAGAGGATTTGTCTGCCTGGGAAGAGTTTCGGCGGAGAAATGTGTGCATTCCGTGATTGAAATCCTGCGGAAGGTTCGCGAGCGGGGACACGACGTTCATCTGCACATCCTCGGCGGGATTGACAACTCCGATTACGCGAAAACAATCCGCCGTCTGGCCGAACAATTTCGCGATTGGGTCTACCTGGAAGGCTGGGTGCAGGGGGGCCGGAAGCGGGAGTTACTGACGGGGCACCGTTATGGTATCAACGCCTGCCAAAGTGAAGCTTTCGGCGTGGCGGTGGCGGAGATGGTGCTGGCCGGATGTGTGGTGTTCGTCCCCAACGGCGGCGGGCAGGTCGAGATTGCCAATGATCCCGCGCTGATCTTTGAGAGTGAAGCGGACGCGGTGGAAAAGATTGAGGCCGTGCTCGCCAGCGAGGCCGAGGAGGAGCGGTTGCGCACTCACCTGCAACGCACCTCCCAGGCCTTTTCAGTGGAGAATTTCCAGGCCGCGATGCGCAAAGTCGTGGCGGAATTCCTGGCGGCGCGGGCGGCGCGATAATCGTTGTTCAAGGCATGACTCCTCCTTCCGATAAAATCGCGATTGTCATCGCCACCGTAGGCCGGCGCGATGACTTGCGGAAAATGCTCGGCAGCCTGGCCGCGCAGACGCGTTTGCCCGCGCACGTGGTCATTGTCGACGAGGCTGGCGAGGGGAACGACCTGGCGCGCGAGTTCCCCCAGTTGAACATCCAGGTCATCACCTTTCCCCGCGGGTCGGCGTCGGCCAAGCGCAATCGCGGCATCGAGTGCGTGCCGCCCGAGATCGAGTTGATCGGATTCATGGACGACGACATTGTGCTCGATCCCCAGGCGCTTGCGGCGATCGGGGATTTCTGGCGGTCATCGCCCCCGGGCCTCGGCGGAGTGAGCTGCAATTTGGAAAATCAGATGCCGGTTTTCGCCTCGCGCTTAAAGTCGCTGCCCCTCGCCTCGCGCCTGGCTCTGTATGACGCGCGCGGTGGCGTGGTGCTGCGCTCGGGGTTCCAAACCCTGCTCGGCTGCGTCGCGCAGAATCAAGAAGTGCAATGGCTGCCCAGCACTGCGGTGGTTTACCATCGGCAGGTGCTCGCGGAACATCGCTTTGACGAGTGGTATCAAGATTACAGCTATCTCGAGGACCTAGATTTTAGCTACAGTATTAGCAGACAGTATAGGCTGGTGGTGTTGGCCGAAGCGCGCTTCCGCCATTATCCTTCGCCCATTGGACGCACGGACCCCTATTTGTTCGGAAAGAAAGAGGTCCTGAACCGGCTCCACTTTGTCCGCAAGCATCCGGAACTGTCGCCGGTGGCATGTGCGTTCGCGCTGTCGGTTAGGGCTTCGATCAGTGTTTTTTGGGGAGTCACGAGGCTGGAAGGTGCACACTTCCGCCGGGTTGGAGGGAATCTTGCCGCCGCGCTCTCGGCTTTGACACGCACGTAAGGGCGCCCGTCGTGGGCGCCCAACGGCAGGGCACCCACAAGGGGTGCCCCTACGAACAACCATTCACCGCGAGCATCGGGTTCAAGCGTGGGGCCAGCTTTTTGGGTCGAGTCCCATGACTCTAGTCTTCAACGCGCGCGTCCAGATGCCCCCGGAGGAACTGCAATCCACCTTTGGGGAGCACCTGAAGGCTCAGTGCGGGGACGACATCGAACTCCGAATCAACGCCATCCAGAGTCTCAGCCCCGGAAGGCCGCAGCCGGTCCATCGATACGCGACCGTGGTTTAGAGCCTGCCTTTTTGTCACCAATCGGACTTGATCCTTGCAATGCATCTTCCGAGTGATAGAATCCGCGCGAATCGGTGCGGAAATACACGCGGCCGATTGAGCGGCAAGCGCGGAACAAGCGGCGAGTGATCTCAATAGTCGGCGCTGCGTCGAACATTTTTCTTGACGCCGCACGATCGCTCCCGAAGCGAGTGCAGCGCGGCAGAGCGTTTCCCGGCAGAGGGAGATCTGACCATGGGTGGCAAGCGATCGGGAATGGCAGGGGTTGTCAGCGCAATTTTGTGTGCACTGGCGTTGGGCTGTGGCGGCGGAGGTGACAGCAGCGCAGGTTCGTCGCCGACGGCGCCGGCCGCTCCCACGATCACCGGAGTAACGGTAACCCCCAGCTCGACGACGGCCACAATTGGCGCCACCGCGCAGTTCAGCGCCGCGGTGAGCGGGACGGGCAGTTACAACACCTCAGTGAACTGGTCAGTGGCGGGGCCCTCGGGCTGGACGGGCAGTGTGGGCTCCATCAGCACCTCGGGGCTTTACGAGACCCCGTTTCCCGCGCCGGCCACGTTGACCGTGACGGCCACGGCCGCCGGGGATGCAACCCAATACGGCAGTGCGACGGTCACGCTCGCGCCTCCGGCAGCGGGGACTGGCCCCGCGCTGACCGTGGACGCCGGCAACCAGACCCATGCCATTAATTCCTATATCTATGGCATGAATGCGTACTCATTTGTGAATTCCGTGGATGCGCCTGCCAACCCTCACGTCCTTCGCTGGGGTGGAGACAACACCTCGCGCTACAACTACCAACTGGGCGTCACGAGCGCCGCCGCGGACTGGTACTTCGAAAACCAGACCGGAGCCATGGGCCCGACGGGACAATTCAATGACCTGGTGACCAGCAACAACTCGATCGGAGCCGTCACCTTGGGCACGGTGCCCGTGCAAGGTTGGGTGGCGAAGGACGGCGCGTCATGCGGCTTCCCCGTGTCGAAGTTTCCCACTCAGCAATCCGCTGACACGTCCAAGGGCTGTGGCAATGGCGTGTACCCCGAGGGGGTCGGCGGCTGTACCAACTCCAGCGGGTGCAATATAACGGGGAATGATCCCACCGTTACCAGCATTGCCAAGGGACCTGCGTGGTCGGGCAGTTGGGTGGCATCCTTGGTGCAGACCTTCGGAACGGCGGCGAACGGCGGCGTGGCGATCTACGACCTGGACAATGAACCCGACTGGTGGGACGCGACACAGCGCGACGTGCATCCTTTACCCTTCACCTACGACGAGTTGACCAACAACGACATTGCCACGGCATTGGCCGTCAAGACGGCCGATCCCTCCGCGGAAGTCGCAGGGCCGGTGATTTCCTTTTGGTGGGATTTCTTCTATTCGAAAGAAGACGTCGAGAGCGGGTGGAGCACCGGCCCCTGTTATGAGCCCTGGTCCGGTCCCGTCGACCGCAAGGCGCACGGAGGCACCGCACTCATCGATTACTATCTCCAGCAGTTCGCGGCCTACGCAACCAAGAATAATACTCCGCGGCTGCTGGATTACCTGGATCTGCACACGTACTTTGCCGCCGAGTACAACGGCACAAACGTAGGCCTCACCACCGCGGGGGACACGGGTGAGCAAATGGCGCGGCTCAACTCGACGCGAGTTTTCTGGGATCCCACTTATACCGATCCCAATTATCCGCAGCCGAACTACATCACCGACGCGAATCACACTTCGAACTGCACGACGCCGTTGCAGGCTCCACAAGTGATTCCGACGATGCAGGGGTGGGTGGCCAACGACTACCCCGGCACCAAGACGGCGATCTCGGAGTACAACTGGGGCGGGCAGGAGCACATCAACGGCGCGCTGGCGCAGGCCGACCTGCTGGGCATCTTCGGGCAATACGGCCTCGACCTCGCGACCCTCTGGGGTCCGCCGGACTCGACGCAGTTACCCGGCCTCGTGGCCTTCGAGATTTATCGCAATTATGACGGAGGGAATTCGAAATTCGGCGACAATGCGTTGGCCTCGACAAGCGCGGCGCAAGGGCAGCTCGCGGTCTACGCCGCGCTGCGGTCGTCCGATCACGCGGTGACGGTGGTGGTGATCAACAAGACCTATGGCGCGCTCACCAGCATGCTCTCGCTCGCGAATTTAACGTCCACGAGCAATGCCAAGGTTTATCAGTACAGCAACGCCAACCTGGCAGCGATCGTCGCGCTGCAGGACCAGGCGGTGACGGCTCCGGCAGCGGGAAGCACGACGAGCACGATTTCCGCGACGTTCCCGGCGGCGTCGATCACGCTGTTCGTCGTCCCCACACAGTGAGCGTGCCGCCCGCCCGTCGCAGCACTTAACGTGGGCGCTTGTCAGGGTTGGCGAATGCCTGTCGTTCCAGATATCAGCCCCAACCCACTACCACGCCGTGCGGAGATGTAGCGCGGGCGTCCCGCCCGCTGGCGCGGGAGCGTCTCGCTCCCGCAGGAATGCGCGGGCAAGATGCCCACGCTCCGGCGGGCGGGACGCCCGCGCTACATCTAATTTCTTACTTTTACCCCGCGTAACCATACCTGCAACCGGGCTTGAGATTCGGCCGCGACTATGGTACTTGTTGGCGCCGATTTGATTGGAGCTGGAAATGACGACTTCGAAATGGATTCTTTTTTCAGTGCTGGCCAGCGCCTTGTGCTTCGGGGCTGCGACGGACCTGAGAGCAACGATTCGCTCTGACAGTCACCAGGGTTGGATACTGGAAACCGGCGGCGTGGAATATCACCTTTCCCAAGTTGATGGGACAGTCTTCTTGGCATACTTCGGGCCGGCGGGCCGCCCGGATTGGAATGCCTCGCTCGGGAAACATGATTCTCCGGGGCCACAAAGCCAGCAATACGAGATTACCGGGATGGCGGAGGGCGAGACTCTCACTCCCGAAGACTTGGAGCTTGTGGCGCATCAGGAACTGCACCCGTCAGGTGATGTGGATGGATTGCAAATAACCTACCGCCACCGACGCCTCCCCCTGGAGATTTCCATTCAGTATCTCGCCTGGGGTGATACGGGTGTCTTCACGCGTCAGATTACGATTCTGAATAAGGGCGCGAAGCCTCTGGCCATCGAATCGTTGCCATCGCTGGCTTTCGAGCTGCCTGCGGGCCAGTACGATCTTAGTTACCTCTGGGGTGGCTGGGGGCGCGAACGGCAGGTCGCCAAGGAAGATCTCTCGGCCGGGGAAAGATCCTTCGTCGATACGCGGGGGCGATCAACCTATGGCTATTCGCCCTGGTTTTGTCTGCACAGCAAGAATCTGGAAACGCGATTCCTTGCCCAGCTTGCGTATTCCGGGAACTGGGAAATGAATTTCGCGCGACTGCCGGAGGGGCGCCCGTTGCAAGAGGAGACCCTGCGAGTTTCGCTAGGGATGCGACCTGACTTTGGCGGCCCGCTGAGATTGTCCCCGGGAGAATCTTTCGCTCTTCCTGAGGTGGCTTTCACCGCCACCGGCGGGGACCTCGACGATGGCGCCAACCAACTTCATCGCTACCAGCGCCGCTATGTCGTGCCCCGCACCAAGACGAACGACCCTCTGCTGGTTCAGTTCAATTCCTGGTATCCGTTCGGCGACAAGTTGCAGGTGGACGAGTTGAAGCGGTGCGCGGATGTGGCGGCCCGCCTCGGCGCGGAAGTATTTGTGATGGATGCGGGTTGGTTCAGCAGTAAGAACTGGGAGCACGAATTGGGCGACTGGATGGAGAACCCCGAGGAATTTCCCCACGGCATCCAGGAGCTTGCCCAGTATGTCCGGAGCAAAGGCTTGAAGTTCGGCATTTGGGTGGAAATCGAAAGCCTGGGTGTCGATTCGGCGATGTTCAAAGCGCACCCCGATTGGTGCCTCACTTACAACGGAAGGCCGGTGATGGAAGGGAACCGCTACCATCTCAATTTTGCCATACCTGCGGCGAGGCAGTGGGCGCGGTCCGTCGTGGACCGATTGGTGAAGGACTATGGGATAGAGTGGTTGAAGATCGATTACAACATCGATATCGGCGAGCGCTTTGGCCCTTCCCAACTCGGCGAGCGCCAAGGGCACGTGCTCTACGACCATCTGATGAGCTATTACCGCTGGCTCGATGAGGTGCGCGCCGCCTATCCCCAACTCGTCATCGAGAATTGTTCGAGTGGCGGAACCCGGTTCGACTTGGGAATTATCGCCCACAGCCACACGACGTGGTTGTCGGACGTAGTAAACCCGAAGCCCTCCGTGCAATTGGGGTACGGCTGCACAGTGGAATTCACTCCGGAGATTTGCAATCACTGGATGGTCGGCGACCAAGACAACGGCGAAGTCTCACTCTCGAATCCTCCCGGTTGGTGGGATTTCATGTTCCGCGTGCCGATGAACGGCCAATTCGGAATATCCAGCCGGATCTTGGCCTGGAATGACGATTTGATGCGAACCGCGGCGGCCAACGTGACGCTCTATAAACGCCTTCGCCAGGTGATCAGGAGCGCGGACGCTTATCATTTGACCGCCCAGCCCAGTCATGATGACCCGCGTGGTTGGTCGGCGGTGCAGTACGTTTCGCCCGACCGGAAGAACAGCGTCCTCCTCGCCTATCGCTTGGAGAATGGCGCCGCCACGCGCGTGTTCAAATTACGCGGGCTCGACCCCTCGCGCACCTATCGAGTTGATGTTGACGGAGAACCCGCGGCGGACGTGAGCGGCGAGAACCTATCGCTGGCAGGATTGCCGGTCCATCTCGACTCCGAATGGAGAGCCGCGGTTATTGAGCTTCACAAGCGGGAATGATCAGATCTCGATTTGCGAAAACAAATAACCACCGACGCTGACAAGCACGACCGCCACAGCCGAGAGGACGGCGAGATCGGTGAGCAGCCCGAAATGAGTGCGGCCAATCAGCGCGCCGCGGAGCCCATCGATTCCATAGGAAAGCGGGTCAAGGTCCGTAATAAAGCCCAGGACTTTGGGCAGGTGATCGAGAGGGAACAGGGCTCCCGACAAAAAGAAAATGGGCAGCACCAGGAAATTCATGATGAGCTGAAAACCCTGCATGTCTTGCAACTTTGAGCCAATGGCCGTGCCCAGACCGCCGAATACCATGGCGATCAGACCCATGTAGCCGAAGGCCACGGGGACCGCCGCCCAGGCGACCGGCCGGAAGCCCGCCACCAGGCAAACAACCACCACCAGAGTTCCCTGAATCAGCGCCACGGTGACGCCGCCCAGAGTTTTTCCGATGACGATGCTGATGCGAGAAACCGGCGCGACCAGCGTCTCCTTCAGAAAGCCAAATTGCCGGTCCCAAAGCAGGCCGATGCCCGAGAAAATCGACGTGAAGAGAACGGTCATGCCGATCACGCCGGGGGCAATGAATTGTAAGTAGCTGCCGTTCCCGGATTTTTGGAAAACCGGTCCGAGGCCGAACCCGAGCGCCAGAAGATAGAGGAGCGGCTGCCCGAGCGAACCTAACATCTGGGCGCGGGACCGCGTGTAGCGCTTCAGCTCGCGAAGCCAGAGAATATAGATTGCCCCCATCGCTCAGCGCCTCCACATTTTGACAAAATTCCGCATTTGTTCGACCGAGCCGGCGGACTCATCGCGGATTGAAGTGCCGGTCAGGGCCAGGAATGCCTGTTCGAGGGAATCGCTATTGGTTTGCTCTTTCAGCTCCGCGGGACTGCCTTGCGCCACGATCTTGCCGTGGTCGATGATCGCGATGCGCTGCGCCACGCGATCGGCCTCGTCCATGTAGTGCGTGGTCAGAAACACGGTGACGCCTTCAGTTTCATTCAGACGTTTGACGTGGGTCCACATTTGATTGCGGCTCTGGGGATCGAGCCCCAGCGTGGGTTCGTCCAAGAAGAGAATTTTGGGCGTGTGTAGCAAGCCGCGGGCAATTTCCAAGCGGCGCTTCATCCCTCCGGAGAAGCGCTTGACCGGCTCCTTGCGGCGCTCCCAGAGCTCAAAGATTTTCAGAAGCTGCTCGGTGCGCTCGATTCGCAGCTTGTGCGGCACGTGGTACAAGACACCGTGGAGTTCCATATTCTCATCCGCAGTCAGCTCCCACTCCAAGCTTGGATCTTGAAAGACGATCCCGAACCGGCGCCGCACTTCGTTTTGCTGCCGCTGCGGGTCGAGTCCATCGATTTCGATGATTCCGCTAGTAGGCTTCAGCAGCGTTGTCAGCATCTTGATGGTTGTCGTCTTACCGGCGCCATTTGGGCCCAGAAAGGCAAAAATTTCACCCTGTTGAACTTCAAAGGAGATTTCATTGACGGCAACGAAGTCACCAAACGATTTGACCAGGCTGGTCACACGGATCATCGCGGTGGGGCCTCCAAATCAAGACTAGGCGGTTTGTTTTAACTCGACACAGAATCTCGTGCCGAGGACGGTAATGCCTTACACCTGGGGTAGGTTTTTGCTTGGCCGTTGAATCTCCCCGCATCTGTGGCAGGCGAGGGCGCCCGCACTATTTCGGGGGAGGAGTGGCCGCTGGGGTAGTTTGATCTTTCGGTTTGTCGATCGATTGCACCGTCAGAATGCGCGAGCCAGACTTGAATTGCTTATAGTCGGTGTAGCGAACGATTTCCTTCATGTGGACGGGCGCGGCATTGGAAAAGTAGAGGGTGTCATCGCCCATGGTGTACGTGGGAAACCAGAATTTGCCGTCCACCTGCTCGCGCCAAGTGGTAAACCGTGGGAATAGGTTTTCCTGCCCATGGTGGGTCTTGTCCTGCGGCACTTGCTTGCCTTCACTTTTGACAATCTGCAAGTCGCGGTCGTCAACCCACACAATGCCCTGGAAATATTGCCGGTTTTTCTGGATTTCCTTGGGGCGCGTGGAGAAAACGTAGGCGGTGATTTCATCTACCTTAACGTGCCCGAGATACTTGATATCGTAATCCGGCAACTCATCGGTGGTGAGGACAAAGGGGGTGATACTACGGAAGCCTTCGATGTCCTCCTTGGTAATGATCAGGCCCTTGAGCGTTGCCACCGGAGCATAAGTGACCTTCTCGATGCGTTTGCCGGTGTCGTCGTAGAGGATGTCCCACTCCTGCTCGTAGGTTCCCACGATTTCATTGCCGGCGCCGAACTCCTCAACCTTATTGATCTGGTGGTAAGTGTAATTGTTGCGGGCCTCGCGAAAGACTTTTTCCTTGGCGGCAAATTCCGAGATGATGTGTTGGATTTCCTGGGGGTTAGGGTCCTTCAGCCCGGGAGCATTGGTCACGGCCGGCGCTTCAGCGGCTGCTGGTGTCGGCTTCTGCGCGGGGACATGTAAAACCGGTTCCGAGGAAGACGGTGGAGCAGCGGCCGGAGACGGAGAGGTTGCCGGAGCGGGCGTCGCAGGCGCAGGTGAACGGGAGTTTGCCGGGGATGATGCGTCTGGCGCCTGAGTCTTTCGGATCAATACCGGCTCGGAAGACGAGGACGCGGCGGGCGGAGTGACAGAAGGCGACGGCTCGGGTGTACCTCGTGGCGCTTCCGCCGCCGGGGGTTCCGGAGCGTCGGGAGCATTGGGCTTGAGCGTCGGCGCGGAGTCCGGCGCAGCGGGGGGATTCGGGTTATTCGCGGCCGGAGACTGAGGCGAAGGTGCTGGCGTCGGGGCGGGCGCGGGGGGAGGCGCAGGCGCAGTCGGCTTGGCCGCCACCTTATTTCCCGCCTTTGTCAGCGCGTCAATCAAATCGTCGCTGGCGCCCTGGTCGTGGAATTTCTTGGCGAGGTCGGGATTCATTTGGAAATCCACGCCCCGTTGCTCAACTTCTTGAATAATCTTGGGGCTGGGGCTGCCAAACAGGAGTAGCGTGATGTCGTCCTTCGACAGGGGCTTGTCCGCCGGTGGGGTGGCAAGACTTAGCAACCCAGCCATCATCAGCAAGGCCATCCCTATCAAAACATATCTGCCAAGATTCTTTGATATTGATTTCATGGCTGGTTCCCTGTTGCGGGGCTCACTCCCAACCCGCCCCGAAGCCCTACTCTTGATAGAGTCCTTCTCCCCGGCAAAAGTTGTACGCCGGTTCCGCCGGCTGGGCACGGAATCGGCTGTGATTCACGAACGCTGACGTTACGCCGGTAATCTTTCTGGCGCTATCGACGTGAGTCCTGGCGCGACAGGCGCCACAGGATCGGTGGGGTAACCGAGTTCCATCCAGCGGTCAAGCCCCCCGGTTAGCGGCCAGACCTCACTATATCCCTTTTCAATTAGTAACCGCGCCATCCTGGCGCTGGTAGCTTCGTTTGGTCAAGTGCAGTACATCACCACCGGACGCCCTCGCGGGATTTCGTGGAAGCGTTTTTCGAAGTCATCGGGCGAAATCCAGATGGCGCCGGCCACCTTCACGCCTTCAGCATGGTAGCTGAGGTCGGACCGCAAGTCGACAATAACGATGTCATCGCCCCGATCGATCCGCTCCTTGAGCTCCGAGGGGGAAATTCGCGAATGCTCGAGGAGACGGTAGAACTGCCATCGCTGCACCCACTTGAGCAGAATCCAACCTGCGAGGATAACCGCCAGGATAATCGCCCCCGTCCGTCCGAAGGCCGCCAGCCACTCCATGGTCCACTCCACCTGGGTGCGGAATGACCAGCCCACAACCATCGCCGATCCCGCCCAGAGGGTGATTCCGCCAACGTCCGCGGCAACAAAGCGCAGGGGCGAGACCTTCAGCATTCCCGCCAGCGGTGGGGCAACCGTGTTTAGCCCAGGAATGAACTTGGCCACAAAGAGCGACTTTACTCCATAGCGCTGGAAGAGGCTCTCCGTGCGGTTGACGCAGGAATCCGGCGATAGCGAGAGGGAACAGAGCCGGCGCAGGATGGGCCGTCCACGCGACCGGCCCAGCCAATACCAGATTCCATCTCCTCCCATCCCCGCAACTAAGCACACCAGGAAAATCATGGGCAGGCGCAGGTGAAGCGGAGCTGCCAGAGCTGTCGCAACGAGAATAAGCGGGAAGCTGGGGACGGGAAGGCCAAGGCTTTCAGAGAAGACCACTAGGAAGATAAAGGATAATCCGTATTGGTGGAGGATATGGACCATCGGAACACCCGCAGAGGGTCTTCAATTCAAATTGCCGATTCGAAAAGCACTATTTGCCAACGCGTGCGCCCCGCGCGATACGAGCGGCGCGGAGGCAGCGGCAAGAACACTCTTCGCGGAGCTACAAAAAATGCCAAGCCCTCCTCGGGTCATCCGAGGCCTTCGTGCGTGGACCACATTCTTGCAGCCAATAATCAGTTAGCGCGCGCGTCGCCGGTTCTTCAGGCGCATCTGGCGCATCTTGTTGGGCTTTCTCTTCGGTTTGGAAATTGAAAACGTCGCCGTTCCTACTCGGCGGACTTTCCATTCGTTTCCGGTGGGTGTGCTCGGTTCAGTATCCATAAGGTCTTTTCGATCCTCCCAGATCGACTCAACTGGACAATTATAGCGGATATTTCAATTTCCTGCCGGAGCGCCCCCCTCCTGGCCGATGTGTGACCGCTACTGTCGCTCTCAATGCCGACTAGCCGATATGCTTAGTTGGCCGCGGCGATGGATGCCACCGTGATGGTGTCGCCACTGAGCGTGCCCGTTACTTTCACCTTAGCGCCGGCAAACTGCTCGGGCTTTTTCTGGTCGCTGAGCTGATAAATCTTACCGCTAGGATCGATCAAGATGTATTTGGCCCCTTCCTTGATGCATCCCAGCGTGCAATCCTTGTCGCTCTCACCCGGCATCATGTGTTTGGCGCCGCACATGGAATCGCCGATGCTCCCCACAAACGTCTTCGCGGCCCCCGGTGCAGCAACGCCGATGCTCGCTGCCAGGAGCAGTCCCAACATTAAAACCGTAAGCCTCTTCATGCCAACCTCCGCAAAGTTTGGTCTTGCTGTTCCAGACCGGATTCCTCATCCCCACAACGCTCGCTTTTGGGGACGGGCCTTCCGCACATGTCCTCTTAGATGTTTAAGGCAGTTTGTCGGTTACTTGATTATCAAAGCCTTAAGGGGTTGATCAGTCGCGCCCAACGGTTTCCGACGCTTCATCGAAGGGCGCCATAAAAAGATAAACGGCCACTCTGGCGCGGGTGGCCGTTTAATGTTGGCAGTTTGATCCGCCTTCAACCTAACTTGTCTTCTCCGCGACGCTGGCAACCGTGATGCTGTCACCTTCGACATCGCCCGTTACTGTGACGCTCTTGCCGCCCAATCCCTTGAACTTGTCCTGGGCGGAAAGCTGGTAGACTTTTCCATCCGAAACCAGGACGTACGTGGCCCCGCCTGAAACGCAATGCTCGACGCAACCTCCGCTTCCGGCGGCGGCATGTTTCAAACCACAATGTGAGTCACTTACTACTCCGGTAAGCGTTTTACTTCCCGCAAACGATAGGCTGCCAAAAACCAACACCGCAAAAACCAAAAGCAAAACCCTTTTCATCTGAACTCCTCCTCAGGTGGTTGCTATGCCTCTCCGAGGGCCTTTGGTTGTGATCTGATATTCGGTTCGCACCCCTCGTCAGGAATTTCGGTGGCCAAGCTTTAACCTTATTTCCTATTCCTTGTTACCTACGAGATGGCAACTTCGCAACCCCTATCTGCAGCAATCTTAAGCCCAAAACGTGAGATAAAGCAAGTCGCAAGATGATTTCTGCCGGAATTAAGAAGGATAGATGTCGTGTTCCGTTGGAGCAAACTGGGCTTTCCGCGTGATGCCCTACCTCGCGGCCTACCACGACCCCCACCCGGAAGCGACCGTGGATATAGTCTTTAGGATGATGCGGATATCGAAAAGCATTGACGCATTCTGGAGATAATAGAGGTCATACTCAAGCTTGAGGAGATTATCCTCTTCGCTGGCGGCGTAAGGGCAGCGCACTTGCGCCCAGCCGGTAATCCCCGGACGCACCAAGTGGCGCAGGGAATAGACTGCAAACTTGCTTTGCAGGGCTTCGACAAAGACCGGGCGCTCCGGGCGTGGTCCCACGAAGCTCATCTCGCCTTTCAGGACATTCCACATCTGGGGAATCTCATCGACGCGAAGTTTCCGCAGCCAGCGCCCCACTCGGGTCACGCGCGGATCGCCGGGTGACGCCCAGACGGGCCCGGTTCCATCCTCCGCCTTGCCCACCATGGTTCGCAGCTTGTGGACGCGGAATGTCTCCCCTCCTTTGCCCACCCTCTCCTGGGTGTAAAACACGGAGCCCCCATCCTGAATCTTGATCAGGACTGCCGCCAACGCCGTGAGGGGGAAACTCACCACCAGGCCCCAAAAGGCGAGACAAATATCTACCAAGCGCTTGATGACTTGGAAACTCGTTTCGTTGAGTGAACGGAATCCTTCGGCGGTGGCTACCCAGCGTTCGTCGAGGTAGCGGGCGGGAAGCCGCTCGGCGAATTCGGAGAACAGACGCGGCAGGCTCCAAACCAGCACCCCCTTGAGTCGAAGGGCGGCAGCCGTGCGGAGCGTGGAAGCGTCTTCCGAGTGCCCAGCCAAAATCAAAAGGTCGAATTCGTCTTCGCCGATACGCGCGCCATTCGGATCAAGATGGTTTGGCGCGCTCGCCGATTGCGCCTCGGGTTGCCAGACCTGCGTTTGGGAGAGGGGAGAAAATTCCCGGATGAGTTGCTGGGCCGTTTCCACTGCGGAGGAATTCCCCATCAGGAGGATGGCCAGGCTTCGGCCGCGCAGCCGGAGGAAGACCCCGAGGCGCCACCCAAGGAGCGCGAAAACCAGGAGGACGTTGGCGATGGCAAAGATGCCGCGGCCGAAGCGAACGTCGGGTGCGAAGTAAAAGAGGAAAGAGCAGACGGTGATGGCGATGAGCAAACCCAGAAAAGGCCGGCGCAGGTTCTCGGCGGAACTCGCTTCGGGTTGCACTTCGTACGACCGGCTCAGGTAGAGGCAGAGCGGGTAAATCAGCAGGCAGAGGAAGGCCGCCGTGCTGTACCGCTCATCAAGAGACTCAATCTCATTGAGGCGGATATAAGTGCCCGCGGCCAGGCAGAGCATGAGGACAACGAGGTCGCCCACCAGGAGGATGAGTTTGATTTTGACGCGCATCGAAGCTCTCATCGGGGCAAGGGGCGCACCCTCATCGGGCGGACAATCCTTTCAATAGCGCTTCATACTGTTCCACTACGGCCTGCGGGGAATAGTTGCGAGCCATGTACTCTGCTCCACTCCGCCCCAAGCTTTCACGCCGGGCAGGGTCCTGATAGAGCTCGGTGACGGCCTGGCAAAAATCCTCCACGTTTCCCGGCTTGGTGACGATGCCCGCGCCCCCAGTGCGCAGGGCTTCCGCCAAGTCAGAGTCTTCGTCAAAGCTCGCAATGACGGGCCGCGCGGCGAGCAGGAAATTATAGATGCGACCGGGGAACGATGCCTTGCCCACCCCGGGCTTCGAGGTGAGAACAAAGACGTCGGCGGCGGCCAGCATCTCGGGGAGGACTTCAGGGGGCTGGGTCGGGAGAAATTTCATATTGCTGAGGCGGCGTTCACGGGCGAGCCGCTCCAAATCTGCTTGCTTCGATCCTCCGCCGATGACCAGAAATAGAAGACCCGGAATTCCCGCCAACTTCTCCGCGGCGTCCACCAACAATTCCGCTCCATGTGTGTACCCGATATTGCCCGCGTACATCACCACAAAGCGCCCATCGAGGCCGTGCCGGCGACGGAAGGAATTGTCGCGGGGCAACGGTGTAACGGCGGTAGTATCGACGAAATTCGGAATGACCACCACTTTCTCTCTCGCAATTCCCCGCGCCGCAATTGCCTCCGCGAAGGATTCGGTGATGACTGTGATCCTATCCGCGGCGTGGTAGATGCGATTCATCAGGCGGCTCATGGCGCGCGCGAGCCAGCCTTCGCGGACTTCCCGGCTGGCGAGGTAAGCCTCCGGGAACAGGTCCTGGGCGTTGTAAATCACGGGGCAGCGACGAAACGTCCCGAGCAGAAGAGCATTGTACCCCAGCCAAAAAGGCGGCGAGACGATGATGACGACCTCGGGGCGCCCCGTCAACAAGCCGGCGATCAAACTCGTCAGAGTGAAGCTGCCGTAGTTTGCCAGCTTTGCGACTTTTCCCGCGGATTTCGGGAACGCCCAACAGCGAATCACCTTTACGCCCTCCAGCAATTCGCGCCGGAAAGGCCGCCATGCGTAACCAGGAGGCACGCGCGGGAGTTGATAGTGGGGCGTCCCCGCGAGCACGGTCGCCTGGTGTCCGCGCGCGGCAAGTTGCTGCGCCAAGCCCGTCATCACGATGGCATTACTCGTGAACTCGGGAGCGTACTGGAGGCTGAGGATCAAGAGGCGCAAGGGTATCTCGCGAGCCGCGAGGAGCGGCTGCGGTTAGTTCCTCCTTTCGGTGATTTCGGTTTCGTGGGTTGCCGCGCGGGATGTGGGCGAGAGTTCCTCGAAGATCCGGGAAACCTTCTCTGCGCCCTGCTGCCAGGAAAACTGGGTCGCACGCTCGAGGGCCCGGCGCGAGAGCTTTTCCCGGAGCGGCTGGTTCGAAAGCACGTCGAAGATTCTCGCGGCAATGTCGTCAGGATCTTCGCCATCAAACAAAACCGCCGCGTCGCCGCAGATATCGCTCATGGGCCGGCGCCGGCAGCACAGAATCGGTGTCCCACATGCAAGCGCCTCAATCAGCACCGTGCCGCACGCTTCCAGCAGGGAAGGGAAAACAAAACACGCGGCGTGCCCGAAGAGCAAGGGCATGTGCTGATGGGGAACATAGCCAAGAAACTTGACGCGGTCCGCGCAGCCCTCCGCGGCGAGCAGTTTCTTGACCTCGCCGATGTACCGCGAGTCCCACACGCCGCCCGGAACCACCAGCGGCATGGTCACCTTGCCCGCTTTCACCAGGGAGACATAGGCCTTGGCCAGATTCAGAAGATTGCCATAGCCCGCCAGTCGCGTCACTGACAGAATATATGGGGACTCGATCCCCAGGCGCTCGCGCAGGAATGCCTCCGAGCCCGGAGCCGGTGGGCGAAAGCCTTCGGTCACGCCCGGGTAGCTGACGACGATCTTATCGGCGGGCAGGTGAAAACGCTCAACCAAAAATTCTTTCTCCCAATCGGAGATGGCAATGATCTTGGGGCTACGCCGAAGGGAAAATTCCATCATTTTCCGGAGCAACCAAAGCCGCACCCGCAGATGGGGCGGGTTGGGAAACTGGAAAAAGGGTTCGACATTCTGCATGATGATAATGCTGGGGAGGGGCGAAAGCAGAATCGCCATGCTGTGCGTGGTGTAGACCGCATCGACTCCGCGCGCGCGGAGAATCCAGGGAAGAACTAATTGTTCCCAAAGAACTCGCAGGGTGCCGGACTTGGGCGGCCAACGATGCACGTGAATACGGAAATTTGACTGCCGCACGTCCAACTCCCGTACGTTGGCCTCGGGAAGAAAAAGCTCGTAGTGGTTGGAGCGATCCAACTCCGCCAGGTGGGGAAGAAAGTTTTTCAGGTAGGTATGGCTGCCGTAGGACGTCGCCGTGAGCCCCAGAATCGCAATGTTCATTATTCCGTCCGCGGTTCGTCTTGGCGTTACGATGTCCAGTGGCCGGAGCGCAGCTCGGCAACCCATTGGCGATAGAGCTTTGCCTTTTGCCGCAATTCCTCTGCCTCGAGTTCCTTCGCCTCGGTAGCCTTGTGCTCGCAGTCTGCCGCTTTCTTCTCGAGCTCAGCGATCGTTGCAGCCGGAGGAACGAAGTCGCAACGCAGTCTGCTCATTTCTCCACCGTTCGACGGCCCATGCTCTTGCCGGCGGGAAAGGGAATTCACCGACAGAATCAGCACGCGCGGCCGGCGGGCGCAGTGGCTGGGGCATCGATGCGCGCGCACAGAACTTGCATGGCCACATGGAAGAGCATCATGTGGATGTCCTCGACCTTTTGCATGTCGTTCACCGGAACGTGAACGGGGACCTGCGCCATGGCGGCCAGCTTCCCGCCGCCGAAGCCGCACAGCCCCACGGTGACGGCGCCCTGCTGATTGGCGTATTCAATCGCTTTCAGCACGCTCAGGGAGTTGCCGCTGCCAGAGATGCCAATCACCAAATCGCCGCGGTTCAGGAAATTCTTGAGCTGCTCGACATAGGCGTCGCTGTAGGCAACATCATTGGCATAGGCGGTCAGGGTGGCCATGTTGTCGTTCAGGCTCATCACGCGAAACCGTTTTTCCCGCCCGTAGGAGACGCCCTTATTCAAATCGGCCGCCGCATGGGAGGCGGTGGCGCCGCTCCCTCCGTTGCCCAGAAGAAACACTTGGCGGCCATCCTGGTAAGCTCCCTCCAGGAGCTGCAAGAATTTCTCCACGGCATCCGCGGGAATCGAGTCCAGGGCATTCTTCAGGCCCTGGCAATAATCGAAAAACTGCTGACGAATCATTCCACTTCTCCTTTGCTTGAATTATTCATCATCGAGCCGCGAAGGGCAAGCGTGGCGTGTATCGAGGTGAGCGCATCATCGTCGGTCCGACCAAAGCTTCCAAAACGACTTGACACGGGGAATGGTCCCGCCTTATTCTTGACTTTGGTATATTGGGCTCGCATATATGGAACCTAAACCTCCGGATCGCGAATGGAAAAAGGGAAGCGCGGAACTCTTAATCCTCTCCTTGCTCGACGCGCGGCCGCGGCACGGCTACGATATCTCGAAACTCATCGAGTCACGCTCGGGCGGGTCGTTGCGCTTCCACGTCACCACGCTATATCCCCTACTGTACCGCCTCGAAGAAGAAGGCGTGGTCCAAGGCAAGTGGGTGGAAAAGTCGCAGCAGCGCCGGCGTCGGTACTATAGCTTGACGCCGCAAGGCCGGAAGCTGCTGACGCAGCAGCGCCAAAGCTGGCGCGAATTTGTGGCGGCCATCGGCCGCGTCATGGAGCCTGACCATGGTTGATTGGATCAATGGAATTGCCCAGCGTCTCGAAGCGTCCCGGACCGGGCCCGCGCCCGACCGCGGGGTCGTCCAGGAACTTGCGCAACACTTTGAAGACCGGTACCGCGAGTTGCTGGCCGGCGGGGCGGACGAACCCGCGGCCCGCGCTGCGGTGTTCGCCGAGATCGAAGGCATCCAAAATCTCCCTCCTACGCTGCCAAAATCCAAGCGTGAGCGAAGCCAGAACGAAGACAACAGCGGCAAGCCGGCTTCCGGCCGGATCTTCCTGGACTTCATCCGCGACGTTCGCTACGGCTGGCGCGTCATCCGCCGGTCGCCGCTGTTCACGCTCTTTGCCGTACTGAGCCTCGGCCTGGGGATTGGCGCCAACACGACGGTCTTCACCATCATCAACACGCTGTTGCTCCATCCGCTTCCGGCCGGCGACGCCTCCGGCGTGGTCGCGTTTTATGACGCGCCGGCGAACGGCGCGAAGCCGCAAAGCGGCGAGCCGCCTCTTTCCTACGCGAATTATCGTGACTATGCCGGCGAGCAGCAGTGCTTTCGATCGGTGGCGGCGTTTACGTGGCCCCAGGTGCTGACACTGAACGGAAGCAATGGGCCGGAGCGCATGTTCGGCGAGTTGGTGACGCAGCAGTATTTTGAAACCCTGCACGTTGCGCCCGCCCTCGGGCGGTTCTTCCTGCCCTCGGAAGCAAGCGAGCCGGGTTCGGCTCCGGTGGCCGTGCTGAGTTACGGCGCCTGGCAGGCCCGCTTCGGCGGCGCAGGCGACGTGTTGGGACGCACGCTGCAGCTCAATAACATTTCCTTCCGGGTGATCGGGGTTGCCCCCAAGGGCTTTCTGGGTGTGAGCGCACTGTTTGGTCCGGATGTTTGGCTGCCCGCTACCATGGCCGAGCGAGTGTTCCCAGGGGAATTTCATCTGGCGCTGACGGATCGCGGGAAGCCGCAGTTCCTCGGAGTAGGCCGCTTGCGCGAAGGGTTCTCGACGCGGAGCGCGCAGGCGAATCTGGACGCCGTGGCCGCGGCCTTGGCGAAGGAATATCCCGAAACCGACGAAGCTCATGGGGTGCGAGTGCTGCCAATTACCGACGAGCTTTACTCGGGTTCGGGCGGCACGGGCGGAGTGACTCTGGCAAGCGCGGTGCTCTTGACGATGGTAATACTCGTTTTGGGTATTGCCTGTTCGAACGTTGCTAATCTGCTGATGGCGCGGGCGGCGTCGCGAAAGCATGAAATCGGCGTGCGCATGGCCATCGGAGCCAAGCGCGGCCGGCTGGTCCGCCAGATGCTGACGGAAAGCCTGCTGCTGAGTATGGTGAGCTGCGTCGCCGGGTTGGGCTTTGGCTATGCGGGTTGCCGCTTTGTGTGGTCGTTTGTTCCCGCGGAAGTTGTCCACAATATGGTCGCGCCCAAGCTCGACGCCGGGGTGCTGGCCTTCGCGGTGCTGGTGTCCCTCTTCACATCGGTCTTGTTCGGATTGGCCCCCGCCCTGCGTGCTTCGCGCACCGACGTGGCCAGCGCCCTCAAGGAGGAAACGGCCGCGGCGGGTCGAGGCCGGCGAAGCCTGAGCTTTACCCATGCCCTGCTGGTTGGCCAGGTGGCTTTCTCCCTTCTCTGCCTGATCACCGCGGCTTTGTTCTTCCGCAGCATCGAACGCGCCTACACCGTCGATCCCGGCTTTGAAACCAGCCACCTGGCGCTGTTGATGATGAATCCTACCCAGGCGGGATACGATCCCACGCGGGTCAAGGAGTTTTACCGCAGCGCGAGGGAGCGTGTCGCGGCCCTGCCGGGCATAGTTTCCGTATCCTGGGCATCCGGATTGCCTTTCTGGAACGGCCCCTCGCGCTCGGTCGAGATCGAAGGCGAGCCGCCGTTCAAGAAATCCGAGGCCATCACTCCAATCGAAATCGTCGTCGATACCGACTACTTCAGAACCATGGGCATACCGCTGATTGCGGGCCGCGCGTTTGCTGACAGCGATCGGGAGGAATCGCACCCGGTCGCGATCATCAACCAGGCGCTCGCGGCGCAGCACTGGCCCGGCGGCAATCCCCTGGGCGAGCGCTTTCGCTTCAGCGGTGACAACACCTGGCGCGAAGTGGTGGGCGTGGTAAGAAACGCGAATTACACCACGCTGGGCGAAGCTCCTCAGCCCTGCGCATATCTTCCGGTACGGCAGAACTACTCCGGCGGCATGAATCTCTACGTCCGCAGCGAGGGGAATCCGGCGAGCGTGCTTCCGGCCATCCAGCGCGAGATTCGCATGCTCGACAGCAATGTCGAAGTCAGCGATACCCGCACCGGCGCGAAGCTGATTGACCAGGTCCTGTGGGGGCCGCGGGTGGGCGTGTCGCTGCTGGGCGTTTTCGGATCGCTGGCGCTGCTTTTGGCCAGTGTGGGACTGTACGGCGTCATGGCGTACTCGATCAGCCGCCGCCGGCGGGAAATTGGCCTGCGCATGGCATTGGGCGCTCCCCGTAGTGCCGTGATGAGGCTCGTCATTGGCGATGGCATGCGGGTGGTAGCTCTGGGAATTGCCTTGGGCCTGGTGGGTGCCCTGCTGGCTGGCCGCGCGCTTTCGCGTATGCTGTTCGGCATTAGCTCCGCCGATCCCGTCAGCCTTTTCGCCGCAAGCGCCGTGCTCATCGCCGTGGCGCTGGCGGCCTGCTACTTCCCGGCCCGCTCCGCCACACGGATCGATCCCATGACCGTCCTCCGCGAAAGCTGAACGGCGCCAATCGCCCGCCGAGGCCGCACTATTTTCGCAGGCCCGCGCGTTGCTTGATGACATACTTTGCGATGTGTTCTACGGTGTCGACCCACACGCCGTTGGCCGGGTCTTGCATGTAGCGGCAAAGCGCAGCGAGAGCAATCGTGTCCGTGACCTGAAATGCCTTTTGGCCGATGTCGTGGCCGGCAAAGATGAGCCACGCACCCTGCTCGGCAGCCTTGTCGATGTTCTTCACCATCTCGATGTAATCCATGTCGTCAATGGCGATGCCGCCCGCTTGCGCCAGATCGCCAAACACCGGGTCGTTGTAGTATTCGTCCATGTACCCGCGGCCGAGCAGGAACTTCTTGCCAATCAGCGGCACGTAGCTCGTCGTCTCCGGTCCCCGGCCCACGAACTTCTGGCCGCAGGGATAGGCGAAAGTGACGGCATCCACGCCCAGCAGTTCCTTGATCTGTGCGTTGGCCTCGTCAAGCTGTTGGGACATCCGCTCCAGGGTGTAGTCCTCCAAGGCGTTTTGACGCGACCACGGGAAGTTTCCCGTACACGGATGGGAGATGCTGTGACTCCCGATCTCGTGCCCGCTGGCCACCGCGCGCTTCCAACCGTCCAGCCGTGCCTTGATGGCGGGCGGGTTCACAAAAAAGGTCACCTTGACGCCGGTTGGGTTTATGACGTCCAAGCCCTTATCAACCTGGCTGGCGCGCCCGTCATCGAACGACAGGCTTACGGCGACGCGCTTTCCCTCAGGCCAGTGAAACGTCTTCGAGGCTCCTTGGGGAGCGGAATAAGACAGGGATTGATTCCATACCGCCGCTCCGGCCATCAATAAAATACCGAACAAAGGAATGCTCCATCGAATGTTCCGCGACATCAGGCATACCTCCAGGGGCTTGCGTTAAAAGTGCTGCGAGCGAGGCGCGGTCTTCCGTAGCGCGGGCGTCGCGCCCGCTGTGGCGTAGGCATCCTGCCCGCGCATAGGCGGGAGCGGGACGCTCCCGCGACAGCGGGCAAGATGCCCGCGCTACGCCGGTAATTCTCATCATTTTTCGCAGTTCGCAACATTCTTCGGCCCGTGCCCAAAAGCATCTTACCCCAACATGTGTCCCAAGATGCCAATTCTTGGGCTGATCCGGGCCGCGGGCTCCGGCAACCCATCAAGCCGGCCGTGGGGATTTCCGCTGAATTAATCTCGTAGGGGCTCCCCTCGGGGCCTTAGGGGGACAGAGTCCTATTTTCCTATTTTTTCTCAGGCAGGTCGGCGCAGACTTCGGCCCTTTGAAGTCTGCGATCTCCCGGGGGCGGCCCAAAACCACCACCCCTATGGTGGATATTGTTCACCGGCGGCTGACCTCTTACCTTGATGTTTCAAACATTTAGGCGCGATTGGAATGGTAGGTCAATTGCATGCGCCCCCTGCGGAGGGTTCGGGCGTCCTATCCGAGAGCCCACCGTTGATCCGGGAGAGAAGGGGTAAAGGCAATGAAAAAGGCAATTCTGGTAGCAATAGGGTTGTGCCTCTTGAGCGTGTCGGCTGACGCCCAAATGTGTAGCAAGGTTGTGACGTTTGCGCTGGCGGACGCAAGCGGAGTTCATCCTTCCTTGGGTAGCCGAGGGTGGATCGCAAATTGGGTGGAAAAGAATGCTAACAAACTTCCCGACATCTGCTTTTCGCAGCACCCCATGCGAGACCGTGCGAATTACTTAATCGTTCTGTCGCAATCTGCCAGCTACTTCCACGGTTTTGAACCTGTGGTTAGAACGGACGAGACGTGGAACTACAGCGACGATGGAACAGCCACATCGACGACGACAACTACCCGTGAGAACGTTCCGTACACGATCAATTCCAATACCATTTTCGCCAACGCGTATGATGACCGCGGCACGCTCGTGTCTCATCGCTCCCACATCTATAGCAAGAAGTCCGGCGGCGATCCTACGGATTCTGCCGAGTACAACATAGAAAATGAGCTAAGAGCTATCAACGCCAGGGGCCGGTTAATTCACTCCGTGGTGATGGATATCGAAGGCCCAAAGTCATTGTTGTAACTCTCCCGCGGGCTGAGTCGCAGCGTAGACCTCTTTCTTCTGCAGTTTTTCGTTGTAGAGATTCTTCCTGGTGGGTCGGCGGCATAGGACCTGGAGAAAGGGTACCTGGAACGTGTGAAATAATTGGCTCTACCGATTTCACTACTACGCATTTTCAATAAGTTGCACGGTTGATAACAGGTCGAAATACTATTTTTTCACATGTTCCTGACCCGCTTTTGCCCCAAGCTCATTTTAACTTGCTCCTTGGTCATGCCGATCAGCACCTTTCCGTCCTGTATCGCGTCCCAGATGGGCCGCGACCACGGGTGAACAACTTTTGGATCAACGAGAAACACGTGACAGAACGTTCACGCGTTCATTTTGTCCGAAAACCGCATTGAGCGGCGAAATCCCTGATTCGACTGTGGCCCGAGCGCTGGAGTTTGCGCGGTGTCGGACAAAATAACTGGCATAACGCTCCGTGACGGGCTTCCTTCGAGCCTGGGCGGCAAGGGCGGATCTTCCGACGGCGAAGCCGCGGCCAACGTCGTGCCACGGCCGTCTTGACCGCCCCCGAGAACGGGCAGGCAAAATAGGAATCGAACCGCGAGGCAAAGATTCACCACAGAGGCACAGAGGTCACGGAGAAGTGCACCCGATTGCTGGGGGGTAGGGACTACCATTTTTTGGATTTCAGGAATTCAGTCGAGCGCGCCGGAGGCGGGGTATCGTCATGAGCGCCGCGCCATAAATCAGCAGCGAAAGAAATAGAGCAACTTTCCGGTCCTGGTGCATATCCACGGCAACCAGGCGATAAGCTCCCAGAAGCATGAGGGGGTAAACCAGTTGCGCGAGGTGGCTGAATTTGGACCGAGAGCCAATGAGCGCCAGCAGCAGGGCAGCGCCCGTTACGACACCGGTCCGGACGGTTGCGCAATAGGGGTCTCCGGCGGGCATGCCGGTGAGGCCGTGGTAGATCCGCGTCAAACCTCCCGCCGAGAGGCCCAACACTTCCCACACCAGAACGCTGGCCAGCGCCAGCCGGAAGGTGCGCAGGCTCCGGCTATCGCCGATTGAGGGAGCGAACCGCACAGCCAGCAGGTAACTGGCTCCGGCCACAGCCACGCCCATCCAAAGCGCCGCATGGGCAGAGTCGAGCCAGAATTCGGATCCCAGCAGAAATCCCGCGGATTGTTGCAAGGCGCCCGAGACCGCGAGCGCCAATGCCAGATAAATGCCGCCGTGGATTTCCAGCGTCAGTCTTGCCCAACGTCCGCCCGCGGCGATACACGCTACGGCCAGCATTGACCACACGATTCCGGCCGCGCCATCCGTCAACAGCATTCGGCATCCGACTAGAACCAACAGAATTCCGAAGGTCGAGTAAGTGTAAAAATTGCGGCCATGCGACCCGTGGCGCTCCAGCATGACGAACGATATCGCGTAGCATGCGGCGCCGCACACCAGCGCGAATACCCCGATGGCGGGAGTCATGTGGGGATTTCCGGCTGACAAGCGCATCGCTCCGCCGAGCCCAATCGCAAAGGCCAGCGCGCATTGGCCTGTTTCAAAAGTGGTAAAGGTGAGACCGCGCAACAGCGTCCTGACGATAACGCTGGAGAGATAGATGGCCAGCAGCGCCATTTGCGCGGCAAAGAGAGCGTGCGTCGAAATGGGTGCGTAGACGTCGGGAAGTCCATAGGGATTGGTGAGGAGCCACGTGGCCAACAGGACGGAAAGGTTTGCCGCAGCCGCCGCCAGCCACCGCTCACCCAACCAGTGATTGAGGCAAGCGCACGCTTCCACCGCCGCCGCGATCGCCAGAAATACCCAGGTGAAAGGCATCGCATCGTGGGTGGCAATCAGCAGCGCTCCGGCCGTCCCCAGGCCCGCCAGGGTGGAGATGGTGGCAACCACCAGCAAGTCCCTGCGCCATGAGACTGCCAGGCCGATCAGGGTAAAGGCCACCAAAACCGTACTGGCCTCCCATGTGGTGATCATGTGAAAGCGCAGCGTGGCCTCCCAAAGCAGCGGCGAGAGGATCAGCACGGAAGTGAGGCTGTAAATTGTGGTCGCGACCTTGCGCTCGATGGGGGCCCGCGCCGCCCATAGAAGCCAGGCAATGGCGTAGAGAGTGCCTAGGGTGAAAACGGCTCGCGATGGAAGCACGCCATATTCCGCGATGGCCCGCAGAAGGTAGGCGCCCGCCAACCCCAAAAGCGCGCCGCCGAGAACCGGGAGGGTGGAAGTCGTGTCAGGAATTTGCGCGGCGATGCCAGCGTCGCTGGGAGGAGCGGCGGGCTCTGCTCGCCTGGTGAAGACTTGGCTCTCGCGAGCCGCTAGAGAATCTTCCAGGCGGGAAATGCGGTTCGTAAGATCGCGGACCTGTTGGCGTAATTCGTCCAGATCTGCCTCAAACATGGCAGCACCTCTAGACTTCGCTGGCTTCTCTTCCCGTCCACGGGGGCAACAACTTCACCAATACGACGACGATAATAAAGGGGAGGACCATCAATCCAATCGCCGGCAGCAGGCCTTCCTTGGCGGCGAATTCCATTTTGTAGGAGGTGTATCCCAGGAAACTCTTGGAGAACAATTGGCCCCCGATCACCACGTTCCAGCGCATGGCAAAGATGCCAACGAGGGTCAGCAAGGAGGCAGTGAGGTACATCGCCTTGCGGCGAATCTCTGAGAATCGCCAAAGCTGGTTGGCGGCGAGAATAGTCAGCGGCACCAGCGTACCCAGAATGATCTGAAGGATTACTTGCGATCCCCACAAGCGCGTGTGCACCATGAAATCAAGGGAACGGAAGGATTCATCGGCCTCGTAGGTGCGATGCACCAGATCCAGCATCTCCAGGGAGAAATCGATGACGAAGGTGTAAAAGAGGTATTTGGCAATCGTGTCGAGGCAGGGCATGTTGATGGACTTCTTTTCCACCTTCATTAATGCCATGTACAGCACCAGCACCGCCGCGATGCCTGAAACCATCGCCGAGAACAGGAAGACGATGGGCATGAGCGGAGAGGACCACCAGGGATTGGCTTTCACCGAGCCGAAAATAAATCCCACATAGCCGTGGAGTAGAAACGCCGAGGGAATTCCGATGACGGTAACGGCATAACTGACCTTGTCGTCAATTTGCCGCGCCTCGGGGCTTATATTCATCGACCCCAGAGTGAGCAGCCGGTAGAGGACCCGGCGGAAACCGGTGGTGGTCCCGGCCAGGTGCACAATATCGGCGCGATACTCCAGCCAAATCTCCAGAAGCAGGACGACCATCAGGTACCACAAATACACAAAACCGAACATGGCCATGGCGGAGGATGTGTGCGGCGTGAGGTACATTTCCATCGAGCGTTCCGGATGGCCCAGGTGCAACTGCAACGGCAGGGGCGCGACGATCAGAAACGCCAGCGCCGTCAGCAAGGCCAGGCGGTAGGTGGGACGCACGGCTTCAACCTTGAATACGCGCTCGAGCGAAGCCAGAATGAAAGCGCCGGCCACCAGCCCGGTAATGTAAGGGTAGAGCACGATGAGCAGGCCCCACTGCAACTCCACCTCGTTGGGGTACATGAATCCATCTACACCGGGAACCATTGCGCCGCTCCTTTACCGCACCGCGCCATCCAGATTCTTGTAATACACCTTCGCTTGCGTGGCCATGTACGGCTTCAGCACTTCCACCTTGTTGTTGCGCAGGAACTCGTGCACGGGATCCTTGGGATCCTTGAAATCCACCAATTGGCGCGCCCCGGTGGGACAGTTCTCACAGCAGGCGGTGGTGAGGCCCTTGGTGATCCGGTGGTAACAGAGTGAGCACTTATCCACCGTGTGTTTTTCCGGGTGCAGGTAGCGGCATCCATACGGGCAAGCCTGGATGCAGTACCGGCAGCCAAGACAGTATTTTGTGTCCACCAGCACCACGCCATCCGGGCTGACGAACGTCGCACCCACGGGACAAACCTGCACGCAGGGAGAATCCGCGCAGTGGTTGCAGAGTTTGGGAACGAAAAAGCTCTTGATGCCTGCCCGCGTAGGGATGGGGAACCCCTCCATGGCGCCGTTGGGCGAATCCACCTGCGGCTGCTTGCCTTCCTCCACCTGATACCGCTCCACCCATGTGCGGAAGTATCCCGCGGGCACATGGTTTTCCGCGGAGCAGGCACGCACGCAGCTTCCGCAGCCGATGCACTTGTCGATGTCGATGATCATGCCCCACCAATGATCGGCCCGCCGGTAAGCTTCCGGCTGCGGAGCCGCGCCCATGATCTGTTCGAGCGTGGCGCCGGAAGAGGCCAGCAATAGGATTTTTCCGCCGAGCTTGAAGAGGTCCCGCCTGCTGAATTCCATCCTTCTAACTCCTCCCTCAGAGGTGCGGATTGTGCGGCTGGTGGCAAGTGTTGCAAAGCATGCCCTGAGAATGCGCGACCGTATCTACTTGGGGAAAGCTCTTGGGCTTGGCAGCGTCTTTCTCATGGCAGCGCCGGCAGAGGTTGGCGACATCGGGCAACTTGGGCTCGTTGGCAACGGGATCGTCAGCGTGTTTGGCCAGGGGGCCATGGCAGGTTTCGCAACCAACACCCGCGTGCTTACCCCCGTCGTGGGCCTTGGCTTGTTCCTCGTGGCAGGCGACGCATTGGCTTCGGCCGGCATACGACACGGGGAGGGCGCTGACCATGTCGAGGGCGCCAGGCCGGTAGTGTCCATATTTCCCGAAGTCCTTGGGCACCACGGCGGCGCGGAGAATTAAGAAAACTCCCACTCCCGCGAGCAACACCAGCCCGGGGCGAATCAGGTGCCCGGAATTCCGGAATAAGCGACTCAACGCTACCCCCTCAATCGGAAACGGGAATCTTGTCGCATTTGCGGCGGGTCATGGGTTTCCCGCAGGCAAATCTGTTGCCTTGAGGGCAAGAATGGGACCAAAGAGTGGAATGGACCAAATGACTGTTTGGGGGAAGCTATTGTATAAAACTGCAACGATTTAGTGGTGTCGAGAGGGACTTCTTTGGGCTATTTGACGCATACTGCGGGAAAATATTCGTCGGCCTGTTCTGCCCAACAAAAGGATTTGTTGGACATGCCCGCAGGTTGTCCTTATCACGGCGACGTAGCAGCGAGTTAACCTCGCCATGACGACATCGAGCTGCCAATTCGTCGATCTGCCGAATTCCGGGTAGTGTCTTAAAGTTGCGTTGATGGATTATATCGAATCGAGGATTGCTATCAGCGGGTCTTGTTTTCGACGTCTTTTCGCCATTTGACATTCTGTGGTGAGCGTGGCAGGATTCTAGCCCAAATAGAAAAGCCCCGACTGGAATCGGGACCTCTCAGAACTTTTGGGCGCGATCTCACGATATAGATCAGATTTGCGCCTTATGTCAATCACTTTTCCTGGCGATTGCGGCCCGTTCGAATATTGGCCGCCCTACAACGGAGTCCCCTATAAAGCTATGCCAACAGCAATTGCACGTATTTGCACGCCGGAAGGAATTGTCATCGCAGCCGATGGATTTGAGGCAAAACCCAGCCTAGAGCCGAACCAATCAAATCTCCAAAAAATCTATCCTGTGCCGGGAATTCCCTTGGCTTATGCGATATTCGGAACTACCGGAACGATGGTATCCGACGATAAACCCCCTGTTTTGGATTTAATCGAAGAGGCTAAGAAATCGGCTAACTCAATCGTGGTAACTGAATCCGATGATATTCTGGCGTACATAGAAAAGTTCTCTCACCCAATTCAGGAATATCTTTTGCTCAAGAGAGAAGATGGAAGTATCCCGTATTATCCATCTAACAAAGACGGCCATCTTCCAGGACGGACAATCACACATGTATTCTTGTTTGGTTACTATCAGGGAATACCCTGGACGGTCGACCTTAGATTTTTTCATATAAACCAAATCCTTCACGATCCCTCCATAGTTTTTGAAGGTAACGATTTAGGGTTTCCTCCGTTTATCCGGGGCTCTGTAATTGTTGGAAATCTTTTGTTTAACTCAAAAGATGGGGTGAGATTAGGAACTCCGGCCGATGAAAGATTGTCGGCCTACCGTAAATCCATCCCCGATAATTGGGAAAACCTTACCATTTCCCAAGCCTCTGAAATCGCCCGCGAATATATCCGCGCTTGCGATAGCGATATTGGCCGGGAAGTTGACCCAGTTATTTGCCGTCAAATCGGCGGCTACATCCATCTTGCCAAGATAACGCCTTCAGAGGGATTTCAATGGATAATCTCTCCACGCACATGAAGACTCGCTGTCCAACATGCGGGAAACGGAATGACGGGTCTTTCTGCATTATATGTGGGACCCCTGCCCGTACAGGATCAATGCAGGGCAATCTCCGCGCTCAGCAGAACATTATCGCTTGGTTTCGGGCATTGGACATGTCCCGCAAGGCATGGGTCATTGGAGGATTGGCGCTAATCTCTCTGTTGTGCGTTTTTATCGCGCTGCCCACACATAGACCGCCGGTGGTCAGTGTTAACACTTCCGCCATCCCGAACGCTGTCGCCGCTGGTAATCCTCCAACCACCACGCCCCACAAGGCCCAGTCAGCCCCAACGGTAGAAGAAACCGCACCGATAGGACAAAGCCAACCCACCTTCACGGTCATACGCAAGGACCCACCACATGAAGCCTCGGTTGCCCAGATAGCCACTGTTTTACGTCAAGCCCAATTGGTCGGAGTTTTTTGCGGAGATGACGTTGACCAACAGACTTGCAAGTTCTTCGGTAATGCCCTTGCCGTGGATCTTAAAAGCCAGCATGTGGGCGTCACCCTGTACTATCTGCCCGAAGGGTTGTTCAATCCTTTTACGTCCCTCCTATGCCGTTCCCTTTCTCGGATGTGACACTACTGAGGTTGATTGAGGCGAGTGGCGGCCCACAAGGAACGATGCAAGTGCTTTTGGGAGGGTTTTGCTTTGATTCCCGTTCACCAAATGAAGGAGGATTTCAATTGCCCAGGTGGTCACAAGTTGAAGGGGGAAGAGATACCGGCCCATTAGAGGCCGACAAGGCGACAGCAGCGAGCAAGCTCGCGCAGGGGTTCGCCGCCTATTGGATGGAAACCATCAGGGCGAAAGACCGGAATCCACTCTAAAAATACTTTTCAGCCATGAACGCAACCCTAAGACACTACCGAATTCCGACGGTGCTTGCATTTTGTGCCTGCATTGCCTACAATAATTGCATGCAATACACCATTCGAAAAGTCTCAAACACCCTCGATATGGTTTTGCGCCGCTGGGCCAGAGAGCAGGGCAAGAGCCTCAACGAAGTGGCCATCGAGGCCCTCGCCCGTGGCGCCGGCCTCACGGGGCGCATGGTACGACAGCGCGACCTTCACGACATCGCTGGAACCTGGCGGGAAGACCGCGCCTTTGCTCGCGCCCGCGCGGCACATGAAGCGATCGAGGCGGAGTTGTGGCGGTGACGCTGGCGCTCGACACCAATCGCTATGCCGATCTTTGTCGCGGGAACGCTCGAGCGGTGGAGATTGTTGAGGCGGCCGACGCCATCTGGCTTCCCTTCGTCGTCGTAGGCGAGTTGCGGGCGGGATTTGCCGCTGGGAGCCAGGGACCCCGGAACGAAGCGGTGCTGCGACGTTTTCTCTTGAAGCCGGGAGTCGGAATCCTTTACGCCGACGAGCAGACAACCTACCATTACGCCTCGGTTTACCGGCAACTGCGGAAGCAGGGAACCCCCATCCCGACAAACGACATGTGGATCGCCGCGCTCGTTCTTCAACATTCGCTCTCCTTGTACGACCGCGACCGCCACTTCGACGCCCTTCCACAGCTCTTACGCGTGGATGCGACGATTGGCACTTCTTAGTTCGCAGCGCCTTCAACCGCTTCCCGCTTTGCACCGTTTCGAATTGACGGCCCGGGTTTTCCTGCCGGTGCAACCGTTACTGGACGCGTGGTGCGGACACGGCGTCCGGAACATTTATTCCGCCTTCGACATTAATGACCACCACCGAGGCGTTGTGGTCCGGAGGCTGAATGCCGGCCAGGTTGACGGTTAAGCCCTTCGCCGCGGCTTTGACCTTGGGCGTGCCATCACTGCCCAGCAGATGCGCGCCACGAACTTGTGCGCTCACGGGTACCGGAAGCAGACCATCGCTGGGCCAATGGCGCACGATGCAGAAGATCCGGTCGCTGTTCTTGCTGCGAGTGAGATAACCCCAGGCGGGCTGCTGGGGAAGACCCAAGGCGCGAGTCGAGTAGATGGCCTCGCCGTAGCGCGCCAGCCACTGACCCAGGAAGCGCAGCCGGCGCTCCTGGTTGGGCGGGATGCGTCCGCTGCCATCCGGGCTGACCAGCAGCAGCAGATTTCCGCCATTGGCCAGCGTGCGCAGCAGCAGATCGAGCGCGGCTTCCTCACTCAGCACGTAGCGGTCATCGAAGGATTCCTCCCAGTTGTAGCCGTAGGAATGGCTGAGCGAGCGATTCTCTTCCCAGGGATGCGCCTGGAAACCCTCGATCACGTGGAACTCACTGGTGAAATAATCGCCCCAACCCAGCACACCGCGCGTCTTGCTGCCCAGCCGGTCATTGACGCACACTTCCTGCCCGCGCTTCCGGGCGCGGTCATAGTAATAGGCCACCAGTTCCGGCGAACACCATGTGGCGGGCGGAGCCTCCCATTCGCCGTCGAACCAGAGGAGGTCCGGATTGGTGTGATCGATCAGTTCCTTGAGAGACGGCACGAGGTAGTCGTGGGCATAATCCTCCACCGGCACCTTTCCCGAAATGAAAGGCGCATCGAGCGCAAGCTTTTCCCCACTTGTCCGTTAAACAAGCCTGATCGCAATTCGCCATCTTTGTAGACGGGATAATTCCATTCTCCCAGTGAGACGTAGGCGCCATAATGCAGGTTGGCGGCGCGGCAGGCAGCAGCTATTTCTTGGGCAAAGTCGCGCTTCAGACCCCATTCCACCGAATTGCGGTGCGTAAAGGATGAATTCCAAAGGCAATAGCCGCCGTGATGCTTCAAGAACGGAACGACGTAACGCATGCCCGCAGCCTGAGCCAATTCGGTGAAGCGCTCGGGGCGGAATTCACTCGACCGCAAAAGCTGGATCAGATCGTCCGGCCGGATATCCGCGCCCCAAGTTTTCACATGATAGTCCCGGTAGGCATCGGCCAGCTTTTTTTCATACCAATCGGGATAGGTCTCCCGCTCCTCCTGGGGCGCCCAGCCGCCCACCGACCACGGACCCCAGTCGATGAACATGCCGAACTTGGCGTCAAGGAACCATTCCGGGCACACATGAGTGCTAATCGATGCCAGGTCGGCGCGATACGGTCCCTGCTGGATGACCGCTTCGGTGGCTTTCCACGCCGCGTGGGCGCGCTCGAGAAACGCCGGTGTTTCCGTGTGCAACAAATCCTCAGCGGACTGGGGATAATGGAACGGCTGATATCCAACGGGGCGGTGCGGTTGTTGGCCCACCGGGGGATGCGCCTCGGGATAGTCCGGCGTTTGCGCCCCCGCTTTGCAGCCCGCGCCCAGCACGAGCAAACTGCCCAGCAAAGACAACATTTGGATGATCGATGGAATTAATCTTCGGTCTTTCTTTCTTGTTTCATTCGAAGCTTCCATTATCGATGCCTCCCGCGCGATACCCTACAACGGTCCGCCGCAGAACGCAATTCCACCTTACGAAGGAAATCGCGACTTGGCGCCTTTTTCCGGTTTACCGACATCGGACCTTCCCCCGCCTCCCGCTGGAAATTAGGGATTGGGAATTGGGATCCTGTACCCACACCTGTCGCTGAACACTCCGACCCCTCCTGAATTCCGTAACCACCCCCCGGCGCGAACGCGCCGTCCCCCTCCTGAATCAGGAGGGGGAGTCCGGCCGTCCGGCCGTCCGTGCGGCGCTCACTTGCGCCTCGCGAATAAAAAACTATAACGTCCCGTCCGTCCCCGCCCTGGTCCCGTCCCGATATTTGGCTGCTAAACCGGCATTCGATCCGGGTCCCGCCACTAGCGCTTCACGGCACGAATCGTGGTATATTCCGCATTAAGACATTGACGTCTGCGGGCAGTGGGTACTCATAAGTGATTAGCGCCTTTTCTGCAGGAGACCCGATGAAGCGATCTATAAAGTTGTTCATCCTGGTTGGGTGTGGTTGTTTCGCCGCAGTCGCCGCGCAGAGGGTGGCGAATTCGCAAGGAAATAGCGAACCTGCAGTCCGCGCCGAACTGGCGCGTTTGGAGGACGTCTGGAACCAGGCCCAGTTGCATGGAGATGCTGAAGCGCTCGACCGGATCTGGGCTGATGATCTGGAGGTTGCCGTGCCGCGGATGCCCGTATGGAAGAAAGCCGAACTGGTGGCCTTTGTTCGATCAGGGCGGATGAAGTTCTTACGATATGAGACCTCTGACGTACATATTCGAATATACGGCGCTGCTGCCGTCGTGACCGGTCGGCTACAGCGCAAGCGAGCCATGGGCCAGCGCGAAGTTGATGACGACTGGCGTTTTACCAAAGTGTACGTCCGAGGGAGCGACGGTTGGCGCGTCGTAGCATTCCATGCATCGGAGGCCGCCGAACCGCCATCCTAGATAGAGATCAGAAGCCTACTGCGGCGGTTGTCCGAACCAGCGCTGGAGCCGGGTGGATCCGAAATGGGCCTTCTCTGCGGCGAGGGCCGCGGTCGGTTCCTGGAAAGTGCCTGTCGGTTTTGGGCCGCTTAGAAAGTCCACGTCCACGCGTCCGACCTGACCTTGACCGAACTCCAAATAGCAAGAGCCAGCACCCTTGTAAGCCTCGGGTGATGGCCCTCCGTGGAGCTGTGCGATGATGGCGGCCGCGACGATGCGCGCCGCGCCTTCGGCGAAGACCCCCGCCTTGGGCGTGCCCACGCCATTCACATCGCCCACCGCGTAAACACCGGGAAAGTTCGTTTCCAGCGTCTTTTTGTTCACTGGCACCCAGCCATAGGCATCGGCGGCTAGCCCCGACTCGACAACGACTGCCGGCACGCGATGCACCGGCACGCCGAGAAACAGGTCGTAGGGCATCTCGGCCCCGTCGCTCAGCACGGCCACCTTCCGGCCCGGGTCGAGGGCCCGCACCAGGCTGTCCTTCACGAATTTGATGCCGCGCTCGGCGAAGGCGGCGAGAATCGCCCGAGAGGTGTCGGGTGACGGGGGAATGGGCGTACCGAAGGGCATTACTACTGAGATTTCGGTCGCCCCACGTCGCCCGCGACCGGCCAGGTAATCATGCAGCAGCAGGGCCGTCTCGCTCGGAGCGGGAGGGCATTTGAACGACTTCCCGGTCACGCCGATAATGGCCGCGCCTCGCTCGAACCGAGGGAGCAAGTCGCGCAATGCGAAGGCTGCCTCCACCGAGTAGAACTCGTTGCCGCCTTCCAGAAGCCCTGGAGTGGCTGCCGGATTGAGGTCGGCGCCAAGCGCGACCACCAGCACATCCGCCTCGAACGTGCCACCGTCGGCCACCACGCGCCTGGCGGCCGGATCGATGGATCGCACCGTGGATTGAAGAAATCGCACGCCCGGTTTGACGATGTCGCGGTAGGGATGACGCACATCGGTCGGCATCCGCCGTCCGAACATCACGTCGAGTTTCGAGAAGCCAAAGACGAACACATCACTCTTGTCGATGAGCACGATGTCGATCGCATCGCCGAAGGCGTCGGAAAGAATCGTCGTCAGTTCGAGGCCCCCGAAGCCCGCGCCGAGGACTACCACACGTTTCTTCATCGTCTCTACCCTTTCTGAGTGATGATCATCGTGACCACAGCGCCGAGGCGGGCGCAGTCTGCGCTCCTCGATTTAACTTTATCTGCTGAGAATGGCCCTTAGGAATCATCATGCTAGGCATGGCCGTTCCTTCCTGTCAACTTGAATTTGGCGTCGTAGTTGGCCTCCAGGTCCTTAAGTTACCGGTCGAGATCGGCATGCACAGCCGGCATTTGTCCCGATCGTCCGCACGGTCAATGGCGCCAAGCTGAGCGCGGACACCGCCCCGCTGTTCCGACCCACCACGGACGGCATTGAACCCGCGTCAGCAGGGGTTGCGCGCACGACTTGCGCCAAATTGTCTGATCCCTAGAACTGCCACGATGCGTCGAGGCGCTATTTGGAGGGACGGGTCCCAGTCTGCTCGCCTAAGGCGAAAATCCGATGGGACAGTCAGTTTCCCGAAATTTAGCCATCACCCGGTCTCTCACCGCTCGCTCTCCCCTCACGGCTCAGACATCACCACCTGCTCTACCCGCATGGTCGCATCTCCGCCCGCTCTCCGCTCTCCCCGCAAGGTTGCAGAAGTGTCCCCGCACTTTTATACTTCAAACTCTTCCGTGGAATTCGCGCGGTCTGGACTCGCGCGGGGTGTGGCCATGTGTGTCGCTGATCAGGATTCAGGAGGGAGTGATGAGATCATCGCGCCGTAAGTTTCTGCTGAACGCCGTCACGGCGCCCCTGGCGTTGCGGCTTGACCCGTGGGGACGCGCTCAGCTTGATGCCGCCGCAATGCTGCCTGCGGGGCAAATGCAATTCGAGAATCCGCAAATCATTCGGTACGACGCGAAGTGTTTCACCGTTAATGACAAGGACACGATGGTGATGAGCGGCTCGTTTCATTACCCTCGCTGCCCCAAGACTCTCTGGCGCGATCGCTTGCAGAAATTCAAACTGGCCGGATTCAACACCATTGAATCCTACGCGTTCTGGAACTATCACGAGCCGACGGAAGGCAAAGCGGATCTGGCGGAGTTCGAGGCATTCGTCAAGCTCGTGCACGAGATGGGTTTCATGATGATCGCCCGGCCCGGGCCCTACATTTGCGCGGAATGGGAACGTGGAGGATTTCCATCCTGGGTGGCGGCCAAGCGTTTTCCTTTGCGCACGGCCAACCCCGAGAGCTTGCGGACTTCGCAACATTGGTACTCGCAAGTTCTCCCTATCATCCAACAAAACCAGGTGACGGTGGGTGGACCGATCATTATGGTGCAGGTGGAAAACGAGTACGACTACAGCGTGCCGATGCCCGACGCGGAGAAGCTCGAGTACGTCCGCGCCCTGGCCAAGATGGTTTGGAATGCCGGCATCAATGTGCCCGTTATCACCTGTTGGACCAAGCAGGCGCGCGAAAATGCCGACCCCGACATGGCGCGGATCATGGACACGTGCAATTTCTATCCGCGTTGGAAGATCGTGGAAGAACTTACGCCGGCACTGGAGAAATTGCGCCGCGAAGAGCCCGCTTCGCCCCTGGCGATTTCGGAACTCCAGGGCGGATGGTTTAGCGAATTCGGAGGCAGGCTGTCGGTCAATCAAGACGGCGTTGACGCCGCGGAAATCAGAATGATCACCGGGACCGCATTGGAGCTGGGCGTTACGTCCTTCAATTATTATATGGGCTTCGGCGGTACCAATTTCGATTGGGCGGCCAAGAACCTGACCACAACCTACGATTATGCCGCGCCGATCCGCGAACCTGGCGGCCTTTGGGATAAGTACTACGCCGTCCGCGGCATGGGCCAATCCTTGCGCGTATTCGGCAGCGTGCTCGCCCGCGCGGTGCCTGTTTCGGGCGTGGAATGTACGAACGCGAACGTCAGTGTCGGCGAGCGCACCAACGGGGCCAGTTCCGTACTGTTTATTCGCGAGAACTCGAACGCTCCCCAGCGCTACAAAATGGTTTTCACGGACCCGCACAGCCCGAGCAAACGGCCGATTAGTGCTCCCCGAGTGGGAGAATTGGAACTCGCGCCGCGCGAAATGAAAACGCTGCCGGTGCAGATCAAGGTCAGCGGCGGGAGGCTGTGCTACTCGACGGGGGAAGTTCTGGCCCATGGGGTCAATCTGGATCGTGACTTTCTGATTTTGTACGACGTGCCTGGCCGAACGCTGGAAATGGGCCTCGCCACCGTGGACGAACCGAAAGTGGAGGGCGACACAGCCTATCGGTTTTGGGATCCTGAGTACGAGACGTCGGTGCTGGCTGTGCAAGTTGGGACCACAGAAAAGATGCTGATGTACAGTGAACACCTGCAGGTCTTCGTCGTCCCGCGTGACAAGGCCCTGCGAACCTTCCTCTGGGAGTTTCCACCCAAGATCGTCCCCGGCTCCGAGGAAACCAAGACAGTGGTGGCTCCCGTGTTTACTGACGCATACGCGATGGCAGAAGCAGGCACGGTGAAGAGTCGCGCCTGGGTGGACTTGGATTTTCTCCCCGGCAAGCACGATGTGGCGGTGATGCTGCCCCCGCTGCCGGAGAAGTGCCGTCTCGATGGGATCCTGACTGAGTTTCAGTATGACCGCCCATGGCACCTCGCGCGTTTCCAGGTCAACACCCCGGCCTTGCCCACTGCGCCTGTCAGCCTGAGCGAGGGCGAGATTTGGGTTGAGAGGTTTGACACGGGAAAGGGTGAATGGCTGACCGGTCCTCTGCACGCGCTCGAGGATTTGGGGCCGGTGCCATATGGTTACGTGAAGTACCGGAACTCGTTTACCTTCAATGGTGAAGCCAGGATGTTTATCTCTGCGCGAGCCGACGACGCGAAAAAGGTGTTCGTAAATGGTAAGTACGTGGCGGAGGCCTCTAACCGGGAGAAATTGACGGACTTTCCACTTGCAAAGTATGCGCATGCCGGAACGAACTTGGTGGAAATCTCCTACGAACTCTTCGGCGCCCCGAATTTTGGCGAGAATCTGGGCGAGTTGAAGGGCCTCGAATCGGTCGGTATCGGCGCGGATTTCCCGTCGGCCAAGAGCCTGGAAAGCTGGCAAATCCAGCGATTTGCCGCCCCGATGCGCGGGCGAGAGATCAACCCCGATGCGGGTACGTGGACCCCAGCCGTCTTTGTTGGCGAAGGGGAAAACCAACTCCTCGTTCCTGCCTTCACTTGGTGCCGCGCCAAATTCGCCCTGCCCCCGCTCGACGAAGCCTGGAAGGTCTGTTGGAAAGTTACCTTCGACGCCGACTGTGACGCCCTTATTTTCCTCAACGGAAAATTTGTGGGACGCTACGTCACCGTCGGTCCCCAGAAAGAATTCTACCTGCCTGAACCGTTCCTGTCCCCAGGCGGCGAAAACAACCTTACCTTTGTTCTAGCCAACACCGATCTGTCGCATCACTTGCGGAAATTGCAAGTTGCGGCTTACCCTGAGTTTTCAGCCCGCCGAACACGGGTGGAGTTCGAATGGTGACCGCCGGAAGCGGGGAAGAGCGAACTGGTGGCCTTACCCCCAAGGATTGAGGCGTCTTGGCCACCCTCCCGGGGAGCGTCAAGTCTCGGCCTTACGGTCGGATGGCTGTGACTGACACCTTTCCCGCGAGGGGGTGAGGTGGGCGCCCATTTCTCTTAAGGCATCTATTTCTTCTTAAAATCATTTACATTGTGATACAATCCCTCAAAACGATTACAGGGATTTGAATTCCAGGAAAGCGCACTAAATTTAAATGGAGGGAATCCACATGCGTGTTCGGCAGTTCAGCTTTCTCCTTTCTGCGGCCATCCTGTTACTGGTTAGTAGTCAGCCGGTAATGGGACAAACAGGGAAGCTCATTGTCCATTCAACTCCGCCTGAGGCTCATATCTACGCTGACGGCGCACCGGTCGTGGACGCGAAAGGTCACCACGTTTGTCTCACGGCGGGTGAGCACAAAATCGATTTGTACAACTACGGATTCAAGCCCGAAACCCGCACGGTAACGATCGAGGCGCATAAAACTTTGGTCCTCAACGTTACGATGCAAGCAATACCCGGAAACGTTTCTGGTCCGTGGGGATGCATTACGCTGAAAGGTGCCGACCGTGCCGCCGTCCTCCTGAATGGCAAGGATCCCGCGGTATTTTATGTTGGCCACGGCGACGAATTTAACAACGAGTGGGGTTGGAAGCAAGAACTGTTGGTTCCCCCGGGCCATCATGAGTTGACGGTTCAATGCTGCAACCAGGATCCCTGGTCCGTCAGCGTTGATGTGCCTGCCAACAAGCGCGTCATCATCGATGCTTACAAAGGCGTCCGCACGACGGTGGATTGGTCGCGTGGGGACAGCATGCCGTCGATGGCGCGATTCAAGGCCGGAACAGCCAGCGCCGAGGTGGCAGTCGAGAAGGTTACTGGCCAGTTCAACGCTTCTACGACGCAGGTCAATTGCGGCGATTCGGCCCATCTGACTTGGTCCTCCACCGGTGCAGGGAAGACGGAAATCAATGGCAACGCAGTTAGCCCTTCCGGCGATCAGACCGTCCAGCCCACACAGACTACAGATTATAAATTCACCGCCGCCGGACCTGGTGGTGTTTATAATGGCGACTCTACAGTAACCGTTAACACTGCGATTCCCGCTTCGCTCAGCGTATCGCCAGGCGAGGTCCGTTACCACAAAATTGGCGAGAAGGTTGACCAACCGGCAAGCGCTACAGTGACATGGTCGGCGCCGAACGCCAGTTCCGTATCGGTAGACCCCCTGGGATCAGTTGGATCAAGCGGCAATCGGGAACTTCCGATCACGCCCAGTAAGACGACACCGGGGCCGATTGACGAGAGCGTCACCTACACTCTCCATGCCACCAACACTTGCGGCGGGTCCGAGACGCGCACCGCCACACTGCACATTACCGGCTCCTACGAAGCTCAGGCAGCCGTGAACGAGGCCACACTCGAAACGAAACTCACCTTCAACAGCATCTACTACCCCACCAACTTGCCGACGGTGAAGGATCCTCAGAGTGGCTTGGTTCCCAGCCAACAACGGCGGCTGGACGAGATCGTCACCAATTTTAAGGAGTACTTGACGGTCCGGCCCGAGGCCAACCTAAATCTGGAAGCGCACGCCGACACGCGTGGCCCCGTGGCATTCAACAAGGCGTTGTCACAACGCCGCGCCGACTTGGTGAAGAACTATCTGGTCGAGCATGGCGTCCCTGCCGAGAAGATTACGACCACCGCTTTCGGAAAAGAAAAGAATCTTACCAACAAAGAGGTCGAAGCTCTGACCGCTCAGAACCCCAACCTCTCGCCGGAAGATCGTAAGCGCGTGGATAGCAATATCGTTGCTTTCCGCTTGGCGAACAACCGCCGTGTGGACCTTCGACTCAGCACCACGGGCCAGACTTCGCAGCAATACTTCCCCTACAACTCTGACGACCTGAATGTGCTGCTGGGAGAGAAGAAACCAGTCGCCAGGAAGAAAGCTCCTGCTAAGAAATAGCGTAAGCAAGGAATCGCCGGGGCCGCGCTAGCGGCCCCGGCGATCTCGCCACAACATCCATAACAAGAAAACCCTCTCCCGTCCGGCGGACTCCTTCTCCCTCCTGCAATTGCCGGTGATGAATCTGGATCTCCCCTCCGATTCTTACCGCATGCCCCTGCTTTTTAGGAAGGGAGTAGATTCCATTTCTCTGCAAGGTTCTCGCTCCACGGTCTTCCCTCCCTTTCATCGGAAACTTGGCCCTCATTAATCAGTGCTAGTGCACTCCTTTGGCGTTCAAGAATGGAGCGTATCTCTGGTCAACGCCCATGATGTGTTTGCTGAGCCAGTCTTTTAAGAAATCCATGACCTCAATCGTCAATCCAATTTCACTCCGCTGGAATTTGCTCTGAAAGTCCAGGACCGTGTTGGTAAAGCGCTCATGCTCAGCCTTATGAGTCGCGAAATCCGGATATTGGTTCGACTGCAGGATGCCCTCCTCCGCCTTGAAGTGGGCCTGGGTATATTTGATAAGGTTGGATAGAATTTTTCCGAGGATCTCCTTGCCCGTTCGCATCATCATGGCTTGGTGCAATTCGTTGATCAAGTCCACCAAGTTTTTGTGCTGCGCATCGATAACGCCAACTTTGACGCTATAGGTATCGCTCCAGGGAAAAAGCAGCGTAGCCGCGGTCGCCATATTCGCCTCCCCAATCCGTATTCGGCAGGCCTCGACGAGTCCAAATGAAGAGGACCGGGCGAAGGGTGGTGTCGCGCCTCCGCGGGGGCACCCAACGGCGCAGGGCCACCAGGAATCACACCGTCGCCTGTACTCCACAAGGGCCTTCCCCCCTTCTATCGGTACCTTGGGAGGTAAACTTTAAGCTATTCAGAGCGACATCAACTGTAGCGTCGATCTCCGATCGACGACGGCGGTCGGAGACCGCCGCTACAGCCGAACGCGCAAACACTTTCGTCGCTCCGTTTATTTGCGGCGGGCGCAAACACGACGGAGCGGACTCAACTTCCCGACCCTCCCGAGGTCGAAAGATCGGCACGGCGAATTGCTACTTTTTTCGCGGTGGTTGCGAAGGCCGCATCTCGATGCGGCTAGCCAAAGCGGTGCGGGGAAATTTGTAGAGGTCGATCACCGCCTTGGCGACGTCTTCTCCTGTCAGCTTCCAGCCTTGCCCGGACTTGGAACCCGGCTCGCCGGCAAAATCCGTATCCACGCTTCCCGGCATCAGGTAGCTGACACGAATGCCGTCGTAACGGACGTCCTGCATCATGGCTTCACTGAAACCGTTCAATCCGAATTTTGACGCGTTGTAGGCCGTGCCGCCGGGCAGGGCATTGACCCCGGCGAGACTCGATATATTGAAGATGTACCCGCCGCCGCGTTTGCGCATATGGGGAATGGCCTCGTGGCAGCAGTAGAAAACGCCGCAGAGATTCGTTTGGATTGTCGTGTCCCACTCTTCCACACTCAACTGGTCGACGGGTTTGAAAATCCCCACTCCGGCGTTGTTGACCAGGATGTCGAGCCCGCCGAAGCGCTCGGCCGCCGCCCGAACCAGCTTGCGGCAGTCCTCGTAGCTTCGAACGTCTGCCACCGAGCCATCCACATTGGCCGGAACTGCGCTGCGAAGCTTTTCCAGAGCCGCCTGCAATGCGTCCGGATCGCGCCCGCAAATGTAAACTTTGACGCCCTCGGCCAGCAAGGCCTGGGCGACGCTGAAGCCAATTCCGCGCGACCCTCCCGTGACCACGGCAACCTTATCCTTAAACTCGCTTGTCATAGCGCTCCTCCCCCGTCAAGCCGGTGCATCTCTAGATTAACCCAAACCCGGATGGGAGATGAAGTCTTCCATAGCGGTCAAGATTCGGTAGTGTCTGAATTTGGGGACTTGCTTGACTCACCCCCTGCCCATAGCACCGTGCCATGGCCATCCTGGCCATGCTTGTGGCGGCGGTCTCCGACCGCCGTTCGGCGGTGGGGACACCGCCGCTACGGCTTCGCGATGGGGGGTGTATTCTGCGCAAAGAAACCCGCGGGAAACCGAATGGGTCTGACAAACTGTCGTTCAAAATCTGCATCATTCTGCAAAATGAGCACCGGTTCGACGTAAATGTCGAAAACTAAGACCTAAATGTCTGTTTTTATTCGGGCATTGTGTCTTGTGTTCCTTTGTTTTCATACACATTCCGGCTTCGAACGTAATATATTAATTTCTTTTATCCTCCCCTGTCCGAATTTGGCCACGGCCGGGGGTGGCCTCGGCGTCGACCCTTCGGGGGCGTTGGGTGCGGTAAATTCGTGCCCATGAGCATTCGCCAATTCTGGTTTGCTATTGCGAGAGATAACCCGTAGCGCGGACCCTGTTTTGTAGGTCCGCGGTTTTTCCTGGCCCATCGCTGCGGACCTCCAAACCCAGTGCCGACCGTGCGTCATTCCACCCACAGGACAATCCTCCGCTAGATATGTAGCAAGTTGGCGACCAGAGGCTAGGTGAATAGGGACAAATGTTCCGGCCGGGGGGGATTTCTGTTGAAATAATTTCGTAGGGGCACCCCTCGTGGGTGCCTGCAGAGGCGAACTGACCAAATCCCAGGCCAACAGACCCGTGAAGAAATTGAAAATCTCGCGCAGAGACGCCGAGTTTTGAAATAGATAACTGCTTTATTTCCTTTGCAGCCTCAGCGCCTCCGCGTCTCTCGGCGAGACATGATTGTTCTGGCAGGAAATTTTTCACACGTTCAACGGCCTGGGTCAACGGAACCCCCATCAACCCCTTAGCCCTGAAAGGGCGGCCAATCCCCCAGACCAACCTTCACCACGGAGGCACGGAGACACAGAGGAAAACCGGCGGATGCTCCGCGCCACAGGCTGCCAGGACGGGCGGGCGGACAGACGAGCGGACTCCCCTCCTGATTTAGGAGGGGCACGGCGCGTTCGCGCCGAGGATGGTTACGGAATTCAGGAGGGGTCGGAGTGCTCAGAGCCGGGGTGGTTACAGGACCCTAATTCCCCATCCCTAATCCTTGGTGGGGGCGGCGGAAGCTATGACGTCGGCAAATCGGTATTCATGTCCCGGTTTCTCCAAGTTAAGAACCGCAGACTTTGAACTGCACAAAGTCTGCGCTACCCCGCTGCGACGGCCGAAACCGCTTATCCAAGCGTACCGGGGAACAATGAATAATTTACGGTTAATTCCTCACCGACCTTTATGTCCTTGAGGGCCCTAAAATCGTAGTCGCCAACGCAACTAACATTAGGTTTCTTGGAATCGTTTAGGTACCATCCCATCGTTAGGCGATTGAAGTTACTGGGGCAACCAAGACGTCCATCCATTCGCGGCGAGAAATCCTCGTAGAGCTTCGCCAATTCCTGTGGTAGCCGCTTGGACGTGGCTTCCTCGACCCAAACCATCTCATCAAGATCATTGAAGAATAACCGCGTGCCCCTTCGAATCTTCCTGATGGCAAATACACCCACCCCGTGAATCTTGGAAGGCCTCAATCTTGTGTAAACTTTCTTATGAGGGTGAGCTTCTTTCTGCTCCTTCCATCTGAACTCCACCACCCGACTCAGCGCCTCGAGATTGGGGAAAACCGTTGTTTCGTCAATTCCACAGCTGTCCAGAGATCTGCGGATTTGCTTTACTTCCCAGGCGGGGACCACGAACTTACGAAGCCCTCTATACCTGTTTCCCCCAGCCCACCTCGACAGGCCATCCACGTTTTTGCCGTGAACCGTGAAAGAGGATCGTTGTGCCCCGATCCTCTTATCGAAGTGCCCTGGAAAAACTGCGATTGGCCAATCGTCAAGCGCCTTCCGCCGTCCAACCCTTTTTGGGAGCCACGCATGCTCCTTACGGTTGGCAGTGGCGAACACAGGATCTCCCGGCGGAATTACCTCGTCCCTGCCAACGATCTTCAGGTTTAGATCCCAGGGATCGAGTGCCCACACCGCCGCATGGCGGTCACCGGTGTTGTCTCTCACGGCAAAATACAACGCGATCAGTGCCCCGTCGGTCCAGTCCAAAAGTCTGGTGGGCGCCCCATAGTGTTGCATCAAAAAGTACCATTCCCACTCGTTTGCAGGTTTTATGTCGCATAGTGCCGGGGCATGCGTAACGAACTCCTCCCGCATTTCAATTTCTGTTAGCAGATCGATCGGCTTCGTTCTGTAGAACTTCGGAACGAGATCCCACTCTGCATTCCCTTGACCCCGGAACCACGGTAGCACCGCCATGTCAGAGTGATTCATCCACTCATCGCGAAGGCTAATTGCCTGGGTTGTGAAACTCTCGATACTATCCACTCTTTGCGAAACAATCATAGCAACCCCTGGCAGGGGAACAGAGCAGTTTCCGATTGTCGCGTCCGAACGAAAGCCACCATGCCAAGCTAGTCGAAAAGCCGCTGGGCTTGAGCGACGCTCTTCTCCATAAAATACAGTTGTCCCACCATCCAGACGGAGTATCGGCTGTGCGTTCCCATAAGCGCATAAGCGTTCTTGTTTGGGTCGGTGAAGAGCTCAGTCAACGCGTCCTTGATCCGTCCGAAAGCAGCTATTCCTGGACCGTACTTGAGTCGGAAATTCCTGAACGCCTCAAAATATTCCCAGGCGATCAGTCGCGAATTATGGGTTCGGCACTGTGGATTATTCTTGCACTTAAACTTCAGGCTTATATTTATAGGTGGCTGCTCTAACGGTTTCTTTTCCACAAAAAAGTGCGGTTGCTTCATATACGGTTTTTCTTTTTCCCAGTTCTTCCTGGGAAGCTTTGCTTTAAGATCTATAAGCTCTATTTCGATAATTCCGAGGCTCGTCCAGTCTTCTCTGTATTTACGGTGCAAGGTTTCTCTATCGACGACGAGAGCCTTCTTGATAATCGAAAATTGTTCAGATTTGGACTCGACCTGCGAGAGGACTTTTATCGAACCATCTTTCACTCTGAAGCTTTCCTTACGCTTATCGTCAGGACTCTTTTGAATCAGAAAACTGGCATAAGTCCAAAGTTTGTATTTCTGATCTTCTTCGAGGTATCGAAGGGGTATGGGGTATAGGCGAAGGAGTTCGCCTTGGTCTGTTATCGCGCCGGTGCAGACGGTCTCGATGTGCTTTTTGCTCGGTTCCGGGTAAGCTCTCCCTATAATCAGAGCCTTTTTTTCTACCCAGTTTAAGTCAGATGGACTGGTCGACATTGAGTCATCTCCGCGAGCTTGTTTGCAATCACCCCGCGATGACAAAGGTTATGATCGCTCTCAAGACACAGCAGACAAAATCGCTTCGAAAAAGCAAAATCAATCAATGATTCTAGACACCGCTCTTTCGAACTCAAATAGATCGCATAGGCATTTAGGGCTTTTAAGGCGTTGCCGTTTTTCTGATACGCTAATCGGATTCGCGAAGGGGTTCCCAAACAAGGGTAATGGGCATATTGGATTCCCCGTCGCTCCAACTCCGCCTGTAGTCGGGATCCGGAGAATCCAGGCTTCCGGCTAACAGGATTTTGACGAACATCGATGATCAAGCCGATGTTGTTTTCCTTCAATAGGCGAAGCATCGACGTAATACTGTGCCCTTGATAACCGACAGTGAAGAAAACTTCGGGTCTGTGTTTCGTGGTACGCATGGGTATGCTAGTCAACTTCGATCGGAAACGGTCTAACTTGAAAGGCGAATCTTTGGGCATGAAGTCGGCAGGCATTCTCCAAGGCCTCGGTGCGGCAGGCGGCCGCCAAGCTCTTCTCTCAGAAAAAGGTAATCAAAGTGTTCAGTGTGTTGCAGTTTTTCGAATCCAATCTGGTTAAAATGCAGCCCCCGCACACTCTGCCGGACGGCGCATAAATTGACCACGGTCTCGACGCCGCGGTCCTTCGAAAGGCCACCCAAGGTCTCCGAACTCAGCATCGAATGGCCGATTGTGTAACGTGGAGGAAGGCCGTTCTTCGTAACCGCGGGTCTAGTCTCCATGCGCAGCATTGTACTCTCTAGGAAGGAACAGGTAAACCCTTGGCAATCCCCTGTGCCGAAGAGAACGCAAATGCGACGTGCCCATGCGATATCGAGGGTGGTCCACAATGCGGTGGACAAAAAAATTCGCCAAACGGCTCGATGCGCAGCGGCATCGGATTTCTCTTGCAATCAACGCGCGGGCCAGTCAGAATTCAGCTTCGGGTTGCGGTGATGGAGCGCCACCCTCAAGTATCCCGTGCGAAATGGGATTGATGGCTCCTACCTGGTGAGGTAGGGGCCATTTTTGTTTTCGGGGTAAAGTCGCAGGAGGATCGCTGGACGAAATTGAAAATCAAGTCAAACATCGTGGCGGCCAACACCGCGAGGCCTGCGGAAATGAGTGATGCTGACGGCGCTGCGCGGCTTCTCCGTTTGGCAGGCCTGGGGGAGGAGCTCGGGGCGCCATACATCGCCGACGACGGCAGGGCGCTGGCGGCCCGCGTATCAGAAGGCCGCTTTTACCTTGCATGTATCGGCCAATTCAAGCGCGGCAAGTCCACCCTGATTAACGCCCTGATTGGCGAGCCCATTCTTCCCGTGGGGTTCATTCCGGTAACGGCGGTGCCCACGGTAATCCGGTATGGCGCCAACAAGAAGGCTCGTATCAAGTTTCGAGACGGCGCATGGCAGCAGATTGCCGCCGGGGATCTCGATCAGTACGTTTCGGAAGAACACAACTCGGAGAACGCGAAGGGCGTCGAAGGCGCGGAGGTTTATGTGCCCAGCGCGTTGCTCTCCACAGGCATGTGCTTTGTCGATACGCCCGGCCTGGGCTCGGTGTTTACCGGTAATACCGCGGCTACCCAGGCTTTCATTCCCCACATTGACGCGGCACTCGTCGTTGTGGGCGCCGACCCGCCCCTGGCGGGCGAGGAACTGACGCTGGTGGAGGCCGTGGGGCGGCAGGTGGAGAACCTGATCCTCGTCCTGAACAAGGCCGACCGCACGACCGATGCGGAGAGAGCGGCGGCTGTCGGTTTTACTCAAAGGGTCCTGGAAAAGCGCCTCCAGCGCTGCGCCGGGCCAGTGTTTGAGGTCAGCGCGGCGGAGCGGGTGGAAAAACGCGGCGCTGAGCGCGATTGGGGAAAACTGCTGGCGGCGCTGGAGCACCTCGTTCGGGGCTCCGGCCGTCAGCTTATCCAGGCTGCCTGCGACCGTGGCATCGAGCGCCTGAGCGAGCAACTCTTCGCCATCATTGCCGAAGAGCGCGACGCACTCGAGCGGCCCATCGAGGAATCCGAACGGCGAATCGCCGCAATGAAGGAAACTATCGCCGAAGCCGAGCGCTCGATGCGCGAGGTTGAATTTCTCTGGATGGCGGAGCAGCGGCATCTCTCCGACGTGTTCGTCGGCCGGCACAAACAGTTCCTCGCATCCGTTTGGCCGCAAGCGAGCGAGGAATTCGAGCGGGCGCTCAAATCCGTGCCCCGCACGCTGGGTCCGTCGTATCGCCGCGCCATCATGCGTGAAGCGCAGGGCATCGCCCAGCGGCACGTTTTGCCATGGTTGCGCTCCGAGCAAGAGGAGGGAGAGAAAGAATATCGCCGGGTTGCGAGCCGCTTTGTGCAGATGGCGAACGAATTCCTCGCGAAACTCGCCGATGCGGGAATTCGCGAATTGGCGCGCATGCCGCACGCTCTCGACCCCGAGACGGGATTCCGAACGCGATCGGAGTTTCTGTTCCGGGACATGATCGAGATCGCGCAACCCGCGTCGCCGCTGCGATGGCTCGCCGATTCGATTTTGGGCTTGGTGGGAGCCCGGGGCGTAATCCAAAGCGACGGGCGCGAGTTCCTGGGGCGGCTTCTGGAAGTCAATTGCTCGCGCGTGCAGAATGACATCCTCAATCGTGTGCAGGAAAGCCGCGGGCGGCTGGAGGTCGAGATTCGAAAGCTGCTGCACGAAATCAGCCGCATCGCGGTGGAAGCTTTGACCCACGCGCGGGAGGCACGCGCCGCGGGAGCCGCGGCCGTGGAAGCCGCCGCCGCACGGCTCGACCGCTTGGAACGCGAGGTCACGGAGTTGCCCCTCGAAAGGAACATCGGCGGGTGAAACCCAGGTGAGCCGTGGCGGCACTCAGGAGGAGTCTTCGTGCTCAGGACGCAGGTCTTTGTCGGCCGCAACCGCGAATCTCGCCGTCTTGAGGGTGCCATCCGGAATCGGCAGAGTCTCGTGATCTCGGGCCCGGCGGGAATTGGGAAAACCGCACTGGTATCGAACGTCCTCGCGCATCTTCCTTCGGAATTGGCGGCACGATGCCTGTACGTTCCGGGGATGAAGAACCTTCAAGATTTGTTGCGTCAACTGATCGTCCGGCTTTACGACTTGAAAGACCACAATCTTCGCCAGAAACTTCGCGGCGAAGGGATCTCGGCGCTTACGTTTAAAGATTGGCTCAAATCGCAGTCAAGCAGCCGCCTGAAGGGCACGCTTTACTACACCGTGCAACGCGGGGACTACCGCATCTTTCTCGACAACTTTCCGCTCCGCAACCGGGCCCTTGCCAAGGCCACGAAAGAACTCTTTTGGATGCGCGAAACGCCAATCTATTTGTTGATCCGAGATGAAGAGAAGAAGCACATCGACCCGTTGCTGAGTTATTTCTACTGGGGCGACCGCGAACAATTGGCCATACGGCCCCTTCCGGCCAAGGCCGCGGCGGCGCTTCTCGAAAACTGCATTGAACGGTTTGGGCTCTCCCGTTTGGTTCTTGCCGAATTTCGGAAGAATGCTCTTGAGCTGAGCGCGCGGGTCCCGGGGGCGATGGTGAAAATGTGCGCCCTTGCCGCCGATCCCCGCTACCGATATGGCACCTGCATCAAGACGAAGTCGGTGTATCTGGATTATTTGATGACTGGGCACGAGTTTTTCACCCCAGCCGATGTTGCGGAATGATGCTGGGTCCATCTCGCTCCCAAATCAGTTCGTCATCATCTTGCCTTCGAATCATTATTGCGGCGGCGCGGGCTTGTGGGCTTCCGCGTCATCGACTTGTTGCTTGTGAAGCCTGTCGTAAAGCTGGAGTTCCTGCTGGCCGCGTTCCTTGTCGCCGGTGCGAATGTAAGCCTGCGCCAAGCGGTAGTGGGGGTCGGGGTCGCTGGGCTTGAACTCAGCGGCGGATTTAAATTCCGTGATGGCTTCCTGGTCGCGATTCTCGTCTTGAAGAAGGATTCCGAGCTGGAGATGGGCGTCCGCCAAGCGTGGGTCCAGTGAAATTGATTTTCGCAACAGGGCCTCAACCTCCGCCAAGTCCACAGTCTGCTGACCGGCCCCGCGCGCGCCTTTCCAAGAGCTGAGACCGTAGTAATAGTATGCCAAGGCGTTGTTCGGGTTGGTCTCCGTAAACCTCTTCATGTGCTTCATGACCTCGCCCGACTTTGCTGCTGAGACGTTGAACATCTTTCCGAGAAACAGGTACGGGCGCGGGTCCGAGGGGTTCAGATCGGAAGCGCGGCAGAGCGCATCGACCGCCTCGTCATAATGGTTGCGAGAATAGTACGCAATCCCAAGGTCGACGTGCATCCGCTGTGAGGTGGGGTAGTTGGCAACACCGCGATTCAACACCTCAATCGCGCGCTCGAGGTTGTTGTGGACAAGCAGTTCGTTCCCGAAGTCGAAGAGGTCTTTCTCGCTGGGGTCCATGCGCGCAGCGAACTCGTAATCCAGGGTCGCGGCAACCGGATTGCCCAAAGCTTCGTCCGTCTCACCCAACAGGTTGTGGAGTTCGGCGGCGTCCCTCCGGTGGAGCATTTCCTGCAATAAAGAATGCGCGGGGCCAAGGTTCTTGGTCTGGAGGTAGGCGACGGCGAGATCGTATCCGTTGTCGTAGTCCGCGGACCTCAACTTTTCCGCTCTTTCTAGGTAGGGTATACCCGTCTTAAAGTCGTTCACAGAGAGGTAAAACTCGCCAAGTTGATGATTGGCTTCAAAACTGTAGGGATCGTCCCGGACGGCCTTTTGGAGCTCACCTTCCAACTTCACAGACTCAGGGGTTCCCGGCACGCGGGCAGGAATCTTGAGCGCCGTGCCGCTGAGGCTGGGGCCGTCGCCCAACAAACGTCTCGGGCTCTGTGCTTGCGAGGAGTATCCCGCGGTGTCGATCGTGGTTTGGACCGCGCTGGCCTTCAGTGGTGTGTCATCGTAATACCCCGGCTGTCGCGTGGCAGCGGCCGCCGGGGCCGTGCCCGCCGATGCGGTCGGGGCGAGGTGCAGTTCCGCGGTCGCAGAGATCCCAGCCGCAACCAGTATGCCGGTTCGTGTGGTCGATTGAAAACCGGCCGCTTCCGCGGAAAGGGTGTAGGTGCCGGGCTCGACCGAGGGAAACGAATAATGCCCATTCTGATCCGCGACCACAGACTGCCGGCTGCCTTTCGCATCCTCCAGCGTCACGCGGGCGCGGGAAATAGGCGCAGGGGAAGGACCGACCACGACTCCCACGACGGCGCCCGTCTGCCCGGCGAAGAGGCCGCACGCACCCACCAGGATTGCCAAAAGCCCAACCACAAGTGCTGCTCGGACTAACGCGCACACCGTCAAAGACTGGGAATTGCGGTGACTCCCAGCAACACACGAAGAAACAAGGTCAGAGCCCTCCCGCGCGATGTGCTTTGTCGAGGCCATCGAAATTCCTATTTCTGCGCCGTTTGAAAACACAATTGTAACATCAGGCTTGCGGCGGAACCAACGAGCGCCGAAACCAGAGAACGCGTTGAAAAGCACCCAATATGTGCCTATAATCCGTGCATCCTTGATCCGCCGTCCCGGAGCAAGGCCGGACTCCCAGCGAAGACTCCCTCGCAAGGTTCGCTCATGGAGAACGGACTTCGCCCAGGTGCTCAGACCGGCGCCGAACTCGCCAGCGATCCCCCATCCGTGGTGGATGATTCCAAGCGTACGTTCTTGCGCGCCGCGGGATTGCTCATTGCCGGCCTTATGGTTCCCCCAGTGCGCGCGCACGGGAGCACGCAAGCTTCCGCGGGTTCGGGCCACAAGGTCGTCGTAGCCATCATTGGCGGAGTGCGTCGTGGGGAGACTTTTTCGCCTGAGGGACTTCCGAACATCCCCCACCTTTCCGCCGACCTGCTGCCCAAGTCGCTTTTCTATCCTTCCGCGCGCAATGAAGGCGTGACCGCGCACTTCAACGCAATTTCCAGCATCCTCACCGGCAACTGGCAGCGCGTGGACGACTGGGGAAAGCTGGCTCCGACCACTCCCACTTTGTTCGAGCAATTTCGCAAAGGCCTTCGCATCGATCGCAGCGACGCCTGGATGGTGGCCAGCAATAAGGCGCTCACCAGCCAGATCGGCGCAAGTTCGGCTCGCGACTATGGCCCCGCGTATGGCGCCAATGTGGTGTTTCCCAAGCAACTGATGCTCACGGCCGTCGTCAACGCTCTGCGCGAAGGACGAACGGCCAACATGGCGGATCGAAGCAAGGTCGAGGCCGAGCTTGAGAGCGCGATGGAGGGGAGCAATTACGAGGGCCTGGGCTGGACCGTTTTCGACGCCGCTGACCGCCTCGATCCCCGCGTGCGCGGCACTATCGAATCGGCCATCGCCAGCTTCGTGCGCGGGGGCGGCCCCACCTCCGGCGACGAGCTTACCTTCTTCATGACCCGCGAGGTCATGCGCAAGTTTTCGCCGAGCTTGCTGGTGGTGGTTTTTTCCGACGTGGAAGTTGCGCACTTCGGCTCTTATGCACTCCACCTGTCCGGCATTCGGTCGGTCGACCGCCTTGCCTACCAACTTTGGCAGGAGGTGGAAGCCAACCCCGCATATCAAGGGAAGACCACCCTGGTAATTCTCCCCGAATTCGGACGGGACCCCGATGGCTCCTCGACGAACGGATTCTTCAATCATCGCGCCAACGAAGAGTCCACGCGGAATACCTGGATGATGACCCTGGGGGCGGCTGTTGACAAGCCGCAGATCATCGAGCGCCCCATTCGCCAGGTTGATCTTTGCCCGACCCTCGCGGGTTTGCTTGGCTGTCCGCCTCTGGATTCGCAAGGCGCAGTGCTGGCGGAGTTTCGCGCTTAGCAGCGTGCCGTAGCGGCGAGTTTACCTCGCCAAATGGCGGCGTAAAGCCGCCTCTACGTCGACGACCGGATTCGCAGGGCGCGATGTTGGCGGAGTTTCGCGCATAGCAGGAAGGAATCATGCGGGTCGAGGAGCAGTTGCCGGAAAACCTTCAGGACGCCTTGCGGAAAGGCCTGATCAAGCGTCTGCCGCTCACCTTTCTTCCCTTCGTCAACCAGCAACTCCACGAGTGGGAGTATCTTTTCCCCAACGAACGCCGCTCGACGGAGAGACTCCTGCTTTACGTTGCAAGCCTCGATGCGGATCAGTCTTCTTCTCTCTTTCGCGATGTCGTGGACCTCGAAGATAAAATGGGAGTCCGTCATTGGCAGTTCTCGACCACCGAACAGACGATTCAGAACTCGTCTCAGCTTGCTCGTTCGCCCTATTTTCAGGACTGGCGGCGCGCGGTGCAGGCGGTTTTTGACGCGGCGGATCAGCATGCACTGAAGGCGAAGGGCGTGGCGGTCAAGTCGGCAAATCGACTGGTATTGATTGACATCCCGCTGCCTCTCTCCCTCGATGCGGCAAGTGTTTGGCGGCGGTGGCAGGGAATCGGCCGGCCGTTCGAAGTCAATTTTGCTCGGGCCGGCGCGCCTCACAGCCCCATGGAAATCCTGCTCGCCGGGCTGCCCAACGCAGCCGGGGGGCGTTCCGGAGGGCTGCTTGACGCGGCGCTGCGACGTTCCGAAACGTCGCCTGCGGACAATTGGGTGGTGGAGGCCGGAAACAGCCTGGTGGAACACCTTGCGGAGCCGGGCTCTTCCGCTCCGGCTCTTCTCGCTGCTATCCTGCTGAGCTACATGAGGCTTGACCGCTACCGCCAGAGTTTTTCGCACGAAATGAACACCATGAGCAAGGACCTTGCCGATGCGGACACGGTGTTCGATCATCTGCGCAAAGTCGACGTTACACCGTGGTGTCCGCCGGAGGTGGCCTCGGAACCTGCAGTTCGGGAGTTTGTGCGGGCGCTGTATCTCAGCGGTAACGGCGCCGTGATCTTTGGCAATGCCTTCGTGGAGTGGGCGGCCTCGGAGGCATTTCGCCGCGCCCGGCCCTCTTTCCTCGCGGCGCAATTCGGGGTTCGCAGCAAGCCCAAGCCCTTTACCGGTGTCGCCGTGTTCGATAACCCGGACCTGGTGAACCCGCTCCCTGCCGTTGACGACTTGGCGGGAAGCGCCATCGACGCTCAAATGCTGGCGCTCTACGTGTGGTTGGCTGCCTATCGATACGAGGATTACCAGCGCTCGACCGTATGCGTCTGTCTGGCCGAGAGCCTTGGGCAAGCCTACGTGGTCGCGCCGCCGGAATTTGCCCTTTGGCGGGAGCCGCAGCCTGTCCCCCTCGACCGCCTCGGCGCTGTATTGCGGGCTTGGGTTGTGTAGTCAATCATCAATCGCGCCTGGGACCGCAGGCTTCCCGCTCTCGCCCCAGCGGGCAAGATGCCCGCGCTACGGGCGTTCAGGCAGCCTCGGCCCGCGGGTTTGCCCCGCCCTGCCCATCGGCCCGGGCTT
>CAWEFC010000014.1:0-24181 GCA_963808085.1 uncultured Acidobacteriota bacterium
TGGACAAGGGGAAAATCGCAAAGCTCGTGGGCGTGCTCCGCGCCCTCAAACCCCCCAACCCCGAAGTCGCGGAGAAGATCCGCACCGAGGCCGACTACTTCCAGAGGAACGCGCAACGCATGCGCTACCCCCGGTTCCGCCGCCTGCACCTCTTCGTGGGCTCGGGCGTCATCGAAGCCGGATGCAAAACCGTCGTCGCTTCCCGTCTCAAACGCTCGGGAATGTTCTGGACCGTCCGTGGCGCCAATGCCATCCTGGCCCTCCGCTGCGCTTGTCTCAACGGCCGCTTTGAGGATTATTGGGAGCGCCGCCGGGAACCTATGGCCGCTTAAATCCAACTTCTATGTCGCACACCCGCATGGCGGTTTCTCCGAAAGCGCGCTGCGCCCGCAAAGGAAAGATGCTTGCTTACTGAGTCGGCTCGGGGCGACATATTGGGTCGCTACCCCGCCGCACTGAGGTTTGCTTGGGTAGCAAGACAATAGGCCTGGTCGCAAAGGTTTTGTTTGGTCTTGGGGCGAATAACGTAGCGGGCACTGCCATGCCTCCTGCCTGTGCCCGACGCGATGCCTGCATCCGCTTTGAGCACCCCGATGTATCTGGGTGCGACCACGCCGCCGGTTAGAGCGCCCGCGGTTCATGGTCGTGCGCAAGCCGCTCTCTGCGGGGAAAATTACAGAACATCAGCGGGAATAACGCGGCCTTCTGCGGTGCGGTCGAAGTCGGCATCGAAGCTCACGATTCTTAGACCATACCTTCTGGCGGCGCTGCACTGGTAAGCGTCATCGAAATCGAGGCTGAATTTCGCCGCAACGTCGACGAGGGTGCCCATCTCCGGAGCACTCAGAGACACCATCCCGATCCCGGCTCTGTCAATCACATCGTGCAGAAATTGGCGGAAAACGTGATGTTGCTTGTGCCGGAACAGCAGAAGACCGATCGAATGCAGCGCGAAATCCGAGACGTAGAGGTCGTGACCCTTGCGGTTTTCGAGGAAGGTCCGGGCATCGACGGCGCTGGCTTGATTCAACAAGACTTCGATGAAGATGTTGGTATCGACAAGCAATCTCATTCGCCGTCGCTTCTCCACCGCGAGACGCGGTGCTGCAACTCTACTGAGGTGAACTGTTCCCGCAATCCTTCGAGCGCGCCCGCCCACGCGAATTGCGGCTTGCCGGATAGCTCGATGGAACGCCGAGCCAGCAACGACTCGACGTAGTCGCGAAGCTGTGCTCTATATTCTGAAGGAACTTCACGCACCATTTCCTCAAGAGACTTCGTTGGCTCGCTCATGACCGTTACCTCGCTGTTATTCTACCCCATTTTTCCCGGCCTTTGTGCGCCGAACACCGGCGGCGCTGGCTGCTCCACAATGCCACGGGTCAGAGTTCGCGCGTTTGATGGCCTGGCGAAAGCCGCCCGGTATGCGAGGGAGTAAGATGCTCCTCCACGAACAGGAGCTGACCGGACGTAAGGACGGGCCTCGTTGCCTGGCCCCGCAAGGCCGCTTTCGGCCCTCCATTTGGCACCCCAAGGGGTGCCCCTTCGAGACTAATTCAAAAGAAATCTTCTCCCGGCAGAAGTTTTGTCCCCCTTCGCCGAGCCCGTGGTCGCCATCGTGCTACATATCTAGAGGAGTATTGTCGTGTGGGTAAAATTACGCACCGCAAAGTGGCATTTTGGGGCACGCCGCCGGCTATCCAGGAAGGCTCGCCAACTCATCAATGCGCCACGAGTACCCAGGAGGCTGGGGAGAAAATCACGGTTCGAATCGTGGCGGCGACATTGCGTCGCCACCGCCTCAATCGCCGCGACAGAGGCATGGCGAGATAAACCACCCGCTGCACGTTCCTCTGCGGCCTGCTAGCCCCCAGCGCGCAGCCCTTGTCGGAACCTTGAATGTTCATGAAAAACAAGGACTTATATCGAGTTCAGGAAACTAATGAAGGAGGACGATCCTGAGCCAAGCGTCTGAAATCAAAGCAGTTAATGAAAACACTGCGGGCCGTGGATGGCCGGCCTTGGCGAACCTTGAATGTTGATGAAAACACAATGGGTTAGCCCCGGAAGCGACAGATTGACGCAGGCTGTAACGTTGTGATAATAAGGTAGTTACGAGAAGCGTCGGCGTGGGAGGGCGGAAAAAAGGAGTACTAATTTGCGGGGGTATCCTTGAATGTTCTAGAAAACAAGCGAGATATAAATTGACATTGCGCAAATTCTCTCCGAACCTTGAATGTTCATGATAAATAAACTACTTATCGCCGCGAACCTTGAATGTCATAGAAAACAAATAGGGTTAAGGGTTTTAGGGCTCGGGATCGCTCGGCGCGGGGAAGGGGACAATTGGATCACAATTGGAGGCTAGAGTCGGCGCGCCAGAGCGCAATTCCGGCATGGGGCAGCAAAAAAGATGTTATGAAAATACGTTCGAAGCCGGAATCTCTATGAAAACAAACAAGTGTTGGGCACAATGCCGGGAAGAAATCGGACATTTATGGATTCGATTCGGACATTTTTGTTTGACCGATGCCAAACTTTGCAGAAAATCGCCGCTTTGCGACGACAGTTTGTCAGATCAATTCGGTTTTTCACGGGTTTGCTTCGTGGATAATAGGACAGGCAACCCATGCTGCCCCCACGCGCCCGAACCTTGCGCCCCCTTGGACTATACTCAGTTTGCTTTGGAGGATCAGATAGGCTCATGGCCTCAGAGAGACCTTTGTCACGGTTACGGCGTGTCTTCTCGCCTTGCTGCCCGATAGCCCACCGGGTGAATTGAAAGCGTCCGCTCGGGGTGACTCGGTGTAATGTTGTTGACGCAAGCGGGCAGTGATTCGGATGCTCAGACTTCGAGTGAACGAATGGCGCACCAAGTCCTTCATATTCTCGGCTCGGCACAGCCCGAGGGTACCGGTATGGCCCGAATTGTGCGCGCGCTGGCGCGGGGTCTCGATCCCGATCACTACCGCTTACACACTTGGTTTCTCAGTGAGGCGGGTCCTCAGGTGGGAATGCTCGAGGCGGCTGGCGTACGGGCGAGTGCTCTCGATTGGTTGCGGGGAATGCGAGACCCCATGGGAGCCTGGAGGTTCTGGCGAAGGCTGCGTGATCAGCAGTTTGAAATCGTCCATCTTCACTCCGGAGGACGGTCTGTCCAATGGCTCGCGCGGGATGCTACCCATGCCAAGATCGTCAGGCATCTGCACGGCCGGATATTGGAACCGCAGGGCCTCACGCCAGTCCACTTCTCCGCTCGCGGCACGGATGCAGTCGTCGCCGTTTCGCAAGCGGTGGCGAGCCGTGTGATCCAGGGTATGGCGCGAGTAATTTATGCCGGAGTGAATGTCCCCGCTGCCGACCCGGCCGCCCTGCGCCATCGCGGCGCGGTCGAGATTATCCTCGGAACCGCCGGGCGATTGGTAAAGTTGAAAGGGATCGAGTACTTGCTCGCGGCAGCCGCTATGCTTCGACATGAGTTCCCAACCCTCCGGGTGGAGATCGCGGGCTCGGGGCCGGAACGCATGAAACTGGACGAGGCGGTTGCGCAGTCTGGGCTCGGGGGATCGGTTAAGTTTCTCGGCTGGATCGATGACCTCTCATCCGTTCTTGGTCGGTGGGATGTCTTCGTGATGCCATCCTTGGAGGAGGGCTTTCCCATTGCCGCGTTGGACGCCATGGCCGCGGGCTTGCCCGTGGTTGCCTCCGCTGTGGGCGGCGTTCCGGAGCTAATTCAGGATGGAAAGACGGGCTGGCTGGTTCCGCCCCAGGACGCCGAAGCCTTGGCCGACCGGCTCCGCCCGCTCCTCTCGGAGCCGGATCTGCGCCTGAGTATGGGAGCAGCAGGGTATGAGCGCGTGCGAGATCACTTTAGCGCCGCGCAGATGACGGAGCAGTTCGCGCGGCTTTACGATGAACTCTTGAATGCGGCCGGGAAGTAAGCCCGATCGGACTGGCGGCGTTTGTCTCGCTGTCTTTGCCGTTCGGGCGGCCGGGGCGATCCTGGCGGACCTATCCGGCGAAACGAAATACGTTCCTAGGGAAAAAGATGGAGACTTCCGGCGAAACTCTGAACCAAACGAGCATCGTCGTTTGTACGGTCGATCGCCTCAACGATCTTGAGAAGTGTCTTGAATCGCTGCGGCCATTCAAGCCGGCAGTCGCCGAAATCATGGTCGTCAACAACGGCCCCCACTTGTCGGCGGTGGCGGATATCGCCCAGCGCCATGGCGCCTCGGTCGTCCGAGAAGGCCAGCGAGGGGTGAGTCGGGCGCGTAACGCCGGAATCCGCGCGGCAAGGGGAAGCATCCTCGCATTCCTCGACGATGACTCGGTGGCTGATCCGGACTGGCTTCCGCTCCTGCTGACTCCTTTTCGCGACCCCGAAGTGCTGGCGGTTGTGGGGAGCATCTGCGCCCAAACTCTTCGCGACCCCGCGAGCCATGCGCTCGATTTTCTCCATCGAGCTCAATTCCCGGAATCGCAACTGACCCTCGGTGGGGATGTTGCGGAGGGATCATTCCCCATGCGCTCAGCCTTGGTGGGCAACGCCAACATGGCGATTCGGCGCGAGGCTTTCGAGCGCTTCGGTTATTTCGATCCGCGCTTCGGCCGCGGAACCCGAATCGGCTCCGGCGAGGAACCGGATCTTCTCATCAGGGTCCTGCTTGGTGGGGCCAAGGTCGTTGTCGAGCCCGCGGCTCGGATTCTTCACCGGCACGCCACAGAATGGAGGGCCGTTCGCAACTGGGCATTCCAATCGGGATGCGCGCACACCGCCATCCTCTCGAAATACTTCCTACAGAGGCCGCCGCTGCGCGGGCCAATTCTTCGCTACGCCTTGTCGAGACGGCGTCGGCGACCGCCTGCAGAAGCGTCAGCAGCGACGCAACTCAAAGTCCCGCGAATCCCCCTGTTGGTTGGCAGCATCTATGGTCCAGTCGCATTCCTTCTTTCGCCGAGGGATCGACCGGGTTCGCCTTTGCCCAAGACAGAGAGCAGGCCTAAATCGAGTGCGGGCCCGTCGGCTTACTGAGGGTTGCAAATTATGGTGACAAGTGCTCACGTGGCGCGGCCTGCCTACGTAGCGCGGGCATCCTGCCCGCTGTCGCGGGAGCGTCCCGCCCCCGCCCAGCGCGGGCAAGATGCCCACGCCACAGCGGGCAGGACGCCCGCGCTACGAAAACAGTATTTCGTAAAACGCACATAGGAGTCTTGCTAACATGGCATCTAACGAGTTAACGCTTCAAAGGGGACAGTTCGGGTTCGACCTTGCGGGGCGCGGCTTTGAGGTTGGGCCAAAAATTCCAGACATCGACAACCTGTTTGTCAAGGGGGAAGGACAGTGATTGGTATACCGAATGGGGAGCGCCGAGGATGAAGATATCGGCCCGCGCCAAGGCATGATCCAGCGGAACCAGGGTCGGGTCCTGAACATACGGGTCGGTGCACAGCACTTCGCGCGCCTCGACTTCCAACAGTTTCCGCAGCTTGTAGGAAAGGCTGTCGCGTACATCGTCGGAGTCGCCTTTGAAAGCCATGCCCATGATCGCGACACACTTTGTGCTGAGTCCCAGAGGCCGCAATTGCGCCACAAGATAGTTAGGAAGGCCCTCGTTGACCAGCATCGCGGCGTGACCCAGGAAGAAGTTATTCCCGGTAAACGCCGCAAGCTGCAATGTATCCTTCAGCAAGCAGGGTCCGGCGGCGAAGCCCGCGCGCGAAAAACTGGCCATGCGCGGGTAGTCGCGCGTGACCGCGTCGTAGATGCGATAGAAGTCGAGCCCGTAGCTTTGGGCGAGGATGTAAAACTGGTTGGAAATGGCGAAATTGAGGTATCGCCAACTGTTGGTGAACAGCTTGGCGAGTTCCGCCTCGGTGGGCTCCAGCTCGATAATCTCCGGAGAGAGCCGGGAGAACAGGCTGCTGGCGCGCGCCATCGCTTCCGGCTCAAACGCGGCAACAATTTGGGGCAGTCGCGTCATCTCCTCGAGCGCATTTCCTTCGGTGATTCGCTCCGGACAAAAGGCGACGTGAACATTGCGGCCCAGAGCGCGGACGCGGTCGTAAACGATCTTGGTGACCCCCGGATAAACAGTGCTGCGCAACACCAGCAACGCATCGTCAGGGAGGTGGTTCAGCAAATCGTCCACGCTACGGCAGAGGTTGCGAAGAGTTGGATTCAAGTATTTGTCAACCGGCGTGCCCACCACCGCGATGGCGGCATCCGCGTGCTCAAGGCAACTGTCGTCGAGCGTCGCGTCCAAGCCGTTGCCCACGACTTGTCGAAGCATCTCTGGAGCGCCCTGCTCCAGAAACGGCATCTCGCCCCGGTTCACCTTATCGACTTTAGTTTTGTCGATATCCAGCAAACTGATCTTCACACCGCAGGAGGCGAAGAGCAGACCCAGGGGAAGCCCGACGTGTCCACACCCGCCCACGATCACGACATGCTTAGGAGTCCACATGAATTCGTTTCTCTGTCGCCGGCCGCGACCATTCTTTGTAACTTGTACCACAAAGGTGTTGACCCGTCCACCCGCGAAGGCAGGGATGCGCGGGCTTCGACCGTCATGTTTCCTGAGGAGTAACGTAAGGACTGACAGCGCATGGCGGGCTGTGGAGCCGTGGCCTCGCCCGCAGCGGCACGAGGTTCAAGCGCGGAGGAGGTGCATGCATTTTCGGGTCGCCGCTGTTAGGTCCTATGCCAATCTAATCTCAGGGACAGGACCCCGTTCGAACTCCCGAAATCGGGATGCCGTACTGGTCGGCGCCGGCAACACGCGAGCCATCCTCCGCCAGCGTGACTCGATCTCTCGGCATGTCTGACGTCGTCAGCGAATACGTTCCATCGAATGCGTTAATCGCCTGCCAAGTTCCGTGCCACGACGCGTTGGACGCCACACCCGAAAACGTGCCGTCGGGGTTTATGGTGACCGTACTGGTGACGATGTCCGACCACTGCCACGTCCCTACCAAGCCCGTGCTACCCGCGATGCGCGTCGCCGCATCTCTACCGCCATACTGATTCCCGCCAGCGAGCGATTGCTGGTCCGCGGAGATCTTCTCCATTGACCTTACGGGTTGGTCCCAGGTGAACTGGTAGGCGCGTCGTGCCGCATTCAGCAACTCCCACCTTGCCGTGAACGGTCCGCCCGTCATCGTGTGGTCCGCTCGAATTGCCACCGGACCGCCGTTGAACCACAGATAGCAACCCACGATCGGATCGGAGGTTGAGGTAGGGCTCGGAACGGAGGGTCGTGTCGGGCTTGAAGTGAGGCTCCGTGTGGGGCTTGGGATGGGCTTTGTGGTCGGCGATGGAGATGGAGGTCTGACGTCTTCCTCCCCGTGTGGCGGTACGATGCCAGCCGGCGGATTCTCACCCGCGGGCTTGGGCGAAGGCCAGAAATGCCAGACTCCGGCGACGATCAAAATGAGCGCAGCCAATACCATCGCGATGAACTTCAGTTTGCTCTCTAGCTGCGGCGCTGGAACCGATTCCGCAGGTCCGCCCAAGCCCTGCCTGAAGCTTGCTGCCACCGCCGGCTCGTCCAAGTGCCTCCTCGCGGGCTGAGACTCACCGGTTCCCCGCTGCGGATCAGGTGATGGAATTCGCTCCGCCGTGCCGAGCCGTGCAGGCGCGTCGTGTGCGATCGGCGCGGCGGCATCGATTGCCTCCTCCTCCGCAATCGACGGGGCAACCAGAGTTGACGCAAGCTCCTCGCCGATTTCCGGCGCGGCCGCGGCCACGAAGGCATAGGAGAATTCGAGTGCCGACTGGTATCGTTCCTCCCGATTCTTAGTGAGCGCTTTCATCACCACGGCTTCGACTTGAGGAGGCACGTCCAGGCCCGGGGCAATGACGCGAAACGGCGGAGGCGCCTCCTGCGCGTGCTTGCGCAGGAACTCGACGGGCGAGTCGGAGTGAAAAGGCAAGCGCCCGGTGAGCATCTCATAAACCACCACGCCCAGCGAGTAGATGTCGGACCGCGCGTCCAGTTCAGCGCTTCGCATGCCACGGGCCTGCTCGCTGGACATGTAAGCGGGCGTACCCAGCACAATGCCCGTCTGCGTGTGGACGGGAGATTCGCGCAGCTTGGCAATACCGAAATCCACCACCTTGACAACCTTTTCCCCGTCTTCGCCCTCCGTCAAGAAGATGTTGTCGGGTTTAAGGTCACGGTGAATGATTCCCATTTTGTGCGCGGCGTTGATCCCCCGGGCGGTCTGCTGGAGGATGTTCGCAACCTCCGGCAAAGGCAGCGCGCCACGCTCCTTGAGGAACTCCCGCAGTGATTCGCCTTCGAGGAATTCCATGGCGATGTAGGGTGTGCCGTCGTCCCCCTGGGCGGCTTCATGGATGGTGACGACATTGGGGTGATGAATGCGGCCCGTCGAACCCGCCTCGTTCTGAAAACGCATCAGGAAGTCAGGGTCGGCGAGGAATTTGCGATTCAGGACCTTCAGCGCCACGAGCCGGTTTCCCACCCCCGTCTGCTCGGCGAGGAAGACCGTACCCATCCCACCCTTGCCCAGGCGGCGGACAATGCGATAACGGCGCGATAGCCCTGCGGCAAGCTGCGCATCCGCCACGGCCACTGGGGCGGCAAGGCGAGTTCCGTCGTCGAGACAGAAATCGGTATCGTCCGAATAAGTCTTCAGGCATGCGGGACAGGTTTTCATGAACGCCAATTCGAGCCAGGGATGGCACGTATTCTAGCAGAAGAATTGCCGCCATGGGAGGCACGCGAACCTCTTCCCGGGAGGAGGGCATAAACCAATATCCTCTCGACCATCGCTTCCGCCCGGAATTGGCTTGGAGATCGTCTCTGGGAAGGGCCTCGGTGGCGTTGCGTCCGGGCAATGGTGCAGTTTGAACTCAATACCTGAGCTTAATCGACGATTGATATTACTGAATTTGACGAAACTAACTTTGATGGATAACATACAGCCATTACCGATGGCCTTATCACTGTAAAGGGGTTGTTGATGCCACCGAATATGCCCCCCGTTCCCCGTCGGTCGGAGCGCCGACCAGCAATTATCCCCGTCAGACTCGTGCTGGAGGCCGCAAACCTCGAAGCGGACAACTCCGCGATCGCGACGGACATTTCCACGGACGGCGTAGGGGTTCGAACCAAGCTCGCACTTGTCCCCGGAGAGTGGGTTGGATATATCGACAAAAGTGAATTCCCCCATGCCGTCCCCAGTCGTGTGGTTTGGGCTAGAGAGGACGAGGACAGCCATTGGACTTTCGCCGGACTTGAGTTCTTGCCGGCGCGCATCTAAGGCCGCCCCTGCTCCCCTCACATCCACGGGTAGGTTTCAGGCTGGCTGGCGCGCCCTGAGATTGCGTGCTGGTTCCGTCGCGAGCAAGGTGGGGAGCGGCGGGGAATCCTTTGCCGGTTGGAGCGCGTATGAAAAAACCCACAACGCTCGTATGCATCCTCCTCGTCGCGACGACCGCCTCGGGGCAGACGTTGCTCCAACGCTGCCTGGGTGTTGTGCCCGGCCGCGAACCGGCACATCCACTGGGTCCCTCTCCCGCCACCATGTCCTACTGCCAGCAACTGCCGGGATGGAGTTTGTACGATCAAGCGGGCCAGAAATTCACCGCCGGAGATCGTGCCGCGGCAGCGCGCCTGGCGTTGCAAGCCGCCCAAGCCGGCAATGCCATCGCGCAGCAGCGCCTCGGAACCATGTACGCAAAAGGCGAGGGCGTGCCGGTGAATCTCCACTCCGCCTTCCATTGGATGAGCGCCGCGGCCGCCCAGAATGAGCCCCTGGCGGAAGCCGCGCTCGCTTATGTCTACGAATACGGCAGCGCTGGCGGATACGCCGGATATGGAGTGGCGGACAATTGGGACACGGCGGCGAAGCTTTGGCTGGCGAGTGCATCACAAGGTTGGTCGATTGGAGAGTTCAGCATGGGCCGCGCTTATCAGTATGGAATCGGCGTGCCGCTTAACCAGCAGTCCGCAATCTCCTGGTACGACAAAGCCGCCGCTCAAGGGCACGGCCAGGCACAGTACTTTGCCAAGTACCTGCGCGACAATCATGGCGCCGACGGCTCGTCCCGCGACGATGATGAACGCGCCTTGCTGGGTCCGTTGATGGGGCGCATGTTTTCCATTTGGCCTCCCTACGGAGCTTGTTTTCATCACCTGTCAGAGCGTTTGGCTTACGTTCGCTGGGAGGCCGCCGACGAGGCCCACCGGAAAGCCGTGATGAATTACACCATGCAGGCGCGCCGATATCAGCAGTGCAGGGACGCGGGCGGAGATAATTGCATGCGGCCCGTCGCCCCTTGGCCGAATTGAAATCCGCGGTTCGGGTGGCACACCCATCGTTTGACCCGGGCCGGCGCCGGGAGGCATTCCGGTGGCCTTTCGCGGCTAAACCCAGGTCTAGAACAGGTCGCCCTTTTGAGGCGCAAAAAAGAGGTAGCGCGGGACCCGCACTCCGGTCCTGCGGCGCGTCCCCCAAACGCACGAAAAAGCGAGCGCAGAGGTATTCGCCCCGAGGTGAATTCCTCTAGGGCCCCTTCTCATTGCCTGGGGTTGACAGGGCAAGCATTTGATTTTAAGTGCCGCGGAGGAAGGCAAACTGCGCCTACCTCCGCGCCATTATTCAAGAAATGAAGCCACCTGCCTTGACAATCTCTTCTAGGATATGGCCGTAAACCTTCCAGTCAAGGACGGGGTATCCTCCTGCGAATTTGAGAAGGTTTTTTCCGGGCTGATGGATCTTATTCACGGGGAGCGGAGGAGCATAAAGACGAATGGATGAAGGAGCGAAAGTAATCTTCGCGGCGTATTCCGCCTCCTCACCAGACAGCATCCTAACCTTCTCCTTTTGGGCGACCTTTTTCTTCTGAACGACCGCTTCACCGATAATTTCATGACGGTAACGGAAAAGAGCAATCGAGCCAGGGGGAAAATCTTTCACAACGTCGGCGGAGCGGAAGTGATACACGCCGCCTCGACCGCGAAGGCCGTTTAGTAACCACATCCGCAGAAGGTCTTCCGAGGGGAATTCCTCTCGATTATGAGGGAAGATTCGAACCTGAGTGTCTGCCATATTCTGCGCCCCCCGGTAGTGTCCGAAATCTGTATTGAAGGCCAAACGAGAATTAGCTCTTTCTAATCGATATGCAGTTGCGAAGGAACACTAAGAGCTTATCCCACTCCTGAGTATCTTCAAGCGGCCCATCCGTAACTTTGTGCCAAGCAAAGGTGAAACACGGAAAGCCGCCGAGATTCTCTTCGGTTGCTTTGTGAATAAAACTCTTGCGCTCCTCAAGAGTGACATACGCACAAGTGACTTTAAGCTCACGAAGCCGATTGAAGTTATTTCGGATTGTCAGGATCGTTTGCTTCCCGAACGATCCCATCTTCTTTATCTCCAATGCAGCGGCGACCTGCCGAGGTTCGTACAGTAGACCCAGAGTCGGCTCTTCCCCGTGGTAGGGAACGATAAGGTCAATTTCCAACGGTACCCCCCGGATGAAAACATCTCGTCCAGATGTGCATATTCCCTCATCTGCCAAAACTCTCTTCATCAATTCCGCCGTCATTGCTCCTGAGAACTTGCGGGATTTCAATTGGAAACCCTTGCTTGCGTCTCGTGCCTGCCTGACGATCTCTTCTCCGGTCATAGATTTCCTCCCGTTGAGGCGACGGATGATATCACGTGCGGCGTATAATGGGCGGGGAAAGCTCCCTCAGAAGTTCCCGACCAGCATCGGTCGGCGCCCGCCACCGTGCTATAATCCCCCTCAAGTCGGTTCTTTAGGGACCCAAGGACCTCCGCTATGTTCGATTACATCAAGATTGAGGGCTTTCGGAGCTTCAAAAAGGTCGAGTTGGAGATGCCGCGTCTCGCCGTCCTGATTGGTCCGAATGGCGGCGGAAAATCGAATTTACTCGATCTGCTAATGCTGATGTCCGAAGCCGGACAAGGCCAGTTGGCCGTCGGCGTCAACAAGCGCGGTGGTTTTCGAAACATTGCCTTCGGATTCGACTCCTCCGGCGAAGCTCGCATCGAGTTCCGCTTCCGACAGTTACTCGACGGGATTTCACCAAATCTGCGCCTCCCCCTTCTAGAGTCTCCCGAGCCAAAGTCGCTGGACACTAGGTTTCGGGTCTGCTTGCGCGGTCAGGGAAGCGGCTTTTATTTGTCAGAGGAGCAGCTTCGAGTGGATTCTCCCTACGGGCCTTCGATGTCCCTGTTGTTCGTGAACAGAGACTCGTCGGGGACTGTATTTCACTGGAGCAACGGCCCAGACCCGCAGGCCGAAGAGCGCAAATCGGTTAATGACATCGAGTTCGCAATCTCACAGGTTAGGGACGCCAACAAATACCCAGTGCCCTATGCAGTCTTGCGACAGTTGCAGGAATGGACGCTTTACCGGGATGTCGATGTGGGACCGCAATCTCCGGTGCGTCAGCCCGACTTGATAAGATTTGGCATTCGACTGTTGCCAAACGGCGCCAATCTGTCTTCCGTTCTCTATTCAATCCGAGAAAGACACCCGGACGATTGGGAAGAAATCTTGGAGCTCATGAAAACCGCCCAGCCGGACTTCCTCGGCCTTAGAGTTCTGGCCGAGGGTGGTGATGGCAGAATCCTCCTTCGATGGTTCGAACAGCGTTTCGAACAGCAAGGCGTTTCTGCCAATCTTCTCTCGGATGGCACGCTGAAGCTCTTGTGTCTTGTCGCTATCCTCAAGAATCCAGATCCCCCGCCCTTGATCTGCATCGATGAGCCCGAGTTGGGTTTGCACCCTGATTGGATTGAAATCGTTGCCGAGTTGCTTCAGGACGCGGCGATGAGAACACAGGTTATCGTCGCGACTCACTCCCCCCAGATTGTGGCCAAGATGAATCCTGAGCAGGTGATTGTTGCGGAAAAGGAGAATGGCGAAACCAGCCTCACGCAACTGTCTGCGGAAGACCTGGAAAAATGGCTCAAGGATTTCAACCTGGCTGAGCTTTGGCTCGCCGGTCACTTTGGTGGGCGTCCATAATGGCTGCCGGAGCCAAGCGGGGCCGCCGCATCGTGATATTGTGTGAAGGCAGGACGGAAGAGCTGGCCATCCGGTTTTTCATTCTAAAGCAGTGGGCGAGAGATGGGTTGTCCTCCGTTGGCCTTGACCACGTGAACCTCCGGGGACACTTGGACAAGGTCGCCCCCTATGCCCGCAACTACCTCGATGACCCAGAGGTTCTCGCGGTCTTTACCCTTGTCGACTTGTATGGAATGACCAACGTGACTGATCCGCAAAACGACGATCTCGAGGCCAGGGTTCGGCGGGTACAGACTTGGCTCCATGACCCGCTGCGGGAGCACAAACGCACCAAGTTCTTCGTGCCCCACGTTTCAGTCCACGAAGTCGAGGCCTGGATCTTGGCGGAGGGAGCGGCGCTGGCAAGAAGGCTTGGTGACCGAAACGTCAAACCCGATTCAGATGCGGAGGCCAGGAACTTTCAGAATCCTCCGTCCGAGCGAATAAACAAACTATTTCTGAAAAATAAGCGAAGACATTACGAGAAAATTTCAGATGGCGAGCCGCTTTTCTCCCAAATGGATTTCGAGACTGTGTACGACTCCTGCCCTTATTTCCGCAAGTTCCACGACGACTTGTCAAAAACTGCGGGACGACCCTAGCCCGCATTTCTCACCCGATTGTTGATGCGGGTGCATGCGGGTTTGAGCCCCAAAGGGGCGAACTAACAAAGCCCAGGCCAGCGGCCTGGGTCTGCCGAAGGAGGTGCGATCGAGCCCTGAAGGGGCGCGCCATGCTCGACGCGGCAGACTGTAGTTCGCCCTTACAGGGCTCGGCGTTCAGGGTTGAGGGTCATCTCTAAACCCAGGCCGTTGGCCTGGGCTTTGTTAGTTCGCCCCGTTGGGGCTGAACGCTGTAGCATTGGGCTTTTCTCGTGAGAAATCCGGGCTAGAGCAAGTTTGTCAGATCAATTCGGTTTTTTCGGGTTTGTTCGCGCATCGTGCCGCCCATTCGCGATCGATGATCCGTCGTAATCTCGGCTGTAGCGCCGGCTTCCAGCCGGCACCGGAGCCGCCAGGATGGCGGCGCTACGGGCCTGTTTGTCGCAGTCTGCGATCCCGAAGGGACCCGCATTTTGAGATTGCTCAGACCAGGGCTCAGAGAACCGCAGACATTGCACCCCGTGTCTGATTCTACAGCCACCGGCCTGTTCGGTGGCGCCTTCGCGACGCGATCCGGCTGCTGATTGCATTGGGGGCGGTCCGGGGGTGCGTTGTCGGTCGGTGCGGAACCTCCTATAATGGAAATTCGGGGTTGTGAGCGTGTCAGGGCCATTCTGTCGAATTTTAGAACTTACGCTGCCACATGGCGGAGGAAACCATGAGCTTGCAGGAAAGGCTCAATGCCATTCGATCCGAGTTTGAGGGTAAAACACCGCCGGAAAAACTGGCCATCATGCACCACGCCACCGATGAGCTGCGGCGTTCCGGAATCGTCGAGCGCGTGCTCAAAGCCGGTGATCTTGCGCCCGAGTTTCTGCTGCCCAACTGGCGGGGCGAGAGCGTCGGTTCGCGCGAACTCCTGGCTCGCGGGCCGCTGGTCGTGACGTTCTGCCGCGGCGTGTGGTGACCGTACTGCAACATGGAGCTGGAAGCTCTACAACAAACCCTGCCTGATATTCAGGCGACCGGAGCATCGCTGGTCGCGATCTCCCCGCAGCGCGAGCCGTACCTGCGCCAAATGGCGGAGAAGCACCACCTTGGTTTTGAACTGCTGCGCGATCAGCACAACGTTGTCGCGGGTAGGTTTGGTCTGGTGTTCAAACTGCCGGCGGACCTGCGCGAGCTTTATCTGACCTTCGGAGTGGACCTCGCCCGATTCAACGGCGACGACTCCTGGACCCTCCCCATGCCGGGGCGGTTCGTGATCGACCCCCAGGGCATCATCCGGCATGTCGACGTCGACCCTGACTACACCGTCCGTCCGGATCCGAGTGACACCGTCGCCTTTCTGAAAACCTTGGGACCCGTAAGAGAAGCGTAGCGCCGGCTTGCCGTCCTTGAAAACATCAAGGTGCCGGCACTCGTGTGCGCCAGTTGGTCTGATCATGGATTGCATTCCCGTGGATCCATCGAGGGGTTTGAGCGGAGAGCATCCCGGCAAAAATGGCTGTTCACTCGTGGGCGGAAGAAGTGGGAGACATTCTACGGGGAAGAGGCGCTCGGCTGGCAGAAGCGATTTCTGGATCATTTCCTTCGCGACGTGAATAACGGGATGGACCGAGTGCCCCAAGTGCGCCTGGAAGCGCGGAGAGCCTACTACCAACAAGACGTTCGCTCTGAACAGAGTTCGCCGCCCCCGTCGATCTCTGAGGCTGGGTCCAGTCTCCAGCTAACCGTCCTGGGGCACGACGCGGCAAGATATCCGGCCTTCGGTCACCGCAAACTTGTCAACCAGGGCTGCCACACCCTCTCCACGCGAGGGTCTTTCGACTCGTACTTGGCCGTTCCGCTGGTTCAATACGCGACCGAGGAGATTCGACCCGCCGGCAAGGAGTTTTGATTTGCCCTTCGACGGTGGCAACTCGGCTTACCCGCTGGCTACCGTCAGGCTCACCCTTGCGCCTTTTCTCCGTGACCTCCGTGCCTCCGTGGTGAAGGTCCTCTTCGTGGGTCAATTCCTGTGCCAGCGCGAATGGGTGGGCGCTCCTGATACGAAGTCTTCACGTGGGTCTTTTCTCCGTGATCTCCGTGCCTCCGTGGTGAAGGTTCTCTTCGTGGGTCAGTTCCTGTGCCAGCGGTAATGGGCGGGCACTCCTCGCACGAGCTGTTCGCGCCGCACAAAGGGTATCCGGATTCGTAACGCAGGGGAGCATCAGCTTATTAATTGGGGCACGAAGCTGTGCGTCACATAGAATATCGAGGCGTCCGGAGCCGTTATTTTCGACGCAGCCGGGCGCGGGGATGAACGCTGCTCAGCTAAAGAAAGAAGAACTCGTGAGCGTGAATGGAGTTCCCCTCCAATCGACTCACGCTGTTACAATTCCCCCCATGAGCAAATTGAACTGGCGCATCGTGCTGGTGCGCCCACGCAATCCCTTGAATATTGGCGCGGCGGCGCGGGCACTGGCGAACTTCGGTTTGTTGGAGATGGGGGTCGTCGCCGCGTTTGAGCCCACCTGGGACGAGGCTCGCCACGGCGCGCCTGGGGGAGACGCAGTGATCTCGGCGGCGCGCGCGGTGCCCGCTCTTTACGACATATTGTCCGATGTAACGCTAGTGCTTGGCACCACCACCGGTTCCCGCCGCAATCTTGGCCGCGAACTCCTGCCACTGCATGAGCTTGCCGCCTGGCTGCGGCTCCGCAAGGCTCGGGGCAAGGCGGCGCTAGTCTTCGGCTCGGAGAAGACTGGCCTCTCGAACGAAGACATGAGCCACTGCCACGCGCTGGTGCGCATTCCCACCACACCCGACTGTCCGTCGATGAATCTCGGGCAGGCTGTCGCAGTTTGCGCGTATGAATTGGCGCGTTCGGGCGTTCTGTCCGTGCGACCGCCCCGCGTCACCGCGCATCGCTCGGAACCCGCCAACCTCCAGACCCTCGGCCACATCCTCGATCGCGCGGTCCATATCCTGGATGTCTCGGGTTACCTCCACCCCAGGAGCCGCGCAGCTATGCTATTGAAACTGCGCCGCTTGCTGCTCGATTTGAACCTCACCTGCAACGACGCGCGGGTCCTCGGCGGCGTCCTTTCGCAAGTCGAGTGGAAGCTGGGGCAATCACGCGAATCCAAGCTTCAGCAGGCTGATGAAAAAGCCAGTTAGAGGCCTTTTGACGGCTGCATCGCGATTCGTAAGTGTTTTTTTCAGTCGAGGCTAGAGCAGTTGCGATGCCGAAAATGGGTTTTTCATCAGACCGCGACAGCAGTGGCCTTTTGCGGAATATCCACAATGCGCCGCGGCCTCCCCGATCAGCATTCTACATTTTCCCCTTCCCGTCGGCCCGCTGATCTGGGACTGCCCAGCAAGCGGCCGAGCCTAAGCGGCCCGCCAAATTGCGCGTCATTGGAGATTCAATCCGGCTGCGCCAGTCGCAGCGATGCGTTCTGTCTACCTCGTTCTGGCTCCTACACTTCCGCCGGCACCGAACCTCAAGGGAAGCTCAAGTCGGCGACTCGATCCGCACTCACCTCAAGCGGCCTAAAATTCTTTGGGACCTTCCCCCGGGTCGAGCGGCAGCCGTATGAAAAACGTGGTCCCTTTTCCCACTTCGGTCTCAAACGTCAAGCTGCCTTGGTGGCGGTCGACCACCACCGACCGTGCGATCGCCAACCCTTGACCGGTCCCGCGCCCGACCTCTTTGGTGGTAAAGAACGGGTCGTAGATTTTGGTTCGGATGCCCTCCGGAATGCCCCCGCCGGTGTCCGAGATGGCGATCAGGACGGTCTTATCCTCCCGCACCGTCCGCACCTGGATTTTACCTTTCGTCCCCGTGCCTTTAACCACGTCGCCGACGGCATGGGCGGCGTTTACCAACAGATTCAAGAACACTTGGTTGATGTCGCCGACGTTGCAAACGACCAGGGGCAAGTCGGCAAAGTCGGTCTCAACATCGGAAACATATTTCAGCTCGTTGCGCGCCACCGTGAGCGTGCTTAAAATCGCTCTATTGAGATCGGTCGCGGCCATCTCCTTTGATTCGGGGTGAGCGAACTCTTTCATTGCGCGGACAATGGTAGCCACGCGATCCACCCCTTCGAGAGTTTGCGCCAGCGCCTTGGGTATCTCCTCCAGCAAGTAGGTGCAATCGATCTCCGATTCCGCACGCCGGATTTCGCCCATCAAGCTCGCGCCCAAGGGGGTGGCAGATAAGGTCGAGAAAAGCTCCTGATACTTCGTGAGCAGGGACTGCAGACTCCCGAATGAGTCCTGAAGGAAGCGGGTGTTGTCGCCCACGAACTGAACGGGGGTATTGATTTCGTGCGCGATCCCGGCTGCGAGGCGGCCGACGGACTCCAGTTTCTGTGCCTGGCGCAATTCCATTTCCGCCACCTCCCGTCCGGTGATATCCCGCCCGATACCCTGTATACCGAGGGGTTTCCCGTCTTTCAAGATCAGGCGGGTTTTCACTTCCAATTTCACCCGGCGGCCATCCTTGGCCTTGATCTCCACTTCCAGATTCACGTCAGCGTCGCCTGCTAGCAGCCGCTGGCCCGCCTGCTTGAGGTGTTCCCGGTGTTTGGCGTCAACCAAGTCCCAGAGATCCAGTTCGACAATCTCCTCCTGCGAATACCCCAGGAGTTGTTGCCCGACGCGGTTAAGGGAGGTTACGTGAGCTTCCAGGTCGGTGGTATAAACGACGTCGCTGGCGTTCTCGAACAGTTCGCGATAGCGCTCTTCGCTTTCGCGCAATTCCTCCAGAGCTGATTTCCACTCGGTCACATCTCGCGCAATCCCGACGATTCCTATCGCCCGGCAATGCGCGTCTTTGATCGGAACTTCCGTGTTGGAGACCCAGTGGAGTTTTTCTTCCCGGTCGAAAACCCGTTCCAGTTTGCCGATCATGGGCTGGCCGGTGGCAATGATCCGGCGCTCGTCAGCGAAGTAGCGTTCCGCGTCTTCGCGAGGGAAGAAATCGAGGTCGGTCTTTCCCACGGCTTCGCGTGAATCCCCCACTCCCAAGATCCGGGCCTGGGAGGCATTGATGCGGGTAAAACGGCAGTCGGGATCCTTGAAATATATGGCGTCGGGGACGTTATCCATAAGCGTGCCCAGCAGGTCGCGCTCGTGGGCCAGTTCCTCCACCAGACGCGCCAATTCCGCGGAGTGGCGTTCCTGGGCGGCGTTGGCAATCTCCAGGTCATTGGCATAGCGGTGGAGGTCTGCCTCCGCGCGCCTGCGCTCGGTAATATCAATACAGGTGCTCTCGATGACGGAGGCACTGCCGCGCGCTCCCTCGACAAGACTGGCATTCTCGATGACCCAAAGTTCACTGCCGTCCTTTCGCTCCAGGCGGGTTTCGCGATTGCTGAGTTTCTTATCGACCTTCAACTCCATGAGGAAGCCTTCGCGGCCGGCAGGCGCAGCGAGACTTCCGGAGATTCTGCGGCCCAGCACCTCCGCAGGAGAGTTATAGCCCAACATTGAGGCCATGGCCTGGTTGCAGTCGAGCAGATACCCCTCGAGCGAGGTTTGGCAGACGCCGGCAAGGTTGCGCTCGAAGAGGCGTTGATAGCGATTTTCCAAGGCAGCTTCATTTTCCAGGCGCTCGCGGATCAGTTCGGTCTGGCTGTGCACGCGGCGCCGCAAAACCGCCACCCAGCCAAGAACCGCGAATACGGCTGACATGAGAATTGCCAGGCCCGCGAGCCCTTTGCCGATGGTCCACCATGGCGAGCGCTCGAGGACGACGACATCCTCCGGCGAGCGGAGAAGAAGCTGGAAAGCCCGCGGCGTCCGGTTGTCATCCACTTCTATCCGCCGGATTCCCGTCAGTTCCAGCAGACTGCCGGGGCGAAGTGATCCCACCGGCCGGGCGCCGCCGGGTAATTCCATTTCCGCGCGGAACGTGGTGTCCCCGTCCTGGAGTTCCAGAACTTCCAGGCCTTCGCGGTCCGTCCGGTTCAGCAGGGTAGCTGAAAGGCTCACCAAATCGGCGTCACGTTCGCCTCGTAGGGCTTCTTTGGCCGTCATTCTAGCGGGTTGAGAGGGGGGGCTGACCCCGATCTTCCGGCAGACCGCATCGCGCATCACCGGCGTGTAATCGCCCCGATCGGGAAAGCCCACGACGTCAACCAAATCGCCGACCTGCACGGGATTCGAAGTTTCAACTGGCCTCGATACGGCATTGGGTCCCTGAGCCAAGGGCAAGGTCAAGTGGACCAGGAGCGCCCCATCCTGATCGCGGATACAGAGCAGCCCCTCGCCTTGGTAGGTCACCACGCCCTGAACGCGCACGCGGTGGGTGAACGCGCCCTCCGGAGTGAGCCGCAGGAACAGACGGCTGGGCCGCACCGGCAGGGAAAAGAGCCCGCCCAACGGCCGCCGAACGATTTGAATTGCCGCCCGGTTCGGAATCAGCACTTGGAAGCCGGTGAACAGCCCGAACGAGGTGTACGTCCCCGCAAAAACACCGCGGATCCGGACTTCCGCGTCCACCAGGTCCGCCGGCGCGGACCCATAATCGGGAGCGTAAACGCGGAATTGGAACGCGCCAGCGGAAGCATTCATGGTTAATTCCGACCCGCGAGAGGCCGCCGAGCGGACAACGGCATTCACTTCCACCCACTGGCTGTCCCGGCGGCCGGAGGCGAGTTCGTCGCCAGAGACATGGCGAGGGGCCGGCAAGGGCGCCTCGCCAAGAATCTGGACCTTTGCCTTGTCAATTTCCGGAGAAAAGTCTCCAATTCCGGCGATGCCTTCCACTTCCACCCATTGCCCGGAACGTAAGTTCAAGTTGAACTTTTGGGGATCGACCCAAATGCCGGCGGTCGAGTCCTGGATGAACAGATCCCCGTCGGCCGCATGGCAATAAGTTACTACTCCGCGGAGTTTGACCGGATAACCCTTCGAAGCATCCTCCAGGGTTAAGCCGTGAATTTGTCCAATATGCGTAAGCGTGGGTAAGCTCCCCGCCATCAGCGACTCGCGACGAGCAGCGGGAGGCTGAGCTACTTGCCCTGCCTGAAGGAACTGCCCAAGTAGGGCCGTCAGCAGAACGACGAGCAACCAGAATCGAAAGTGTGCGGTACGAACTGCGGGGGGCGCGCGGAACACCCGCGCTCCTCGCCTTTCGATCCTAACCCAAGTCATAAAAGTCATATTGTCGGTGACGTAAGACGCACCTCAGCTTCGTTATCGGCACTCGGCACGGCTGACTTGAGCGCTTAGAAGGGGCTTTGGATTTGTGGTAATCGTAGAGCGGACCTACAGGGCGCGCCACACTGTGGGCTGTCGGCACTCGATGGCCTAGTAGAGCCATACCCCTCTGTTGCTCGGACGCCCTTCGGTTCTGGTGTAATCGAAAATGGTGCGGGTCCCTCGGTTCCTAAAGAATCAACTTGAACGGGATTTTGGCACGCTGGCTAGCGCATCATTCTGGGGGGACGGTGATTTCAGTTTTAGCACCAGCCTAAAAGGGAGCCGAAATCATCAGCCTGAGGGGAGCTAGGTCTTGAGAGCCTCATCGACGGGGACGCGGTAAAAACTCTATAGGAGTTTCTAAGTGCGAGTCGGATCCGATTTAATTTAGGCTTCTGTCCGCACGACTGGGTCTGCCATGCCTGCCCTTGGGCGCCCAACCGACAACGTCATCACTCGTGCCTCAGCGCCACCATGGGATCGACGCGCATCGCGCGTCTCGCCGGGAGATAAGAAGCCAGCGAGGCGACAGCCGTCATCAAACTAACCGCGAATAGAATTGTCATCGGGTCATACGGAACGAGTCCGTAGAGCTGGCTACGTAGCAGACGCGCTACGCCCATAGCGGCAGGGATGCCTACCACAAGACCTGCCAAAACCATCAGCGACGCTTGGCGCAGAATCATTCCGGCGATCTGCACGCGTGGCGAACCAAGCGCCATGCGAATGCCAATCTCGTTTGTCTTGCGATTCACCCTATAGGCCAGCAAGCCGTAAAGGCCGACACAAGCCAACAACACCGCCAATACCCCGAACAAGCTAGCTAGAGACGCGATCAGCCGCTCCTGCAGCAAGGAATCGTCCATCTGATCGTTGAGCGTCCTCATGCCACCGAGCGGTAGTCGGCCATCCACTTGGGCGATGACGCGAAGCACTGTGGGAGCGGCTGCCGCAGCATCGCTCGCGGTTCGAATTTCGAAGGTCACTCCAGCGGGTACCTCGGTTTGTTCGAGTGGCATGCAGAACATCGGCGGAACCGGGGCGCGGAGGTCTTGGTCTTTGGTATCGGCCACCACGCCGATAACGGAGTACCAGCTTTTGTCGCCCATCCACCCGGGGATGCTGATGCGTCGCCCTATCGGACTCGTGTCGCCGTAGAACTCCTGCGCCATGCGCTTATTGATGATCGCCACCTTGGGCGCCCCCGCCCTATCCTCCGCTGTGAAGTCCCGCCCTTCGAGGACAGGTGTTTCGAGGACCGTGAAATAGTGGGGACCCACGATGCCCAGCTCAACCCAGGTAGGCAGGCTGCCAGAAGCTGGTTCGTGGCCCTCGATTGTAAGCGTCGCCATGAGCGGCGCACCGGAAAGCGGCGCAGCCATGGAAAAGCTCGTTCCCCGTATTCCCGGGATCGCGTCAATCTGATCGGTCAGCCTCCGGTATAACGCATTCGTCTGCGCCACCGTATACCCAAGCATCCGTGGGTTGAGAGGGAACAGCAAGACATTCCCGGTGCGATAGCCGGGATAGAAGTTTTTTAGATTCTCCAAGCTGCGCACAAGCAGGCCCGCCCCCACTATCAATACCAGAGATGCTGCGACCTGTAATACGATCAGTGCTTCGGTGCTGTGAGAACGCCCGGTAGTTCTGCCCGCACCGTGAAAGTACGGCACCAGGCCTGAAGGCATGTCCGACAGCAGGAGTTGCCAGGCCGGAATCAGGCCGAAGAGAATCGCCGTCACAACGGAAATCAGTAAAGTGAATCCCAGCACCCTGAGATCGGGCCGCACCGCCAACAAAATCGGCGATTCCGTATGCCTCATCAGCGTCATGAGCGATCCGCAGGCCCAGAATGCCAGAACGATTCCCACAAGGCCTCCCGCCAACGCCAGCAAAACGCTTTCGGTGATAAGCTGTTGCACTAGTCGCAGCCTTCGCGCTCCCAATACCAGCCTTGCGGCCATTTCGTGTCGTCGAGATTGGGCTTTCACCAGCAGCAGAGTCGCCACATTCGCGCATGCGATGAGCAACAGCAGTCCGACGGCCGCCATCAGAATCCAAAGGGGTTTTGAAAATCGCTCGCGAATGTCGGCGAGCCCCTGCCCCCCTGCTGCGAGCTGCACTCTATCGTGGCGAAGCATCTCGCGGGACTGGGGTGAGTCGAGCGGCGTTCCCGCCAAACCCGACGCCATTTCATTTATCGCCCTCTGAAATATCGGCTCCATGCGGGCCTGCGCCATGGTGAGCGTGGACCCCGGTCGCAATCGTCCCATGATGACAAAAGCGCGGCGAAGCGGGCTCGTCAACACATTGTAGCGGGTGTCCGTCATGGCATATCCGGGGCGAAGCGGCGCAATCATCTTCAACGGGACAAACACGCCGATGGGGTAGCCGGGCTGAAGACCAAAAAACTCCGGCGGTGTGACGCCGATGACGGTAAAGGGATAGCTGTTGAGAAGTATTTTGGTCCCCACCACCTTAGGATCGCCTGCCAGGCGCTCTCGCCAATACTTGTAACTGACGACGGCCACGGCATTCCCACCGGCCACTTGGTCGTCCATCGAATCGATAGTCCGCCCGAGGATGGCTGACACTCCAAGAGTCGAAAAGTAGTTTCCAGATACCACCTCTCCGTTGGCGATCTGGCCATACCCGTTAACATCAACATCCAAGTCCTTCACGTCGGCGAAGGCGAGAATCGAAGAAAAATCCTGAGTCTTTTCCTGAAAGAGTTGGAACGCCGGGTAAGAAAAAGCATCATTTTTGCCGAGCGGGTGGGTTTCGAAGAACTGCGCGAGTTCCTGCGGATTCCTTACGGGCAGCATTTTCAGTAGAGCCGCATTGATCAGGCTGAACACGGCAGTATTCGCCCCAATGCCAAGCGCCAACGTAAGCACCGCGACCACCGTGAAGCCAGTGCTGCGGCCCAACTGACGCAGGCCGAAGCGAACGTCCTGCCAGACCGACTCAACGAAAGTCCATCCCCACATTTCGCTGCAAGTGTCTTGTCCCGAGGTCACGTTTCCGAAGCGCCGCAGCGCGGAATAGTGAGCTTCGTCGGGCGGCATGCCGGAAGTAAGATTCTCCTGCTCTTCCATTTGGAGATGAGCCCGAATCTCATCTGCGAGATCGTCCACCGACTTGCGCCGGCGAAACAGAGTGCCCAGTTTGGAAATTTGCCGTCGCAAGCTCATCGTATGTCCTCAGCCGTAAGTTGGTGGCCACGGACAGTGCAGTTCTGTCCGTGGGTTCTTCCTTTCATGGCAATGGTCAGTTCCCCCGCCCATGAATTCGGAACGAAAGGGGGAAAAGCCCG
>CAWEFC010000015.1:0-18598 GCA_963808085.1 uncultured Acidobacteriota bacterium
TCCCTTGGCCTGCCAGGATTCGAGTATAGCCGTGGTTACATTCAATCATGGGGCCAGGGCCAGGCCTTCACCGAGCGTTCCGCCCAACGCATCTTCCGCGCCGCCGACCAAATCCTTCGCGCCGGCTATCCCGGCGAGTAAGCCCCTCCAAAACCGACGGCGGGCCAACCGGAGGTTGGCCCGCCGCCCGTTCCCGCCATTCGGTCTATCTGGCACCTGTTGACTTTGGAAATTTGGCAACCCTGAAGGAGCGAGAAGGGGAACCATTCGGCGAACTACCGAGAGACGCGCAAGCCTTTTGGGGCGGAAAACTGTAGGGACTTTTGCAGGCATACTCGCGAGAAATCGCGCCAAAACATGATAAAACGTGCATACTGTAGTTCTCAGGAGAGGCCCATTAAGTCTTCATCATCGAGCAACATAGAGCAATCCTGAGTATTGCTTATAATTATATTGCTATGGCTGTTAACCGAAGGGTTCCAGGTTCGAGTCCTGGCCGAGGAGCCAATTCTTTCAATCAGTTAGGCCGCTTCGCTTCCGTTGTCTCACGCGATACCGGGGAAAATACCGGGGACCCCGCTTCAATTCCGCCTCCGCTGATACTCTCCACCGCACCCCGCAATTCATTCAGAGAGAAGTGTCCGTACCGGGCGGCCATGCGTACCATAGTGGCCGGACTCCAGCCTACGATCTTCGCAACCTTGGCAATCGGGATTCCCGCGTTCAGCATCCGGGAAACGGCGGTATGCCTCAAATCATGAAACCGGCAAGCAAGGGGCGAGACCTTCTCTTCCGAGTCCGGCTCTTCCGTCTCGCCTTTCAGAATCCGCGCTGCCCGCAGCTTGGCCGCTTCCCAGGCTTCCTTGATGTCATGAACCGGCTCCGCCGGGTTCAGGTTGTACGCCGTGGGCTCGAACTTATCCCCCGCGGCTCCGTACTTTTCTGACGGGAAAAGGTAATGCTCAGGCTGGCGGTTGGGGAACTGAGTGGCCCACATATCGAGCACGGCGACGGCACGGCTCGAAAGAGGGATGGTACGGCCGGTTCCCGCAGCGGTTTTGTCCTTCCCGAATTTGACTGAGGGGGGTTGGCTCAACAGATCGACATTTCCCCATTGCAGCGTCCGAATCACGCCGTACCGCGCCCCGGTTTCAATCGCCAAGGTGACGAATGGAACCAAGGAACGCGATCGGGACTGGCCGCAAGCCTGTAGCAGCGCCGCTTCCTCTTGTGTGCTGATGGCCCGCCCAATATCATCCCGCGTGGGCAGCATCTTCACTTCCGGCTGCACCCGGGCCCACTGGCCGGCGCGTTTCAGAATCGCGCGCAGTGTCCCGATTTCCAAGTTGACCGTTTTGGGCGCCGCATCCTCGTCAAGGCGGGGAACTGATTGCCAAAAAACGATCATGCATGATTTTGTAACGTGGAGAGAGTGGCAGCAGCCAGCCCCAGGCCGTCATCGCGACAGCACCGCCAGCAGCGCCTGATAATTGTCCACCAGCAGGCCCTCGTAGCCGTGCGGTGTGCCGTCCCACGCTTTCCAATCGTAGGTCATGCCATTTGCGCCGTGGCCCTGGAATCCGCCTGCCTCATATCCGCGCAGCAGGGGAAACAGGATCGCGTCGGCCTCCTGGCGCCGGCCCAGTTGGTACAGAGCCTGGAGCGTGTAGTAGACATAGCATCCGGTGGCTCCGCCGTTGATGTAAGAGAATTTGTAGCGCGGTCATGCTTCCCAATGTCCGCGGCCTCTGGGTTGGGCGCCGCCATGCGGCCGCGCGTCGAATCGCGCCTTGTCACGCCAGCGGAGGCGGCGTAAGGAAAAACCCGCGGACATTGGAAAACATGACCGCGCTACTTGCTCGGAACAGTCCAACAGATTGACGTCGAAGGCAACCTTCAGGTCCGGTTGGACTCCGGGCAGGATGTGCAGTTCAACATCCGTGAGCATCCGCATATCGACTACGGCTATGCCGTCACCAGCCATAGCAGCCAGGGAGCGACCGCCGACCGCGTAATCGTACACGTTGACACCGAGCAGGCCCACGACCAGCTTGTCAATTCAAGGCTCGCGTATGTTTCCGTCTCACGTGGGCGCTATGATGCCCAAATTTACACGAATGACGCCCAGAAATTGGGCGAAGAGTTGAGCCGCGACGTTTCGAAGCAGTCCGCAATCGAAACCGGGCATGAAGTGGGTGGTCAAGACCAAGGCCACGTGAGCACAACCACCGAGCACCATTCAGTGGGTGAGTCGCATGGGCACGGCCAAGGGTACGGCATGGAGCATTGAGTTGTTCTATTTCTTGGCTGCCGCACTTCTGGGCATCAGGCGCGCCCTTCATAAGCAGCTCTTAAAATGGTGACACTCTGCATTCACACCCTTGAGGTCGGAGTGCAGTGTTGAACCGGCTCAGTTCTCCTACGTTCGGTATTACCGCATGTCCGACGGGGCACCGAATTATTGGCTTGTCTTACCGGCAAAACAATGAGAAAGTCATCACTCCTAGAACCCTTCGCCGCTGCACAAACTGTGGAGGGAAGCAATGATTCACCTTATTGGGCACCTTTTCAAAGCTGCTCACCAAGTCGTTAAGCATTCTTCCAAAGTCGCGACGGTTGGCAAATCGGTTTCCACCGTGACGCCTCTGGCATGGATGCAGGCCGGCAAAGCGCACCAACACACGACAAAATTCTGGACCAAGATCGCTCATCGAGGTTTCAAATTCTGGTCATGATCAGGCTCGAGTTCTTATTTGCTGGCTACTGACCTACACTAAGGGGAACAATTTCGATGGTAATGTCAGCGACCCTATCGACTAATCGTTTCGGCTCCGTTTCTTCCCTCGATTTTACCAACCCGACTGTCAACACGTTGGCGCGCCTGGACGAACGCAACAGGATTGCCCGCGATTTTATTTCGGATTATGCAAATAGGCATGCCGCGATGGACGTCGCGGTGGGCCTGGTTGGTTTGATCCCCGGGCTCAGCATCCCGGCGCTGGCGGGAGCCATTGCAGCTCAATCCCCCGTTATTTACCAGCCTATGGCGAGGGACCTGGCCAAGATCTATATGGCTGAGCCTCGGGAGTTGGCAGGAGCGAGGGGAGACATTGTGCACCGTGTGGCCATCCAGACGGGCGTCTTGGACGTGGCGGCGGATTTTGGCGCCGAATTCATGCTGCAGATTGCGACTGAATTGCTGATGGAGGCTGGGTGGGGAGTCTTGGGGGCAATGTTTATCCCGGTTGTCGGGGGAGCCGTTGGCGCTGCTCTTGATTATCTAATCGCCACACAAATGACATGGCGGGTCGGAACAATGGTGTCGATGTATTTTCAGAACGGCGGGAACTGGATCGGGAATCAGAGGCACACGTTTGAAATGGCAAAAGAGATGACGGGGTCAATAAACGTCGGGGTCAGCGATCTGCTGAATGGGAAATTCAAGAACCATACTCCGCGTGCAAATTTGAGTGAGATTCGTCAAGCAGTCCCCGCGGTCAAGCAAAACCTGCTAACAAATGTGCGTCGGCTCGTGAGCATGCTACGAGCCGCTGCAGGCGACGATAAGGTGCGGGATATTCTGAGGTCACAAGGGATACCGATCGATCTGATCGACATGGCGCTTGCGCACGCGGGATAGATCGGAGCGCCAGGAGCCTGAGGTAGCAGACGCAGAGGTGCGATAAATATGAACGCAGGTGGATTTTCGTGGAAGCGGTTCCTCGGGATTTCCGCATTCAAGGCACGAATCGCGAGGAAGACAGGTATTCCCCTTACCAAGACAGGGCGGGAACGAAAGGTGGGAGCGGCACTCGGTCCGTTGGTTCCCCTGGGTATTGTTCTGATGGCCGGAGCCAGACTGTTCCGCGCTCTCCGGCGTCGATAACGTCAAGACAAAAGAGGAGAAGAAGTGAAGGATACACAGAAGAAGCATATAAAGACCCTTCGCGAGGAAGCTGCTGAGCTGAGAAAGGAGGCGCACTCCTTCAAGAAGTTCTCGCAAAAATACCTCCAATGGATTGAGGAAAGAGCAGCGGCTAAGGAACAGAATGCTCGTACGCTTGAAGAACAGGAACAGAGGGTACAAAAAAGAAATGCTATGAAGCTAGGCTGAATCCGGGTGCGCTGTGCGGGCCGACCCCGAGAGGAGTTCCGGCGTTTTCATGCGTCCTATGTGCTCGGGCTCATCAAAGCTCTAATCTCCGTATCCGTGAGGCAGCCTGATTCATGGAATGCAATCGCAACCCGCACAATACTCGCCTTGTTGTCGGGGATGGTTTGGCGAGCTCGATTCCATGCTTTCTTACGGATTGCCAAAGCGTCTTCAGCATGAATATCGTGCTTGGGCATTTCACAAATGCAGATCCTCTCCACCTTCGCACTATCGGTCTTGTCAACGTTCTCCCACAGATACAAGGCATAGGTCTCAAAAGTTCCGTCCGCGACTTCAAAGAAAGCTTCAGCGAGCACTCCTGCATAAATTGCTGCGATGCGGTGCTCGAACCAAAGTCGGAATGGCTCATGTTCGTCCTTCCACAATTCGACTGTGCACATCGCTTCCGCTTTTTTGCCTTCATCGGTGGTATCAGCTTGGTCGCAAAGGCTGACAGGATTAGTGGACAAAGCTGCCGAAATAACCGCGTGGCCTGCCTCGTGGATGTATTTCCTAGGAAGAGGTGCTCCGTTAACAACGATGTCTTTTGGAGTGTTCATTGGGTTCACCTTGGTGCTAGCATTCTTGATAAAGGGTTAGGGAGCGAACACTGCCCCGCCACAACGGAACCCGCCGCCGACATACCAAGGCCAGCTGCTCAAGGGCTCCCCGGCCCGGCTCGACACGCGTACGTCCCTCGGAAGGGAGCGGAAGCACCCGCCACGCAAAGCCCGAAACGGACCGCTCGTTGGCCCTAAGGGGTCCTGAGATGGACTGTTCTGGTAATAGTTCGGGTCGTACCAGTCATTCACCCATTCCCACGCATTCCCCAGCACGTCGTACAACCCCAATCCGTTGGCGCGTTTCTCGCCCACTGGGTGCGCCAGGCTTCCGTCGGCATTATACCAGGCGACTTCGTCAAGCGACCCATAGCGCGCCTCCGTGCTTCCCCCTCGCGCCGCATATTCCCACTCGGCTTCGGTGGGCAGCCGCCCTCCCGCCCACGTGCAGTAGTCGTGGGCCTCATCCCATTTTACATTCATAGGCATGTTATCATTCACCCTGAGCATGCCATCATTCGTCCAATGGGTCGTAGCAGATGGCCTCTGCCTCCCTGTGGCTGCTGCGAAGCGTTTGTACGCCCCCGCGGTCACTTCTGTTTGGCCCAGCCAGAAACCTCTCGTGATGGTAACCTGGTGTGCGGGAGTCTCGTTGCCCTCGCACTCATTGTCTCCGGGCGAGCAACCCATCATGAAAGTCCCCGGTGGAATCCACACGTACTTCAGGCCGTCCTTCGGATTAACTCTCGCCTCCCCAAGCCCAAATGCTGGCGATGTGCGGCGCAACGTCTCCGGAGGCGTGGCACGCGGGGTCCAATCGTGCTTCCACCCATCATTCGGGTTCACCCTCGGCTCGGTCGTGGTACCGCTATCCGGCGCTGCGCGCCTAATGCGCTGCAACAGGCTCTCATAACGCTGCCTGATCTCCGCAATGTTGGGGGCGAGGGTGGTGGCCGTCCGGTATTCCTCCAGAGCCCCCCGCAGGTCACCTTTCTTCTCCAGTGCAAAGCCGAGGCTGTCGTGCGCCTCTGCAAAGTTCGGGTTCAAGCGCAGCGCCTCGCGGCACTCCGCGATCGCACCGTCCAGGTCGCCCTTGGTTGCGAGCGTGAATCCAAGGTTGTTGTGGGCCCCGGCTTGACTCGGGTTCAAGCGCAGCTCCTCGCGAAACTCCGTGATCGCTCCATCCCAGTCGCCCTTGCTTCCGAGCGCGACGCCGAGGCTGTCGTGCGCCTGTGAAAGGTTTGGGTTCAGGCGCAGCGCCTCTCGGAATTCCCCTATCGCGCCATCCACGTCGCCCTTGCTCCCAAGCGCAGTACCGAGGTTTTGGTGCGCTTCGGCATTACTGGGGTCCAAGCGCAACGCTTCACGTTCTTCGGCGATCGCGCCGTCCCAGTCGCCCTTGCGTGCCAGCATCGCGCCCAAGTTGCAGTGCGTCATGGCAAAGTTCTGGTTCAAGCGTAGCGCTTCCCGGTATTCCGCGATGGCGCCATCCCAATCGAGCTTCTGTCCCAGCATTACGCCGAGGTTGTAGTGCACCGAGGCATCATTGGGATTTAGGCGTAGCGCCTCGCGAAACTGCGCGATTGCACCATCTCCATCGAGCTTCTTGGCCAGTGCTTGGCCGAGGTAGTAGTGCGCCTGTGGAAGGTTTGGGTCCAAACGCAGCTCCTCGCGGTATTCCCCCATTGCACCGTCCAGGTCGCCCTTGTTGGCGAGCGCGAATCCCAGGTTGAAGTGCGCTCCGGCATTATTGGGGTTCAAGCGCAACGTTTCGCGTTCTTCGGCGATCGCGCCGTCCCAGTCGCCCTTGCGGGCCAGCATGGCGCCCAGGTTGAAGTGTGCCATGTCATTATTGGGGTTCCGGTGCAGCGCCTCGCGGTATTCCCCGGTCGCGCCTTCCCAATCGAGCTTCTTCCCCAACGCTACACCTAGGCTGTAGTGCGCCATGTCATTATTAGGGTCTAGGCGCAGCGCCTCGCGAAGCTGCGCGATCGAACCATCCCAGTCGAGTTTCTGCCCTAGCGCGAGGCCGAGGTTGTAATGCGCTCCGGCATTATTGGGGTTCAGGCGTAGCGTCTCTCGTGCTGTGGACTCAACATCATCCCACCTCTGCGGTTCACCTATCTTCGCGCCTCCAGGACGAAATGCTGGCGAGGTGCGGCCCGCGTCCGAAGTCACCTGAATAGGGCCGAGGTCAACGGGCGTTTGTTGTTTGGCTAAACCTTCGGTACCCGGATTGCTTAGTGGAGGCGAAGCATTCTCTGTGGGGGTTGGTACTTCCGTTCTAGTGACTTGAGGTGTTTGCTGCTGAGCGGCCCTTGCCGGAGCCGGTGGAGGCTGGGGAATCTTCATTCTGTCAACAACTAACGTTTGAAATACTATAACAAGTAGCAGAACTGATATAAGCACCACTGGCCATCGCCACTTCACCCATTGAGGCCGCCCTTGCTGCAGAGGGAGAGGAGCGGGCGAGGGTAGTGGTTGAGGCCAAGGTTGTGGCTGTTTCGGTGGAGGGGCAGAAGGACTCGGCGATCCAGCGGTGGGGAGGACCGTGAAGGTTTTCTGTGGGAGCGGCGTCTGCATACCCGTCAGCGGTGGGTAAGGGTCAAAACCGCCGAGATACACTGTCCGTTCACACCAGGGGCATATTTGTAAATGGTTTGGGTAGACATGCCTCCGATTTGCGGAGCATGTGTTCAAGTTCCGCTCAAGAGCACTCAGGGCTTCTTTCCACTCATGGGGGGAGGGCCTGGTCGTAGGACTCTTGTGGCCGTATTGGAAACAACGAACAAAGAGAGACTTCAACGGGGAGGGTAGTACATCGAATGGCAGGGCCATCGGCATCGGAGTAACCCGCCCAGATCCGACGTAGGGGCAATCTCCCATTCGTATCCGATCTTCCAACTGCGGCGGTTCTCCTGCGGCGTGCCAGACTCCGGCATACGGGTGGACGCCTTCCATCAAAAGATGGAAAATCATCACGGCAAGAGCAAAGTTGTCGTGGGTGGGATTTCGATCAGTCCGGCTGAAATCACGCCCCTGCAACTCGGGCGCCGTGAAATCCGGCTTCCCGACGGGGCATCGAAAAACACCGCCTCCGCCAGCCTTCGGCACCTGCATCGAGTCGCAATCCACAAGAGTCACAAGAGCGCGATCGGACACAAGGAAGTTGCTCTCGTTGAGATCGCCTATGACATAACCGCGGGCGTGGATGGCATCCACAACGCTCGCGATGTTCGACGCCGTCCTGACCAGATAACCCCAGGTGAATCCGGGGGCCACTCCCTGCCGATCTTGCGGATTGTAAAGTTGAAGCACGGGTCTATTCGTGGAGAAGTCCACGTAATGCATGAGAAATCCAGCGCAGCTTCTGCTGCCCGGCTTGAACAAAAGGGCCTGCGGCCAGCAGATTGAAACATGCCCTTGGTTCTTGGTAGGGTCAGTGGGGGGGCTGGCGACCATGGCCTGAAGTTTCGCTGATCGCTCTGCTGACGGTGCAAAATAAATTTTGGCGACCTGGTCGGGTCGCCCGCGCACTGCGAAAACCTCAGCCTCGCCGCCTGAATTGAGCTTGTGGTCTTCCAGATCGACCGATCGGCCGTTGTGATCATTGAACGTCATGGCGAACCGCAAGAACCAACGTCTTATCGTCGTCCGTTCGTTCGCAGACCCGCTCAGACCGGAGAAACTCTTCCAGTTCCGCGTTGGTGGAGGTTGGGTTCCCGGCGAACTCGAACAAAGGCTGGAAGAACAGATCATGCGCCGTATTGTCGGAATAGCGCAGCGCTAAGAGTTGGATTCCATCGCTCAGCATGGCCAGTCCGCTGACTTCCGCGCTTGGCACCGAGGCGCGATGCATATGATTGAGGTAATCAGACGAGGTTAGAAATGTTGTTTCGTTGATGTATTCGCTCTGGCCGAGTACCGAAAGGACGCGAAGAGATCCCGAAGGGTGGCGACAGACCACCGCTCCGTCTCCCACCTGAACGGTGGATAGCCACCGTTCAGTAACGACTGTCAATAACAGCGTGGTGGCAACGTCGTTAAGACTCTCGGCTGGGGCGATCTCCTGAAGTGCGTCGCGCGCATTGACGACGGCATTCTCTAGCAATGCTTCGCACTCTTCGGTGGTTGCTGGAGGCGCCGGTTGAAGATGTTCGACAAGGTATCGAATGCTGGAGTCGACGGCGCACCTGGCCCCCTCGTCGGAACGCTTTGCCGACCCGGCTCCATCCGCAACGGCGACAATAAGGGTACCGTCGTCGAGGATGGCCGTTGCATGAGCATCCTGGCAGGGTAGCTTCTGGGTAATATGGCTGCTACCCATTACGGACACTGCAAGATAGCGCCACGCACTGGGAAGGGATTCGGCCATAGAGCGTCAAACGGGCGAGCCAAAGCCGATGGGGGGAAGCGCGGTCTGTTCGCCCACCTTGCTACCTGAAACTCGCTTTTGGCTCTGGGAAAGCCAAATGAACAACTCTTTGAACTTGAGACCAGGAAGCTTCAGCGTCCGCGGCGTGATTTCCGAGAGAATCTGCATATTCGCGCCTTCTACGCCGACAGCAAAAAAGGTGAGGGCCTTAGCGGAGATTTCCGCCTGAACCATCTGGGCCGCACTCTGCCACTCGTCGGTTGGCTCGCCATCGGTGATCAAGAAAATCCAGGGTTGGTAGTAGAGAACACCGCTAGTCTTGTATTCGGCCTTACGATCCTTGACGAGTTTGACGCCCAAGGCAATCGCTTCTCCCATGGGTGTTTTCCCTTCCGCAACCAGGGTCGGTGCGGCAAAACTGCCGGCAGAGATGAAGTCTTGGATTTTCTGCACTGACCCGCCGAAGGTGACAATAGCGATTTCTACCCGGCGCTTCGCCAGCGCGTCTTCCTGAATGTCATCTTGGAATGCCTTGAGTCCTTGATTGAGAGCGTCGATCGCTGCACCGCTCATCGAGCCGGACGTGTCCAGGAGCAATACGCAGGCAACGCGTGGATCGGGATTGGCGGCGAATTCTGGGTTGAGCGCCATCGGGGTTGTTGCCCTCCTCCAAAAACTTAAAGCCAGCGAGTATACCTAAGTCGCGGCGCATGTAAAGGGAATAATTTGATATTAGCGGCTTTCTCATACTTTCCGGCTTGAGTTCTCATCATCCCATCGTCCTTTTCTGGCACCGCTTTCTCGCGGGCACGGCGAGATGGGAAAGCCGCCTGCGCGCTGGCGGCACGGCGGGCTTCTGCTTTGTCCGTCCGCTGACGGCCACCCTCCGGGTTTGCGGTTCCCCCAAGAAACAAACCAAAGAGCGAAGTTTCTTGGCTCCCCCACAAAAAGGCAGCCCTTGGCACTGGCGAGCAGGCCCCACTCGCCCTTTTCGTGCCCCGCGAGAAACGGGCGCAGAAAAGGAGAAAAAACAAATGATCGAGCAAATCAAACAGACCAATCGAGGTCAATTTAATGTTGAGGGTTCGTTGCAGGTTCGCACAGGGGATGCGCCGACGGGCGCAGATAGAAAGCCGATGGTTTCGTGGGCAGCGCTCTTAGACGAGGCCGTGAAAAAGCCCGGCTTCATTCACGAAGCCTACAGCCGGTTTCACAATTACTCACTCGGAAATCAACTCTTGGCTTTGTTCCAGTGCATCATGCGCGGAATCCAGCCGGGACCGCTGGCCACATTCCCGAAGTGGAAAGAGCTAGGCCGATTTGTGAAGAAGGGCCAGAAGGCGCTGACCCTATGTATGCCTCTGACGTGCAAGCGCACCAAGACGGTCAAGAAAGATGACGGCACCGACCAGGAAGAGGAATTTTCCTTTACCCATTTCACCTACAAGGCCCATTGGTTCGTTCTTGCGCAGACCAATGGCGCAGAATACCAGCCGCCCGCCATCCCGGAATGGAACGAAGAAAGAGCGCTTGCCGCGCTGGACATCCAGCGCGTACCGTTCGAGGACCTGGACGGCAACACCCAGGGCTACGCCAATCGAGGCCGGAAGATCGCGGTCAGCCCGATTGCCGCTCTCCCGGTAAAAACCCTCTTCCATGAAGTCGGCCACGTCATGCTTGGCCACATTGACGAAGGCGACCTTTCGGACACTGACCGCACACCACGGGATATCCGGGAAATGGAAGCCGAGGCCGTTTCCTTGCTGTGCTGTGAGTCCCTTGGCCTGCCGGGAGCCGAGTACAGCCGTGGTTACATCCAATCGTGGGGCCAGGGCCAGGCATTCACCGAGCGTTCCGCCCAACGAATCTTCCGCGCCGCCGACCAAATCCTTCGCGCAGGTTATCCCAGCGAGTGACACTCCCAAAAACGGCGGCTGGCCAACCAGAGGTTGGCCAGCCGCCCGTCCCCGCAATTCGGTCTATCTGGCACCTGTTGACTTTGGAAATTTGGCAACCCTGAAGGAGCGAGAAGGGGAACCATTCGGCGAACTACCGAGAGACGCGCAAGCCTTTTGGGGCGGAAAACTGTAGGGACCTTTGCAGGCATACTCGCGAGAAATCGCGCCAAAACATGATAAAACGTGCATACTGTAGTTCTCAGGAGAGGCCCATTAAGTCTTCATCATCGAGCAACATAGGGTAATCCTGAGTATTGCTTATAATTGTATTGCTATGGATGTTAACCGAAGGGTTCCAGGTTCGAGTCCTGGCCGAGGAGCCAAGCCTTTTATTTATAATTACTTAGCGGGCCATCATCCGCGCCTCCTGTTTTGAGACCCTTCGGGCGCCAAACGAAGGGGTCCAGGCTCGACTCCTGGCCACGGCTCCAACAGAAAAACGGAACTAACCCGCCAGCATAAACTCGAAACGTACAAATTAGCGCAATGTGGATTAGAATATGGCACCGAAGGCTGTGAATACTACTCAGCACGAAGCGCGCCTGATGATCTGGCTGCGCCTGCCAGAAGCTCTGTCTACATTGAAAATGTTGATGTTGGTTCGTTCGCGTTGTTTCCGGTCAGGTCCAGCTCGTCCACCACTTCGCTGGCGAAGTAGGCCATGTGCTTCTCTGGTAGCCGAACCTTCAGGCTGGGCGGCATCAATAGGTCCTGCTCCGGCTGGTACGGCTTGTAAGTCTTCGACACGCCCCTTGTGCCACGTTCGCGATTGTCAATTCACGAAAAATCCTTAATTCTCGGACGCGCTCCTCGCGAAGCGCCTCCGGCAATTCCCGTTCCGGCTACTTGCGAATCTCCAATACCTCAACTTTATGATCAGCGGGAACCGGAATCTGGATTCCTTGCCGGATTTGTTGTCCCGAAAAAGTCCCCAGGGATGCTCCGGTCATCCCGGAGGTGAGACGAAACGCCCCATCGGGAAAGGTCGGGACACTCACCAAGAGGTTGTCCGCGCTCGCTTCATTCCTGAATACAACGATCATTCCTTCCCCTTCGCGATCCAGCCGCGCAAAGCCGTCCACGCTCGCGGCTCCGGGTTGGAGCCATGTCCCCAAGGGAAAGAAGCTCTCGTTGATGGGAACCGCTTGGCGAAATGCCTTAAACCAACGGATCTTTTCCCCGTACCAGTCCTGCTGTTGAGGTGTAAGCTTGCGTAAATCTCCCAAGAGAAGTGGACCCGAGCCTATGGCGGTGGCAAAACGCTCTTCCACCGGCGGCGTCTCGGCGCGCAGATTGCCGATGAGCATGGTTTCCACCGGAATGGCCAGCGATCGATGGTAGAGCAGGGTCCTGGCCTGCCGGGGCCCGGCGGAATCCGGAGTCGCATCATTGGTGTTGCTCAGCCAATCCAGATCTCCGGCTCCCAACAAGCCATAATCGATCACATGCTTCTGGCCCCAGAGCTCGAATGTAAGATCCAGCAAAACCTCGGGATGCTCGCGATAGATCGCGTCGGTAACGTATTGGATACCTTCATAAATTCCTTCCAGCGATTCCGCCCAACTTTGGTGATAGTGTCCTTTCGCGTAGCACCCTGGCGCTTCGCCGTACGCGTTGAAGACGGTGGTTAAATCCATCTTGACATATCCAAGGTGGTAGCGGGAAATCAGGTCACTGATGCGGCGTGCGGCGACCTCGCGGTAGGGTGAAGCCATGCACATCACCGGGAGGTCCCCACCCCATTCCGCTCCCATGAACGAAGTTTTGGGCCGTCCCTCGGAGTCTCTGCATTGCCACTCGGGATGATCTCGATACACTTGGGTTTCCGGGCGGACCATCGCCAACGGCACCCAGAGTCCAAGGCGCATTCCTTGCCGCTCGACCTCGCTTCGGACAGGATCAAGCCCTTGGGGGTACCGGTTCAGCGCAATGTCATTCTCGCCCCAAAGCTTTTCCCATCCAGCGTCGAGGGTGAAGACATCCAGGCCCATCCGTCCGGCGATGGGGATCAGTTCCTCTACCGTCGACTGGGGGAGGCCAAAATAGAAAGGTTCATACGTGTTGTAAATCCACGCCGGCTTATAATCGGCACCCTTTTTCATGATGACTTGTGAAGTGTAGGAGGGAACGACCCAATGGGGATCGGCGAAGCCACGTCCCTCGGCAAAAAACGCCACCGAACTCTTCGCCGTGGTAAACGTCTCACCCGGTGCAACCGTCCTTTCGAATGGGAAAATATCGGTGTCGTACATGACTTCAATACCGTCTCCCCACTCCGTCATTTCTGTGCGCTTCATATAGCCGGGAGCTTCGTTCATAACAACAAATCCCTCACCCGTGAGTGAGTTCCGTTCAAGAATCGCGGTGTCCTCCACTCTGCCGGTGAAGAAAATCTCGCGCGGCTGGATTCCATAGAAACCTGAAACTTGGATTTCCGAAGGTTTTCCCGCCCGCAAGGGTACGGCCTCGAAAGCGAGGTGCGAGAGGGTGAAGGGAGACGAGCCTCGATTGGTAATCGTAAGCCACTTTCGAACCACGGGATGACCTGGATACACGGCATAGACTACCGAAACCTCGATCGGCCTGGTTCGGGCCCTCAACTTAATCTCCAGAAGCTTGCCGCCCGGCGGTGAGTCGCGAGTCTCGGCCCCGATCAATTCGAAAGCACCCCCCGAACCGGTCAACTTGTCCCTATCAGCCTCAAAAAAGAACTCCGCACCTTGGCGGTTCCTATCAGGCCCTGGCTTGATGAAGTCGGTTCCCGTCAATTTGTGTTTCCAGGCCGCTGTGTAGAGGCCGGTTTTCGCGTCGAACTGAATTACCCGTTCAATTAGTCCGTTTCCCACCGCCCAGCTTTCATTGTCCGATCCTGGATTCACATAAGCCGGCACGGTTTGGGCACTCATGCTGCTCAGGCCAAATAAGACGGGAAGAACTAGAATTCCTGCGATCCGCATGGCGACTCCATTTCGTGAAAATCAGATGCCTTTCAGATTACGTAAACTCCTGTCTGTCCAAAAGATCCGGCGGAATCGTTGGAGGCATTGCCGACTCAGTTGATCACCAGGATACCGATCAGTTCCGGAGAATCCGGGCATCGTACCTCGAGGGTAGAGCCGTGCCACGACCAAGTGGCCAACGGCTGCTCCGTTTTCTCCACGGCAATAACCCGATCCGGCCCGGAACTGCGCGGTATCCGCAGTGAGCCGCCGTCAAACGGGATGCAAGCCAAGCGATGGGAGGTAGCGAGGGTTTCGTCGTCTTGCGCGATGATTGCCCAGCGGCCCTGCCAATTTACTTTTCCCAGGCCCGGCACATCCATCTGGTTTTCCCCGATGCCCTCCGGCCGAAGAACAAGGGCAGTGAGGCGATCTTCGCCCCGGATGGGCTCCAAGCGCCCGAAGCAGCGGGGGCGTGGTTCGTGGCCAATCGCGCCTTTCTCGGAGTTCAACCACAATGGCTTCCACAATGTGGTCCTGCGATACCACTGCGCCAAGGCACGGCGGTGGTGGAAGTCCAACCCCAGGGGTGCTGCGCTACGGCCCACGGGCAGCGGCAGGATCGACCCGGGCGCTCCAATCACTGCCGTGTCGAGAAGTATCTCGTTGTCCTCCCGCCAGTCGTAGCCACTCGACGCATTGATAGCGCGCCCTTGTACTCCGGCCAAAGCGGCCCAGATGGACCACTCGCCGTGCCCGGCCGCTTCCTGTCCCCCGGCATCACCCAGATCATCCAGCGTGATCAGATCCTCGATGGGCGCCATCAGAGGGTGAATGCTGTAGTACTGGATCGTCACGCCGGGATCGACCTCGCGAGCCGCATCCGCGATGGTCTTGAGTAAAGTATACGAGAAGCGCTCGCCGCGCAGTGTAGGGTCACGCGGGACGGCGACATCGGGCCCCGGAAGACCATAGCCGAAGTCGAGCTTTAGCAGCCGCGGTTTCAACTCTCGCATGATGCGCAACGTTCGCTGGCGGAGAAATTCTCTGGCGCGCGGTGAACTCGGGTCCAGCACGTAATGATGGGGCTCGGCCTGAGCCCCCATACTCCAGTTCACGCGTCGAGGCACGCCGTCCGCACCCCGCAAGAGGTCCTCCGGCTGTAGGCCGCTGGCTGCCGTGTCATCGATCCACCCACAAGCTTGCCAGAACCCAAGTTCGAGCCCCTTCTTCCGGATATAGGCCATATCGTCCATAAAGTTAGGGTAGCGGGGAAGATTCGGAATGCCACTGCTCTCATTGGTTTCCCAGCCGTCGTCGAGTACTAGAATCTTCGCGCCGACGTCATCCGCAACCTGGTCGGCAAGTTCACGCAAACCGAAGTGGTGTTCCCGAAAGTTTCCCCAACTGTTCCAATGGCTCTCTTGGTGAGCGGGGGATGAGGAAGGAGCAGCAGGAAAAGACTGAAATAATCGGAGGTAGGCATCCCAGGCGTCGTCTGCCCAGAAGAGCCGAAAGGGTTCCTCCCAGATACGGTCCGCGCCTTTCCGCGCTCCCCAAAGATCCTCACGGTAGAGGTATTCCAGGGCAGCATTCGAGGAACGTATGCGCAGCGTAAGGGCCGCATCGGGCACCGCCCCAGGGCCGAACGCTACCCAACCGTTGGGGCCGCCCATTGCGGCACTGTACAAAGGTCTCGGGTAGGCAGCCGCATACGGCGTGCCCATCGAAGGACCGAAGCTACCGAGAGGGATATTGGCGTTGCCGAAATCCCAACTCCGAAAGAAGCTTTGCAGTGGGCCGCCCTTCGCGCTGGGAACACCAAAGCCTTCGGCTTCCCAATCCGGCCAGAACGGGACGTCGAGAGACGGAACCATGGCGCGCTGTTCCTTCGTCAACAAAGCGGTTCCAAAATAGAGAGCGATCACGCCAGGCGCGGGCTGGTTCCAATGGATCGTCAAGCGCTCGAAGCGTATTCCCTCGGGATCGTGCCGAACGATAAGGGTACCCGTGGCGATATCCGCAAAGTGGATAGTCAGAGAATCCTGCGCATTCGAGACAACTTCCGCCTTGACGTACTGCTTGGAATCGTCCGTATTTTGGATCCAAAGCGCGGGCAGTAAGCTACCATGCCAAATTTCCAGTCCGCCGGGGCGCGTTTTAACAACCGCGCGGTCGGATTGCATGTCCCACGCGAGTTCGTATTGGCTCTCGGCGCTCGCAAGGGGGGCCGATAGCAAAAAGAGGATCGCGAAAAGGGCCGTCTTTACTCTTATTGGCGTTATGGCTTGACGGATTCTAGAAATCACCATGTTGGGTTGTGCCTCGCAACAGTCGCATTCTCGAAAGTGCGCACGACAGTTTAAACCCATGATGCGGGTCTCCCTACTGGAAACTTCGAGGTAGAGATTGAAGGGGACCCTCAGCCCCGTCGTGGCAGCGGGGAAGCGCAGCGTGAGGGCTCCCCCAAAGGAGAGTTAATAACGGTCGTGCAGGGAGCAAAACTGAATAGACGTAAAGTCCTGTTGTCCCAGCGGACATTTCGAGAAGCATTTCTCCCGGCCCGCGTAACCACAGTGTTCCACCCCCGGAAGATCTACCGGTGACGAGGTCGGCAATCGTCGTTCAATCTTGCCCGTCCAACTAAGGGGATTGCGTTTGACGATGGATTTGGCGGATGATGCCCATCGCGCCTTACTAAGTGAAACCCACCAGTCACAAATCAATCTGTCATGGGGCCACTTGGAATTTTGGCCGCGGGCTTTGAATGATCCCAGCGAGACAGGGAGATTGAAATGAAGCGACGCGATTTCGTCAAAATGGCCGCAGCAACGACGTTGGTGGGAACGGGTAGAGCCGACGAAACAGCGACGAAACCTACCTTCGAACAGTTTCTGCGCGAGAGCGCGGTATCACGAGGGGTCATCGAAAGGTTTCTTCACGGTCCCAGTTGGGCGCAGTTTGATTCGGAGTTGGGTTACCGGTTGTGGAATTATATGCCCGCCGATGGACTTGATGGTAGTGCGACGATCTCCACTGTCCAAGCCAATGGCGCGCGCACCTCGTTCATGTATGCTGGCAAAAAATGCCGCATCAACACTTACGGCGACAGCTTTACACAATGTCATCAGGTCTCGGACGGTGAGACCTGGCAAGAGTACTTGGCGGCGCACTTAGGGGAGCCCGTGAGGAATTTCGGGATGGGGGGGTATGGTGTCTATCAGGCTTATCGCCGCATGGTGAAGGAAGAACGGACCGATCACGGTGCGGAGTACCTCACGTTCTATTTATGGGGAGACGATCACATTCGAAGCCTGCTGCGCTGCCGGCACGCCATTACTTACAAGGTCTGGAACCATCAGGGCGGCCGGATGTTCCACGGCAACTTCTGGCCGCATCTCGAGATGGATCTCGCGAACGGCAAATTCGTTGAGAAGGAAAATCTGCTGGCGACACCGTCCGCGTTGTATAGCATGACCGACCCGCAGTTCATGGTGGACCACCTCAAGGATGATCTGGCCCTCCAGCTCTACGCCTACAATTTGGGCTACATCCGGGACTTGGATCAGGAACGTATCGGCAAGCTGGCAGCTCACTTGGACTATCCCCTGGTTCTCGGCCGGGAATTGCCAAGCCAAAAGCGAGTGGGCGAGCTTCTGGACAAGTACTCGCTGCGAGCCACGCAGTTCATCCTGGAAAAGACCCGGGAATTCGCGCGACAAAACCGAAAGCACCTGCTGGTTATTCTGTTTGACCCCTATCGCGCGATGGCCGAAATGCAATCAAATGGCACGCGATACGACCAGGCGACCGTCGATTATCTGGGCAAAGAGAAAATCGACTATTTCGACATGAACGAAGTCCATCTTCAGGATTTTAAGAGGTACAACTTGCCATTTAAGGCATACATGAATCTGTACTTTATCGGCCACTACAACCCACGCGGAAACCACTTTTTTGCGTATTCGATCAAGGATAAAGTGGTGAAATGGCTTGACCCGAAACCGATCGCGTACCAGAAACCCAACCCCGATGCTATTGATTTTAAGGGTTATTTGGTGGGTTACCATTGAGGTGCTTGGCGCGGAGGCAGTCGGGCCTGAGGGGGGCTAAGCAAGCTCCGACATTCTTACCCGATTTTCGAATTTTCGTCCGCCGTTTGTTCCGCGCTGACCACGGGCGAACTCGTCCGAACCACTCGCAACTTAGCCGAGGGAACGCTTCAGTACGGATACCTCTGCAGGTGAGAGTCCGTCTTGACGCCGGACGATCTCTGGTGGTACACCATCCGTGCTCGTGCACGGGAAAGTGATGCTCTTTCCGTCAAAGATCATTGCTTCCTCATGTGTGAGACGGCCTGGCGTAGCCAAGGCATCGAGTTGCCCGACCCAGACGGAGGAACGAAGTGGAGTTACAAGGAAAGCCGGATTTCGAAAAAGCGATGCAACGCATCGAGGCATGGTTCGATCACGAGACTCTTGATTGACCCCCCGTGAGCTTTGCCGAGCACAATGCCGAGTATTCCAGCTCTCCAGCTCTGGCGGGACGTACGTGGCCAAGCCTGAAGGACCGCTGGTTCGACGCGGAATTTCAGGTTGACCTCTGTCTCGAAT
>CAWEFC010000016.1:0-141942 GCA_963808085.1 uncultured Acidobacteriota bacterium
CGAAGGCCATGGCAATGCGGTGGTCGGCGTGCGGATCGATTTCGGCTCCGCGCAGTTTTTGGCGGCCGGCCACGCGTAGCCCGTCGGGAAACTCCTCGACCTCGGCTCCCATGCGGCGCAGGTTTTCCGCCACGGCCGCCAGGCGGTCGCTCTCCTTTACGCGCAACTCCGCCGCGCCCCGAAACGTTAGTCCCTTCTCGGTTTGCGTGCCCAAAACGGATAGCACCGGCAATTCGTCGATCAGCCCCGGCACGAGTTCTACCGGAATCTCGCCGCCCGCGAATTGGCTGGCATCGACGTGGAGGTCGCCGAGCAGTTCGCCGTTGAGCATTTCCAGGTTCACCACCTTGGCGCGCCCCCCCATCGGCACCAGCAGGTCGAGGAGCGCTGTCCGCGTGGGGTTCAGCCCCACGTTGTGCAGCATCAGGTTGGAATTCGGAACAATCAGCCCGGCGACAATGAAAAATGCCGCGGAAGAAAGATCGCCGGGAACGTAAAGTTTTTTTCCTTCCAGTCGCGCGCGGCCGCGCACGGCGATGGTGCGCTGATGGCGGCCGATGTCCGCTCCCATCACTTCCAGCGCGATTTCCGTGTGGTCGCGCGTGGGAAGTTTCTCCACCACTTCGGTTTCGCCTTCGGCAAACAGGCCCGCCAGCAGGATGGCGGACTTCACCTGCGCGCTCGCCACCGGCATTTCATAGCGAATGGGCGATAAGTGGCCGCCTTCAATTTCGATGGGCGGGCAGCCCTTGTCCGCCGTCTTGATGCGCGCTCCCATCAGGGTGAGCGGATCGGCCACGCGCTTCATGGGGCGGCGCGAGAGCGATGCGTCGCCCCCGAGCACCGAGCGAAACGGTTGCCCGGCGAGTATCCCGGAAAGCATGCGGATCGTCGAGCCGGAGTTCCCCGCATCGAGCGTCACCGACGGCGCGCGCAGACCATCTAGGCCCGCCCCCGCAATCTTCACGACGTTTTCTTTACGCTCGATTTTAACGCCCAACGACTTCAGGCAGTTGAGAGTGGATTGGCAATCGGCGCTCGAGGAAAAGAAATGGATTTCACTCTCTCCCGAGGCAATGGCCGCCAGCATCGCGTAGCGATGGGAAATGGACTTGTCGCCAGGGAATTGCACCGTCCCTTCGAGCTTCTTAGCGGCGCCAAGTTTTTTCGATTTCGATCCAAACAAACCCATGCGTTTATCCTAGCAGATGCGAGATTGTTGCGATGATTGGGATAAGGTGGTAGCGCGGACCTGTTCTGTAGGTCCGCGGTTAGTCTCAGTCAGAAGGCAAGGAAAGGCCGCGGACCTACAGGACAGGTCCGCGCTACGATTCCTGTTCCCCGAAGGGGGACAATATTGTTAGCCGTAGGTGAAACCCACGGATCGACACGGCAAGGAGATAGATCTTCCGACCCTGAAGGGGTCGAATTATTCGGCCTTTCCGGGGTCGGAACCTGATTCTCCGGTTACCCTCCCGTAGGTCGCACCTACGGCTAATGACATTCATCCCCTTCGGGGAGGCAGGAGGTCATCACGCCGCTTTATGTCTCTGCGCCGCTTTCTTGCCGTCCGGCTTCGGCATAAAGATGTCCCGCCAGGTGATCCCGCACTCCTTGACCATCGCCAGCGCGTATTCGTCTCGCCCCAGATTGGAATCGCCGTTGTTCGTACCAAATGAGAACTTCACACCCGTCCGTTTCGCGAGCTTGATAAAAGCGGCGCTGGGAATCCGGTAGCGGTTGTTGATCTCAATCGCCACGTCGTTCGCCTTGGCGGCATCAATAACCTTCTGCATCCGTTCCGGAGTCCACAGGCGATCGTAGTCCTTCGCGATCACGTCCGGCAGGAAGGTGGGATTGGCGTGGATGTCGATGGGTTCGTTGATTGAGGATGCCGAGAATGCGGCTCACGAACATTTCCATGAACTGCTCGGGGTCGCGAATCTCGCCCACCTCTTCGGGAATCCACATCCGCCTGCGCACGCCCTGGTCGTCGGAGAACGTCATGCAGTCGGTAAAGATGTAATCAAACTTGGCAATCGCCTCCCGGGAAAACAGCGTTACCCACTCGCGGCCTTCCCCCTGCAATCCGATGAAAGCGGGTGTGCCCTTCATGCTGGCCAGGAAATCCAGCACACCGGCGTCAGTGGTGATGGGAAATTTCAGCCCGCCATTGACGGCGATTCCGTACATGATTCCGAGGCGCCGCGAGTTAGCCAGCGATTGCTCGAGCGTCAGCCCGCCCTTCAGGTGAGTGTGATAGTCCACGACCGGATAGCCCTGCTGGTTCATTTGCAGCAACTGGCGGTAAACGTCGTCCACCTGCGGCAGTTGGTCGGAAGGCGTCTGCAGGTCATCGGGCAAGGGTTTGAACACCAGATTGCGGAACGACACTTTGGGCACATCGCCACAGCATTCGAGAGCGATGGCACCGTGGCCGAGGGTTGGAACCGAAGAATCCGCCGGCTGGGCGGGCTCGATGTAATCGACGATCGGCGTGCCGTTCAGCCAAACCTGCGTTTGCTTGTCTCGCACCTGAACGCGTACCTCGAACCATCCGTCGTCATTCACCATGGCCTTGTAAATGTCGCGGATGCCGTAAAGCGAGCCGGTCTTGCGGCGGTCGAGATCATCACCCTCGCCGGCGTAGACGTTGTTGATTTGCACCTTGAAGCCAGACTTGAGCGGGCCGTGCGATTGAAATTGCGTGTGGAAGTGAATGCCCGAACACGCCCCCGGGCGCGTCAGCACTTCCACCTTCAGATCGAAGTTCTTGAAATTTCCGTTTCCGCCGCGGCCTGTGTAGAAAAGGGTCGCGCGCGGTCCGGCAGCCACGATGTTTCCGTCTTCAACGCGGAAAGACTTGCTGTGCTCTCCGGCTTTCCAGCCGTCGAGCGAATGACCGTCAAATAGAGAAGTGCCTTGTTCATCGCCGCGAAGTGCGGCGGGTAAAACCAATAATGAAGCCAAAAGATCACGCCGGGATATCGAAACCATTAAACTGTCCTTTCCGGACTTCGGGGCGAGGACTGACAGTATAGTCGCGTGCTCGCGCGACGCCAAATCCCGCTGCCATTCGCACGTAGGGGCAGGCCTCGTGCCTGCCCACCCCGGGGCCGGATCGGCCCCCTGTTGGGTACCCACGAGGGGCACCCCTACGAGGCGCAAAAGTCGCCGTCAAATGAGCGGAGTCAGCCGCACCTTCCGGAACTGCACTTTGCCGTGGTCACCCTGGAGCAGAATCGGACCAGGCTCTTTTTCCTTCGCGTCGAGTGCGCCACCCGTGACGCCCGGCACCTCGGCATTGTCGATGATCGTCGTTCCGTTCAAGATCACGGTCACGTGGTCGGCGATCAGGGTAATTGCATAGGTCTGCCACTCGCCGGCGGGCTTGTCCGCCTTTACGGACGGAATGATGAATCCGTAGAGAGCCCCCTGGCTGTGGACATCCATTGGCCGGTTGTAGCCATCAAGAATCTGGATCTCGTACCGCCCCCGGAGATAGACGCCACTGTTGCTCTGCGGATCGACGTTGAACTCGACATCGAGTTTGAAATCCTGAAACTTTTGCTTAGTGTAGATGTTGTTGGCTTCCTTGCCCTCGTTCATCAGGACGCCGTCTTTGACAAACCAACCCATCGGGCGGCTGGGGTCCTGGGAAAGCCAGCCAGACACATCCTTACCATTGAAAAGGTCGACCGGTTTGCCGGGCTTTCTTTTGGGCGGAGTCGCAGGCCACACGGGCCCGCGCTCACCAGTCCACGAATAGGTCTCGCCATTAATGACGGTCGTCCCTTGCAACCGCGCGCTTTTGAGCGTGGCTTTCCAGATTTGCTGGGTTTGGTCCGGCGGCTTTCCGCGGGGGTACCCGAAACTCAGCTCGCCATTCTCAATCGCAACCTGCGGCAGATCGAATACCGCACCGCCGCCAGCATTAAAGCGGCCCTTGAGCGCTCCACCGTCCCGCGTCAACTCCAGCCAGCAAAACCTTTGCCGCCCGGATGGGGAACCTGTCGCGGTGATATCCCATCTGCCCAGAAACGCATCATCGCCTTCCGGGCTCGCGAATGCTATGGCCGCCCAACCCGGGGCGATAAATGCCAACATCAAAATTGCTGTAAACGTGCGTGAACGCATTAAGACACCTCCTGAAATCTCTTCTGATCGTGTGCCATGGCCATCCTGGCCACGGGCGGGACGCCCGTGGCCTGGAGTTTCTACATTTAGGTCTGGCAAAGTAAGATTTATATTGACAGACCGACCTGCATTGGCTACCTTCCTCCTGAGCGCTGGCTCTGGAGGTGCATTTGCCCAACGATCTCAAGGATTCCGTTCTTTCCATATTCGAAGCTTCTCTCGATGCGCAGTTGCGGGCTGTTCGCCGTCTCCGTGCGGATTCTCCCGCCCCCGCCACGCCGCGCTCCCGCGCAAGTCTGTCCCAAGTGGGTATGGCTTTTGACATACTCAAGAAGGCCGGCACTCCCTTGCACGTTTCCGCCATCCTGGAGCGCATCCAGGCCACCTTCCACGTCACCGTCGATCGCGAAAGCCTGGTCTCTTCCCTCACCAAGAAAGTCGCCCGCGGCGATCGTTTCCTGCGCACCGGCAAGAATACTTTCGCCTTGCGTCCGGAGGTCCGATGACTCTGTTCACTGCCTGGTCCGAGATCGTCGCCGACTGGGCTCCCACCTTTCCCCAGTCGCGCACCTTCCGTCGTGCCACCCGTCAAGCCTTGGGCGCGTTGGTCTGTGTGGGCCGGCGCTGTCTGTCGCGCATCATCTGGACCCAGGGCCGCCAGCAGCGCAGTTGGTCGAGCGAGTACTTTCTCCACTCGCGTTGCCGTTGGCAACCCCAGACCTTGTTCGCCGGCGTATGGCGTCGCGCCTTGCCCTATTGTCCGGGCCGCCTGGTGGGCGTCGCCGTCGACGACACCCGCCTGCGCAAGACCGGCCGCGCCATTCCTCAGGCACGCTATCATCGCGATCCTCTCTCGCCTCCCTTTCATGTCAACCTGATGTACGGCCTGCGCTTTCTGCAAGCTTCTCTGTTGCTGCCCCTGCATCGGCGGGGCAATGCCAGTTGCCGTGCTCTGCCCGTGCGCTTTGAAGAGGCGGCGCCGGTGAAAAAGCCTTCCCGCAAGGCGGGCGAGGAAGCCTGGCAAGAATATAAAAAGATGCGCAAGCTCCATAACCTCTCGCAGCGTTTGGTCCAGATCGTGGCCCCCTTGCGCCGAGCACTGGATGCCGCCGGAGGAACTGCCAAGCTGCTGGTGCTGGCTCTCGACGGCAGCTTCTGCAACCGCACTTGCTTCCGCGCTCCCCGCGACCGCACCGAGTTGATCGCCCGCACCCGCAAAGATGCTCGCCTCTGCTTCCGCGCTCCCCAGCCTTCCCGCCGCTTTTACGCTCTGTCCACCTTCACTCCCGAACAGGTCCGCGAAGATGCGGCACACTCCTGGAAACAGACCAAATTATTCTATGGGGGCAAGCGCCGCCGCATCCGCTATAAAGAGGTGACGCAAGTCTACTGGCGGCGAGGCGCCGGCCAGATCCCCCTGCGCCTCTTCGTCATCGCTCCCACCCCCTATCGCAAACGGAAAAGTTCCAAACTCTATTACCGCCAACCCGCCTTTCTGCTCTCCACCGACCTGCGGCACTCCGCTCCCCAGTTGCTGCAAATCTACTTCGACCGCTGGCAGATCGAAGTCAACCACCACGACGAGAAGGATACCCTGGGCGTAGGACAAGCCCAGTTGTGGAACGTCGACGCCGTGCCCAAGCAGCCCGCCTTGGTCGTCGCCGCCTACAGCGCTCTGCTCCTGGCCGCTCTGCAAGCTTTCGGCACCGAGCGAACATCAGCCTATCAGGCCCTGCCCAAGTGGCGTCGCAAGGCCCACCGCCCTTCCTGCCTCGACCTCGTCACCCTCCTGCGCCAAGAAATGGTCGACCACCCGGAATACCCCCATTCCCTCGGCTTCCAACTTACCGACCGCAACCTCACCCTCGCCGCTGACGCGTGAAAAATGTAGAAACTCCAGGCCACGGGCGGGACGCCCGTGGCACTTTACTACAAGCCAACATTGACCAGCGTATAAGAACGCGGCGGCAACTGGAATTTCATTTCCACGCCGGTCGCCGGAGCCTCAAGATTTTGAGGCGCCACGCGCTTGGGGTCCGCGAAGCCATTAACGGCCTTAAGGTCGGACCCCGTCAAAACCCAGCAAGTGTTTACTCGCCGGGGAATAACTTCGTGCCAAGAAACCGTGAGATCGCGCGACTTCTCGAGGTCACGATTCAAGATGAACAGGCTGACGCTGTTGCTTTGAGCGTCAAGGGTGGCCGCCAAGTCGAGGTAAGGCACCGCGATCTTTTCTCCCTGTCGATTCCCGCGATGCGTGAAGGAGGTGACTTCATAGGAGTCCGATTGGGGAACCAGATCGAGCGCTTTCCCGCGGGCATACTGAAGAGCCCACGCATAGGGATAGTAGATGGTTTGCCGGAACAGGCCGTCTTCATTGGTCATGATCGGCGCAATCACATTGACGAGTTGGGCCAGGCAAGCCACCCGCACGCGGTCCGAGCGTCGAATCAGCGTATTGATCAGCCCCCCTACCAGCAGCGCGTCTTCGAGATTGTAAATCTCTTCCAGCAGGTGCGGCGCTTCCTGGCGTTGGCCATCGTCGGACTTTGGTCCAGTAGCGCGATACCAAACATTCCATTCGTCAAACGAAAGCCACAGGGTCTTTTCCGAGCGCTGGCGGCCGCGTACCAGGTCGCATACGGCAGTAATTTCCTTGATTTGCCGATCCATCGCCAGGTTCAGCGCCAGGTATTTGCTCGTGTCGCCTCCGGTCTCCTCGTCGTCTCCGAAATACCGGTGCAGGGAGATCGCGTCTACTTCGTCGTAGCACTGTTCCAGCACTTGCTGGTCCCAATCGAGGTATGTTGGCATCGAGGTATTGCTGGAGCCGCAAGCGACCAACTTCACCGTAGGATCAATCGTGCGCATCTGGCGGGCCGCGTCGCGAGCCTTGATGCCGTACTCCGTGGCCGGAATGTGCCCCACTTGCCACGGGCCGTCCATCTCATTCCCCAGGCACCAGTATTTGACGTTGTGCGGCTTTTCATAACCATGGCCGCGCCGCAAGTCGCTCCACTTCGTTCCTTTGTCGACATTGCAGTATTCGAGCAAGGCGGCGGTCATCTCCGGCCCTTCGGTTCCGAAGTTCGTTCCCATCAGCGGCTCCGTCCCGGCCGCCCGGCACCACGTGATGAATTCGTTGACGCCAAATTGATTGGTTTCCAAAGTGTTCCAGGCGAGGTCCAACACGCGCGGACGCTTCTCCTTAGGGCCCACGGCGTCAAGCCAGTGATACGACGATACGAAATTACCTCCCGGATAGCGGATGATGGGAACGCCCATTTGCTTGATCTCCCTGAGCACGTCCGTCCGAAAGCCGTTCGCGTCAGCAAGCTTCGAACTCGGTTCGTAGATACCTTCGTATACGGCCCGCCCCAGGTGCTCGATGAACGATCCGAAGAGATTCCGGTCGATGGTAGAGACAACCCGGTCGGGGTCAATCGTGACACGTGCCAGGTCTGCGTGGGCAGGATGAGCGGCAAGCTTGCTCGCCGCAAGCGACAACCCACCGATCGACGCTCCCGCCGCGAGCGTGTTGGTCAGGAAATGACGCCGGGAAAAGCGCCTCATAGGTCCCCTCTCGCCATCGCTTCATCAACGGCGAACCTGCACAGGAAGCCCTGCATTGTATCCCTAAGGAGTAAACGCTGGCACGAGGAATATCAGTTTAGCGCACTGGAGTCGAAGATTGAGAAACCGGACGGACGGTCACGCCTATGAGTCGTTGATTGTTCGTAGCCGATACACGACGGTGCTGGCCAATCCATCCTGTCCTCCCGAGCACTATCAAGAATCTCAACGGCCGCTTTCCTGTTTACTTATCAACTGAAGCCGTTTACGGCGCTGTAAGCGGGCTACAGCTGAAGTACGGACAACATTCAATTGATGCAAGCGATCGGAGGCAACCACAGCCGGCGCACGCCTGGGCTATACTCAAGATGGACACCAGTGTTTTGTGAGGCTGTCGCGTCTGCTGACGTTCTGACAATCCACGAAAGTGGGTATTTGACTTCCCCATTCGCCGGGCTAACAATGGAACAAATGCAGACACGCCGATCCGCAATCCTTCAACTGCTTCTCGGCCTTCCCGCGGCGGGTGCGGGCGCAAACCTCTTTTCCCAGAGCCAGACGCAGGTTCCCGGTGCAGCCCGAGCCCGGTCCATGGCGCCAATCCGTTTTATGAATGCCGCACAATCTGCGGGATTGAATTTTCAAGTCGAGAACAGCCCGACGCCGTTTAAGCATCTCATCGAAACCATGGCGGGTGGCGTGGCCGCTTTCGATTACGACGGAGACGGTCTGACGGACATCTTCTTCGCCAACGGCGCGGCTCTTCCCTCCCTACAGAAAGAATCCCCCAAGTATTGGAACCGTCTTTTCCATAACGAAGGAGGCATGCGCTTCAAGGATGTTACGGAAGAGGCGGGGGTCGCAGGTGCGGGATACTCCATTGGTACCGCGGTGGCGGATTACGACAACGACGGGCATGTGGACCTCTTCGTGGCAGGGGTCAACCGCAATATTCTCTACCACAATCTGGGAAACGGGCGGTTCGAGGACGTGACGGAAAAAGCTGGAATCAAAAGCGGCAAATGGGGTGTAGCAGGAGCCTGGTTTGATTATAACAACGCTTTCCAACAGGCTTGCGGCATACTTCAATCTCGCGGGCAGATATGTAGGATCCAGCTTCAAAGCCTGGCGAAACAAGGCGGCCGCCTCGAGCTGCTTCTTTTGGCGCGAACGTAGAGTGCCTTCGTAATAAAACCATTTGAAGATTTGAGGGCCAAGCTGTTGCGCTCGTTGGTAGCAGCGGGCGGCATCATCGGGCCGGTTATAGAGGTCCAGAAGCATAGCGAACTTGCCAGATGCCTCCGCATCGCCGGGGTGGGTGCTTGCTGCCTTATAAGCCTGCTGGACTTGTTCCCGAACCTCGCGGGGAAAATCGTCAATCGAGACGACCGGGAGGCCCGGCGGCGCTTCGATTGCCCAAGACAACCCCGCAACACAAAGGACGCCGATGAGCCATGCGATTCTCAAACGGACGAACATGGGATCATTCTAAAGCAGAGATGGCAGGTCACCAAACTTCGTTCTGCGAGGCAGTCGAAAATTGCCCACAAGCGCTTCCTCAGCGCACGTTTAGGCGTGTTCAGAATAAGGGCTCAATTCAGCGATGTTGCAGAAAACAAACAAGAACGCGCGAGCAAGCCTGTAAGCCGAATTTTGTGCCCCGACGAATCGGGGTGGCGATCATTCCTCTAGCCCCGCAATTGCTCGCGGGGTCCAGCATCCAGGGGTAAAACCTCCGACGTGGCCGCTACCAATCCCGTTGAAATGAATAAGTCCGCACATGACGACGTCTTGGTATATACGGCTCATTATCTCTTTGGCTCTGTAGACTTCGTTACTATCTAACAACTGGTTTATCCGAGATCCATCTGCGTGCTCGTCCCCAGATCACCCTTCATCAATCGGGGCCAGATGCACCACTAAATAGCCTGCGCAAATAAAAAATATTGACAAACTCTCCAGACTGCGCCTAGTGTAATCGTGTTCAGGGTAAAAAGCGCTACATTTTGAAGCCTTATTGATCGTAGCTCCATGATGGCGCCACGCGCGTGGAAGCGTGCTCGTCTAACTGCGGGCAAAAGTGCGCCGAAACGAACGGGTAGGCGATCTTCACTCGTTCGCCGGCGAACTCGCCGACAGCGTTCATGGAGGGTGCGGCAGCGCCGGAGATCTCAAATAAGTTGCCACGGAGCACCGCGCCCTGGTTGAGAGGCGTCTTTCAAAGGGAGTGGATAATCTGGATCATCATGATGCGGAGGTGGACTGTGTCAAAGAGAATCGCGTTTCTGGTTGCAGCAGTCTTGGTTGTGCGATCCGCGCAAGCTCAATCGCCCCCCCCCAACGTCTTCCAGGTGCTGATGTCCTCTGCGACGTACAACCCTGCTGGAGGGCCATCGGGCGCGGTTCCGAGTGTTTTCACGGAAACTAAGGTCCCGACCGTTCTCGGCAGTCCCACCTTTGGTTCCATCGTCACCACTCCATCTAACTACAGCGTTTCCAGCAACATCGTGCAACTGAACAATGCGCTGAATGCTGGTATCGCCACCGCCCTCTCCATCATCCCGTTGTCTTCGCCCGCCTCGGGAGTGATCGTCAGGACCGATCCGGCGACCGGGGCGGAGTTGCCTGAGAGCAGCACCTTAGGGCCTATCCTTTCGGAACGGGCCGAAACGATCGGAAAGCACAAGTTCTACCTCGGCATCTCACACCAAGACTTTCATTTCACGAAATTTAACGGGACGCCTCTCAATTCTCTTAGTATCCTCTACACCGGTGGGGGCGCATCACAGGTTCTCGCAAGCGGCGCAGCCACCGGAATTACCACTGCTCCCGCCACTTTCAACATTGGGATGGACGTCAGGCTGTCGCAGGACATCGCGTTTCTCACTTACGGAGTGACTAACCGATTTGACATCTCTGTGGGCGTGCCGGTGATCCACGCCGGGGTTCAGGCACGAACCTATAACGGCGCCATTTATGCCGGAACCGGGTTCGGCAACCCCACTTGCTGGTGCGTGGATACCTTCACCCCTGGTTCCCCCACTTTGGAAATCCCCCAGATCGGCGAATCCGCACTGAGCAAAACCGGTCTCGGAGATCTGCTCGTCCGACTGAAGGGCAGTGTCGTAAGAAAACGCAGTGTAGTCGTTGCGGTCGGAGGCGATTTACGGTTCGCCACAGGTGATGCGCAGAACTACCTTGGCACAGGTACCACAAGCGTCAAGCCTTTTGCCGCCGTGTCACTTTATAGCAAGCCCATCCGCAAGAGCGTCGTGTTTTCTCCACATTTCGATGTGGGATACCAACTCAGCGGAACAAGTATTCTGGGCGGGCAATTGCAGCCCACCGCATTGACCGAGAACACTGCGGGGGGTCCGGTTGAATACCTTGGAGCTCCCTTTACCTCGACCAAAGGCTACCTGCCGGATGTATTCTCCTGGACGGCTGGTTCGGAAATAGCGGTCGGACACCGCACCACGTTCATCGCGGACATCATCGGCAACCAGATTGGCTGGATTCACGGGATTCCCAATACGGCGACTCAATCCATCTCGGGTGTGTCTCTCCCCACGGGCATCGGTGGGGATCCCACCAACACGATGACGCCGACCGTAGGGACCGCGACGGGCCTGGTGAGCGTTGGCCGCGTGTCCTATGGTCAATACAGCGGGTCATTCGGCTACAAAGCACGGATTATGGGACCGCTCGTTTTGAACTTCAATGTCCTCGTTCGATTCGACAACAACGGGCTCACCGCCCGATATGTCCCCTTGTACGGCCTGGGCTACACCTTCTAAGGAGCGCCCAAGGGATTAACAATTGTCCAGCGGTCGCCGTTCTTGCGCAGAGTGACTGCCACTGTTATTTGCTTCTGGCTCGGCTGACCTCCGGAGACGGTGGTGCGGGTGATCAGTTGGCATGGAACCGAAGCCGCGTCACCGTTCACTTCAGGTTCCCCGGTCGGGCGCAGCACCATCTCGAAAGTCGCTCCAGCTACGCGCATCGCTTGGATGTACCGGTCGGGAACCGTGGGCCAAACCTGCTTCACTTCACGTGACTGCCTGTGTTCAAATGCGGCATTGAATTGACCTAAAACCGCACTTATCGCTTGTTGATCGGCTGCCGAAGGCGGTTTGTTTGGCGGCTCCTGCGGCTTGTCCAATTGACTCACTAGCGATTGCGCTTCCGAATGATGCGGACTGTTCGGGTACTGAGCTATGAACTTACGCAGCGCTTCGCGATCCCTCTGACCGACCTTGCTCCAAAGGATGTCGTCAATGCGGCGGGAAGCCTCGCCTGAATGTGGGCCAGCAGGGAAGCGGTTCAGGTATGCTTGCAGGGCGGCGACGTCGTCCCGATTGGTGCGCTCCCAGACGAGGTACTGCAGTTTCGATTGGGCTTCTGCGGCATGTGGACCATTGGGGTATTTTACCAGGAATCCATCTAGCTGCGTTGCATCGGGGGCGTTGCGAACCCGCTCCCAGTCCTGTGCTTCAAGTTCTCCCGTGTTGGGTGGCGGCGGGGGACTGATCGGGGGCTTTGGAGCAACACTCTGCCAATCCACTATCTGAGTCTGGTCCGGAGCGAACTGTCGAGCGATTTGCCGAGTTGCCGGTCCTTGTGCGATCACTAACGTTTGATCCCCTGGTGGAACGGAAACCGCGAAAGACGGTAATCCATCCGTCCGGCCTAGCGAGGTCGTACCCAGTCGGATCTCCACACCTGCAGGTGCGCCGCGCAAATCGAGCTTCGCCACCCGCGGGGCGAGGTTGAATACGAGGTGCAAGGAACCGTTCCTGGCAATATCCGATTGCTGCTCGCGAGGCGTCTGGTACCCGTCCTTTTCCACCCGGATTCGATGGCTTCTCGCCTCGATCGGCGCGCTGAAGACACCTTGGCTGTCAGTGTGCCCACGGACAGTATTGTCGACGTACACGAGCGCGTTCGGCAGCCCGGCTTGCACTTCAAGCATCCCCGTGCCAGGTACAACGGGCTTGGGGAGGGGTAGGGTCGGAGGTCGCGATGCGACCACCGGCTGAAGAGTTAGGTTCACCAAGGGATTTCGTTTCGCCGCATCGAGGACCAGCGTCTGCTGGACTGGTACGAACCCGTCGAGCTGTGCCTGGATCTGATAACGCCCCGGAGGAAGGTCGAACCGGCAGTTCGGAGCGATGCACGAGCGCTCTGCGATGCGAACCGAGGCTCCCGGCGGTTCCGAGTGGATTTCCACCGGAACGGACGGAGTGTGGAACAACGAAGGGCCTAACTTGAGCGCCGCCGCGGCGGCAGCGGCCACCGCAATGCCCAGCGCGACACGGCCCCACGGAAGCGGCTGTCTGGGCACCGCGGAAGCCGTCGTTCCCGCCGCAATGCGCTGGCCGATGCGAGAGGCGATGGCAGCGATCTCTTCGTCCGAGCTGTAGGAAGCGACGATCTGCTGAACTTGGTCGTTGAGACTCTTCAGCTTGGATGACTTTGTGGCGGAAACCTTTTGCTCGATTGCCAGCAGGTGATCCCGTTGGCGGTCGCGCTCACGGCGCTCCTGGTCCCGCGCGAGTTGCAAAAGACTATCAACCTCGGCGGACGTTCCGACGACCGCCTGCGCCTTCTCCAAGGTCTCGATAGCGCCAGTGAATTGCTTCTTGCGAACCTGCTCGGTGGCATCGCGAAGGGCCTGTTGTCGGAGGATCGACTGCTGCTCTTGCTGCCTCGCCTGTTCCTGCAGGGCAAGAACTTCCGTAACTAAATCATCCGGCGATTGAGTCAATTCAAGCGGCAGTGATTTTAGAATCTCCAGGGCCTGTTTATACTCTGCCCGGCCCAGAGCGGCCTTTGCTTTCTCCACCTGATTGACCCACTCCATGCGCCGCAACCGAGATTCCTCTCGTTGGACGCGCGTCTGGAGGGTTAATAGGGTAGGTTCGCCAGGGTACTCGCGCAAAGCGGAATCGAGTAATGTCTTAGCTTGGGCGGGGCCGTGCCCATCCAAGAGAGCTTCGATTCTTGCTACCGCGGAACTGACAAGTTTGCCGCGGTCGAGACTCCTACGGCAGGCGGTGTATACGAGCGTGAACTCGTCGTTCTTGAGACAAGCCTTCGGAGCAGCGTCAAGCAGGGCCATTGCACTCCCCGCATCGCCCGCCGCGAGGAATTGCCGTGCCTGGTCTAAGGTCTCCTCGCGTTTTCGCTCGAACTGTCGCTGCTTCTCTCTGACTGTGGAGGCGAGAGAATCAATCTCCTGAGCCCCCAAGTTCGTTCGAGCTTTCGCGAGTAGCAGCAGCGCGTCCTCGAAGTTCTCCGCGCCCAATAGAGCTCGCGCCTCGTTGAGCACCATCAGGATGCGTTCTTCCCGCTGCGCGCGGGCGGACTGCAAAACGTCATCGATCTCTGGTGACGGCCCCGCCATCGTCGCGGCCTTCTCCAGCGTTGCAATGGCACCTGCATACTCTCCCTGGCGAATCCCTTCGTTGGCCTTTGCGATGGCATCCCGGCCCAAAGTCTGCTGGCGGTCCCGAAATCGTGCTTCTTGCTCAAGCGCCTGAACTTCGCCGGCCAACTCGGGCACCGCAACAAGGGACGGTGTTAGTGAAGCGACGATCTCGATCGCGCGCTTGTACTCCATGCGGCCGACGGCAGCCTTAGCTTCGTTCAACCGCTCAAGCAATTTGGCCTTCTGCTGCTCAAGGCGAAGCCGGACCTGGGCGCTCAACAGCGCTGGGTCGGTGGGATAGGTCTGCAATGCTTGGGCGAGCAGAGCCGCCGCCGGTTCGAGGCGCCCGCCGGCGGCCAGTTTTTCGAACTGATCGAGAGCGCTCCTGACGAAAGTGGCCCGTTCGAGATCCTGGCGACACCGGGCAGAGAGCTCCTGGAAGTCCGGGTTCTTGAAATAAACTTCCGGGGCGGCCTGGAGCAAGGCAACAGCAGCGGCGGCATCACCCGCCTCCAGTGACCGGCGAACTGCTCGCATTGTTTGTTCGCGCTCCCCCTCGAGCTGTCGGTGCTGCCGGCGGGCACTGGCCAAGAGCTTCTCGATTTCAGTTGTGCCGTACTCGCGATGACCCTGTTCAAGGACGCTGACCGCCTCTTCAAAGTTCTTTTCCCGCAAACTGTCCTGCGCGCGGCTCAACACTTGGGCAATCCGCGCTTGTCTCAATTGTTCCGCTCGCTCTTCGCGGACAAATTGCAGACGGGCGAGAATCTCGGGCGATTCGCCGATCTGCGCCCGAGCCTCTTCTAGGGCTTTTATCGCGGCGTCGGGGTTTCTCTCCCCGACAAGCGCGTTGGCGTTCCGGATGACCTCGCGAAGGATGGTTTCACGAGCGGTTCGCTCCTGCGCCTCCTGAAGAGTTTTCAAGTAGGACGTCAGTTGCGGATCGTAGGGCAGTCTTTCGAGCGCCCTCTGCACGACTTGGATCGCGTCAACATACTGATGCTTGCCAAAGAAAACGCGAGCGGCCTGAAGCTGCTCCTCGACGTAACGGCCTATCGTTGTCTCTTTGGCAAGACGGCCTACCCGCGCGTGCAGTTCGACCACCTCCGGTTCCCCCGGAAATTCCTCCAAAGCGCGGTCTGTCAGGACCACGGCCCGGTCGATGTCCTTGTTGTTGAGCGCATCCTGAATACTGGCCAGCCGTCCTGCTCGTCGCTGTCTCTTCTGCTCCTCCTCTTGGGCGCTCCGAACCCGGCGGAGCAGGGCGTCGACCTCGATGTTTACGGGATCGAGCGCCAATGCTTCCTTCAGCAACCCTGCGGCCTTGTCAAACTCCTGTCGGGCCAGATGAGCCTGAGCTTCTTGCAAATACCGGTGAACTTGCCGCAGTAGCTCCTGGGCGGCAAGTTCCTTTAGAACCCAGTCCATCATCCGCACTGCCGCGCTTTGTTCAGGATCAAGGGCAAGCACAGCTTCCAGCTCCGACTTGGCAGTCTGCAAATCCGCGTCGGCAACGAGCTTCTCCGCCAGCTCCATGCGATGTTCTACTTCGCGGGCACGGTCACGCCGCTCGATCGCCAGCCGAATGTATTCACGTGCCGCCTCGTGCTCGGGATTAAGTTCAAGTACTTCCTCGAGCAAACCCATAGCCTCGTCGAACTTTGCCTCCCCGAGAGCCCCTTTTGCTAGGCGAAGATTCTGTTCGATTCTCTGATTCCGTCGGCGCGCGTCGATCTGCTCCTGAACCTGCCCCAGCAACTTCCGCGCGAGATCGTGACTGCTATCAAACTGAAGCGCTTTTTGGAATGATTCTTTGGCGTCGGTGAGATTGCCTATTTCGATAGAACGTCGGCCTCGCTCTAGATACAGCTCAGCAGTGTGGTGCTTGAAAAAGTCGCTCGCCTGTTGAAGCACGAAGGCCAGGTCTTCGGCGGTCTGATAGCGTTCCTCGCGGTCTTTGGCCAGCGCCCTGGAGACAACTTCTTCGAGCTGGGGCGGACAGTTCGGCAGCATACTGCTGAGAGGCGGTGGATGCTTGTTGAGGATACTGAACCAAATCGCGTTAATGTCGTGACCCGAGAAGGGTAGCTGGTAGGTCAGCAGCTCGTAGAGAACTACGCCCAGGGAAAAAACATCCGAGCGCCCATCGATGGGTTTCCCTGTGATCTGCTCCGGCGACATGTAACACGGCGTGCCCAGCATTGTGCCGAACCTGGTGATCGCAGTGCCGGAGGTGACGTGAGCGATCCCGAAATCAACGATCTTCACCGCATTGTCTGCCAACACCATGATATTGCTTGGCTTAACGTCACGGTGGACGATGCCTCGCTGGTGAGCAAAGTGTAGCGCTCGGCAAGTTTGAATGACGATGTTGAGCTTGGTGACGACCGGAGTGTCTACCCGTGACGATATGAGGTGTTCTAGAGGCTGTCCTTCCAGGAACTCCATCGCGATGAAAGGCGCGCCATCGGACTCCGCGATCTCGTAAACGATCACAATGTTCGGGTGATTCAGTTTTCCAGCCGACCGTGCCTCACGATAAAACCTCTGCACCAGTTCGCGGTCCCCGGCAAGGGATCTCGACATAACCTTCAAAGCAACAGGTCGCTCCAAGCTGATGTCTTCAGCGCGGTAAACTACCCCCATGGCTCCTCTACCGAGCTCTGCCTGGATACGATACTTGCCAATTTCAGTTAACATGTTCGTCTGGCATGAATGCCGTCAGGCGCGTCGTCGCGTATGGGGCTCACCCATTCGATCCAGGGCTTCCGATATCACGACCCGCGGGGTCTCGTGGCTGTCTTGCGGGAGTCAAGCCAACCTTCCGCTCGGCTTCCCAAGACATCCGATCTTCACGCTCGCGGCTGAAAGGTCTGATCTTCCGCCTCCCACTTATTCATGGCTATTTTCAGACTCCCTACGGCTGGACACTGGCGCGGCTGGCGAGAAGCTTGCAAGCGCAGATCTATGCGCCCTTCTTTCCCGCCAAAGCTCGATCTGTTTCTTCATCCGGCTCGGAGGTACGGAAATTTTGTCACAAGCGACGCCGCGATTGTAAATAAGGACTCACACTACAGGAATGCGCGATTCCGAAAGCCTCTTCTTGTACCCAGAGACTGGTATCCTGACAGCATGTACCATTTCCGAGCCGGCATTCCCATTTTGCCACCCTGGCATGCGTCGATTCTACATCCAACCGCCTCAGTTTGAGCGTTTTCTTATCCTTTCCTGATCCGCTGGCGGATATGCGTCCTGGAGCTATTACGCGCAATTGTGGTGCCTTCGGATCGCAACCTCCTTGGGTGGAAGACTTGAAGTTTTTCAAAGCCCCGCAATTCCTCGAGAAAACGCAGGGCGTCGTGGGTGCGCACCTGAATCCTCCGGCTCGCAGGCGAAGCGAGCCAATATGCCCCGTTATCGCGCGCATAGATTCCCGGATGCCCTTGCGATTGACATGCTAGCGCGGACGGCTAGCCCCTATGATGCAGCAATAATGTTTGGGATAGCAGGGGAAAGATAGAGCGGCACTACACGGCCTTTGTCCGGGAGCTTCGCGAGCGCGCTCGCCATCGACTCGAGTCCGCTGCCAGGGCCGAAAAGGGCATGCTAGGACCAACGCCAGCGGCAGACCGTTTTACCTTCGCAAATACGTTAGAATTTAGAGCGAGAATCCAGCAAGTTATTGAGAATACGCGAGCAAGCCTGTAAGCCGAATTTTGTGCCCCGACGAATCGGGGTGGCGATCATTCCTCTAGCCCCGCAATTGCTCGCGGGGTCCAGCGACCTACCCGAGGGTTGTAACGGGACGGGCCGCCCCTCCCCTCCTATTTGGTCTTGCTCCGTGTGGGGTTTGCCATGCCCCCCGTGTCACCACCGGGGCGGTGCGCTCTTACTTTAATTCCCGGTGACCCGGGACCGCACCTTTTCACCCTTACCGCGCCGGACCGCCCGAAGGCGCCGGCACGGCGGTACATTTTCTGTGGCACTTTCCGTACCCGAGGCGTACACCCCGGCGAATCGGGATTCCCCCTCGAGCCCTCGCCGTTAGCGAGCACACTGCCCTGCGGAGTTCGGACTTTCCTCTCCCCCGCCCCTGCCAGCCCCGGAAAGCGGAGCGCTAAGGCGAAGCAGCGATCACCCGGCTTGCTCGCGCGGGATTCATGATAGTCTCGTGAAAGGGGCGGGTCAAACGGTTCACGGTTGGAAGTCAGGCAAATTGACCCGTTTCGACATCGAGGCGCGCAACACCATGAAGCTATTCGGGCCATTCATTCGTACAAAATATCCCTCGTATCCATTCTGGCTAACGTCCATTGCGGTTAGCATCTTCGTTTTGTCCACAACGCCCACCGTCGCGCAGCAGCCCTCAAGCCAAGATCTCCTGTCGCAGGCGGACAACATTTTTCAGCAGATGAGCAAGATGACAGGCCTGCCCATCAAGGCCCCTCTCAAGAAGCAGGTCATCAGCCGGCCGGAAGTCGAAAAATACCTTACCCAGAACCTGCATGAAGAGATGACGCCGGATGAAATCCATGCGCAGGAAGTTCTGGTGCGGGCCTTTGGCCTGGTGTCGCGGGACTTCAGCCTCGAGAAGTTTTTGATCAGCTTTTATACTGAACAGGCTGCCGGCTTCTACGACCCGAAGCGTAAGACGATGTTCATCGCCGACTGGGTTCCGGCGGATACGCAGGCCATGGTGCTTTCTCACGAACTCACCCACGCATTGCAGGATCAAAGCTGGGATCTTGAAGGCTATCTCCATGCCGTCCGCAACGATGACGATGCCACGAGCGCCCGCCAGGCAGTTGTGGAGGGGTATGCCACCGCCGCCATGATGCAACAATCGGTCGGAGGGCTGGAACTGGGCCAAATGCCCTCGATTACGCCGCTCATGGAAATGGCAATTCACCAGCAGTTTGACGAATTTCCCGCGTTTTCGCAGGCGCCTTACTTTTTCCGCGTGCAGGCGCTTTTCCCCTACGTGCAAGGCATGGGCTTCATCCAAGCCGGATTGCAGAGCGGGGGTTGGAAGGACCTCAACGAGTTGTTCGAGCACCCTCCGTCGACCACCCACGAAATCTTCGAACCGCAGACTTATTTCGATCACCAAGCGGTTCCCCACGTTGCCCTGGCACACCCGCCGGCGCTCGATGGGGTCGCAGGCCTACGATTCCTGACTGAGAACACGATGGGCGAACTCGGCCACTATTCCCTTCTTGGGCAACTGATTTCCGAAGACGAATCTAAGGCGCGCAGCGGTTCGTGGAACGGCGACCGGTATCTGCTTTATGAGCGTTCCGGTGGAAATGACTTTACCCTGGTGGTGCGCACGCGCTGGACGAATCCGCAAGCAGCCCAGGCGTTTTTTCAGGACTACCATACGCTCCTCGCCAAAAAGTATTCCGAGCTCATTGCTGACAAGCGCTCAACGACGGACGAGTTTATCGGCTCGGCGGCGAACGGGGCGGTTCTGCTATTGAGGAAGGGAGACGAGTGTTTGTGGGCCGAAGGCGTGCCCGCCGCCAAGGCGGAGGCCCTGCTCGACTGGTTAAGGAAGCTGTGAGCGGGATTTCTTTAGGAATAGGTGGTGCGGAAGGGGGGATTCGAACCCCCACGCTCTTGCGAGCGTCAGCCCCTCAAGCTGGTGCGTCTGCCAGTTCCGCCACTTCCGCACATTGGCAGTTATAACTCGTCGGTCATCAGCTTTCAGTGCCCAGCACAAAAATCGCTCTGGGCGGGTTCTTACCGACGACCGAAAACTGACTACTGACGTCCGTTCTTCTACTTCTTCGCCGGCGCCGGCACCGCCGGAGCAGTTTTGGTCGGCACCGTTTCTAACACTGAACCGCCGCCCCTGCGCGAGGCATGGACGGCGAGGGTGATCGAAGTAACAATGAAAATCCCTGCGAGCACCCATGTGATTTTGGCCAGAAGGGTTACCGAGCCCCGCGGACCGAAGGCCGCCTGGCTCGTCCCCCCGAAAGCCGCGGTGATGTCCACGTTTTCGCCCCCTTGGAGGAGCACTGCTCCGATGAGCAGGAGGCAAATTAGGACGTGTAGTATTCCGACTAGTGTGATCATTCGTTGAACTCTCAGCTTTCAGCATCCAACAGTCAGCTCATGCTTTGGCCGGAAGCTGAGCACGATTGCCGACCGCTATTTGAAATTCACCAAAGCGGTAAACGAATCCACTTTCAGACTCGCCCCGCCGACCAATGCGCCGTCAATCTCTTCCTCGGCCATGAGCTTGCCAACATTGTCAGGCTTCACGCTGCCGCCGTAAAGAATGCGCACCGCACTGGCTTCTTTTTCCCCAAACTTCTGCCGCGCCAAGCCTCGCAAGAGGCGATGGGTTTCCGCAGCCATTTCCGGCGTCGCGGTGCGACCCGTCCCAATTGCCCAGACCGGCTCGTAAGCAATTATGATACGGGAAAAGTCGGAGGGGGTCAACCCGGCTAATCCGCCCTCGAATTGGACCTTCAAAACTTCGCCCGTCCGGCCCGACTCGCGCTCGGTTAGGACTTCTCCGACGCACATGATCGGGGTGAGGCCGGCGGCCAAGGCCGCTTTCAGTTTGCGATTCACCTGCTCGTCAGTCTCCCCGTGGTCGTGGCGTCGCTCGGAGTGGCCGATGATCACGTGCGTGCAACCGGCGTCTACCAGCATAGACGGCGATACGTCACCGGTGTGCGCGCCTTCCTTGTCCCAATGAACGTCTTGAGCGGATACCGCAACCTTCGATCCCTTCGCAGCGTGCGCCGCGGCCGCCAAGGCCGTGAAAGGAGGCGCAACAACAACTTCGCAGTGCTCGGCCTTTGCCGCCACCGGCTTGATTTTTTCAATGAAATCCACCGCTTCCGCGATGTTTTTATACATTTTCCAATTTCCTGCAATTACGGGTTTACGCATTTGGATGAGTCCTTTGAGTTAGATGGATTCCCCTCGACCCCGAAGACATCGAAGCGCTGTTTTGGCAAGGTGGCACGAGGCCGCCTTCAGCCCCTTCGGGGTCGGTAGATCATTACGCGGGCCGTTTGCCGTGGGTTTCGCCCACAGCTAGAATTGTTGGACCTCTTGCGGTCCTACTTCCCCGTCAGCGCGGCAACTCCTGGCAGCGTGAGTCCCGACAGAAACTCCAGCGACGCTCCGCCGCCGGTGGAGATATGGCTGACCTTATCGGCCACGCCCATCTTCTTTACTGCCGCCACGGAATCACCGCCGCCCACGATCGAGATGGCTGACGAGGCCGCCACCGCCTTGGCGATAGCTAGCGTTCCTTCGGCGAATTGAGGCATTTCGAACACGCCCATGGGGCCGTTCCAGACAATGGTTTTGGCCTTGGCGATCTCCGCCGCGTACTCGGCGCGCGTGGCCGGACCAATGTCGAGCCCGATGCGGTCGGCGGGAATGGCGCGGGTTGGAGCCGTTTCCGCAGCGGCCGAAGCGTCGAATTTATCCGCCACAATGTGGTCCTTGGGCAGCAGCAAGTGCTTTCCGCGCGAGGCTGCCTCCGCGAGAAGTGTCTTGGCCAAATCGAGCTTGTCGTCTTCGGTTTTTGACTTTCCCGTTTCCACTCCCTGCGCCTTAAGGAACGTGTAAGCCATCGCGCCGCCTACCAACACCGTGTCCGCAATCTTCAGAAAGTTTTGCAGCAACTCAATTTTGTCGGAAACCTTGGCGCCGCCAACGATCGCAACATAGGGGCGCGCCGGGTTTTCCACCGCTTTGCCCAGGTATTCGAGCTCTTTTTCCATCAACAACCCCGCCGCACACGGAGAAAGATAATGGGTGATGCCCTCCGTCGAGGCGTGGGCTCGATGGGCGGAACCGAAGGCATCGTCCACGTAAACCTCGGCGAGCGCGGCGAGCTTTTGCGCAAATTCCGGCACGTTCTTTTCTTCTTCCGGGTGGAAGCGCAGGTTTTCGAGCAGCAGCACGTCGCCATCTTTGAGCGCCAGCGCCGCGGCTTCGGTTTCCGCACCGATGCAATCGGCCGCGAAGGCCACCGGCTTGCCGAGCAATTTCGCCAGGCGCGTGGCTGCCGGGTTCAGACTATATTTGGGATTCACTTTGCCCTTGGGCCGGCCCAGGTGCGAGGCCAGAATCAGCCGGCCGCCGCGCGCCACGAGGTATTGAATGGTGGGGAGCGAGGCCTGGATGCGCGTGTCATCCGTGATTTCGCCGGCGTCGTTTAGGGGCACGTTGAAATCTACGCGCATGAAAATACGCTTGCCTTTGGGGTCGAGGTCACGAACAGAAAGTTTAGCCATAGATATGATTCCTCATTTCGGGATGTAACACGAGCTGGATAGGGTCCGTCGTCAGTAGCCCGTGGTCCGTTGGGGGCAGCGGGGATGGCTCAATCCGGCCGGGCAGCAAGTCAGCTCAAAACTCACGGGTGGGCTGCGTCGCACCCACCCAATTGCGCGACGGGAAGACGACGGACGACCGCCCACCGACCGTGGACAGCCGTCCGCTGCCTACTGCATTCAGCCTACTGCCTACTGTTCTCTACAGTCCCTTCGCCGCCACGAAGTTGATCAGGTCGCGTACGCGGCAGGAGTAGCCCCACTCGTTGTCGTACCAAGCGACGACTTTCACGAGGGTGCCATCAATGACCTTGGTAAAGCCCGCGTCAACCATGGACGAATGCGGGTTGCCGGTGAAGTCCTTGGAGACCAGTTCTTCTTCGACGAACTGAAGGATGCCCTTCATGGGTCCTTCCGCAGCCTTCTTGAGGGCGGCGTTCACTTCCTCGGTCGTTGTCGGCTTTTCGACCAGGGCAACCAGGTCGACTACCGAAACGTCGGGTGTGGGGACGCGCATGGCGTATCCGTCGAGCTTGCCCTTGAGTTCAGGCAGAACCAGCCCGACAGCCTTGGCCGCTCCGGTGGTGGTGGGGATCATGCTAAGAGCCGCAGCCCGCGCCCGCCGCAAGTCCTTGTGGGGCAAGTCGAGGATCTTCTGGTCGTTCGTATAGGCGTGAATCGTGGTCATCGATCCCTTCAGGATCTTGAAATTGTCGTGGATTACCTTCGCCGCCGGCGCCAGGCAGTTCGTCGTGCAAGACGCGTTGGAAAGGATATTGTGTTTGGCGGGATCGTACATGTTCTCGTTAACGCCCAACACGATGGTAACGTCCTCGCCCTTCGCCGGGGCGGAGATGATGACTTTTTTCACCGTGCCCTTCAGATGTTTCTTGGCGTCGTCGGCTTTGGTGAACAGGCCGGTGGACTCGACAACAACCTGAATCCCGAGCGAAGACCAGTCGATTTCAGCAGGATCCTTGACCTTGAAAACGCGAATCGTCTTACCGTTGACGATGATGCCGTCCTCCTGGAAGCCGATAGTGGCGTCGCAGATGCCGAAAACCGAGTCGTATTTCAACAAATGGGCGAGCGTCTTGGGATCGGTAATGTCGTTTACGGCTACGATTTCGACCCCGGGGTCGTTTAGTGATGCGCGAAAAAGGTTCCGGCCAATACGTCCGAAACCATTGATTCCAACCTTAACAGGCATAATTGCTTCCTCCAGTGAAGTTCAACAGAATTGACTCAAATCAAAAATTCTAAGCGGCCTGACCGACTAAGTCAAAGCCAAAAGGGCGATAAGGACACATTGTCCCTCTCTCCCATGCGCGAAAAAGCTCACTCCAAGGGCATAACGAGAAGACGCCGCATCCATGATTCCAAAGATGTATCGTCACATTGGGGAAAAGTCGTGAACCTTTTGCGAAGATTGAACTCGCGCGGGGGGCAAGATGTCCGGTTTCTGAGATCCCCCATCGTCGGTCGACTCGGGCTACATTTACTAATCCCCACTTGCGGAGGCTGGGGGTGGAAAAAACGCCCAAACCAGACTACGATTAAACGGGGCGAACCTATAAAACAGGAGGACCACGAGCGTGACATCAGAAAAGGCGACTTTTGGAGCAGGGTGTTTCTGGGGAGTGGAGGCGGCATTTCGCCAGATCCCCGGGGTTAGCTCCACTGCGGTGGGTTACATGGGGGGCGATCTCAAGAATCCCACATATCAAGACGTCTGCACTGACCAGACCGGACATGCGGAAGTTGTGGAAGTTACTTTCGATCCCTCTCAGGTTCCCTACGCGGACCTTTTGAAGGTCTTCTGGGAAAATCATGACCCCACGCAGTTCAACCGGCAGGGGCCGGACTACGGCAAGCAATACCGGACGGCGATCTTCTTCCACACGCCCGAGCAGGAAGCTGCCGCGCGGGCGTCGAAGGACGCCCTCGACCGATCGGGGACTTACAAAAGGAAGATCGTTACGGAAATCACTCCCGCTTCCGAGTTCTGGCGGGCGGAGGACTACCACCAGCAATATTTAGAGAAGCGCGGCCTGGCAAGCTGCCACATCAAGTAAGAAGGGACTATCATGGAAGCGCTGGACCCTGCCGTGCTTGACCGTTTGCGCGCATTCAATACCCCCACCGTAGCCAACGCCATCGAAGTTTTCGACGTGCGTCCTCGCAACGACGGTTTCATGCGCCCGGAGATCCGGTGCATATTCCCCAGCATGGGCGTAATGGTGGGTTATGCCGTAACTCTCAAAATCCAATCTGCAACACCTGCTGCCAAGGGGGCCTCCATTCCCCACACGGTCCATTGGCAGGATGTTCTAAAGGTGCCTGCGCCGCGCGTCATTGTGGTGGAGGACCTGGACGACCCGCCCGGCTTGGGTTCCTTCTGGGGGGAAGTCAACGCCAACATGCACAAGGCCATGGGCTGCGTGGGCGCCGTCACCAACGGTTCCGTGCGCGATCTCGATGAAGTCGAGCCCCTCGGATTCCACTTCTTTGCGAGCCACATCGCGGTGTCGCACGCTTACGTCCACATCGTGGAAGTGGGCGCGCCCGTGCGGGTTGGCGGGCTCACGGTGCGGCCCGGCGACTTGCTGCACGGCGACCGTCATGGCGTCACGAGTGTCCCGCACGACCTCGCCGCCCGGATTCCCGAGGGCGTAAAGGTGGTAGATATTATGGAGCGCCAGCTCATCAATTATTCCCAGTCGGCTGAATTCACAGTCGATGGACTCACCGCCCTCTGGAACCGCTTGCGGCCGTAGCCGCGCGCCCCACCCGCGTTCGTAGCGCCTCAAAAAAACACCCATCCACGCTCCCCATTGCGGGGTACAATACCGCCGCTCGCAACCCGATGCTGGGTAACACTCATTCTTGGAGGGGAGAGTCGACAATGCGTAAAGCACTTTTGTTAGCGGGAAGCTGTTTGGGGCTGGCGATAGTATTGACCTTCATGCTGACCACTCAGCCCTTTGCGGCGCCTCAGAGCGACCTGGAAAAGTATGGGCCGAACGATCGCAACCGGCCGGAGCCGCCGATCATCACGCCGGGGACTTTCAGCACGCAAGATCATCCGGGGAAACCTCCCTCGGATGCCGTCGTGCTCTTCAATGGCAAGGATCTGTCGAACTGGGAAAGCGTCAAGGATGGCGGCCCGGCAAAATGGACCGTGGGAGACGGTTACTTCGCCACGGTACCCGGCACCGGATACATTCGGACGAAGGGCGCCTATGGCGATTGCCAATTGCACGTGGAATGGTCTGCGCCCAATCCGCCTCATGGCAAAGATCAGGATCGCGGTAATAGCGGAGTCTTCTTGCAGGGCCTTTACGAGATTCAGGTCCTCGACTCCTACGATAACGTCACTTATGCTGACGGCGAAGCGGCGGCCGTTTACGGCCAGTATCCTCCCCTGGTTAACGCCGCGCGGAAGCCCGGCGAATGGCAAACGTACGACATCGTGTTCCACGGCCCGCGGTTCGATGCGAGTGGCACGGTGGTGCGGAAGGCGATTGTCACCGTCTTCTTCAATGGCGTCCTAGTGCAAGACCACGTGGAATTAACCGGGCCCACCGAGAACCACCAGCGTCCGCCCTACAAGGTCACGCCAGAAAAGCTCCCGCTCGCGTTGCAGGATCACAACCATCCGGTGAAGTACCGCAACCTCTGGATTCGCGAGCTCAAAGCGGGGCAGTAGGGACATCGCAATCCACACGAGTGGAGGGGGAATCGGAAAGTATAAAGGGTAAAGGATAAAGGGTAAATGGCGCCGGCACGCTCGTTCAGCTTTTACCCTTTAAACCTTAAACTTTACACTTTATCTTTCATCCTTCAGCCTTCACACTTCATCCTTCTTTGGGTGTTCCCGTGTCCCAAATGCCTGCTGGAGAAAAATTCTCCTTATGGATCGTACCCGCGGGAGACGCGCGCGACCGCCTCAGCTTGATTCTCGACCGCCTGAGTGCTGGTTATGGCGCGCCGGAATTTCGACCGCATGTGACGTTGTTGGGGAGCTGCGTGGGTCCGCGCAGTGAATTGATCCACCGGACCGCGCAGGTCGCATCCGCGCTACGGCCGTTCGTCCTCCGGCTGAACGAGATGGACTTCCTCGACGCGTACTTTCGCTGCCTTTTCGTTCGTGCGGCGCTTACCGAGCCGCTGAGGAGAGCGCAACGCGCCGCCTGTCAGGCATTCGGCCGTCACCGCGAGCCGCCGTTTATGCCCCACCTGAGCCTCCTATACGGAGATTTCCCGCCGAGCTTGAAGGAAAAAATGATTGCAGAAATCGGACCACGCCTCGACATTCAGTTTAAGGTACGAAGCCTGCATCTCTACCGGACGCACGGCGCTCCCAGCCAGTGGCGGCGCGTCGAGAGTTTCGGGTTGCATTGAGTCGAAGTCCTTATTGCACCGGAGGTGTCATGAAGAATGAACTTAGCCGTCGCGGATTCATCGCCGCCGCGGGCCTGGGAGCTGCGGGAGCGGCCCACGCCTCGCTCCTCTCCGGAGCCGCGCCCGAGCCGGTGCCGCCGCGAAAGTTTTATTTCATTTTGAGCCTGGGCCGAATCGGGTTTCACGGGACCTTCCAGCAATCCGTGGAGTTGGCCGCACGATACGGCTTCGAAGGCGTCGACCCGGACGCGGAATACTTCGCGCGACTTCCCGGCGATCAACTCAAGGAACTGCTCGACGATCTGAAAGCAAAGAACCTGAAGCTCGGTGCGGCGGGCTTGCCCGTGGATTTTCGCAAGAATGGGCAGACTTTCAGCGAAGGGTTGAAGAAGTTGCCGGCCGTGGCCAAGGTGTTGGAGGCTGTCGGCGTGCCGCGTGTGAGTACGTGGATTCTTCCCTTCAGCGACGACCTGACTTATCTTCAAAATTTCCGCCAGCACGCTTGCCGCTTGCGCGCGTGCGCGGAGGTGCTTCGGGATCACGGCCAGCGCTTGGGGCTCGAATACGTGGCGCCGAAGACCTTATGGCGAAGTGCCCGGCATCCATTCATTCACACGATGAGTGAAACGAAAGAACTCTTGGTTGCCATCGGCACCGATAACCTGGGAATCCAGCTCGACAGTTGGCACTGGTTCAACGCGGAAGAGACCGAGGCCGATTTGCTCACCCTCCGCAGCCAGGACGTGGTGACCGTGGACGTGAACGATGCGCCGGCGGGAATCCCACTGGACAAGCTGATCGACAGTTCACGCGAGTTGCCCGCCGCTACCGGGGTGATTCCGGTAAAATCTTTTCTCGGTGCGCTGCTCAAGATCGGCTACGACGGACCGATTCAAGCGGAGCCCTTTAACGCCGCCCTCCGCGCCATGCCGATCGACCAGGCGTGCAGCGCGACCGCAGCGGCAATCAAGAAAGCGCTCAGCTTGGCGGGGACCAGTTAGCGAACGTCAATCCGGAGGGAACCATGCTCATCGTTCACGTTCACGTGCGCGTGAAGCCTGATAGTATCGAGGCCTTCAAAGCGGCGACCATCGAGAATGCGCGCCAGAGCGTGAAAGAGCCGGGCATTGCGCGCTTTGACGTGGTGCAGCAAAACGACGATCCCACGCGGTTCGTCCTGGTGGAGGCGTACCGCAGCGTCGAGGCCACCGCGGCACACAAGGCGACAGCGCATTACGCCACGTGGCGCGACCGTGTGGAGCCCATGATGGCCGAGCCGCGCTCCAGCGTGAAATACAGGAACGTCTTCCCCAATGATGAAGGCTGGTGAGTCCGTAGATTACCCAGATTTCACAGATTAAGAATCGGCGTCAGATATAAGGTCCCAGCTACGGGATCCTCGGTAATAGGTTTCAAAGGAAGCCCCCAGCTAATGGCCCGTTTCCTGTAACCTGTCATCTGAACCCTATCTGTGTAATCTGAGTAATCGGTGGATACTCCGATGGCATTTGAATTCGCGACCGCGACAAGAATCATTTTCGGTGAAGGCTCGATCCGGCAGGTGGCGCCGGCGGCAAAACAATGGGGCCACTGCGCGTTGGTGGTTACCGGGCGTTCGCCGGAGCGGGCAGAACGCCTCCGCAAAGATCTTGATGCGGGTGGCATCCGGAGTTTCACTTTCACTGTCGAAGGTGAACCCTCGATTGACTTGATTGCGCGGGGACTCGAGCAGGCGCGCGCAGAAGACTGCGACGTGGTGATTGCGCTGGGCGGCGGCAGCGTGATTGATGCGGGGAAAGCCATTGCCGGGCTGCTGACCAATTCCGGCGAGGTGCTGGATTATTTGGAGGTGGTGGGTAAGGGGAAGGCCCTGCAAAATCCTGCGGCGCCGTTCATCGCCGTGCCGACCACGGCAGGGACGGGGTCCGAGGCGACGCGCAACGCCGTGTTGGGCGTGCCCGCCCGCCAGGTCAAAGTCAGCCTGCGCAGCCCGTTTCTTCTGCCCCGGCTTGCGGTGGTGGACCCGGAACTCACGTTCGACCTGCCGCCGACCCTCACCGCGCGCACCGGACTCGACGCGCTGACGCAGTTGATTGAGGCCTATGTTTCGATCCGCGCCAACCCCATGACCGACGGATTCTGTGCGCAGGGAATTCCGCTCGTCGCGCAATCGCTGCGGCGGGCGTTTCATTACGGTCAGGATCGGGAAGCGCGGAGCGATATGTCGCTCGCGGCACTGTTCAGCGGACTGGCTCTTGCCAATGCCGGGCTGGGCGTTGTCCACGGGTTTGCCGCACCACTGGGCGGCAGATTCCCCGCGCCCCACGGAGCGATTTGCGCCGCCATCCTGCCGTATGGGATGGAAATCAACCTTCGCGCCCTGCGCGCACGCGCGCCGCAAAGCATCGCGCTTAGTCGCTACCAGGAAGTCGCGCGCATGATCACGGGTCGCGGAGGCGCCACCGCCGAGGACGGAATCGCCTGGACACGCGCTATTTGCCAGGAGCTCGAAATCCCGCCGCTCAAGGCTTATGGGATTGGAGAACCAGACGTCCCCACACTCATCGCGGAAGCCGCCAAAGCGAGTAGCATGAAAGGAAATCCCCTTGTTCTCACGCCGGAGGAGCTGAAGGGGATCCTGAGGAAGGCAGTGAAGAGTGATGAGTGATGAGTGACGAGCAAAAGACACCAAACAGCGGTTTCGCGAAGGTGAGGAGTTTCAAGGATCTTGTGGTGTGGCAGAAGGGTATGGCGTTAGCCAAGGGAATCTATGGAATCACCATATCCTTTCCCAAGGAAGAGAAATTCGGCCTTGTTTCCCAGATGCGCCGAGCCACGGTGTCCATTCCATCGAATATTGCCGAAGGGCAAGCTCGACACACGACCAAAGAGTTCATATTGTTCATCTCCCATGCAGAAGGCTCGGTCGCGGAATTGGAGACGCAATTAATGCTGGCGGTTGAATTGGGGTACTGCCTCCCGCCCCAAGGTGAGGAGGCCTTTCGGCTTATTTCGGACTTGCGGAACATGTTGAATGCCTTGCGCAGAACGTTGAGCCGGAATGACGCCTGAGTAATTCCGCCAGCACAGCGTGCGGGTAACCCCTCGCGCCTTAATTGTTACTCGGCACTCGATGTTTATCGCTCTAGACTCTTCACTCATCACTCTTCACTCATCACCGCGCTTTTCAGGTTCCGTAGCGCTTCCGCCTCGGTCTTGGCATTCATCGCGCGTTCTAGGGCCTCAACCGTCGGCTTGAGCTCTCGGCCTTCTTTCAAATACAGTTGATGCATCATAGAATAATACTTCGTATAGGTCTCATCAAAGGCCAGACCGGCGTTGTTGTTGGCGGCCGGACACCGGTTGAACGATTTCGGCTCGGGAGCGATGGCGACGCACGCCTGGCGAAGTTCTTCGAAGGCCTGCTGCTTTTGCGCGAGTGCGTCTCGCTCGGGAATCTCGCCGGCGCGCGCGGCGGCGTACAACTCGCTCAACTGGGCGTGATAGCGATTCACGATTTCAGCTTTGCGGACGAAGAGGTCCGGTTCGCGTCGGAGGTTTTGGTAGACATCCGAATCCTCGCCAAACTTCTGCCGCGCCACTTCGGCGGCGGCGAGAAACCCTATCAAGGTTGATGATGCCTCGCCCCAAGTCTCCGGCAATTTGCTTAATTCCTTGTTGGCGTGGAAATCCTCGTGAGGGACGACCACCAGAAAGCGCTCTGTCGACTCGTGCGCCAACGTTGCGGAAAGGGGCGTCTTGCCGCTGCCGCTCGCGTCCAGCGGGTAGAAAAAGGCGTCGTACTTTTGGGGATCGACGGGGCAGCCCGCCTTCGTTCCTTGGACGAGTTGGAGTCCCGAGTAGGACGCGGGAAGTTCGAGTTTGCCCGTGTAGTAGCAGCGGTAGGCGACCGCGGATTCTGTGGTCTCGGAGTGGAAGTTTTTAGTCCGGCGGAAGCCCAGTTTCCTTTCCAAACGCTTGACGGCGGTGATGAGGTCTTTGCGGTCCGCAGCGCTGGTATTTTGCGAGGTGTCGGAGGCTGCTACCGTGCCCGCAAACAGCGAAGCGAGCACGAGGGAAAATAGATAAGTGATTGCGGTGCGAGGGGACACACGCCTGGCGTGCTGCCACTGAATCGGCGCCGCGCACTGAGCTTTTAAGTTCACGCCTTCATTGTAAACGCATCCTTCGCAGCAGTTGGTCAGTTTGAACTCGCTCCGGTCACTTAGCGCGGACTTCGGGCGAAGCCCGTTATTGGACTGCGGTAGCAGCAGCTACCGCTTTCCCTCTTGAAATCGTAAGGAAAATGGCGCGGGAAGAAAAGCGGTAGCTGCTGCTACCGCACTCCAAAACGCTTCGCGATTGTCCAGGTGAAAACGTCCACAGCGGGGATCTTTTAGCCCCTGTGCGTTTTGATCTCGTCGTAAACAACGAGAGACAGCACCACGAGAATCCACACGGGGAAGACTCCCATGCCGGGAATGGCTTCGACGATCAACCCTGGCAGCAGCGCCCACCTGCGTCCCAGAATCAAGAACAGGAAGCCCGCGGTTGCCAGGTCAATGGCCCACTGCAGGGGAGGAGCAAACTCGGTCCACATGGAGAGGAAATCCGAGACGGCAGACACCCCAAAGGCCAAGGCAAATCGGACGCGAGAGGTACGCCGGATCGGAACAATCTCCTGCACCGGGCTCAAGACGACAGGCCGACTTTCGATTTTCGTTAACATGGTGTCCACCGTCTCCTTGTGCGATTCCCCAAGCCCATGGTGTCACGATCGCGCCAGACTCGCAAGCGCTGCGCGGGCCACCCTTAATCCCCAGCCGCCATTTGCGGCATTTTTGCCAAGCGGGTTGGGCAGATAACAGTTGTCCCCTACCGCGCGCAATTGCCCTGTAGTCTTTTCCATTGGATGTTGGAAAGCAGGTTGGGGTTGTGATGTCACACGGGGGGGGGATGGTGTGGTTTCCCCAACCCGGAATCTGCTCCAATGAATCACGTTAGAAGGGAATGAACACGATTTGATTTTCCACGTCACCCTGGGCAGAGCACTCCAGCAGCAATTCCAGATCGTGGATGGCCCGTGACAATGGCAGTTCTTTTTTGATGATGACCAAACCGGCCACCCTCCGATCGGAGTGCATTCTCTGCTGCGCAGCCCGGAGCATTGTTCCCCGATCATGCGTTACGAGCACGTACTCATTCTGTGCTGCCCATTCGAGTAGGGTTGCATCCGGCGCGCCTGCCAAGCCAGTTTCCTGAACAACCGCGTACACCAAACCAGGGCAGTGAAGCTGCAACCCCCGCAGGATACGTTGGTCCAGATTCTCATCGATGAGGAGCCTCAACATGGTTGGACTTATTTGAAGAGGCGGGCGCGCCGCTCCTGCAGCCGCGTTTGCAAGGAAGCAGCTACCTGGGCGCTGCGAATGGCGCGCTCTAGTTCCTCCGCCTCTTGTTCCTGGCCGGCAAGATACTTTTCGACTTCCTCGGTGTGCTCCAAGTAATAGAAGATGGCGCCGTAAACTTCACGGAGCGTGAGGGATGGGAAGCTGTGCTGGATTTGCTCCGCTGTGGCTCCCTGTTTAAAGTGATGGACCACAAACTCCAGCAGTACGCGGGTTGAGCCCACGCGGATCGTTCCGTCTTCCCACGCGGTAAGAGGGGCGGGTAGAGTCGTTGCGAAATTCGCCATGATCGCCATTATACAATGCTCTTTGGACATCCGAGTAACTAATCCCGACATCCGCATCGCGACCGGGCTCTCCTATGTGTGTTCCTGCTAGAGTGGGCGTATGATGGATATGACATGTAATACGCGAGGAGATTTCCATGCTTTCGATCCGGCTCGATCCTGACATCGAGAGGCGACTTACCGAGTTGGCGCGGCGTACGGGGCGCACGAAGTCTTACTACGCGCGAGAGCTTGTCGAGGGCAACCTCGAAGACCTCGAAAATCGTTATCTCGCCGAGGCGCGCCTGGAAAAGCGCCGCCCGCCCCTTTCCAGCCGGCAAGTGAGGGAAGAACTTGGCCTGGACGATTGAGTGCGATCGCGGAGTTCCTATGTGGACAGGATCGGTAGTTTCCATTTACGTCGCATCCTCAGCAGCCGGACCGACGCGGCCGGTGGAGGAAGCGCGTGTGGTTGCCGGCAAGGGGCTGGAGGGTGACCGGTACTTCTACGGCCGTGGGACGTGGTCGACTCACCCGGGAGGGGGCCGCGAGGTCACTCTGATCGAAAGCGAAGCGCTCGACGCTCTGGAGGGTGAAGAGGGCCCCAGCTTTGCGCCTGGCGCTCACCGCCGCAACGTGGTTACGCGCGGGGTGCCGCTGAATCATCTCGTGGGCCGTGACTTCCGCATAGGGGCAGTGGTGCTCCGGGGGATACGGCTCTGCGAGCCCTGCCAACACCTGGAGAAGCTTACTCAGCCCGGCATAAAAATGGCCGCGTTGCACCGCGCCGGCCTGCGCGCTGACGTCGTTCAAGAAGGCACTATCCGTGTCGGGGACCGGGTCGAGGAGAAAGCTGGGAGTGCCACCGCGGAACGCACAAGCACCCGGCCGTAGGTCCGCCGCCTTCCGTCGTCAATCGGTGGCGAGCCGCAACGATCACGCCGGGCCTGAATGGGTCGAACGAATACGTCATGAGCGACGATCCGAGCTTTAATCCCAACGGCAACTGGACTGAGTTGCAGGTGGTGCGGTAGCGTTTCCGGGCGATAATCTAAAATTCAAGATTCAAAATTCAAGACCAAACAAATCCGCGAGCGAATGTCCAGGATTCAACACCAGCATTTGGAAATCACTAAGCCTGATATCTCACGAGCTTTTTGAGGCGCAGCGGAATCACGCCGTTTTCCCTGGGCTTCGAGAGTTGCCGCGCCTGGCGCTCCTGACAGCCCGACCGGGCGTGCGGAGCTTTAGAGTGCGGCAGCAAGCTGCCGCACTCGTGCGCCTGAAAGCGCACTTGGTCGAAGGGGTGGAAGTCCTCTTCGAGTCAACGTAACTCGGTAACCGAAGGTAACTGCGTCGTCGCGAGGCGGGGTGGAGAGCAACCGGAGGTGAACGGCCAGTCCGTACGCAGGAAACTCGATTCGGCCGGCGAGGTGGGGCGAGGCGGCGAGTGAATGCCGAAGCCTCGAGTTCCCGTAGGGAGAAGAACCCGTAGGGAAGCGATCTCGATTCGATCCGCCGAAAGGTAACGTGCCTTGGCGAGACGGAGCGCCTGCCGGTGGTTGGAGACAGAATGGTCGGAAGGCCGGGTGCGTGAATCAGGGAGACCTGTCCGTGCAGGAGCCGGAGTTCATGCCCGAGGAGGGCCGAAGAGCCGGGCGGGCAGGAGTCAGAGCGCCCATAGTAGCGACGAACTGGGGTAACGGCCAGGGAGCGAAGGGAGCGCAGGAAGGTGGAGACGTGACGGAACAGACGAAGCAACTCCCGGACGCAGTGCCCGCACACGGGGCTAGTCCCGCCGGAGAGATTCGGGCGCGTTGGGCCTGGGTCGAAGCCACGGTCTGGACGGAACGGATGTTGACGGCACTCGAACAGGGAGTGTTGGGAGGGAAGTGGTTCAGCTTGATGGACAAGGTCTACGCGCTGCGCAATCTGCGGCGAGCCTTTGAACGCGTGAAGGCTAACGACGGAGCGGCGGGCGTAGATCATGTGACGGTGAAGGAGTTCGAGCAACACCTGGAAGCCCACCGGGAAAAGCTGTCGCGGTCGCTGGCGGATGGCCATTATCGTCCGCAGGCGATCCGGCGGGAGTGGATCGACAAGCCGGGCAGCACAGAGCAACGCCCGCTGGGGATTCCGACGGTACGCGACCGGGTGGCGCAGACGGCGCTGCGCGCAGTGCTGGAGCCGATTTTCGAGCGGGACTTCGCAGCGCACAGCTACGGGTTCCGACCGAAGCGGGGCTGCAAGGACGCCTTGCGCCGGGTCGACGCCTTGTTGACGGCAGGATACAACTGGGTGGTCGATGCCGACCTGAAAAGCTATTTCGACACGATTCCGCATGCGGCGCTTCTCGACCGGGTGGGGGAGAAAGTGGCGGATAGCCGGGTGCTCGGGCTGCTGGAAGCGTATCTCACCGCGAAGGTGATGGAAACGGCGGAAGGATGGACGCCGGAGGAGGGAACTCCGCAAGGATCGGTCATCAGCCCGCTGCTGTCCAATATCTATCTTGACCCGCTCGACCACCTCATGGCGGGGGCGGGAATGGAGATGGTGAGGTACGCCGACGACTTCGTGATTTTGTGCCGGAGCGAGACGGAAGCCCGGCAAGCGTTGGAACGGGTGCAGGGCTGGACCGCTGCGGCGGGACTGCAACTGCATGCGCAGAAGACGCGGATCGTGGACGCCACGCAGCCGGGGGGCTTCGACTTTCTGGGTTATCACTTCGAAGGGGGAACGCAAGGGCCCCGACGCAAGAGCCTGGCGAAGCTACACGACGCGCTGCGGGCTAAGACCCGGCGTACCAACGGGCAGAGTCTCGCCGCCATCATTACGAACCTGAACCGGACGCTGCGCGGCTGGTATGGATATTTCCAGCACCGCCACGTGACGACGTTCACGGCGCTCGATCAATGGGTGCGCACGCGGTTGCGCGGCATTCTGCGACGCCGCCGGGGAGGTCGGGGACGGGCGCGTGGCGCCGACCATCAGCGCTGGCCCAATGCCTTCTTCGCGGAGTGGGGGTTGTTCTCCTTGGTGACAGCCCACGCGACGACTCGTCAATCCTCGGGGAGGTAAAACCACCAACTGGAGAGCCGGATGCGGGAAATCCGCCAGTCCGGTTCGGAGGGAGGGGGGACTGAAGTCAATCCGTTCTCCCTACCCCTATTAAAGCTTCGCAGGCATGCCATCAAGGTCGTTGAAAACGAAAGCACCGCCCTCAAATCGGAAATAGAAAATCGAAAATCGCCTATCGAAAATCGGCAATTCGTGATGTCCTGGGGCTACCAAGCGGGGCGGCGATATTGCCATCAATTGCAGTGAAAGCGACGACGCGGTTGTCAAATCGGCAATCGCAAATTCGCAAATCGGCAATCGCAAATCGGCAATCGGCAATTCCTAATGTCCGCCGCCGGTCAGCTCTCGCACGATGTCGCCGACGAATCCCTTGGCGTCGCCGAAGAGCATCAGGGTTTTATCTTCGTAGTAAAGCGGGTTGTCGATGCCGGCAAAGCCGGGGTTCATGCTGCGCTTGATCACCATCACGGTGCGGGCCTTATCGACTTCCAGAATCGGCATGCCGTAGATCGGGCTTCCCTGGTCGGTCTTGGCCGCGGGGTTGGTCACGTCGTTCGCTCCAATGATCAGCACCACGTCCGTCTGGGGGAAATCCGGGTTGATCGCGTCCATCTCCAGCATGCGGTCGTAGGGAATGTCGGCTTCCGCCAACAGCACGTTCATGTGGCCGGGCATGCGGCCGGCGACGGGATGAATGCCGAACTTGACGTCGATCCCCTTCTTCGTGAGCGTGTCGAAAAGCTCGCGGACCTTGTGCTGAGCCTGCGCCACCGCCATTCCATAGCCGGGCACGATGGCTACCGTGTTGGCGGCGCCGAGGATGGCCGCAGCCTCTTCCGCCGTGGCGCTGCGGACCGTGCGCTCCTCCTTTGCCCCCGCCGCCGAAGCCTGCACCTGCCCAAAGGCTCCAAACATCACGTTGGTGAACGAGCGGTTCATGGCCTTGCACATGATGACCGACAGAATGAAACCGGACGAGCCGTCGAGCGCTCCGGCCACCACCAACACTTTATTGTTGAGCACGAAGCCCAGCAGCGCCGCGGATAGTCCGGCGTAGGAATTCAAGAGCGAGATGACCGTGGGCATATCCGCGCCACCGATCGGGGTCACCAGCATCACGCCGAAAACCAGTGACACCAACACCATCGCGGGGAACAGGCGCGAGGATTCGGGATGAAACATCAGCCACAGCGCGATGACCACCGCCGCCGCCAGCGCCGAAAGGCTGACGATGTTCTGGCCTCGGTAGGTAATCGGCCGCTGCGGCAACACTTCCTGCAACTTCCCCGCGGCAATCAGGCTTCCGGTGAAGGTGAGCGAGCCAATGATCACCTCCATGGCGATCTCTACCATCTCGAATTTCGTGAGGTGGGGAACGCGCACATAATATTCGGCAATGCCGATCATCGCCGCTGCCAGCGCGCCAAACGCGTGGCTGAGGGCCGTCCGCTGAGGCACCGCGGTCATGGGCACGAGGCCCAGGGGAATGCCCACAATCGCCCCCACCGCCAGGGCTACGATGATCCACTTGTATTCGATGATCTGGTAGTCGCAGAGGGTGGCGGTGACGGCCAGGACGGCGCCGAACTCGCCCGCCAGCACTCCGCGCTTGGCGCTAGCCGGCGAACTGAGCCACTTGAGCGCCAGCACAAAGAGCGCTACTGCAGCGATGTAGGCCACGTCGATAAGCTGCTGCTGAAGGAGGTGGTTCATGGTTTCTTTGTCCGGCTGAGCTTGAACATGCGCAACATGCGGTCGGTAATCAGGAATCCGCCGATCATGTTGCTGAAGGCCGCGGCCACCGCCACGGCGCCAAGAACGGTCGAAAGCGTGCTGTCATGCCGGCCGGCAATGATGATCGCCGCCACCACCACAATGGCGTCCAGGGCGTTGGTGAGCGACATCAGCGGCGTGTGCAGCAGCGGGGAGACGCGGCGGATCACTTCAAACCCGATAAATCCCGCCAGCACAAAGACATACAGGCAATTGATAAGATCAAAGGTCACAAGTTCCTCCCTGGAATCACCGTCAGATGCCGAAAACATAGTAAGTGTTTTTTATTCAATAACTTAAATTAAAATCTTGCTTCATTCATTGCACCCTTTGTGGGTTATTTGCGGTTTATCCACAGTGAAATTCGCCAGCTTTCGATTTTCTTGAAATTCGCAAAATCGGAAAATCGATGTTCAAGCTTTTTGCGCCGCGAGTGCGGGCAGCGCGAAAAATTCCCTCACGCGGGAGTTCACCACCTCGCCGCTTCGCGTGAATAAAGTATCGCGTGTGATCTCGTCGTCAAGATTCAGTCGCAGCTTGCCTTCCTTCCCCAAATGGAGCAGGAAGGCGGTCAGATTTTTCGCATACATCAGGCTCGCATGATACGGCACCGTGCTCGCCACGTTGACGTAACCAATGATGGTCACGCCATGTTCGATAATGCGCTGGCCTGCTTTCGTCAACTCGCAATTACCACCGCGCTCCGAGGCCAAGTCGACAATGACGGAACCGGGTGCCATGCTCTCCACCATTTCGCGCGTGATGAGCACGGGAGGCTTCTTGCCGGGAACCACCGCGGCAGTGATGACCACATCGCTTTCCGCCACGACCCGCGCCAGCAATTCACGCTGCCGTTGGAAGAAGGATTCATCCTGCTGCTTCGCATAGCCGCGCGCGTCCTGCGCGTCCTTCGCCTCGATCGGCAACTCAACAAAGCGGCCGCCGAGACTCTGCACTTGCTCCTTCGCTGCCGGGCGCAAATCGTAAGCGGAGGCCACCGCACCCAGCCGCCGCGCTGTCGAGATCGCCTGTAATCCCGCCACTCCCGCGCCAATGATAAAGACGCGGGCCGGGGTGATGGTCCCCGCCGCCGTGGTGAGCATCGGGAACATCCGCGGCAAACGGTCCGCAGCGAGCAGTACGGCCTTATAGCCGCAAATTGTGGCCATGGAGGAGAGCGCGTCCATGCTTTGCGCGCGCGTAATGCGGGGCATCAATTCAACCGAGAAGGACGTGACGCCGGTCGAGGCCAGTTGCTGCGCCGATTCAAGCGAGCCAAAAGGGCGGTGGAAGCCGATGACTGCCTGATCCCGCCGATAAAGCCCAAGATCGTCCTTGCCGGTGGCATCGTTGGACCCGTAACTGAGAACCTGCACGATGACATCGGCGGACGGGAAAACCTCTGGACGCGATGCAACGAGTTTGGCGCCCTTCTCCACATAGTCGGCGTCGGTATATCCCGCGCCAACTCCAGCGCCCGCTTCCACCAGTATTTGAAAACCTGCCTTCGTGAGATTGGGTATAACCACCGGAACCAGCGCCACGCGGCGTTCGCCGGGAAAGCCCTCTTTGGGAACTCCCACAATCATTCGTAATCCCCCCTCTGTTGGATGACGGACTGCGGCCTGATGATTGGTAATTCTATTTGCGGTCTTGCCACGCCAAGTGAATTACGCCACTTCGATTCTTAATCCAATGGCGCTGAGCGTGCAAGAAACTTTTGCTAAGTAGAGTAGGTCTCGGCACACACTAAATGTTAGGCCGCAAATAAAAAAACTCGGCCGGATGGTCCGCCCTCAGTTTCCCGGCGGTACGTGCAATGTGAATTCATCGTGCTCATCGAGTTTCAACATGTTCGTCGGGACTAGCACCAGTCCACGTCCGAAGGCGCTCCTAACGCGAAAGACGGTGGCGCGAAAACGGTGGCCGCCGGTTGTTTCGAACTCCATTTCTTTACCCGATTGCGCCGATAGGAGCGATCCCAGCCGGGGCCCATCGGCCTTGTCGCGCTGATGGAAGATAATGGCGCGCACCCCCAACCGGCTATCTTCGAAGGCTTCCATAACCCTACAGACGACCACACTACTTTCGGCCTTGCTCTTTGGAGCGCTCGGATCTTGGGCACCCGGAGAAAGGCCTGCAAGTGCAAGCACGAAAACTGTTATCAATGCAATTGGTGGTACCTGTCTATTGAGCAAGATACCCTCGCCATTCAGTTTACATTCGAAGTGCGGATTTTGCAGTCATTGCCGACTGGCCATATCGACGCGGCGAATTCGTAGTAGGCGGTCTTGTCCAGCTATCGTTACGAATATTCCCGCCGAAAGAATCCGTATTGTATAATGCAATCGATTGTTCTTTGCGCAGGCAGAAAGCGATTTCCGCTGGGAAAAGTGGCATCCTAGGGCTCTGCGAGAATAATTTATGGGTGCCAAAAAAAATCCTTGCAATTACAAAAATGTTACAGTAGTATTTCTGATTGCCAGTACGAAGGTGGACGAAGCAAGAGGAAGCACGGTTGATTCTAGGTTTCAGCCGAGCTAGTTTTTGGGCTCCACATCGACTCGGTTGAAACTCCTCGGAGGTCGATACGCGAAAGGCTTTCGGATAAGGGCTTGAGGCAAGTGGGTCCCCGGTAAGAAACCCTCCCGCCTGTTTCAATCCCCGAAGCTTACAGCAGTCGAACTCGGCGGCCGCAAAGGCGCGCAAGGTGTGTTCTGCGCTCTTGAGTGCCGTTGAGAGGATGTTCGCTAGGTTGTTGAGGTTGGTCTCGCCCGGTGATCCGGGAGGAATCAAGCCCAGCATCCCAGCGGCTCCGTCGAACGACGGAAGCAAGGTTGCAGGAAGAGGTCCAGGGAGACGCGAGTCGGCTCTGGACACTCGGTGCTCTTTGAAAACTGAATAGTGTGGCGTCTACTTAGTAGTCGCAGTTATCAGTGCTCGGTAATCGGTTTTCGGGCGGGGGCAATCGAATGCTCTCTTCAAAGACCGGAAGCGTGAGGCTGGTGGCTGCAAACTGTCCGGGATTGGATCCGGGCAGTGTAAGAAAGGCGAATCTGCGAGAAGGGCAGTCAACGGTCGACAGTTAATAGTAAACAGTGAGGGCCTATGTCTTGGTCTTTAGCTGTGAACTGTAAACTGAGAACTGTAAACTGTTCTTGATGTTTTGAGCAGATATTATGGTCAAGCTACTAAGGGCGTACGGTGGATGCCTTGGCGCTAGACGGCGATGAAGGACGTGGCTACCTGCGAAAAGCCTCGGGGAGGGGGAAGCACCCTTTAATCCGAGGATGTCCGAATGGGGAAACCCTACCGGGAAAAACCCGGTAACGGCCCGCTGAATACATAGGCGGGTGCGAGCCAACCCAGGGAAGTGAACCATCTCAGTACCTGGAGGAAGAGAAAACAATAGTGATTCCGCTAGTAGCGGCGAGCGAACGCGGAAGAGCCCAAACCCAGTCTTCCACTAAAGCATTGAAGAGTGACGAGTGATGATTGACGAGCAACGGGGCTTTGCTCTTGCTTGTCATTTCACATTTGAGACTTGAGAGTCTCAGAGGAGGGCTGGGGGTTGTAGGGCGTGCGTCGGTGTAGAACCAGAGAGTTACCAATCCAGCGGCTAGTCGAACGGCTTGGAAAAGCCGGTCATAGAGTGTGATAACCACGTAGGCGAAAGCTGACTGGACTCTCACGCGCGTTCCTGAGTACCGCGGGGCACGAGAAACCCTGCGGGAATCCACGGGGACCATCCCGTAAGGCTAAATACGTTCTAGCGACCGATAGTGAACCAGTACCGTGAGGGAAAGGTGAAAAGAACCCCGGCGAGGGGAGTGAAAAGTACCTGAAACCGTATGCCTACAAGCAGTCGAAGGGCAACGTCCGCCGCAAGGCGGGCAAGCCTGACGGCGTGCCTATTGCATAATGAGCCGGCTAGTTATTGTCCGTCGCAAGGTTAAGCGATGATCCCGCAAGGGGGAGCGAGCCGTAGCGAAAGCGAGTCTGAATAGGGCGTTCAGTGGCGGGCAATAGACGCGAAGCGGGATGATCTACCCTTGGTCAGGGTGAAAGCCGTGTAACAACGGCCGGAGGCCCGAACAGGTGTTGGTTGAAAACAGCTCTGATGAACTGAGGGTAGGAGTGAAAGGCCAATCAAATTCCGTGATAGCTCGTTCTCCTCGAAATAGCTTTAGGGCTAGCCTCGGATGATTGCTCGCGGTGGTAAAGTACTCGATGGACTAGGGTCCGTTAACGGATACCGAATCCAACGAAACTCTGAATGCCGCGAAGCACAGTCCGGGAGTCAGACAGCGGGGGCTAAGCTTCGTTGTCGAGAGGGAAATAGCCCAGACCGCCAGCTAAGGTCCCGAAGCAATGGCTAAGTGGGAAAGGAAGTGAAGTCGCTCAGACAGCCAGGAGGTTGGCTTAGAAGCAGCCATCCTTTAAAGAAAGCGTAACAGCTCACTGGTCGAGCGCCTTTGCGCCGATAATGTAACGGGGCTCAAGCCATTTACCGAGGCTGCGGATTTGCAGGTCCGTCGGGGTCTGCATCTGGTAGAGGAGCGTTGAATACAGTTTGAAGCGGGACCGTGAGGGCTCGTGGACCGTATTCAAGTGACCCTGCCGGCATAAGTAGCGATAACGGAGGTGGGAACCCTCCGCGCCGAAAGTCTAAGGTTTCCTGAGAAAGGTTAATCCGCTCAGGGTTAGTCGGTCCCTAAGGCGAGGCCGAAAGGCGTAGCTGATGGACAGCCGGTTAATATTCCGGCACTGCGATTGGAACGTTATGACGATGCGGGGACGCAGGAGGTTAGCGGAGTCGTCTGATGGATGGCGATGCGCGCTCCGAGGAGGATCCGGCAGGCAAATCCACCGGGTCGGTTTAAAGCCACTCTGAGGTGTGAGCCGACAGGTCTTAGACCCGGTAAAGTCCGCGATATCACGCTGCCAAGAAAATCCGCTAAGCAGTTCTGGTCGCAACCGTACCACAAACCGACACAGGTAGACGAGGTGAATATCCAAAGGCGCTTGAGAGAACACTTGCTAAGGAACTAGGCAAATTAACTCCGTAACTTCGGGAGAAGGAGTGCCCCGCTAGGGTTCATAGCCCGAGGGGGCCGCAGTGAATCGCGCTCTGCGACTGTTTAACAAAAACACAGGTCTCTGCTAAGTCGAATACGACGTATAGGGGCTGACGCCTGCCCGGTGCCGGAAGGTTAAAGGGAGAGGTCATGGGGAGCAATCCCTGGCAGCTTCGATCTGAAGCCCCGGTGAACGGCGGCCGTAACTATAACGGTCCTAAGGTAGCGAAATTCCTTGTCGGGCAAGTTCCGACCTGCACGAATGGCGTAACGATAGAGCGACTGTCGTGGCGAGTGACTCAGCGAACTTGTAGTACCGGTGAAGATGCCGGTTTCCCGCACCTAGACGGAAAGACCCCGTGCACCTTTACTACACCCTAGCCTTGAACTATGGGTTTGTCTGCGCAGGATAGGTGGGAGGCTTTGAACCTTGCTTTTCGGGGCAGGGGGAGCCAACGGTGAGATACCACCCTGATGATTCTGTGGTTCTAACCTCGACCCGTAATCCGGGTCAGGAACATGGCTAGGCGGGTAGTTTGACTGGGGCGGTCGCCTCCTAAATTGTAACGGAGGCGCTCCATGGTTAGCTCAGGCTGTTTGGAAATCAGCCGTCGAGTGCAAGGGCATAAGCTAGCCTGACTGCGAGACCAACAAGTCAAGCAGAGACGAAAGTCGGACCTAGTGATCCGGTGGTTCTGTATGGAAGGGCCATCGCTCAACGGATAAAAGGTACGCCGGGGATAACAGGCTGATCGCTGCCAAGAGTTCACATCGACGCAGCGGTTTGGCACCTCGATGTCGGCTCATCGCATCCTGGAGCTGTAGAAGGTTCCAAGGGTTGGGCTGTTCGCCCATTAAAGCGGTACGTGAGCTGGGTTCAGAACGTCGCGAGACAGTTCGGTCCCTATCTGGTGTGGGCGTAGGAGATTTGAGGGGGGTTGTCCTTAGTACGAGAGGACCGGGATGAACAGACCTCTTGTGTACCAGCTGTCACGCCAGTGGCACGGCTGGGTAGCGAAGTCTGGAAGTGATAACCGCTGAAAGCATCTAAGCGGGAAGCACGCCCCAAGATTCGATCTCCCAAGGGCGCGCGTTCGCGTGCTACACGAACGCAATCCCTTTGAAGGGCCGTCGAAGACTACGACGTTTATAGGCTGGGTGTGTAAGCGCAGTAATGCGTTTAGCTGACCAGTCCTAATCGCCCGTTCGGCTTGACCATAAATCTGCTCAGTGCAGCAAGGCAGTTGATAGTCAACAGTTGATAGTTGATAGTTCGCCTTTTCCAAGCGGTGGCCTTGCCACCGCTCACCTACAAGAGACGCCACACTATTCAGAAGCAGTTGACAGTTCATAGTCAATCGTTGAGAGTCGAATGTATGTCATTTTGACTATCGACTCTTGACTATCAACTATTGACTGCTTTTCCGGTTTTCCGGCGATCATACCGGAGGGGTCACACCCGTTCCCATCCCGAACACGGAAGTTAAGCCCTCCAGGGCCCATGGTACTGCGCGGGCGACTGCGTGGGAGAGTCGGTCGTCGCCGGGATTAATTTAAAGAAGTCGACAGTCTACAGTTGACAGTCGACAGCAAGAACGAGGGGCGCACACGGTGCGCCCCTTTTGCTTTGGTGATGCCATGACAGCTCTTGCCAGTGATGATCCGAGAAGCGTGGCTGAACTTTTTGCGGCTGCGCTTGAGGGCGATTACGACGATGACGCCCCGTGGCGGGCAGTCGCTGCGCTTCGGCTTCGCGGGACGCAAGAAGTCTTTGAATTCGCTTCTGAATACTGCATGTCGAAGGACCCGAAAGCACGCGCCCGCGGTCTTGACGTGTTGGCCCAACTGGGCGCAGGAAAAGAGACGCCACAGTGTCCCTATCTTCAGCAGCGCGTATCGATGGCGATAAGGCCTTTGGAAGATCCCGAGCTGATGGTGGTCCACTCCGCCGCTTGGGCACTGGCGCATCTTGGAACCAGCGATGCAGTTGCGGCGCTGTTGCCGCTCAAGCACCATCCCGAGCCCGGTGTGCGGCATGCCTTCGCCAACGGCGCCGTGAACGGTACAGGTCCTGAACATATCCTGACACTCATCGAACTGATGGCCGACCCTGACGAGGACGTGCGAGACTGGGCCACCTTTGGGCTCGGCTCGCTGTGCACTGAAGACTCACCTGAGATTCGCGCGGCACTCCGCGATCGCCTCACGCATTCCTTCGAGCCGGCGCGTTCGGAAGCCGTCTGGGGATTGGCACATCGCAAAGACCCCTCCGGCCTCCGCATGTTGTTGGAACGCTTGCAGGGTGATCACTGGCAAGAAGGCGACGAGCTTACCGCGAAGGAGATTCTCGATTTCTCGATGAAAGTTCCTCTTGAAACGTTGCGAGAAGGCCTGAAGTTGCTAATCGGGTGACGATGGACATATTTCTCCATAAGGCGGCATGAGCTTTACCCGGCTTCCACTCGCCATAGAAACCGATGGGTCGGTATGTCGCCGGTGGCCGGCAGCAAGCCGCGCAGGCGTGCCTTGTGCATGAGCTTTTTACTTTTGGTGCTGGGACATTTCGAGTTTAAGATAGGCCAAGCAGCCATGGAAGCGATACGAAAACGGCGTAAAAAGGTGAAGCACTCGGCGATTCGCGAGCAGCTCAGGCGGCAAGATGCCGCCGCGCTCGCGAAGCTCACTCCCACCCAACGCTTGCAGGCGGCTCTGGATCTTTCCGACTTCTGCCTAATGCTGGCCGCTAAAGTTCGAGAAGCCGATGCTCCACGAAGCATTACGAAAGGTCGTCGCGTCGCTCGATAGGCTGGAAATCCCTTATGCCTTGATTGGGGGCCTTGCCGTTGCCGCACGCGGTGCTGTCCGCGCTACCTATGAGCTCCCCTAAACCTTTCTCCTCGACCGCTGTGATGGATGAAATCATCGCGCACGGTTTCCCGCGCGAACGCGGCCGCCTGATCCACGCCCTAGTGGGGGGCTCGCAGCTTCATGGCGTGAAGCTCGAAGGCAAGGACGACCACGACATTTACGGTATCTATATCGAAACCCCGGAAAGTTGTTTCTGGGAAGGGTTCCCGCATTTCGTGACGTCCACCGCGCCCGACAATGTGCGCAATAAGGCGGGAGATGTTGATGTCATTTGCTACTCGCTACGAAGATTCGCGCGACTGGCCGCAGCCGGCAATCCCACGATCCTGCACATGCTCTTCACGCCCGCCGACAGTCAGGAAGATTTCTGGAGGGCAGTGATCGCTTCGCGAGACTTGTTTCTGGCCAAAGCCCACGCGCACAAGTACAAGGGTTATGCGGATGCCCAGCTTCGCCGGATGATGGGCGACCGCGGCCGCGGGAAACATGGCCAGAGGCCGGAGCTGGAACAGCAATATGGCTTTGATGTGAAAGCCGCGATGCACGTCCTCCGTCTTCTGCACGAAGGCATCGAGTTTGTGAGCAGCGGCTGGGTGACGCTACCTCGTCCCGAACCCGAACGGAGCAAGTTGGTCGCAGTCAGGCGCGGCGAATGGTCGCAGGGCCGGGTTGTCGCAGAAGCCAATCGTCTGTTTGCGGATCTCGACGCTGCCGCGGAAAACTCACCCTTGCCCGAGTGCGTGGATCTCGACGCCGTCGGCAGACTGGTGACCCAAATCTGTCTTGATGCCTGGGAACTGTGGGGATGGAGTGCGAAGGGCCCCACAAACTCCCGGACTGGCAGCGTCTGACTGCCGAGGTGCCATCTCGCACAGAGCGCGATTCAATGGCAAAGAAGAGCCTCGAATAGAACCCAATCGCCCCTACGCCAATTTCCTCATGACACGGGGGGGCAGCCACCACACCAACCTGCCCGGTGATTTCGGGGGAAAAGTGGTGAAGACAATCAAGCAGCAGCCGCCTTTCTTGAACGGCATGTTGGCATTGCGGCCTGCGCCGATCAGCCTAGCAGCCAGTTGACCCAAATCCGGCTCGTGCCCCACCACCAGCACGCGCCGGCGGTTCGAGCGCTTGGCGAGAAAGGTGACCAGCGCTTCCGGATCGCCGCCGGGACGCAGCACATCGCAGAGGTCCAGGGGAGGCTTGGACTCTTGCGCGTCCGCCACAATCTCCGCAGTTTCCACGGCGCGCACCAGCGGGCTGGCGACAATCCAATCCGCGTCCAATCCTGCACGCACCAGGCCCGAGGCGATCTCGCGCATCTTCTGCTTGCCTTCGGGGGTTAGCGGCCGCTTGGCATCCTCCATTACCGTCGTGACGCTGCGCACCGCGGCAAGGCCGTGCCGCATGATGTAGAGTTCATATTCCGCAGGCGTGCCTGACCGATTTGAGTTGATTTCTTTGTTGGTCATAGGTTGCTTCCCGAACTGTTATTACGAATCATCATGGTCCGCCTCCGCCCACAACGCCTCAAACTCATGGGTATACGCCTCTACGGCGAGCGGGTCCCGAAGGATCAGGAGATTCTCGTGGTTCTCCTCTTCCGATTCGTGTGTCCAATTGTAACTTCCCGTGAGCACCGTCTGCTGATCCAGGATGACGAACTTGTGGTGCATCTTGGAACCGCGTCCCTGCCGCCCAAAGGCCAGGCGAAATGGAATGATGGCGCCCGTCAGGAGTTCCTGCGTCGTGCGGCTTTCCTTGTATTTGTTCCCATCCACCAGGAGCCGGACGTGCACGCCGCGTTGCGCTGTCTCTTCCAGTGCTTGCGCGAGGCCGGGATGATTAAAACGATAAAGCGCCCCGTCAATGGAAGTGGAAGCCTCGTGGATCAAATGCATGATCACGTCGGCGACGGACTCACTGCGCGCGAATTTTATCTCCATCATCACCCTTCGGGCCGAAGAAGGCGACTCTACTTGATCTTAATGAGCTCGACGTCAAACGTGAGGGTGGCGTTAGGCGGAATGGCGCCGGGGTATCCGCGCTCCCCGTAGGCAAGAGCAGGAGGGATAATCAGCTTGCGCTTTCCGCCCACGTGCATGGTAGCAAGGCCTTCGTCCCAGCCCTTGATGACTTCGCCGTGGCCCAGATGGAGCTCGAAGGGAGTCCGGCCCGGTGCGAGAGAACTGTCGAAAACCTTGCCGTCGGGAAATCGCCCCGTGTAGTTGACCAGCACATCGTCGCCGGGCTTGGGCAGCGGCCCCTTGCCCACCACCACGTCCTGATACTTCAGGCCTGAACCCGTGGTAGTCCATTGCGCGGCCGCGGAAGTCCTGGCAACTGCTGGTTTGGCCCCTGCCGCCGCGGGCGCCTTGGTCGTAGCGCTATGGGGCGCTGCTGTCTTGGCTACCGCCGGGGAAGTGGTCTTGGCGGTTGCCGGTTTGGACGTGGACGATGCGGGCTTGGCCGTGGTCGCAGTTTTGGTCGTACCCGTCTTTGCAGTAGTTGTTGAGATCTTGGTGGTGGCGGTGGTTTTGGCGGTACCGGTTTTGGCAGTGCTGGTCTTCGCCGTAGTCGACGAAGTCTTCTGAGTTGTTGTGGGTGCCGTCGGAGTCTGCGGCGAATCCTGACCTAGCAGGATCGCGGCCGAAACAAAACTACAAACTAGAATTATGATTGAACGTTTCATAGTCCATCCTTTCGATGATATTGAAAGAGGTAAAGTATCAAGTCCGGGAAGGTAATTCAAGATAGGGGCTCTTAACTGCGTGGCCAATCCACGCCTCAGACCGTTGCCGCGCAGGCGGGTTGACCGGGCGGAACAGCCGAAGTATTCTTCGTTTCCAGCTCTTTGAGATTCATTGGGCGCGGCATCATGACTGGCGGCAGCGCGCCACGCAGGCCCGCCCCTTTTTGAGAATGTGATGGAATGATCAAGGCACGCATCATCCTCCTGGCCACACTCGCAAGCCTGGTGCTCGGAGTTGTTGGCTGCTCGGGGAGAAGGGCCGCTGCCGGTGCGGGGACGCCGCCGGCGGATACCGCAGCTACCCTCGTGACCGTCATGCGGAGTTACAACACCGCCGCCTCCGCGCGCCTGAACGGCTTGGAGGCCAATTTCAACAAGAATTTGCCCTCCGGCGTTTCTCCCATCGTTTACGTTGATTACGACAAAGTCGCCAGTTGGTACGGCATGCCTGAGGGCCCGGCAACGGTGGATCGGGCCATCGGCGACTACCTGACGGCTAAGACCGGCCGTAGCTATAACGCGCCAACGCTCGCCCTGCTTGCTAAGGCGATGAACAGCCTGGACGCCGAGGGCATTGTCTCGGCGAAAGACGGCACGGGAAGCTGCCTGGTTGTCCCGGAATATCCCGGCACCAGCTTCGACAGTTTTTATGCCGCTAGTTTTCGGGCGGGTGAAACCGCCCACAAAACCGTTGGGATCAACATGTCGACGGGAGAATTCGCGGACTTCGTGAATGCTCATGAAGTCTGGCATTGTCTCGACATCCGCTACATTCGCGATTTCGGCGACGGCCTCGAGGGGGCGGTCAAGCAGAACCGCACGGAAATGTTCGCCGATATCGGCGGCGTGATGGAGGGAATACGAAGCGGAGCCGATCTCACGCTAGCCGAAAAGGCCGCCGCGGTTCGCGCCACCTGGAGCTTTCTCACTGGCCCCTCGCACGCTAAGACCCCACCGGAGAGCGACCAGCGCTTTCAAAGCATCGTTTACGCCACCGAAGAAGGCCTCGATGCTCTCAAAGCGCGCATCAAGACTATGGGCGTCGAGAACTTTCGCCAACTCGACCGCGAGCAATTGCGCGCGCTCGACTATGAAATCACGGACGCCCATTGTTTGCCCTATGGGCAGGCCCAGGCCCTTCAGACCTATTACACGACGGGCCGAGCGCCGGCCGCGGCCGTGCCCCTTGTTGCCCGGCTGAAAGCCATCGCCGCCGCTTCCGTCCGTGATGCGTCACCTGCGGAACTCGCCGCACGAGAAAAAAGCGCACGGGACGCTGCGAACGATGGCGGACTTACCGAACAGACGCTGCTGGAAAAGCTCCGGGCACGCGCGGGCGAATTGGGCAGCCCCTCGTCGTTCGTCAACCAGTTGCAGGCCAGGCAGGAAATGACCGACCGCCTGCGCCAGAAGCTTCTCGTCGACCCTTCTTCCGAACGCGTGACGGAAGCGCAACTGAAACTGTTGCTGTATACCAATCCCCACCTCGTCCCGCGCAAAGACGGGCTCCCGCGATGATGCAGAGGCTGCCTCGACCCTTGACGGAGGCTTGGATAATCGCGATAGTGAGCTGCGACGTCCCGTAGAGGCACCGCTACGAGAGAGGATTCATGATGCCAAACTCTTTCAATACTCACGTTTTGCGCGGGGCTCTCACCCGCGTCGCCGCCAAAATGGAATCGTGCTCGGATGAGCTTAATGCGCTCGATGCGCAACTGGGAGACGGAGACTTGGGAGTCACCATGGTGCGCGGCACCCGAGCTGTGGCATCTGAACTCCCCAACCTTCCCGACGACGTAGGCATGGCGCTGCTGAAGTGTGCCCAGGCTTTCACCAAACTTTCGGGCTCGACCTACGGCACTCTGCTGGCCACGGGATTGATGAGCGCGGCAAAGTCCACCAAGGGCCGGACGGAGATCCCGTGGTCGGAAGTGTCCTCGATCCTCGCGAACGCCTTGCAGGCGATGACGAATCGTAGCGGGGGGAAATTGGGAGAGAAGACCGTGCTCGATGCGCTCGAGTCGGCGCGCGCTGCCACGGCAGGGATCGACGATCCTGCGGCGATGATTGCGGCGGCCGACCAGGCTGTCGGCGACTGCCTCGATCGCTTCCGCGATCAACCGGCACGCCAAGGGCGCGCACGAATTTTTGGCGAAAAGAGTGTTGGCAAGGACGATCCGGGAATGGTGGCTTTCCGGCGCATCATCGAGGGATTAAAGTGATGCTGCTCCTCTTACAACGGTTTGTTGGTGCTGGCCACGGGGGGCGCGCTGTTGGGTACCGGCGTGCGCGTCGCCTTGCTGACCGCCACCATCAATACGTTGGCCTCCGGCGGAGCGGCCACCTTTCCGTCGAGGATGTTTTCCTTGTTGGCGCTGGAGCCGTAAAAGGCCTGGTTGCCGCTATCATCGGATTGCACGACGGCGCCACTGAGGCTGATCCCGGCAAAAGCCCCCCGGCTGCGCGAATAGGTGAGGATTTCGGCGTGCAGCGCAATGTCCGTACCCGCCGCTGCACTTCTTCCCACCGGGCCAGCCGCGGCGGAAACGTCACCGCCGATCTTAAACTTGTCGCCCAACAGCTTCTGCAATCCCCTGCGCCCGCGAAACACCAGGATGTAATCCGTCGAGGAGCCGCCAAACTGAAAACCGAGACTCCCGCCGCCCACCGTGATGAACAATGGCGCACTCCAGCTTTTGGCCGCACGGCAGGTCACCAAACCTTTTCCGTAGTTTCCGCCGACGAAGAAGGCAAACCTCAATTCTGCGGGGATGATGGCGATGCATTCCGCCGATGCCAGCAAGTCCTGGGGGATGGCCTTGTCTGGGGCCCCCAAGATTTCCTGGAAGATCTGGGCCGAATCCTCGACGCGGTGGATGTCGTCTTCGCGGTTTGAACTAGCGCGCGCGGTCAGCGAAACCGCCAGAGTCATCATGAGGCACAGCGTGGCTTGTTTGCGCATATTTCTGATCTCCCATCGAGTGCTCAAGCGTTTTAGGTCTAAACGTATGATGCGGTCTTTACCCCAAACGGCTTTGCGCGGGCCGCAAGCCATAAAAACGCCTACGGGGTTAGGCGGCCGGTAAGTTCCCTACAGACGCTTATTGTAGTATGAAAAAACAACCAGAGTGAGGAAAACGCGCGGCACCTCCGCCCCGCCGCATATCCGGGCGACGATCGAGGCGTTTTTCCAGTACACTGCTTCGGTCGGTTGGAAGCGCGGGGGAATTCACCCGGCGCTAGGCAGCGAAAGGATTATATGGAACAACATTCACCGTCAGATGCTGGAGCAACCTCTTTACCCGCCCCAGGCTCTGCTTCCAGTCGCGCAACCGTCGTGCTCACCGCAGTGGTTGCTGCGCTCGGAGGGTTGCTGTTTGGGTATGACACCAGCGTGATTTCCGGCGCGATGCTTTTTCTGCAAAAGGATTTTCACCTTTCCGACGTACAACTGGAATTCGCTGTTGGGATCGCGCTGGCGGGGGCGCTCGTGGGGGCAGCCTTAGCGGGCTACTGTACCGATCGCTGGGGACGCCGCTGGATGCTCCTGGTGACGGCGTTGGGATTCGGCCTGTTTTCAATCCTGAGCGGGCTTGCCAAAGGATTAGTCTCGTTCTCCGTGGCGCGCTTCTTCGTGGGCGCGTGCATTGGCATAGCATCGCTGGCAGTGCCGCTCTACATCGCGGAGATGTCGCCGGCGAGGATTCGCGGCGCGCTCGTTTCGCTTAATCAGCTCGCGATCACCGTGGGGATCGGCGTGGCTTATTTCGTGGATTACGCCTTTGCGTCTTCCGAGAGTTGGCGTTGGATGTTCGCGAGCGCGGTGTTCCCCGCCGCAGTTTTACTGATCGGCATGATCTTTTTGCCGGAGAGTCCACGATGGTTAGCGCGCAAAGGATTTCGCGATCGGGCCCTCGAGAATTTCCGCCGCCTCGGCCGCGGCGATGAAGCCGAGGCGGAATTGGCGGAGGTAGAAAGCGCCTTAAAAGAGGAGCAGGAGGGGTTCGGCATCCTCTTCCAGCCGGGATTCCGAGTGGCAGTGCTGGTAGGAGTGGGGCTTGCCATCTTCCAACAGATCACCGGTATTAACACGATCATTTACTATTCGCCGGTCATTCTGCGGATGTCGGGCTATTCCTCGGCGAAGGCTGCCATCCTTGCCGCGGCCATTATTGGGGTGGCCAACATCTCGATCACGGTGGTTTCAATTGCGCTCGTTGACCGACTCGGCCGGCGGTTTCTGCTCCTTCTGAGCACGGCAGGAATGGGTGTATCTCTGGCGCTGATCGGCGCGGCGTTCTATCAGAAGTCGGGGAGCATGGTGGTGTTTTCCGAAGTCGTCGCCTACATTGCTTTCTTCGGTATCGGCTTGGGCCCGGTCATGTGGCTGCTGATCTCGGAGATTTACCCGACCAAAATCCGTGGCAAAGCCATGTCGCTCGCGGGACTTTCGGTTTGGGGAGCGAACTGGGTGGTGGCGGGAACATTCTTGTCGCTCCTAAACCACGCAGGGCCGGCGAAGACATTCTGGTTATACGCTTGCCTCTGCGTCGTGGCGTTCGTCTTTTGCTACGTCTTTGTTCCGGAGACCAAGGGCCGCACCTTGGAAGCCATCGAGCACCATTGGCGCCACTTTGGTGAGAAGCTGCATTAAAACAGCAGGGGACAACATTACGGTGGATTGCCGCCGTTTCCTGACGACGGTACCCACTCGCTCGATATCCGGGACGCCTACTGACCGCAGCCTTAAGCACTCAGGCTGCCGTTCGCGTATCGGGGGTCTTGCGGGGCGGGAATTTGACCGTCTCGAGCATGAAGCGCGGAAGCTTGAGGGCCGGAATTTCAAAGTAATTCTCCAGCGCCACGCGGCCGGCGCCTAAGAGGCTGGCTTCGGTCCCCAAGCTGCCAAATCGCACCGACAACCCTTTCGCCGAGTGGTGGAGTGCCTTGCGTTTGATGACCCGCACGAGTTGATCCAGCAAGCCCGGCCCCGCCAAACTCAGGCGTTTATCCACGACGATGACGGCGGGGTTGAAGAGGTTCACCAGATTGGCCAGCCCCACGCCCAAGTAATTGGCCGCCTGCTCCACAATCGCCGCACAGATTTTATCCCCCTGGCCCGCCGCTTCGAGGACGGTCCAACCGGTAATCTTGCCAGGGTCGCCCTCCACCAGGGCGAGGGCAGAGGAAACCCCTCCCTCGGCGACGGCTTTGCGCAGGCGCGATTGCAGCGCCGAGGCGCCGGCAATGGCTTCCAGACAGCCGAAACTTCCGCATTTGCAGGCGGGGCCATCTTCGACCATATGCGTATGCCCAAACTCGCCCGCGACATATCCTGCACCGTAGAAAAGTTTGCCGTCGATTACGATTCCTGCTCCGATGCCCGTTCGCCCGTATTCCACATAGATCATATCCTGGGCCAACTCACCGGTGCCCATTCCGCGCTCCGCCACAGTCTTCGCGCGGGTGATGTTTTCAATCGCGGCGGGAATGCCAAACTCTTTTTCAAAAATCTCCAAGAGGTGAAAATCCTGGCAGAACTCCAAGGTTGACGACATCACCATAATTCCCTCGCGGCTATTGACCAGGCCCGATCCGGCCACGCCGGCACCCACCAACAATTTGGGGTCAACCCCTGCCTTCGCGTGGGCCTGGTGACCGAGGGCGAGAAGTTGGCGCGCGAGGCCCTCCTTTCCTTGATCGAGGACGGCGGGCTCACGCACGCTCGAATGCATCACCAGATGAAGATCTAGAATGGCCGCCAGGGCGTATTCATCGTCGAACCCCACCGCGAGAACGAAGCGACGATCCTCGTTCAGCCGAAGCAAAACCTGCTTTCGGCCCATGGGATTGTTCGCGCGCCCGGCCGACACCAGGCGGCCCTCTTCGAGCAGCTCGCGGACCAGCCGGGAAATCTCACTTCGTTGCACGTGGGTCAATTCGTGGATTTCCGACCGCGAGAGCTGGCCATATTTGAAAATCAACGCTTCGATCATCATCCGATCGCGTTTGTTTTTGGTCGTGACGTGTTTCATGACGAGCCTTTCGTCGTCCCGGAAATCGTTCGGGGAGCGGATCAACCCTGCCGTAGTTGAATGGTTAATTACAACAAATGAGCCTGCAGCCCCGTTACATTCGTACCCATTTATACCAAGATTCAACGAGAAGTGCTCCAACAAATTCGCCGTTGGGAGGTAATTCTGAATCTCCGGGAGACCGCTGTCCTGCGGCACTACGGTGGCGAACCAGGGGGCAGTCCATCCGACGAAGACTTTCTGCCCCAGGGCTAGGTCTTGAACTGCTCGTCAATTTCCACCTGATAGCCACTAGCCAGGCGGTTGGTCTCGTTGGCCATCCCCACCACGGCCATGAGCTCTGCAAACATGGAATCGGTCATGCCAGCTTTGCGGGAGGCTGCGGTGTGCGAGGCGATGCAGTACCCGCACTGATTGCTGGCGCTCACGGCCACGTAAATCATCTCCTTGGTGAGCGGGTCCAATGTGCCCGCAGCCATAATCTGTTTCACGCTGTCCCAGGTGCGGCGCAACGTGGCGGGATCGTGGGCAATCGCTTTCCAGAAATTGTTGATGCGGTCCGTTTTCCTCGTCGTCATGATGTCATCATAAACGGCGCGAACTTCCGGGCTGGCGTCTTGATATTCGATTAACCCTAAGGTTGCCATTACAACTTCCTCCCCACGAATAGAAAATGACCTCTTGCCACGGCGCGGTGAATGGCTCGACGCCCAAAACGCCGTCTTTACAAATTAGAAATCATCCGTCTCCTTGACCGTTCCAGGCTGAACATCCTTATCTGCTCGCCAAGGGACGCGGGCCGCCTGCAAGGAATTGCCATTGAGGTGAATATTCCGGCTCTTCGCGCCCTTAACCTCGAGGAAGACTTTCGTTCCCGGCACGGCCGTCGAGTCGATGACGTTCGCGCCGTTCACTTGATCCAAAACCACCGCGGGGTAATCGGAATCCGCCTTGGCCGGGGCGCCCGAGAACCCTTCCAGCCTCAACCCCAGGACATCCTGGAAGTACAATGCGCTTTGCCATTTCGCCGAATCGGGCTTCTCCCAATCTACCTGGACGTCTCTAACCTTAAGGTTTTTGGCGTATTGGAAATACATCGCATGAACTGACCGGTCGTATGCCGCGGAGGGGTCTGTGGCCATAAACAGTTTGATGTTCTCCAGGCTTACATCGTTGAGCCAACTGTCCGGGTGCCCCAGAATCAGGCAGGAGCCTTGGCCGTGAGCAATGATGTTGCGCACGATCACGTGGCGAATGGCGCCGGCCGGCGGCTCATCAGGCTTCAGCGGTAGGCCCAGGCTTTCGCTGCGTCTCTGCACCGTGAAATAGATGGGGTCGCCATTCCCCCACCAGAACCAGTCGAAGCGCTGGGTGTTGATCACAATATTGGAGATCACCACGTTTTCTATCACCCCGCCGTCGTAAACCATGAAAGCGATGCCGCGATTGGAGTGGGTGATGACGCAGTTGTCGATGGTCACGTTGCGGACGGCGACGGAATTGCCGTCGCAAAACTTAATTGCGCTCGACGAGGAAGAAAGGCGGCAGTTGGTGATGGTGATGTTCTCGCACGCCTTCGGCGGCCCGCCCGATGCGCTGGAAGAATAGAACACGATGGCGTCGTCGCCGGTCTCGATGGTGCTGTTGGCGATAATCACGTCCCGGCAACTGTCCGGATCGATGCCATCCGCCCACACGCCGTACTTTTGACTCGTATGGATATAGATGCCGTCAATTCTCAGCCGCTCACAGTCGTAGGGATAGATGGTCCAGCTCGGCGAGTCGATGATGGAGATTCCCGCGATGCGGATGTCTTTGCAGCGGAGCAGCTTGATCATGTGAGGATAGATCTTGCGTTGACCCATCCCCTTGGGAAAGGAGCGCATCAGCGGGACGCCTGCCGCCTCCGCCGCGCGCTGATTGTCCCGGATGTACCCGTCATCAATAACGTTCATCCGCCAGTCGTATTCGGCTAGCCCGTTGATGGTGCCGCGGCCTTCGATGGAAATGTTTTCGAGATCTTCGCCGAGCAGCAGCGCGTCCGTGGAGAAATCAGACTCCGACTTCGACCCGAACAGCGTGGCGCCCGCTTCCAGGTATAGCCGGACGTGGCTGCGGAGGTGCACCGTTCCCACAGTGTAATCGCCGGTCGGCAGGTAGACTTCGCCCCCACCGGACTTGGCGCAAGCGTCGATGGCCTTCTGAACGGCCTCGGTGGCGACGTCTGCCTTCCTGCCCGTGGCGCCGTAAGTTCTCACGTTGAAAACGTCGCTGCTTGTTTGCGCATAGAGAAACGATGCCGAAACCAAAACCTGCAAGGCTAGAGACACCCAAACCGTGTTCAACAGAAATTGCCGCCGCATCATCATCCCCATGACAAATTGATTCGGGATCCCACAATTGCTCCGGGGGACTCTACCACCACGGGCTGGGGCGGGCAAGACGTGTCTGCGGTTTGGGAGCGCGAGCATCCTGCCCGCTTTTGCCCTTTGTCCCAGCGCTCGATTGACCTTTGTTTGAAGGGTGAAAGGAGAACCTGATGGGACAGAAGCGGGCAGGATGCCCGCGGTCCAAGCGCCTTTATTCCGTCATTTAGGTTTGACTCATAGCAGGAGGGGAGTTATCGTCTCCGCAGGTCGAGCCATGGGCAGCCGTCGGGAAAACCTGCAAAAGGAGAGGCCACGATGAATATCTTCGGGAAGAGCTTATCCGATTACGTGAGATTCGAAGGAGTATTCCTGATTTTAGTTTTGGTCGTGGGCGTTGCCAGGCTCACCCTTTCGTTACTGGGCGTGCCCAACTCGACGGCGAAATTTCTCAGCCTGACCGTGATGTTTCTGCTGGGGTTGCTCTACTACTCGGTGAGAGTGCACACGAGTGGCTTTGGGAGCTACAAACAACTGCTGCCCGTGTTGGCTCTGCCGGTGATCGTGGGCAACTGCATCATTATCGCCGGAATCGTGATCGCGATTTTAACCAACAAGGACAATATCTTTAGTGCCCCCGAATATTCGCCCGGCAAGGCCGATGGCAAAACCTGGGGTCACGCCGCCTCCCACGTGGTGGTCATGGTTATTCTGCCGCTCATCCTTTGGGCGATCGGCTCGTTGATCATGCTCGTCACCAAGAAGATAACCGGCGACCGGGGCCATGGCGGCGAAGCGGCCGGCAGCTAGCGCGTCGACTATCGCCGGCAGCCGGCGCGGGCAAGCGCTCATTCCTCGCGCAGTAATCTCGCAGGATCAATCGACAGCGCGCGTTGCGCGGGAACCACGTGGCCAGCAGCCCCAGCAACGACATCGCTAGCACGACACCACCCAATACCAATGGATCGCGGGGAGTTGCCTGGTACACGATGAAGGCCAGCACCCGGCTCGCCAGAATTCCCACGAGCATCCCTGCGAGGGAAAAGCCGATTGAGGATGTCCATCCACCCTCCTAAGATGATTAGGAGGGTGGCGTGATCCCCCCTAAGGCGTCAAGGAGAAAATAAATTCAAGAAAAGAGGCCGAACGCAGGGTCGAAAATGCGTATTCAGCGTGCCGGTTCAGATTGGAGAATTCTTTCCCTTGAACTCTTTCCTCTCCTTTCTCTACTATGTCGGACAAGCAACGCGAACGTAGAGGGGGTGAGGCCGTAGTGAAATCCCCTGCAATTCTCCCACGCTCTCAGCACTGGCCGGCCCGACGGCCGCGGAGCGGCACTCGTCGTTCCCGCTGCCTACTGTTCTCCTTCCTGTTTCTCCTGCCTTTTGTTTCCGGCTCGGCACAGGACAAGAAAGGCTGCGGCGAAGTGTTTGATCGAGAAGCCCTCTGCCGGGTAAGAACTGCGTGCGTGGATACGAGTTACCTGGAGAAGGCGGACGCCCTCGCCATCACCGAGTTTGTGGCGAAGGAGAACCAACCACGCCAACTACTGAGCGAGATCCCCTGGAAATTTTCAGACCAATGTCCAACGGCTGACGCCGCCATCAGAGTGTATTTCACCGAAGCCGAGCTTCTCACGCGAGAGTCGGGCAATCCCCTCCGCGAGGGAACGCCCACGATTACCTTCTCCGAACAACTGGTCCAGGCCGTGTTGCTGATCTACGATCGAGCATCCGTAAGAGTGCTTTATCGATATCGATCGGCAGGCCGCGAGAAGGGAAGCAAGCGGGCGGTCCTGCTGAAAGATCCCTTTTCCCGACTGGTCAGGGACCTGAAACGCGCGAACCTATTGACCGAACCGCCGGCGCCAGGCCGATGAGCGCCCGCGAGGAATGGATTTTTATGGTGGACCGATGCGTCGGAGTGTGACATTCCCGCGAATTACCGCGCCGGCGTCGAGCGACTCCAAGATTCTCCAGGTGAGTGCGGCCGTCGTATGGGTCGCATTCGCAGCCATATGGGTGCTTTGCGGAGCACTCTCTCGACCTGGTTGGGCCACGCCACTTCAGATCTTGGACACGCATGGGCAGGCTTATTACGAAAACGCATACACTCTCATCGATCTGCCTGCGGAAGATTTGGTGAAGGCGCTGCCCGAATTGCGCGGACTGGAGCCTGCTGCCGATCAACAACTGCTGCCGCGCATCCTGAGCGAGGTGGGCAAGAGTGCTGAGGAGTCCTACCAGAAGTTTACCGAAATCGTTGCTGACGAGCAGTTCACGCACGAGCAATACGGCCCTGACTGTCGCCTCGTAACAACCACGCACCAGGAGTTCAGCTATTTAATCATCCCCCATAACGAGGCCGGATTCGAGCAAGCCGACGAGTACCGAATTGCCGCTAATGGCAAGCCGATTGACAGTTCCGCGGTACAAGCTCCCGACACCGAGGGGTTTGCGTCGTTGTGGGCACTCCTCTATCCGGGGAGTCAATCGGGATCGCGGTTCAGGGACCTCGGTCAGCAGCGATCCGGCGAATCTGCCTCACGGGTTATCGGTTTCGCGCAAAGACCGGGCTGGTCCACGTTCAGAGGAAAGGTGGCCTGGGGGAGCCAGTCTGTATTGGTGATGTACCAAGGAGTTGCGTGGATCGACGCGGCCACTCACGAGATCCTAAAAATGCGGTTGGATCTATTGAAACCTCGGCTCGACGCCAAACTCGAAAAGCAGACCACCGAGATTCGATTTGGTGAAGTCCATATCTCGGATGCGGCCTCTTCTGCGTTATGGGTGCCACTTCAGGTTACAGTCACGACCGCGTGGAATGGCCAAACCCTCTATGATCGGCATTCTTATTCAAACTATAGGCTCCCAGGTGCAAGTACCAAGATAAAATCCGCCCCGGAAGAAACCGGCCCTCCACCCAGACCGAATTGAACTACGGGCCCCTGTCGAATCACCCGCGCCTAGCGCCGGCTGGCGGAAGAGATAGAAGGCACGTGGCGAGGGGGCCCGATTATAAGCTCTCCTCACGGCCCGCATCGAGTACTGCTCTCACCTTGCGGGCAAGGCTCGTCGGGGTGAAGGGCTTCTGGAGGAAGATGGTATTTGCTTCGAGCACGCCATGGCGGGCAACGGTATAGTCGGTATACCCCGACATGTAGAGTACCTTCATCTGCGGACGCAGGGAGGCGAGATTGTCAGCCACCTTCCGTCCGTTCATCCCCGGTAATACGACATCGGTCAACAGCAGGTCGATCGGGCCCGGGTGCCGCTCTCCTATTTGCAATGCATCCTCAGGACTCGCACTGGCCAGCACGTTATATCCGAGGTTTTGCAGGACTCTTATCACCAGGGCACGAACCGCTTTTTCATCTTCAACCAGAAGGATGGTTTCTGAGCCCGTGACCGGACGCCCTGACACTTCGGCGCTTTGCACCTGTTCAGCAACGTCCTCAACACGGGGCAAGTAAATCTTGAACGCGGTGCCTTGCTCCGGCTCGCTGTAGACCCAAACGTAACCTCCGCTCTGCTTGACGGCTCCGTAGACTATTGCCAGGCCCAACCCTGTGCCGCGGCCTTTCTCCTTCGTGGTAAAGAACGGCTCGAAGATATGCGCCTGGGTTTCCGCATCCATCCCGATTCCGGTGTCGGTCACCGCCAGCATCACGTAGCGGCCCGGTGTGACCACCGCGTGCCTGGCTGCATAGGTATCGCCGAGCTCGACGTTTGCGGTCTCAAGGACAAGCTTGCCGCCTTCAGGCATCGCATCGCGGGCGTTGACGGCCAGGTTGACGAGGATCTGCTCCATCTGTCCCGGATCGGCGTTCACGCGTCCCAGGGCGGAGTCTCGAACCATTGCCAACTCTATGTCTTCTCCGATCAAACGCCGCAGCATCTTCGCTACACCAGAGACGAGGTTGTTCAGGTCCAAAACCCGAGGGGCCAGCACTTGTTGCCGACTGAACGCTAGCAGTTGGCGGGTTAGGGAGGCCGCCCTTTCACCGGCTTCCTTGATTTGCGCGAGGTGGCTCCATGCCGGGTCGCCGGAGGCAAGGCCCGCAAGGGCCATTTCGCTATACCCGTTGATGATTGTGACGAGGTTATTGAAATCATGAGCGACTCCACCCGCCAGCTTACCGACCGCCTCCATTTTCGCCGCCTGCTGAAGTTTCACCTCCAGAGTCTTGCGCTCGGTGATGTCACGAATTGCCGCCACATGCATCTTATGTTCGCCTGTAACATAGTGGCCGCCGGCGATCTCGACCGGGAAAACCGTGCCGTCCTTCTTGCGGTGCAAGCGGAACAAAACATGCATCCGCTCTTCCGCGATGGCCGCCCGAGTCTTCTCCGGCTCCGCGGAGATCTCTTCGGCAGCGAGCAACAGCAACTCCTCGCGGCAGTATCCGTACAGTTTGAGTGCGGCAGGGTTCGCGTCCACAATTCGGCGGGTGTCGGCCTCGACAACCAGGATCGCGTCGGATTCTACCTCGAAGAGCCGACGGTAGCGCTCCCCGCTCTCGCGCCAGGCATCGTTTGCCCCTAAGCGTTCGGTGATGCTGCTGACCAGACTGCGGAGGCGGGCCCTACTGGCCGAATCACTTTTCGTTCTTTCTGTTGAAGACTTCATTGGGGCGATGTGCCAGACCCTGGAAAGTGCCAGAGTTCGTTCGTTACAGAAACCTACATGGCTTTCCCTTGTCTCAGCGCGATCTCGTGTGAGCGTTCAGAGGGGGGCTCGGCGGGCGCGAGGTATTGGGCGCGGGCCGCCGCGGAGCATTCGTTCTACGAGATGGAGCATCGGTAAATCGAGATTATCGATCCCGATTTATCCACTTAATTGCCGCGACACGATTCGGAACAACAGCTATTTTTAGTCCCCTGTCCCGTGTGACATTCTGAAAGAAATTGTTGGCCTCCCCGTCTGGAGAGACGATCGCGATCCTGACGGCCAATTTCAACACCCTACAGCAATGAACGCTCAGTAAATACATGTCCATGCAGGGGATGGTCCCAGCAATCGCGGTGATATCAAGGATTACCCCCTGGGTGCCTCGTTTCTCGCTCTCTTCTTTTACCCGATCGAAAAGGTCGAACAGGTCGGAAAGACTGTATTGACCGACGGCCGTAATTCCCACGGCCTTTATCGACGAGGGAGTGTCCACCTCCTGAATCTCTACTTTCAAATTCATGGCTCTCCTTCTCACTGATCAGCTCTTTCGGTGTGAGGCCCATTGGGGAAAAAGCTCATGCCAACGCCGAAGTGAACATGAGCTTGGCGGAACATTTCTGCTTACGAGCCTCAGGAGGACAACAGGGTGTTCCGTACCATGTGCCGACGGATTCCCAATTCTCCTCTGCTGATGAGGGCAACTCGCTTCCCAGCCCATCGCGACCTGGCTCGATTTATGCCGCACTCTCATCCCTGAGAGCCCGCAACACCTCAGCAACCTTGTGGAATTCCGCCGACTTGTCAAAGAAATGGCGGGCTCCGCTCTGCAAGTACTTCTTGCGATACTGGGGTTCGCTGTGATTGCTGAGCACAATCACGATCGGCTGGAATTGATCATGCCTCAAACCTTCGAGTACCTCGATGCCGCTTCCTCCGGGAAGGCAGATATCCAGGATTACGACGTCTGGTGTCGCCTTACGGATTTGTCGCAACCCGTCCGCAGCGCTGATGGCGCGGCCGACAACTTCTGTTCCCGCTACCTCCGCCAGGCTTGCCCTGAGGCATTGAACGAGAACTTCCGAATCGTCGACAATTAAGACTCTCATTGGCCCACGATCTTAATCGTGCCACCCGACAAGGCGGCGCGCTATCAATGAAAGTCGGTTTTTTGTGTAAGTTGATTAACGACTGATGTAGTGGTTGGTATTACACGACGGGCCGTATTTCAGTGGGGCGATTTCAGAGGAACCACAAATTATCCCCTCTGGCGTGGATGCCGGCCATTGCGGGCCATCCCTGCTGGTTAGTCTACCAGCCGGTTACGCAGCGCGTAGTTCATCAGCTCAGCGGTGGTCGTCATGCTCATTTTCTCCAAAATGCGCGCCCGATACGTACTCACTGTCGCCACACTTAATTGCAGCATCTCGCCTATTTGCGAGACGGTCTTTCCCGAGCCAATCAGGCGTAGGACTTCAAGTTCGCGGTTCGACAGGCTCTCGTGGAGAGCCAAGCCTGCTCCTCGACCAAGATCCAAGGCGAGCGCTTCTGCCAGGACCGGACTCACATACCGCCCCCCCGCCAGCACTTTCCGGATTGCTTTAATCAATTCATCGGGGTCGGCATCTTTGCTCATATAGCCGGCGGCTCCAGCCTTCAACATCCGTTTGCCGTACTGCTCCTCCGGATGCATGCTCAAGATCAGCACCGGAAGCTTCGGCCGCTCCCGTTTAAGGTCTACGAGGACCTCGAGTCCACTACGACCCGGCATGTTGATGTCCAAAATCACCAGATCCCAATCGTGGGCATGAATTTGCGCCAAGACCTGCTGTGCGTTCTCGGCCTCTCCACAAACGGCGTCGTGAAGCTCGCGAGTCAGGATCTCCATCAGCCCTCGGCGCACAATGGTATGATCGTCAGCAATCAGTGCCCTAATCATGAGCTTGTTCCCTCTGGGTCCGACGTTTCTCCGGAATGCGGACCCTTACCATCGTCCCCCCCTCTGGAAGGCCGCTGATCGTCAACTCTCCTCGCAACAGCATGGCCCGCTCTCGCATTCCCAGGATTCCGAGCGACTCACCACTCGAGAGTTTATTTTCCGGTATTCCTATGCCGTTATCGCGAACTTCCAGGACCAGGTGGGCGTCTTCACTGGTCAGTCGTACATCCACCTCGCTGGCGCGAGCATGACGTGCCACATTGGTGAGCGTCTCCTGGAAGATGCGGAAAATCGTGATGGCGCACTCAGGATCGACGGTGTGGTCATCGGGCAGCAGGTCCAACCGGCACGGCGTCCCGGTGCGACGCTGGAAGTCCTGCCCCGCCCATTCAAGGGCTGCCACCAAGCCCAGGTCGTCTAACATTCCTGGTCTTAGCTCGCTCGCAATTCGGCGCACGGTTTGAATCGACTCATCCACCAGCTTCAGAATCGAGGCAATTCTCCTGGAGATCTCGTTCTCGCCTGCTGGCAACTCGCGCACCAAAAAGCGGAAGTCGATCTTGATGCCCGTCAAAGCCTGGCCCAGTTGGTCATGAATCTCGCGCGACACTCTCTTCCGCTCCTCTTCCCGGATGCTTTGTAACCGCGCGGAAAGCGCCCGGAATTGTTCGAGAGATCGCTGTCGTTCCTCCTCCGCCCACTTTCGCTTGCTGATGTCTTCAACCATGCCAATAGCGTACACTGGGCGACCGTCCCCGTCCTTTACCAGAGAGACGACCAACAGCCCCCACATCACCCCGCCATCCTTCTTGAGATAGCGCTTTTCGATCTCGTACTTATCGCGTTTCCCTGCTGCCAGTTCACCGTACAGCTCCCAATCCAACTCCCGTTCGTCAGGGTGGGTAAACTCGGTGAAGGCCATACCGGTTAATTCTTCTTCACCGTAACCGAGCATCTGTCGGAGCGCCGGGTTTGTCTTCAGGGGATGTCCCTGCAAATCCACCAGAGCCATGCCGACCCCAGCATTCTCGAAGGTCGCCCGGAAGCGCTCTTCGCTCCCGCGCAACTCCTCCTGCTGTTTTGCCCTTTCCGCAAACTCACGAGCCGCCACTCGCTGATGGATGCCCACCATGACCGATCCCAACAGCAGAAGCGCGAGAGTTCCCGCCATCCAATCCAACACCCTGTGTCGACGGTACCCCGAGAGGGCTTCATCCCAGTCCAACTTGGTGGCGACGCTATCTCCACCAGCCGCAATCCGTCGAGCCGCGCCAAAGACCCGTACCCCTCGATAATCAGTGAACTCGCCAAACGCCACGTTGCCATCGCGGGCGGCCAGCGACTCGAAGGACGGCCCGGCAAGCGGCCGCCGGAAGAGTGATGGCAGTCCCTGGGCATGGAGGCGGGGAGAAAAGATTAAAGCATCACCAGCCTTCGGCCACACCACTAGCGTCTCGCTGGTCTGGGTGGGGACACTCTCCGGTCCAAAGACGAGAACGAAATCCTGCCAGTTTTCCGCCAGCATCATCACTGATCCGATGATTTGGCTGGCCCCCTGCCCGGATGGCGAGGCTTGACCCTCTGCCATCACCGGAGCGGAGAGAATAAGCCATACGTGGCCCTGCTCATTACCGAAGGTGTCGATGCGGTATTCGCCTGTCTGCTTGACACCCTGGCAAGCCTCCTGGATCCCTTGAGTCATTTCCGGCCGGAGGCCCACCTGTGCCGCGATTCTGCAATCAAGGTCTCCCACTGCGCCGCCCACGAAGCCATTGACCTCGGCCATGTGGGCGGTCTCTCGTTCCACGCTCTGTTGGAGTTCCTTGGTTTGGCTTCCTCGCGCTGAGAGCAAGCTGACCGTCCACCGACTCGCCGCAATGGCGACCGTGTCTGTCCGTCGCTCTTTGAGCCACAGACTGCTAACCCTGACCCGCTCATCGGCAGAGCTCGACAATTGCACATTCCAATAGGCGAGAGTGTCGCGGTAGTCTGCGCCTAAGTCGTGCCAGATGAAACCTACGACGACCGTTGCCAAAATCAAGAAACTGAGCACATAAAGCGAGACGGTTTTTCTGAGTGGACCAGAACGGGCGTCATTTCCCGTCCTGTCTTGAGGGCCGGCCAAAACAGCGTTTGTTGTTTCCTCTGAAGGTTCCATGTGCGCACCGCGCGAGACTAACGAAAAGCGAGCCCTCGATCAAAACCAACCCGTTATGGTCATCCCGCAAGTTGTCAACATCTCGTCTTGAAATTCGGCGTGGGTAGTAGCCACCGCGAGGAAGGCGATTCCTGGATGTGAGGGCTAAACGCGAATACCGACTACGGGCACAGTCCACTCGATCCAGAATCTGTCCCCAACCCGCAATGGCCAACAGTATTGCGCGAACTGGGCCGCTAAGCAACAGCTCATTCCGTATTCCCCGTGCCCACTGCACACAACTGGTAGCTACGATCACCGAGGATGCTTTGAGGAGGAACATTGATGCCGCGCGCTGTCATGGCTGGGACGGCCATGGCGTCGGGAATGTAGCGCAGGACCCGCTCTCCGGTCCTGCGGCCCTTCCGGACGGCGGAGGGCCTTGGCGCGACTCACTATGGAAACTCGGATGGGCACGAGGCGAAAGTCGGCACCCGCCGGAAAGGCCGCCCGCGCCGGAAAAGCCGCAAGGCTGAAGAGCGAGCCTTACGCTACCTTTTCCTTGGCGTGCGGCGCACGCGGGTGAGTATACTTTCGACAGCGCGCGACGTAGCGCAGGACCCGCTCTCCGGTCCTGCGGTACTTCCGGGCCGGGAGGCCAAGGGGCAGCTCGCAGGGAAATTCCGATGGGCGCGGGGCGAACGTCCGCCCAGCAGTGGAAGAGCCGCAAGGCTGAAGAGCGAGCCTTGCGCTACCTCTTGCAGGGCCGGGGGGAGAGGGTATGAAGATGCTTTGGGTAATTGCCGTGGCCAGCATGCTTTTGCTTCCGGCTTGCCTTCGGGCAACCTCCGCCAAGCCGGCATTGGAAGTAGTGGTGCTTGGATCTGGCGGTCCGAGGCCATTCGGGAGGGCCGGGTCCAGCTTCATTCTTGTTGTCTCCGGGCGAGCGCGGATCTTGGTCGATGCCGGACCGGGAGCGTTCTTACGCATAGGGGAATTAGATCTGGATTTAGATAAGGTGGACACGGTTTTGTTGACGCATCTCCATATCGACCACAGCGGAGACCTCGCGGCCTTCTTCAACGCGCGAGTGCTCACCAGTGACGGGCCCATCGCGTATCGGATCTTCGGCCCGGACGGAGCAGGAGCGTTTCCCAAAACATCACGATTTGTGGATTTGCTGGTCGGGGAGAAGGGTGCGTTTGCGTATCAAAAGACGTTCGGGGCGGACGAATCGTTCGTGGTCCGCGATCTGGCCATCAATCTGGACTCAATTCCCACCAGGATTCTGGATGAGGATGGCTTAGAAGTGGAAGAAGTTGCGACGCATCACGGTGACTGTCCGTCGATTGCGTACCGCATTTCTTACAAGGGCGCGGTTGTAGTTTTCTCTGGGGACATGGATGCATCGGCGGTGCCAAATCTGGTCCGATTGGGCAGAAATGCCGATCTGCTAGTCTTTAACTGTGCCGTGCTTGACCCGCCAGGTTCGCCAGCACAATTGTACGAGCTGCATACGCCGCCGAAGAAAATTGGGGAAGCCGCGAAAGAGAGTGGGGTAAAGAGTTTGTTGCTGAGCCATCTTGCGCCCGATGTCAAAGGGCAGGAGGACGCGGTGCGAAAGTCTATACGTGCGTCCTTCGCCGGGCCGGTTGCGTTCGCGAGCGATAAGCTGCGCGTGTCTGTGGGGAAGTGATCGACATACTGTCGGGTGGAACAATCCTAAAGTTGGGCTCCCTGCCGCCAAGGTGGAGATCCGAAGTGTCGAGGGCATTGCCTGCTTGCTTGTCGTGCGCTGCGACCGGGTTCACCCGGCGGCGCCCCCAACGCCAATGCGAGTGCTGTTGATGGGTTGCCCTCACGCTTGTATTGATCGCCGGAACGACGCACCTAGCAGCCGCTATGGCACGGCCAAGCCTTCAGCCTTAGCGAGTTTTCCCTGATTCACGTCGAAGGTATAAAAAGTGTCGGCTTTCAAAACCAGGGCGGCGGCAACATGCAACACGTCGAGTGTCCTCGTTCCCAGTCGCACGGTGTGCTTCTCTACAAGCCGTTTGGCCCTGTCGAAAACGGCGGAGGACAAGGGCATGACCTCGAATACTCCATTCTCGATGTCCCCCTGAAATAAAAGTTGTGCCGCCCTGATCTGTGAAGGATCAATCTCCTTCCGATAAAGCCGGAGATAGAAAGCGTTAACGATTTCGACTTCGTTAAAGAAAGTTAGCGAAAGGGGCAGTCGGGCAGATTTGATTCGCCCGGCAGCACGGGCGGAGTTCCCATCCAGCACATAGAGTGAGACGAGAAAACTCGTATCCGCGTATGCGCTCAATAGCGCCCTCGCTCCCGGGCGATGAGTTCTGCCCCAGTCACCTTGACGGGCGATTGCTTGTAGATTTCTTTCAAGCGCGCGAGAAAGTCTGGGAGGCGCGGCGGAAAAGCCGGAGGCGCGGGAACGAGCTTGCCCACAACTCTCTTGCGCTTCGTGATCAGAATCTCCTCACGCCCCGCGAGCAGGCTCTCCACTTCCCGGAATCGATAACGTAAGTCTCGCACCGTGGCCTTTTTCATGTGATACATTATAGCATCACATTGGCCCTTTCGGGCGGCTGTCGCATCAGACTCCTGCGTTTGCGAGTCCGAGATCCCGAAGCAACTTCTCAGAAGTTGCACTCAGCTCATCCAGTCCATGCGGCGAAGTGACACAGCCACTCCTGGCTGTGTCCGGAAAGCACAGGCAGGAGTGCCTGTGCCACCCGGAGGAAAAGCCGCGGACCTGAAGAACAGGTCCGTGCTACGGGCGCAAGGGATCAACTGAGCAGAGGGAATGGGGCCGAGCGCACGGTCATGGCCGGGACGGCCATGGTGCACGACACGTAGCGCAGGACCCGCTTTCCGGTCCTGCGGCACTTCCGAGGCGCGGAGGGTCGTGGGGCGACTCACGATGGAAGTTCCGAGGGGCGGGACGCGAAGGTTAATCATGCGCCCGAAAAGCCGCAAGGCTGGAGAGCGAGCCTTGCGCTACGTGTTGCCCGGTGGACTCCGCCACGGAACAGGCGACCCGCACTCCCCGCTTCGGTTATCGGTGGCGACAAGATTCGGGATGGTCAGACTTGAGCGCTTGAGTCGAGGCTGCCGTCCGATTCCGCTCGATCGGCTTTTAGGGCGAGGTTCGCCACCGACGCGCGCCTTTCCTCGGTTCGGTCGCGGGAGGCCTCGGCGGCAATCTTCTGCCACTCTTCTTCCGTGATCGAAAGGAACACGTCGACAACCTTGGGATCGAACTGCTTCCCCGCCTCCCGCTGGATTTCCGCGCGCGCCGCCGCATACGGCCGGCCGCGGCGGTAAGGGCGGTCGGACATGACGGCATCGAGCGTGTCAGCAACAGCGAAGATTCTTGCACCCAGAGGGATTTCTTCGCCGATCAGCCCTTGCGGGTAGCCCGTGCCGTCGAAATACTCCTGGTGGGTCCGAACAAGGAGCGCAGCATCGGAGAGGAAGGCGACGCGGCTCATCAGTTCATACCCGATCCGAACGTGCGACTGCATCACCAGGGTTTCCTCTGGAGTCAGCTTCCCCGGTTTGAGGAGGATCGAATCGGGAATGCCAATTTTCCCGATGTCGTGCAGATAGGCGCCCCGTTCCAACTGCTTGAGCTCGGTGGGGGAGAAATTGAGCCTGCGTGCCATTTCTAGGGTGTATAGAGTAACGCGCCGGGAATGTCGAGCGGTGTCGTTGTCGCGAAGGTCCAGGGCGTCTGCCAGAGCTTCCAGGGTTTCATCGTAGGTCGACTCAATCCGGCGGGTCGCGGCCATGAGTTGCCTGGTGCGGTGCTCGACCATGTTTTCCAGGTTCTCGCGGTAATCGGCAAGTTCCGCTTCCATTCGCTTCATTTCCAATGCCCGCCGGAGACTGACCATCACGGCTTCCATTTGGAAGGGCTTCAAAATGTAATCGGATGCGCCTTGCTTCATTGCCGTCACGCCCACGGCGACGTCGCCCACGCCCGTGGCCATCAGGAAAGCCGTTCGGGGACAAATGCGGTGCGCTGCCTCGAGCAGTTGCATGCCGGAAATCCCAGGCATGTTCAAATCGGAGATAATCGCGTCAAACTCTTCGATCGAAAGGATCTTGAGGGCATCGTCACCATTCGTGCAGAATTGGGAGGCAAAACCACAGAGATTCAACTTGGTTGTCAAGAGGTTACAAATTTTGGAATCGTCGTCTACCACGAGGACGCGAGCTTGGGGCGTCGAACGCATCTCAGCCAGCCTTTCAGCTACTGCCTTTCCGCGGTCCAGTTGCTTGTTCTCGGATCAGCCCTCTCTGCAGTTTCAGTCGGCTAAGACTAGCAAAATACCGGAAGCAAAGCAAATACTTGACACTTTGTCGACGGACAACTTGTGGAACTCGTAACGAGTAGCCAGCAATTCTATGTGAACAGCCCGGCATTCAAACGGTTACGGGCACAGCGAAATGCCAAAGTGTTCCCTCCTGCGCGGCCGGATGTCCTGGACGTGCACGCTGGCGTCGCCCGTTCATTGGATCCAGGAGGGAGTCGCGCCGCCGAGGTCGGCAGAAACTTGGAGGGCCGCGCGATGCACCGACTTTCGTTCCAAGTAATTCAGTACCTTCGCTGGACTTATTGTCGCATCCGAGCGGCTTCGCTGGGTGCTCCAGTGCGACCCGAGCGCGCCACGATTCGCTGAGGCGTAGTTTGCGGCCCCCAGTCCCAGCCGCCCGCTGGGGCCCAGATTTTCTGACGGCGACAATAAATCTACCCCGAAGACGCGTCCAAGACATCGGAAATTGGCGGAGTGAGGGTTGAAATTTTGGGTGACACGCCTTTGATCCCAACCATGCCCGCCGCGCAGTTTTGCTGGCATAGCCATTCGGGTGCGCGCGTGGCATAATGCTCGCAGCGTTCATCTTCTGAGTTCCCAGCAAGGAGGTTCGTATGAAGCGCTGGGCTGTCTTAGTAGTTTCTCTCTATCTCTTAATTCTCGTGGCCCTAACTTCCCCGCTCATTCTCGTTGGGTTTTACCCGTCGACAAGCGCCCGTGACAGCATTTCAGTTTTTTTTGAGTGGCCCTATTGGGCGGGATTAGCAGTGATGATCTTGGCGCAAGGTGTCATGTTGCTGGTGCCCGTGGAGCTGTCGCTCAAACGACCCACGAGTCGGCGGTCGGTTCTCTGGCCCATTCTCGCGTCCGGGCTGATGATGGGCGTACTTGCGGTCGGCGTGGTGATTGCGCTTGACGAGTACATCAGAAAAGATCAGGCAGTCACCAACGATGCGGCGCTTCCCTGGGTGGTTCTTCTCGCGTGTTGGGCCCTATGGAGCTTTGCTTTCTACCGGACCAGCCGCGCCGCCGCGCCAATGGATGTGATTACCCGGCAGTGCCGCTATCTTTTGAAAGGGAGCATCCTGGAGTTGCTCGTCGCGGTCCCGACGCACATTGTGGCCCGCGCGCGGGATTACTGCTGCGCCGGCTTCTGGACATTCTTGGGGATTGCCTTCGGCGTAAGCGTGATGCTCTTCTCCTTCGGCCCTGGCGTCTTCTTTCTATTCGCGGCGCGGTGGAAAAGGCTTCAGCCTCAGCTCGGGCGACCAGTGGACTGAGGTTGCCGCAACCAGCTCGGGCACGGTTCCATGAGCCCGCTGCCGAATTGACACACCTGCCCGCGCAGGGGTAGCATCCAATTACGATGTCGCGACGACAACATGAAGGAAAGAAGCTCGAGGTGGTCTGCCCGTGCTGTGGCGCCACGCTTACCGTGGACGCCGCTTTGGGCAAAGTCCTTTTCCATCAAGCGCCACCTAAGCAAGATAAAGGTCCCGATCTGGACTTTGCCGCGCAGCTCTTGAAGAAGGAAGCGGAGCGCCGCGAAGCAATGTTCCGCCAAAGCGCCGACGACGAAAAAATCAAATCGGAGTTGCTCGACCGCAAATTCAGAGAAGCCTTCGAGAAAACCAAGGACCAGCCTACGGGTCCTCCGGTACGGGATTTTGATTTGGACTAAGGCTCGTCGGGCCTCTTTATCCCGTAGCGCCCCCAGCATGGAACGATTGCAATCTATTCCCTTTGTCCTCAGTCACTTTGATCGGCAAGAAACACCGCGAAATTGGGGCGAACCGGCTCCGGCTTTCTTGACAAGCCCCCCACGCAGGTTATAATTAGGGTTTTGTGTCGACGAGGCTCGGGTGCGCATAACCCTTGCAGAACTAGAACTTCATCGGGTCACTGCGTCTGAGAGCTATGCCCCGGGAGCGCTTGACTATCACGGAGCCGAGTTCCGGCAGACGGCGCCGCTCAAGCTCGACGTCACGGCGGAGTTGCTGGGAGCAGAGATTCGCATCCGGGGCCATTTGGCAACCTGCCTCGAAACGGGTTGCGACCGCTGCCTGGGAGTCGTACAAATCCCGGTGAACAGTGATTTCGACCTCTTCTACCGACCGATGAAAACGATCGCCGTCGAAGGGGAAATCGAAATTCCCACCAAGGAATTGGAGATTGGCTTCTACTCCGGGGACGGAATCGAATTGGCGGACGTGGCCACGGAACAGGTGATACTCTCCGTGCCCATGAAAGTGGTTTGCAAGCCGGATTGTAAAGGTTTGTGCCCGGTTTGCCGGGTCAATCGGAATTTGGCACGGTGCGACTGTGCACCCCCCCAACAAGACTCTCCCTTCGCCTCGCTTATGGAAGAGTAAACGGAAAATGAGTCACTAAGTTTGTGAGTGGCTGAATCATTGAAAATCAAATGACGCACTGATTCACTTTTCAGTGATTCAGTCTAAGGAAAAAGAAGATGGCTAATCCGAAACGACGACATTCTCACGCGCGGAAGAATCGGCGGCGGGCGCACGATCATCTCGCGATGCCCGCGATTGCCGAATGCCCGCATTGCCACGAATCGAAGATGCCTCACCAGGCCTGTCCGCATTGTGGTTACTACAACGGGAAGGAAGCAATACTGGTGAAGGAGTCAGCTTAGAGTGCAAGGCCCTGTCCCACGGAGATTTGTCTCGCGCGATCTTTTCTCCCCGCGCCGGCCAGAATCCACCGTTTGAACTGACTACCATGCGACGCATTGCCGTTGACGCCATGGGCACCGACTCGGCACCTGAGGCGGAACTCGAAGGAGCGATTGAGGCCGCGCGCGCCGGTTACGCGCAGGTCTTGCTCGTGGGACCGCAGGATCGCCTGAGCGAGGAACTCAGCAAGCGCAAGGCTCAGGGTCTGCCCATCGAGATTGTCCACGCCAGCGAGGCGGTCACGATGGGGGACAAGGCCACCAAGGCCTTCCGCCAACGCCGCGATTCCTCCATCCGTGTTACGGCGCGCCTGCTACATGAGGGCAAAGCGGACGGCATGATCAGCGCCGGCAACACCGGCGCGGTAATGACCACCGCCAAAATCGTACTGGGGGCGCTCGAAGGCGTGGACCGGCCAGCCATTGCGCAGGTGTTTCCCACCTCCAAGGGTACGGCCGCCGTGCTGCTTGACGTGGGCGCGAACGTCGATTGCAAACCGCATCACCTGGTGGAATTTGCGGTGATGGGCGAAACCTACTACCGCGTCATCTTTGGAGTCGAGCGGCCCCGCATCGGGCTGCTCTCCATCGGCCAGGAAGAACATAAGGGGAATGAGCTGACGCGCGAAGCCCTGGTGCTGCTCAAACAACTCCCGTCGAATTTTATTGGTAACGTCGAAGGCCGCGATCTTTACAACGGCAGTGTGGATGTGATCGTTTGTGACGGTTTTATCGGCAACGTGGCTCTAAAGATAAGCGAAGGCGCCATTGAAGCGATTTCCAGCATGCTGAAGGAAGCTCTTTCCAGCACGCTCTCCTCCAAGGTAGGTTACGCGCTGTCGCATAAAGCCTTTCAGCGTTTCAAGAAACGGGTGGATTATTCCGAATACGGCGGCGCGCCGCTGTTGGGCGTGAAGGGTGTCTGCATCATTTGCCACGGCGGATCGAACCCCAATGCCATTAAGAACGCCATTCGTGTGGCGGCGGAATTTGCCGACGGAAAAGTGAACGAGAAGATTGAGCGCGAATTGGCGGCGGCTTCCCAGGGGAACTAGGATATTGGGTCATTGAATCAACGGGTCATTGGGTCATTGGATCATTGGGTCATCGATCCATTCTCCTTTAATAATTCACTGATTCAAGTCCATAATTTGGCGATCCATCGACTTACCGATTGAATGCTGCCATTGATTCGATGACCCAATGATCCAATGACTCAATCACTCAGTTCCCAGGAGTTCTTATGTGCGTTGCAGGGGTGCTAGGTACGGGCTCGGCCTTGCCAGAGAAAGTGATCACCAACGCTGATTTGGAGAAGATGGTGGAAACCTCCGACCAGTGGATCACTGATCGCACCGGCATCCGCGAGCGCCGCCAGGCAGCTCCCCACGAAACGACTTCCACCCTTTCCGTGAAAGCCTCGCACCAGGCTTTGGAGAAGGCGGGGATCAAGGCCACGGATCTCGACCTGATCATTTGCTCGACGATTTCGCCTGATATGCCGCTGCCGTCGACGGCTTCGCTGATTCAGCGTGAACTCGGAGCCCACGGCTGTTGCGCATTTGACCTGGCTGCCGCTTGCTCCGGATTCCTTTTCGGCATGACCGTGGCCGAGCAGTTCATCCGCACCGGTGCCGCGAAGCACGTGTTGGTGATCGGCGCGGAATTGCTCTCGCGTTACCTTGATTACAAGGATCGCGCCACGTGCGTCATCTTCGGGGACGGCGTCGCGGCGGCAGTGTTCGGGCCAGTTGAGCCACCCTCGGGAATTCTAGCGCACGAGTTGCACACTGAAGGCCAGTACGCCGATCACCTCTTCATTCCCGCCGGCGGCACTGCCATGCCCGCTTCATGTGAGACCGTCGAACAGGGCGCACACTACATCAAGATGCGCGGCAACGAACTTTTCAAGGTAGCGGTTCGCAGCTTGGAAGAAGTTTCGCGACGCGTACTCGATAAAGCCGGAGTGACGCCGGACGACATCGACCTCTTTATTCCTCACCAGGCGAACCAGCGCATCACGGAAGCGGTACGTGAAAGGCTGGGGCTATGTTCGCAGAGGGTCTATTCCAATATCTGGCGCATTGGCAATACGTCTTCTGCCTCGATTCCCATCTGCCTGGACGAATGCGCGCAGAGTGGCCGATTGAAGAAAGGCGACCTAGTTTTGATGTCCGCATTCGGCGCGGGCGTTACGTGGGGAGCAGTGCTTATGCGGTGGTAAGTGGAAAAGTGTAAAGGATAAGGTTTAAAGGGTAAGACAGAATCTGACGCCGCAAGGGTGGAATCGATCCAACACGCTTTATCCTCTAGCTTTCACCCTTTAAACATTTGACGTACTTATAAACTAGAGATGTCGAAGACAGCATTCATCTTTCCCGGTCAAGGTTCGCAATATCCCGGCATGGGCCGGGAGCTGGCCGAAAACTTTGCCGTCGCCCGCGAGGTCTTTGAAGCTGCCGACGCTGCGCTGGGTTTCGCTATCTCCAAGATTTGCTTTGAGGGGCCGGCGGAAGAACTCCAACTCACCGCAAACACCCAGCCCGCGATTCTCACCGCGTCCGTGGCCGCCGCGGCTGTGCTCCAGGAGAAAGGCCTGCATCCTGAATTCGTAGCCGGCCACAGTCTTGGCGAATATTCCGCCCTGGTAGCGGTGGGTGCCCTTCGTTTGGCTGACGCAGTGCAGTTGGTACGCAAGCGCGGCCAGTACATGCAGGAAGCAGTACCCGTGGGCCGGGGGGCCATGGCCGCGGTTCTCGGATTGGACGGGGCGGCAGTGGAGGAAATCTGCCGCGAGGCGGCGCAAGGGGAGGTGGTTTCCCCCGCGAACCTGAACTCGCCTGGGCAGGTCGTCATCGCCGGCGCCACTGCGGCCGTAGCGAGAGCCGTGGAATTGGCGAAGGGACGGGGCGCCAAACGTGCGATCATGCTCAACGTCAGCGCACCCTTCCACTGCGCCTTGATGAAGCCCGCTCGGGGCCGCCTAAGCATTGATCTGGATGCGACGCACGTCGATGACCCGAAGGTGCCGCTGGTCAATAATGTGAGCGCAGAAGTGATCGCTGCCGCGTCCGCCGTTCGTGAAGGATTAAAACAGCAGGTCACCAGTCCCGTGCGCTGGGAAGAATCGATCCGCCGCCTGCGTCGAGAAGGTGTGGATCTCTTTGTGGAAGTCGGACCGGGCAAGGTCCTTTCCGGACTGCTACGGCAAATCGATCGCGCTGCTGAGTGCCTGCGCGTCGAGGATTGCGCTACGCTCGGCGAGGTCACCGCGCGTTGGGCAGGTGTACCCAACTAATTTCGCGGTAATCCAATAAGATTGGAGCTGGTAATAGTATGCTAAGTTTGGAAGGACGCGTAGCGATTGTGACGGGCGGTGCCCAGGGAATCGGCCGGGCCACGGTGATGGCTTTGGCCGGGGCCGGTGCCAAGATCGCTTTGACCAACATCCGCTGCGCCAAGCTTGACCAGACCATCCAGGAACTTAAGGATATGGGCCGCGAGGCGCTGAAGTTTTGCGTCGATGTGACCGATGTGGCGGCCGTCCAGGAAATGGTCGACCAGACCTTAGCCACTTGGGGCAAGATTGATATCCTGGTTAACAATGCGGGTATTACGAAAGACAATCTCGTGATGCGCATGAAGACCGAGGATTGGGCGGCCGTGCTCAAAACCAACTTGGATGGCACGTTCTACTGTACTAGGGCGGTGCTGCCGTCAATGGTCCGGCAGCGCTGGGGGCGGATTGTTAACATCGCTTCCGTGGTTGCCCAGACCGGCAATGTGGGCCAGGCGAACTATATCGCGTCCAAAGCCGGCATCATCGGCCTCACCAAGGCGGTGGCCGCGGAAGTGGCGCGGCGGAACATTACGGTGAATGCCATCGCCCCCGGGTTTATCGCCACTCCCATGACCGAGGTTCTCGCTCCGGAAATTAAGGAGAAGATGCTCAGCGTGATCCCTATGGGCCGGATGGGTACGGATGCGGAAGTGGCGCACGGGGTGCTTTTCCTGGCATCGCCGGAAACAAGTTATATTACCGGTCACGTTCTGAATATAAATGGTGGTATGCACATGGCATAAGACATGGGCGATCGATGATTGAGCGTTCTTGCATTTTGTCCCGCAGCCTTCAATCGACAATCGACAATCGTCAATGCTAGAATGAGCGGCCCTATGTAACCTTGAGGAGGATAGACTGATGGCTTCGCCCGATGAGAAAGTAAAACAAATTATAGTAGAGCAGCTTGGAGTTGATGAGGCGGAAGTAACTCCCACTGCGCACTTTGTCGACGATCTCGGCGCTGATTCCCTGGACATCGTGGAATTGGTGATGGCCTTTGAAGAGGCCTTCGAGATCGAGATTCCCGACGAAGACGCGGAGAAGATTACCACCGTCAAAGATGCGATCGATTATATCCAGGGCCACACGAAAAAGAACTGAGCCAATGGGGAACTGAAACAGCGCGACACCGGGTCAGTTCGTCATTGCAAATGTTGGCTTGCAGAGTTCGCTGATCCAGGGGCTGACCGAGTCAGTGAACCTGTTTTCAGGTGCGGAATTGAGCAACTCAGCGCTTCAGTGGTTTAGCCCGAGGAGGAGTATAGCTTGAACCGGAGAGTCGTCGTAACCGGTGTGGGGTTGGTCACCGCCGTTGGCCTTAATACGTCGGAATCGTGGCAGAATTTGCTGGCGGGTAAGAGCGGTGTTGCGCCCATCACCCATTTTGATACCACCGGCTTCGCCGCAACCATTGCGGCCGAAGTCAAGGGATTCGATCCATTTCAGTTCATCGAGAGAAAAGAACTGAAAAAGATGGGAACCTTTATCATCTATGCGCTGGCCGCCGCGCAGGAAGCCATGAAGCAGTCGGGGCTTCAAATCACACCCGACATCGCCGAGCGCGTGGGCGTCTACATCGGATCAGGCATCGGCGGATTCGATGTGATCGAGCGCGAGCACACGGCGCTTCTTCAGGGCGGCCCACGGCGGATATCACCCTTCTTTATTCCGGCCGCAATCGTCAATCTGGCTTCCGGTCACGTCTCCATTCGCCATGGCGCCAAGGGCCCGAACTCGGCCACCTGCACCGCCTGCTCATCCAGCGCCCATGCGGTGGGCGATTCCTTCAAACTCGTTCAGCGTTGCGCCGCCGATGTGATGATTTGTGGCGGCACCGAAGCCGCCATCACGCCGATGGGTGTGGGAGGGTTCGCCGCCATGCGCGCTCTCTCCACGCGCAACAATGAGCCCGAGAAGGCCAGCCGTCCCTTTGATAAGAATCGCGACGGCTTTGTAATTGGCGAAGGCGCGGGCATCCTGATCCTGGAAGGATTGGATTTCGCCGTGAAGCGCGGTGCGCCCATTCTGGCGGAAGTTGTTGGCTATGGCATGTCGGGCGACGCCTTCCACATTACCCAGCCCGATGAGACCGCTGACGGAGCTGTGCGCGCCATGCGGGCCACCCTTGCCGACGCGGAGATTCTTCCCGAACAGGTGAGCTATATCAATGCTCACGGAACGTCAACGCCCTACAATGATCGCCTGGAAACGCTTGCCATCAAGAAAACCTTCGGCGACCACGCATACAGAATCCCGGTGAGTTCCACCAAGTCCATGACCGGCCACTTGTTGGGCGGCGCGGGCGGACTGGAAGCCGGCATCACCACTCTCGCCCTGCGCGACCAGATCGCTCCACCCACGATGAATCTGGAAAACCCGGACCCGGACTGCGATCTGGACTATGTGCCCAACCATCCCCGCAAGGTGGAGATGGAGTACGCGCTCTCCAACTCCTTCGGCTTTGGCGGCACCAACGCCGCACTGCTGTTAAAGCGATACGCGGAATAGCGCGGGATCGCCATCCGCTGTCAAGCTTGAGAGCCTCGCGCTTCTATACTCACAACCCACCCTCTGCGGGTGACAAAATGCCGCCCAACCAAGTGGTCGCTTGACACGCAGAAAAAACCTTTATTTTTCATGAACATCCTGGGGTCTCGCACGATTAAAGGCCATAACTGGTTATTTTTCAGAAAGATCGCAGGGTGGGCGAAAAAGAGTCGATTTTTCGTGCGAGGGGGGTCGAAAACTTGAGCTATCTTGCTAATTTTTCAATAACATCCCAGGGTTTCATGGCAGCGCGTTTTTCTCTTTGTTTTCAATAACATCTCAGGAGCAACCTTCATTTTTAGGACTCTGCCCTTCTGCTGCTTTTCTTGCCGCCCAGCACTCCTAAGAACGACCATTTTGTCCGGCCCACGGCGCCAGCACTAATCGACCGGATTTGCGCCCTTTCACCGCCACCTTGGTCCTCTTTCATTTCATTCTTCCGAGCGCGGTTGCTGCCCATCGGCTCTGCCTGAAGCTGGACTCCCACTTCCGCTTTGCATTGTACCTTATAGTTATCACTTTGTCAAGCACTATCTTCTGAAAAGCTTCATTTCTTTTCTCAATGGGGATTTCCTGCATCGAGGAGTGTGGACTACATGATTTACGTTAGCTAAGAGTCCCCCGAGCAGCTCGCAAAGGACTTTCTGTTTACTTGGTTTAGGAGGGGTGGGACGCCGCGGCGTCATTCATACGCCGCGGCGTCGCACAGGCGAGACGTTACGAGGGGTTAGCCAACGGTAGTGGATTGAATCTTAAGCTTCTTACCGGCGATTACATTGATCTGCTCTTGGTAGAACGTTTTCCCATTGGCATCTCGCAGCTCAAGGGTGTGGGTGCCAGCCCTCAGGGGGAACTTTTTCAGTTGGCCCGTGAGGCCCGCAAAACCACCATCAACGAAGATCTGATTGCCTTTCTGCTTCGTCTGGATCTCGACTTCACCCGCATTGGGGACGTAGTAGCCCGATCCGTACCAGGGACCGTACCAGCCGTAGTAGCCGGGGTAAAAGCCCAAGCCTACGCCACCGTAGAAACCGTAGCCGCCCCTAAAGCCGCCTCCAAACCCCCGCGCAGAGGCTATGGGGACGGATGTCATTAACGCCAAAAGGGCAATCCCTCCATATTTCATAAAGCTTTTCATGGCTACTGCCCTCCTTCCAGGCCGGCCTTCCTGACCCGCTTTCATTTGACCGGCACACCCCATTGGATGCAAAAAGGGACAAATTTGGTACCTCAGAGACGTGTTGTCGTTTCAGCGATTTAGATCGAGGAAATCGACAGGCCAATCCTCCTGAAGGAGTTATCCCCTTGGAGCATCAGCGCTAAACTTAGCCGTTTCTGGTTTGGCCCCGAAAGAGGCCTGCCACTGGACACTTGTCACTTGTCACTGCCCTTCAGCTCTTGTTCCATTCCCAGAGGCTGTAGCCGGTGGCGCGGTCAAGCGGCATCTTGGCGATTTTGAGATGCAAAAGCACCTGGCCTCGATGATGCCCTTCGTGGGCCAGGGCATAGCCAAGGAATCCCACGGGGCCCAACTTCGTTCCTTTGATTTGTCCGATCCGCTCAGCTTCGGTGAATAATTCGGCCATGGCTTCCCCGGAATCGACCAGCGCCTGCCGAACCGTCGCGCGGGGAGCAGTTCCGCCCGGGATCTTCTTGAGGCTCTTCGCCAAAGCTGTCGACCGTCGCTCCAGCCAATAGAACCTCGCCATATGAATATGGACGAAATAACCTATCACCGGCTTGCCCCGCGGGAGGATTGTCGCCGCCAGTTGCTCGTCGCTCAGTGCATCGAGCAACCGCAAGTTAACGCGATTATTGACGTGCCATGTGTCAACGAGACTGCACTGAAGGGTGCTAGAGACTGCCATAGGCCTCCTTAGGTTTGCTGGGGTTCCGGCGCGGCCGGATTCGATCGCAGTTGCGCTAATTCCCGAGTCAGATGCTCCAAACGGTCCATCACCTCGCGGTGCCTCGCCTCTTCCGGAACGGGCTGCTTGGCCATAAAGCAGATCGTTCCGCCGGGCTCGAGGATGGCACGATCAACGTCCGCAAGCGAAGCAAAGCCCTGCCGGTGCGCCGCCGCTTCGAGTTCCGGCAGGGTGATGAGTTCCCTTTTCAGGCGCCCCCTATTGACTTTGCCCTTCTCGACCAAAACATCCTCATCGCCTTCCACGAGGCGATCAAGCCTCTTGTGCCCGTATAGAGTGCGCACCACAAAATAGTTCACCAGCAGCAGCGTAGCGGCGCCGATCAGCCCGCCGGTAACGGTATTGTCGTCGCCAATGATCGCATTCTGCACGGTATTCGAGAGGGTCAACAGAACCACCAGATCGAAAGGATTCAATTGCGCCAACTCGCGCTTTCCTGCCAGCCGAAGCGCCACAATGAGAAATGCATAGACAATCAGTGGGCGAAGAATCTTCTCCAGAACTGGCAGCCCCAACATAAACATGTCGGACCAGAGTTTGGCGTGCATAGTTCACTCCTTTTGAGGCAGGGTGCAACTGGCACAGTCTGATGTCGTAGCGGCGAGTTTACCTCACCAAATGGCGGCATAAAGCCGCCTCTACATCAACTTGTCATCCCTGCCCGGGCACGAGAAAGTTAGGAAAATGCAGATTACCACGATTTCTCCGCGGTCACGAATTAGGCCACTGCTCTGATGTCTATCTTCCAATGTCTTTCCCATTGACTATGTGCCGTCCAGGGTGCACACTTTTCATTGGGGTTGTCAGCGAAAGTCAAATCAGGTTTCCGGAGGCTCAGGCCCCCGAGTTCAATCGCGCGGTACAATCATGCACAGCAAGAGATGGAAGTTCGGCATCGGCATCGGCATCATTCTCGCCGTCGTAGCCTGGGAAGGGATTTCCGGGTTCCAGGAAAACAAAACCTACTACGTGACGGTGAAGGAACTCACTCAAGCGCCAACAGCGCGTCGCCACATCCGAGTGGGCGGCGTTGTTGCGCAGGGGTCGGTTGCGCATCACGCCGGACAAATGAGTTTCCGGCTCTCCCAGGACACCCAATCCATTCCCGTAACCTACGTGGGAACCGATACACTGCCTGACACCTTCAAAGATGGCGCGCAAGCGATCGTCGATGGCGACTATTTGGCCAGCGGCGAGTTCCGCGCTGACAAGATTCAGGCCAAGTGTGCTTCTAAGTATCAAGCTGTACCCGGAGCGAAGGGAGCGGGCATGAAGGGCCCGGTCGCTTCGCTGAACAGTGCAAAATAGGCTTCAGGGCATAGCACCTCAGGGCGCCCAAGGCTTCCATTTCCGCAGCAAAAGCCTCTCAGGGAGTATTTATGAACCAAGTCGGTAGCGTCGGTCTAATTGCCTCCCTGGCATTCGCCGTTTACGCGGTAGTTGCAGGGGCGGTGGGGGGAAGACTCCGCAGCCCGCGCATCACCCGGAGCGCCGAGCGTGCCGCTTTGGGTTTCTTCCTGATGATCACAATCGCGGTGGCAGCCCTCGAGTACATGATCCTTACCAATGACTTCCACAACGCCTACGTGGCCGAACATTCCAACCGTGATCTGCTCACGTATTACAAAGTGGCCGCGCTGTGGGCTGGGCAGGAAGGGTCGTTGCTGTTTTGGACGTGGCTGCTCTCGATTTACAGCGCCCTGGTGGTCTGGCAGAACCGTCGCAAGAATCGCCAGTTGATGCCCTACGTGGTTTCCGTGCTGATGGGAGTAGGCACCTTCTTTTCTCTCCTCGTCTTTTTCGTCGCCAACCCCTTCCAGGAACTCTCCCTGGTTTCAAGCGCTGGGACGCAAGCCTTTAGCGCACCGGACGGCAACGGACTGAATCCGCTCCTCCAATACCATTCCATGGTGATTCATCCCCCCATGCTCTACCTGGGCTATGTCGGCATGGTGGTGCCCTTCGCCTTCGCCATGGCGGCGCTCATCACGCGCCAGTTGGGCGACAACTGGATTCGCATCACCCGCCGCTGGACCATGGTTCCCTGGATGTTGCTGGGCTTTGGAATCATCCTGGGCGGCAATTGGGCCTACGCCGTGCTGGGATGGGGCGGCTATTGGGGATGGGACCCGGTCGAGAACGCGTCGCTGCTGCCATGGCTTTCCGGCACAGCCTTCCTGCACTCGGTGATGATCCAGGAAAAGCGGGGAATGTTGAAGGTCTGGAACGTTTCGCTGGTCATTCTGACGTTCTTCCTCAGCATCTTCGGCACTTTCCTGACGCGCAGCGGGATTGTTTCTTCTGTCCACGCTTTCGCGCAATCCAATATCGGCCCGTTCTTTGCCGTTTTCCTTGCCATCATTCTGTTCTTCTCGGTCACCTTGCTTTTCCTCCGCCTGGACCATTTGAAAAGCGAAAATAAGCTCGACTCCATGGTGTCGCGCGAAAGCGGCTTCCTGTTCAATAATTGGATTTTGCTGGCGCTGGTGTTCGCGGTGTTCTGGGGAACGCTGTTCCCGGTGATCTCGAAGGCTGTGGAGAATGCCACCGTCACCGTGGGCGCGCCGTTCTTCAACAAAGTCGCCATTCCCATGGGCCTGCTGCTCCTACTCCTGACGGGTGCCGGACCGCTCCTCGCATGGCGCAAGACTTCCTTCCAAAGCCTGAAGAAAAATTTCACCCTGCCGCTCATCGTAGCGCTAGTAGCAGGTGGGATTCTTTTCGCTGAGGGCGTCAGGGACTTGTATGCGTGGATGACACTCTTTTTGTGCGTTTTCGTCACCGTTTGCATTGTGGGGGAATTCTGGAAGGGTGCGCGCACCCGCATGAGGACCGCCAAGGAAAACTTTGCCCAAGCCCTTTATAACCTAACGATGCGTAACACCAGGCGGTATGGGGGATACATCGTCCATATCGGCATTGTGCTGCTTTTTGTGGGTTTTGCGGGCCAGGCCTTTAAGACCGACGCGAAGGGGCTGATGCAGGAAGGCGATCTTCTGCGGATAAAGAATTACCTATTGCGCTGTGACGCCCTGACCACGGGCGACAACCCCAACTACGAATACACGCGCGCGGTCTTTTCTGTAACCAAGAATGGCGAAGCGTTCACGTCGATGCATCCCGAAAAGCGTTTTTACAAGGCCAGCCAGCAACCTACCAGCTACGTGGCCATTCACCCCACGCTGTCAGAGGATCTTTACGTTGTGCTGGCGGGAATAGATCCTGACACCGGAAAAGCCATCATCCAGGTGTTTGTCAATCCGTTGGTCATGTGGGTATGGATCGGCGGGGTCGTGTTCGTGCTGGGCACATTGCTGGCCATGGTTCCCAGCCGGGTTGAGCGCGAAATGGCGGATCTGCGCCAAGCGCAGGAATTGGCAGTGCAGGCGGGCGATGGGTTCTAAGAAACAGTCCGAAGTCCGAGGTCCGAGGTCCGAGGTCAGCCTTACCGTGTCCCGTGCCGGTCGCTTTGGACTTCGGACCTCGGACTTCGGACTTCGGACCATTTTGCTTGCCGCATCGCTGCTCGCCGTCTCGATGGCGTGGGCGGATGGCGGGCGCAAACCGACCGTGGAATCGGTCGGCAATAAGGTCATGTGCGTGTGCGGCGGCTGTGTTGCTCCGCTGAATGAGTGCCCGATGCTGGAATGCGCGGAAAAAGCTGAGATGCGGGCCTACATACAAAAGGAAATTAACGACGGCAAGGATGAAACCGCCATTCTCCAGGACATTTCAATCCGCTATGGCGTGCACGCGCTGACGGCTCCTCCGGCGAAGGGGTTCAACTTGGCAGTCTGGATTCTTCCCGGCATCGGCCTGCTCGTCGGACTAGGAATCGTAGTCGTCATTGTGCGTCGCTGGAAACACAAGCCTGCGGACGTACCGGCGCCTTCTGCCGCGTCGCTCGATCCCAAGGTGCTCGCCGCGATGGAAGAGGAAATGAAATTGACGGGGATGAAGTAGGAGGAAGAAGTCAGAAGCTAGAAGTCAGAAGCTAGAAGCCAGAATGAAACGTCCCGGGTTGTGTCTTCTAACTTCTAGCTCCTAGATTCTAGATTCTAGCTTCAGGAACAATTCATCATGCTCCTAACCATATCAGCACTGATTGCCGTGGGGATGGCGGTTTACATCGTCTTCCCACTGCTCAGCATGGAAACTGCGGGCGGACCGCTGCCCCTGGATGTCACCGTGCTGGGCGACTTGAAGCGCCGGCGGTTGGTGGTTTACGATAACTTGAAAGACTTGGAGTTTGAGTTTCAGTCGGGCAAAATCGCGCGCGAGGATTACGACGCCCTACGCACGAACTACCTAGGCGAGGCGGCGGGATTGATGGCGGCGACCCAGGAGGCTGAACTGCTCAAGCAAGACGATGCGGTGGTGGAACGCGAGATCGCCGCACGCCGAGCCCGACGTAAGACCGTGCCGCCCATCGAGTACACCTGTTCAGCCTGCGGGTATGAGAATCCGCTGCCGGTAAAATTCTGCGGCGAATGCGGGGCGCGGATTGCCACGCCGGGAAAGAAGTAGGGGTACGGCTTGCCGTACCCTGCTGGTTATGGGCTCGACAAAAGAGATGAGGGTACGGCAAGCCGTACCCCTACAACTGCAATGAACGCGAAATTGCTTCCCTCCAAATTCCTCGTGCTGTCGGTGGCTTGCATTGGGCTGCTCTGTTCGGGTCGGACTGTGCTTGCCGCCGGGGGGAATATCTCCGGGCAGGTGATGAACGGCACCACCGGCAGCCCCGTTTCGAACCAAACGCTCCAACTCCTGATGCCGCGTGGCGGGATGCAACAAGTCGCCACAGCCGTGACGGATGCGAACCGGTCATTTCGCCATCGCTTCGAGCAGCCTGACCACCGATTCGTTTCTACCTCCTCCAGGCCGCCTATCAGGGGGTGAATTATCACGCCCCGGTGAAGTTCGACGACCGAGGCCAGGCTCGGGTTGACATCACCGTTTACGATGCCACGCACACCGAGCCTCCTGTGCGGATTCAATCCGCCCGCATCATTCTGCATGCGGAGGGAGGTAAGGTTCATGTGCAGGAGATGTTTGCCATCCGTAACTCGGCCGACCCGCCGCGCAGCTACGTGAATTCCGACGGCACCTTCCTCTTCCACCTCGCCAAATCCGCCGGCGACCCCACCGCAGCAGCAGCCGGTTTGATGAACATGCCCTTGCCGCAGCCCGTGAATCCTGGCAAAGGGCCGGGAGACTTCTACATTCAATACCCCCTCAAGCCCGGGCTGACAGTGATGATGGTCGCCTACGATAGCGATTATGCTGCGAGCAAGCTGGATCTCGCGGACTCTGTTGCTTACCCCATCGACAGTGTGGAACTGCTGGTTTCGCCTTCCAATCTTTCGGTGGACTCCCCGCTCTTCAAGGCCGCGGGTGCTGATGCGGAGTCGGGAAGCCAGAAATATTTGGCGGAAGGCGTGCCGCCTAATGCCCAACTCACCGCAAGCCTGAGTGGCGAAGCGGCCGCCAGTGAAGCGGCAGCGGGCGGAGCACCGGCCGGCCAGGCCGATGGCGAAGTGAAAATGCTTCCCAACTCAATGACGCGGATGGGCGGGCTGCTGCTTGCCTGCTTCCTGCTGGTGCTGCTGTGGGGACTGGGCGTGCGCGTGGCCAAGGAATGGCCTAAGTGGAAGGCCCAGCAGAGCGCCAGCCAGCTTCAAAAAGCGATGGAAGCGGAAGTGGAAAAGTTGTTTAATTCTCTCGCCGACTTGGACGAGCTCTTCGCAACCGGAAAGATCGCGGAGAAGCCGTATTGGAAAGAGCGCCTGGAATTGAAAGCGCGCTTGGTATCGACGCTGAAGAAGGCTCCGCCCGCTCTGCTCGAGTCCTATGCCATCCGACACAACCCGCGCTAAAGCCGCGCTGGAACTGCGCGAAGTTTCCAAACAATTCGGAGTCTTTCAGGCGTTGGACGGCGTGTCCCTGCGCGTCGAGGTGGGAGATTCCATCCTGCTTTATGGGCCGAACGGCGCGGGCAAAACCACACTGCTGCGCGTGCTCTCGACGTTAGCCCGCCCGAGCGAGGGCAAGGTCGTGTATGACGGCGCCGACGTCCTCTCGAACCCCGCCGCCGCGAAAGCCGCAATCGGATTTGTGTCCCACACAACGTTTCTGTACGGCGAACTGACCGCTCGCGAAAACCTGGAATTCGCGGGGAAGCTCTTTGGCCTCGTCGACCTTGCGCAGCGGCTCGCGGTGGTGCTCGATCTCTTCCACCTCCGCGAGCGGGCAGAGACGCCGGTGCGCGAGCTTTCACGGGGATATCAGCAGCGGGTATCGCTGGCGCGGGCGTTTTTGCACGCCCCCCAATTCTTGCTGTTGGACGAGCCCTTCACCGGACTCGACGCCGCCTCAACTGAGTCCCTGCAAGAGCTGATGCGGAATCTGCGGGACCAAGGTAAGGCCCTGATTTTCTCCACCCACGATTTTGAGCAGGGCCGGGCCATCGCGACTCGCCTCGTGGCGCTGGAAAGAGGGAAGGTGGGGTACGACGGGCCGATCAATGCCGCACCAATGGAATCACTAAGAACAAAGCTGTGATATTCGGAAAAAACCTTTGGGGATACGGAAGCCGTAGCGCGGACCTGTTTTTTAGGTCCGCGGCTTTTCTCCTGCGGGCAAGGGAAAGGCCGCGGACCTAAAAAACAGGTCCGCGCTACGAGCCTCCACTCCGTCATAACTTCATGCGCACGCTTCGAGTCATCTCCGCCATTTTCGTGAAGGACCTCCGCGTAGAATGGCGCCACCGCGAGACCCTTGCGTCGATGTGTATCTTTGGCCTATTGGTCGTTTTCCTGTTCAACTTTGCCTTCGAGCCGGGGAGAGAAGAAACGCTGCGACTGCTGCCCGGCCTCATGTGGATTGCGTTTGCCTTTGCCGGCGTGCTGGGATTCAATCGGTCGTTTGCGGCGGAGCGCGAGAACGGCGGGCTGGAGGGTATGCGCCTGGCCCCGGTAGACCCGGGGGCGATTTACCTCGGCAAGATGCTCGCCAACCTGTTCTTCATGGGGATCGCGGAAGTCGTCGTGGTTTTCGCGACAAGCCTCTGGTATAACTTCTCTTTCGTTCCGGTACTGGGCTGGTTCGCGCTGATCACCTTCTTCTGCACGCTTAGGGTATGTGGCCGTGGGCACGACCTTCGGGGCCGTTGCTGCCAACACTCGCATGCGCGAGGTCATGCTCCCGGTGCTCCAGTTCCCCGTCACGATCCCGGTGTTCCTTGCGGGCGTGGAGGGATCAACCGGAGCGCTCAAAGGCGACCCCGTGAGCGATTTTTCCGGATGGATCAAGCTGGCAGCAGGCTTCAGCATCATCTTTGTAGTTTTGTCGTATATGTTGTTTGAGTATGTTTTAGAAGAATAGTCAGTTGTCCGTAGTACGTGGTCCGCGGTCGTGGGACGCTTCCAGAATTAACGGTGGGCACGCGAAGCTTTGGAGTGCGACAGCTTGCTGCCGCTTTGCCACTAGCCAGCTTGCTGGCGGGTTTGAGATTTCAAATGCTTCCTGCCTGCCGGATGATTTTGAGTTGTGCATGCGTTCGAAATTCCCGCAAGCAAGCTTGCGGGGGAGAAAGCGGCAGCAAGCTGTCGCACTCCAAAGCTTCGCTCCATGGACAACAGACAACGGACGAGGAACTAAGTTATGAACAAAATCTTCCCTGCCAAATTACACCTCATCGTCACCTACGTATGGCTGATGATTGCCGCCTATTTGATCTTTTTCTATGCGCCGCAGGAATCCACCATGGGCGAAGTGCAGCGCATTTTCTATATCCACGTGCCGTCGGCATGGACGGCGATGGTGGCCTATTTCTTGATCTTCCTCGGCAGCGTTGGATACCTGTGGAAGCGCCGGGATGCCGCGGATGATTTTGCCCACGGCGCGGCGGAAGTAGGTTTTGTCTTCTGCACCTGCGTCCTGGTGACCGGCCCACTGTGGGCAAAGCCGGTGTGGGGGATTTGGTGGACTTGGGACGCGCGCCTGACGCTCACCTTCGTCTTGTGGCTACTGTTCGTCGCTTACTTGATGCTGCGAAGTTACGTCGTCAATCCCGGCCGCGCGGCGGTTCTTGCGGCCGTCGTTGGCATCATCGGCTTCGTCGACGTGCCCATCGATTACATGGCCATTCGCTGGTGGCGGACGCAACATCCCCAGCCCGTAATTGCCGGCGGTGAAGGTTCGGGTCTCGATCCGCGCATGTGGGTGGCATTACTGGTAAGTTGGGGCGCATTCCTGTGTTTGTTTGCTTACTTGATGCGGCAGTATTTGCGGCTGGCTGCGCTCGGTCGCGAGGTTGCGCATTTGCGGCGAAGGCAGGGGGCGAATCTTGCAGCCTAAACTCTTTGCAATCAGCAATCGGCAATCCAATATCGCCAGTCGGTCATCCGTGGGGGCATAGCATGTGCAATGTTTATCTGGTTGTCGCGTACGGACTCCTTTGGGGCATCTTTGCAGTCTATTCCTGGGTGATCCATGGCCGCCAGCATCGGCTCGAAAAGGAAGTCCAGGAACTGAAAAGGGCGCTCGGCCAGTAATAATGGCTTAACGCCCGTCTTCGAGCCGGCAAAGAGCCGCCAAGATCGCGGCGTCATGCCGAGATGAAGACGCTGTCGTCCGTCGCCAGTGCTGCAAGCACGACTGAACTTATGATATCTTTGGCGTTGCGGCAGGACCAGATACCCATTCCATCTTGAAAAAGCACCATGAAGAAGATCGGGCGTTACGACATCATTGCTGAGCTGGGCCAAGGCGCCACGGGCGTCGTTTACCGGGCGTCCGACCCCACCGCCGGCCGCGAGGTGGCTCTGAAGGTCCTGTCCCTGAGCACTTCCTCCGAGGGAGGAACCGAAAGCCCCCAGCAAATGTTCATGCGCGAGGTACAGGCGACCGCCCGGTTGACGCACCCGTCGATCGTCGCGATTTACGACGTCTTCGAGGACGCGGAGACCCAATCGAGTTGCGTCGCGATGGAGTTGGTGCCGGGTGTAACCCTGGAGAAGATTCTCGAATCATCCCCGCAGGCGACAACCGAGGAAACCCTCAGCGTCATACGGCAGTTAGCAGAGGCGCTTGATCACGCGCATCAGAATCATGTGATCCACCGCGACCTGAAGCCGGCGAACATCCTCGTAACGATGGATGGGCGCGCGAAGATCACCGATTTTGGCGTCGCCAAGGTGTTTGCCCGCCAGAGTGCGACGCGAACCCTGGCGGTAACGGGAACGCCATCCTTTATGTCGCCCGAGCAGGTGAAAGGCGGCGAGGTTGACGCCCGCACCGACATCTTTTCATTGGGCGTCATCCTTTTCACCATGCTCGTGGGAAAGAAGCCCTTCTCCGGCAATACCGCCGCAGTGATGTTTAAAATTGTCTTCGAGGAACCGCCGGCGCCAAGCAGTCTTAACCCCCAGCTTACACCTGCGCACGACTACGTGGTCAAAAGGTGTCTGGCAAAAGAGGTCAGCCGGAGGTACTCCTCCGCGCGCGAAGTTCTAAATGATTTGGACGATCTTGAGGACGGCCGTCAGCCCGGCTCGCAGGCAGGGGCACCAGCGCATGCCACCATGGCGACGCCACCCCCGGCGGCGGCTTCCCGGCTGGATCGGACAGCGGCCATACCGCCGCCTGGACTGGTGAAACCGGCGGTTCCGCCGCCACCGCGGGCAACGCCACCCCCAGCGGTGCCGCATCCGCAAGTGGCTCCGCCGCCGAAACGGGTGCCCCCGCCTCCGATGGCCCCGGCAAAACCAGCCGTTCCCGTGCCTCCGCCGGGACCACCGACGTTGGCGATTCCGTCGCCAATCCGCATGAAAGACACGTCCCCCCCCGCGCCCATGCCCCAGCGGCCTGCTGCCGCACCCCCTGCGATGCCTCCCCCGATGGGCCCGCCGCCCATCGCCACGCCGCCACGCGTGGACTCGATACCGCTTACGGGCCAAACTCTGCACATGCGGGCCCCCGGCTTCCCTGTTGCACCGCCCCAGGCACCGCCATCGCTACCTGCACCGCCCTCCCCGACTCCCTTAGGGGGCGCAACGATGATTGGGAGAGCGTTTCCCACGCAAGACTCCGCCTCTCCCTCGCCACCGCTCCCGCCACCCGTGCCACGAGTGGCGCCCGGACCTCCCTTACCTCCGGGTCCAGCTCCGATGGCAACGCCAGTTGCAGTTCGGCCCCCTATGATTTCCCCAGTTCCACCGGCGACCGGGCCAACCGCACCTATCTATGCACCGACGCTTCCACCGGACGCCGCCCTCGGGGCTGGGCCAGCAGAAGCGCCTGCGGCTGCATCAACCGCACCGAAGTCTAAACTTCTCCCCATCGCATTGGGCGGGGTGACAATCGTCTTGCTGGCCGGCGCATTTTTGGGTTATTGGGGACTGCGCCGGGCAAGAAACTCAGCTCCGCCGCCCGTTCAAGTTGCGGTACAAACGACCCCGACAACAACGCCAGCTCCTGCACCCGAAACCACAGCGGCGCCCCCGGCTGCCAATCCCGGGGAGTCTCCAGCTTCGCCCCCGGCCGAGGCGACGGAGCCAACCCCAGCGACGGTCACGCCTGTCCCGACGGTGGTAAAGAAAACTGCGCCGCGCAGGCTAAAGCAGGCAACCACGCAACAGCCGGCTGCGCCTGAGCCAGCACCACCTTCGGCCCAACCCGAGCCCGCCGTTGCCACACCCCCTCCCCAACCTACGGCACCCACGCCCAGCCCTGAAGATATTGCCAAGGCCGAGGCCGCCAGGCTTGCCGGCATTCCGCGGATCATCCAGGTCTCCTGCAATTTCGGGATGAAGGAGGCGACGCTGGTCTTTTCCGGCGGCGGCAAACCCATTTTTGAAGAGACCCTAAGGGGGGACAAGGTGAAGAGCGGATTCCTGGGGATCAAAGGCTCCTATCAAGGAACCTTAACCCACACCCTCACGATACCCGCCGGCGTATCGGAGGTTTCTGTCCGCGTCTATGCCAAGGACGGAGCCATCGACTTGACGAAACCCATCAAGATGCCGCCGCCGGGGGGCTTTATTCCTACCCTCAACGTGCAGGTCGACAACGAACACTTGTCTCTCGACTGGAAGGGTTCCTCATCGGCGAAATAGCATCGAAGACAAGTTATTAAACAATATATTACATTTATTGACATAAAACTATCCGTCCGGAAGGGCGCTGGCGCGGGGAAGTCTTAATGTTCGCTAGGGAAGTGACGGGCGGATGCGTCCCGCCGGCGGGGAATTCAACCCGCTAATGTCCAAGCGCCGAATCGTAAGCAGCCGCGGCGATCTTGCCGAGGGCTTCGCCGGGAATTTCGTTGAGCGCCTCGGGGTTGTCGCTTGAGACTTCGACCATATTGACGTAAGCGGCAAAAACCAGATGTTGGCCCGAGGCCGTGTCGATGTAACCTGCCAGTCCTTTTCCCGTGACCATCAACTTCTTGTTGAGGGCATCGTAAACGACGTAGGTTCCCGTCTTGGCAAAGACGTGTCCGGCGGCGGGGCTGGCGGTTTCGATTTTCACCAGCGTCCCGTCGCGGCCCAGAATGGGAAGGGCGCGGCGGAAGGCCGGGAAGCTGGGCCGAGTGGACATATAGGTGAGATAGTGCACCATGAAATCAGGAGTGAAGTAAGCGTTCCCGCCGGCGCCATCACTCTGGGCGGCGCCGCTTAAATCAAGGCCCGCCCTTTCCAGGAAGGAGTGCTCGCGATCGAAACCCGCCTGGTCGATATCCTTCGTAGCATGCCCGAGGATCGCTCCCAGCGTAAATGGTGTCATGCTCGCATGCAGGTTCTGGCTGACTTTCAGCGTGACTTTCACTTCCTCCGCGAGCGGCGGGGAGACGTGCTCCGCCAGAAGATGAGCAGCATTGTAATTTGCTGCGAGCCGCTTAAAGTCAACCTCCGGCGCCGGGTCGATGTGGGCGATTTGAATATTTCGCTTGCGCAGCGCTTCCGTGAGCGCCACCGCGGCAAAACGGGACGGTTCCGGCACTGCGTAGGAATACATGGCAGCGGGCCTTCCCAGCGGCAGCGTTCCCGTCACCGTGACCGTCCGCGTGCCGTCGGGCCGCAGGGTGCCGTCGTCATAAGTGATTTCCGGCTTTACACCTGCCTTCCCGGTGGTCGCCTGATTCTCAAACTGCAAATAGGCCGTCTCCGGGCGAATCTGGAGCTTGACGGGTGCCCCTTCCGTCGCGCCCGGACTGGCGAGAACGTCGATGACGTTGTCGTTGACGACGATCGGCGAGATGACAGCGCCGGTTCCCAGTTCGCGCGTCCCTTCCGGGAACAACGTGGCGTCGACGATCACGCGGCCTTTGATTTTGCGAATGCCTTTGGCCGCAATTTGGTCCGCGAGCTGGTTGATCACCAGGAGGGGATCGCCACTGAGACCCTTACTGTCGAGGCCGCCGTACGAGTGGTCCTCATCTTCAAATCCGAGGGTGCCGTCGGCTTGAATTCGTCCGGATAGATTCGGGTCTCCGCTGGCCACCAAAACGATGTCGCCGTCCAAGAGGCCTTTGGAGTTGAGCTTGCCCGTCCAGTACACCCGAGTGTGAAAGCGGTAGTCCTGGCCGAGAAGCTCGATGGCCGTTCCCTCGGTGAGCAGCTTGGTGGTTGAGCCAGGAACGAAGAGCTTGTTTTCGTTCACGGCGTATAACCGCTTGCCCGTATCGAGGGAACAGATCTCGATGCCGAAATGGGCGTGGGCAAAATCCGGCCCGCTCATTACGGCTTGAATGCGCTCGTTCAAGTCGCCCTGAGCGTGCAGCGACAGTGACGCGAAAGACAGAGAGAGTAGACAACCCGCCACGGGCATCAAGTATCGATTGGTCATGTGTGTCAGCCTGAGTATCCTTTTGATTTTCCCAAAGACAGTTAACATACGCGAGCCCAGCCCCCGATGCAAGATTAAGCCGATCGGTGCTCATTGACGCCATTTACTAATCGCGGAAATAATATAATCTTCCAGCTAAGCTCCGCCTCGGAGTACCGAATGAAGATTCCCAGGTTCCGCCCATCCGGCTTGAAAGGGCTCGTCATTCGCACGCCCTCTGCGCGCTGGGCCTGTGGCTTGGGGATGATGGTGCTTCTGGCCCTGCGGGCGCCGGCGGTCCCGCAGGCAGCACCGGACCAGGGAGTGATTCAAACCGAGACTCATGTTGTCCTCGTGAATGTGGTGGTGAAGGACAAGCACGGGAAGCCGGTGGATGACCTCCGCCGGGATGATTTCCAACTCCTCGACAATAACCAGGAACAACGGATCGCGCTTTTTGCATTGGAAGCGGGCAGCGAAACGGCAACGGCGAGATCGCCCGGCCGGATGACGTTCACCAACAGGCCTGGGCCAAACGGCGCAGCCGTCACCGTGTTCTTATTCGATGAATTGAACACGGGGCTTACTGACCAGGAACTCGCCAAGAAAGACTTCCTTCATTACTTGCGCGGGCTTCCGTCGGACAGCCGAGTGGCTGTCTTCGTGCTGGGCGACTCGCTTGGGTTGTTGCACGATTTTTCCCAGGATATGGCATCACTGGTGGCTGCAATCGAGAAGCACTCAAACCGCATCAACCCTGAAGTGGCGGCCGCCACCGCGGCTCCGACGTCGTCCAATTCCCTGACGGGCGACCCGACGACCACCGCCCAGTGGGATAGTTTCATCAAGGCGTCCAACCAGCCCTACATCGACTATTCTGAAACGGTGCGCGCGACGAGCACCGCGGCGGCGCTGGAAACCATCGCTGGACACTTGCAAGGTATCTCCGGCCGAAAAACGCTGATCTGGATTTCCGGCGGATTCCCGATTCAATTGGGCCTGCATAACAGTGGCGACACCATTCCCCAAACCAATCCCGGCGCGCGGCGGTCCTCCGTCTCACCCGTGCGCGGTGCAAGGGGAACTGGCGCGGGTGCGGGCGGCAATGGCGGAGGGAAATCGGGCGGCGGCAATCCCTCGAGTTCATCAACTTCGACAGCGTCAACTCCTCAGTTGCCCTATTCCGGCCAGTCGTTTGATTCCGATGTCCAGCGCGCTATCCGCGCCTTGAATGAAGCCGATGTGGCCGTCTATCCTGTGGACGCGCGGGGCGTCCTGGTGTCGCCAGCATTCCAGGCGGACCGAAGTTCACTCGGGAAGCGGAGTAAGCCGCCCAGGCCCGGCTCGCCGAATGATTTCAATTACGAAACGCTCGACACACTGGCTCAAGAGACCGGGGGCCAGTCATTCCACAATATCAACGATCTGAGCAGCGCAATTCAAGAGGCGGCCAGCGACGCGCGAGTGAGTTATTCGCTGGCGTTCTATCCCCCGGCGGAGAGCCTTGATGGTTCGTACCACCGGCTGGAAGTTGCCGTGAAGCGGCCGGGCGTGAAGTTGCGGTACCGGCCCGGTTACGTCGCCGCGCGGGACACGGCGATGGCTCTGCCGCTCGCCGAGGCGATTAAGAATCCGGTGGCGCTCGCCGGCATTGGCTTAGCCGTGCATCTCGATCCGGTGGAAGGCGGCTACAAAGCCACGGTCACCATCGATCCGCACAACATTACGCTGGAATCCCGGGATGGCAAGTGGACCGGTTCGCTCCAATTTCTGGTGGTGGTGGGAAAGGTAGAGCAACTTACCACCATTCCGTTGAATTTAAGTGAAGCAACGTTTCACCAGATTCAAGACAGGGGCCTCGTCCTGGGTGCACGAGTGAAGGCCCCGCCGGGCACAACAGGCTTTAGCCTGGGTTTCCGGGACGTTCCTTCTGGAATGGTGGGAACCTTGCACGTGATGCTGTAGGTTGAGCGGATGACCGGAGCTCCACGCTATTGGATTCATCCCAGCGCCTAATCCACTGATTGTATTTTTGGTGGCGACGCCTATAATCTCCCTGACGTCAAGGCAGAAGCGGACGTCATCGACCTGCAGCCGCGCGTGTTTCTTGCCGCTAGGCCGTGCTTCAAATTCGGAGCGTATCCCATGACCTCGAGAGAACGAATTCTTACCGCTTGCAATCATCGCGATCCCGACCGCGTGCCTATTGATCTCTCTTCCCATCCTTCCTCCGGGATTGCGGCCATCGCCTATGCCAAGTTGCGCAGATATCTGGGTCTCCCCCAACGGACTCTTCGGGTTTATGACCCTATTCAACAATTGGCCCTCGTAGACGATGACGTGCTGGAGAAATTCGGCGTCGACATGATCGATCTGGGACGCGGTTTTGCGCTTGACGAAAAATCATGGGCAGACTGGGTTTTGCCGGATGGGACTCCTTGCAAGATGCCGGCGTGGGCTTTGCCGGAGAAGGTGGGCGGAAGCTGGGTATTCCGTTCCCAGACCGGGCGCGAAATTGCCCACATGCCGGAAGGCGCCCTCTACTTCGACCAAACCTATTTTCCGTTTGTAGACGAAAACGGCCCCCGAACCATTTCGGAGGCCATGCGGGAGTCCATGTGGCACACCGTGGGCTGCCCCCCGGGACCTTCGGTCGACTCATCGCAATTACGGGAAGGGGCAAAGCGTTTGCGGGAAGGTACAGACAAGGCCATTCTGGGCGGGTTTGGCGGTAATTTGCTAGAAACCGGGCAGTTCTTCTATCGCAACGACAACTTCTATATGCTCCTTGCGGCGGAACCGAAGAAGGCGCACAAGTTTCTGGACGACCTGGTGGAAATTCACTTGAAGAACCTGGAACGATTTCTGGGAGCGGTGGGAGAGTTTGTCGATTTTGTCAAATTTGGCGACGACCTCGGAATGCAGAACGGCCCGCAAATCTCGCCGAAGATGTACCGGGAATTCTTCAAGCCCCGCCACAAACTCATGTGGGCCCGCGCCAAGAAACTGGCCAACGTGAAAGTGATGCTCCACTGTTGCGGAGGAGTTCGCGAACTATTGCCCGACTTGATCGACGCGGGATTGGACGCCATCAATCCGGTTCAGATTTCTTGCGCGCGGATGGACGCCAGGGAGCTCAAAGCGGAATTCGGGAGAGAGATGGTTTTCTGCGGCGGCGGTTGCGATACCCAGACGATCCTACCCTATGGCACTCCCGAGGAGGTGCGCCGGCACGTCACTGAACAAGTCCGGATCCTCAGCCCTGGGGGCGGCTTCATCTTTTCGCAAGTACACAACATCCTGGCCCACGTGCCGCCTGAGAATGTTGTGGCCATGTACGAGACCGTCCAACAAGCAGCCGCGCTGGTTTAGTCCCCAACGCGCCGAAGACTCTTGATCACGCGGGGTGAAAGTGCTCAAAGGCCATTCGCCTTCCGCCGCGCCCTGCAACCAAGCCCTTCACTCCGCATCGACAACGCAGCGCAAGCCCAGCGTGCCGGAGCGATCTTTGCTCGGGGCCATGAGCAAATACTTGCCATGCTCGTTGAGCTTGTAGGCCTCCGGGAAATACCATAATGAACCCTGAGGCTGATAATGATTGCCTCCTTTCAAGATCGCATTGCGGGTGTGCTCGTCGACAACTTCGTCGGTCCATTGCCACACGTTTCCCACCAGGTCCATGACGCCAAATGGGCTGGCGCCTAGTGGGTGGGCATCGACCTCGGCGGGCGAACCCATTTCCCGCCCCTTGTCTGGCGTGGGGACGGCGGAAGCGTTCCACGAATTACCCCAAGGATAGGTGCGACCGTCGGTTCCCTGGGCGGCATATTGCCACTCCCACTCGTGGGGCAGACGCTTGCCCGCCCAGGCAGCGTACGCGCGCGCGTCTTCGAGAGAAACCCACGTTACCGGCTTATTTCCCGATCCCTCGGGATATGAGCCGTTCTTCCAATCGCGCAAAAAGTTGTGGTCATCGCGAGGATGATAGTGGGTTGAGTCCATGAACTTCTTGAAATCCGCATTGGTTACCGGATATTTGTCGATGTAGAAGGACCCGATGTGCAATTTGAACTGGTGATAGCGGCGCGGAGCGTCCTCCCAGGGGTATTGCACGTCGACCCCGGCATCGTTCCCACCCTCGATCATGATGCCAGTGGAATGGAATTCGAAATCGGCCTCGGGAATTTTCAGCATATTCGGAGGCGCGGAATTCGCGGGTTTGGTGCGGGTAATCTCCACCAGGTGTTGGGGAAGCACCTTCCACTCGTGGGGCAGCGACTGGAGGCGCGTGCCGGCCAGCTCATGCATTGCGGCGAGAAGTTTCATCGTGCCGTCCGACGCCGAGGCCCCGTCCGTAGCCAGCACAGCGCCGAAGCCGTGGGCTTCGATGCCAAAGCTCAGTGTGGCCGTGGACCCGCTTACCTCGGGCTTCAATTCTTGGCCGTGCCACACGTCGTAAAAGTGCGTTGCGCTCGAGTACGGAACTGTAATCTGGTGCCCGGCCACGTCATATTCGTTGCGGTTGACAATGGTCCACAGGGTTTGACCCTGCCCCGGGAACTTGCTGGCAAACACACCGTAGCGAAGCGTAGGCGTGTGCGGTTCCCATCCGGGACTTATGAGCAGCCCCGCAAAGGCACGCTCGATCTTCGACACGCGCCGCAGAGCCTCGGCGTCGCGCGGGGTGATCTGGTTCCAGATGCCCCAAATGTTCTCCCAGCTTTCGTAACCGACTCCGTTAAAGAAGGCGTATTGAAGGTTGTCGGTCTTGTCGCGGTTCCACCGGTCACAGACGTTTACCATGTGCCGCGGCTCGAGCCATTTGTAGCGGCTGATCATGGGCACGAAGGGATACTTCCAATACCCCCAGGTCAGGTTGTTCCACTGGAGGGCCTCGTCGGAGGGACCTCCTTCCGGTTCAAGCGCAATCGGGTGGCCCGTCTGGTCCGACGCGGCACGGAAGGCACGAGGAATTCCGTCAAGTGTGTCGCCATTGATTCCATCCGCCCCGATATCGGCCATGGCCTGCGCCGTGGCCTCCCAATTCGGAACCCCCACGTCACGCGTCCCCTGGTCCCATACCATCACAGGGAAAAGCACCCGAACCCCACGGCGGTGAAAGTCCTTGATCATCTGCCGCAACCCCTCGACGCCACCTGGCATGTCGTAGAGCAGGTCGTATTGGTTACGATTATCGATGCCGATATTGGGATAGGTGTGCCAAATTAAGACGGAATCAATGCCACCGTAACGCTTCTCGAGATCATCGAGATAACGATCCACGGTATATTTGCCCGCGACAGGATCGTAGAAATACCGGTCCTCGATCATCATCTGCGGCTGGATGAAAGACGACTGTGTCCACGCGAGCTCCGGCCGTTCGTACTCCGAACCGTTGTAACCGATGCGAATCAAACGCTCGCGCCGCCAATGCTTGACGTCCGCGATCCACGTCTTGAATGCATCGGCGGAATCTTTTGCCTCACCACTCCGGTAGCAGCATTGCCCGGCATCGGTTTTAGCGTTGTCGGGGCCGGGAATCTGCTCGTCCTCGGGCGGAAAGTTCGTGTCCTGCGCGAAAAGAAAGCTAGCGGAGATGAGTACGAGAATGGCGGCAACTGGAAAACGGAAGCGGCTCATGAGAATCCCCCCCAACCTGAATTGGAGTTGGATCATATACGGTTGGGGACCAATTCGTCCATTAGGTTAACGATGAAAAAAACCCCACTCCATCAAGTCACTTTGTTCCCTTATCAGGTTTGCGTGCTCCTCCTGCTGCCTGCGCTTGATTACGTGCTATCGCCGAGTTGACAAAAATGAGCCGCTCTTGGGCCTTCGCCGCGAGATCGCTTGAGGGGAACTTGGTAATGACTGCCTCGAAGTCCGTTTTCGCGTCCTCGAGGTTACCGGCGAGTTGCGCGTCAGCTCCTCGCTGAAAGTAGTTATCAGGCGTTTCTTTCAGCGCTGCCACCTCTTTCTCCAGAGAATCAACCTTGCCCTGGAGTTCGGTATTTCGCGCCCTCTCGTCAGTCAATTGACTATCTTGGAACGCAGCATAGCCAACGAGAGCGGCGATCAATACCACGGCCATTCCGATTATGACGTAATAGATTTTCATTGTGTGTCTCCAATGGGCGGAAGATTCGATCCGAGCGTTCCCTCTGCTCGGGCCATCATACACCCTGAGGAATTAGAGCGTTCCATACATAATGCACACCTAACGCTCTCGATGCCCCATGTGCGGTTCCATCCGGGCTAACGCTTGCGGTGGAGGATTGATTGAAACGTGACCACCAAGTAGAAGAAAAATAGCACCGTAGAGGAAACGAGTATGAGGCCGGCCAGGAGCATTGCGCCAACGAGAATGACCGCTGCTAGAGGTATCATATCAATTCAACTGATCAGATGGCAGCCGAAACAAACCCTTTCTTTCATCACTCGATTTGCCGAGATCGGAAGTGACCCTGCGCGCCACAACCGCGGGAAGGCTCCCAGGCCGGGTCCTCTGGGCCAAGGTCGGAGCACATCCACATCGGGCCCCCGTGATTCCACAAAAAACTGCACGGATTTCGCCCGCCACCGGGTCGTCGTTTCAGCGGAATATTCCGTTCCTTTCTCTTGCTCAATTGAAATGCTGAAGTAATTCTAATCTTGGTTGGTACAAAAGATAGAGTACTTAAGTAACCGGCCGGATGAACAAGCTCAAGCACTGGGGCCTATTATCGGTGCGGGGATCGTGCCTCGGCCTCGCGCGCCTTGGGATTGTCGCGCTTGATTTTGAGATTGGTTTGCGAGCTGCTCCTACGACGCGCTCGGGAATTGGCCGTCCGAGGGGTGGGCCAGAGAGGGTTCCGTGAAGAAGGCGATATGACTTGTCTATACCGCCCAATTGTACCCCACTACGGTGCACGGTCGAGCAGGACAGCTTCGCGACTTTGCAAGGTCAACCGTATTGCTTCCAAGCCGGCCTCGAGATCGGGCAGCCTCGCGAGGATCGCAGCGCCATCCTGTCTATCCACCATGGATCGCAGGAGGTCGCACTGACCCACCAATTGCTCATCGTAATGGATGAGGGTCTTGAGTGTTGGGGCTTCCTGGCGATAGCGCTGGGTCACGCGATCATTCTCAGGAACAGGCTGTTGCTGGATCAAACCCTCCAGAGCGCCAATCCCCTGGGCGAGCCGCTCCAGTCGCTGGGCCGATGCCACCGCGGCAGCATCCGGAAAGGGCCTCTGCCGGGACGGCGGGGGAAGAAACTCTCGCCGGTATTCGGTCTCGGCGCCGCCTACGCTGGCCATGGCGATGCCGAGCAGCCCGGCGGCCTTACTGCGAACAAGCTGGTCGTCCGCGCGCAACTGGTTCTCAGTGCGGTAGAAATTATAGCCCCAGCCGTAGAACAGATTGGTCGCAACCTGTCGCAGCAGGCTGGCGTCATAAAACCCATGGCTCGACACTATTTTTCTCCGGGTTTCCCTTCAGATTTTTCAACGGACAATCCCGTCTCCGCGCCGACGGAATAGAATCCGGTCGGTTGACCGCCGATATTGAAGGGCAGGCCGGCCGCGGCGTTGGGAGCAGAGACCAAGCCTCTTTCCGCCATCCGCAACGCCAAGTAGTAGCGCACTGCTTGAAGCGGAGTAAGGCCGATGGCCTGCAACGAGATGAGCTCGCGCATGCGCTCGTCCTTCGGCATGATCAGGATCTTCAGATCATTGAGCGTAATGCCATACGTTTTCAGGAAGTCGGAAAGGTGGGTTTTCACCAACTCGCGAACTTCATTGATGTGCTCATTGATGTCTTCCATCTTCGTCACTTGGACGACCTGGTTGATGGCTTGCTCGATGGCCGGCCCCGCATATTCCGCCACTTCCTTCGTGTCAATCAGGTGACCATTGAAGGGGAGATGGGTAATCAATTGGAGTGCGGCTTCCTTGGTGTCGACGTGGATGTAGTAATCCACCTGGTAAGCCATTTCGGCCATCTCTTCGCTGGTGGCCACGCCTTCGCTGCGGATCAGCAGCTTCGATCGGTTGATGTAGATAACCTCGAAGACCCAGGGAGAGGAGCCGCCGAAGAACCCTTGGGCAATGGAGCCGAGCAGGGGCTTGTCGGGAGTGGTGAGCGGGTACTGTCCGGTCTCGTAAATATTCAACACCGCGCCGCGCGATTTCAAGATGCAGAAATGATTACTCTCCACTGTGAGTAGAGATCCGGAAACGATGCTCTCGTCTGCAATCTTCACGGCCAGGCTCTTGGTTCCGAGCATGTCCGTTCCATCGTGCATAAGCGATGTGATAACCTGCCGTGTGATGGCCATATTGATGCCCCCTATTAAGATTAGTTTTGCCAGTTAGCATACCCTAATCCGTCAGCCGTATCAAGCGCGTTGCGCGGCCATTCGTCAACGTTGAGAAGCCCAGCGCGCTCGCGACAGAATGCCTCGTAAACATACGTGGGCAATGAGGAGATAGCAGGGCGGGGCATATTGAACCCTCCAGTTGTGCTGCCCAAAGTGAACGTTCTGGCTCGCCGAGTAGACCCTACGTTTAATCCGTCTGCCCAGGAACTGTCGCTCGGATTTACACGATTTCATTCTTTTGTGATGTGCTTGAGCACGTACTTGAAGTCGCCAAACATCGTACTCGACTGTGACTCTTGGACCGAGGCAACGGGTTGGCTATCCGTTAGGCGGCTCCCGGGGTGATGTTGTACCCATATTCTCGTTACGCCGCGGTCCACGATGGGTGCCGCTGCAATCAAGGTGTAGGCCCTTCCATCCAGAGTAAACTCCACCTGATTGGCGTTGATTTTGCCTTCCGTTGCCCCCGGGAATGTGTTGAACGCAAAAACGTACCAGCCGTCGTGAGGCGAGTAGTAGGCGAAAAAGCTGTCCTTTGTAGGCAGGCGACCGTCCCCCCCACCCTTGCTTAACACGTGGCCGTCAACCAAGAGCACCTGAGGGGCAACCACCTGAAACTGACCTTCTTTCGGATAGAGCCTCATCAAATTGGGGTTCTGATCGTCAGGCAACTTATCCAGCAGTCGTCCGGTGATTTCAATTTCGCCGTAGCCCCTCACCGGAATACTCAGTCTTTGTCCGGGGATTATCCAGAAGTCCCTTTCAGGAGTGCCCTGTACCTTTTCGTCGATTCCCGACTGGTCGGCGTTCCGGGGTAACCAGATCGCCCTGACGCCGAGTTTCTCCGATCCGTCAGTTCCCCCCAGAACACGCACAATGAACGCCAGTGTTCCTTCCGGCTCATGGGTGATTACCGGGCCCGGCTGCACCGGCTCCTTGGGTTCGGCGCTCATCACGCCTGTCTCCGCGGCCCCCCCGTCCCGCGTGCGAACCTCGAATTGAAACCAACGCTCTTGATTATTGGCTCGGACGATGGCAATACCTGCACCCAATGACGCAATCGCGAGCACCATCAATCCGAACGCAAATCTTGGTATTCGCATGGACTCGCTCCACCTTTGCCACCAGCTCGGTTTTGTTATTTCCTGTGGTCCCCAGGAGACATCCTGGACGCGTTCCGGTGCAACGATATTTGCCATTCGTTTTAACTCCCAGTCCATCTGCACATAATCATTCAGGCGCGCCTTGCACACCTCGCACGCGCCAAGATGTTCCGCGACCTCACGCGGAATTCGCTCTCCATCACACAGCGCCGAAACGAAATCCGCCGCCTTTTCGCAATTCATGTTGCCGCCCTCTTTCCGGCAGACGCTCCCCGCCATATCCGCCGCCATTCTTCGCGCGCCCCAAAGACCCGCGACTTCACGGTGCCAACGGGTATCTCCAAGATCTCTGCCAGTTCCACATACGACTGCCCTTCAACAAGCTTCAGCCACAGCAGCGACCGCTGTTCAGCACCAAGTTTTGAAAACGCCTCCTCGACAAACGACGATGTTTCCGTCTCACATGCTGCCTTCCCCGGCTCTTGCTCGTCCGCGGTGGGTTTCCGCTGCCGCCACCATTCGGCTGCTCGCTTTCTTCCAATTCCGAAAAGATACGCCCGCAGCGATCCGTTTTCCGGACGAAATCCGTGCGGCCTGCGCCAAAGGTGCATGAAGGTTTCCTGCGCCACGTCTTCGGCGGCCTGTGTGTTTCCAAGGAGTTGCCGCAGGAAACCGCTCAGACGCGAAACATGTTCCCGATAGAACTCGTCAAATGCCCCGGCGTCACCTCGACAAATGCGCTCCCACAATTCGCGGTCACCAGACATGGTTCATCTCCACTAAGTCATTCGTGAATACCGCCAAAAAGGTTCACCAATATAATCTTAAGTTCGCCAGGGAGCGACCCTACAGAGAGGCGGTTGAGTCTGGCCTACCTCGGGGCGAAGGTGCGCATTGACATAGGAAGAACCTACGCCCGGGCATAAGAAATGCCCCTCCTACATTTCGCCCGGGCGATTAGACGCTCCGTAATGCAGAACCCGCGGCCACCCGTTTCGCACCGCAAAAAATCCACTCGGCGACAAATGGTGGGCAAGTCCGCACTCGCAGACCTATTCTTCGCAGCAGGGAGACCAACTATGTCAGTGAATCTCACTCTAAATGACCGGACGATTACTCTGGACCTTGCTGGCGACCTGCCGCTTCTTTGGGCCATTCGGGAGAACGCAGGTCTGACGGGCACGAAGTACGGATGTGGGATTGCCCAGTGCGGTGCTTGTACGGTGCACCTGGACGGGAGGCCTGTCCGTTCGTGCGTCACACCCGTCAGCGCGGCTGTCGGGAAGCCGGTGACGACGATTGAAGGTGTGTCCGGCTCGACGGCGCGGGCGGTAGAGAGCGCATGGGAAAAGCTGGACGTCGTTCAGTGCGGCTACTGTCAATCGGGCCAAATCATGTCCGCTATTGCCCTGCTGAATGAGAAGAGGAATCCCACCGATGCGGAAATCGATGCGGCGATGAGCGGCAACATCTGCCGTTGCGGCACGTATGTGCGGATCCGGGCCGCCATTCATGAAGCCGCACAGATGAGAGAGGGCGAGCAGTGAAAGACGAAACTCACGTGGTTAGAGCCCCGAGCAGGCGACAGTTTCTTAAGGCCGGAGCCGCTCTGGCGCCAGGCCTCGTGATCGGCTTCTATCTTCCGGAGCGGAGGGCGGCGCTAGCCCGGCGGGCTATTGAACAGCCCGTGGTGTTCGCGCCCAACGCCTTCCTGCGAGTTGGGGCCGATAGCAGCGTTACGGTCATTTCCAAACATCTTGAATTGGGGCAGGGCGCCTACACCGGTTTGGCGACGATTTTAGCCGAAGAACTCGACGCCGCTTGGCGGCAGGTGCGGGTTGAGCCAGCTCCCGCTGACGATAACCTCTACAAAAACCTCCGGTTTGGTGTGCAATCGACTTGTTGCAGCGACTCGATCTCGAACTCGTTTGATCAGTATCGGCAGGCGGGGGCGATGGCGGAGCCGATATTGCGGTCGAAGTCGCCCGCGCAACCGGAGGCCGCTTCCCCGTGAAGCTCATCGAGACCCGCGAAGACATGATGCGCGCTGATGAGTTCCGTCCCATGTACCTTCATAAGCTGACCGCCGGACTTGACCAGGAGGGGAATCTGATCGCGTGGCATCGCCGGATTGTGGGGCAATCCATTTTCGCCGGCCAGGATGGTTATGTGACGAAGGGCGTCGATTTTACCTCCGTCGCAGGCGCCAGCAACATCCCCTACGATATTCCCAACATTCTCGTGGAGCTGCATTCAACAACCCCCGGAATACCCGTCTCGCCGTGGCGGTCGGTGGGCGACAGTCACAATGCCTTTGTGGTGGAAACGTTCCTCGATGACATCGCTCACGCCGCGGGCCGGGATCCCCTCGAATTCCGCCGCGCGCTCATGGCGAAGGACCCTCGGCAAAAGCCGATTCTCGAGTTCGCCATCGACGCTCACTTTCGTGATAGCACCTTCGCCAAGTTTCCTCGTGACCGCCAGGTGCTGGAACTTGCGGCGGCCAAAGCGAACTGGGGTGCGCCGCTGGAGGTGGGCAAGGGGCGCGGGATGGCCGTACACTACTCCTTCCGTACGTCCGTGGCCCACGTGGCCGAAGTCACCGTCGGTCCCAACGGGCGCGTAAAGGTCGATCGCGTGGTCTGCGCCATCGATTGCGGCGTTCCCGTCAACCCGGATATTATCCGGGCACAGGTGGAGGGGGGATGGCCTTCGGCCTGAGTTCAATCCTCCACGAGCGGATTACGGTGAAAGCCGGAGCTGTGGAGCAATCGAACTTTGACAATTACCGGCTGTTGCGAATCGACGAAATGCCCAGCGTCGAGGTCCACATCGTGCCGCCGGCGGAGCCGCCCAGCGGGATCGGCGAGCCGGTTGTCCCTAGCGTCGGCCCGGCGGTATCAAACGCCATCTTTGCGGCGACGGGCAAACGAGTACGGACGCTGCCTCTCGATCCGGCGCAATAGTCCGCTAACGTCCGTGACGGCTCGCTTCTGGGTGGTGAACTCCTCCGCATTCATAGAACGCATAGCGGATTTCTCTTCCCGGCCCGGTCCACAGTGTTATGGCTTAAGGTGGCCAGCGTACCCAGCGGCCACGATGTTGCTTTGGACCGCTTCCATGGCCTGATCGTTGGGCATTCCCCTGGTCATCACACCCTCAAAGAAGTAGCCCTTCGCCCAATTGCTGTTATCGCCGCCGATGCCGAGGATGATGGCTCCTTCCTGTCGCATGGGCTGATAACCGCTGGGAAGAGGGATGGCGCCGGTAGTGGTCAGGGTTCCGGACTGGGCGTTGCCCTGGTAGATCGCGTAGGTGTGCTGACCGTCACTCGAGCCCATGTCGGTGACGAAGGTGGTGCCGGCGGGCACCTTGAGGTGACCGTAGATGCCGTCCTCCATGTCGAGTCCGGCGTCGGGACGGGATGGGTTGCCGTGACCCATGATGTTGATGGCGTCCATGTGGCCTGCTTTGTTGTCGAGATTGTTGGTCTCGGCGTTGCCGAAGTCGAAGCAACACTTTTCGTTGAGATTGAGGGCGGAGGTAACCATGTAGACGCCCTCGGGCTGACCGTTCACCGCTGTTTGTTTCGGATTGTCGTTGCGGTAGCCCATGCCAGCGGAGATGGCGATGCCGTAGACCTTGTGCCCGGCGACGATTGCGGGGAGAGCGTTGGCTATGGCGGGGATGTCGTAGCCGTTGGGGCCGGGTCCGCGTGCTGCGCCGCCCGGAGGCGCGGGCGTAAGGTCGTTGTGGTTGGGTGACTGGTCGTAGAGTTTGGTAATGGTACAGGATGTGTCGGCGCAGAAGGCATCCTGCGCAGCGGCGTTGGCGTACCCGTCGGGGAGGAGGCCGATGTTGGTGTGGGCTTTGCCGGACTGCCGCGTGACCTGGTAGACCGGCCCAGTATATGCGCTGTACAGGGCGCGGGTGGTGCTGAAGGCGGCAACACAGGGAGTCGTGGATGCGTAGAGGTCACACGGGCGAGGTGTGATCTTTTGCGCTGAAGCGACGCCGACCGCGCCGATCGCGACAGCGAATAAAATAATGGCGGGTGACAGGATCTTTCCGAACAACGAATGTGACTTGAGCTGCATGGAATGCTCCCGAGTTCCTTTACTTCGGTGGTTTCGCTTCTCTGCCTAACAGTTTATCAGGGCATGAGCCAAGGTGCATTGCACGCTGGCCCGCTTTTACCCCACCACCTGTTGGTCCACCCAATTGAATTCTGAGCCGGGAGGGTGCGATACTCGTGCTGCGATGCCAGCGAACCTTCCGCCTCCGTCGGCTCCCGGAACGAAATCATCCCAGGGGATGCGCATCTGGCGATTTCAGCTCGTGCTGCTAGCCATGGGCCTCGCGTTCGTGGGTACCTTCTCGCTGGTTGAGGGTCACATGGCCGCCGGGGACATCGCCGGACCCCTTGTCTTCACGTTCATCGTTGGCAACTGCACTTACCTTTTGGCGGTTGCCGCGGCACCGGCCTATTGGGGCAGGAGCTTCCCGTGGGACTTGCTCGTGCTTTTGCTGATTGTCATTCCTGCGAGCACTGTCAGCGGTTACTTCGCCTCGGTAGTCACCAGGCTTATCTTGCACCACGGCGTTGAGCTTTCGCTCAGTTCTTACTTGCCCGACATTCTGAAGACCGCCTTTTTTTCGCTGGTGATAACCGTGCCCATCTACCTGTCGGGCAGGAGCCGCGCCCGTCTGGAGATGCGAACTCAGGAACTTGAAAGCCAGGTCACTCTGGGGCAGACCGAGCGCAAGACGCAGGAAGCAGAGCTGAGGGCTGCCAGCGAAATCCAGACACACCTGCTGCCGCGCGAGATTCCGCGCGTGAAAGGGTTAGAGGTCGCGTGTGCGTGGCAGCCGGCGCGCTCCGTCAGCGGAGATTATTTCGATGTGCTGGCACTGGCGCCGGGGCGGATTGGCGTTTGCCTCGCCGATGTTTCCGGCAAGGGGATGAGCGCCGCGCTGCTGATGGCGAACCTCCAGGCATTGGTGCGGACGTTCGCCCCTGGTACGACAGACCCCGGCGCCTTATGCCGGAAGGTCAACGAAGCCCTCTGCGACAGCGTGTTACCGGGGAAGTTTGTGGCGCTGTTCTATGGCTTGATCGATAGCCAGACCCTCACCATGCGTTTTGAGAATGCCGGCCACTGCCCGCCGATAGTTCTACGGGGGGATTCGACGACCCTGTTGACCGAGGGTGGTACCGTGCTCGGACTTTTCCCTCAGGCCCAGTACGAGGAACGGAGCTTCCCTTTGCAACCGGGCGATTGCCTCCTGTTGACCACGGACGGAGTGACGGAAGCGGCTGACGGAACTGATGAGGAGTTCGGCGCGGAACGAGTGGCGGCATCAGCTCTCGCCGCCCGGAGTCTCGGCGCCAACGGCATCCGGACAAGAATTCTTGAGGACGCCTCGCGTTTCTGCAACGGCAATTTCCACGACGACGCATCACTCATCGTGGTGACGGTAGATTAGGCAAGGACCCCCGAGGAGACGTAGTCATCCGGGCACAGGTGGAAGGGGGAGTGGCGTTCGGCCTGAGTTCAATCCTCCATGAGCGGATTACGGTGAAAGCCGGAGCGGTGGAACAATCGAACTTTGACGATTACCGGTTGCTGCGAATCGACGAAATGCCCAGCGTCGAAGTCCACATCGTGCCGTCGGCGAAGCCGCCCAGCGGGATTGGCGAGCTGGTTCCAGCAGGGGGCATCGACCTGGTTCTACAAAACGATCATGAAGTTGGGCATTGAGCACCTGAAAATTCCGGACGACTTCGAAGTGGATTGGCAAGCTGACGCCGCCTGGCCCCTTCACACCGCCCAAAGTCCCTTTCGCGACAAATCGGACGGGATTCCAGGGCATCTCAATTAGGTTGCTTCGCAGGCTGGCGCAGACTCCTGCCGTTGGGAGTCTGCGATCTCCCGTAGGGACTGCTCAGAAGTTGAACTCAGCCCATCCGGTCCATGCGGAGATTTGACGCATTCTTTAATCCCTCCGACTTGACCACGCCCAGCCCTCCGGGGAATTCACCAGGTCCCGCGTTACAGGGTTGTTGTGCGTGTAGTCAATTCCTGCCGCACCTCGCTAAGCCTCTGGACAAGACGAAAGCGATTGCAGAGGAAAAGTTGGGTGCGCTGATAGGTGCTGGTGGTGATGAATTGGACTTCCCCAGGACTGTAAACGCGGTGGTAGAAGGGCACGGCGCAGGAGAGTATACTCGCGCCGGAGCGCGTCGGAAGAAAAGGTCCCTTCGGGAGATCGCAGACACCAAACATCGGGTGTCTGCGCCAGCCGGCGCTCAGCGCGAATTACCTTAAGGAAGTTTCTGCAGAGGAGCCGTCATGCCGGCATTGAATTTGATTTTCCAGTCGGGCAGCAATCGAGTCTTTGGATGCGCTTGCTCGCTTCTTCTGGCGGTTGCGATTGCCAGGTGCGGCGGACTTTCGGGTCAGACGTCGACCAATTTGCCGCCGCCTTCTCCGCCTCCTGCGACCAAGTCTACGTGCGCTACGCCGGCGGCGAGCAATCCTGTTGGAGGCGGAGGGATTTACACGCAGATCGCGATCGATCCGGGAGTCTATGGGACGCGCGATCCTTCCGGGCTTACGGTTTTTGGCTTCAGCCAGGAAGGCCAGAATCTCCCCGCCGATCCGCAGGTTCTTGCGATGTCGCCCAATATCGTCTCGCGCGCGTGGCAGCGGTGGGATCGAGGCGGAGTTCAGCCATCCGATTACAACTTCGACTATCCCAGGCAGGCGCGAGCGGCCGGCATCACGTTCATAGGAGGAACAACAGCCACTGCTCTCTTCAAGGACGAGTTTCCGGCAGCGCCGACATTCAATGCAGTAGTCTCATGCGATGCGACGGGCCAGCCGGTGTTCCATGCTCCGATGAAATTCTACCGCGGTAGCCTGGCATCCCCGGCTTACCGGCAATACCTTATCGGCATCGGGAAGATTCAGATCGACGGCGGCGTGGACGGACTGTTCTTCGATGAGCCCGATTTTAGCTATCAGGGCGCGACTTCCGGGAATGCAGACAATGGAGACGAGGGATTTGACGACGCAAATATTGCCGATTTCGGCGGATTTTTGTGCGGGAAGTATCCCAACTACAGCCCGGCTGACTGGCAGTCGAAATACGGCATAACGACGGCCGACAATCTCCATTGTTCGAAATCTGCCGCCACGCGCGGCCGAACGTTCAACTATCGCGGTTACCTGGCGCGCAACGGATGGCAGGCATCGCCTCTCAATGGATCGAATCCGCTGGCGGCAGAGTGGGGAACGATACTGGGAAACCACCCGGAGCCACAGAACGGGACATTCACCGGAACCTACACCAGCCTGGTCTATTGGCAGGATATCGTGCTGACGCTGCGTAACTATGCGCGGCAAAAGTACAACAAGGAAATCTACATTACCGCCAACGGCGTGTTTCCATTCGTCGACTTCCAAATGAATGGTCTTTGGGGCGGCAATCCCGATGGGCCGGGCGGGTCTTCAGTGAATTATTGCCCGCGTACGGCGGACGGTCATCTGGATGGGACGCAGCCGTTGCTGGCGGCATTTATGGCGATCAAGCAACGATCCGCGAGGATCGACGGACGCGTGGTCCCGGTGGCTGCGTTTATCGATTGGCCGACCGATGTGATGACCGACTATCTATCGCTGCCTGCTTCGGAGAAATCGGACTACTGGCGGATGTATGTGCCGGAGGCGCTGGCGGCGACTGTGTATCTGAATATGCACCTGGCTGATACGATGGGCGACCCGACGGCAACGCAACTGGGGTTGATGCCGCTCTTCGACCAGACGGCGGCGTTCTACAAGATGCCGGCTCATGCCGCTCTCTACCACAACACCACAGACCTACCGGGGAGGGTGACGGCATCCGTAGCGAATATCGGCACCAACCTGACGCAGTTGAGCGATGGGCGCACGGTGGCGCACCTGATCAATCACAACTATTCACAGGGATTTCAGGAGCAGGATGGAGTGAGTGTCAGCTTTCCCGTTGCCGAGGCTCCCAGGAGTGTGACGCTTGTCTCGCCCGACTACGGAGCGGATACGCCGGTGGCATTTACCTACTCGGAAGGGCAGGTGCAGGTTACCGTGCCCAAACTTGTGGCGTATGTCGCCGTCGTTTCGAACTGAATTACTCGGCCGTGATTACTTGGCCGTGGGGACAGGTTCATTGCGTATCCCTGCACCTGCATGAGGATGTAGAGAGCAGGAAGGGGGTACCCTTTTCTTTCGTGGGGAGGCGGTAGGAAAGGTTACCTGGAACGTGTGAAGAAATGTGTTTTGAGAAGCGGCGAGTGGAACTTATGGTCGTACAAATGGTCAGACTCTCTGCGTGGTAAGCTCCCGGGGAACGCTATTGCCTATGATCGGCTGTTTCCTGATTGATTTCTTCATTCCCCTGCCTCCTAACTCTTCACTCCTATCTCTACATTCTGCTTTCTTAAGCTGATGCCAGAGCCGCTCGGTCGAGGGTCAGCTGTCGCTTCAAGGCGAACCATCGGGTCAGGTTATAACTCAGGGCCGCCCACGTTGCTTCGAGGGTTGCTTTCAGGCGGCCGCGACAGCGGAACTGGCGCAGGCCGCAGCGTTCTTTAATCCAGGGGTGGGGAAACTCGGCGATGCGCGAGCGTTGACGGTAAATCTGCCTAGCTTCTTCCGTGGCCATCTTGGCCTTGAAAGCCAGAGGGGACGGGGACAGGCTGTCCCTAATTTCCGTGTCTCAATTTTGGGGTTCACTCCAGGCACCATGTACCCCGGTTTGTCAAAGGGACGGTCATGGCTGAAGGTCATGGGTTGAGGGAAAGGGTTCTACCGGTGACCTAGCCGGGGTGCTGACCCTCCATCGCAAGGCGCAGAATGCGGTTAATGCGCGTCTGGTAGCCCCTGCCCTGACCCTTGAGCCAATCGAGCACGTCCGCATCGAGACGAATCGTCAATTGCCTTTTCGCCGGGGGCCAAGGCGTCGCGGCTTTCTTGAGAAACGTCCTGTCCAGCGGCGGAATGTCCGAATAGTCAATGTCGGCATCCCGCATACGGTCAATCCGTGCCAAGTCGCTCTTGATAGATTTTTTGTTCACGCCGGCTCCCCTTTCTCATGGATAATGATGCGCGTTCCCTCGTCGTACGGTGCATGGGCGATGACCACCAGACGCCCGGCCAGTAAGCCCAAAGTGATGAGCCGTTCTTCCCCATAGTCGAAGCGGTCATCTTCGAACGTGACGCAAGGCCCGGAAAACACCTGTTCAGCATCCTCGAAGCTGAGGCCATGCTTGGCCATGTTCTTCCGGTTCTTCGCTTCGTCCCATGCGTATTGCATTTCCGTCTCATTCCCCAATGTAGCTCTTTTTGTAGTTACATGCAATCCTAAATCGCGCAATAGCGGGGTAGCGCATCTCTGAAACCGCGATGCCGTGTCAAGCCGATTTTTTAGATTTCTTGTTCGCCTTTGACAAACTCCCCCCTTCGACTTCAGAATGGCCCACAGCCGGTGAAGCGGAGGCGGGTTCTGCTGGCGAGCAACCCGCTGAGGCATGGGACGGGGGACAGGCGCCACGTTTTCCAGGTTTTTCCGCCGGACACCGTGGCCACGCCGGAAAGCGTTCCGCCCGCGGGTGGCGCCCCGAGGCGTCGGGACGCCCCACGAACTCGGGCAACATCGCTGTCGCCGCGTCCCATCCGTGGCCGATTCTGGCTTGGGTGGCACTCCAATGCGTCGGGGTGCGCTAGGCATGGAATGCCTCAACCCCAGGCGCAGGCAGGAGTGCGTGTGCTGCCCGCATAGGCTTTCACTGCCAGCATATAAGTCATGATTTCACCGGCAGCCGACCTTTCAGAATCTCTTTCAGGTCCCGGTTCCCGTGCAGAATGGCGATTACTTGCAGTGGCTTGCTTTGAGGACGGTAAACGATGATGTAGTTCGGGTACCTGGTAACGGTCCAGAAAAGGGCCGGCAGAGGTGTGATGTCCCGCCTTTTATGCCCGATGAATGGATGTCTGGCCAGTCTGTGGCAAGTGGCGATGATCTCCGATTCCACCCGGTCGGCAGCTTGCTGGCTGTCTTCCTGGATGAACCACCAGATGGCATCAAGGTCTTCGGTTGCCTGAGGGGTGAGTTGGAAGGGCGCACTCATCCCCGCGTCTTCAAGCGCGCGGCACGGCGCTCGCGCAGCATCTCGATGGCCGCCTCACCGTCCATGAGTTCGCCGCGCTCCGCTTGCGCAAAACCGGTGGTGATTTGGGCCGCCACCGCTTCTCGTTGCTCCGCCAGCCAATCCTCGCTGTGAAGTTGCGCGCGGATGATCTCGAACGCTTGATCCAGCACCTCGCCCGAGTCATGATAAACTCCGGATCGGATGGCTAAGTCGATCATTTGCTCATGCTCTGGTTTCAGTTCGATAGTCATGGCTGTTTCTCCGTGGTCTGTGCCGTGTCCCCCCTACCGCTTGCCTTTCTCCGGTCGATTACAAGCTTACAACATTACATCCTTGATGTCTTGCTGCTCCAGGCCCGCCGGGCTGTCCCAAGACGTAGGGGCGGGCCTCGTGCCTGCCCACCCCGGGGCCGATTCGGCCCCCGACCGGCGGGCACCCACGACGGGCGCCCCTACGTGCCCATTTTCCTACCGAGAGGGAATTCGAACGTAAGATCGACATCAATATTCCCTGGGGCGGCGAAATTGTGCCTATTCCCCTCGCGGGTAGGCCGGAGGTATTGGTAGCGCAAAGGTGGGCGTAGTCAGCCCTCCTTTGGGCCCTTTTCGGTAAATGACGTTTGGGCGCGATGAAAAGCCGCGGAGAAACCCAGAGTACGCGTACCTCCGCGCTAACCTGCTGTTTCCTTCCCCTTGCGGGCCGGCGCTTGCCAATACTCCCGCTCTCCGGTCGGGCATTTTGTCCGATTTGAGAGCATACATATCTAGTCCAAGAGTGTGCCAAAGCCTGCACCTGAGCCTCGATCCGAAACAATTTGTTCGCATCCATCGGTCGACGTTGGTGCGCAAGGACGCGGTTCGAGGACTTCACCCGTTGTTCCACGGGGACTATATCGTGAAGCTCAAGAACGGGGCGGAGCTAACCTTCAGCCGCAACTTCCGCCAGGAGTTCGTCCGCCAAATGAGCCGTTGAGCCCTCAGATTGATCGTTAATCCCTCGTCGAAGAGCTGCAACCTAGACGAATCCGCGGCATCCAATGATATGAGCGTGATTTAGCTCGCACGTTCGGGGGCGGAGCGCAATTTGATGTCCATTTTTCGTCGGAGCCTTACGGTGTTCTTTATTTTTGGTTTGCCTGCGCTTGCCGGTTGCTCCACGCAGGGAATCAATAATTTCCATCAGGTCGACCAGCAGGTTTACCGCGGCGGACAACCGACGGCGGATGGATTCAAGTATCTGGCGACGATTGGCATCAAGACCGTAGTGGACTTGCGTTCGAGCGGCGAGCGGTCCACCCTGGAAAAGCAGGTTGTCACTTCCTTGGGCATGAATTATGTGAGCGTTCCCATGACCGGCCTGACCGCACCTACCGAGGCCGAAATTACCAAAATCCTCGCGCTGATGGAAGACGGCACGTCCGGGCCCGTGTTTGTCCACTGCCTGCGCGGAGCGGACCGCACGGGGGCGGTTATTGCCGCCTATCGCATCGATCACGATCATTGGGACAATTCGCGCGCGCTGAGAGAAGCAACTTCGCTCGGCATGCGCTTCTTTCAATTGCCGCGGCAAATCTTCATTCTCAAATTCCGGCCGCTGACGACTAAGGATGGACCGAAAACCTCCAGCGCGCTCCCGCCAGCCGCTCAAGTTTCAGCTTCCCTCTCCCCGACCGTAAGAGGCGGCCGGTCGTAGCCCGCATTTCTCACCAGATCGTTGATGCAGATGCATCCGGGTTTGAGCCCCAACGGGGCGAGCTAACAAAGCCCAGGCCAACGGCCTGGGTTTGCAGAAGGAGGAGCGATGGAGCTCTGAAGGGGCGCGCCACGCTCGACGCGACAGACTGTAGTTCGCCCTTACAGGGCTCAACGTTCAGGGGTATGGCTCATCTCTAAACCCAGGCCGTTGGCCTGGGCTTTGTTAGTTCGCCCCGTTGGGGCTGAAGGCAACGGCCATACTGCAGTATTGGAATTTTCACGTGAGAAATCCGGGCTAGCGATCACCGAGGAGCAACCTGCGGCCTGGACTCGGCGAATGAACACGCCTCCAAAGACGGTGGAAGAATTAAAGCAAATGTTCCAAACGGCATCCCCCGCGCTGGCGGAGGCGTTGCGGGTGCGGGCGACAGCGGAAGGGATTTCCTTCTGAGTTCCGCAAATATGGATTGCAGCGGCGAGATAAGCGGTGCGGAGACCTTCTCTTCGATCTCTTAGGCAGAAACAGGGGTGGCGGACGCGAGCCATTTCTCTAACTGGTCGTGCCTAGTCACTCCCGCCTGCTGCCTGACCACCTGGCCGCGCGATAAGATCACGAAATTGGGTATGCCTTGAACGTTGAATCGCGCTGCAAGCTGTGGATGTTTTTCCGTGTCGACTTTCAGCACGATTGCCTTGCCCGCCATATCGGGCAGGCTGCCCGCGCTACGACTCCAATTCTTCGCTACCTTTTGCAATCCGCGATAATGTCCGAGAGTGGTCGCCTCTAACCGTGGTTTCCAAGTACGGCGGGGACATTTGGGGATCTCGAAGCAAAACGTGCCGCTCGCAAAAATGGCGTTGGGCGCGGCGTCCCCATCCGCGCACAAAGTAGTAATTGAGCGTGCCGCCCATGACGGATCCGAGTACCGGAACGACGCGGCAGAGCGCATTCTCCGCAATCTCGCCGCCGGCTTGCGCCGCGATGCGCTCGATGATGCGCGGCACGAACTTTTCGATCACCTGCTTGCGCACCAGGTCCTTGCCCATATCCACGCCCGCCGCGCTGGCCGCCGCCAGCCACAGATCAGCCATGTCGTCTTCGCTGCCGTACTCGAAGCCATAGACCAGACTCAGCTTCTGAATCATGCGCCAGGTGATGCCGCCCAGAATCCCGACATCGGGGAGAACGGAAATCATACCGCCCAAGCCCGCGCCGGCGCCCTCGAGCATCGCCATCTTCATCGAGGCCCGAATGACCCTGTCGGCAAGATAATTCACCACAGGCATCGGCACTGTGTGCATTTCCCGGAAGGATGTGATCCTCAGGCCATAAGCCCGGCGAAGGTGATTCAGATACTTGTGGGGATTCACGCCTACGCCGCGATACGCGCGCAGCAGACCGGTCTTCACAGCCTGCTCGGCTCGACGACGAATCCAGGATGACCCTCGGGGCGCCATAGGGTTTTCGATGCTACTGTGGTGGAATAGGATGCAGACAGCATTATCCATCGCCCGCAGGCATGAAAAGCCGTGGTCTTGCCCAATTAGCGCGCGGATCGCCTGTTCTTTGGCAAGGGCGTAGCGCCGGCTTCAAGCCGGCACAGGACCCGCCAAGATGGCGGCGCTAGGGTCAAATTAGCAGACCACCTCGTGTTCGCAGGATTGGCGGAATGATGGCAGTACCGAGTAGAATGCTTCGGTCGAGGGAAGAACCACACTCGGCATTCCACACAAGGGGGCACATCAGGTGATAGATCCAAACGATAATCAGCACCGCTCGATCCTGCGTCGAATTGCCTATCAGGCCATGCGGGAAAAAGGACTTGTCCCGGATTTCTCGCCCCAAGCGCTGGCCGAGCTTGATGGAATCCACGGGCCAGCGACTGCAACGAATGGCGCCACGCGTGATCTCCGCAACCTTTTCTGGTGCTCCATCGACAATGATGATTCGCGGGACTTGGATCAACTTACCGTTGCCGACGCTCTGCCCAATGGGACTGCCAGGATTATGGTGGCCATCGCCGACGTTGACGCCGTCGTCAAAAAGCGATCGGCTCTGGACGATCACGCGCGGCAAAACACAACCTCTGTCTATACCGTCGCGGAGACATTTCCGATGCTTCCGGAAAAGCTCTCCACGGACCTTACCTCGCTTGGGTACGCAGCCGACCGCCTGGCCGTCGTAGTTGAAATCGTTGTCGCCGCTGACGGGGCGCAGCAGAGCTCGGATATCTATGAAGCGACGGTGCGGAACTGGGCGAAGCTCGCATACAACAGCGTGGGCGGCTGGCTGGAGGGAAGCGGGCCTATGCCGCCAGCCGTCGGTGCGGTTAAGGGGTTGGACGAGAACCTGCGGTTCCAGGACCGCTTGGCCCAGAGGCTGCGGGCGCTCCGCCACAAACAGGGCGCCCTCGATCTGGAAACCATCGAAACGCGTCCGGTCTTTACGGGTGAGGAACTCACGGACCTGACCGCCGAAAAAAGGAACCGGGCCAAGGACATTATTGAGGACTTCATGATCGCTGCGAATAGCGTGGCCGCACGATTCCTCGCGTCCAAAAAGTCTCCCTCCCTGCGGCGCGTGGTGCGCGTGCCCAAGCGCTGGGACCGGATCGTCGAGCTCGCCGCCGAGCGCGGCTCAAAGCTGCCCAGCGAGCCCGATCCCAAGGCGCTGGAGCAATTCCTGGCATCCGCGAAGGCCGCCGATCCTCTGCGTTTTCCCGATCTGTCCGTAAGCGTGGTGAAGCTCCTGGGCGCGGGTGAATACGTCGTTCAGCTTGCCGGAGGAAGTTCCACCGGGCACTTCGGCCTGGCGGTGAAAGATTATGCCCACTCCACTGCCCCCAATCGCCGATATCCCGATTTGATTACGCAGCGGCTGTTGAAAGCGGCCTTGGCGGGAAGCGCCCAGCCCTATGAGAATGCCGATTTGGAAGCCCTCGCCCAGCACTGCACCCAAGAGGAAGACGCGGCGAAAAAAGTGGAACGGCAGGTCACGAAATCCGCGGCGGCAATTATGCTGGGAGCAAGGATCGGAGAGCAATTTGATGCCATCGTCACCGGCGCATCGGTCAAGGGAACGTGGGTCCGGCTTCTGCGTCCGCCCATTGAAGGGAGATTGGCGAGCGGTTTCGAGGGCCTGGATGTGGGCCACCAACTCCGCGTTCAACTTGTCCGCACGGATGTGGAGCGCGGCTTTATTGACTTCAAGAGAGTGGCTTAGCTCTTCCGCCAGCCCCTGGCCGCCTGCTCGGGCGTGCGGAGCGTTAGAGTGCGGGAGCTTGCTGGCGCACTCTAACGCGACACTACCCCGCGGTTTCGACACCTTGCCAATGAGTGAAATCAGGACGATACTGGATGAGACACGCGAGAACTCGAAGGCGCGAATCCAATTTCTTGGGCAATGGTGCGGGCAAATTTGCACGCCCGAGTTTTGGAAAATATAGACGGGCCTGTAGCTCAGATGGATAGAGCAACGGTTTCCTAAACCGTGGGTCGGGGGTTCGAATCCCTCCAGGCCTACCATTCCTTTCACAACGTGGGAACGAAAACAGCGTTCAAGCAACGGTCCGCTAATCCGTGGGTCCGCAGTCAGAGTCTTTCCGAGCCGCCAACTTACTCCCTTGTTTTCCGCGAGTCAGGTGTCCTTGAATTCGACGTACTCTGAGCTGGGGTGCATGCGGGGTGCATCGTCCGTGCTTGGGTTTGATTCAATAGCTTAGATTCTTGCACGCCGGGGTGCATTTTTGGATGGGCCAGAGTGGCGTCTCCAGGCCGGATACTGGTCTTTGTTTCCTGTATCGAAAAATCGAAAACTTGGTGATGTCGGTCGCATGGCCACAGTCAATCGACTACCACTCTTATGAATACTCACTCCCAGCAAAAGTGAGCACAGATTCTTGTTGGTCAAGGCGCTCTGGTACAATACTCGCCGTGCAGGACTCCACAAATAAGCTGGGCCAAACGTTGGCAAGGGTTCCCATTTTCTCCGGGCTCACGGAGACTGAGTTGGGTTTCCTGACTCAGCGCACGATGCCCCGCCATTACTCGGCGGGAGAGATGGTTTTTGGCGAGGGTGAACCGTGTTCGGGACTCTACGTGGTTGAGTCGGGCAATGTCCGCATCTTCAAAAGCTCCCCCGGTGGACGCGAACAAGTTCTCAGCATTGATGGACCGGGCGGCTCGATTGCCGAGTTGCCAGTCTTCGATGGAGGGAACTACCCGGCGTCGGCAACGGCAATCGACGACGTAACTCTGCTCTTTGTGAGCAAGCAGGATTTCCAGGCGCTCTGCCTCGCTCATCCCCAGGTCCCTCTTAAAGTTCTAAAGGTTGTCGGCGCGCGTCTTCGACGCTTGGTGGGAATTATCGAAGAATTGTCATTCACCACGGTACGCCACCGGCTTGCATCCTATCTGCTGCGCCTGGCCCAGACGTCGAACAAGCGCTCAGCCGAGGGCGTCGAAGTTACATTACCCATTACCAACCAGGAATTGGCCGCGCAGATTGGCACCGTCCGCGAACTGGTTTCCCGGAATCTCTCCCGCTTGCAAGCGGAGGGGACGCTGAAAATCGACGGGCGCAACATTCTAATCCGCAACTTGCAAGCTCTCGAAGACGAAAACGTCGCGAGCGGATGATTTCCTTCCCTCCTCACTCCAGCTATTTCACATCCCCGTGACAAAAGTCATCGGCACGCTTCTATTACTTCCCTAAGATCGTTGCATCAAGCGCGGCCATGCGGCATCGACCCTGGCCCGCGAGGAGGAAGTAATGAGCGTCACGATGGAAAAAACGGTACGGGAATTGGCCCTGGAACAACTGGGTGCCGCGAGAGTCTTTGAAGGATTGGGCATCGATTACTGCTGTGGCGGCAAACAGACTTTGGAGCAAGCCTGCCGCGCGGCGAGAGTGCCGGTCGATAAGGTGATCGACGCACTGGAAGCGGCGCAGCACTCTGGGAATGCACCAAACAACCAAACCAATTGGCAAGCGCTTCCATTGGCTGACGTGATCATCCATATCAAGAATACGCACCATCAGTACACCCGTCAGGAGATTGCCCGTCTCGGGCCACTGTTCGACAAGGTTTGTTCGGTCCACGGGAAAAATCATCCTGAGCTATTGCAGCTTCGCGAAATCTTTCAGGGCTTAGCGCAAGAGCTGACCACCCACCTGATGAAAGAGGAAATGGTGCTGTTTCCCTACATTGAAAGAATGGAGGAATCCATACTCCAGAGGGAGCCCATATTGCCGGCGCCCTTCGGTACCGTGCAGAATCCCGTGTCCATGATGGAGCATGAACATGATTCCGCCGGCAACGCCCTGCGCGCCTTGCGGGCAACCAGCAATGGCTATACGGCTCCACCGGATGGATGCGTGAGCTTCGAGACCCTCTACAGAACTTTGGCAGGATTAGAGGCCGACCTCCACCAGCACATCCACCTGGAAAACAACATTCTGTTCCCCCGGGCCATCGCGATGGAAAAGGAACAATGACGGGAGCGAAATCTATGACTGCAACCCTGACCGAATCCGAGGAAGAGGCCCCAACCCCGCTGACAGCGGCGGAGGCTTTCAAAATCACTGCCGCGCGCGAGACCACCTTGGCGCGAATGTGCTGGCGGGCGTGGGCGGCATGGTTTGGTATTTTGCCTTGCAGCCTCGCTCCCACGACAAACGAGGTTACGTGGCGGAAGGCGAATGGGAAGTTCGTCCCCAACGCACGGGAACACACGGGTAGGCGTGTTACCATTTTGAAGGCTGACGTTCTGCGGAAAGCCGTGTTTAACCGTCGACACGGGCGCCTGGGTAACAGTCGGAAATTGGACCATCGCCAACATGTCTCAGCAATTCGACCTAACGGTATCGGCTTTCTCGGATGACTCCAGCCCGCCCGTGCGGGGATTCCTCCACCGTCCTTCAGCGTCACCGAACGACGCGACCGGTGGTAACGCGCTCGTGCTCACGCACGGTGCCGGGTCGAATTGTCAGGCGCCGTTATTGGTCGCGGTGGCAAATAAGTTCGCCGCCACGGGTTACACGGTCCTCCGGTGCGACCTGCCTTATCGTCAAAAGCGCCCGCACGGTCCGCCTTTTCCCCGCGCCAGTGCCGAGGACCGTGACGGGCTGAGAAACGCCGTCGCGGCCTTGCGTGGGCTGGCGCCCGATCGTCCCTTCAAGAGCGTCCTTCTGGGAGGGCATTCTTACGGCGGTCGGCAGGCGACCATTCTCGCGGCCGCCGATCCAGCCCTTGTAGATGCTTTGTTGCTACTCTCTTATCCATTGCATCCACCTCGCAAGCCCGACCAGCTCCGCATCACACATTTTCCGAAGTTGAGGGTACCCGCCCTATTCGTACATGGCACACACGACGCTTTTGGTTCGCTGGCAGAAATGGAATCAGCATTGAACTTGATCCCGGCCCCCACTGCTCTAATTGCCGTCGACGGAACTGGCCACGATCTTTCGTTCGGGAAAGAAAAACATACTGCTACACTCGATCTCCCCTCCAAGGTTCTAGACGGATTTGAGCGGTTTCTGGGCACGAGTCTTGGGAAGCGAGGTTGAATGGAGTCTTGCCAGCATTGGCGGGTTTTCGATTGGGCTCACGAGACGGCCCTTGCTGGGTCGGACCATATTGCCTCGGCGGGTGATGCGCCCAAGAGCTTGGCTCGGTGCGTGCGAGCCAGATTCATGGTGTGCCAAAGTTCCACCCCCCACCATGCCAGCGCCGTCACCTCGATGAATCCCGTTACTCCGACCAGGGGAAAAGCCATACGAGGAACGAAGTCCGTGAGGATTTGCAGCACCACGCGCCCGGCACATCCCACGTTAAGAAGAATGAACGGTCCCCACAGTGAGCTGACGCGACTCGAATCCACGCCCGCCAGGATCGGCACGACGCGCGACGCCACCCCCAGAATCATGAAGCTGACGAAGCCCACGGTGTAGGCATGACGGTACGAACCCAGAAAGGAGTGGGAGAAGCCCTGGTGCGTGAGTACCCCGTAGACGAGGAAGAAGGGCAGCATGGCCATGGAAAAGAGCAGCCAGGTGTAGGCGGCTCGGATGAACTTCAGGCTGCGGTCGGGTTGCGAAGTCCTGGCAAAGACGCGAATTTGCATCACCAGCAACACTGCCCATCCTGCCATCAGAATGAATGCCAGCTCAAGTCCGATGGAGTAATAGAGATTCCCGGAGGAGAAGAACAGTTCGTAGCTCGCGATGTCGAGAATCAATGAGCCATTGATCAGCCAGAAGATCAGCGATTGGCGGTCGTGCCGCGGTTTGCCCAGGCCATAGACCGCCGGGACAAATCGCTGGCTGACTCCGGCGATGATCAGCGCGCCAAAGCCCAACAATTGGATGTCGCGTAGCGGCCCGTCAATCAGTGCAATGCGCATCACCACCTGATCGACCCCGACCGCGGTTACTTTGGCGAAAAAGAGCAGGTCACTCACGATGGCCTGAGCGAAAAACCAGAAGAAAGCGCCGAAGATGAATTTCTCATAAATCTGGTGCGGTTCCACGGATTGCCGTGCGGTTTTGAGGATGATGACGATGAACATCGTAATAGCCGCAAGCTCCGTTCCCGCCGCCAGAATTCCCAGACCTACTCCCACCGGCATGGGCTGCAGCAATTCCGCTCCCACGCGCGAGGCGATGCCTATGAGCATCAGGTAAAGCGTCGTGTTGGCCAGGTCCGGCCGCCACAACGAAACATATTTGAAGCGTGGGAACGATTGGTAGGCAAAGCCCATCACGAAAAGTCCCATCCACCCGAAAATCATGGCATGCGCGTGCGCCTGGATGGCGGGCACCAGGCGAACTTGCAGAAAGGTTCCCCCGAGAGCGATTTGCAGGAGATTGGTGGCGCCCCACAAAGCTCCCACCGAAAGAACGATGACGATGGCTGCCTTGAAGAATCGCCGGTAGATGAAATCCCCCAGAGATTCCTGGTACACGTACTCATCACTGCTGGGGTTGCGCATTTCGGCGTTCAATTCCCCCACCAACTCGTCGACGTTAACATTGTGGACGGCGGCAAAGAACTCCAGCGTTTCGGTCGGACCGTGCTCGCCCCCACAACCTTTCAGCCCGAATTTGTCAAACACCCGCCGCGCCGTGGGGCAAGCTTTGACGATCTCGGCAACGGTATAAAGTTTGGTAATCTTCGTCATGATGATTTCTCCGTTTCAATTGTGCTGATATCGGCCGGCTTAGGAAACACCGCCGCACTCCCTGCCGCGTTTAGCTCTGCTAGGAACGTGTCCAGCTCAAACCCATGCTTGCCGGCGGCAAAAGCGACGGAGTGGGTTCCTCCGCACTGCAAATTCAGGCCGTGATTTCGGAAGACTCGCATCGTCTGCGGCCAGTTCCTGACGATTTCTCCAACTTTCATATCGGACGTGATGGTTGCCATGAATGCACCTCCTCTTTCAAATGTATGGTCAAAGGATAATTTGCTCCGGAAGTGTGGGCGATGACTTCTGTCACAGGGCTGGCGACGATCAACTACCCCGTGACTTCTGTCATCGCCATCACGCCGTTGCTCGTATGAAATGGCTGGCGAGGAGCACCCATGCGAGACGCAACCCGGAACAAGAGCGGAGTGGACTTCAACGAGCGGCCCTTTATCGCCATCTGGGAGGCGACCCAGGCGTGCGACTTGGCGTGCGTGCATTGCCGGGCGAGCGCGCAACCACTGCGGTCAGCGTTGGAACTATCGACGGTGGAAGCGCAGCGCCTGATCGAGCAGATTGCCGCAATGCAGGTTCCGGTGTTCGTCATCACTGGCGGCGACCCGCTCAAGCGGCCTGATATCATTGACTTAGTGGAATACGCCACCGCGCGTGGGGTGCGGACGTCGTTGACCCCCAGCGCCACGCCTTTTCTGACTCGCGACGCGATTGCTGAGTTCCAGCGGCGGGGGCTGGCGCGTTTGGCGGTCAGCCTGGATGGGTCAACGGCGGAAATTCACGATGCGTTCCGGCGGGTGCCGGGTTCGTATGAGTGGACGCTCCGCGCCATTCGCTGGTCCCGCGAACTGGGCCTCCCCGTTCAGGTCAATACCACGATTACACGCCGCAATCTGGCAGATTTTGACGCTATGGTGAGGCTGCTCGAAACGCTCGATATTGCCATGTGGAGCGTCTTCTTTCTGGTGCCCACTGGGCGTGGACAACTGGACGATCTGGTTTCCGCGGAGGAGTTCGAGGCGGTCTTCGCCAAGCTTTACCAGGTCGCCCGGCGAGTGCCATTCGATATCAAGACTACCGAGGCGCAGCACTATCGCCGCTACGTCCTACAGATGCGTGCGGCGGCTCGGAGAAAACGAGAATCCTCGAACGACTCCATCGTCTCACTCACGCCAGCGATACCTGGCGAGTTCGCAATGGAGAAGGACACCGACGGCATCGGCCGAGCGCCCCGGGGGTTGAACGACGGCAAGGGTTTCGTCTTCATCTCCCACTTGGGCGAGGTTTTTCCCAGCGGCTTCCTGCCAATTTCTGCGGGCAATGTGCGCACGCAAACGCTGGCGGAAATCTATCAGCACTCACCGCTGTTTGTCTCCTTGCGCGACACCTCCCGGCTTCAAGGGAAGTGCGGCGTCTGCGAATTCCGCAACGTGTGCGGAGGTTCGCGGGCTCGTGCCTATGCCCTCACAGGCAATCCCCTTGCGGAAGAGCCTTGCTGCGCGTATGAGCCGAGCGTCGCGTGACCCAAGGTCACAGCATACGCCAGCATGTCCTGGTAGGTTTATTAGGGAGGAGGGCGTCAGTTTGAAGACGGAGCCTTCTGGTTGGTCCGACCATGACAGCGAGCGCCTAAGCGGGGGCGGTATATCGGCTCGTGATGGCTTCCTTGATCTTTTGACGGCTCCCCTGCGGAGAGGCCGTGCTGTCCCGTTCAACCTCCGCGGCGGAGCGTGCGAGCTCGTCATCCTTAATCATCGTCCTAAACCAACTGGAATAATGTCCGCGACGCAGATGATACGTCCAAGTGGCATCGTCAATTCCCTCGGCCAATTGCAGGAAAACTTTTAAGTTTTGAGCCCGGAGATTCAGTGACAACTGAGGTCCGCGGAAGTAGAAACTTTCCTCGGGAGAAAGTTCACCCTCGGCATACTGGCGAACGTGCCGCCGACGTTCCTTCGTGCTCTGGATCGTTTTCACGTGAATGGGGGCTTGGCCCGAGTTTCGAAACCAAGCCAGAGCCTCTCCCGTAGCCAATTCAAAATCATTGCCCTCCGGCGGCGGAATCTGCGCCACTTTGCAAAACGAGCGAAAAGTCTTCATGGGTTGCTTCCCTACTGCGACTACAACATTGACGCGGTCCAAGGCGGCTTTCGCAACGTGTTCGGGATGGACCGTGATCAAGATTGCGGTATCGAGAATCTCGGATACCGCGGTTGCAGGAGGAGACCACGACGATGGCATCAGATGATGTGCCTCGTCCACCACGAGCCAATGCGGGTGGGCGCTGCGAAAGCGTAGTTCCTGGATCGGCGGGAGAAGTGACGAAAAGAACCCAGGGCGGGCCTGAAGTGGAACCCCAAGAAGATTGATGAGCACACTTTGCTCCGGCAGCTCCAGGACTCGCAACGCCGCTTTCGTGTCCGGTTGCTCGTTCGCAGTTCCAAACGACAGCACTCCCGGGGAATTATCGTAGTCGCCCTCCAGATCCAACAGGCAGAATTGGTAACGGAGTTGGACCAACTGCTCGAGAATGCCGGATACGGCGGAGGATTTGCCGCTTGCGGAAGGCCCCGCCACAAGGACGCTGCCGCCGCGCTGACGAAATCGAACCGGTTCCGAGCCTTCGTTCAGCCTCACGCCTAAGGAGATCGAGTGGCGAGATAGTTCAGGTTCGAATTGCTGCAAGTCGTCAGCGATCAAACGCTCAATCAGGTCGGCGGCCCCTGCGCCCCTGGACTCTCCCAACACCACGTCGGCGCGCTCCTTCAATGAGGGCAAAGCGTTCGCGACCGCCACCGCGCACTCAGAGATGCGCAGAAAGGAATGGTCGTTCTCCGCGTCTCCTACTGAAACCACATTGTGCAGCGATATTCCTAATTCCCCCAGAGCTACTTCCAGCGCTGTCCCCTTGTTGACGCCGGAAGGCAGAACCATAATTGCGCCTTTGTTGAAGATCACATGCAGATCGAGACCGAGGTCCCGAATCGCGCTCAGCACCGTTGCCTCGTGGGGCTGCCACGTCGAAACCACAACGCGGCCCACGGCAATGGGAACGTTTCTTTCTCGAAGCAAAGAGACAAGGTGCTCATTGGGAGATTCGCCCAGGAGCTTTTCCTCTCGAGTTGCCGGGCGGTAAAGCAATCCGCCATTTTCAGCAATCACGCGGTCGAACAAATGAAGCTGAGGGAAGACATTCTGAAGATCAGGCAAGTGTCGGCCTGTCACGAGTACCAGTTTTCGTCCGGATGCCCGAAGGCGATTCAGCGCGTCTATTGTTTCACGATCCACCTTGCCGTCGGAGGCAAGTGTGCCATCGTAGTCCGTGGCCAGGGCGATGAACTGCATACGAGGAGTTAGATGCTTGGCCGGACCCAAGCTGGCGGACATTTCTTATCAAAACAGGTGGGTTATCGACCGTCGCGTCTTGCCAGCCTTCGCCAATTCCCATGCTGCCATCTGGCCAGCAGCGCCGGCGCCCAGGTTCATCAAGTTCATGACGATCGGGTTTTGCGGATTGACGAGACGGAAGATTGTCAAGATCGAAGAAATAATGTGAACGGTATTGACTTAATGGCGTTGGACTTAGAACAATGATTGTACGGGCAAAACGGGACGGATCGGCTCAGGGAGATCCCTGGAACTTCGGGAGGCTCGACCGCGATCGAAGGGGCGAAGTTATGTGGGAAGTCCAGGAACGAACTCGGGGAAATGATCATCTCAAGGAAGGGCGCGCGGAAGAGGGCCGTCGCGGGCTCAGCGCTAAGGCTGGCCGTCGAGCCTCTGTAAACGAACACGGGGAGTTGCGGCGCAATGGGTGAATCCTGGCAGGACGTTGCAAGGCTCGCGTGCTTCCAGTTGTGGGGTGGGAATAGCAAGGCGGGCCATCCAATTGAGCTTCCCGGCTTGCAGGGTTGGATTTCCTGCACACCGTTCGGGCATACGGCCGCCGGCGGCGACGTCTATTATGTGTCGGTGTGCAGCAAAGGGCAGGTCTCGCGCATCGCCCTCGCCGATGTGGCTGGGCACGGGGAATCCGCTAGCTCCGTGGCGGAACGCCTGCGCCATGTTCTCGATCAGCACTCGGATAACTGGGACCAGTCGGCGCTGATGCGCGAGCTGAATGAGGCGTTTAAGCGCGACGCCACGGGAGTGCAGTTCGCCACCGCTGTCTTCCTGGGCTTCTACGTCGGGACGGGCGAACTGGTTTTCACCAACGCCGGCCATTTGCCTCTGCTATGGCATCACGCGGAAACGGGCGCCTGGGATTGGCTCGAGGAGCAGACAACTTATGCCCGCGATGTGGCCGGACTGCCCCTGGGGCTGATCAGTGGGACGACGTACACCCAGGTTGGCATCGAGCTTCGCCCCGGCGACACGCTCATGCTTTATACGGACGGAATTACCGAATGCCGCGACGAGGGCGGGAAAGAGTTGGGCCATGAAGGCTTGCTGGCACTGGTGCGGGGATTGACTATAAGTCCGCTGGAGGGGCCGGTGGCGTTTGGAAAGGCCCTGGCTGGCGGGCTCGAAGGGTTTCGCGGCAAAGCCCCCCAGCGGGACGACGAAACCATCGTCCTGCTCCAGCGGCACGCGGAAATCGGACAAGTTGTCTGAAACGGATAAGGGCTTAGTTTCATCTAACAGATTGCACTAGGGATACAGGTGGCGTGTGACACGGACGCGATTCGCGCTTTGCGTCCTATCGCACTCCTTTGCGGAATATCCACAATATAAGGGTATGTCCATGGCAAAGCCCGTTTTGCTTACAGTAGACGACGATCCCGAAGTCTTGCGCGCAATCGAGCGCGATTTGCGGCGGCGCTATGCCGAGAACTATCGCGTCCTCCGCGCGGACTCCGGCGCGGCGTCCCTCGAGGCGCTGAAGTCGCTCAAGCGCCGCGGCGATTCGGTCGCCCTGCTTCTGGTCGATCAACGCATGCCGCAGATGACTGGCGTGGAATTCCTCGGGAAGGCGATGGAAATTTTCCCCACCGCCAAGCGCGTGCTGCTGACGGCCTACGCCGACACCGACGCGGCGATTCAGGCGATCAACAGCGCGAGAATTCATCACTACCTGCTGAAGCCCTGGGACCCGCCCGAGGAGCACCTCTACCCCGTGCTCGATGACCTGCTTGAAGACTGGCGTGGGTCGTTCCGGCCTCCATTCGAAGGCGTGCGCGTTCTCGGCACGCGCTGGTCTCCGCAGTGTTACGCCATCCGCGATTTTCTCGCGCGCAATCAGGCGCCTTACCAATGGATCGACGTTGAGACGGCGGGCCAGGTCGCGGAGGTGCGCACGCTGGTGGAGGCGTCAGGCGCAACGCCTTCATGCTTGCCCATGGTGCTTTTCCCCGACGGTACATCTTTGGCTGCTCCCACCTCCGGGCAATTGGCCGACAAACTTGGGTTGCGCATCAAGCCGGAAATGGCTTTCTACGACTTGGTCATCGTTGGCGGCGGGCCCGCGGGATTGGCGGCCGCGGTTTACGGCGCGTCGGAGGGACTCAGGACGCTGCTGATCGAGATGGAAGCGCCGGGCGGTCAAGCGGGGATGAGTTCGCGCATCGAGAACTATCTCGGATTCCCTTCGGGATTGAGCGGCGGCGACCTGGCGCGCCGTGCCGTGGCCCAGGCCCGGCGATTCGGAGTCGAAATCCTCGCTCCGCAGCAGGTCACGGGCGTGCGCGTGGAAGGCCCCTCGCGAATCGTCAAGCTGGCCGAGGGTGCCGACATCGGGTGCAAGGTGCTGCTGATTGCGACGGGCGTTTCCTACCGCAAGCTTGACGTACCCGGGGCGGAGCGATTGCAAGGATGCGGCGTTTACTATGGCGCGGCCATGACCGAAGGAGTGTCCTGCAAGGATGATGACGTCTACATCGTCGGGGGCGCGAACTCTGCCGGGCAGGCGGCGATGTTTTTCTCCAAGTTTGCGCGTCGCGTGGTGATGCTGGTGCGCGGTGAATCGCTCTCCATCACCATGTCACAATACCTGATCGACCAGATCAAGAAAACACCGAACATCCAGGTGGAAACGCAGTCGCGAGTGGTGGAAGTTCACGGGGACACGCACCTTGAGGCCATTTCCATTCAGTGCGGGAGCAGTGGCGAAACGACGAAGGCGCCCACCAACATGCTCTCGATTTTCATTGGCGCCGAACCCAAAACGGATTGGCTGGCAGGCGTGGTGGAGCGCGACGAACGCGGCTTTATCATCACTGGAAACGACCTGGTGCGAGGGGGAAAGCGTCCGGCGGGATGGACGCTGGGCCGCGATCCATTCTGGCCGGAAACCAGCGTGCCCGGAATTTTCGCCGCAGGTGACGTCCGTCACGGGTCGGTGAAAAGGGTCGCCTCGGGCGTGGGTGAAGGCTCGATTGCCGTGCAGTTCACTCATCAATACCTCAGTGAGGTGTGATTTGGCGGAAAACCCTACGAGCGCAGCGAGCAGCAGCCTGATCGACGACTTGCGCAAGATCGAAGTCTTCGCTGACCTCTCCCCGGACCAGCTCACGTGGCTGGCGGAGAGTTTTGAGGAACGGCGATTTCAGCCGGGAGAGGTCATGGCCCGTGAGGGCGAACCTCTGGACTATCTCATCGTGATCCTCGAAGGGGAGATGCGGATACAAAGAGGAAGCGGTGGGGATGAACTGGTCTTCCGAGGGTTTGCCGGTCAAGTTACTGGCCTGCTTCCGTACTCGCGGCTGACACACTACGGCGGCACCAGCCGCGCCGTGCTTCCGACGCGCATCGTCGGCCTGCATCGACGCCTGTTCCCCGAGATGCTCCAGCGCATGCCCCTGCTCGGCCAGCGTTTGGTTTCCATCATGGCCGATCGCATCCGCGAGACCACCCGCATCGAGACCCAGCGCGACAAGCTGATGGCCCTGGGCAAGCTTTCCGCAGGACTGGCGCATGAACTAAACAATCCCGCCGCCGCGGCGCAGCGGGCCACCGCCAGCCTCCGCGAGGCGCTCGAGACGGTGCGCGACGCCAGCATTCGCCTCGCTCGCCACGCCCTCTCCCAAGATCAGCGCGAGATGATTATCCACTTCGAGCGGGAGGCGGGGCAATACGCTCCCACGGTTCCTGCGGATCCGCTGGCCCAGAGCGACCGCGAAGAGCGCATTACCACTTGGCTCGAAGGCCGTCACACGCCGGAGGCTTGGAAAATCGCACCTGGTCTTGCTGACATGGGCGTGGACGTTCCCAAGTTGGAAAGTCTGGCTGCCCACGTCGGCGACGAAGTGCTGTGCGACGCGCTCATCCGCATCGCGTCGATACTCACCATTGCCCGCCTGATTAGCGAGATTGAGATCAGCACCAAGCGCATTTCCCATCTGGTCCAGGCGATCAAGGAATATTCCTACATGGATCAGGCCTCGATGCAGTATGTCGACTTGCATCAGGGGCTTGAAAATACCCTGACGATTCTCCACCACCGAATCAAAGGGGGAATCAAAGTTATCCGCGAGTACGACGGCAATCTGCCGAAGATCTGCGCCTACGGCGGCGAACTCAATCAGATTTGGACGAACCTGATTTCCAACGCCATCGAGGCCATGCAAGGCAAGGGTGAGTTGCGCGTGCGGACGGCGCGCGAACTCGACCGCGTCCTCGTGGAAATTGGCGATAACGGACCGGGAATTCCCGCCGCCGTTCTGCCGCACATCTTTGACCCATTTTTTACCACTAAGGGAGTCGGGGAAGGAACGGGTCTGGGACTTGACACCGTTTGCCGAATCATCCGGAACCATCACGGCGAGATTCGTGTTTCTTCGCATCCCGGCGACACGCGATTCCAGGTTTATCTCCCGGTAACGCAACCGAAGGCCGAGTCAGCTTCTGCATAGAGGAGGGCACCATGTCAGAAAGTTGTTCGCACCTTGACGAGATCCGCTACCCATCACCCAACACCGACGGGTGCGAGGAGTGTTTGAAAACGGGCGATACATGGCTGCACTTGCGTCTCTGCGAGATTTGCGGTCACGTAGGCTGTTGCGACGGCTCAAAGAATCGACACGCCACTAAGCACTTCCGAAAAACCAAACACCCGGTGATGCGCTCGATCGAGCCCGGCGAGGACTGGGGATGGTGCTACGTCGACGAGTTCATGATTGAGCCGTTCCCACAAGCCACGGGCCCGACGCGGGCCTAAGCGTGGCCTGCGGGCATCACCGGTTTTTCCTGATGCCGTGTTCAATTCATTTCAACTTATCGCCGGGGACGGGACGCCAAAACAGATTCATGGTCGCACAGGACTGAATTCCATGTTCGATAATACGGGTGAAAATCTCGCTTTTCACGGGGAGCCCGCTGTCCGGGATATCCTGAAGAACTGCCCTCCCCTCGAAGGCGATCGCTACAAAGATGGCCAGCTCCTTTTTCGCCAGTCTTCAAATCAGCAAGCCTTGATGCTTGGCTGGTTGGAAGCAAACATTGTGTCGCAACTGGGATCGGAAACGATCAGGTTCTTAAGCATCGGTGCTGGAACCGGAATTTTCGACGAGCGACTCATTCAAGCATTTCTCAGGCGAAAGCTTCGGATCGAGTATGAGGGTCTCGATCCGAACGAATCGGTGCTGAATCTTCTCAAAAAAAGTCTGAGACCTTTGACAGGCGAGAGGGTGACAGTCAATATTCTCTTAAGCGATTTTGAATCCTACCAAACCACCAAGAAGTTCAATTTCATTTTGTTGGTACACACCCATTATTTCTTTTTAGATCTTTGTCAAAACCTTCAAAAGGCATGGGGTCTTTTAGAAGAAGGCGGCGCTATCATTCTCTATTCCGCACTTGATATTTTCCTCAGCCAGTTTTTCAATGTGACCTTTCAAAGCAACTTTGGCCATCCGCCTTGGCTCAGCCATCATGTTCAAAACGCACTAAAGACCTTGGGCATTCCATATCGCCGCGAGACCATCAATGCGGAGCTGGATATCTCAGCCTGCTTTGACCACGACGAAAAGGCGGCGAATGATCTTCTCAGCTTTGTCATTCACGCCGACACGACGAGCATATCTGGAAAAGACGTTCTGCTGATCTGCTTGAAGGAAAACGCGGTGCATAAGAACGGTAGGTATCAGCTACCCCATACGGTGGATGTGTTTATTATCCGCAAAACATGAATCTACAGGGGGAATCACGCCATGACTGCTACGGCTACCCGGCTCGACAATCGGAACCAGCTTTTGATGCGCTTGGCACAATCGAGGTCGCTGACCGATGACCTGTTTCGCCATGTACGTACGGACGCGATGTATGACCGTCCGATTCCGGAAAGGCACCGAATCGTTTTCTACCTCGGGCACCTCGAGGCATTCGACTGGAATCTGATCGCAGGGCAGACTCTGGAACTCGGCCCCGCTCACCCGGAATTCGACCACCTCTTTGCTTTTGGCATTGACCCGGTGGGCGGCGGCCTCCCGGCGGATGTACCGTCCGACTGGCCCCAACTTACGGAGATCAACGCCTATAACCACGGCGTTCGCGCAAAACTCGATCACATCCTCAAAGACTTTTCACAGGCGCCCGCAAACCGTTGGAAATATCCCGAAGAACTCATTCTGAACACGGCGATTGAACATCGGCTGATGCACGCAGAAACCCTGGCGTACATGCTGAACCAGTTGAGTTTGGAGCGGAAGGTCGCGTCCTCCAGCGATCGCGCTTTGGGTGCCACTCAGCCCGCGCCGCCTGTCGCCGCCCAAATGATCGATATCCCGGCCGGAGTTGCGACGATGGGGGTACCGCGAAAACGGGAATCATTTGGTTGGGACAATGAGTTTGAAACTCAATCGGTGCAAGTACCGGCCTTCGCGATCGACGCGTACAAAGTTACGAATGGAGATTTCTTGCGGTTTGTGCGGGCTGGCGGATACGACGATCGGCGCTTCTGGAGCGATGGAGACTGGGCCTGGATTAAGCAACAGAACATTGCCCATCCGCGTTTTTGGCTGGAGCGCCAAGGGCAGTGGTTCTATCGGGCCATGTTCGAAGAGGTGCCGCTTCCATTGGACTGGCCGGTATACGTCAGCCACGCGGAGGCTGCGGCCTATGCGCGTTCTGTTGGCAAGTCCCTTCCCACGGAACCCCAGTTCCATCGCGCCGCTTACGGGACGCGAGAAGGCGTGGAGCAAGAATATCCCTGGGGTGACGCGCCCCCCGACGCCAGCCGCGGTAACTTCGATTTTGAGCATTGGGATCCGGTAGCCGTAGGGAGCTTTCCCCGGGGGCGAAGTCACTTTGGAGTGGAGGACACTCTCGGAAACGGGTGGGAGTGGACCTCATCGCCGTTTGCTCCGTTCGCAGGATTTGAGCCTTTCCCCTTTTACCCCGGTTATTCTGCTAACTTTTTCGATGGGAAGCATTATGTGATGAAAGGCGCCTCGCCGCGAACCGGGGCGTGCATGTTGCGGCGTTCGTTCCGCAATTGGTTCCAGCCCCACTATCCCTTCGTCTATGCATCCTTCCGCTGTGTCAGCAACTAAAGGGGGCGATATGTTGATTCGAAGCGCGGTATACGATGTGAGCAACTCTTTCGCGGAAGCCGTGCGCGATGGGCTCGGGCGGCCGGGACAAAAAGAGTTGCCGTCCAAATATCTTTACGACGATGTTGGCTCGGCCCTGTTTGAAGTTATCACCAAGCTTCCCGAATATGGGCTGACGAGGGCGGAGGAGAGAATCCTGCTGCGTCACTCCGACGACATTGCCGAGCGTCTCGCCTCGCAGGGAATCGTTGTGGAACTCGGCTGTGGCAGCGGCAGGAAAACGCGCCGCTTGCTGGAGGCCCTCGCGCGGCATCAGTCCACCACGTACTGCCCGATTGAGATTTCTTCAGCGGCTCTAGTGAGCTGCGAGCGCGAACTCGATGATTTGCCCCAGATCAGCATTCTCGGGTTCGAGACCGAGTATCTTGACGGCTTGAGCAGGGCGGTGGCTCGCCGCCCGCGCGGCGACGGGGTCGTGGTGCTTTTCTTAGGTAGTTCGATCGGCAATTTTGATCGCGCGCCCGGCGAAGACTTCCTGCGCAAGATTCGCCTCGCGCTCCTACCAGGAGATACGCTGCTGCTCGGCACCGATCTGGAGAAACCGCTGACCCGGCTTATTCCCGCCTACGACGACTCGATCGGCGTGACGGCGGTATTCAATCGCAACATTCTGGCCCGCATCAACCGGGAGCTCGGCGGCGACTTCGACCTCGCCCGGTTTGAGCACGTCGCGCTCTACAATGCTTGGGAGCGGCGCATCGAAATGCATCTCCGCTCCGTCGAGACCCAGACCGTCACCATCAAAGGGGCCAATTTCCGCACGACGCTCCAGCGCGACGAGACCATCTGGACTGAAAGTTGTCATAAATACAGGAGGACCGAAGCCCCACAGATGGCCGAACGGACGGGGTTCGAGTGCGTGGCGCAATGGGTGGATGAGGAATGGGGTTTCGCCGAGAATCTGTTCGTCGCGGTCTGACGACGGTTTATCCCGCCCGCATCGATTACCCGCAAGAAGGCCGGGACTTGGCCGGGACAGGCCCGCACCTACCTTGCCGGGCCGACCCACGCCGCAGAGAACGAGACGAGAATCGAAAGGGCGATCGCCGCCGATGGCCCGCGAAGACAGCTTTTTTGGGGTTATAGTGTGTAACCGTTATCCGCATGGGCGAACCGCCAGAAACCGTCATTGAATTTCGCCGCGTATCATTCCGCGTGGCAAGTAACCTCCTGCTCCTTTCGGATCTAAGCCTGAGTGTGCGGCGGGGCGAAACCCTCGTGCTGCTGGGGCGCAGCGGCTCCGGCAAAACCACCACCCTCAAGCTCATCAACCGTCTGCTGGAACCGAGCGCGGGTGAAATTCAAGTTGAAGGGACTTCTACCCTGAAGTGGGATCCCATTCGCCTGCGGCGAAGCATCGGTTATGTCATCCAGGAAGCCGGGCTCTTCCCGCACTTCACGGTGGAAAGAAACGTCGGCTTGGTGCCGCACTTGGAGCAGTGGCCGCCGGAGAAGACTCACGCACGGGTGTGCGAGATGCTGGAACTTGTGGGTTTGCCACCCGATCAGTTTCTGTCGCGCTATCCGCGCGAGCTTTCCGGCGGCCAGCGGCAGCGCGTGGGTGTGGCGCGGGCCCTGGCGGGCGACCCGCCAGTCCTGCTGATGGACGAGCCGTTTGGGGCGCTCGACCCTTTGACCCGGGCGGAAATCCAGCGCGAGTTCTTAGCACTCCAGAAGCGCCTCCGGAAAACCATCATCTTTGTGACGCACGATACGCGTGAGGCCTTGCTGCTCGGCACGCGCATCGCACTTCTGGAAGCGGGGAAATTGGTCGGCGTCTTCACTCCGGATGAATTCCTCCATGCTCCTGACGCGCTCGTGGCCGCTTACGTTGACGCATTCCGCGCGGGCGACGGGAACGCAAAATCGTGAATCGAGGCGGCGGATGGATACTCTCAACTTCTTCGTCAAGAATCAGAGCCAGATCCTTCAGCTCACGCTGGAACACTTGTGGCTGGTGGGAATCTCCATGCTGCTGGCAATCGTCATCGGTCTGCCGTTGGGAATTCTCCTCACCCGGCGGAGGGCGCTGAGCAAACCTGTCATCGGCGCGGCAAATATTGTGCAGACCATTCCCAGCCTTGCGCTCTTTGGCTTCTTGCTGCCGGCTCCCTGGCTGGGCGAGCGAGCGGACCGGCTGGCCATTACGGCGCTCGCGCTCTACGCGCTGTTGCCGGTAATTCGCAACACCTACACTGGAATCCTTGGCGTTGACGCCGGCGTGCGGGAAGCGGCGCGCGGCATGGGGATGACGGATCGGCAGGTTCTTCTTCAAGTCGAACTGCCTCTTGCATTAGGAGTCATCCTGGCAGGGGTGCGCGTGGCCACGGTCATCACCGTGGGCGTGGCGACCATTGCCGCGGCCATTGGCGCCGGGGGCCTGGGAGAATTCATCTTTCGTGGTGTGGCGATGGTGGATAACCGGGTGATTCTGGCCGGCGCGATTCCTGCCGCCTTGCTGGCGCTGGGTTTGGATTTGCTCCTGGGACTCTTAGAGCGCAAGCTGACTTACGCGCACTGAATTCGTGGCGAATGCCCGGAGTAAGTCAAAATGCAAAAGTCAAAAGTCAAAGGTAACAGGGCGTGTCTGCTTTGGGTTAAGGCCTCCCTATGAGCTGGCGCGTACCCGCTTGGCTGCTTATCGCGACGTCTTTGGGAACACTTCTTGCCGCCTGTTGTTTCACGGCTTGTGGACCCGGGCGGCGTCAAACTCTTGTTATCGGGTCAAAAAACTTCACCGAACAGGTGATCCTGGGCGAAATGCTCGCGCAGCATCTCGAAGCGAAAACGGGATTACATGTGGAACGTCGGTTTTTCCTCGAGGGCACTTACATTGCTCAACAGGCGCTGCTCGCGGGGCGGATTGACGCTTACGTGGAATACACCGGCACGGCGCTGACCGCCGTTTTGAAGCTCCCTATCGAAAATGATCCCGCAAAGGTCTACGACACGGTCAAACGCGAGTACGCCTCGCGCTACCACGTGGAGGTCATGAAGCCGCTGGGCTTCAACAACAGCTTCGCCATGGTGATCCGCGGCGAAACCGCGCGCCGTTTGAATATTCACACGCTCTCCGAAGCCGCGCCCTACGCTCCCCGGTGGCGGCCGGGGTTCGGCTATGAATTCATGGAGCGCCCGGACGGCTATCACGGTCTCGTGCGAACGTACCACCTGAAGTTCGGCCAACCGCCGCGCATTATGGATCTGGGCTTACTTTACCGCGCGCTCTTGGAGAAGCAAGTGGACCTGGTGGCGGGCAACTCCACGGATGGCCTCATCGCCGCCCACCACCTGGCGATCCTGGAGGACGACAAGCACTACTTCCCACCCTATCAAGCGGTGCCCCTGGTCCGGAATGAGACGCTCGCGCGCCATCCCGCGGTTCGGGAGGTTGTCAACGAGCTTGGCGGGAAAATTTCCGATGACGAGATGCGGCGGCTGAACTATGCCGTGGACGGCGAACACCGGGACGTCGTCGAAGTCGTTCGCGAATTCCTGCACGCGAAGCATCTCGATTAGGACTTCGGGAAAGCCGCACTTACTCACCGGCTTTTGCAGCCGACATCCCAACCACCGCGATGTTTTGCATCAGTTCGTCAGGAATGCCGTGCCGGTGTTGGAGATACTCTGGGCTGTTGTAGGAAATCCAGACCTTACTTTGGCTATCTTCCCAGACCAGGATCTTCAGCGGCAGATCGATGGCACTGCTCGGAGCCGCCAACATCAAGGGAGTCCCAGCTTTGGGATTGCCGAAGATCAACAGCTTGGTGGGCCGCATCTTCATTCCGACCTTTGCCGCCTCCCCGCTGTGATCGACCAGCGCGAATAGATCGACGCCCTTCGCCTGAAGCATCGCCTGCAGTTTTTCCACGGTCTGATCTACCGAATGATTGCTGGTGATGTTCACGATTCCATTGTCAGTGTTGGTAGCCATCGGTGTCTCCTCAGGATATTGAAACTGTGAACGAGTGGGGGGGCGTGATCATGCCTATGGTGCATTGCCGAGGCTGATGACGCCGATGGCGACGAAACAGGATGCCGATGCCGGTGAGGCAATAACCCAGGGCGGCGCGGCCGGCGCCCTTCCATTCGCCACCAACGAATCCCCAGACGATACCAGTGACGATATCGATCGACATGAACACGGGCCAACCGACGATTTTGCCGAATATGCCCAGCGCGTCGGTGCCCATGCCGTAAACGACCAAGCCGCCATACCAGAGCGCGCCCATCAGAGTGGCGCCCAGGGAATAGTTGACGCCCGTCGCTTTATTTTGGAAGGCCCCCCAAGTGTGGTTTTTGTTCAAGAGGTAGATGCAATAAGCCGCGTTGGGCAGAAAACCGCAACTCACCGCCAGCGCCCAGATCGCGTTGCCCGACATCGCCGTTGACGCTCCCGAGTCGAGCGAGATCTGCCGCATCTCCTCGCCAAAAACAAAGGCGAAGTTGAGCATCGAGGAAAAAACGCCCGACAGTATGCAGATGAGGAGTCCGACGCCGAAGCCCGCATGGTCCAAGGTCGCTGTGTCCGCAGCCTGATCGCGTTCGCGGCGCTTCCCCGCGATCGCCAAAAAGACGAGACCCACGGCCATGACCAGCGTCCCGGCGATCAGAGTCACTCCCTGCCGAGTGCCCAATTGGTCTGGATGGAGGATGCCGAGAGGGAGGAGCGAACCAAAAGTAGAGGTGATGCCGAGAATTACCGCAAAACCCAGCGCCATTCCCACGCGCGCGATTCCCTGGCCGAACAGAAGGCCGCCAATACCCCAGGCGAACCCGAACAGGGCAACCTTCGCGACCACCGAGCCGGACGATTGTCCCAGTACGCTTCCAAGGTGTGGAACTGTGGCTTGTGCAATCACCCAGGGGAGGATCAGCAGTCCCGTAAGAGAATAAACCAGCCAGATGTTTTCCCAGCGCCAGGCGGACAGCCTCTTCATGGGCGCTGCGAAGCTGCCGTTCAGTATTCCCCCGGCAAAGACCAGCAACAGGCCCCAGCCAAGTTGATGACCCATGATTCCTCCCGTGGAATTCCAATGCGAGGAACTGGCGAGCCCCCACGGGGAGCAGCGCACGTTGTGAGGAGCTGCAAACCGCGGCCCGCGCAGAAAAATTCCTCCCCGGCGTGGGTGGCGAATCAGAATGGCAGGCTGCGCTTTGGCGCGCTCACGACGCTCAATCGAAGGACTTGACGGCAGCGTCGACGTTGTCAAAGACGTCGAATACCGTCACTAATTTGGTGATATGAAGCTGCTCGTTAAAACGTTTGGTAAGATTGGCGAGCTTTAGTCCGGCTCCCTGGTTCTGAGCGGAAGTGAATCCCGCCACCAGCGTGCCCAGGCCGGCGCTGTCGATGTAGGTTACTTCGGCAAGGTCGAGAACCAGGCGCGTTCGGCCCTGGCTCAGAAGGTCCTTGAGCTTGGTGCGGAGTTGGCTGCTCTCTTCGCCCAGTGTCACACGGCCGATCAGTTGCAGGACTGTGACTCCGTTCACTTCTTTCTCAATAATGTTCAATGACATGCTTTCCTCCTATTATCGTTTTCGCGCGGTGGCGGCTTCGCGCATCGGATCCCACGGCCTTCTGGCCAGCCTGCCCATTAGGAAATGTGTAGCTTCCCGCCGAAGGCGCCGGAGCCTTAAGGGTTTGCTCTCCGCGTGCTGCCTCAGATTTCGATTTCGTCACTTCTCAGGCGCGAACGCGCATTTTACAAGGCTCTTCGCCTAATGTAAATGCCGCGATGAATTTTTGACAGGAAGGGCGGTGTGCTGATCGTCAGGCCGGGTACGCGCTAGCAGTAATTGTCAACCCTATCGTGGAGGACTACTGGCCAGCGCTGGGCGGAGCTTCGAAAAATCGGTCCAGTTCGCCTTCCACCATCTGGAGTGTTTCCTCACATCCCAGGACGAGCGTTTTCATCCGGTCCCAATGTAAATCGAAGTTATAAGCATGGCGGAATACATGTCGGAATTCCATGTATTCCTTGAGTCGCCCTCGTAATCCGGGAGAGAGCATATGCTTCCTATTTCGCGTGACCTGCGTCATGCTATCCAACAGTTCCTTGTGCCAGAACTCGCTAGCCGGCAAACGGTCGCCGAGTTCCAAGGTGGTACGCTTGAAGATATTCTCGACGCCGTTGTAGAACGAATGAAGCATCGCGGCAAGGGCGGAAAGCTCGATGTAGTCCGGCGTGCTGACCGCGCATTTCTTCAGCAAAGGGTCGTAACCGGTCAGCAAGCGGTGAAGTTGCCGCCGCTCCAAAGTAACTTGCTCTCGCAGGCTATCCCACACGCAAGAGTTCCCCTTTGCTCTTGAGGTATTGGGTGAAGGGGTTATCTTGATCCAAGTCTACCAAATCCAATGGACGCCCGAGGGCATCGTGCGCGGCGGCCATCGCCCGGAAAAAGACTTCGGGAGGCAAGCCCGATACAGCCATGTCAACGTCGGAGTTTGGGCGTGTCTGCCCCTTGCTTGCCGAGCCGAAAATGTAGACTTCCTTGGCGCCCGCTGCCTTTAGGGCGGATGCCGCCTTGTCAACCAGTCCCTTCATTTCATCCGTCATGGTGTCCTTCCTGGATGTAGTATCGCAAACCCCGCCGCCCCCGTCGAGGCAAGAATGGGAGAAACGGGGCTGAATCGAATCCCCATTGCCGGCTCGATGGTAACGCTCGGATGGAGGAGAGGCCCTATATCACAATTGGCGCTCCGTAGTTGGTAGCGCGCGGCGGCCAATTGAGTTAGGAATTCAATAGAAGAAGGGTGCCGAAGAACCGGCAGTTGCGCCAGAAGAGATCATTCATGCCGGACCAGTGGAGTTGCTGTTTCGTGGGTCCGTGCCCTAAATCATTATCATTAACCGCGACGTCGAACCCGATGGGGTGCCCGCCATCGTTGAGAGCTTTCATCGTCGCGCCTGGGAGCGACATGCGGACCTCAAGGTTGTAACCTTGGGGCGTTCTCTTGAATGCGTACTCCCCGTTATAGGGAGGTTGGGAAAATACCGCCGTGACGTCATTCTTGGCCATCACTTCGCCGGGGTACGCCAAAGGTTCCTCTTTGCCTCCTGGAAGTTGAAACATGGGTTGGGGGGCGCCAGGCTGCTTTCTCCAGAAGTTATCGAAGACGAAAGGATGTTTCGCGCTATACACAAAGTGAAACTCGTGGTGCATCGGGTCGCCGATGTAATACCGCGGCATGCCGCATCCGTCATTATCGAGCATGAGTTCAACACTATCGTCGTCCCACGAACCCGTTTCCATGCCCGGTGAGAGGGACCCATGAGGTTCTTCCACGACGTCATCCACTACTTCCACGGCAATGTAGATGTACCGTTCGTCCCACTGAACTTTGAACGTCGCCGAGAGGTCCTGCGGGCCGCCCCACTTCGCCGAAGACATTCCTTGCCCCACAAAGAAGAATTTTGGGTCCGCCATCGTGAAGCCCTTGACGGCCGCCCAGTCGGATAGATTTCCGTCAATCTTTATCTCGCCGGTACGCTTCGTGGCGTAATAAGTGGCCCACGGGTAAGGGGAAAAAGCGGCAACCTGACTTGATAGTACAAACACCAAAAGCAAAATAGGTGACAAAGCGAAGATCAAACGTCGCATCAAGCGCTCCTCTTCCCTCGGAAATCTCAAGTCGCTCAATTAAACAGTGTGAACACACCTTCCGGTCGGGCATCCTAAGCCACAAGAGTATACCCTCGGGGCCGGGCAGCGCAGCCGCATTTCTGTCTCAATTCGTTATGCTTCGATTACGCGTTCAACGACGAAATTACCCGGAGTCCAACCGCCATCGGCGGCCAACAGCCAGTGACAAGCAACAGGCGAAACGTTATATGGTGACGGCGAGCCGTCCCCCTACGCCGGAAGGCGCTGCGGACTGGGGCCCAGAACAGAGGGGAATGCCCTTGACACTTTCTGACAATCAGATAATCTGAAGGTATGGCAGTCAAAGCAGAGACAACAGTCGCAACTAAAGAGAGGATCGGACGTGTAGGTCAGCGCCGCCAGGTGGTGATCCCGCGCGAGATGCTGGAAACGCTCAATATCCGCGAAGGGGATTTTGTGGCGTTTCGCAAGCAAGCGAACGGCGTGCTCATCAAGCCCAAGCGAGTAGTTGATCCCGACGACGTCCTCAGCCCCGAAGAAAGCGCGCAGATTGCGGAAGCGCGCCGCGAGGTGCGAGCAGGGAAATATATCCCCCTGGCCCAGCTCGAGTATGACTTGGCTCATAAACGTTCATCGCGACGCCGCAAAACAGCTTGAGGCAATCCCGCCGGACCGTCGCAACCGAGTCTTGAATGACAGTCGGGAGCTTGCCGCCGATCCTTTTCGCGGCCTCGTAAAACCCCTGAAGGGTAAAGCCCACAAAGGTCTCTTCCGGAAAGTTTCGGGTCGCTATCGCATCATCTTTGAGCCCTTCCATTCGACCAGTACGGTACACGTTCTCGGTGTCTTGCTTCGTAACGAGGCGACATATAAATAAACCCGGCAGTCACAGAAGGTAGCCAGTCAGCGAATTCCTGACTGTGGGTTTTTCTCACACGTGCCTCCCCAATTCGAAGCGGCTGGCACTCGCCGGAAGTTCATGTTATTGCAAAGAAGAACCCGCGGTCAGCAAGGCACTGACTGCGGCTACCAGCTTTCTTCTCCCTCGATGACGAACCTACTGTCAATTCCAATGGCGAATTGACTGTGGCCACCTGCCCGTCACAGAACCTCAGGCGCCGTTCGAACCTGTGAAGGCAATCCGGCAACGTAGGGGCAGGCCTCGTGCCTGCCCCCCGCCTCGGCTGGGCCGACGCCTGGGCGCCCACGAGGGACGCCCCTACGCTACCCGCGTCCCGCAGGCTGAACGCGGAAGCAGGGTGCGGCAAGCCATGCCCCCAGCGCGACCATCCGTGCGGAAATCGAAGGGGCACGTAGCGCAGGGCCCGCCCTCCGGCC
>CAWEFC010000017.1:0-242581 GCA_963808085.1 uncultured Acidobacteriota bacterium
CTTAGAATCTACCATATCATCTATCAACAAGACGGGCTCCCGTCTGACCATGGTCCCATCCACGACGAAAGACCCTACTATATTCTGAACCTGTTGGAAGCTATTGGCCCGCGTCTTCTGGGGTTGAGTGTCTTTCACCTTCTGAAAACATTCGATGAATGGAAGTCCCAACCTACGGGCGATTCGTCGCGCGAAGTCGGGAACAAGAGTCTGCTGCCGTTGAGAAGGGACGCAAGTCAGCCAGCTCGGCATCGGGTCAGGCTTCCAGCGAGTGCTAATCAAATCCGTGGCGACTTCGACAAGCCGATCGTCAAAATGGTGATCGCGCTGTTTTCCCTGCCGGACAAGGGCTCCGTAGCCAGGATCGCCCCATCGGCAGAGGGCGCGTCCTTCAAGCGCCTGAAGCTCTGGCGCAATCCTCCCTTTCATTTCCGGATCGGCCAGTCCGGCGGGCCACATTTTGCGTGGTTGGATCGGAATCTCTAAACGGTTAAGGAACTCCACGGCCGTTTGGGCGAGAGCGTTTGGGTAGGATTCCGGCAGGAGCCCGCCGGCGCAGTTCGCACACTTCCCGCAAGGCGCTGCACTTGGGTCGTTGAGCTCCTCGGCCAGAAACTGCATCAGGCAGCTCCGGCTTCTCATGTAGATACCTATTCGTTTCTGCTCGCGCCGACGCAGGTTTGTAATCCGCTCGATCCGATCCAAGGGCATGTGCCACCGCACGGGGTTCAGGACGTAACCGGCGGGAGTCCGTTGAATTGGCGCCGGTGATTCGAGCAGCAAGAACTTCAGAATCTTTTCGATCTTCCCTTTCGACTGATTCACGCGTCGCTGGAGATTGGGCACAGTCAGCGCGTCGTTTGCAGCCTGCATCGCCGCCAGTAAATCGTTTACGTCCTCGGTCGCTGGGAATGCTGTCTGGATGAAGTATTCGGCGATCTCGTCATCTTCTTCGCCGTTCAGCAAAACGCCGTAGGCATTATCGACCGCGCGTCCGGCGCGTCCCACCTGCTGGTAGTAGTGGACAACGGAGGTGGGCCGCTGAAAATGGATCACGAATCCAAGGTCCGGCTTGTCAAAACCCATTCCCAGAGCAACCGTGGCCACCAGCGCTTTCACTTCGTTGTTGAGTAGCCGGTTTTCCAAGGCTTCCCGTTGCTCTGTTTCCAAGGCACCATGGTAAGGCTCTGCATTGATGCCCTGGGACTTGAGCCATTCCGCCAGACGCTCCGAGTCATGAACGGTGAGTGTGTAGACGATGCCGCTTCCAGGTAAGCCAGGGAGAATGCTCGCAATCCATGCCATTCGCTCTTCCTGCGAACGAAGGTATATGTTCTGGAGACTTAGACTGGCCCGAGTCAATGGGCCCCGCTGGACTTCCAAGCGTGGTCCGAGTTGCTTAAGTATGTCGTCGACGACCCGATCGTTGGCCGTCGCGGTAGTGGCCAGCACCGGGATGTTTGGGGGAAGCGCTCTCAGAATCCTGACGATTCTCTGGTAATCGGGGCGGAAGTCATGTCCCCAGTCGGAAATGCAGTGGGCCTCGTCAACGACGAAGAGACCAAGTCTGCTGGCGACGGGAAGTAGGCATCGACTAACAAAGTCATCGTTGGCCAGTCGCTCCGGGGAGATCAAAAGTACGTCAATTTCGTTTCCTCGCAATTCGCCTTCGATCCGCGGCCAATCCTTCTGATTGGAAGAATTGATCGTCTGCGCATTAACGCCGATGTTTCGCGCCGCCGCGATCTGGTTCCGCATTAGAGAAAGCAGTGGCGAGATTAGAAGCGTGCGCCCCGCCCCTTGATCGCGAAGCAATCTTGTAGCAAGGAAGTAAACAATGCTCTTGCCCCATCCGGTTCGTTGAACTACCAACAGCCTTGCGCGCTTTTGGACCAGAGCGGAAATTGCCTCCCATTGACCTTCGCGGAATTCGGCGCCACGATTCCCTAAAGCTTGCCGAAGGAGGGTTATTGCTTTTGTCTGCATCTTGGATCCGCCGCTCTGGAGAGGTCGCCGATTTCTAGCTCCCCGAAATCGCACTCGCAGGTGGCCGAAATCTGACTTACCGTCAAGCTCCGTCAGCCTTCGATTGTCACGCTGTCTTCCGGCTCGCCCGCCACGCCGCTATTGCATGGCCCGGATGGTGTTGAATAGCGCCTTAAACGTATACGCAGCCTCAGCGCTTTCCTTGGCATCCGGCCCCGAAACGGGCTGAGAGTTTTCCCTGGAAGCGGAAACAGAAGCGTTATAGGCGTTGATAAAATCGGCGGCGCCACCCCAGGTGGTTTGCAGAACCCCCAACATTCGCGGAGCAATCGTGCTGTCAGCGTGGGCGCGAACGGAACGGATCAGGTCCAGCTCGCCCATGGCTACATCGGTTTGCCGCCAAGGGGCGTAAAGGACACGGAACCCCTCCACGGCAAAGCGGATGGCTGTGGCTGGAGCGGAATCGTAGTGCCAATCGCAAATCACAATGTCTCGAGGCACCAAGTTGATCGCGGAAGCCGTGCCGTTCTCGCTCCCCTCCCATTCCCCTACGCCCGTGACGGCGCCATCGATGAAGCGGTCGCCCCACATCCACATTTCGCGATGGGTCTCTGCCAGGTGGTCATGGAGGGTACGCACTTCCTGCGCGAAGAGTTCGGCACGATTGCGCGCCTTGCACCGCGGGCAGTCGGGGTCGGCAAGTATGAACACTTCGTCCATGCCCACGTGGACGGCATCGGTTTCGCAAGCGTCGGCAAGTTCGTCGATCAAATCGAACACCACTTTGTGAAGAGCTGGGTGCTGCGGACAATAGCTGCGGCAATAGATGTCTTTGTTGCCGGGATATTTTCCCGGCGTCTCATCGAACTCGGGATGGGCGCGCAGCAAGCCGAATGTTTGCTCGGCCCAGGATTGATGCCCGAGCAGATTGACGAGCGGTATCAGCCGCACGTTAGCGTCTCTGCACGCCGCTACGATAGCTTTAATGTCGGACTTCGAAAGCGCGTCCTTGTCCACCACCTCGGGATGGCTCGTGTACTGATAGCGATAGTCAATCTCCAGCACCAGCAGGTTAACGCCTTCTTTCGGCAGGGACTCGCGTATGAACTGAACCATCTGGGGAACTCCATCGGGCTTGGGTGCCCCGAGGTAGAGTCCGCGGATCGGGAGCGGGGACGACGGGCCGCAGATGGCTGGGAGGGAAATCAAAAGGCCAAGCAGCCACGTTGTGGCCGCACGAATCAACGTATTTTTCATGAGAACACCTCGACTAAGAATAGGCGTTTTCGGAAGGAGCAATTACGCCATAGACGCGAGCGTCCCCGCCCTGACCTTGCGGTCACAACGGGGAGACATCACGATCGACCTGAAGCGACTTGGAGCGGCAGCGGGATTGCTGCTGTTACGCAGCCTTGAGCTCCGCCGTGCAGTTGGGGCAACGGGTGGCCTTCAGCGCGATGCCGCCGGAGACGCAATAAGGGCATTCCTTGGTGGGTGGCGCAGCAGGGGCCGGCGCTGGCTTCATCATCCGGTTCACCTGCTTCACGAGAAGGAAGACCACAAAGGCCACAATCATAAAATCGATGACGGTGTTGAGGAACGTGCCATAGGCAATTACGGCCGCTCCTGCCTTCTTGGCGTCTGCCAACGAGTCGTAGTGGGTTCCCGAAAGGTTAAGAAAGAGGTTCGAAAAATCCACATGCCCCAGGACCAACCCGATCGGCGGCATGATGATGTCATTCACCACGGAGCTGACGATCCGTCCAAAGGCGGCGCCAATGATGATGCCAACGGCCATATCCATGACATTGCCGCGCATCGCGAATTCCTTGAATTCCTTAAACATGTCATCCCCCTTCTGGAATACATCAAATTTGATCGATGGCCCTTACCGGCATTCCCTTGGTCTCTGTTCGTAGCATAATCGTTAGTTGGCTGAAGACTCTTGCCGTTGGGGTCACGGAGATGTATCTTTTACTACTGAATGCCCTTGTGCTGCAACTGTTTTAAGCAGTCTGTTTTAAGCAGTCGCGTTTTAGGTAGTTGGCCCCCTCGACGCTCAGGAGTGGATTTTCCGTCGCGCTGCGAGTCGCGACCCATCCACCCGTAGCCAGAATTAATTCGCCGTGCTACGCTTGAGGTATTGAGCAAAATCGTATGTCTTTTTTGGAGGTGGAATATGAAACTGGCGATGACCAGTATCTTAGCGCTCTTATGCCTTGCCGGCAGCGCCCGCGCTGATGTGGTGACGATGAAAAATGGGGACCGGGTGACGGGCACCATGGTTACGATCAAGGGGGGAACCCTTCAATTAAAGTCCGACATCCTCGGAGATTTGTCCATTCCCATGGACAAGGTAGCGACTTATACCGTGGAGAAACCCGTCGCCGTGATCGTCAAAGGGAAGAAACCAGTGGAAGGTACGCTGGAGCTGAAGCCCTCTGGCGACTGGGGAGTGAAGGTGAACGGCCAAGAGCAGACCGTTTCTGCAGCGAGCGTCGAAACCATCATGCCGGCAGACACTTACCAAAAGTTGGTGGTTGTTGCCCCCAAACCCTGGCAAGCGTGGAAGGGCCTTGCCAGTGTGGGTGAAAGCGTTCAGCAGGGCAATCAACAGACCAACACCTTCACAACCACTATCAACGCAACGCGCGAGCGACCGGAGGCACCCATTTTCCAGGCGCACACTCGCACCAACTTTGGCCTAATGACCCTGCTCTCGCACGCCAGTCAAGAAGACAGCACCGTTACCTCCCACACGCTCAGCTCCAACCTGCGGGAGGACTTCCTCTTTACGCCTGACAATTTTGTCTTCGGCCTCGCTCAGCTCGACCATATCTCCACTGAAGGTTTGTACTTGCGGCAGACCTATGGCGGTGGACTCGGTAGAGACGTCATCAAGAAACCACGCACTACCTTCAGCCTGATCGGCGGTCTAACCGCGCAACACGAAAAATTCTTTACCGGCGCAGAGGACGAGGATATGTTTGGTCTGGTCGGGGAAGTACTCGGCGAACAATTCACCAAGCGCATCAGGTTCGACCAGAGCTTGAATTTTTATCCGAACTTTACACAGGGCGGGCAGTACCGGTTTGACACCTCTGCTGTCTTGGGCATCAAGCTCTTCAACCGATTCTCTTTCAACACGAGTGCTATCGATCTTTTCCTCAGCAATCCGCCGCCGGGGAATGAGAAGAATAATATTACTTTGTCAATGGGACTCGGGTATACGTTCTAAGCAGGATTCACGATCTGCAGAAAGACAGCCTCTGGCGTCGGTCAGGGCGAAGTCCTGGGGTGGTGTGCGTTGCTCGGCGGAATCCTGAATCAACTTCGGATTTTCGAATCAAGCGCCACGAGGTAGTCGGTTTGAACCGGGACGGCGCCGAGCTGCCGCAGGAGGGTGGTGATCTGCCCACGGTGGTAGGTTTGATGATTTGCTAGGTGGTAAAGAACACGCCATAAGGCATAAGTCCACACCTGACCCTGCATGTTGGTGTAAGTGAGGGGGAGGGAGAGGTTCTCTTCCGGGCACGTCCTTAAAAAATCCCGGACCTCCTTTTCAATTGGCGCCCATGCGTCACGAAGCGAATCAAGTGTTGGAAAATTCCCCGCCCCGAACGCCTCCGCTTCTTCTCGATTGGGCGACCTTCCACGCCACCGCTCCAGCCACACCCATTCCACCGCCAACAAATGCGCGAGGGTGTCGCGAACCGAGGCGAAACTGTTTCCCATGGGCCGCAAAAACTGCTCGGAGGTGAGGACCGCGCATGCTTGGAATTGCCGGTCGCGCGCCCAGTAGTTGAAGTCGTAGATTTCACGGAACGTTTCAAGCGGAATCAAGAGTTCTCCTCCGGATGCAACTCGCTGTCCATGCCGCAGTCTTCAGGGTGTCTGGACGCCCGTGGTTCCGACATAGAGAGAATAGAGAGACGTACTCGCAGCCATAAAAAGGCGATCGCGTTTAGCGCCGCCAAAGCAGATGTTGGCGCAGATTTCCGGCAGATGTATTTTGCCGATCACGTCGCCAGCAGGAGAAATGACGTGAACGCCGTTGAAGTCCTCACCTCCCCAGCCCGCGCCAGCCCAGATATTTCCGTCCACGTCGCAGCGGATGCCGTCGGCGAGGCCCGCTCCCATTTCGACAAAAACGCGGCCATGTGCCAGACGCGCGCCGTCCACCACATCGTAAACCCGGATGTTGTGAGGGTATTCGGGACCGTCGGTCACGCCCGTGTCGCAGATGTAAAGCAGCTTCTCGTCCGGAGAAAAACACAGGCCATTGGGACGGCGCATGTCGCCGACGACCACCGCGGCTTCTCCGGTTTTGGCATCGATCCGATAGACATTACACGGAAGCTCCAGCGGCGCCTTGTGGCCCTCGTAGTTGCTCAGGATGCCGTAGCCGGGGTCGCTAAACCAAATGCTCCCGTTCGAGTGCACCACCACATCATTGGGCGCGTTCAATGGCTTGCCCTGGTAATGATCCATGAGCACGGTAACCGTGCCATCGAGTTCGGTACGGGTCACGCGGCGCGAGTTGTGCTCGCACGTTATGAGTCGGCCTTGCTTGTCGCGACTGTTGCCGTTCGAGTAATTCGAGGGACTGCGGAAGACACTCACTTCGCTGGTCTCCTCCACCCAGCGGAGCATGCGGTTGTTGGGGATATCGCTGAACAGCAGATAGCGCCCATCGCCGAACCACACCGGACCCTCCGCCCAGCGCGCGCCTGTGTAAAGGCGTTCGATGGCAGCATTGTTCTGGCGGTATTTGGCAAAACTCGGGTGAAGGACTTCAATGGCTGGATCAGGATACTTGGTGAGCTTCGGAAGGCTCCAGTCCTTGGCGGCACCCATTGGATCCGCTGCCAAGCTCGCGCCCGCTCCGGTTGCTGCGGCAAGAAATTCTCGTCGATGCATCATCCCGCTCCTCCTGCGTTTTCGAACGCGGATTCAATTTTGGCTTGCCTTGCCCTGCGCGCGCGACATTCTAACAGGATTTTGAATTTTGGATTCAGGATTTAGGCAGGCCCAAAGAGCATTGTGGATAAACCGCAAAGCCCCACGACACGGCGGTGCTCACGAGCTCTCGGAGGGGTGGCTCGACGCAGGGACAAAATGTCAATTGACTGCCATATTGTCCGAGCTGGAACGGGGGCATCAATCGGGAATGTGCACGTTTTGCCGGGGACGAGTGAAGCTGCTCTCGATGTCCTCGACGAGCCTGCGGGTGGCGCAGCCGGAGGCCTTCAGTTTGGCCCCCTCACCGTACATTTCTTCCAACAGCTTCTTCCCTTCCTCGCCCACAAAGGTCACATCCGTAAGATCAATGGCGACGCGGCCATCGGCGGGGTCTGAGGTCACACCGCGCCACGCGCGCTCCAGTTCATCTACCCAGGGACCGATCAGTCTGCCCTCGACCCGAAGGGTGGTTGATTTCGAGTTCTTTTCAATCGTGATCTTTAGCATGGCAGAAAAACGGCAGCTAGTGCCAAGTGACGAGTGACAAGTGTCGAGCGGCCAGCAATTTAGCCTCGGCGCTCAGACAAACCAACTTTTCACTTCCCGCCTCCCGCGGCAGTCCCGGTGGTCGAACTCGCAGGCCCGGCGACTTGAGGAAGCTTGGAAACATCCCATCCACCCCCGAGCGCCTTAATCAGGAAGACGGCGGAGTCCATCCGCCTCGTCAGAATATTGACGGCGGTTACCTCATCGCTCAGGGCGGCACTTTGGGCAGTCACGACCTCGAGATAAGTCACCAGTCCACCCTTGTAACGGTTCATGGAAAGCGCCAGCGAGAGTTCCGCGGATTTAACCGCCTCACTCTGTTTCAGGCTTTCCGTCTCAAGAATGCGCAGTCCGGCCAGGTTGTCCTCCACCTCCTGGAAAGCGGTCAGAACATTCTGGCGGTAAGTGGCCACGTTGGCATCGTAACCGGCCCAAGCCTGGTCCGTGTAAGCGTGGCGGCGGCCGGCATCGTAGAGCGTTTCGAGCAGCGTGGGGCCCACGGCAAACAGGTGGCTGGGCCAGGCAAGCCAGTTGGTGATCGAATCTCCCTCGAATCCACCCGTGGCGCTGAGGCTGAGGGTGGGGTAATAGGCCGTTTTGGCGATGCCGATTTCCGCGTTGGCGGCAGCCATGCGGCGCTCGGCCGCGGCGATGTCGGGCCGTCGCTGCAATAAGTCGGATGGCAGCCCCACGGGAATCGCTGGCGGTGGAGTGTCCAGCGGCGACACCGGAATCGAAAAGGTGGAGGCAGGTTGGCCGACGAGTGCGGCGATGGCATGTTCGAACTGCGCGCGTTGCACCCCAATGTCGATGGCCTCAGCCTCGGTGGTTTCAAGCTGTGTTGCAGCCTGCGCGACCTCCACTTTGGCAGCCAGCCCGCCGTTATACCGGTTCGTGGTGAGGTCCAGCGCCCGCTGGTAGGCAACCACGGCGGACTCGAGCAATTGCTTTTGCGCATCCAGCCCGCGCAGCGAAAAGTAATCGGCAGCCAACTCGGCGTGATAGCTCAGCCGGGCAGTTTCCAGATCGGCGGCGCTCGCCTGAGCACTGGCCGTGGCCGCTTGAACCGTCAGGCGAATCCTCCCCCATGCGTCCACCTCGAAGGAAAGGTCGAACGGTAATACGAAATCACCCTGAGTTTGTCCATATTTAGCGCCGGCATTGGGGGCATTCCGGGAGAATTGTTCCGCGGTAATAGTGGGGCCGGCACTAACCGTAGGGTACAATCTCGACCGGTCAATGCGAATCTGGTCGCGCGCCTGGCGAAATTGCGCCTCGGCGACCTTCAGGTTCTGGTTCGAAACGTCCACACGTTCCTCAAGGGCATTCAATTGCGGATCGTCGAAGATCTCCCACCACTTGCCGCGAATTGACTGGTCTTGCGGCTGTGACGCCTTCCACGCGGCCGGAGGCCCAGCCGCAGCGGGTGCAAGTTCTTTGTAAGCGGGAGCCGTGGGAGCCGCAGGCCTCGCGTACTTGGGTCCAGGCGTGCAAGCGCCGGCGAAGAGCAGTAGGCAGAAGGCGGAAAGCAGTAGGCAGTACGCAGTAGGCAGTAGGCAGAAAGCGGTAGACCGCTGGCAGAAGGCAGTTGGCAGCCGGCGGGCGGGTAGTCCAAAGTCAAAAGGCAAAACCGCCTGGCTTTGACTTTTGCACTTTGCCTTTTGACTTTTGACTTGCATTTCTCCGCCCCTGCCCATGTGCCTGCCTTGCATTTCTCCGCACCTGCCCATGTGCCAATCCCTTGGAACCCGTGTCACTGCCCCCCCCATGATCCCGCGCCCGCGGCTGCGCTGCGCACTTCCTGCCCATTCACTAGCGAATCGGGTGGGTTGGTGATCACCTTCTCGCTAGGGTCAAGACCAGAGACCACTTCCACGGCCGTGCCAAAGTCCCTGCCGATGGTGATGGGAATCAAGGCGGCATGCTGGTTGCGAACGACCCCGACGCGCAAGCCCTCGGAACGGAAAATCAGGCTCGTTACCGGGATGATGACCGTCGAGGCGGCGGAGGGAAGCTTTAGATGAACCTCGGCGTAAGCGCCGGGAAGGATTTCACGGGTGGGGTTGGCAACATCCACCTCCACCAACAGCGTGCGGGAGGACTGGTCGATCGCCTGCGAGGTCCTCACCAGCTTGCCGGGAAAGCGGCGTCCGGGGAATTGCGGCATGGTCAAGTAGCACGGGACGCCGGGAACCGCTGCGGGGGAATAGCTCTGCGGCACATTGACATAAACGCGCAAGGTGCTAATGGCCTGCCACATGAAACAATTCCTTGGCCCCGGGTGCCGCTGCCGGAACCAATAAGCTGGCCGATGTCGGTATTGCGCGCCGTCAGCACTCCATCAAAAGGCGCATAGACTTTTTCAAAAGCTTGCAACTGCTTCAGGCGGTTAACGTTATCCGTTGCAGAGTCGACCATGGCTTTTTTGGCACGGGCGTCACCCACGGTGTTGTCCACATCCTGCTTGGATACGGAATCGCTTTTCAGCAAATCCTCGTAGCGTGCGGCAGTGGTCTGCGCCAAGGCATAGTTGGCATTTGCCGTTGCCAGCTCCGCTGTCGCCTGTTGGAGCTGCTGATCGAGTTCAGGGGTCTCGATTTCGGCCAGGAGTTGCCCGGTCTTTACCCTGCCACCGATGTCCACGTACCAACTCTTGAGGTAACCATTCGTCCGCGCATAAATGGGTGCATCGATAAACGCCTGAATGTTCCCCGGCAGAATGAGTTCTTCCTGCGGCGCGCCACGCTGGGGCTGCGCGAGCGAAACCGCGGGGACGGCAAGCAAATTGGTGTCCGCCTTTACATCGGCAGCCGCGCGAACACGAGTTGTAACGCCGCGGTAAAGGACAAAGCCCGCAACGACAGCGGCAAAGAACAGACCGAAAATTACCTTGCCCGCACCAGACGATGTGGGACGTTGCCCCGGCACTCCCGCTACGTGGCTCTCGCCTTCGCGGGCTTCCAGGTCATAACGTTCCTCGGTTTTCATTTCGCTCTCCCGGACCTACTGAGGCTTGCAAGATACAGTGACGAGTTCCTTTAGTAGCGCGGGCGTCTCGCCCGCTGGGGCGTGGGCATCCTGCCCGCGCGCCGACGGGAGCGGGACGCTCCCGAGACAGCGGGCAAGATGCCCGCGCTACGGATGTCGCTTACTGCCTACTGCTTTCCGCTTTCCGTCCACCATGGACCACGCTGAACACGGTGGGAACAAAGAACAGGGTCGCCACCGTGGCAAACAGCAGGCCGCCGATCACTGCTCGGCCCAAGGGAGCATTTTGCTCGCCGCCCTCGCCTAGACTCATTGCCATGGGAATCATGCCGATAATCATGGCCAATGCGGTCATGATGACAGGGCGAAAACGCGTGAACCCGGCCTCCAGAGCCGCCGCCGTAGCGTCTTTGCCCTCTTCCAACTGTTCTTTGGCGAAACTCACCACCAGAATGCTGTTGGACGTTGCCACGCCCACGCACATGATGGCGCCAATCATTGCCGGCACGCTGAACGTGGTGCCCGTGGCGAACAGGAACCAGAGAATCCCCGCCAGACCCGTGGGCAACGCGGAAATAATGATCAGGGGGTCCAGCCACGATTGGAAGTTCACCACGATCAGGAGATAAACCAGCACGATGGAGAAGAACAGACCGGCAAGAAGTCCCGAAAAGGATGAGCGCATGGTATCAATCTGTCCGCGCACAATGGTCCGCGAGCCGCGCGGCAAACCCGATTGGTTCTCGTTTACAATGCGGTCAAGATCGCGCGCCACTCCGCCCAAATCCCTCCCTTGCACGGAACCGTAAATGTTGATTACGGGTTGAACATTGTAATGCGAAACGGCAGCCATTGAGGCTCCGCGGCTAATAGTGGCCAGATTGCCGAGGATTTGCGGCGGGTCGCCTTTCGTGTCGGAAATCGGAATGTTTTGTAGATCCTGGAGCGAATCCACCCGGTATTGGGGCGTTTGGGTGGTGATGGCGTAGCTGACGCCGGTCCGCGGGTCCAGCCAGAACGTGGGAGACGTTTGGAAGCTCCCACTGAGAGATATCAGCATGTCACTGGCAACATCGCGCGGCGTAAAGCCTACTTGCGCCGACCGCGTGCGGTCAATGTCCACCTGGAGTCGAGGCAGATTGAAGGGTTCCTGAATGCGCAAGTCAACCGCGCCAGGGATGTATTTAAGTTTGCGGAGCAGCCCGTCGGCAAATCGCCGGTTGGCGTAAAGGTCGTGCCCCACCACCTGGATATTAATCGGAGCCGGGAGGCCGAAGTTCAAGATCTGGCTGACCATGTCCGAGGGCAGAAAATAAAACGTTACGCCGGGGAATTCCCGAGCTAATTTGAGGCGTAACCTGCGGACATATTCCGCGGTGGAGTGATGGTCTTCGCCTAGCGCCACCATGATGTCCGCGTCTCCAGTTCCAATTGGAGCGGAGTTGCTGTAGGAGAGATTCACGCTGCTGTACGGCAATCCGATGTTATCGATGATGCTGGAGACTTCCTGCGGAGGAATTTCCCGGCGAATGGATTGCTCCACCCGGTCGCAAATCAGTGCTGTCTCTTCAATGCGCGTTCCGGTGGGAGCGCGCATGTGCAGGGTAAATTGCCCGCTGTCAACCTTGGGGAAAAAGTCCTGGCCAATCAAGGGAATCAGCAAAAATGAAGCCGCCGCGGTGGCCAAAACGCCCACGGCAAGCCAAGCACGATGGCACAGACAGGTGTTCAGCCAACGCTTGTACCTTCCGCGCAGGCCTTCGAACGCGTGCTCAAAGCGAAGTTGCAGGCGGGCCAAAATGTGGCTCTGGGCCTCGGCCTCCAGATTCTCCGCATCGTGCTCATGGCCGCGGAGCAGATACCGCGCCATGGTCGGCACCAAGGTTCGAGACAGGAGGTAAGATGCCAACATCGCGAAGCTTACCGCCTCGGCGAGCGGGATGAAGAGATGGCGCGCGACCCCGGTCAAGAAAAACATGGGCACAAAAACGATGCAGATGGCGAGGGTCGAGACAAATGCCGGCACGGCAATCTGCGAAGCGCCGTCCAGAATTGCCGTTAGAATTTCCTTTCCCATGGCAATGTTGCGGTTGATGTTTTCGATTTCAACCGTAGCGTCATCCACCAGAATTCCCACCGCCAGAGCAAATCCCCCCAGCGTCATGATGTTGATGGTTTCCCCCAGCGCACTGAGCACCACCAAGGAGGTCAAAATCGAAAGCGGGATGGAAACGGCGATGATGATCGTGCTCCGCCAGCTCCCCAAGAACAGCAGAATCATGGCGGCGGTAAGGAGAGCGGCAATCAGCGCTTCCCTCACCACACCTTTAATGGCGGCCCTCACGAAAATGGACTGGTCATTTAAGTAGTGGGTTTCCAAAAGCGGCGACAAACCCTTCTTAATGACCGGCAGCTCCGCTTTGATTTGCGAGATGATATCCAGGGTTGAAGAATTCCCGGTCTTCATCGCCGTCATCAATGCCGCGCGTTGGCCATCGACGCGCACGATGTTCGTTTGGGGGGGAAAGCCGTCACGAACGTGCGCGACGTCACGGATATAAATCACGGAGCTTCCTGAGGTTTTAATGGGCAGGTCGTTAAGCTCCGCCGTGGTCCGGGGGCTGCCATTGGTCTCCACGTCATATTCAAATTGCCCAATCTTGGACGTCCCGGAAGGGAGAATCAGATTCTGGGCGCTGAGGGCGTTCACCACATCCAGAGGTGAGAGTCCTTTGGACTGCATTTCCGCGGTGTCAAGGTCCACTTGCACTTGGCGGGGCTTTCCGCCGAACGGCCAGGGAATTGCCGCGCCTTCCACGTCGGCCAGTTGCACGCGGATGAAGTTCGCGCCGAGGTCAAACAACTGCTGCTCGGAAAGCCCGTGCCCGGAAAGCCCGATCTGGAGAATTGGGTACCGTCGACGCGCTGTATTGGATGATGAGCGGAGGAGTGGTGCCCGGTGGCAATTGCCGAAGTTGCGTCTGGCAAATCGCCGTCGCTTGACTGAGCGCAGTGGCAATGCTGGCGCCCGGTTGGAAGAAAATCTTGATGACCGCTTCGCCGCTCAGCGATTCAGACTCGATGTGATCGATGTCATTCACCGTCAACGTCATCGAACGTTCGTTGATGACCGTAATCCGGTTCGCCATCTGCTCGGGGGAAAGGCCGGCATAACCCCACAGGACGCTTACGACGGGGATGTTGATGTTGGGGAAGATGTCCTTGGGCGTGCGAATGATGGAGAGCGCACCCATGATCATGATGACAATCGCCATCACAATGAAGGTGTAAGGCCGTCGTAAGGCTAAACGTACAATCCACATAATTTGAAAGTCAGGACCTTTTGGGCTACGTAGAGCCGCCATCTTGGCGGCTCGGGTGCCGGCTGGAAGCCGGCGCTACTCCTCGAAACCACTCCGTTGACGATAGGGCATCTCGATGGCCATCGTCTTTGTCAGTTTATGATTTGTTAAGTCACTTAAAATATTGTATATACAAACAAGATGCCAGTTTGAGAGCGAATTTGACGAGCGTCAAGTGGGGAAATTGACGTCAACATATTGACGCTAATCCGCATTTCTTACCCGACCCTCAATACGGATGCATCCCGGTTTGAGCCCCACCGGGGCGAACTAACAAAGCCCAGACCAACGGCCCATAGGCGCTAGAGTAGGCGGCCTGCAGGTCGGCCCCGAAGGGCTAACTTAAAAATGCCGACGGTAGAAAAGCCCGCAAAGCGGGCGAAATCATTTAGCCCACGGCGAAGCCGTGGGAAAAATGCCGGGCCGATCATGTCAGCCCCGTAAGGGGCGACATCAGCCAACCCAGCAGTGAGATCACGCTTTGAACTGCTCCCGATACCGCCCCTACGGGGCTACTCATGAGTGTTAAGGCCCGTTCGTGTCCCACGGCTGGTCGCCGTGGGCTAAAGGACGTCGCCGCTCCGCGGCTCGGCACCACCCCTTCGGCGTTAAGTTAGCGCTTATGGGCCGTTGGTCTAGGCTTTGTTAGTTCGCCCCGTTGAGGTTGAGCGCAGCGGCCATATTCGATTGTGGGGCTTTCCTCCTGAGAATTCCGGGCTAATCGGCGGTGGGGTCAATTTGGGGGACGAGTTATGCCCATCTTCCGCATTTTGTAGAACAGTGTGGTGCGTTTGAGCCCCAGCCTCTCGGCCGCACCGCCGGGCCCGCCAAGCACCCATTGGGACTCGCGCAACGCTCGCAGGATTTGGTCACGGTCGGCCTCAGCGAGGGTTCGGGACTTCTTGCGCACCTCCCGACTGGCGTTTTGAAGCTCCGAGAGTGGTACCTGAAGGGTTGATCCTGAGGTGAGGATGGTGGCGCGCTCAATGAAGTTCTGGAGTTCGCGAATGTTGCCCGGCCAGTAGTAGCGCTTGAGGGCGTCCATGGTTTCCGCCGGGATCCGGCTGATGCGCTTATCCATTCGACGCGCGTACCGGTCGGTAAAATGGGCCACCAAAAGGGGGATATCCTCCGGCCGCTCGCGCAGAGGGGGAACAAGAATGGGGAAAATATTCAAGCGATAGTAGAGGTCGCTGCGAAACTCGTGATTCTCTACCATTTGTGTGAGATCTCGACTTGTCGCCGCAACGACACGGGCATCGACATGAAGAGTTCGCGTGCTGCCTAACCGCTCAAATTTCTGCTCCTGCAACACCCGCAAGAGCTTTGGCTGAAGCTCCGGGGGGATATCGCCCACTTCGTCCAGGAAGAGGGTTCCTTGATGAGCCAATTCGAAGCGGCCGGTTTTCTGCGCGATGGCCCCCGTGAATGCGCCCTTTTCGTGTCCGAAGAGCTCACTCTCCAGGAGGCCCAGGGGAATGGCGGCGCAGCTCACGCTCACGAACGTCCGCTCGCGCCTTGGACTGATCTCGTGGATGGACCGCGCCAGGACCTCCTTCCCCGTCCCTGTTTCCCCCATGATGAGGACGGTCGATCCGGTAGGCGCTACCAGCTCTGCCTGCTTTAAGATCCGCTTAAGGGCGGGGCTTTGGCCGATGATGGCCTCAAAATCGTGCTCGGTGCGGATTTCTTCGGTCAGGTAATTTCGCTCCTCCGCCAGGCGCTCGCGCGCTTCCGAGATTTGCTCATAGTTAAGGGCATTCTCCACCCCGATGGCGATCTGATTGGCCACCTGCTTAAGAAAATCCACGTCCCCGGGAGAGAATGCTCCCTCTCGAAGTCGACCTAGATTGAGTGTGCCGATGACGCGGTCGCGGCTGATCATGGGAAGAAGGCATATTGATTGCAGTCCCATCGACCAGAGATTCAGGTGGGTGCCATACCGGCTGAGTGCCTGCCGATCGAGAACTAAGGGTTGGCCAGAGTCCATGACCGCGCCAGCCGGCCTTCCGGTGGCGGGGATCACGATTTCTTCCTGCCAGGACTCTCCCCCTTCGGAGAAGTCGCGCGCATACACCCTTAGCTGCTTTCCATCCTTTTCTGGCAGCACAATACTGGCATATTCGCACTCCATCACCTGGCGGACTTTGGCTGAAATTGCGCGAAACATCTCGCGCAGATCGAGGGTGGAAACCACACTGTTGTTCAAATCCAGGAGCAGCCTTAAACGGTCGCGCTCGTGCTCAAGCTCTTGTTGCAGCGTCCAAGCCGCCTGATGGTTGAGAGTGTTGTCCACCGCCACGGCAATCTGCCGAGCTACAAGTTGGAGGAATTCCACTCCCGCCTCAGCGTACGTCCCCATGCGCTGGCTGCCAAATCCGACTGCACCCAGTCGGCGATGCGCCGTCGTCAAAGGCAAAATGCAGAAGGACTTTACGCCGAAGTCGCGCAGCGAGACCAATGCCTGTGGAAAGCGATTTTCCAGTTCCAGGTCGGGAACCACCAACGCTTCCTGCCGCTCCCAGACCCATCCGGCTGGAGCATCCTCGATGGTGCGCTCGACAAAGTCCAGATAGGCCCGTGCAGGGGTTTCAAGAATGTGGACGCGCATCAAGTTGCGGGCGGGTTCGTGCAAAACCAGCCACAGGGTGTCAAAATTCACCAAGCGTGGCAGTCGTTCGACAAGGTCATGAAACAGCTCTGGCAGATCACGGTGCGTCGCGATGGACTCGGAAACCTCGAGCAAAGCCTGATGCTGCGAGGCGGCGGGCTTGGGCGCGGACTTCTCTACCGGACTGGCGGCGTCCGTCATGTACACGAGGATACTATAAGTTTGCCCAGACGTGATGTCGTGGGTAGCGGTTGCTCTCGTAGCGGCGAGTTTACCTCGCCACATGGCGGCGTAAAGCCGCCTCTACGTCAATTTGCCCGTTACCCGTTCCCCTGGTTGACCCTAAAGGTTGCGGATGAAACCTCCCAGCGTGAACCATCATCCAACACTCAAAAGCGAGCGAATTATCGGGATCTGTGGCAGGATAGAAGACGTAAGCCGTCATACAGGGCGCTCAGCAAAACCTAATCGCACTATTGGCCTTTCGACACGTTCGTAGCGCCGGCAAAACCTCCGAAGGGGCATCAACCGATGGCGACGGCAACAATAGGAGTTCAAGAGCGGGTTCGTCCGACCTGGATCGTCTCGCCGCGCGCCGACATTCTTTGGTTCACGGTAGGGGGAGCCGCCTCCGCCTACATCTTCTGGGCGCTCTGGCGCTTCACAAGCGTGCCCCTGATCCTGCTGGTGGCGATCTGGGCGGTCGTTTTCGACGAAACCCACGGTTTTGCGACGATATCCCGAACCTACCTGGACGCCCAAGAACGCCAGCGACGCGGCCGGTGGCTGTGGTGGAGCCTCGCTTTCTTCTTCGCCCTCGGCCCGATTGTTTTCCTCCTCCACTTGGGGGATTGGCTGGAACTCGCCACGGTGCTTTGGGGCTACTACCACGTCTTCAAGCAGCATTACGGCTTCATGATGATGTACAAGAAGAAGAATCGCGATTTCAATCCTGAGGACATGAAGATGGACAAGCTGTTCTTTGCAGCGGCATTCTATTTTCCGTTCCTCACCTACCCCTTGCACAGCAAGGAAGGCGCGGCGATTCTACCCTTCCCGATCATTCGCCGCCTCGCGTCCGCCTATGAAAATCTCCTGTTGTTCCTCGTCATCCTGATCACCCTTGCTTATATCGTGCGGCAATTCCAGAAATGGCAGCAGGGCCTCTCCCTCAATTGGCCGAAGCAGCTTCTGTTCGCTTCCGCGATTCCGGTCAACTACGTGCTGTTTCGGAGCTCCATGCCACTCATTGGCGTTTACGCCGCCGTAACGATTTTTCACAACGTGCAGTATCACCGGCTGGTCTGGTTCTATAACCAGAACAAATACGGCCATACTTCCGGCGAGGCTCGGAAATACGGACTGGCGACGCTGGTGAACGCGCGCTGGCTCACCTATGTCGCCGCCGCGGCGATCTACGCGATCATCTTTGATGTCGTTCCGCGGTTCGTTCTGCGGGATGGCGTGGGCCTGATGAATATCGGGATGCGGAACCACATTATTTTCTACTTTTTCGCCGCCCCTGGCTTGCTGCACTATTGGGTCGATGGCCACATCTGGAAGGTCCGGTCGGACCCCGAACTTCGAACCTATTTGCAGCTCTGAAGTTGATCTGCATCCTCCATTTTTTCCCACCCAACTAGTCGAAAACCCACAGCCTCGAAATGGTGGTAAGATACGGCTGGCCCGGCCCGCATGATTCAGGGGGTTGAGATTTTCTCCTTCTCAACCTGCCTGGCAGACTTGACCGATCTCGAGTCCTGCTGACAACAATCCGTTTCATCATTGCCACATGTCCGGGGAGAAGACTTCATGCTCAATCGACGACGACTCAATGCCATCCCCCTGAGTGCACTGGCTATTACCGTCTTTTCGCTGGCCGGTTGTAAACGCCAAGCAAACGCCGATGCGGCGGGAACGGGTCCGACAGACGTTAAGGTGGAGGAAGTCAACGCGTACGGGATGGTGCAAGTGGATCATCCGGAACAATTTCTCCTCGCCGCGGTGGAACGGCGCCCGGCTGTGGATGAACTTCAGGTGACCGGGGTCGTCGCGCCCGACGTTAGTCGTTCTGTGCCCGTACTTTCCTTGGCCGGGGGGCGGGCCGTGGAAATCCGCGCCAAGCTGGGGGATGTTGTCGCCAAGGGACAGGTTCTGCTGGTCGTTGACAGCCCGGAAGTGTCCCAGGCCTTCTCCGACTATCAGAAGTTTGAGGCCGATGAGGTTTTTGCCCAACAACAACTCGCCCGCGCGCAGGACCTCTTCGCCAAAGGCGCTATCGCCCGCCAGGATTTAGAGTCCGCGGAGAATTCCGAGCACAAGGCACAAGTGGACGTCCGAACGGCCAAACAACACATCGCGGTTTTGGGGGCGGACATCAACAACCCCACACCCTTGGTTTCCGTCCGGGCGCCCATTTCCGGATCGATTGTGGAGCAGAATGTAACCAGCGGCACCGGCGTTCGTTCCATGGACAATTCCCCCAACCTCTTCACCATTGCCGACCTTTCGCGGGTGTGGGTGCTTTGCGATGTCTACGAGAATGACCTTCACCGAGTACAAATGGGCGAGCCCGCTGAGGTGCGCCTCGCTGCCTTTCCCGATCGCACCTTCGCCGGGCGCGTGGGGAACATTAGTACCGTGCTCGACCCGGCAACACGCACGGCAAAGGTCCGCTTGGAGCTTGCCAACCCGGCCGGCGTGATGCGATCCGGAATGTTCGCCACGTCCACTTTCCGCTCGCGGACGAAGCAACTTCGCACGGTGATTCCCACCACGGCCATTATGCGTTTGCACGATAAAGACTGGGTTTTCGTGCCGCAGGAAGGAAAGAACTTCCGCCGCCAGGAGATACAGGCAGGGCCGGTCATTGCGGGCGGATTTCAGGTCGTCACGAGTGGCCTCACCGAGGGCGGGAAAGTCGTCGCCAACGCGCTGCAATTTGCCAGCGCGGCAGGGATGGAGTGAAAAGATCGGGACATTGACCCATCGGGTCATCGGGTCATTTAAGAACAATTCGTTCATCGGCCCGATGACCCAATGTCCAAATAGCATATGATTCGCTACCTCGTCGATTTCGCCTTGCGGGAGAAGTTCCTGGTCCTGAGCCTTGGGGTCCTGCTGCTGATCTGGGGAGGTATTTCATTTCACCGGCTCCCGGTCGAGGCCTACCCGGACGTTGCCGACAACTACGTAAACATCATCACTCAATGGCCAGGCCGGGCCGCTGAGGAGGTGGAGCGCCAGGTCACCATTCCCCTTGAGTTGCAGATGAACGGGCTGCCGCACCTCACCCACCTGCGCTCCACATCATTGTTCGGGATTTCGTCCGTGACCGTCATTTTCGACGACGATTCCAACGATTTCGAAAACCGGCAGCAAGTTCTGGAACGCCTTTCGCTGGTAAGCCTGCCCGCGAATCTCAGCCCGCAGATCGGGCCGGATTACAGCCCGGTGGGGCAAATCTACTTTTACACACTGCAAAGCACCGATCCGCGTTACGACATCATGACCCTGAAGTCGCTTCAGGATTGGGTGGTGCTGAAACAATTGAAGGCGGTTCCTGACGTCGCCGACGTGGACATCTTCGGCGGCATGACGCGGGAATATCAGGTGCAAGTAGATCCCAACAAGCTCATCGGCTATGGGCTGAGCATTGCCCAGGTGGAACAGGCGCTCGCGGCGAACAATGTGAATGCGGGAGGGAGCTTTGTTGAGAGGGGGCAGCAGGCCTTTAACGTCCGCGTCGTAGGCCTGATGCAAACTGTCGATGACGTTGGCGCAACCGTTTTAAAGGCGCAGAACGGCACCCCGGTACGCGTGCGCGATGTTGCCACGGTGATGCAAGGGGCGAAAATCCGCCTGGGGAAGCTCGGAAAGGGTTTGCGCCGCGACGACGGCAAACTCGTTGACGACGATGACGTGGTGGAGGGAATCGTCCTGCTCCGCAAAGGCGCCGATGCCGAGAAAACCCTGGTGGCGTTGCACGAGAAGGTTGACTTCGTAAATCGCTACGTGCTGCCGCCCGGCGTCAAGGTCATCCCCTACCTTGACCGCAGCGACCTGGTGGGTTTCACCACTCACACCGTGCTGCACAATCTGGGCGAGGGAATAATCCTGGTCGTCGTCGTGCTCTTCTTGTTCCTGGGCAACCTTCGCAGTGCCCTAATTGTCGCGCTGACCATCCCCTTCTCCCTCCTTTTTGCTTCCATCCTGCTGGACCTTCGCCACATTCCCGCCAACCTGCTTTCGCTTGGCGCGCTGGATTTTGGCATGGTAGTGGATGGCTCGGTGGTGATGGTGGAGAACATCCTGCGCCACCTTCACGAGCACCGTAAAGCCGATAAGAGTCTGGGGGAAACCATCCGTGCGGCCGCGCACGAGGTGCAGCGCCCCGTTTTCTATGCCATCGCCATTATCATCACTGCTTATCTCCCCATTTTCACTTTGGAGCACGTCGAGGGGCGATTGTTTCACCCCATGGCGTGGACCGTGGCCTTTGCACTCTTGGGAGCGATTATCTTCGCCATGCTTCTGGCGCCGGTACTCGCCAGCTATTTCTTTCGGGGGGAGACGCGCGAGTGGCGCAATCCTGTTTTGGAGTTCATTACTCGGGTTTACCGGAGAATTATCGAGTGGACACTCCGCCACAGCGCCCTGACCCTCACCTGCGGCGTGGCGATTGTGGCGGCGACATTTGCTTTAGTGGCCAGCGGGCTGATTGGGTCCGAGTTTCTCCCCCACCTCGACGAGGGCGCCATCTGGGCGCGCGGAACACTCGCCCCCAGCACCGGACCCAGTGAGGGCATCCGCATTATGAATCAGGCGCGCCTTGCCTTTTCACGGTTTCCCGAAGTGACCAAGGTTGTCTCGCAGGTGGGTAGGCCGGACGACGGCACCGACGCCACCGGCTTCTTCAACACGGAATACTTTATCGACTTGAAGCCCCATGACCAGTGGCGGAAAGAATTTCACAAGGATAAAGAGTTGTTGATCGCGTCCTTGGACGACGAGGTGGAAAAAATCCCGGGCACCATCTGGAACTTCTCCCAACCCATCTCCGACAACATGGAAGAGGCCGTCAGCGGGGTTAAGGGCGAATTGGCCGTGAAGATTATGGGCAATGACCTGAAAACGCTGGAGGCCAAGGCCGATGAAATCGTAACTGTGATGCAGCCAATTCCGGGCGTCGCGGACTTGGGCATCTTCCGCGTCCTCGGTCAGCCTAACCTCAACTTGATTGTGGACCGCGCCAAGGCCGACCGCTATGCCATCAACGTCGCCGATATCCAAGATGCCATTGAAACGGCGGTGGGCGGAAAGGCGGTCAGCGCGATATTAATCGGCGAGGAGAGCTACGACCTGGTCGTGCGCTACCAGGCCCCCTACCGGACCACGGCAGAAGACATCGCTACCATCCGCATCCTGGCGCCCTCCGGGGAACGTGTGTCACTGGGACAGCTTTGCGACATTCGCATTGAAGACGGCGCCTCCATGATTTACCGCGAAAACAACTCGCGCTATATCGCTATCAAGTACAGCGTGCGCGGCCGCGACTTGGGCAGCACCGTAAGAGATGCCATCCACGACGTCAGCCAGAAAGTGAATCTGCCCACGGGTTACACCCTGCAATGGGCAGGCGAATACGCCAGCCAACAGCGGGCTAACGCCCGCCTGGCGCTGATTGTCCCCATCACGGTTTTGCTGATTCTCCTGCTGCTGTACACCGCGTTCGGTTCCTTCAACTGGTCGCTCCTGATCATGGCGACTCTGGCCACGGCGCCGATTGGAGGGATGTTGGCTTTGCTCGCCACCGGCACGCACTTCAGTGTCTCGTCAGGCATCGGCATGCTCGCTCTTTTCGGAGTGTCGGTGCAGGTGGGCCTGATCATGATTCAATATATCAACTCGGCGCGAGTGGGAGAGCCTGACATCATGAAGGCAACGGTGGAGGGCGCAGTCCGCAGCCTGCGACCAACCTTGATGGTTATGCTCGTTGCCACCTTAGGGCTTCTCCCCGCGGCGCTTTCCCACGGGATTGGATCGGATTCGCAAAGGCCATTTGCCATCGTCATTGTGGGAGGCCTCACAACTGACCTGTTCCTCAGTGTAATCCTGCTGCCTACGCTTTACGCCTTGATCGCCCGCCCGGGGGATAGAGTCGGCGATCAATGACCCCTCGACGCAAATGAGCAGTCCTCGTGCTAGCCCGCGACGGTATGTTTTAATTGCCCAGCGATTGGTAGATGAGGTTGAAAGCGTCGGTGTGGCGGTGACCTGCGAGTCGGCATTGTGGTGATGCACCCCATGCTGACCCGCAGGTCGATCGCGGCTGGCTAGACTTCTGTTACCGGACTTCCGAACTCTTCGAAAATCGTCTTATTGAGTGGTACTGGCAGTGTGCTGATTCGCTCCGGCCGCGGCTTGTTGTCCCAATTCTGGAGCCATGACCCGAATTTCCACGCGCCGGTTCTGCTTACGTCCGTCCTTGGTCGTGTTGTCGGCCACAGGCTCATCTTCTCCGAGGCCGAGTACGTGAATCTTCAGTAGAGGTACATGTCCGGTTACGGTCAGATAACGTACCACCGCGTCGGCGCGGCGGCGGCTAAGATCAAGATTGTACTGCTTGGAACCGACTTTGTCGGTGTAGCCTTCCACTTCGATAACGTAATGCTTCATCGAGGTGAGGCTTTGTGTTATGTCAGCAAGCTGTTGCTGATCGTCGTCGGACAGTTCGTACTTGTTGAAGCCGAACAACACACTCCCGGTTTTCACCTGTTGGTAGTTGTCGATGTTCTCGATCTCCTGTTGGTCCTGCGCGGCCAGGGTTACGCCCTTGTCAGCCGTTTGCTGGGCGCCCTGGGCGTCCTGGTCGGCCTTCTGAGCATCCTTGTCCGCCGCTTCCGCTTTCGCGGTGGCGTTAGAGTATCCTTCCTCCGCGTGGCGATCAACGTCGGATATGCGTTGATCGAGTTCATTGGTCTTTGTATCCAGCTTCTTGTCTACAGTCTGGATGTTCCCCTTCAGAGGGGTAACGGCCTGGTTTTGGACGTAGTTTCTGGTAGCAAGGCATCCGGTGCTTCCGGCAACCAATACGGCTGCCGCGCCGAGCGTCAAGAGGTTAGACTTCAAATGTGCGATCATCTTCTCCCTCCGATAAAGGTCTGGGTTCTGGACGAGAGCCCGCCCTCCAACACGCAATTCACGTGCCACGGCTGATAAAGCCTTATCTGCTTTATAATTAGAGAGTTAACTCGATCACAAGCATGGGGCCAACACAACTTTTCTACCTTGTCTTGCAGAAATTTCACTGTACAAGCATTGGCCTCAAGTGAGAGTTGTCGGCGATATCTGCGGTACCGCAGTTTTTCTTAGCGAAACTTCCCCCGGGACCGAGTCTGGGAGGTTCGGGCAGGGCTCTCGCTTGGGCATGCTTTCGACTGAGTAGTCGAGGACCTCCGTCACTGGAGGTCCTCGCTACTCCCATTCGGTGTACTTCTACGGGCGTCAGGGTCAGAGGTGATCGCCCGTTCGCACTTCACGCCAAAATCTCACGCACCATCTTTGTGGTTTCGGCGACCTGGTCGGAGTATCGCGGATAGAACCCGAGTAGCGCCACATCCGTGGGCTTGATGTTCTTATAAGCCCACTCGATCGCCTTGCGCTTGTCTTCCTCCGACTCGCACTTGCGGCCTGCCGCCAACACCTTGTAGACCAGCGCGGGTTTATTCACTTTGCGTATGGCTTCGGCCATCTTTGGCGGATCGGAGGCAATAAAGCCGTCGCCCAGGGGAAGCGTCCCAATGTCTCTCATCCAATCCTCGGGTTGCCGGCTGAGATAGTGCAGTCCGGTCATGTAAAAGTCGTTGGCGAATTGCTTTTCATGCAGAGTTTCCAGGATTTTGGGGTTGTGCGTGGAGATCCCGGCCATAATCCCCAGGTCATGAACCCGGTCGATGAAGGTTTTAACCATATCGATTTTCCCCGCCCGGTAGAGAAGGTCGGTGGCGTAGCCGTGGAAGGCAATGCCGATAGGTTTGAATTCCGCCGCGGCTTGGGCGCATTTGACGGTTCCGTCCAGGACAGCTTCCGGCGTACGCGCCATCTTCTCGTCATAGTGCCAGGAAGCGGCCAGGCAGATGAATTGGAGTTTGCATCCCGCCGCCCGAATCTTGGGGATTTGCCGCTTCTGGTCGTAATTGAAACTGTACTGCCAGGTGTTGATCCCTGCCTTCTCACAGTCGAGCAACAATTTGACCACGCGCTCGTCCGTGTACCACTCGCGCATGTGCTGGTCATATTGCCGGTTAAAGTGGGAATAGCCATAAATGGGATTGCTGCCAACGATCAACCTGGTCACGCGATGTGAACCAATTGTGACTGTGGGCAGCAGTTCAAGGGGTTCGGCCTGAAGTGCCCGCGAAACGACCATGCCGGCGGCCACCGTTGTGGCGCCCTTCAGGAAGTCTCGTCGACTGCTTTCCCCCTGTGTGGGGTCTGAATCCTTGCGTATTTTGCGTGCCATTCGCGTTCTCCTTATATGAGTGCGATTATCGTATCGGTTGCAGACGATACAGTTGCGCCGCTGGCATGTCAATGGGAGATGTTGATTTCGGACAGAACCGACCATTCGGGAAAAGCTCTCCGGCAGTGTTGCGATGGGCTATGGTGTCTCCTAACAGTTCTTGACATGCAACCATTAGGTTGCATATGATTCCTCACCGTGGACACAGACGCGGTCTTTAAGGCACTGGCTGAGCCCCACCGTCGCACGTTGCTGGATCGGCTTTTTGAAAAGAATGGTCAAAGCCTGGGCGAACTGTGCGCTGGCCTCGATATGACGCGGCAGGCCGTGAGCAAACATCTTGGCATCTTGGAACGGGCCAATCTGGTGGCGCCAATCTGGAGCGGACGGGACAAATTGCACTATCTCAATCCCGTTCCCATTCACGAGATCGCAGAGAGATGGATCGGCAAGTACGAGCGGCTGCGCCTGCACGCGCTCCACGATATTAAAAAACGGCTGGAAGACCAAGGAGGCAACCCATGACAAAATTCGTTTATGTAACCTACATCCGCACTACCCCAGAAAAGCTCTGGGACGCGTTGACTCAACCGGAATTCACCCGGGCCTATTGGTGTGAAACCTGGCATGACACCACGTGGGAACCCGGCGCCACATGGAAATTGATGATCCCCGACGGCCGGGTCGGCGATGGCGGCGAGGTACTCGAAATTGAGAAGCCAAAACGCCTTGTGCTCAAATGGCGGAATGAATTCCTGCCCGACCTTCGCCAGGAGGGATTTTCGCGATGCACCTTCGACCTCCAACCCCAAGGGGACGCAGTAAAGCTCACGGTTACCCATGAGAGCGATGAACCAGATTCCAAGCTCATTGCTGGCGTATCCACTGGCTGGCCTATGATTCTGTCGAGCCTGAAAAGTCTATTGGAGACCGGAGATGCCTTGGAGGCAACGAAGCATTGGCCCAAGGACATGTAATCCCTCTTCGATTCCCGAGGGGTATAATGGGCGAAGCAGGAACCCGGGCCCAAACTCATGAGCCGGATTTGGATTGCAGTGCGGTCACTTGTTTATGTGCCGTTATTCCTGGCGGCATGGGGATCGGTCGCGCTGCTCTGCCGGCCTCTCGACAAGTATTTTCCCTTCCGGGTTCCGGGCTGGTTGGTGGCTCCGGGAGTTGTGTTGTTCCTGGCGGGCGCCGCTCTTGCCTTCTCCACAATCAGACTATTTATCTTCGAGGGCTGGGGCACCCCCGCGGTGTTCGATCCTCCCACAAGATTCGTGCCCCACGGCCCTTACAAGCTTGTCCGCAATCCCATGTACATTGGCGGAGTGACGATGTTGCTGGGATGGAGTTTCTATCTCAGCTCGGTTGCCATGGCCCTGTACGCGTTGGGAGTGTTTCTCTTGATCCACACCTTCGTCGTCTTCGCGGAAGAGCCCGGCCTGCGGAAGAGATTTGGACAGGAGTACGAAGACTATTGCCGCGCCGTGCCGCGTTGGGTCCCTCTCATTAGCCGTCGACGTCTTCCAACGTAACCTTTGAGATCAAGTCCTGCGCGGCGGCAAGATCCGCCACTTTGGTTCCTTCCATCGCTACCGTGGCGGCACTCGCGGCGACGGCCGTGCGAAAAGCTTGGCGAAATGGCAGGCCGGCTACAGCCGCATAAGCCATAGCTGCCACCATCGAATCGCCTGCCCCCACGCTACTGAGCACTTTTACGGGTGGGGGAGAAGCGAACAGCACATCTTTTCCGCCCAGGCCCAAGGCGCCCTCAGCCCCCAACGAGATCACTACCTGCTCACTGCCCATCGTACGCAAGGTCCGTGCTGCTTCCACCAACTCGCGGCGCGTGCGAATCGAGGTGTTCAGCAGCTCTTCCACTTCCGCCCGGTTGGGCTTCGTCAAAAACGGTCCGGCCGCAAGCCCTTGCTTGAGTCCCGGCCCCGCAGTGTCCAAAAAGCATTTCGCCCCATGCGCCTTGGCGATATGAATCAATTCCGCAAAAATCCCGGGTGGTGCATCGGGCGGCAAGCTGCCGGAAAAAACCATGATTTCGCAATGCGGGGCGTGCGCCTCGATCTTGCGCCTCAGCTCCTCCAAGTGCTCCGAGGTAGCTGGGAAGCCCGGTTCGTTTAGTTCCGTCTCCGTTCCCAACTCGGGGTCGCGGATCTTGAGGTTCACGCGGGTTTCCCCCGGGACATCGACGAAATCCGCCGGGATTCCCGCCGCGCCAAGGGAGTTGAGGATAAAGCGGCCATTGTGCCCTGCCACCAGCCCTAGCGCGCCAACCGGGACGCCCCAAAGGTGGAGGGCTTTGGCCACATTGATTCCCTTCCCGCCCGCGTCCAGTCGGCCCGCTTCGCCCCGATTGGTTTTTCCCACTTCGAAGCGCAAGACCGTAACGCTCTTGTCGATCGCCGGGTTCAAGGTGACGGTGGCTATCATGCTCTGGCCCAGGGCTCCTCTTCGGAATTTCCTGATGATCCAGTAACCTACATCGGGCCCGCGTTTAATACAAGGAAGCCCGAGCCGCGCGGCTGTTTGATTTGCACAACGCACGATTCCCTTTCACGCGAAGCTGCTTCGATCCCAAGTGACACCTACCTGCAAATTCGGCACACATGAGAGAATCTAACGCCTGGGAGCTAAGATAAAAGGAAGCTGGTCACAGCGCGGCGCAGGACACTAAGTATCGAGGAGGCGTATGCCAATACGGCAAAAGGTCAAGTGGAAGTTGCCCGACACACAGCGGCACGAACTGGTCCATACCGTCCGCACAACAATAGCCGCGGTAGCTTCCCTTTTGATCGCGCGCCTCATCAGGTTGCCGGAATCCTACTGGGCCCCCATTACCACGATGATTGTGATGCAGTCCACACTGGGCGCGGCGCTTACGATCTCGAAGCACCGCCTGGCAGGAACGGCCTTAGGCGCCGCCATGGGTGCGCTGCTAGCAACTATCGTAGGGAAATATATCCTTGTTTACGGCGCGGGAATTTTCCTGTGTGGAGTAATCTGCGCGATTCTTCGCATGGAACGAACTGCCTTTCGGTATGCCGGGATCACGCTGACCATCATTTTAGTGATCGCGCATTCCCAACCTGCCTGGATCATCGCGATCCATCGCTTTATCGAAATCTCAGTGGGTATTGCCGTTGGGCTGCTCCTAACCGTCATATGGCCTGAATCGCCGGTCGCTCCTGGATGAGGTTTGGGAGGGGAGGCCCGCGGTCATGAAGGAATCGGACACCAATATTCCGAGACCTCCGGTAGTAAAGGACGATGTATAGTGGTACTTTCGTGCATGGCGTTGCTTGACTTTATGACATGCCGGATGTTATCGGTAGTCTGTTAAAAGTGCTAAACAAACGATTCGCCTGGACACGCCCTAATTCCTAAAAGCCGGTTTATCGAAGGAGGCTCCATGACCAAACAAGTCGCACTTTGGCACAAGACAACGCTCGTTGCAGCAGCACTCACCTTATTGGCTGGGCTTAGCGCGCAACCCTTATCGGCAGCTACAGTGTATGTGGGTTCATGCGCGGCGAAGGCCCAGTATTCCACGATCCAGTCAGCCGTCAACGCGGTCAATCCCGGATCGACAATCCGCGTGTGCCCGGGGAGTTATCCCGAGCAAGTCGTGATCGACAAAGACCTAACCTTGAGGGGGATTGAATCGGGGACTACATACAATCCTGTGGTGGTGATCCCCTCCGGCGGGTTTTTGGCCAATACTGCGAGCCTTACAACCGCTGGCCCCATTGCCGCCCAGATCCTGGTGATATATCCCGCGACCCACGTGACCATCAGCGATCTCGCCGTCGATGGTTCGAACAGCAATTTGAATAGCGGCTGTAGTGAACCTCCCTTGATTGGAATTTACTTTCAGGGAGCTTCCGGAAGGCTCGATTCTGTCGCCGTTCGCGGTCAAGCTCAGAACGCAGCCAACTTTGGTTGCCAATCCTCAGCGGGCTTCTGCATCTTCGTCGAGAGTGGCAATTCCGAGAATTCGACAGTCAGAATCGAAAACAGCACCGTCCGTGGGTACCAGAAAAATGGGATTACCGCCGACGAAACCGGAACCACGGTCACGATAAGCGGCAACTCGGTGGTTGGAGCAGGCCCGGTCGATACGGGCCAAAACGGCATTCAAGTCGCGTATGGAGCCACGGGAACGATAGAGAACAATATTTTGGCGGACGACGACTTTAACGGTGACACTTCGCAGGCCGTCGCCGCTGGCATTCTCATCTTTGGTTCCGGCGGAATGACAATCCGAGGCAATTCCGTGACGAATACGCAGACCGCGATCGTGACAGTAACGGATGGCAGCCTTACCGCCAACGGCAACCAAATTACCAACAATCTTGTGACGAATACACACGTTGGCGACGGAATTGACGTGTGCAGCAACTCCAATACAATCTTTGGGAACACTGTATTTAGTAGCGATGATGCGGGAATTCACCTGGATAGTACCTGCGGTTCGACAGGAAGCACCAATATCGTCGGCAGGAATACAGTGAATGAAGCGTGCGCGGCAATCCTTGAGGGAGGACCCAGTAATTCCATATTCTTGAACTCCTACGCTAACGTGGCAAACACAGTTCAGGCTGGTGATGTTTGTACCGCGGTGACTCCCAGCGCAGTCGTGAAAAACCAGCTTGTGTTAAAAAGCCAGGTTGTTTCGAAAGCGCGCACCTTCAGCCCGGCACGCCCTTAAGGATAACAGTAAGCCATTGACTTGAACGAATGCTCGATGAAGTCGGAAATTCCCAGTGCCGGTCCTCGAGAAATCACGAGGGTGAAACACCACGTTCAGGGCCGGCGCTGCTCCCGAAGGCGGTCCTGCCCATTACCCGCCCCACCTACATCTGGTACACTCAACCTCTGCAGTGCTCTTCAAAGAAAATAAACTCGGGGGCAGGTCGTCGCGATGAGATCAGGATTCTTGCTCGGGCTGTTGATACTAGCGTGTGCTGGCGCATCGGCCCAGACCGCGATGCTTCACCACCACGCACCCGGAAGCGAGGCTAAGTTCCGTGACCTCCCTCCCCCGCCGTTGATGCAAGGGATTGGAGAGGCCAACCTGAAGATCACCACGAATTCCGATCAGGCCCAGGCGTATTTCAATCAAGGGCTCAGGCTCCTCCACTGCTTCTGGGATTTCGAAGCATACCGCGCCTTCAAGGAGGCCGCGCGGCTTGACCCTTCTGCGGCCATGGCTTACTGGGGCGAGTACGAGGCGCTGAAAATGAGTGGACGACACGGGGCTGTTCTGGAGGAAAAAGACGCGGCGCTGGCGAAGGCAAAATCGCTCGCTGACCATGCTTCTGATCATGAGCAATTGTACATCCGCGCGGCCGAGCAGGAGAAACATGACGACGATTCCGGCGACTCCGAAGCCTACCGAAGCACGATGGAGACCCTGATCGACCGCTACCCCGACGATTTGGATGCCCAGGCATTCCTGGCTTTGGAAGAGATGAACGGCTACAAGACCAACGGCCATCCGAACGGCGGCGAACTTTATTCCCAGGCACTTCTGCGCAACCTGCTGGCAGCGCACCCGGACGATGCAGCAGCAAATCACTACTGGATTCATGCGATGGAAGGCAGTTCCCGGCCGGAGGACGCCCTGCGAAGCGCCGACGCGCTCGGACGTTTGGCGCCCAATTCCGGACACATGGTCCACATGCCCGGTCACATTTATTGGCGGGTGGGCGACTACGAACGAGCCCGGCAAGCCTTCATCGCGTCCACGCGGGTGGACGAAGCCTATATGGCGGCGCAGCAGATCCATCCTGACGAAGATTGGAACTACGCCCACAACCTCGCTTATCTGGTTGCGGCCTGCGCAGAAGCGGGGCGATATCAGGAAGGACTGCAGTGGGCGGCCAAGCTGCGCGGCATGCCCGCTCCTACGGGGATGACTTCCGCGCGCTTCGCCGTTTGGGCGGGAGGGAGTGTCGCCCGCCTGCGCATCCGATTCAGTGATTGGAATGCCGGGGAAACTGAAACCATCGAGTTCGGCGCCGACGCGAGCGAGGCGAGTGCCGCAGCCAAGGATTATGCCGAAGGCCTCAGGCTTTATGCCAAGGGCATGGCCGCCATCGAGCATGGCGAACCGAAGCCGGCTCTGGAGCAGTCTGTAAATCTTGATGCCATGTTGTGGCGGCTTCAGGCGTCTAAATCAAAAGAGAAAGATCAAGACGAGGGCGATGATCAGGATAAAGACAAAGACAAGGAGCAGGAACCGGACGACGACGGTCTGAGTTCGGTTCTGAATCTTCTCGGGACGCTGTCGCTCGACCTTCGCGCCCACATCAAAAGCGTTCAAGGGGAAAACGCGGAGGCCCTTCACCTTTTTCAAAAGGCTATCGAGAACGAGAGAGACCTCGGCTATTCCGAGCCTCCGCAATTCTTCCGCCCCGAGCAGGAAAGCCTGGGCGAAGCGTATCTGGGAACACATCAGTGGGAGAAAGCTCGCGAGGCCTTTGAGCAAGCACTGAAACAGCGGCCCAAAAGCGGCCACGCTCTCTACGGGGTTGCCCGCTCCTACGAATTGGCTGGCAATACGCCCAAGGCTGCTCAAGCCTACCAGGACTTCCTGACGAGCTGGCAGAACGCGGACCCGGACTTACCCCAAATCAAACAGGCAAAGTCCTGGCTCGCGAGTAACAAGCCGTAGTGCCGTGCTCTGTGATCTCCGTGCCTCTCCAGAAACTTCACGTAAGTTATTGATTATTCGTGACGGCAACTGGAAGTTTCCGGCACTATGGACCCGCCAACGGCGGGCAGACACTCTGTGGTGAACTTTCCATTCTTGGATCGAGAACCCGCTTGCAACGGTGACGTGCTGCAGGAGCGTTGACGCGCTACCTTTCCCAAGCCTATCATCCCGAAAGATGCAGGCCACCTCGTTGAATCCGGACCAAAGTGCGGCAGATATCGCCCTCGCGGCTGGCGCGCGTGGACCCTCGCGCTTTTGGCTTTACGGAGTCTGGGCAGCGATGGCCGCGGGGCTGCTGTGGTACGCCGAAACGCGCGCTTTCACCGATGATGAAGGGTTCCATCTGCTCGCGGCCCAACTGATTAAGGGCGGCATGCGCCCATACATCGACTTCTGCTTTCCGCAAACTCCGCTGAATGCCTACTGGAATGCCTTCTTGCTGCGCGTTTTAGGCGAGACTTGGCGGGGACCCCACGCTTTGGCGGCACTGGAGACCTCCGCAGCCACAGTCCTGGCGGCGCAATTCGTCCTTACGCGGATTCCCGAGCGCGCATGGCAAGTGGCTGGCGCCATAGGCGCCACCGTTATGATTGGATGCAGTATCAATCTAGTGGAATTTGGGCCGCTGGGACAGGCTTACGGGATGGCCTTGTTTATGACCGTGTGCGCTTTCCGGGTTGCGCTTCCTTCGGTGGAGCGCCGCGGGTGGTGGCTGGCCTTTGCCTGCGGCGCTCTCGCGGGAGCCGCAGCGGCGTCTACCTTGCTCGCGGCTGCCGCCACGCCGGTATTAGTCTGTTGGATTTGGTGGTTTAACCGCGCCGGGAGCCGCTGGATCAAAGCAGCCGCCTTCGCCGTCGGGGCAGCAATTCCCTTTTTGCCCGTAGTTTGGTTGGCGCTACAGTCACCCTGGCTGGTTTGGTTCAATATCGTCAGATACCAACTCCACTATCGCATAGTGTACTGGCCCGACCCGATGCTGCACGACCTGGAAACAGTCACTGGCTGGCTCGCCGACCCTCAATCGCTCCTGTTGGGACTGCTGGCCATTTTCGGAGTCGTTTATATCGCCAAGCGATCCGCTTGGCCTCCCGAGCGCCGCTCGGAATTCTATCTCTGCGCGTGGCTGGCACTGGGAATGTCAGCGGAATTGATCGTCGCGCACCCCACTTTCGGGCGCTACTTCTGTTTGGTAACGCCCTTCGTTGGAATTCTCGCTGTCCCGGGTATCTACGCCGTCGGGTCGCGCGTGCTCCAGCCGGAAAGGCCGCTATGGCCGGTACTGATTCCGAGCCTCGTTTTCGCCGGAGCCTTGGCGCGCACGATCTGCGATGACCTTACGGGCTCGTTTTGCTGGAAGGATTACGAGGCCGTAGCGCGAAAGGTTCTCGCGGTCACACCTCCTGGCAAGGAAGTCTTCACCGAAGAAGAAATCTACTTCCTACTCATGCGCCGGCCGCCTTCGGGCATGGAATTTGGATATTCCCATAAATTGACGCTTCCGCCGGCTATGCTTACCAGGCTCCATATAACCTCCGAGGCGATTCAGAAACGGCAGTTGGCTGCGGGAGCTTTCGCCACGGCCGCCACTTGCGACGACGATATGATCAACGCCTACGACTTCGACAAACTGTTTTACCAAAGGGTGAATCTGCACGGCTGTTCGGTTTTTTGGGATTGGAAGCCGCCCGCCCCAGTGGATAAGCCTCCGGAAACTGCTGGCACTCGGTGAGACCTCACCCTTCTTAGTCGCACTCGGGCCGAGCTGCCAACGCCGTTGACGACCCACCTTTTCCAAGCCTATCATCCCGACAGATGCACGCCACCTTTTTGAACCCGGACCAAGGGGCAGCAGAAAAAGCCGTCAGGGCTCAGCAGCCTGGGGCGTCGCGCGTTTGGCTTTACGGAATCTGGGCCGTGATGGCGGCGGGCCTCATGTGGTACGCCCAAACCCTTGCTTTTAACGACGACGAAGGGTTCCACCTACTTGCGGCGCAACTGATCAAGGGCGGCATGCGTCCTTACCTAGATTTCTGTTTTCCTCAGACACCTCTCAATGCGTACTGGAATGCCTTCCTGCTGCGTGTTTTGGGTGAGACTTGGCGCGTGCCCCACGCTTTGGCGGCGCTTGAAACTTCGGCCGCCACTGTCCTGGCTGCGCAATTCGTCCTCACCCGGATTCCCCAGCGCACCTGGCAAGTGGCTGGCGCCATCGCTGCCACCGTTCTGATTGAATGCAACATCAATCTCGTGAAATTCGGCACAGTCGGGCAGGCCTATGGCATGGCCCTGTTTACAACCGTGTGTGCTTTCCGCCTCGCACTCGCCGCAGTGGAGCGGCGCAGATGGTGGCTGGCCTCCGCCTGTGGGGTTCTGGCCGGAGCCGCGGCTGCGTCCACGTTGTTAGCCGCAGCCGCAGCGCCGGTACTGGTGGTATGGATTTTCAGTTACAACCGCGTGGGGAGACGCTGGACCAAGGCGACCGCCTTCGCGGTCGGAGCGGCACTTCCCTTCCTCCCCGTATTGTGGGTAGCCGTTCAATCGCCATGGGTGGTTTGGTTTAATCTTGTCGAATATCAGCTCCACTATCGGGTGGTCTACTGGCCCCGCCCTTTGGCTCACGACCTGCAAACCGTGACTGCTTGGCACTCCGATCCGCAATCGCTCCTCCTCGGATTGCTGGCAGTTTTCGGGGTCATATACGTCGCCAACCGCTCAGCGTGGACTTCGGAGCGTCGCGCGGAATTTTACCTCTGCGCCTGGCTGGCCCTAGGAATCGCAGCAGAACTGGCTGTCGCGCACCCGACCTTCACCCGCTACTTCTGCCTTGTCACTCCCTTTGTGGGAATCCTGGCAATCCCGGGGCTCTACTTCTTTTCATCCCGCGTGCTGCAGGTGAAAGACCCGTTCTGGCCGATCTTCATCCCATGCATGATTTACATTGGCGCGTTGGCACGCGACATTAGTCGAGCCAATACTGATGCCTACGCCTGGAAGGATTACGAGGCCGTGGCAAGAAAACTCGCGGAAGTCACGGCCAGTGGCAAACAGGCTTTCACTGACGAGAAACTCTATTTTCTGACAAAACGCCGACCGCCCTCAGGAATGGAATTCGCGTATTCCCACAAATTGACCCTGCCACCCCCAGAGCTTGCCAAGTTGCGTATCATCTCTGTGGGCACCCAAAAACGGCAGCTAGCTGCTGGGTTCTTCGCCAGCGCTTCCGCCTGTGGCAACGATGTGGTTCGAGATTATGACCTCGACAAACTCTTCCACCAGAGGGCTAATCTAAACGGCTGCTCCGTGTTCTGGGATTGGCTGGCCCCCGGCGACGGAACAGGTCCCCAAAACCGCTAAAAACCCGGCTTCCGCCGTAACGAGTAAGGTCCTACATTAACCCCGGGTGAGTCCACGTGGCGTCTGCCATTGGGGTGGGGCCGCACCATCCTCGAAAATGCGGCAAAGCCTCCGTCATTCCTGGCCAGAGGCTTTGCCGAAGGGGCAATCGAAATCCCTTCGATCATTTACACTCCGTATCGGGCGAATCTTCTCTTACTTGTTCTGCGGTGTGCCCGGAGTGGTCGTGCTATTGGACTTACCGGCCGAGCCGGTCTTCGCCGACTTGTGTGTCTTGGTTGACTTGGTCTTGTGCGTCTTCGCCGTGCTTGTCGTCGAGTCGTTCGCGCCGGAACCACTGGCAAACGCCGGCATGGTCAACCCGATCGCCACGAGCGATGCAAACATCATACTGAGCAGCTTTTTCATGTTCTTTCTCCTCCTTAGATTTGCCTACGCCCTCCTTAAGGCAAGGCTAGGGCCAAGCCGCTCAGTTTCCTGACACTCCGTTCAACTCAATCGTTTTCAGTTAATTGGAAATTATCGCGATGCGCCGATGCTGCCCACGGCGCGCGCCGGCAGCCTAGTTCGTTGCACGAACTCGTATAATGAGATACCAACTGGAACAAAATACGGGAAGGAACACCTTGGGGCAATATCGATCACGTGATCGCAACGAATGGAATCCTCTTGCAACCGCTCCTACACCAACTCCCCGCGCATCACGGTAATAGCTTGTCCACCGAGTTTCACGCGGTCCCCCACAACACGGACCTTCACCACGCCGCCGCGCGCGGAGGCTTGGTAGGCCGTGAACTCCGTCTTACCGAGGCGTTTCGCCCAGAACGGACCGAGAATGGCGTGGGCAGAGCCCGTCACGGGGTCTTCGTCGATTCCCGACCCGGGGGCGAAGAAACGCGAGACGAAATCAAACTCGCCAGCCTCGGCACGCGCGGTTACGACGACTCCACGGGCCTTCATCCGCCTAAGCAGCGTAAAGTCGGGTGCAAGGGTGCGGACAGACCGTTCAGAATCCACCTCGACCAAGTAGTCGAATTGGCTTTTGCCCACGTACCGTGGCGTGATTCCGAGTCCGGTCACCAGTTCGTCCCACGGCGTGGCCGGCTCTTCGGGCTTCGCGGGAAAATCAAGTTCGATCCAATCGCCCTTGCGCTCCGCGGTCAACAAGCCGCTCAGCGTGTGGAAGCGCGCCTGCTCGTTCGGCTTAAGCACGCCCGTCGACCACAAAATATGGGCGCTGGCCACGGTCGCATGCCCGCACAATGCCACTTCCACGGTTGGCGTGAACCAGCGCAGATTGAAGCCGTCGTCCTGCGGCACCAAAAAGGCTGTCTCCGATAGGTTCATTTCTCGTGCCACATCGCGCATCCACGCTTCGTCCCCGGGGGCGTTCAGAATGCATACCGCCGCCGGGTTACCCGCAAATGCCCGGCTGGTAAACGAGTCCACCTGATAGATCGTTTGGGCCATGGTATTGTCCTTTCTGGATCACCTACCAGCTTTTAGATGCGAGTCAAAGAAATCCGATGCCGCGTGGTATCCGGTAAGCCAATGCTCGTGCGTCAAGAAGTCGTGCACTTCGTCAGGGAAAACAATTTGCCGAAACTCCACACCCTGCTTCCGCAGCGCTTCCACAAGCTGGATCATATTGGTGAAGGCCACATTCCGGTCGTCGTCCCCCTGAATCAGCAGCACCGGCGAGCGCCACGTTTTCACATCCGCCATTGGTGAGGATTCATAGGCAACGCGTGCCCATTCTTCCAGCTTCTGGGGATTTTCCGCGTGCAGGGTGTAGGGAAACTCCAAATTCCAGTCGTGAACGCCGTGGAAGTCTACGCCACATGCGAACAAGTCCGACGCCCGCGCGAGGCCCAGAGCCGTGAGATAACCTCCATAGGAGCCGCCCCACAGGCCGATGCGTGCAGGGTCAACATCCGGGCGGGAGCGCAGATACAAACCTGCCCCCAGCACGTCGTTGAATTCGCTGGCCCCGGTGGCGCCGTAGTTCAGCGCCTCCCGGAACTCCATCCCATAGCCAATTCCACTGCGGTAGTTCACGGACAGGACGATGTAACCTCGGCTGGCAAGGTATTGGTTCAGGGCATAGGCATTGTGGTAATACTGCATGTAATGCCATCCGAGAAGCATCTGGCGGCGAGACCCGCCATGGAAAAACACCACTGCCGGATGGCGCTCCCCGGCCTGGGAGTTGGCGGGGAGGAAAAGCTGCCCATGAAGCTTTAGCCCATCTGCGCCGGAGAGGATGACCTGCTGCGGCGGGACCAACTGCTTGGCGGGAAAATCCTTGGGCATGGACTCAGGCGCCACATCGCGAAGGGTGCCATCTTGCCCCACGAGCGCGGGGCGCGCCGGCCACTGCGCATCGGAGCGCAACGCGGCGATGTGGCCATCACTGGTGAGCACCGGCGCCCACTCGATGCCCTCGCCGCTTGTCACTCGAGTTGGTTTCGTGGCGGTCGCCGCCTCTCTCCACAGGTGCCGCCGGTCGATGTCACCCTGATTGGAATTGAAAACCACGTCGCGGCGGTCGGGCGCAAGCGTTGCATACTCGACTTCAAAGTCCCCAGAAGTCATGAGTGCGGCTGCCCCGCCCTGGAGCGGAAGGGAATAAAGATGAATCCGGCCGTCACCCTCCCACGGGAAAATGAGCCGATTGTCCGCAGTCCAGAAAAGCTGCTGGTCAGCCGCCAGCCCATGGAAGACACTTCCCCGCCCGTCGCGAGCCTTCCAAACCTCGCGGCCTACCCCTGTTGTCACATCCGCAACGCGAATTGACCACGGCGGCCCGGACCGTCGGGGACCGAACAATCGCGGCTCGGGCGCAGCAGGAATACGCAGAAAGGCAATCTGCTTGCCATCCGATGACCACACGGGCTCAAGGTCGTTATCCACGCTCGGATCGAGGTAGTGCAGGCCCTGTTGCGAAAAATCGTAAATCCCGACAAAGCTGTGCTCGTCGCGCGAACTCACGAAGGCCAGCGTCGATCCATCGGGGGACCATCGCAGCGACTCAGCCTTGCCTCGCGCGTGAATCAACTGCGCCGGCTTATCAGACCCGCTGAGCTTTGCGAGCCAGACCTGATCCTTGAAAACGTAGGCAACCGCGTCGCCCTTGGGCGAAACGGCGGGGGAATGCCCCTCTCCCAGTTTTCGGGGAGCGCCTCCGGCGACATCGACCACCCAAATATCCTGCTCGACTCCCTGCGGAAAGCTGCGCGGATTCGGCGCCTCCTTGAGCGTCTCGAAGTCACCCCCGCGCGCATATACGATCGAGCCGGCGTCCGGCGCCCAAGCAAGCTCGGCGATCTCCTGCCCATCGTCTGCGGTGTAAGAGGTCAGCCGTCGCGATTTGTAATCGGGAGGCTCCGACACCCAAATATTCCGCGCCCCCGAGGCATAGAACACCCAGGCGATCTTGCCGCCTACTGGGGCAGCCACGAGGTCGGAAGGAAATGGGGCGCTCATCACCTGTTCAATCGTAAAGGGCTTCTCTGGCGATGCCGCGAGCGACGAGCCTGCCAGCAGGGCAATCAAGGGCAACAGCCAACGACCTCGATGGCGCAAATTCATGTTGTTCGACTCCTTAGCGATGCTGAAATTATACACTTTTGCCGTTGAGCTTTTGCACTTTGCCTTTTTACTGGTTTTTTGCGAATCCGGCATTTCGAGCGAAAGCATCGCCTTACCGCGCCTGGCTGATCTGGGTTGGGGCAGCGGCAGCGGGCAGAATTTTTTTGAGCGCCACTTCCATTTCGGCGGGTTTGAATCCAAAAGGTCCGGGCTTGCTCTTGTAGGCGACGCGGCCATCGCGGTCAATCACATAGAGCCGGTCTGGCCACGCGGTGTAGGATGCCTCCGTAGTGTTCTCAAGGTTGTCGATGATGGCGGGAATTCGCAACGCGAGCTTGGTCGAGCAAGTGCCTTCCACCGCGCAACGCTCGGCGAGTGTCTTGGGGCTCGAGACCGAAATCTTATCTTTGTGGTTGTCGTCCGTTTCCCAGGCGTCAATAGGGTGAGCTTCCAGAATGTAGATCATATAGAACGCAGCGCGATCTTTGTACTTATCGTAGAGTTGGTTGAGCGCGGGAACCTCCCGGCGGAAAGGCGGTCAGGTGTAGCTCCCAAAAATCAGCACGACCGGCCTTTGGCCGCGGAACGCCGCAAGCGACACGGACGAATGTTTGTCGGGCGTGGGCAAATCGAACCCGGGCGCAATATCGCCCACCTTCAGGTTCCCGGCGCGCGCCACAAACCAGAGCTGCTTGAAGGGAATGACCATCATCATCGAATCGGGAACGTGGCGCATCACCTCCCCGAACAGGATGGGACGATGCATCACCCACAGCAGCGCGGCCGAAATCGCCAGATAAGCGGCGGCGATGGCCGCAGCGAGTTTGCGGAAGTTACGCACGGGAGACAAGTTTCCTTTTGAGCCCTGCGGTCAGTATACAACGCCTGCGCTACAAGTTCAGCGGTTCGAGCAGCGCCTCGACGTTCCCTTCATCCACTAGCAGGTTCAGCGCATCGTCCCGCAGGTAATCGACCTCGTCGAAGGCACGATACAGGCGCATCTTAGCGGCCGCATACATTTCGTTGGGATCGAGTTCGCGGCCGTGACTCTGCCGCCACACCCCCATGGCACGTCCCGAGATGAAAACCCGCAGGATAAAGGGAGGCTTCTGATCGGCAGTGACGACAAAAATATAATCGCTACCCGCGCCCTGACCCTCGGGCCGAGTTACCGGCCGGCTGCCCGCGAAGAAGTATTGATACGCCGTGCCGGTTTCTGCCGCGTAGAACTTGTAACGATGGGCCATAGGAGAACAGAAGGCGGTAGGCAGCGAGCGGTAGTCGGAAGGCAGGATGGAGCGTCCACAAGCCAGGCCGCGATGATGTTCGCGCGGCCAAAAAAGCTGCCGTCTGCTTTCCACCTACTGCTTACTCCCCCCCGTGGGTCCTCGCAAAAACGTCGCCTGGCCTGACCCCAACACGACCTTGGTGACGTGGTCGGGATACGGCAGAGGCTTGTTCAAATTGAACTTGTATTCCGGCTGCAAAATGTTCTGCACCACATAGTCCACGAGCCACTTTGGCACAGTTGTACTCCCCACCGATACATTTTCGATTTGCATCCGAACCCCAGCACTTTCCGATTGAACGTGAGCCGTAATCGTCGCGCGTTGTGTCCCATGGAACATGGCGGCCAGAATCTTCGGCCCCATATCGTTGGGATTGGGATAGGAACGGCTGAGCTCATCGAAATCCACATCCGCGGAAGCTGTGGCGTACTCAGGCTGGACTTTCAAAGTAGGAGGGTGTACGCCCTTGGGAAGTGTCTCCCCGGAATGAACTTTCATGTACGAATTGATCTCGTACTCGGTAATCACCACCGCCCGGTACGTCGAGGAAGGCTGCGGATCCTTGCTTCCCAAGATGGCCAGTTTTGCTTCCGCAGATTTGGATGCCGCCATGGTCGCTGGATCAACCGTAGCGCTATTTCCTGGCATGGCTGATACCAAGGCCAGAAGAAATACGAGGCCCGCACTGGCAAGATTGATTCTGGCGCTTGGGGTCAAAGTTATCTCCACCGACGGAGGTCAGATCTGTAGCGCGGACCTGTTCTCTAGGTCCGCGGCCTTTCCGTGCATGCAGGTAAAGAGCCGCGGACCTACAAAACGGGCGCGCCACACCATCTTCGATGCCGGGCTGAAGCGGCCTTTCCGTGCATGCAGGCAAAGAGCCGCGGACCTACAAAACGGGCGCGCCACACCATCTTCGATGCCGGGCTGAAGCGGGCCTTTCCGTGCATGCAGGTAAAGAGCCGCGGACCTACAAAACGGGCGCGCCACACCATCTTCGATGCCGGGCTGAAGCGGGCCTTTCTGTGCATGCAGGCAAAGAGCCGCGGACCTAGAGAACAGGTCCGCGCTACGGCTGCTTTACTCAGGACTTTTTCCGACGCTCGCAACCGCTTCCTGCGGATTCACCACGAGGTGGTCGATGGGTCCCGCAAGTCGAATCTCCGGCAAAAGCGCAGAGGGTTGAGGCGCATCATCGCGAACGAGCCAGCGCCGGCGAAGCCGCCGCAGGTTCGCCCGCAGAGTCAAGTCAGCAGCCCCGCTCCAGGCGTACGTACCTGTACATTGCAAGATCGCTCCGCTCAAATCGACCGATGTGCTTTTCAAAATGAAGAGACGATCGCGAATTTCTATCTTCATCAAGGTAGGAGCGGCCACAACCGGTCCGCGGACAGGTTCGAGCTTCCCCCACTGCGCCTGTTGCACAAGCGTCCCGAGGGGATCGAAATCTCCAAAGGATACATTCTTGGAACGGAACTCCATCTGGCCGGTCAGGTTATCCGCCAAATCTTTCCGAGCCAGCCCTCGCGTTCGGAAGGTTCCGGTGGCATCCACGGTGCCGTGCAGGTCTTGCGCCGGCGCGGGAAGATGGGCGGAGAAAGGCTGCAAGGAAGCCCCCACGAGTGAAGCCTTCGCGGAGAGAACCGGAGGAGACGTAGTGAAATCGACGGCCCCTTCCGCTTCACCGTGGCCGCCGCTGGCGCGGAACTTCGCCGCCTCCATGCGCACGGTGCGGCCAGTGATTGCAAATGTTCCCTGAAAATCCTGAAGGGTTGCGCCGCGATAACTCAAGGCTGGCGTATCGAACCGGCCTTCGGCGTTCAGGCTGCCTAATATTTGCGCCCCCGCCTGGCGCCGGGCCGCGAAGGATGCCAGGCCTGGCAAGCGTTCCAGCACGGCAAACGCCGGGCGCAGGCCCAGCGCATCGAACCAGAGAGCGCCCTGTTCCAGCTTCAGGTGATTCGCGTGCACGATAAATTTCCACGGACTGCTCCGCGCACCCTCATGCGTCAGCTTGGCGCCAAAGACGCTTGTGCCGAGGACCGCCACCACCGGGTCGGCGGTGATTTGTTCGCCGCTAACCTTTAAGCTGGCACGAGGAATATTCAGCGGTTCCGTCAGCCCGGGAATCAGCAGGCGCGCGGCGCGTACCTCGCCGTGCGCGGCGAGTGCCGGACGCGCCGGCGGCCAAGCGGACCCGGTCAGATGAATGGAGGCGGTGGCGGACCCCGTGGCGTCAACCTCCTGTAGAGCATGGATACCCAGACCCCGCCCGAACAGTACGGCCTGGTGCAGCGGAATGCCTTTGGCAGCGAGTTGAAGGTCATACTGAGGCCCGAGCGGTGTGCGGTCCATCGTACCTTGCGCGGTGAGGCTCACATGGGGCGCCATGCTAATTTGTACCGGAGCTAGAACGGCCCCGTCATCGTTTATCCGCACTGCAATCTCGGAAAGGGGGAACGTGCCCGAAGGCGTCGAGAGGCTCGCCTCGCGCGCACCCACGAATCCGCCGTATCGCCGCTCGTTCCACGGACCTTGGATTGAAACCAGCGCATCAACCCTGCCCTTGAGGTTCCAGGAACTCGAGTTGGGCCAAAAGCGGCGGACGACCGTCAGCACGTCCTCCAGGCGCGAGTGCTCAAGCGACATCACCAAATCAAGTTGGGGAGCGGAAGGAAGACTATCGACCGAGCCCGAAACGTGGACGTGGGAATCTGCGAATGAAGCTTCCAAATTCTCGACCTGCACACGCTCGCGCCCTCGCTCCAGCCGGGCGCGAAAGCGCACAGCACAAGGAAAAGGGTCAGCCGGAGGTAGTTCCCCCCAGCGATGGAGTTGAGAAAGGTGGGTCTCTCCCTCGACGGTAAGATCGGGCAGGGATCCCGTGAGGTGAACGTCAGAATCCATCACGCCATAAACCTGGGGATTCTTGCCGGTGACGACAGGGATCCAATCATAGAGCAGCGCGCCCTGCGTCCGTACGCGGGCATCGATGGGGCCGCGCAAGTCCGCTCCCGGTGTCCAAGTGCCGCTGGCCTCCACCGGGCCCGGGGTGGGAATAAACAAGTCTGAGCGCACCGGGCTGGCGGTGATTCGAAAGTCCACCCGCCGCTCAGCGGGATTGACTTGCAACCGCGCCTGGACGTCCGTCAGGGCAAATGGCTTTTTATTGGGCCCTACTTGGAAATTGATGCGGGCGTCATCCACCTTCAGATCCAAGGATTCGGCCGCTGGCAAGGCGTTGGCCTCTGTTGCGGCGCCTGCGGCCGCGGTCACGCCGCTTTGTAGCAAGAACCGTTCCACGTTCCATTGGCCTCGGGAGTTCAAAACAATGTTGAAACTGGGATGGTCCAGGCGGAGGTGGGCAAATTCCATTCGCGAGCGCCAAAGGCTGTGCCAGCGAAGGTCACAATCGATTTGGTCGACGCGGGCGAACGGCTCATACCCGAAATCGGGATCCTCCCCAACCTCTGCATTCTCGATGGTGAATCCGGGGCGCGGCAGCAGTCGATAGGACAACCCCCCAAATTTGACCGGCCGGTGCAATGTCCGTTCGAGGCCAGCCTGGATTCGGCGGCGATAGCGTTCGGCGCTGAAATACGAAGGAACGATCCACGCCGCCAATCCTAGCAAGAAGATTACGGCGATGACATTCCTAAAGTGTCGGCGGCGACGTAAGAGCATGATGATAATATGAAACTTACGTTCCTGACGAGACGTGATCCCTACATTACCTCAGATCAAGTCATTAATATACCGTACCGAGCCAGAGAGAGCTACCCCTCACTCGCTCCGGTAGTGGTGTCATTTGGAAGTGCCACGGGCGTCCCGCCCGTGAACGGTCACGGCTAAGATGGCCGTGCCACACCAAATGACACCACTACCCCTCGCCCCCAGTCCGCGAACCCGGGCGCGGGAACCGATTCCGGAGCCTGCGACAACAAGCGCATCGCCCACTCTGCGAACGCTCGTGAGGTTACTGGGCCAATTGCCGTCGATTTGGGCTCTGCGGCGTAGATTTCCCTGCCAGAAATCACGTTTCTTTGATCGACATTCTGTCGCTCGCCCCTGTGTTTTCATAGATATAGTCGGATCATCCTGCATTTTTAACATCTTTTTTGCGGAGCATCTTTCCAGCCTCGACAATGACAACATAAATTGTGCATTTTCATACGGTTGGAGAGGTGCGCCCTTTTGTCCGTTCCGTCGGAAAATCTGACTAACTGAATGTTTTTTCATAAACATAGCCGGTCGCTCATTCCCAGAGCATTGTCATTCTCACGTCGCCGTCGAGCCGAACTAACCCACGTGTTTTCAAGAGCTTGATCCGCCGCACGGGAGGCGAAATGACGAACGAGGTTTCAAGATAACTTGCTTATTTTTCATGAACATAGTCGCTTCGCACGGCTCATAAACAACTTCGCCTCGGTTTGACCCGCTCCAGCACTGCCAAACAGTCCCGCCCGTGCTCAAAACTCGCGCCTGAGGGAACCGCAGGCAAGCAGTGCCGGACAGTTTTCATCACGCGGCACGCCGCCCCGGCGTGCGCCCCGCCGCGACGCTTCCCGCCGCTTCGCCGGCATGCGCTGGCCTCAGCGTCTAGTTTAGCACGGCTACTTATGTTGTCAAGTAAATTCGAGGCTACGATATAACCCATGTAAACTCAGGCTCTTACGGCCCCGCTCGGCCGGGACAAATTGACCGAGCCTGGGAAATCGAGAAAATCACTCATAAACCGGACAAAATCGCTGGCGCAATTGTCCGAACCCGACGCGGGGAGCGCGCGCATCCTGCTTGCCACCGCGCGAGCGTTCCACTCGCGCCCCGGGAGTTTGTACTTTCCGTAGTGGCCGCCCGGGGGCCCGATCCTCAAAGGACTCGAATCTTCCTTCATCCTCCTCCGCACGTCCGCCGATAAACGAAGCGATGAAGTGTCGGGGGCACAGCGAGGGGGCCAAGGACGATAAAAATGAGATGCGCGCGAGGTAAAGAACCTTCGCCGCCGGAGCTCGTGGGCGCCAACCGGTGGGGCGGGCCCGGCCACGCGCGTAGGGGCACCCCTCGTGGGCGCCCACCGGGCTGGCCCGACTCTGCCGCGCGTGGGCAGGCACGAGGCCCGCCCCTACGCCCCTGGGAGCGCGGGCATCCTGCCCGCCATCGTCGCGGCCTCTGGCCGCGCTCGATTCTCGCTGCGCCGGATATCGCCCCGGACGGGCATGGATGTCTGCCGCCCGGTTACAGCACGCAGGATGTTTCGTTGAACTCTCTGCTGGAACCACTGCCGCAAGCCGGCCCTTACAGTTCGATTCGCATCCAACACTCGGGTGCGCCGGACTCGGTGGTGGCGGAAGTATCGAGCGTCGAGCAGAGCAAGGACCTGGTGGTGGACACGAAAGGGAGGAAGGGGGTCGAGGGAGGATGGGGGCCAGGAACATGTGAAAAAATTGGTTTTACCAGTTTTGGCACAGTGTGTTTTCATCAGCTTACATTATGGATAACAGATGGAAATTCAATTTCTTCACATGTTCCAGGTACCCATTCTCCGTCTGACACCTTCCACGCAGGAAAAGGGTACCCCCTTTGCCCCCTTAACATACCGTACCGAGCCCAGAGAGAGCTACCCCTCCCTCCGCCGGGTAGTGTCTCAGTTTGAAATCTAGCAAATAAGTTTGGAATTCGGCTTGCCCGTGTCCGTATTGCGAGGTGACCCCAATGAACCTGATTAAGGTTGCACAAAAACCAATCTTTTCAACAAACCGATTGACTTACGGCTAAGGCAGAAATATCCTTTCCGCTCTCCGAAGGTAAAAGCCATGACCGCGATTATCGGAATGGTCTGCAAAGTCGGCATCGTGATGGCAGCAGACCGTCAAATATCCGTTCCCGGCCAGTTCAAATACCACGAGCCTAAAATCGGTGCGCAAGAAACAGAGGATTGGAGTGTCGTGTTTGCGTATGCCGGATCACCTGACCTATGGAAAGAAGCTCGGGAAAAAATGCTAGGAAAACTCAAGAAAGACCTGACCGGCGTTACTCCCGACTATGTTCATGCCGCTGCCGAGTCTGTCCTTGAAGATATGGGGAGGAAATACGTCGAACTAGACTTGCAGCTATTGATTGCCACTTCTACCGCCTCCGAAGTGCAACTTCTCCGCTTCGATGGTCAAAGCAAGTCCTTGTACGTTGCCAGTGGATTTAATTGCCTTGGGGTCGTTGATTCTTCGCTCATCCGCTTTCTTTCCGAAGCGCTATACACGCCGGAAATGGACGTGTCACACGGCTTTGCTTTGGCTGTATACCTCATCGACAAGGCCAAGAAATACATCGACTACTGCGGGGGAGAAACTGACTCGGTGACAATAGAAAAAGGTAACAAGTGTAACTCGCACTCTTTTTTTGCAATAGACACCACTCTAATCGATATGCAATCCGCAGAGGATTCTGTGTTGAAGACCATCATTGAAGCAGCATTTAGAAAATAACCGTAGTAGTTTCCTAACTCTGTGCGGATTCTTGGTGGCGACCTCGGCAGAGTGGGCCGCCAGTGTCGCATCTATCGCAAACTCCCAGCGAGGAAGGAACGGGATTTCGCCTTCGGAAGAGTCTTCAATGTATCAAAGAATTGAGTTTCAGTTGGGAACCAGGGGACAGGTCACTCGTTAGACTGATTTTCTTGCAGATGGCCAGCGTTGGAAGACCAGTAAAACGAGGTATCTCTTCGTCTGCTGAATAGGTGCTGCTTTAGTGGGCAGCCCGGCTGCACGGAGACGATTGGGCGAAGTATTTCAGTCAACGGCTTTCCCGTTCGAACCGATACCGTCACAAATTAGCCAGCGAACTTGTTGCCGCCTGGGCGGTAGTCAGAATTGCACCCCGACCGCGCGTGGGCTGCGGGCGGGACTCATTTTTGACGCGAGATCGTGCCTCCCCCTTCGCCTCGCCGCGCTAATCAGCGGCAGCCTGCCGCCCGGTTTTGCCGTATAGTTGAAGAGTCAGTCCTTATCGGAGGCTTGGTGCGACAATCTAGGGTCTGGGCTCGCGGCGTGGGGCGAAACTTTTTTCGCTTCTGCGTGGTGCTATCGGTCGCGTTGTTGTCTGCGAGTTCCATCGCGGCGCCGCAAAACTCCAGTTCACCCGATGCCCGCGACGGAGCGCGCTACCAGATTAAAACCTTCAATGAGCGCCGTCCCGCTCGCAGCTCAGGGACGGCGACCGGCAATGAAAGCATTCCCAAGACGTTCGTGGACATGACTCCTGCGGAACTCGCCCGCGCGGTTCCCGAGCTGAAGCGCCTAAAGCCTGCGGAGAGTCAGGACCCGCTGCCGCAAATCCTTCAGCGAGTGGGCGCTGCTGTGAGTGCCTTTTTCGACAACTTCGCCGATACCGCTTGCACCGAGCACCTGACCGGCATGGTGCATCCGCGGTCGCAGAGAGGCCTCATCCAGTTCGATAACAGGTACAGCTATCTGGCCGTGGCGCAAGCGGGCGCGGCGAAGTGGACCCTCGATGAATACCGAACCGACGCCACGGGCGAAATCGTCAAGCCCAACGCCAAAGGCGGAATTGTCACCTTCGGATTCGTGGCGCTGCAGGTGAATTTTCACCCCGAGTTTCAAGCCGATTCCCGCTTCCGCTACTTGGGACGGCAATTGACGGACGGCGAGGAAACCTATGTCGTCGCCTTTGCCCAGCGGCCCCAGGTCGCCCGGTTGCCGGCGAGCGTTTGGTTCGCCGACCGCAAAGGCGTGGTTTTCCTGCAAGGCGTGGCATGGATCGATCCGGTGGGATATAGAGTCGTTCGCCTGCGCACGGACATTCAAGCGCCGGAGCCAAACGTAGGCCTACAAAGGGAGACCACCGAGGTCGTTTATTCAGAAGTCAGCTTTGAAAAAAGTGGCAAGACGATGTGGCTGCCGCATGCCGTAACGGTGAACGGGCAATTGGGCGACTATGTCTTCCACAACCTGCATCGTTACTCGGACTACCGGCTGTTTAATGTCCAAGTGGAACAGAAACAGGCCAAACCCTGACGCGCGCACCTCGGGGCTTTCGTCGTTGATCGCCGACAACCCGCCGTGAAAACTGTGATCGCTGTGCTGGCCCCACCGGTGTACACTATGGTCAGGGCGAAAGGTGAAAACCGAAATCCCGGAGAGGCAGCCACTCGCCGAAAGGGCAAGGAACCAATTCCGCCTTGGCAGTTGTCCTTGGCGGACAGGAGAAAACCATGGCCGAATTCGGATTGACCGAGTCGTTTACCCATCCTGAGAACGGGATGATCGAGACCGACATGAAAGCCTGCGTGAGGGTCGCGAGCGAGCTGGACGAGGTAATCATCTTTCGTTCCACCGGTCCGTGGTCACGGCGGTGGATCAGAGCTCGTTACCCAACCAAGAACTTCCACGTGAAGGGCAAAAGCTCGGATTGGGGTCCGCAGGCGGGTTTCGTTCCTTACCTTGGCATCTACAGCAAGGTGGGCGCTGACGCGACGAAGGCCAAGGACGGCACCGCCGCCAACGACGACGGCCTAAAACACCACTACGCCGATAAGACGCAGTTGGCGCTGACGATGGACGAACTGCGGAAACAGGCGACCGATCCCGAAGAACAGCCGCCTCGCCTCGCGATCCAGTCGATGGAGCCGGTACCGGACAGCAAGGACTACTTCCTGTTCGCCTTGCGCTCCGGAGACAACAAGAGGTTTGCCTTCCGCGCTGTTTGGTCGGGAGGCACGGTGTACCACATCTTCGTCTATCCCGAACGGCTCGGCGTAAATCCCGGAAGACTGGTTTTTGAGAAACCTGATGTGTTTGAAGTGATGACGTCCTCGGAAGTCGGAGCGGGTAACAGACCGATGACCGGCGACTATGACTTGATGGCGGTGTGCCCGAAATGGGCCGACTACGGCAACAGCACCCTCTCGCCCATTTCCAAACCGGGCCTGGTCTTTGCCAACAAGGGCGCGCAACCCGGTTTGACCTACGACGCCGGCGTCAACTTGGACAAGGTCCTCGACATGCGCAGCAATACTGGCGCTCGCCCTGCCGACGGCGACACCAAGAAAACGTATCAAGGACTGACCAAAAGGGACGGCGGCAAACTGGACGAGCACGGCGACATGGGCAACCTCACGCCCCGCATCCTGCGCTGCATCAACGCGCTCAACGCCGCCATGGGTGATCCCGGCCCTCTCCGTCGCGTGCATCACAACGCCGAGTCCCATCGCAACCACATCTTCGGCGCTCTCACCGCCCTCGAAATGACCAGGGGAGACGGTCTTCCCTTGACCGTCTTTCAGCCCCGGGCTCTCTTGATGGGCCACTCCCCCACCAGCCGCTATCAGGACGTTTGCACGCTGGAAACGTTCCAGGAATTCAGAGAATACGCCACGCTCCTCAACCAAGCCGGTTATTTCGTCCCACGCAACTGGACTTGGGGCATGTCGGTCCGCGACAATCGGAATGAAACCCTGGCTGCCCACATCGCGAACCAGGCGCGCCTCATTCCGTCACGCGGGTGATGCCGGGCTGAATTTGACGACGGAAGCGTTATCGATCGTCGCGCGAACCTGTCATCTTAGGTCAGCGCAACCCCGCTCGTACGTTAAAGAAATTCACCACGGAGACACAGAGGTCACGGAGAGAAGACGGAAACGAGCACTTCCGGCCAACAATCCTATGATCCGTAGTCACCATTCCCCAGCCGTGGGAGTTGTTTTCTCTGTGATCTCCGTGCCTCTGTGGTGAAGCTCTTCTGCGCGGTTCGATTCCTGTCCCCGCGTTAATGACGGATGTGGGCCCACCCGATTCGGCCCTGTGGCGGGCAAGTACGAGGCCTGCTCCCACAGGTCCGCTGGGGCGCCAGGCCGCCCTGTGGCGAGATAAACTCGCCGCTACGTTGCCCCCACCGTCAGATTCCGGCGTACCAGGCGTAGCCGCCTTCCGGCGATGCCGAGCCCAGGCCTTTGCCAAACTTCTTAAGGTCATCGGTCAGGGTGAGCCGGGTGATGTACTTTACGTTCTTGTAGCCCAGTTGACGAGGAATACGCAAGCGCAGGGGTCCTCCAAAGGGCACGGGAAGCTCACCGCCGTTCATGCCGACAGCCAGGAGGGTTTGCGGGTGCCGGGCGTCAGCCATATCGATGCTGTCCCACCAATCGGTTTGGAATGACCGGTAGACAACGTAGCGCGCCTCGGGGAGTGCGCCCGCGAGGTCCAGGATGTGCCCCAGCCGCGGGCCGCTCCATTCGGCGATGTATGACCATCCCTCTTCGCACGCCGTCATGGTGATTTGGCTGCTTCGCGGAAAGCTCTTGAGGTCCGCCATCGCGAACGAAATGGGCTTCGGAACCATGCCATCGACGGCAAGGCGCCAGTCCGCAAAGCCTGCCGTCCTGCGAGCGCTTGAACTCCGCGCCCAGGGGAGAGACGGGGTTTGCGAACGGGTCTTTCGAAATCTGGCTCGACGCGAACTCGGGCGCCAGCGAATGCCGGGCGAATACCCGCTGCGCGGCATAGGTGAGAGTTTCACCCGCGCCGTAGAGGACGCCCGCATCGGGTGGAACCAGTCCATAGCGCCGGGCTAGCTTCGCCGCCACTCCGAGCCCAGCGGCGCCCGCAGCGGCAGCCAGGCCGGTGGTCAAGAGTTTACGCCGTGAGATTTTGCTCATGCCCGCTCCTTCGGTGACGCCGTTCGGCCGGTTATCATCGCTCCTACCCGCTGGCGGAATCCGGCAAGATAAACCATAAAAACGTGAATCAAGAGAAAGAGCAGCAGCAGAATCGACACGAAGAAGTGCAGCGTGCGCGCGGACTGCCTGCCGCCCAGAACCGCGATCGCGCCCGGAAACACCGAGGCGAAGGTCGGAGACATGTCGAGGCCCGTCCAGATGACCAATGGGAACAGAACGAAAATGATGAGCAAATAGCTCAGGCGTTGCACAACGTTGTACGACCCCGCGTCGTCATCCGTCGGCCGTCGGAAGGGCGGATGCCGGGCAATGTCGCTTGCCAGGCGCTTGGGGGAAAGGTCAGACGCAGCAGGCAGCAGGTTCCTCCGGAAATGTCCCCGAAAAAACCCAAAGGCGCCGTAAAGCAAGGAGGTCAGGATTGCCACCCAGGCAGCTTCGAAATGAAGATAGCGGCTCCAGCCGTTCTGGTCAGGAAGCACGTAGCCATAGCCAGTCGGGACGGTATCGCGGGAAGATGGAATCGGGATTTTGAAGAGCGTAGGAGTGTTGACGTTGCCTGTCTCGCCCCAATAAAAGCGGGGGTGAGAGATGAGGATTTCCACTCCCGTGACGAGCAGAGCCAGGAATGACAGGGTGATCAGCCAGTGCGTCAACCGAACTAGGGCCGGATGTCGCGGTCCAGCAGTTTCGGTTATCTGCGTCATTGTGGCCATGGCGCGCCTTTCGTACACCCCAAGTGGATAGGATAGGAAATGATGTTACTGGGCCCGCCGGCTGTATGGCCAGCGAAAGCGAAACTCGGCCGGAGCTTCCCTGAAGAGCCTCCAGCCTATAGGCATGATACCTCCGGCTCGCCTTGAAAACAATTGGTCCTCACGTTATGCGTGTGTCAGGATGCCGTAGCGGCAGCCCTCATAATCGTATATCCTCAGGGGAAGAGCGAGGGTATTCCGTGACGAAACCGACGATACTTGTGGCAACGTGGGGCGATGGCCTTCTCGCAGTCACCGGCGAAGGGTGCACGCCAGAGATAGCGAACGAGGCCGTCAGAGGGCTCGCGCCCGATGGACACGGCGGTGCGCTTGCCATTGTCGGACGGCATTCGCTGCGCCGGCGTGAACTCAGCGGCGAATGGGCAACCGTCGCGACGAGCGAGTTCGAGCTTTCGTGCTGTATGGCGGTGCGAGACGACATCTACGTTGGAACGGACGATGCCCGCATACTCCGGCTGAGACCTGAGGGCAGTGAGCTCGATCCTATCGAGGGTTTCGACCGTGTCGCGGGGCGGGATACTTGGTTTGCCGGTTCCGCAATTGTTGATGGGCAGCGTCTGGGGCCGCCGCTCGGAATTCGCTCGATCGCGGCCAACTCGAACGGGAGCATTCTATTCGCCAACGTTCACGTGGGAGGCATTCCGCGCTCGATGGATGGAGGAAGAACCTGGGAGCCCACCATCGATATCAACACCGACGTTCATGAGGTATGCGCGCATCCGGCAAATCCCGATATTGTCGCTGCTGCGGCCGCTGTGGGTCTTTGCCTCAGTCGCGACTCCGGAACAACGTGGATCATCGAACGGGCGGGCCTGCATGCACCACACTGCTCCTCCGTAGCGTTCTCGGGCGACGACATTATCATCTCAGCCGCGACCGACCCTTTTGCCGCTCAGGGGCGAGTCTATCGCCGGCCGCTCAAGCCGGAGGGCTCCCTGGTAGCCGTCGAAGGCGGGATGCCGGCGTGGACCGAGGGTAAGGTTGATACCGGTTGCATCGCCACCCACGGCTCGTCCATTGCGATGGCGGATCGAGCTGGCAACCTGTACGTCTCAGACGACTTCGGGCGGTCCTGGTCATCGAAGGCGAGCCAAGTGCCAACCCCGACCGGCGTTCTCATCTGTTGAGGAGTCGCCGGCTCCCTGCGACCGCAATGCCCGCCAAATCGTGGGGCGTCCCCCCCCAATTTGACATTTTCACATACTGAAAACCTACAGATATATGTAGACTCCCAACTATATTCCATATTACGGAGGAAGTATCGCCGACCACCTTACCCTTATTTCTCCTTTGAATTCAATCGCTTATAAATGGAACTGGTTTGGCTGCAAGTTTGCGGGTGAAAGGGCGTGGGGTCGGGGCTAAGCTCGAAATTACACGAAAGTGAAGAAAGTTTTGGGAAGCAGCCCAGAATTATTCTAACGGCGGCATTTCACCAATGATGGCGCGAACCATCTGCCCCCCAATCCGGGGGTCTAGGAATGCTCGATCTTCTATTCGTTAGGAGGTAGTATGCGTCAGCGAACAAAAAACTATTCCCGAGCTTCGACGGTGGTATTGCTAACTGGCCTTGTCATCTTATCCGGACCTGCGGTGAGAACCAGTTGGTCCCAAGTCGTCAAAGGCGCCATTGAAGGCACTGTGGTCGACAGTACGGGCGCCGTTGTGCCGGGCGCAGAAGTCATTGTGCTTGATCCGGCCACGAGTTCCACGGGCAAAAGCATCACCGAGAACACCGGTTCCTTCCAAATCCGCCTCCTGGCCATTGGAACCTACAATCTGACGGTGAGCAAGGAAGGCTTCCGCAAGTTGTCCGTCTCGGGAATTCAGGTTAACTCCGCTGCCACAACCAATGTAGGGACGTTGCAATTGGAAATCGGCTCGACCACCGCGACGGTGGAAGTCACGGGACGCCCTACATTGGTTGAGGCCGCGCAATCCCAGATTACCAACAGCATACCCAACTCCACGATTTCCCTGCTTCCTACGGTCGGCCAGAATGAGGGCCTGGATTTGCTCGCGGTGCTGATGCCCGGAGTCAACAATACTCGCGACAATACCATGGGCAATTCCAATGGCGTGGGGTTCAGCTCGAACGGAATCCGCGGACGGAACAACGACCAGCAGATCGACGGGGCAAACAACAACGACAACTCCGTCACCGGCCCTTCCACTTTTATGGGGAACACCGATTGGGTGCAAGAGTACCAATTGACCACCAGCAACTTTGGGGTTGAATACAGCCGCAACTCCGGCTCGGTGGTGAACATCGTGACCAAATCGGGAACCAACAACTGGCATGGAGATGCTTTTGTCACGGAGAATAGCTGGAAAACGGCAAGCCTCACGAACACAGAAATCGCCTTTGAAGGCCTGACGCAGGTGCCGAAGTTCAATGATGAATTTAGCGGTGTCAGCATGGGCGGCCCGATCGTCAAAGACAAACTCTTCGTGTTTGCCGGCTTTGACAACGAAATTATTCCTTCCACCTCGGTGTACAGCACGGGAGACCTTGAGCCCACTCCTGCCGGTTTGCAAACTCTTGACGCCTGCCTCCCCAATAGTGGGGTATTGCAGGCATTGAACACCTACGGCCCCTATGCGATCACGGCGGGCAATCCCCAACCCCAGGCGAGTTCTCTCACCACGCAGACGGTACCGGGCATCACCTGCTCGAATGGCAGTGCTCTCGGTCCTGTGCAGTTTGCCGGCGTGCAGCGCACTCTCCCGACTCCGTACAAGGAATATGACTGGCTGGGCCGGACGGACTACCAGGGGTCCAAGGACCGCGTGTACGCGCGCTACATCCGCCAAACAACGACGGACGTGAATGTTGACGAGGGCGCTGCTTGGGCGGGCTATCCCGTCAATATTCCCGCCGCCACCCTGCAATCCGGCTTGGACTGGACCAGAACGCTCAGCCCTAACCTGGTGAACGAAGCTCGCGTGAACTATTACCGCCTTGTCCTCCAGTTCGGCGGCAACTCCATTGGCAACACGGTGCCGACGGAAAACGAATTGGCAGACGCTTTGGCCAGCGTCTCGTTGCCCCCGGGTTATGCCGGCTTCGGCTATTCCAGCATCCTTCCCGACGGACGCGTTACCAATAGCTATCAGTTTCAAGATAACCTCTCGTGGACGCGCGGAAGACATACCGTAAAGGCAGGCACCAACATTACGTATCAGCGCTCGCCCAACATTTGGCTTCCCAACTACAACGGAACGTATAGCTTCGCCACCTTGGCCGACTACTTCGAGGACGTTCCAGATTCGATCGGTATCACCCAGGGAAACCCCAATCTGGATTTCCGCGAGCACGACAATTTCTTCTATGTGGGTGACGACTTCAAGGCCACGAAAAACCTGACTTTGAATTTGGGCATTTCCTATGCCTATTTCGGCCAACCCGCCAACCTGTTTTATCAGCACGACCTCGCCAACGAAACCGGCTCGGCGCCCTTCTTCGATCCGTCACTCCCGCTCGCGGTTCGGCTGTCTCCGCATATTGCTTCCCACAAAGACGACCTCGGTCCCAGCGTGGGATTCGCCTATGCGCCGCATGGCGGAAAGACGGTCATACGAGGTGGTTACCGGTTGACCTACGATCCCGCGTTCTACAATATCTACCTCAATGTCGCGACTTCCGCGCCTCAGGTTCTGGCCCAAAACCTCACTGGCGCCACGGCGGCCGCCAACCCCATGCCCGCAAACGCTCTGGGATCCGTCGTGCGGAGCCAACTCGCCAGCTTCCTGACGCTTGGGACGTCCGACCCGCGCAGTTTCAATGAGGATGCCATTCCTCCCAATTTCGGCCCCGATCATGTGCAAGGTTGGTCGTTTGGGCTGCAACGCCAACTTTCCAGCCACGCCGTGGTCGAGTCGCGTTACGTCGGCAATCATGCCGGAGCGCTTTTCCAGGCCCTTAACGCCAACCCCTACGCCGCGGGATTGGCCGCGTCCTTTCCCAATCTGGTTCCTTCCAACGTAACGCCCTGCCCCGCCGCCAATGCCGTGGTTCCCAATGCGGTAGGTCGCGAGAATTGCAATGAGGGGATTTTGTACGAAGTGGGCAATACTGCCGTTTCCGACTACAACGGTTGGCAGAACGAGCTGCGGACCGACAACTTATGGCACCAGTTGACCCTTCGCACCTCCTACACTTGGAGCAAGACAACCGATAATACCAGCGAGATCTTTTCCACGTTCGGTGGCGCCAACACCTCCTGGGCGGCCCAGAACCCCTTCGACACTTCGCACGGCGAGCACGCCTTGTCGGGCCAAGACATCCCCCAACAGTGGACGCTCAGTTTCGTCGAGATGCTTCCCTTCTTTCGCGATCAGCATCGATGGGTTGGGCGCATGCTTGGGGGCTGGTCACTTTCGGGTACGTACATCATTTCCAGCGGTCAGCCCTACACGCCAATCCAGTACGAGCTGAATTATGCGTCGGGTGGCACGGCGTACGACACCTCCTTCGACCTGGCGGACGTTGGGACTTATGAGACCGCTCGTCCCTTCCTGTTGACCCCAACTGCACCGGTATCGAGCGTCGCCATTTACGGCGGGGACCTCTGCAGCCTCAGCGGAGGGGCGTCCGGTTGCGGTACTCCCAACCAACTTTATAGCTGGAATGCCTTCAACTCCACGGGCGCGGTGCAGACTATCGGCGCCAACCAGGCTCGGTTCCTGGTGAACGGCGCCTTTGCGGATTCAGTTTATGGCGAGCCATGGGGTACGGCGGCACGCAACTCCCTCCGGGATGCGCCGATCAACCAGGCGAACTTCCAGATCACCAAGGACATAGACGTTACCGAGCGCGTCAAGGTCCGCTTCGATGCGGCGTTTCAGAATGTATTCAACCACCCCAATTTCGCCTCGGTCGATCCCTTGATTGAGGATGCCGGATACACCTCGGAAGACGTAGGATTTGGCACTCCGTCACTTTACAGCGGCGGGAACCGCCTGATTAAATTCGGGCTGAAGATTTTCTTCTAGGTATTCTGCGGACAGCCACGAAAGCTCACTGGTGTCTTGACTTCCAAAACCTCGCGAGCGCCCCTGCGGGCTTGCGAGGTTTTGCTTTGTATACCCGCCAAATCCGCCCGCTTAAGGCGCAGGCCCACGTCCTCACCTCACGACCATGCCGCCCCCCTTGGTACTCCACGTTCCCGTTCCCGGACTATTGGGAGGAGCAATGCCCTGGTGCAATCCCAGATCGGTGAAGCGGCATTCCCCGTTCGTCCAGTAGCCCTTCTTCGCCGCGCACTGACCCGCGGTGCGAGCGGTGGGATCCACCGTATAGCTCCCCATGGCGCGTAAGGTTTGTTGTGCCCCCGCGATCTGCTTCAGCTTCACCCGGATGCCGTTCGCCTCTTTCTCGAGTTCAGGACGCAGACTAGGGTCGAGCTGTAATGCCTTCTGAAAATCCGCGTTCGCGTGCGCCTCATCTTTCAACATCAGGTAAGCCCAGCCGCGACCCATGTAGCTCCGCGCCGAATCCGGCTTGAGGGCGATAGCCTTGGTAAAATGGGTGACCGCCAAGTGCATCACCGGTTGTGCGGGGCTAACATCGCCGACCTCCAGGCAGGTTTGGGCATAGTTGTGGCGCGCAATGAAGTTGTTGGGATCAAGCCGAAGGGCTTTCTCGAAATCCTGGGCGGCAAAGTGCAGCCAGGAGTCACGGTACATGCTTTGGTCCGCCGCCCCAAGCGCCGCGTATCCGCGCCATACCAAGGCGTTCACATTGTTTGGCTCTCGTTGCAGGGTGTTACTGGTTACCGCAAGCTGCCGGACGGTGTTCCGGTCTACGCGCTCGAGCAACTGTTGTGGCGTGGCGGTGAAGGTCCCCTCGTACTGACCGTGGTCGTAACTATTCTGATGAAGCCACTGCAGAAGGGCTTGAGCTGCGGGGTTTTGCTGCGGGGTTTGCTGAGAGTTTTGTTGGGCTCTTGCACCAAGCGCTGAAATCAACACGAAAACCACGAGGCAGATTCTGGTTCGCATGTTCAACTCCTTTTTCGAAGTCGCCAAAACTCAAATACCAAGCGGCCGCAAGCGCGCGCCAACGAGCCGGCGGTGCCAGAACTCGCGCGGCCAATCCCAGTTCCACAAGATGAAGTGGGAGGCGACCATGGCTCCTATGACGATGCCCAGATGGGTGCGGTCGTTCAGGAGAGGCAAGACCGCCGCGGGCGCAACGTCATAGGGCAGGCCTTGAGCTTTCTGGATCATCAGAGCAACGGCCCATCCGATCATCAGCAATCGCAGGATGTGCCGCGGGATACGATAAAAGCGGGAGCGCGCCAGACGATGCTCCAGGCGGCTGGCGGGCCAGGCCCGTCCTGCCGAGCGCCGTGCGGTCCCCAGGGATAGGGGTTAAAGGAGTCATCGCTCATCACGCCTCCTGATGATTCTGGAGTATTCTGGAATTGATTGCCGCCCCGGAATAAGTAACGTATACCTTCTTTGCTCGCGTTTCAAGGCTCATGCCGGCTTGGTGCTGGTCTCATTTGGAAGTGCCACGGGCGTCCCGCCCGTGAACGGTCACGGCCAAGATGGCCGTGCCACAGCAAATGACACCACTACCGGCGGCTTGAATACCGATCGCCAAGACAGTTCAGGAAACAGCAGAACGACAGCGCCGCAGTACAATCCTTTCATTCAAGCATCGGACGGAAGGATGCATGGTGATTGAAAACGCCAGCAACCGGCTCTAGTATCGTCTGCCGTATAAGGGTTGCCGATGGGCAAAGCGGCAGCAAGCTGCCGCGCTCTAAAGCTCCGCAGACATGGACGAGGAGTGCCCCTACAAAGAAAATTGAGCAGAAATTTCCTCTCGCCGGAAGATTACACTATTAGCATAGCCTCTGGCAACAAACGTGCTACATATCTAGCGGAGTATTGGCACATGCTGAGAATTACGCACCGCAGGGCGGGTTTTCAAGGCAGGCGGCCGCCTAACGTGGAGGCCCGGTAACTCAGCGCCTAGCCCCACCCCGCTCCTAGCCCCCGGCGCCCGGCACCTCTCAGGAACCTTGAATGTTTATGAAAAGCAAGAACTTACATCGAAGCCATCAACTTGGCAAGGAATTCGACCGCCAGGCCAAGTATATGAAACCAGGTAACTTATAGAGGTAAACAAAAGCACTGGGGTTCGAGAACGGCCGACCCTGGCGAACCTTGAATGTCATTGAAAAAACAGTGGGTTAACTCAGAAAACGACATTATGGCGCTGGCTGCAACATTCTGAAAATAGGGAAGTTATGAGAAACACGACGGCGCGAGGCTGGAAAAAAAGGAGCACTAATTTGCCGGGGTATCCTTGAATGTTATAGAAAACAAGGGAGATATAATTTGACAATGCGCAAATTCTCTCCGAACCTTGAATGTTTATGATAAATAAGCAACTTATCGCCGCGAACCTTGAATGTAATAGAAAACAAAGGTGGTTAATGGTTTCAGGGCCTCGTGCCATTCGGCGGGCCGGCGGAGTCTGAATGGTCGACGGTGGAGGCTAGGTAGAGTACCCGAGGCTCGTTTCCCCCAGAAGAGCAAAAAAAGATGTTAGAAAAAACACGTTCGAAGCCGGAATGTCTATGAAAACAAAGGAACGCCAGACACAATGCCCGAAAAGGAACAGACATTTAGGTCTAAATTTCGCAAATTTTTTGTTAAATTGATGCCAATCTGCGGAAAATCACAGCTTTTTGATGACAATTGGCCAGCTCGATTCGGTTCTTTACGGGCTTAATTGCGCGTGGACGTAGCGCAACGCCCGCCCTCCGGCCTTGCGGCTTTTTCCCCACGGAAGCGCTCGGCCGATCAGAAGGAACAGCCGCAGGCCCGGAGAACGAGCCCTGCGCTCCGTTTCTGGAATTCGAACGCGTCAGCGCACGAGCTTAAACGTGCGCCGCCAGCGGGTTTTAGTGGCGAAATGGATAATCAGGTCAACAGTCTGCCCGATGCGGTCGCTGAGGGTGTTGTGCAGGTATTCGTCGTGCGCGGTTTCGAACGACCAGTAGATCAGCAGCGGGCGACCGCTGACCACGCTGCGGTCGACGAAGCCCCAAAAGCGGCTGTCCCAGCTCTGCTCGCGGTTATCTCCCATCACGAAGTACTTCGCCGGCGGAACAACGATTTCGCCATTCTGGACCGCGGTGGCCAATTCCGCTTCCCAGGCGGAGGTCGCACCGCTCAAATATTCGTCGCCAACCGGGGGAAAATCGTCGCCGGGCCGAAGCTCGTCCGCATAGGCGGGGTCGTGGCGGACGTACGGTTCGTTCAGCATTTTCCCATTCACAAACACTTGGCGATGGAAAATTCGAATATGGTCGCCGGGCAGGCCGATGACGCGCTTCACAAAGTGCTCGCCGGGCTCGGTCTGGTCGTCAGTCGGCTCGAATTTGAAAACCACTACGTCGCCATGGCGAAGCTCGCGGTAAGGCAGCAAGTGCTCGAGCACTCCACTCTCAGGAGCGAAGACAAACTTGTTCACCAGCAGATGGTCGCCGATCAAAAGCGTATCTTCCATTGAGCCGGTGGGAATCTTGAACGCCTGAAGGACGAACGTGGTGCCGAAGATGGCCAGAATCACCGTCACGACCAGGGACTCGAACGTGTCGCGTGTTGACGATTTCTTGAATGCTTCATCCATGCGGATCGGTCTTCCTTCCCAGCTTGGCCAGAATCAATCGCGCCGCTTCCTGCTCGGCAACCTTTTTGCTGCCACCCCGCCCGCGGCCAATAAGATTGTCGCCTGCCAGGGCCTCCACCGTAAAGGTTTTTTGATGCTCGGGGCCGGATTCCTCCACCACCCGATATTCGGCGGGTGGGATTCTGCCCGCCTGCAAGTGCTCCTGAAGGGCCGATTTGTAATCGATCGCGAACAACTCGTCGGCTGCCGCCGCCATATCCTGGGGGGCGATAAAGCTGGCGATAAAGTCCGTCGCTGCCGCCAGGCCCCCGTCACGATAGAGCGCGGCCACCACCGCTTCAAGCGCATTCACCAGCAGCGCGGGCTTATCGCGGCCACCCGTCTTCTCTTCCCCACGCCCCAGGCGCAGATGCTGGCCGAGGTTCAAGCGGCTGGCCACCAAGTGCAGGTGAGGCGCCGCCACCAGGTGAGCGCGGGCGCGTGTCAGCTTTCCTTCCTCCCAATCGGGAAAGGCATCCGCCAGCATCACGCTCACCACAAACGTGAGCACCGCGTCGCCCAGAAACTCCATCTGCTCGTTGTCGCGCGGACGCTCGGACGACTCTTGCGCGAACGAGGAATGGGTAAGGGCTTCCAGCAGGAACTGAACGTTACGAAAAGCATAGCCAATGGTGTCTTGAAATCGTTCGGGGTAGTTGTCCGCCATGCTCAAGGGACGCCGCTTCCTCTCGGCGAAATCAAATAATCGCAAGATGTAGGGGCGGTTGGCAAACCAGGCTGGTGTTACTTTCGATTCGGTCACCGAGGAGCAACCACCGGCTCCGCCACTTGCTTTGGGGAAAGGCAGAGAAGCTGTGAATTCATCGATCGTTCGGCTTTTCGCCCGCCTGCGCTCAACTACTTGCGGGCAAAAAAACGTGACTCTTTCAATTAATTCACAGCTTCAGACCCTTTCCTTGGAGGTTTCTACTTTGGCCAACGACTTGGACAGCCTTAGTCCGTCAAGCGCCGGGTCGTGTCGTGATTTGATCCCAAGCGCCGACTTCCAGTTGAGGCGTAGCGCGTGCTTCCAGGCGGCACCGGAGCCGCCAAGATGGCGGCGCTGCGCTCAGCGGCCGCCCCGGCCTTCCTTGTCCGCTGAGGGTCCAGTTACGAGCAGAAAATCCGCACTATTATTTGGCGGGAGCGGCGGACTGAGACTTCGCGTTCTTCAGCGCTTCGATTTGCCGATCGGCGAGGGGCTTCAACTGAGTCGGACTAAGCTCCCCGGCTTTGTTGAAAGCCGCAATGGCGTCATCGTACTTGCCGAGCAGTTTGCAGGTTTCTCCCAGTCGAAAGTAGGCCGTGGGATCGGGTTGATCCGTGCCGGAAACCGCCAGCCGGTATTCCTTTTCCGCCTTGTTCAGTTCCTCCGTGTCGAGTCCCATCAGTCCGAGTTGCGCGCGGTCAATATGAATCATTCCCTCATCAGCATGGATGTCGGAAATCGCCAGGGCTTTTTGTTTGGCAAAATCCGCGTCCGACACATTGGCCGGCTTCTTGAGCTCATCCAAAGCTTTGAAAGCGGCCTGGGCATACTTTTCTGCCTTGTCGAGTTGCTCCGACTGGTCCGACCGATGCAAGCCCATGAACTGCGTCGAAGGGATAATGAAGGCCAACATATCGAGGCTCATAAGGTTGTCGGGCTTCAAGGCAACGCTTTTCTCGGCAAACTCCACCACTTGGGGCAAGTCGCCCTTCATTTTGTAGCCGTTGGCCTCATACGAATAGGCGTAACTGAGAATGGTGCTTTGAGGGTACTTGGTGATAAAAGCATTGGCCAGGGAGATGACCTTGTCGGGGTCGAGCTCGCCTTGCAGCGCTTTGTAATCGGCATTCTCCGCGGGAGGAATGATGATGTCGCCGTTGGCCATGGCCGCGGCTTTGGCGGCTGCGGCCTTTTCCTTCGGGCCGGCAGCGGTGACGGCTTTAATCACCTGATCCGTCGCCTTGGCCTTGCGCAAACTTTTCTCGATGTCGGGATCCATTTCAAAAGCCACGCCGCGGGCGTCAAGGTCCTTTTGGAGCTGGTCCGCGCCCCGCTTTTTGAGCTCGGTGATGACCTCCTTCTCGGTCATGGGCCCCGTTGTCGACCCCTTCGTCGAAGAACTGGGCTGCTGCCCCATCGTGGGCTGATTCTGATCCCCAACCGCGGGGGTATTCGGCGGGTTGGTTGTCGTGGGGGCGGTCGGCGTCGCGCCGTGGGCCTGAGCAAACAGGTTGCCGGAGAGAAACATCACCAGCCCCAACAAGATTATCGATTTCATTTTCATGTTCTTTCTCGCTTTCCTAGTAAAAGTGCAGTCGTACGTACGTCGACGCTTGAGCGTACAAGATTCCGGATGCGGCTGTCAATCGAGCTGCGAGCAGCCAGCATGGGCAGGAGCTCATTCAAATTGTTTCTTGAATTGAGCAAACTGATCTTGCAATTCGCTGAGTTGATTTCGCAACTCGGCCACCTCAGCTTCCAGATGTGGGATGCGGTCATCAATTGGCGAAGCGAACGTAATCGCGGCCGGTTCCACAACGGCTGTCCAGTCCGCTTTCTCTCCCGCCAACAATTGCGCGTAGCGCGGTTCCTTGGTACCGGGCAAGCGCGGCAACTTCTTCACCAGCGGCGGCTGGCGCTCACTGAGTTTCAGCAGAGTGGACTCAAGCGTCTCAAGATCGTCGAACCTATACATGCGCTCGGCATGCGCGCGCAGTTCGCCCAGCGTTTGCGGCCCACGCAACATGAGTTCGCAAAGGACGGCGGTCTCGCGCCGGTCAAAGTTAAAGACCTCCTGCGCGCGATGGGCGTACTTGGTAACGCGGCTTTCCGCGGTCGACGATGTGCCCGCCAGCCACTTCCGGCTCAGGGAGTCGAGAGCGTCGCGCACCCCTCCCTCATCCAAAGCCATTGGCGGATAGCGGTTCGACTTCTGATTGCATGCGTTGGTCAGGGCATTGAGCGAGAGTGGATAATAGTCCGGTGTCGTGATTTCCTTCTCAATCAGCGCCCCCAGTACACGCACTTCGAGGTCCGACAAGAGCAAGTCCACAAGGCCATCCTTTCATGCCCGGGATGTTTTCCCCGCGCGAGGGCTTCCCAAAAAGGGCGATCCATTATAGTGCGCATTCAATTCTATTGTTACCGATGCAGTGAAATGCTAAACTTCGACTCGAGCACAAGACTCACGATCAGCAAATGCATTTGCGCCGAAGGGCAGCGGAGCGCCATATGGCCGCACCCATGGCTTACGGGCTCGTCGCCGTGATGGGCTTTCGGATCGGGTCGACGCCGTAGGAAGCGCGCGGCAAGGTGCTCCGGGGTGGCCGAGAATGCAGCGCAAGTCTAAACTCCGGCAAGCTTCACATCTTTGTAACGATCGCTTAACGGTTTCACGGAAATGATTGCAGTGGGCAGGGCGGGTTTGCCCACGCAAAAGAATACCCGGTTCCCCCGGCGCCTCAAGGAGAAAACATGGCCCTCGTCATCAACGAAAAGGAGTTGCGCGGAATCATCATCCTGGAACCGGTCGGCCGTTTGGTGCTGGGACAAGAGAGCATGGACTTCCGCGGCAAAATCAAAGAGGTTCTCGAAAAAAGCGACTGGATCAAAGACAAGTGGGGATGGAATACTCGCATCGTGCTCGACTTGGGGAGCCTGGGTTTTGTCGATAGCGCCGGCCTCGGCGCATTGATCGCCGCGCACACCACGTCCCGCGCCCGCGGCGCCGCAATCAAACTAGCCAATCTGACCAAGAAACTCCGCGATGCTCTGACCATCACCAAGCTGGCGACCGTCTTTGATGTTTACGAAAGCGTGGACGCGGCAATCAAGTCCTTCCCCGCACCGCCACCCGTACCTGACGAAGCTGCTCCTCAGGCTTAGGCTCTATTTCTTCATCAGATCCAACACCGCGCTGGTCATGGATTTCACGCCGGTGCGGAGCGTGGGCTCCGGAACCGGCGCCCACAAACTCGAGTGTAGCCCCGGCAGCGCCACGCCGGTGCGCTGGCTCTCCGCGAGCTTCGCTGCATCCACCGCGCCTAAGCTGAACTGGCAAATTGGGATTTGGTGATTCTCCAGACCGAACCGGCAGAAATCCTCACTGGCCATGACCGGTGGCACCTCCGTGACGTTGTCAGGTCCCAGAGCGTTCTTGAAAACCTGTGCCAGCCGAAGGGTCAATTGCGGATCGTTGTAAGTGGAGGGTGTGTATTCGCTATTGACGGTCACGATGGGTGCGCGCGATGCCGGGACGCCGTCCGCGGTGGCGATGCCCTGAGCCATGCGCTCAAGCGCCGCTAGGATGTGTTGCCGAACCTCTTCCTTGTAAGCCCGGATCGTGAGCTGCAAATGCACATCGTCGGGAATGATGTTATACCGCGTGCCCCCATGAATCGAACCCACTGTCACGACGGCAGGATCAAAGGGGGAGTCCTCACGGCTCACGATGGTCTGGATCGCCAGGATGAATTGCGCCGCCTCCACGATGGGGTCCTTGGCCACTTGCGGCGCCGAACCGTGTCCGCCGACGCCGCGAAGGGTGACATCTACGGCAGTCGAGCTGGCCATGGCATAACCAGGAGTGTACCCAACCTTTCCGGCCGCGAGTCCCGGTGTGTCGTGCAGCGCAATCACGAAATCCGGCCGCGGAAAGCGCGTGTAGAGTCCATCGTCAAGCATCGCTTTGGCCCCGTTAATCGCTTCCTCGGCCGGCTGCGCCAGCATCACCAGAGTGCCGTGCCACTGGTCCTTAAGCTCCACCAGCATTTTGGCCGTGCCGAGAAATGAGGTGATGTGAATGTCGTGCCCGCAGGCGTGCATCACACCCACGTCGCGCCCTGCGTCATCCTTCGCCCGGACCTTGCTTGCGTACGGCAGCCCCGTCATTTCTTCCACAGGTAGGGCGTCTAGCTCGGTGCGGACGTACAAGGTCGGCCCGGCGCCGTTTTTCAATACGCCGATCACGCCGTAGCTGACCCAGTCCGGATGTTCGGTGTATTTGCCAACGCGCTCGGTAACCATGTACCCCAGGGAGCGCAGTTGGGTGGCAACAAATAGCGAAGTCTTTTCCTCGTGATGCGAAAGCTCCGGCGCAGCGTGCAGCGATTTGTAGGTCGAGAGCAGCGACGGCATTTCTCGATCAAGCAGATCATCGAGTTTGGCCTGTTGACCGCGCGCGGCGGGGGCGATAGCAACTACGCAGATCAAGACGAGGCAAAGAGAGGTGGCACGACGGATCACAGAAACCTCCAGGTTGAATCATGGTTCTTCACAGACGGCGGCCCGCGGCATGTCGGGATCGCGCCGGACGCGAGCGCAGTCAGTATCCGGGAAGTTGACCGCACAAGGCAAGCGAAAGGGCGGCGAGGGATCAGCGCCGTTTCTTGCTTTCGACCTGTGCAACCCTCATCCTCACCATCTTCCGAACGAGCGCAGCCGGCAGGGGCTTGTCCGTGGGGAATTGGATCGTGCCTTTGGATAGCGAGTAGCCGTTGAGTTCGTCCTTAAAGGCATCGATGACCTTGGCGGTGGGAAAAAAGCTACAGTGGTTTCGAAACGCTGCGAACCACACCAACACGCCTTTGTACTTGAACGCGGGAATCCGATAACTGAGGGTCTCGGTAGCTTCCGCCGGCACAGCAGACCGGATGGCGGCACGAATCTGATTCAACGTCCCGCGGGCAGGCTCCGGAACGCTGGCAAGGTATTCGTCAACGGTGGTCGGCCCCCCTTTGCCTTTCGCCGAGGAGTTGGTGTCACCGGGCTTCAGTCTTCTCATGCGGGCAATCTTATAAGAACCTCCGGTTCATTTCCATCGCTCTCACAAATCCCCCGACTGTTGCACCAAAGTGGTAGGATACAGCCCGCGCCGGGGGCCTCAAGCTGCTCCGGCCATTTACTGCATTCTTAGGAGGAATCATCATCATGTCGCGATTTTGCTCGGCCGTATTGGCCGTCGTTTTCAGCTTGGGGTCGCTGCTTGCGCAGACCCCACCCAAAGTGAAGGTGCTTATTCTGACGGGCGTGAGCAATCACAAATGGGCCGCCACCACGCCGGCGCTGCGTGAGATCCTCGAACAGTCGGGTCGCTTCGAAGTCCGCGTTAACGAAGAAGTGCGCGGCAACGGGCCTGAGACCTTTGCGCCCTATGACGTTCTACTGCTCAACTACAACGACTACAAACAAACTGCCGGACCCTGGTGGGACGACCGCGCGCGCCAAGCTATGCTCGACTTCGTACGCAACGGCAAGGGGTTGGTAAGCTACCATGCCTCGAACAACGCTTTCTGGGGCTGGGACGAGTTCGATAAGCTGGTCGGCGGGACCTGGCGCGACACCGCGGGCCACGGACCCTATCACTCCTATGCCGTCAAGATCGTCGACGCGGACAACCCCATTACCCAAGGCATGCCCGCAACCTTCGCGGAGACGGACGAGCTCTACCACTTGCTCTCGATGCAACCAGGCATTCATATTCTGGCCACCGCTTGGGACGATCCCAAGAACTGCTGGAAGCCCAATGAGGGCTGCGGCACGGGAAAAGACGAGCCCTTGATTTGGACGGTCAAATACGGCACGGGACGAGTCTTTCAAACTGCCCTCGGCCATGATGTGAAGGCCATGGACGGCGCCGGATTCCGCCTGACGCTCGTGCGCGGCACGGAATGGGCGGCCACGGGCGCGGTGACAATCCCCGTGCCGGCGGATTTGAAGTAGATCGATCCCGGTGGTCCATGCCCAATAACTTCGCCTCCCACTACGACGCCATCATCAACTGGCCTAAGCGCCTGGCGAGGGAGCTGCCTTTGCTGAAAGCGCTGGCGCGTGAGGCGGGCGGACGCGTTCTCATTCCCGGGTGCGGAACAGGCGGACACGTAGTGGCGCTCGCGCAAGAGGGCTTCGACGTTTTGGGCTTCGACGCCGACGCCGACATGGTGGAATTCACCCGTCGGAGGACAGAGGCCGCGACAGGCCTGATCGCCGCCGCCCACGGGAAAGCGGAGGTCAGGTTGCTCACAATGGAAAGCGCCGGCGAACTCCATGAGGAATTCACCGCCGCCTTCTGTCTGGGTAATGCCCTTCCCGGCCTTTCTGGCGACGGCCAGTTGCTCGCCGCGTTGCGCGGAGTGGCTGGTGCTCTTCGCCCAGGAGGAACCTTCCTCACACAGAACTTGAACTATGATCTGCGCTGGCAGCGGCAAGTGAGCGAGTTCCCTCTTCTTTCCGGCGAGACTCCCGGCGAGGAGTTTCTCCTCGCAAAGGTTGCCGATTATCACTCGGACTACATCAACTTCCACGCCATGTTCCTTACGCGCGAAAAGCCCAACGGCAAATGGCAGGCAAACACTCGAACCTCGAGGCAGATTCCCCTCTTCCAACCGCTGCTCACCCAACTCTCAACCGAGGCCGGATTGGGGGACTTCACTTCCTGGGGAGACTTCGCCCGCAGTCCATTTGATCTAGCAGGGTCCCACGACCTGATCTTCGTCGCGCGAAAGCAGGCGTGACACGAACCGGCGATAGATGCCCGCAATGCCCGCGCCTACTGATCGGGATCATTAGGCGCTTCGGTACGTGAGTTGGGCAGGAGTTTGTTCAGTCCCTCCAAAATCTCACGCTCGTGGGGAGAGAACTGCTCTCTGACTCGCTGGCTATCGAGGAATGGCCGGCGTTGATCCGGGGGGAGATCGCGCAGGTGGCGGAAGGCCACCATCACCGCTTGGCGACGCCCGGGCGTTAGATCCCGCCACTGGGGAAAGATGTCGCGTGCCTCCTGCCGTTGAGCCGGCGAGAGGCCTTCCAGAATCTCTTCCCGCTCGCGGACGCGCTCCTTCTGCTCGGGGGGCATGGAATTCCACTGCCGCAGCCGCGCGCGGATCAACTCCTGGCGCCCAGGAGGCAAGCGCTGGAATTCGGGGCTATTCGCCATGAAGCGTCTTTGCTCCGCGGGAGGAAGGTCGCGCAGGCGCCGGAACACTCCGACTGGCACGGGCCTTCGCGGGGCTTCATCCCCACCGGCGCGGCGCTCGGCTTCCGCTCCGGCTTGACGGGCGGGCCGCTCCCTACCCCCATTCTGCGCAAGGATCGTGGCGGGCGAAAGAACAAGCGACAGGAGCAATGTCCAGAAGAGATCCCGGCAGCGGTGGAGGTCCCCTCCTCGCGCGTAGAGGGTTCGATCCGCACGTTCAGTTGACAAGCCGGGAATCTCCCTTGGGAAGCTCCGAGAGTACGTCGAAGTTCGCAGCCATATCATAGTCTTCCAATGTCAGGGTTTCCTTGTCTTCAGCCGATGCAGCGCTCGCCGCACCGGGTCCGGGCGCATGCTTCACCGCCATCAAGGTGGTGTTTGCCGGAGTGCCGGGGGCATGCAAACTTGCCACCTGGGCGGGAGCCGGGTCGGCGGCCGCCGTGCGGGAAGGCCGAGCGGCAGCGTTGGCGGAACTCGAAGTCCGGCGCTGGCCGTGGGGGAACCAGACGGCTCCCGCAGCGAGCAATACGGCAAGACTAGCGAGCGCCAGTCCGCGGGACCATCCCCAGTTCCAGAAGTTCCACGCCGGACGGCCCGCCTGTCGAGCCTCCACAGCTTGCCTAACGCGGACATCGAACTCGGGCGTGGGCCCGGCCGCCTTCCATTCATCCAGCAGCGAGTCCAGCCGCCCGTATCGCCCCACCTTGTCGCGGCATTGGGAACACTCGCCCAGGTGCGCGCGCACCTCGGAAGCCGCCGCCTGGTCCATCAGACGGTAAGCGTAACTAATGAGTTTATCCTTCTCAAGACACTTCATATCTGACCTTCCCGGAGCAGGGGCTCCAAGCGCACGCGCAAGGTTTCGTAAGCTCGAAAGAGCAATGATTTGACGGCGCTTTCCGAGACGTTCAGAATTCCGGCAATCTGCCGATAATCCACTTCCTGGTATTTGTGCAGGATCACGGCCGTACGCTGGTTTTGCGGCAGCGCTTCGACGGCTTGGCGAATCGTGTGTTCTCGCTCCGCCTTCAATATTCGCTGCTCGACCGACGGGTGGGGGTCCACGAACCGTTCCGTCGCGGGCCCACCATCGCTATCGTCGTCCGCGTTATCTGAAACCGTGTCCTTTCGATCGCGAATCGCATTCAGTGCAAGATTGGTGGCGATGCGATAAAGCCACGTGGTAAACCGAGCCTCCGGCTGATAGCGCTCCCGCGACGTATAGACGCGAAGGAACGCCTCCTGCGCCAAGTCCTCCGCCAATCCCTGATCGCGCACCATGCGGCAAAAAAAGCTGACCAGCGGAAGGCGATAGCGGCGCAGCAGGATCTCAAAAGATGCCGCGTCCCCGTCTCGGACCCGCAGCATCAGATCAAGGTCGGACTCGATGGCCATAGTCGCCACATCATATACAACACCCTGTCCGGAAAAGAGTTGCGGTATATCCATAAAATCCGCTCTCACCGAAGTGCGCCATGTCGTATGATGCAGACCGAGGCGTTCGAGGGACAAGCCGCAGGAGCGTATTCTTGCAGAACCTGGAAATTGTGGATTCCATCCGCATCCTCGCCGCGAGCCAGCCGGACCTGAGCTCCCTACTCGCCGAGATGGTCACCTTATTGCGCCGGGAACGCCCCCACTACAACTGGGCGGGTGTCTATCTCGTTCAGGGCGAAGAACTTGTTTTGGGGCCCTATGTGGGCAAGCCCACCGTCCACACTCGCATTCCCTTGAACCAGGGCATCTGCGGGGCGGCGGCTTCCACCGGCGAGACCCTGATTGTGGACGACGTAAACGCCGACCCTCGCTACCTCGCCTGCAGCCTGGAAACGCGCTCGGAAATCGTGGTACCCATCCGCCACGATGGCCGCGTCCTCGGCGAAATCGATATCGACAGCGACCAGCCCGCCGCGTTCACGTCCCAGGACCGCGATCTGCTGGAGGCTTTGGCGGCGCTCCTCGCGCCATGGATTTCGAAAGTGCCACTTCCCTAGCTCTCTCTTCCCCGCCCCGAGTGGACCGATTCAGAACGTCAACCGCTGGCGCCCTCCATGTAACGCCACCTGTTTGCCACCCCAGTAAAACCACCCACTGAGCTTTTCCGGCAAGACAATATCGGCGGTAAAGTTCTTGCCGCGAAGTTCGTACGCAACTTGAATTTCCCCCTGGGGGTGCGGCAGGGTTGCTTTGAGTTCGTGAAGCGACCCGAGGTGCGGGCGGATTGCCACCTGGCGAAACTCTGGCGCCGCAGGCTCAATTCCGGCAACCGTGGCGAGCAGATCGAAGTTGGGGTGCGCGCTCCAGGCGTGGCAGTCCGATCGCGTGGGCTCGGGTTTTTCCGCCCAGGTGGTAAGGCCCAACGACAGCATGTGACGCCAGGGGCCCAACTGGTCGAGATATTGATCGCCCAGTCCCGCCTTCTTCATGGCCTGAAACAGGTAAAAGCGGAAGTAATAAGTTGCCTGCGTCAGCGAGGTGTCGCTAAGGACTCGCTTCATCAGCGCCGGCTGTTCGGCGACCGGGACGGCGTCTTCGAGCGTCGCCAAGATGTTGGCATGTTGCGAAAAACTCTTGTGCGCCGGCGTATCCGCGAGCAGATGCCGTTCTGGATCCCAACAGGTTTTGTAGACCGCCGCGGTGATCCGCGCGGCCAGGGCGCGATCGTGCTCGGCCTGTTGAGCGCTGCCTAAAGCCGTTTCCAGGTCGGCGGCGGCGCGTAATCCGGCGACGAATTGCAGGCTTAGAATCGACGACTGGCCATCCTTCTCCATCGGCGGGTCGCCATCCTTGAACTCATCGGACCAATCGACGAAGTTCCACCACTCCATCCGGCCCAGCAGTCCGGACGGCGTCAAGCGATTCTCAAACCAGACCAGGACATTGCGCGCTCCGGGCAAATAGCCGCGCAGAAATTCGGGGTCGCCGCGATACCACCACAGGTCGTGCATCATGCCAATCCAAAAGAGCGAGAACGGCGGGATGTACTGCGGCAACCACGACGGGTAGCGGCTCTGCGTCAATCCTTCCGGGGTGCGGGACTCGTCCAGAGATTCGATGGCATTCTTCACCAGGCGATCGTCGCCGGTCATATAGAGGGAGATGAGTGCCTGGATGCGCGTATCGCCGCCATATTGCAATTGTTCGTAATACGGACAGTCCATATACGTTTCGTGTGCACAGAGCCGCGCCGTCCGCCAGCCGACTTCCCACATCTTGCCGAGTTCGGGGTCGTCGCTCGAAAACTGGGCGCGGATTTGGAACGGGTAAGCGGTGAAGGCCCCGAGCAGGTCGTCGAGCACCAGGGGCTCAGCCTGGGTCGTGATGTCGAGTTGGAGATAGCGATACGTCCGCCACCAGAGCGAGCGGAACATCCGGTGATCTCCGCCGTCGGGGAGGAACTCATCGTGGTAGCCGACGATCTCGCGGCCTTCGGTCTCGTTGCGATTCCCCTTCTGATGGTTTTTGAACAGGGCCTCGGCATAGGTCAACGTGACTTCCGAGCCGCGGCCACCACTTACCGTCAGCTCAGGGTATGCCGTAGTCAGATGCGATTGATCGAAGAGCAGCGTCGCGTGCGAATTCGCGGGGACGGTGACCGGCGAGTTGCCTGCCGGAAACGCGCTGGCTGCGTCCACTCCCTGGGAGCGCACCAGGCGGGCGAGGCGCTCCGGCGTTTCCTCCATCAGCGGGATGTTGCGCGGAATCAGGAACCAGCGCGAAGGAGAGTCCTGCGCGCCGCGGGGGCCGGCGTGGGCGGCAATTTCCGCTTGTACCCATGCCGAATCATCATAGTCAGGTTTCTCCCAGCCCCAAGGGTAACGCGACCCTTCCAAGCGCTCGCCGGGCCCCACAACAAAATAGCCGAGATCGCCGCGCGAAGTGTACGAAATGGCTTGCGCGCCCTCGTCCTTGAAGGCCTTCCACGACGTGTCCGTGTTTGCCACCGCTTCGTCCGTGCCATCGCCTTGAAGGATGAAGCCGGTCTCATTCGTCATTTGCGCCATGGGAGCCAGCTCGGCGTAATTCCAGAGCACCGCCGCCAGGACGTTCTTCCCCGCTTGAAGTTTCGGGGCGATGTCCAGCGTCGCGTAGCGCCAATGCTTCAGGTCGCCGCGCGCCGGGCCGGTCGCGACGCGCTGGCCATTCACAAAGAGCTCGTAGCGGTTGTCTCCGCTTACGTGAACCACAAAATGTGCCGGAACGGCGTCGAGCGTAAAGCTCTTGCGAAAATGGTAAACGCCGAACTCGCGAAAAGAACCGCTGGGATGCCGGATCCATCCCGCCTTCCATTCCTGCGTCAGTAAATCGGCATTGATCGTCTGGGAGTTTGAGATGCTGCCGGGCAGACCCACGAGCAGCACGATGAAAACGGAAATGAACGTTGTTATGCGGGAAAACATTCTTTCACCTCGGAAGCGTAAACCCGCCGGTCGGCAAGTCGAGTCGGATGGGCAGAGTGTATTTATCACTTCCTAAACGATTGTTCAAGGCAGAGCCCCATGGTTGGCCCTCGTTGCCCGTTCATCCATCCTTTTTTTCATCAACATCTCCGGATGAACCTTCATTTCTCGCGCTTTTCTCTCGGGCCAATTCTCTCTGGTTCGACGAGCCCTTGCCCAACGCGCGCCCTGACACCTGGCACCTGACACCTAAAACCTGCCTTTCTTTGTTTTCATCAACATCCCCGGATGAATCTTCATTTCCGTACTTTTCTCGGCGGCTAACCCTCCCTGGATCACCGAGCGCGCCCGATGCGCGCCCTGACACCTAGCACCTGACACCTGAAACCTGGCTTCATTTGTTTTCATCAACATCTCCGGATGAACCTTCATTTCTCGCACTTTTCTCTGGGGCCAATTCTCTCTGGTTCGACGAGCCCTTGCCCTACCCGCGTCCTGACACCTAGCACCTGACACCTAAAACCTGCCTTTCTTTGTTTTCATCAATATCCCCGGATGAACCTCCATTTTCGCGAGTACCGCCATGTTCTCCTGGGTCGCAACGTCCAAAACCGGCGAAGGGCGTTCGATCGATCTGGCACAACCGACAAGGTTTCCCAAGTGCCTAAAGCCATCCGATTCTCTGGTTGTCGACAAGCAGTCAATCCGGTTAGGTATGAGCGCCAGGCGTGAAGGACCTGCCCGGAAGCCAACCCCGGATATACCCAGCCCCCTAGTGATTCTCCTGGGGTTGACGCCCGACCGCTTGCGAGGTCAACAGCCTCGCACGTCCGTCATGCGGGTCTAGGCTTTGATCCTAGCACCTGGACCTAGTCATTGTCAAGAGGAAAGCTATCAGAACTGACATGATGTTCAATGCGGCTATAAAGTCGGAATCGCATGAGGCCACGCGTGCAGCTCACGCCGGTTACTACCGCTGGGGCAGGAATCGAACCGCCAAGAAGAGCCTCACCACAGAGGCACGGAGGTTACAGAGAAAGACCGCTGCGCTCGGGGAATGGATGATACGGTCCATGGGGTGGCTGGCCCGCCGGTCTTGTTTGGGTCTTCTCTCCGTGCCCTCTGTGTCTCCGTGGTGAGTTTTTGTGTCTTCATTCTCGCGTGGGATTACGAGGAGGGCATGACGTAGCGGCGAGTTTACCTCGCCATCGCGCGGCGTGACGCCAGCCCGGACGAGGACCCTCGACCGCCGGTGGAGAGCCGCGGACCTAAAAGACAGGTCCGCGCTGCCAATTCCCCCCTGGACACTCCCCTCAATTCTCTGCTAACTTATCCCATGCATAGACGTCTATATACTACGAGGTCTGAGTATGCCCAAGCCCGATTCTCTGCAAGGTTCGCTCGATTTACTGGTTTTAAAGATCCTCTCGCGCCGCCCGCGCCTGCACGGTTACGCCATCATGTCGGCGGTGCAGAACATGTCCGATGAGGTTCTGCGCATTGAGGAAGGCTCGCTCTACCCGGCGCTGCACCGGATGGAAGAAGCCGGCTGGATTCGCGCCCAATGGATCACCAAGGAAACCGGGCGGCGCGCGCGTCTTTATGAACTGACGCCGGCGGGCAAGAAGCAGCTTGCCGCGGTCGAATCGCGCTGGCAGGCAGTCACCTTCGCGGTAAATCGTGTTCTGAGGATGGCCTGAGATGTCCATTTGGTCCCGCGTTGCCAATATGTTTCGCGGTGATCGCCTGAACCGGGAAATCGATGAAGAGCTCCAAGGCCACGTCGAGGAAGCCTTGGCGGAAGGCCGGGAGCCGGCGGAAGCGCGGCGAGCGCTGGGTTCCCCGCTACGACTGCGCGAGGAGAGCCGCGACGTCCGCCTGGTCGCCTGGCTCGATTCGCTGCGCGCCGACGCCATCTTCGGTTGGCGGCAGCTCAAGAAGAGAAAGGCGACCTCCGCCGCGGCCATCCTTTCGCTGGCTCTGGGGATCGGGGCATGCACCTCGGCCTTCCGGCTGATCGACGCCCTGCTGCTGCGGCCACTGCCAGTGTCGGACCCTGAACAGTTATACGCTCTGGTTCGCCAGGCAACCGGCCCCGACGGAAAACCCGCAGTGTTCGATGGTTGGGCCTACCCGGATTTCGCTCTGATGCGCGCTGCGGCAAAGGGCCAAGCCGATTTAATCGCTGTCTCCTATTCCGACCGCACCGACCTGACCTACGGATCAGACGCGGAGATGGAAAAGGCCTACCGGCAGTACGTTTCCGGGTGGATGTTTAGCGACTTTGGCCTTCGGCCCGCGGCGGGGCGGCTCTTCATCGAAAGCGACGACTTGAAGCCCGGCGCACACCCCTACGCGGTACTCTCGTACGACTATTGGACGAACCGCTTCGGGCGAGATCCCAAGGTGATTGGCCGGACTTTTCGCATCGGCAATGACCTGTACGAAATCATCGGCGTGGGTCCGGAGCGCTTCACCGGAACCGAGCCCGGCACGGTGATCGACATCTTCCTGCCTACCATGATGCATCCAGGAGTCCTGCGCCCAGACTGGACATGGATGCGGACCATCGCGAGGGTGAAGCCCGGAGTTGCCATGGAACCTCTCCGCGCCAAGCTGGATGCTACCTCCCGCGCCTTTGAGGCAGAACGGGCAAAAGGCTTCGGCAGTATGTCCAAGGAATTCATGGACGCGTTCCTGAGTCAGAAGGTCGTGCTGGAGCCGGCGGCGGCGGGCGAGTCCGACCTGCAGAGCGACTACCGCACGTCGCTTGCAGCTCTCGGCGTGCTGGTGGCGCTGGTGCTGCTGATCGCGTGCGCGAACGTCGCCAACCTGATGGCGGCACAGTCATCGGCGCGGGCGCGCGAGATGGCGCTGCGAGTCTCGATTGGGGCCGGACGCGCGCGCCTGGTGCAACTGGTGCTGGTGGAGAGCGCCTGGCTGGCCCTCCTCGCCGCCGCTCTGGGCGCGGCGTTCGCCTGGTGGGCGGCGCCGGTCGTCGTCGGCATGATCAATCCGCCCGAAAACCCCGCGCGCCTGTTCCTTCCTGCCGATTGGCGGGTGGTGGGGTTCGGCTTGGTGCTGACCGTTGGGGTTATGTTGCTGTTCGGCCTGGCGCCGGCGCTGCGCGCCTCGGACGTTAAACCGGTGAGCGCGCTCAAAGGCGGAGAAGACCCGCACTCGCGGCGGCGCTTGATGCACGCGCTCGTCGCGGTGCAAACGGCATTCTGTTTCCTGGTGCTCTTCGTCGCCGGCCTGTTCGTTGCGACCTTCCAGCGGTTGTCCAACCGGCCTACCGGATTTTCCCCCCAACGGGTTCTTACTCTCGATACGGTCACCGTCAGCCCCCAGCCGGTGGCTTTGTGGGATCAAGTGGCGGAACATCTGCGCACCGTGCCGGGAGTGGAAACAGTGGGGATTGCCAGCGGGCCGCTGCTCAGCGGGTATAGTTGGAACAATTCGGTTTCGGTCAACGGCGCACCCCCCAGCGGGGTTGAAGTCCATTTGCTCCAGGCCTCACCGAAGTGGATCGACGCAATGAGAATTCCCCTTATCGACGGCCGGGACTTCCTCCCCGGCGACACCTATCCCGGTGCCGCGCTCGTCAACCAGGCATTTGCAAAGGCGTATTTCAACGGCGAGGATCCGGTTGGGAAGGCATTCGAGGTGGTGTTCAGTGGGGGCACACGTCTTCGCTTTGAGGCGGTGGGCCTGGTTGGGGACGTAACTTATCGCGACATTCACGAGCCCTTCTTGCCTCAAGCCTATTTCCCGTTTGACTCCGTCGATGCCAAGGGCGCCTTGAAGCCGATAGGCCAGGGGACGTTCATCGTGCGCACGGTCGGCGCAAACCCCATGGCGCTCGCGTCGATTCTGCGCCGCGAGGTGCCTCGCGCCCGGCCCGAATTCCGCGTGAGCAATATCCGCACGCAAACGTCAATCGACCAGTCGCAAACCGTCCGCGAACGGCTATTGGCCAGGCTGGCGTTCTTCTTTGGAGTGGTTGCGTTGCTACTTGCCGGCGTCGGCCTCTATGGCGTGCTCGACTATTCCGTGCTTCAGCGACGCAAGGAGATCGGCATTCGGTTGGCGCTAGGCGCGCGAGCCGGGAATGTGGTGCAAGGCGTGACCGTCGACGTCTTTTCCATGGTCCTTACCGGGGCAATTGCTGGCCTCGTGCTCGGATTCGCTGCCGCGCGATATATCCAAACGCTGCTCTACCAAGTGAAGCCCTCGGACCCAAGGATGCTGGCCTTTCCCGCGCTGACCATCATTGCGGCGGCCTTACTGGCTGCGCTGCCGCCGGTAATCCGCGCGATCCGCATCAATCCCGCCGATACTCTGCGCGCCGAATAGGAGCGGCGGGGCTCACCGCCGGCAGCGAGCAGCCGGGGGTGGATCCCGGGCATTCTGCCCACTTTGGACCTGCCAATCGGCTGGGCTCGGTGCTGTCGGGCTTCACCACCGCATGACAAACCACAGAGATAAAATTCGCGCACATCATGCGTTGAATTTCGCAACGACTCGGAGCAAGAGTCAAACCTCACCCTCCCCAAATTCCTAGCGAATCACGGAAATTGACAAATATCACAAAACAAACGGCTACCAACGGCTATCGGTCCGAGCGCCACCCCTCCTCGAACGCGGAATAGGGGCGACTGTGGCAGGGCGATTGCCCTGTGTTTTCTTAGGGAAGTGTCGTAATTCGTTTTGCAAGGAGGGGCAGATGGCCATTCCGCAACGGATCCGCGACTACTTGGACTCCCAGAACGTCCCCTACGAGACGCTTCACCACTCTCAAGCCTTTACCGCACAGGAGGTTGCACATTCTCTCCATGTGTCGGGAAAGAAGTGCGTGAAGGCGGTGGTAGCTGAAGGGGACAGTAAGACCGTTTTAGTGGTTATACCGGCATCACACCGGTTGAATATTCAGGAACTCAAGTCGGCCCTGAAGGCGAATCAACTGGAAATGCTCGTAGAGCGTGAGCTGGTCGGCCTTTTTCCCGACTGCGACCTTGGCGCGGTACCGCCCATCGGCAATCTGTACGGAATAGATGTTTGGGTAGACCGAGCGGTGGCGAGTACGGAGAAGATTCTGTTCTGTGCGGGAACTCACGAAGACTGTATCCGCATGCGCTACTCGGATTTCTCCAGGCTGACCCGACCGTTTGTGGGTCATTTTTCCGAGCTGGGGATGGCCCAGGCAGCCTGATTTGCTCCGATGTATTTGTTTAGGACGAATGGAGTCTCGCTGCGTGCCAGGAACAGGCGCGGAGGGGGAAGTATTGTTGTTTGGGACCGCCTGGGGATGAGTTCAATACCTCGAACAATAGAACCTAGAGGTAGAACCAATCTAACCTAGGAATGGAGTGCGGCTGGCCTCCGCCAATGGAAGGAGGTCGGCGAACCAGCGCCTAAGAGGAGAACGCCATGGGACCCGGATGCGCGAACTGCCCGGTATTGAAGACTTCAATGTTTCACAACATGTCGAGTGAACAGATCCAGGCGCTAGGCTGCGTTTTTCGACCTGCCCGATATCGCCGCAATCAGATCCTTTTCTTCGAGGGAGGCATTGCGCAACATCTCTTCGCCCTGCACTCTGGTTTGGTGAAAGTGGTAAAGTCCCTGGAAAATGGAAGAGACCGCATAACCGCGGTGTTGTTCCCAGGCGAGCTGTTCGGACTCGAGTCCCTCACGGATGCCTCATACCCCCTCACCGCCGTCGCCCTTCGTGACTGCGAGATTTGCGCCGCCCCGCGCGATGAATTCGCCGGCTATTTGCGGACCAATCCGGAAATTGCCATCGGCATGGTGCGCTTTTTGGTGGGAGAACTGAAACGCGTCCGTACTCAGGTTACCGACATGAGCTTTAAGGACGCCCGCATGAAAGTGGCAACGTTTATTCTCTCCCTCATTACCAGCGACGCCCATCACACCGACGGCACCGTGAACTTAACTCTGCCGCTGTCCCGGCTGGAGATTAGCGAAGTCTTGGAACTCTCGCCGGAAACCATCAGCCGCACCCTCAGTTCGTTTCGCCGCGAGCAGTTGGTGAGCGCGCGAGGCCGGCACTTGGTCATTCAAAATCGCGCGGGACTTGAAGGCGTGGCGCATCGATAAGCCCCTTGCCTCGGTCGCTGCACGCATGCCAATTCTGGTAGTGTTCTGATTTTGCCGTAGCGCCGCCATCTTGGCGGCTCCGGTGCCGGCTGGAAGCCGTTCCTTGGAGTTTCTACATTCGGAATGTGCGTTGGGCCGCGCCATCCCTCACATCCCTCCCCCAAAGTAATAGAACGACGGTTTGGCGACAAAACTGCCAAGTGGCCGCCCTTTTGTTCGCGAAAAGTACTTTCTGACTGCACACCACGGCACTTGTTGTAGTGCGGTGCCATATTGAGTTGTATAATTCCTCTCCGGTTTCAAGCTTCGCTGCGAAGTCGACTCGAAACTTGTGATTTGTCTTTACCTAACCTAAACCGCGGCGTGGGCGCCACTTCGGCGCCTCAAGAAGGGCTGCATGGTGGCAACTTCCAAGGTCGCTATCGTTTCCTCGATGAGAATTGAGGACCACATTTTGCTGATTCGCGGCCACAAGGTGATCTTGGATGTCGATTTGGCCGAGCTTTACGGGGTCGAAGCCAAAGCGTTAACCAGGGCCGTTCGGCGCAATCTCGATCGGTTTCCTGGGGACTTCATGCTCCAACTCACCTCCGACGAGTTTGCGAGCTTGAGGCGCCAATTTGGCACCTCAAGTCAGTGGGGCGGCCGGCGGTACCCTCCTTACGCTTTCACGGAACAGGGCGTGGCCATGCTTTCCAGCGTGCTCAGGAGCAAGCGGGCCGTGCTGGTCAACGTCGAAATCATGCGCGCCTTCGTGCGGTTGCGACAAATGCTGGCTGCGCATGCCGATCTCGAGCGGCGACTCAATGACTTGGAGGCCAACTACGACGCCAAGTTCAAGGTCGTGTTTGAGGCCATCCGGCAGTTAATGGAACCGCCCGCAAAGCCCAGAAAGCCAATCGGTTTTTCGAGTCCTACCAAGCCCCAACGGCCCTGACGTTCTACCAGGCCGCTAGCGGCGAAGCGCATGCCGTGATTGGTCGGTCATGTGGTGATCTTCGGAGGAGACCAAAGTGCCTGACGGCCCGACAGCTTCCGTGCATTTGAGCCCCGAATTTCTCGCCAAAAGTACTGAGGCCGGCCTGGAGAAAATCCGAACCCGCCTTCTCGACCTCACCAGCAGGAATCGCCTCCTGAACTTCAGGCACACGAGCGCGTCGTCGCTAAGGGTGGTAGGCGTAAATCCAAACGTCGTATTTCATCGCCTGAGTGAAGGGGAAAAGCTGGTCTTTCTGCCTGTCCCGGAGCCCGATCGGAATGCGGACCAAAAGCCGAGCGCCGTCGACCACGCTAAGTCAATCGGCTGGCCGACATCATTCGATCTGGACGATGTTGGGGAGGTCGCCGATGAAACAACACTGCCGGTGCTCCACTATGTCGAGCACCTTGAAACGCTCACCAGGAAAATAGGGAGCGCAGCGAAGACAGCCATCGAGGAGTCCGGGGCAAATATGCTGTATCTGGTCCTGGGTTTTCTCGAATGGTACGAGTCGGAGGATTCAGACCAATCGAGGTTTGCTCCCTTGCTGACAGTACCGGTTTCTCTCGACCGCAGCGCAGGGCGAGGTGCCGCGTTCCAATGCGCAATCGAGTACTCGGGCGAGGACCTCGCGACAAACTTGTCCCTTGTCGAGAGAATGCGCCGCGACTTCGGGCTCGAGATTCCGGTACTGGATGGAGACGATACCCTCGAGGAGTATTTAGCTCGATTTCAACCTATATTTCCACAAAAGCGCCGGTGGAGAATTAGGCGCCAGGTAACCCTAACGCTGCTCAGCTTCGGCAAACTTCTCATGTACCGGGATTTGGACCCGACCACGTGGCCCGCGATTATTAGACATCCTCTCGTAAAGGAACTGTTCGAAGGCAGAAAGAGCGACACCGTCACGCAAGCCGAAGAGTTTGCTATTGATGCTCCTGAACTCAAGCCCGAAGTCCCCCAATTAATTCTTGATGCTGACAGCTCGCAGCACAGTGCCTTAATCCATGCGCTCCGAGGTCAGAATCTTGTAATCGAGGGTCCACCCGGCACCGGCAAGTCACAGACGATTACGAATCTCATTGGAGCGGCGCTGGCGAAAGGCAAAACAGTTCTTTTCGTGGCGGAAAAATTGGCAGCCCTTCAAGTTGTCCGGAAACGATTGGGCGAAGCAGGGCTGGGAATATTTTGCCTCGAGTTGCACAGCAACAAAACTAAGAAGCACGCTCTGCTGAACGATCTGGCGGACCGCCTTAAGGTCCAGGGGGGATTCCGGGAACCTAAAGAACTGGAAAACATGCTCGCCGAGCTTGAAAAAAAGAAACAGTTTTTAACACAATATGCCGCGGAGATTAACCGCAGAATCCAACCGTTTGATGCCACTGTATTCGAAATCTTGTGGGCGCGTGATCGGTATCAGCGAGAACTGCCATTCACACTAGCCGGAAACGTACCGAACGCGCTCGGTTTCACACGCGAACAGTATGACCACAAAGAAGATTTTTTGTCCGGCTATGCGCAGCATCTGAGCGCCGTGCTTCAGATTAGTCCTGACCTAGTCCAACACCCTTGGGTTTGGCTGGATACACCCCTGTCATTTGAACAGGAAGAACGGCTCCTCGATCTTCTCGCCGATGCGCTTGGCAGAATTACGCCAATTTTCGAACTCGCGGCGGCAATCGAGTCACATGCTGGAATAGTGCTAGCCCGGCGCTTGAGCGAGATTGACAGAATGAAAGCGCTGCTAGACTGTTTGCCAAAAGACGTGCCGATCTCAACTCCGAGATTGTTAGCAGCTTGCCTCCAGATCGAGGTTCTCGGGCAAGTGCGTCTGTTTGTGCAAGATGTGAGGGTCGCCCGTGACGCTCTCCAAGCGGTTGGACGTCTTGCAATTAACGTAGAAGAGTTCCTGGCAAGTGATGCGAAGGTTCTAACGGACGCCTTTGAGATGCTGGGACGATTGGCCCTCCTTGACGACACGGTCAAGGAATTACGGAGCTTGCTCCTGAACCTTAAGACCGCATACCAAAAGCTATCCGAGGCCCAGAATTCGATGACGGCGATGAAGTCTCTTCTGGGTTGTGAAGTGGAGTTTGACACCCGCTCCATAGAGTTCTTGTTGTGCTGTGTCAGGCTCTTGGACAACGCTCCCATCGCTGTTTTGCACCTCCGTTCAGAATCTCTGGAACGCGATGGGATACCGCCGATCCTCCGAGCCGCCACGGAAGAGAGCGAAAGGATCAATGCCCTCGCGTCGGATTTGAGTTCAGTTTTCAATCTCGCCACCACAGATCCCGATTGTGCCGCGGAATTATTCAGCCACGCCAAGACGCTGGAGGATGCAGGCATTCTCCAAATCCTGTTCAGCAGTAGCGTCCGCGCAGCAAAACGGAGTTATGCGAAACTTGCCACTTGTCGAAACAAGCGCCACCGACGGGAGATTGCACGGGAGCTGCGAACGCTCGGTGAATACCTGCAGAAGCGAACACGTTTCGAGCGCGAATCCCTCTATCGGAGTACGTTCGGTTCTTATTTCAAGGGTGCGGAAACTAACTGGGGCGAAATCCAAACCATCGTTGGGTGGTACGAACAAGTGTTCGCGGGACTACCCGAGCACGAACGCTCTGCTGAACCGTTTCGCACTTTGCTTTTGAGAGGGAGGTCAGATCGACTCAAAGCAGTGCGGAGCAGTCTGGTATCGCAGAGCAAGGAACGAGAGGTCTTATCGGGTGTCCAGACGGTTCTTCAGGCCGTCTCGACGAACTTCCCCTTAGCCGGTTCCACTTCACAACCCTTATCTTCGGCGCTCCAGAATCTCCAAACGGTCATGGTTACGATAGAGACCATTATTAATGGCGTTTCAGCCGCTGGATATCGGGAAGATGCTCCCCTATCACAAATTCCTATGGCCTTGTCGGCAAGGGACCGGTACCGACTTGCAACATCACGCGTCGATGCCCAAGGAGTGCCGCAGAAACTTCTTGGCAGTGATTTCCACGGTTTGCGCACGGAGTTGGAGCCGATCGAGCAAGCGGACCGCTTTGCTCAACGCATAGTCGAATCGGGGGCGCCGCCCGCCGCCGTTAACTGGATCCTCTCTGAAAATCAAAGTGAACGTCTGGCCCAACTTCGCTCATGGCTTGCTCAAGCAGTATCTGGACTCGAAGAGTTGAGTAAAACTGTCGAAGCGATACGCGAGCTCTCTCAGTCACAGACTTGGTTGGCGAATGGCCCTGCCGGGTCCTTGGATACCTGTTTCCAAATATGCACGAGATCTCTCGAATCCCGGGATCAGCTCCCTCAGTGGGTACACTTCCTTCGCGTCCGGGTTCAGAGCAAGGAGGAGGAAACCTCCAAGCTCACCGCTTTGGCTGACGCACGACGGATGGAAGCCGATCATCTAGTGCCGGCCTTCCGATTTCTCTTCTATGACTCGCTGGCTCGTGGTATTTTCGCTGAGCGGCCGGCTCTCTCGGGCATGGCCGGATTGACCACGTCTGAAACCCGCAAACAGTTCGCGAGATTGGATAGGGAGACAATTGCGTTGTACAGACAACGGGTGGCCGCAATAATCGACCATCGCTACATCCCCTCCGGCAGCCAGTCCGGTCCGGTCGGCTTCTGGACTGACTTAGCACTGGTAATCCATGAAATCAACAAGCAGAGACGTCACATCCCAATTAGGCAGTTGATGCGCCGGGCCGGTGGCGCTTTGCTTGCTTTGAAACCTTGCTTCATGATGGGGCCTTTATCAGTCGCTCAATACCTGGTTCCGGGCGAACTCTCTTTTGACTTGATCGTCATGGATGAAGCTTCTCAGCTTAAGCCGGAGGACGCGGTCGGTGCGCTTGCTCGCGGAGGGCAGATGGTTATTGTTGGAGACCCGAAACAGTTGCCTCCGACTACCTTTTTTCAACGCGCCGCAATGGACGCTGAAACCGAAGACGACGACCAGACGAGAACCGGGGCGGAAGAGGGAGAGAGTATCCTCGACGTTGCCAGTACGTTGTATCAACCTGTTCGTCGCCTCCGGTGGCACTACCGATCGAGGCACCACAGCCTGATTGCATTCTCAAACAAGGAGTTTTACCAGGGAGATCTGGTGATCTTTCCGTCGGCATATCATGAACGGAGCGATCTCGGCGTCAAGTACCATCCGGTCCGAGGCGGCATGTTTGAAAACGGTCGCAACGCCCGCGAGGCCGCCAACGTGGTCGATGCGGTGATGGATCACATGGAGCGCCGACCGGAGGAATCCCTAGGTGTCGTAACTCTCAACTTCGAGCAAGGGGAGCTCATTGAAGAGATGCTAGATCAACGTTTGCGTTCTGAGCCTTTCGCACTCGCATATCAGGAAAAAATGAATAGCGGGTCCGAGCCCTTCTTCGTGAAGAATCTTGAAAACGTGCAGGGTGATGAGCGTGATGTTATCTTCATTTCTGCAACGTACGGCCCTGACGCGCGGGGTAACCAGTATCAGCGTTTCGGCCCTCTAAACGGGGCAAACGGGCACCGAAGGTTAAACGTGCTCTTTACGAGGGCGAAGAAACGTACGGAGGTCTTTAGTTCGCTTGAGCCGGACAAGATACAGACAGGCCCAGGCAGCGCCTGGGGGCTGCGTGCGCTCAAACAATACCTGATTTTCGCCCGTTCGGGAATTTTGGAGACCGCGGACGAAGGTTCCCAGCAGGCAACCAACGACTTCGAGCGCTGCGTCGGTGCGGTACTCAAAGAAAGGAGCTTCGAAGTGGTTCCTCAAGTTGGAGTCGCTGGATTCTTCATTGATCTGGCAGTGAAGCATCCAACGAAAGCCGGCAGCTACTTGCTGGGCATCGAATGCGACGGTGCGAGCTATCATTCAGGTCGCTCCGCCCGTGACCGAGACCGACTGCGCGAAGAAATCCTAGTCAATTTAGGTTGGAAGATTCATCGCATCTGGTCAACCGATTGGTTCAAAAGTCGGTCCGCGGAAATCGATCGGCTAATGAGGCGTGTCCAGGAGATTCTCGCCGCTGACCCGGACTATCGGATGGAACAGACGAAGCAGGCCCGTACCGAGTCCTTACGCCAAGCCTTGATTCGCCTCCGCCATGAGATCGACACGGAGTTTCCAAGCTCGCCGCCCGAGAAGCGCCTCCTGCGTGATGAACTCCTTGAAGAGTTGATGCTCAGACGGCCAAAGTCACGGGATGACTGGTTTAGACTCGTCTCGCAGCGACTTCGGATGGAGACCGAGGTTAAGCAGGTGGGTCGATACCTCCTGAGTGTTCTGCAGGCAATTGCCGAGGCCTCCTCCTGAAATCCAGATATAGGAATCAGATATTCCCTGGACCTGACAGACAATGTCCCATCTCGCCGTCGTCAGGGCATGAGCCAAGCAAGGAGGGTAGCGCAGACCTGTTCTTTGGACAGGGGATTTTCGATATGACCGGGGGAGGAACCGCGGACCTATAAAATAGGTCCGCGCCTCGGATACTGGAACAATCCACTAGAACGTAAAACGCCCTAACCGTGCTTCTGGAGATGGGCTGTGATGGGGCCGGAGCAGCGACACCACATCCGAAAAGTAGAAACTCCAGGTGCCGGCTGGAAGCCGGCCCTACGCCTGAATGCGGATGGGTGTATGCTGCTTCCGGGAGGATTGACTGGATGAATCGAATTCACCACTGGCTGTGCCGTTCGGAGCGTTGGCGAAAGGAGCTTGAAGCGAATGTCGTGCCCTGGGTTCTCGGCGGAGTTACCCTGGGGTCGAACGTCCTGGAGGTGGGACCCGGACCCGGCCTCACGACGGACATTCTGCGCTCACGCGTCGCCGCCCTTACCGCTCTGGAAATCGATTCGGGACTGGCAAACTCCCTCGCGGCCAGAATGCATGGCGGCAATGTGACAGTTATTCAGGGCGATGCAACTTCGATGCCTTTCGAAAACGCCCAATTCTCTGGGGCCTTGTGCTTCACCATGCTGCATCACGTGCCCTCTCCCGCACTGCAGGACAAATTGCTTGGCGAAATTTTCCGCGTGCTTCAACCGGGCGGCATGGTGGCGGGAACGGACGGCCTCACCAGCATTTATATGAAATTGATTCACCTTTTTGACACGCTGGTTCCAATCAATCCAGCGACCTTCCAAGGGCGTCTTCAGGCGGCGGGATTTGAAGAGATCCTCGTCGAAGCCAAGCCCACGAGATTCCGCTTCCGAGCCCGAAAACCAGTCTGAGGACGCGGCTCCGCTCGCGGCTCTCTTCCAAACCTCATTGCCGCCCTCGGCTGATTCTTATAGAATTACCGTTTGAACCGAATGCTCATACCCGGTGTGCCACGGCCAAGGCGCGAAGGTGACGAAGAATTGGCTGCTTCCCTTCCCCGGCGACTTTCCCGCTCCCGGTTGCTTGTGCCCGCAATATGTGTCCTTGGCCTCGCGGCTCTCTTTTGGCCGGCACGTGAACTCCGCAGCGATAATTTCGTATTCTACCTTCCCTCCGGCCACCACATGCTTCCCGTGGAGAGTGTTGGGAACGCCAAATACCTCCCTCTGCTCCAAGTACTGAATATGGTAGGAAAGGTCGACGGGATCCAGGAAAAGAAGAACTCTCTCATCGTCTGGTTCAACTCGACACAAATCGAGCTGCGGCAGGACGATACGAAAATTCGAATTGCCAAGCAGAACTCCGATCTTCACCAACCCGTGCATCTGACGAACGGCCTGTGGATGGTGCCGGTGGATTTCCTGACCACCGTTGTTCCCCGTCTAACCCATCAGACCGTGGAATATCAGGAAGGCACAAACCGTATTTTTATCGGTGACGTCAAGCCCGCATCCTTCACGGTTCGTGTGGACCCCATCGCCAACGGGGCCCGCCTGACGGTGCAATTCACGGACAAGGTCGCCGTGCAAACGGCTTCCAGCAATGGCAAGTGGGTGTTGTTCTTGGGCGATCACCCTATGGAACCCATGGAGCCGTCCTATCATTTCCAGAATCCGTACCTGAGCGAACTACACTATGACGATCAGGATGGCGTACCTAAACTCATCCTCTCGCCCACGTCCGCTGGGCTCAATTTCTACCCCGCCGCGGCCGAAGGCGGTAAAATCCTGCTGGCGGACATAGAAAAACCTCCATCACCAGAGACCCAGGGGGGCGCGACCCAGGCAGGGTCGCAGCCGCCAACGCCGCCTGCGCAACCAGGAGCGGCAGCTCCGACCCCGCAAGCCACGGAGGAGTCGCCCTCGACGCCCCTGGGCCCGCCCCTTCCGGTGGTGGCTTTGGATGCCGGACACGGGGGCGATGACAACGGCGGCCACAGCCGCGACGGAGTGCTGGAAAAGAACTTGGTGGCGCAGTACGTGGGGCGAGTGCGAGCGGCATTGCTGGCTACCCAAAAGTATCGCGTGGTGTTGAGCAGAGGGGGCGACGCGAACGTCACGAATGAGCAGCGCGATCTGGCCGCCAACGTTTCAGGAGCTATTTGTTTCTTAACCTTTCACGCCGGCGATCTGGGCGCGGCGTCGCCCCGCATAACCCTCTACACATTCCAGCCCCCGACCGCCGAAGTGACGGAAGTCGGTGGGCCTTCAGCTTCGGTTTTCGTGCCGTGGGGGCAGGCGCAGGAAGCGCGGCTGGGATCGAGCCTCCAGCTTGCCCTTGCCCTTCAGCAGCAACTGGCAACAATCAGTGGTGTGGAGGTTGACCCGCCTACGACGGCGCCTGTCCGCACTTTGCGCAGTGTCAATGCGCCCGCCGTGGCTCTCGAATTAGGCCGGTTGGCGCCCGATGCCGACGCCACCGACCTTACCAACCCCGCCCTTCAGCAACAGGTGGCCGGCGCCGTCGTGCAGGCGCTCGCCAACTTTGAAAAGGGAGGCAACTAGCCCGTGACGGTCCGCGCCAAAATCCTTCTCGTCATTATGCTCGTGGGATTAGGTGTGGGAGGATTCTATCTGCGCTCGCTCGCCAAACGCGTTTTCCACGAGCCCACCCAGCGCGCGGAAGAGGCTGCACGTGCCAAGTTAAAGCAAATTGCGTTGCAGCCCAACAACGGCACAACGCAGTTGGCAACTCTTTACTTTCCTGCCCTGGACGAGGGTAGGATTCTGCCCGAGAGCCGTTCGATCACCTGGGCGCAAGCCGACGCCGACCGCGTGCGGCAAATCGTGCTAGCGTTGGCGGAAGGTTCCCACCAGGGGTATGGCCATGTCATTTCGGCGTCCACCACTGTGCGCGCCGTGTTTCTTGCCGCCGATGGCACGGCGTACCTTGATTTGTCGAATGACATCCTCGGCGATTTTGAGCCCGGCATTCAGAGCGAAACGCTGGCCATCTATTCTATTGTAAACTCCATTGCGATCAACATCCCCTCGGTGAAACGGGTACGATTCCTCATCCAGGGGCAGGAAGTGGAAACGCTGGACGGGCACGCAGATCTGACCGCCGCCTTCACCCCAGATCTCGCTCGCGTCAAATCCAATCCTTGAGGTCCTATGCCCACACCCCGAGTGCTGAATGGTCTGCTTTATTCCGGAGGCAAGCTCATCCGGCTGGATCAACGCCTACCGACCGAGTTACGGCCGCTGGAAATAGTGCCCAACTTTATTTCCAGCGCCGAAGGCTCCGCACTGATTCGTCTGGGCGAAACGCAGGTGATTTGCACTGCCTCGGTGGACGACGGAGTTCCACCCTTTCAAAAGGGTAGTGGCAGCGGCTGGATCACCAGCGAATACGCCATGATCCCACGTGCCACTAGCGCCCGTACGGCGCGTGAGTCTACCCGAGGCCGGCAATCCGGACGCACCATGGAGATCCAACGGTTGATCGGCCGCTCGCTCCGTGCGGTGGTGGATATGCAGGCGCTTGGCGAGAGGACAGTGTGGATCGACTGCGATGTGATCCGGGCCGACGGCGGCACGCGCACCGCCTCCGTTACGGGGTCGCTGGTCGCGCTGGGCCTGGCAATGCAAAAGCTGCAAGCCCAGCGTCCGCTCAAAAAGAATCCGCTGAAAGATTATCTGGCTGCCATCAGCGTCGGCATCGTCGGCGATGAAATGTTGCTCGATCTCAGCTACGCCGAAGACTCCAGCGCCGACGTGGATATGAACGTGGTGATGACAGGCGCGGGCAACCTGGTGGAAGCCCAAGCCACCGCTGAAGGGCGCACTTTCACGGCCGAAGAGCTTATTAAATTGGTGGACCTGGCTCGGCCGGCCATCCAGCACTTGGTCGAGGTTCAAAAATCGATTCTGAACCCAGTGGTGAGTGCCCAGTGACGAGTGACGAGGCACAAACTCGCGGCCTCCAGGACCGGGGCCCAAAGTCCTCCGAGAAATGCTCTGGCTCGTCACTTGTCACTCGTCACTTGTCACTTTCCTTGGCTTCTTCCAACCCCGGCAAGCTTCGGGAATTCCGTGATGCTGCCGCGACGCGCGGAATAACGGTTGAAACTCTGCCTGGCTTCGATAAGCTGACACTCTGCGTTGAAGACGGAACGACATTTGAGGAAAACGCCTGCAAGAAGGCCTTGTACTACAGCCGGTACTCTCCGCAACGTGTGTTCGCCGACGATTCTGGGATCTCGGTGGATGCGCTCGACGGCGCTCCTGGAATTTACTCCGCGCGGTTTGCCGGCGATCTGGCGACCGACGCGCAGAATAACGAAAAATTACTGGCTGAACTGCACCGGGTCGAAGCCCTACGTCGCACCCAAGCTGACCCTTTTCCAACGCCCCATGGACCGTTCAATCGAGCCGCGCATTACGTATGCGTAATTGCCTTGGCACAGGCCGGCCAGATACTCACGGTCGTGGAAGGCCGTGCCGAAGGCATGATTAGCGATGAACCAAGAGGCACCGGGGGATTTGGGTACGACCCTTACTTTTTCTACCCCCCGCTGCGCAAGACTTTTGCGGAAATGCATCCGGCGGAAAAATTCGCCGTCTCGCACCGGGGTGAGGCATTTCGCAAGCTTTTGGAATATCTTTGCGCGTCTAGGTAGTGATCAACTAGCAGGTTAGTAGGCGAGGCCCGTTACGCTCTGGCTCTTCCACGGGCTTGATCGAGGAGGTCTTTGATTCGCCGGGCGACGATCAACTCCTCACCCGGCTTCATCATGAACGGCGTCACGCTCAATCCATGGGGGTAATCGTCTTCGAGAACCTCGATGCTCGGCTCCCCCTCCCGCAACTGCTTCGCGCACTCAGCCTTGGTTATCCCCAAAGCGCTTTCATCCCATTTCAAATAAAGATGGGGTACGTGATTGGCAACGTCAGGAACAAACCGGCCCAATTCCACCCCCTGAACCGAGGCCAAGATTTTTTCCATGGCTCCGATCTTCCGTTCCCAATCCTTCCATTCCGCCTCGTGGTCGATTCGCAGATAACGTTCCACCGCCGCAAACATCCCGGCGATTTCTTCCTTGCCGACCTTGCACGGCCTGCCGATGGTATCCTCGTAGGGGCAGTCGTTCAGGATGGCCGCTTCGATCAGATCTTTTCTCCCCAACAAGAGGCCCGCGGACTGTGGTCCGCGCAAGCCCTTCCCGCCGCTGAAGGCGACGAGATCAAATCCCATCTTGTTGTAATCACTCAAATGCGAAACCGGCGGCACATCAGCAGCGGCATCGTTAAATGTGGGAATCCCGCGCCGCTTGCCAGCTTCCACCCATTTTCCCAACCCGATTTTCCCTTGGTTTTGCGCCGCATTTAAGAAGTACATCATGGCAGTTTTTTCAGTGATGGCGCTCTCGAGTTCTTCCTCGGTGTCAACCTCCACCAGGCGCACACTGGTGTTCCGAATGGCGTGATCGAAAGGGTTCCGATGCGTTTTCTGAATAATCACTTCGCTTTTCATCCCCGTGAGGTCGGGTAACTGCGAAATGCGCTTTGGGTCCTTCCCGGTCAGGCAGGCGGCGGTACCTAACATAATGGCGCCGGCAGCGCCCGAAGTGACCATTGCCGCTTCCACCCCCAGCATTTGCGCAATTTTCTCCCCCGCCTTCTGTTGCATTTCGACCAGGTACACAAAGTGACGCGACGCCTCTTCCATGGCCTGCGACGCTTCCGGGCACATCAAGGAACCGGTCAGGTACGTGTAAGTCCCTTTGGCATTGATGCGTGTGCGCACCCCGAGCCGCGCATAGATGTCAGGTGTTGTCATAGATCCTTTTCCCCATCCGGCAGATGCCATCAAACGCCCCGCTGCGGCCGTAACCGCGCCGGACAGCAAGCTCGCGGACGCCAGAAACTTTCGGCGCGACGACGGAAACGAGAAGAAAGCCACCGCCTGCCTCCCCATCATCTGATTTAATGATCACCCCCGAACCTAGCGCGTTGGACTGCGGCTGTCAAGGAAATGGGCGCGCTCACGAACGAGCCATACGACAAGAGAAGCCTGAGATCACTTCGAACCTTGGTGCGCTTGCCCCTCCTCGAAGTGACTTATTTTTCATAGACTTATCCGGATACACGAAAGACCTGAGCTATAAGGCAATTGTTTTCTGCAAGTTATCAGGATAGCGGGAATAAGATGGAAAAACGGGGAGTTCTTGGGGTCAAAAATTGATCTAACTGGTTTTGCTTTCTATAATTAATAGCTAATGCTTTATAACTCTTTTGTTTTCAGATACTTGTTAGGATACTCAATTTTGTCCGAAATTTGTCCGTTTGTTTTCATCAACTTGCTAGGACCACCCTCAATTCTTAACATCTTTTCTATTTTGGTGAGTGGGCTTGATTGGCATCGATAAAATGTCTCTTTGTCCGGCTTTCGAAGAGGCCAATGCGTCTCTCCCTCTCGCGACTTCCAGCCCGCGGAAGCGACTTTCCCCACCCCGCCGGGGGTGCGCGATTTGACTCAACCAAACATTAGGCCAGCACGTTGGCCTCCAAACCTAGCGTCGAGGCCGACAGACTGCCCGATAATCAACGCAAAAAGGGACGTGCTCTTATTTTTTCTCCGCCGCCCTGGCTGCTCTCGCCTCCATTTCCCCGGGCCTGGGGAAACTTCGCGGACTTTGACGTGGCCCTGCCCCATCACGTCGCTCTTTTGTGAACGGATGGGATTGTGATAGCTTCTAACTCGACCTGGCGCGATAGGCGAAGTGGAGTTCAGCCCGCGCGAGGCGCATATTCTTTTCCCCTCGAGGTCCACCATGCGCAATCCAAAGTCCCCGCGTCGTTCCTTTCTAAAAGGCTCCATCGCTGCCACGGCAGCGGTGGGGGCAGCAAGCCTGGCGCCGTCCGCTTCCGCCAAGTCAGCAGCCCAGAAAAAAGTCATCACCAGGCCCGGCGAACCACTAACGTCCGCTTCCCTCTTCAGCCCTGCGACCCAACTGGGGAATCTCCTCTTTCTCTCCGGCTCCGGCGCCCAGGACCCCAAGACCCACCAGGTGGTCGAGGGACCGATCGGGAATCAGGTGAAGCAGTGCCTGGAAAACCTGAAGTCGGTTCTGGAAGCCGCGGGCTCGTCCATAGATAAGGTTTTGAAGTGTACTGTCTTCCTTGCCGACATCACAAATTTCGCCGCCATGAATGAGGCCTACCACTCGTACTTCGTCGCAAATCCCCCTGCACGCACGACGGTCGCGGTGAAGGATCTTCCCGGCGGCTCTCCGGTTGAAATCGAGTGCATCGCTTACGTTTAATTGAGGGAGCGAGGGATGAAACAGTCGATCTCGCGCCGAGAGTTCCTGTGCCGTAGTTCCGCGGGCGTCGCCGGTTGCGGGTTAATCGCAATTTGGCCCCGCAACTCGAACCTCGTGGCTCCCTCGACCAAGGATTACTCCATTGCCGGGCGGGACTACGGCCGTTGGCCCCCGCACATGCCGGGGTCCATCGCATGCCGTAATCCTGCGGTCAGCGGCAGTGGACCTTTTTCAGACGGGCAAATCTGTTGCTCATTGAGTTCGCCGTGGGGAAGGGGGAATGCACCCGCTGCTTTGAAATTCCGCAGCCAGTGCACGACATCGATCGCCGACTTGGGAAAGGGGCGCTGGTGGTCCGGATCAATCCAAACGTACCGCGCCGTTTCGCCAGAATGGTGAATCTCCGCCTCGAACGACTCGGAGCCGCGGCGAATCAAACTCGCTTCACTGGATTCAAAATCGAGATCTTCCAGCATCCTGGTGACATGCAGAAGTTGATCTTTGGAGAGCTCGCCCTGAAGGAACTCCGTGCCCTTCTCCCTCTCCAGCACGACCTGGTAATGTCCGCTCCGATACAAAGCGATGCAGACGTGCGGAGAGGCTTCCGTTTGCCGCCAGTTGACCATGTAAGTGCTGGCGTAAGAGAGGCGAGCGATCAAGCCGTCCGAAACGGGCCTATCTGATTGCGCTAGCCCCACGCTCGGGATCAAAATGGCAAGCCCAGCAACAAGTCTTCTGATGATTCTGATCCGCATTTGAGACTCCAACCCGCTGTGGAAACATTCTATATCAGAGGCAGCCGGATTTCACGGAGAAGGAGAGGCAAGCCACGCGTTCTTTTCACGCCTGGCTCTTCCGGGCATTGACCGAAAGTAGTTTAAGCCTCACATGCCCGCTCAAAACCCCAATCCCGGACTCTGATTTCCGAGCCGTTTCAACGCCAACTCGACCAACCTTTCGAGAAGGACTGAGCATCAAAAGTCTGAACAGGAGGCTACTGACTGACGGATGGCAGACTCGACGAGTGCGGTCCAACCGGGCTGGCGGCTCATCGGCGCCGGCTCGCCCGTGGGCGCTGCAAGTATCTTCATCTGTCCTCCCAATCGCTACAACATAAGCTGCGAACGGCAGGCGGCTCGGCTCCGTGTCATACGGCTGTACTCCACCTTGGGCGGATGAGCTTTTCACGTTAGCGGGGCGGCGGTGCACCCCTCCATCGATGTGCCCCTGAGATCACAACTTCACAGGAGGTGCTCAATGAAACTTGGAAAACTAATGCAAGGTTTTGCCATCGTCACGGCGTTATGTGCGAGTGCATCAGTTCTTCGTGCCCAGGGTGTTAGCGTGTTTGCGATGGGCAGTGTGTCCTCGCTTTTCGACAAGCGCGACTATGGCGTGAACGGGTCCGGGTTCAGTTCCTCTTACAAGACAGGCGGCGGAGTGACCTTAGGCGCCGAGTTTTCGATGAATAGGTTTGTCGGGGTGGAAGCGTCCTACAGTAACCTGCGGAACAACCTCGCGATCACGAATACCAGCACCCCCGCGGAATTTGGGTATGGCGTCCACGACCAGAGATTCAGTGGAGACCTACTCGCTCACGCCCCCAAGGCGTTCGTTGGCCTCAGACCCTACCTGGCCTTTGGTGGCGAGTATGACCATTTCTCCCAGCCGGGATCCCCTTCAGGCATTTTCGATGGCTTCTCGGACGTCACGCTCGGCGCCGCCAACAAGGTCGGCGTCAACTATGGCGGCGGCGTGGATATGAAGCTAATGCCATTCATTTCTCTCCGGGTCGATGTGAGAGACCATGTTATGACCTCGCCCACCTATGGTCTTCCTTCAAAATCGAGCGTTGGCGCGTTCTACCCTGTTGGCGGTATAGCTCACGATCTGGAATATTCCGCTGGAATTGTCGTCCACCTCGGGAAGTAAATTGAGAGACCAGGTTGTGTCGCTGAATTAGCGACGTTCATTTCAGGGGATGGCGGACGATCGGCGGAGCACCACGCTGCAGCCCGAACCAGCCCAGCGATCAATTCCTACATGCGATTACCAGGGATGTGTTCACCGGCCATAAACTAAGACCCGGAAGGTTCCGGGAACGGCCGCTCCGGATCGGCCTGTGGCCGAGGGTGCGCCAAAATCTGCGGTGTCCAGAAACAGCTTATGGGTCTTGGTATCGAGCCCCATGGTCTTCGCCCCGACCTCGGTTTTGACGGTCTCGACCTCGCTGAACTTATTGGGCGAGTCTTCATGGAAGATGTGGACCATCCCTTCGCGCGTGGAAGCGAATATCATACGCGTTTCCGGATCATAAGCGGCGGCATCCACGCCCCCCGATATCGGGAAGGACTGGATTACACTTCCGTTGTCGGCATCCATCACGACGAGCATCGGCGGCTTGCGGCCGGCGCTGAACAGCCGTCGGTGGGTGATATCCATCGCCAGAGCCGTTGGCCTGCCTGCCGGGGAAACTGGCCAGCGCGACTTGATGGCGAGCGTGTGGGAATCGATGGCGACGACTTCGTCTTTGTCTTCCATATTGACAAAGACGGTTCCCTTGCCATCGGCAACAGCGAATTCAGGCGCCCCGCCGAGCTTGATGGTTCCCACGACCTCGCCTGTTTTGGCGTCAATCACCGTGGTGGTGTTGGGGTCCCCTTCCTGGGCGAAGACGCGCTTGGAGGCGGGATCGTAGACAATCGAGTCAGCGTCATGGTCAGCGTTCACCTCACGCATCACCTTGAGGGTCTTCAGGTCAAAGATGATCACCTTTCCCTGCGCGCCATCGGTGATGAATCCCCGGCCGAACTCGCTGGCGATGGCAACGCCATGGTCCTGCTTCAAACCGGTAATGTTGCCGATGAGCTTGCCGGTATCGGCGTTGATGACTTTAATCTCCGTGCCATGCGACAGGTAAACGCGGCGCGCCGAGGAGTCCACCGTAATATAATCGAAATACTCCCGCGTGCTTCCCTCAGCGGCGCCGAAGGGATACTTGGTCAGCAGATGGTACCCGCCCTCCGCCGCCATGGCGGGACCTAGAGCTCCCGTAATAATAAGCATAATAACCGATATATAATAGTACGAATCGCGATGGCAACCCCATATGAAACCCTCCGTGAATTGGCGGCCATAGTCTAGGTTGGTTCCTGATTCCCAAACCAGGCCCATATTAATACCTTCGCAATGGTGACGCAAACCGTCGCCAAACCTGCCAGGCGAAAAACTCACATCAAGTTTATCGCCCAACCGCATGGGCAATGCTGGCCGCACGAACTTCGAAATGGTCCTTCTCCTGCCAGACGGGAGTGGCAGCGTCGGGGTCGGCGACCCGCACCATCGTCCCGGTCAAGCTTTGACCATCCAGAACAAATCTCACGTAATGGTAGTTGGGGAATCCGGGGTCCTGATAAAGATCCGCGGGGAGGCGCACAATGGGACGAGGGTCCGCGCCTCCGCCGCCTGACACCAAATAGACATTGTCATCGAGCAAGAACCGTTCGTAGTTATGGATGTGGCCGGCGGTCACGATGAAGCGCACGCGCGACTTCTGCGGCGCTTTGGCCAGGAATTCGGCGAGATAATGTTCGTTCGGGCGGCCATTGTGGCTCGGGTCCCCGTTCTCCTGCACGTCAACAACCGGCGGATGATGAAGGTTGAGGAAAACAAAGCGCACTGTCTTGGGCAGGTTGGCGAGTTGGGCTTTCACCCACGCGATCTGCTCGCTGTCGGGCAACAAGGACGAGTTGCTGTCAAGGTTGAGAACGTCGACGGAACTTCCAATCTGTACGGAATACCACCGCCGACCGCGCAGCTCGGGGAAAGCATTCCACCAGTTCTCAAGACATTCCTGCTCGGTTGTGTGGCCGGAGAATTCGTGATTGCCGAGCGCTGGATAAATGCGCAGGTGCGCGTCTCGCCAGATGCGGGTCTCGAGGCGATATTCATCGTAATCGCCTGCGTTCCCGCCATGCCAGGGTACGTCGCCGCTAAGAAGCACGGCGTCGGGCTTTTCCGCCGCAACTTGTTCCACCAACCATCTCCGCACCTTGGGATTTGTCGCCTTAACCTGGGCGGGATCGGTAAAGCGCATGTCGCCGTAAGCGATGATCCGCAGGGGGTGCGAGAGGTCGCTATCGCTGATTCGGAAGTCGGCGCCCCCAGGCGGCGGAGGCGCGGCGGCGGCGGCGCTAGTTGCCAGCAAAAACAGCAACGGGCTTGCCATGAGTTGCACAAATTTCCGGCGAGTGAATTTAGGCACGACGTAGTTTCTCCTTTGGTCAGTGATCCGCCCGGATGAGGCCGGCGACGATCTCATATTGGTCGGTGGAAATGAAATCGGCGTGGGCATGGATCACCGCGTTCCAGCGGACGCGCGCCGCATCGAGACTGATCGTAGCGCCGACCCCCAACTTTGGGGTCTGCGGTTCTTCCTTGAGTTCACCCGCCTAACCGGAGTGTAAAACTTAGCCCTGAGGATTGGCGGTTTCCACCATGGAAGAGCCGCAGACCTCAAGAGCGGAGGCCCGTGCTACGTTCACCTGCCTGAACCGGGGTATAAAACTAAGCCATGAGGATTAGCGGTTTCCCCTTGGGAAGAACCGCGGACCTCAAAGGCGGAGGTCCGCGCTACGTTCGATCTCGAACCCACTACGAATGCCCACCCCTGCGAAAGAGTGAGCGCCAACTCCGACCTGTCAGAATTCGAGCCGGAGCATGAACTGCAGGCGCCGCGACGAGCCGATCCCGGTGGCGCCCGTGTTCAGCTCGCTGGTGATGACCCCGAACTCGCCAGGTCCATCCGAGACATCGGAATCCGGGTCACCGTAGATCGGATGGTTGAGCAGATTAAACGCCTCGACGCGAAAATCCAAGGCCAGGCGTTCGTTCAAGTTCGTTTTCTTCTCGAGGGCGGTGTCGATTTCAAAATACCCGGGTCCACGTCCAATGTTGCGTCCCAGGTTTCCCCAAGTGTCAACGGCGGGTGTTGCGAAGGCATTGGGATTGAACCAGTTGTTGATGGTTCGCGGCGCCGAATAGAGGGACTGGCCGGGTACGAAGTCGGGCCGCTGAGACTTCTTGTTGCCGTCAAGCACATCTTTCGCGCTTCGGTCGATCTCGATGTCAATCGGGCGCCCGCTCATGGCCGAGGCAATCCCACTCAGTTGCCAGCCGCCCAGGACCCTTCCGGCGGCGCCGCCGTTACTTAAGAAACGCTTGCCGCGTCCAAACGGCAGCTCATAGACCGAATTGACCGAGAGGGACTGGCGAATGTCAATGTCCGAGCTGCTATAGTCGCATCGGATACACGACACGTTTTCAATGTTGGTGGTATCACCCGCTCCGAACCCTTCGTCAGCCAAACCGTGCGACCACATGTACTGCGTTCCCCAAAGCCATCCGCTGGTGAGATGACGCTGCAAGGAAACCTGAAGCGAGTGGAAGTTGCTATTGCCGAGATTGTTTTTATAGCCGTACTGGCCAAATGTGGGTATGGGGCGCTCGCCGGTTTCGGGATTGATGACATTGGCCTGCAATTTGCCAAAGAGCCGATGCCCCTCGCTGCCGTCATAGGCAATCTGGCCGATAAAATTGCCGGGGAGAATCCGCTCGACGGTGAAATCCCAGTTTTCGAAGTATCCGTCCTTGCGGTTCGGGTCCCACGCCTTGGGCGAGTATAATGGGGCCGGAAGTAGGGATTGAAAAATTGGCCACGCGAGATTGGGCACATCCGCGGAGGAAACAGAAAACCGTTGGTCCGTACTCTCGTGCCCGTCGGTGAAGTCGTCCATCTGGTCCGGTGAGAAGTACATCCCGAACCCGGCGCGGATGACCGTTTTCCCGGCATTTCCCCCGGGAGCCCATGCCAAGCCCAGCCGCGGTGCAAAGTCCATGTAGTAGGGCGAGTACAGCGGCGTGCCCATCGGGCAAAAGCCTCCACACGAAACCTTCACCACGGCCTGGCGTCCAAACGCTTCCTTCAGAACCGTGTAATGCTCCCATCGCAATCCGTAATTGAGGGTGAGGTTGGGCCGCACTTTGAACGTATCCTGGACGTAGGGCATGATGTAAGTGCGCCGTTCGCCGCCCAGGGTTAACGGCCCGACGTAGGAATAGCTGTCAACCACGTTATTCAGGAAATCGTCCGTGCTGTCGTAGGAGAGATCCCCATTGGCGATACTTTCATCCGAGTTGTTCAGCCGGTGGCGCTCCACTCCGATCCCCATCTTAATGGTGTGCCGTCCCCTAACAATACTCAGATCGTCGTACACATCAAGCGTGGTACCGACTTCCGTGTCGAGTTGGCTATCACTGGGAGTATCGAAGGGGCCGCTCACGTCCGCGCAGATGGTGCCGGGCAGACCGTTGCCAGCGGCTGAGAGGGGACACGTCCCATTCTGGTAGTGGTGCAAGGCGGAACGGTTGATTCCCCCACGGAGCTCGTTAATAATGGTCGGCGAGAAAGTGTGGGTTAACTGGACCACATAATTCGAGGGGCGGATGAGAGGGTTATCGAGGCCCCCCAGGGTGTCGAGCGGTGCGGTGGAGTCGGCATCATCGATGTTCAGCCGGGCGAAGATGGAGGTCCTATCGTTGAAGATGTGATCCAAACGGAACATCCCGCTATCCTCGCGGATGTTGTCACTCTGCGGGGTAATCCATTCGTTGGTGATGCCGTCACCGGTGGGCGTCTGCGATCCCGTGGACGGCCACTGGGCGAGGAAGGGGGTGAGAACTGGATTGGTCACGCTTTCCCGAAACGTCGCGTTCGGCACAAACCCGATCACCGTCGAGTCCAGGCGCTGCCGGACCGCTTCGTAATCCATGTAGAAGAAAGTGCGGTCTTTTTTGATGGGCCCGCCAAAGCTTGCTCCGAACTGGTTCATGCGGAAGGGCGGGATGCTGGTATCGAACGGCCCGCGCGCGTCGAAGACGTTGTTGCGGAGGAAATCGAAAGCCGACCCGTGAAAGGCGTTGGTGCCCGTCTTCGAGACGATACTGACGATGGCCCCGGCTGACCCGCCCTGGTCCGCGGTATAGACGGAGGAACTCACGCGGAACTCGGCGATCGATTCCAGCGAAATCGCCAGGCGCACGCCCACCTTCTGGCTCTGCTCCTGGACTCCCGTGGCATCCACTCCATCGTAAGTGTAATTGCTGTCGTCGATGCCCCGACCGACGAATCGCAGGTCCCGCTGGCCGCCAGCGCCGAGGTTGACCGCGCCCGGGGCGAGCGTCATAAGGAGGGACCAATCGCGCCCGTTAAGAGGGATGTTCTCCACTTGTCCGGTTCGAATGACCGTCGAAATCTCGGCGTTGTTTGAATCGAGCGCCTGAGCTGATGCTCTCACCTCGACCGTGGTGGTGGGCGAACCCACCTCGAGTTGAGTGTTGACGGTGCGGGTCTGGCCAACCGAAAGCTGGATCGCTTTCTCTTGGAGGGTCTTGAATCCAGTCGCAGTGACCGTCAGATCGTACACTCCCGTTGGCACGCTGCTGATGCTGTACACACCGCTAGTTCCGGTCGTCGTCTGCCTTTTGAAACCCGTGTCCGGCGCTAGAATTTCGACTTGCGCGTTGGGGATACTAGCTCCACTCGGGTCCGTCACAGTTCCGTTAAGATTGGCGCGGTTGATTTGCGCAAACAACGGCGAGGCGAAAAGTAAGAGAAGAGATATTAGAAGAGCAGGAAGACTCGAAGTGCGGCACTTATCCATCAGTTAAACTCCTCGACTGATCAGAATAATTTCAAGTACAAATCAAGTTTGGTCACCTTACAAAAATATTCGATGACGCCTTTGTGAAGATATGGTGAACATAAGAGAGATATTTTGTCCGCATCTCACGGGGCGCAAATTCCTGAATGCGACCGGGAACTGCGATTTAGGTGTAAGAGTCGGGGCGACTGAAGGTGAGGGCCAGGAGTCTGGAAAGGTGGCTCCTGCCACGCGGCTGAATCGCCATATATATGTCCTTAAGGCGTCTTAAGTTGCGATACAGCCCCACGAAGCGAGCTGGCTCGTCGGGAAAGCGCCCACATTTGCAGCGCGCGCTGCCGTTGGGTTCAGATCCTAAATTGAGCATGGCTTGATTTTCTAAATTGTTTTGCCCTTGTGACGCGAACGCGTTATGGGCGATGATGGACTCAACTTAAAAATCGATGTTCTACGAGATAACAGATTGCCGAGCCCGTTGCGCATGACCAATACATCAGGTACATCAGGCCGAAGTGTGGTTTGAATCTTGGAATTTACTCCCTTAGAATCAAAAGGTTACTGTCCTCCCAGATTGCCAGTCGCTGGCCTCCCCGAAGCCGAATTCTAACGCTGTCTGCGGCGAAATCGTGTTTTTCTCTTGCTTCTTCGTAACAGTTATGTAACATAGCTGTAATGTTGCCGTAACATGGAGCTCTAGCCCTATGTGGCATCGCACAATAGCTTCACATCTGGTGATCGCCTGTGCTCTTACTTGCGTCCGGGCGGCGGCGGCCAGTTCGAATTGTCCCCAGCATGTCCGTCCCGACCTTGTCAGCCCCTACGAGCAGTACGAATTGGAATTGAGTACGTTCTCTCCGGCCCCCAACCGGCCTGCGGGCGTTCTTCTGCACGTACGGATTAACGGCGGCCGCCTTCTACGACTAGTCCTCGATAGCGGTGCCGAGTTTGTGGTGCTCGCCGCTAGAACGGCGCGCTCGGTCGGCCTCTCCGGCGGGTCGGATATGGAGTTGGTAGGGTTGGGGACGAGACCAGCAAAGATGGGCACGGCTGAGAGCGTTGATGTAGGTCCTGTTTCTTTCCGGAATTGCCCCGTCGCTGTTGTGGATGGCAAGGTGATCGAGGGAGCCGACGGGGTGATTCCGTTGGCCCTGTTTTCCGACTTCCGCCTGCGGCTCGATCTACCTGCAAAAACCCTCGGGCTCACCCCCTACCCGGATGAACAAGGCGCGCCCCTCTCTTTCCGCCGCGCGAGTGCTGAAACCGGGTTTCTGCTTGTCGAAACATTACTAAATCGAAAGCATCGTGGGTACGTCGTCTTAGATACAGGGGCCTGTTGCAATGTCGTCTCTCGGGAAGTGGCATCCGCCCTGAACCGTTTCCCGACGCTTGGCGACTTGCCAGTTGGGGCGGGGACGGGGGACACCACGGGCCAGATTGTCTCCAGCGCTGCGCACTTCGAGATTGCCGAGCAGGAAGTGGTTGCCAACGACATCGTCGCCTTGGATCTGCTAAATCTGAGCCGCCACTGTGGCGTCGAAGTGGTCGGTGTCCTGGGTTTCCCGGCTTTGCGCCCGTATGTTCTGACCATTGACTATCGTAATCGGGCGGTCAAAATCGATTCGAAGGCGCCCCATTCAACCGCGGATCGACATCGATCTCACCCAGACGCCTCGCCTGGCCAGTTTGCGCTCCGCTAGCAGTCCGGCTGGCCTGATCGTTCCTACGAGGGAGGTTTGAGACCGGGCCGGCCCTGCTTCACCACTCTCCAGCCATTGAGACTTCTGGGCAAGTGTGACTGCGCTGCAGGTGCTCGAGAGCCGCGTCACGAGCGTTGCCGAATTCGGTTTTCCAGTACCCAGGGCCGCAAGGCCGGAAAGCGGGCTTTGCGCGACGGGCTGAGTGGCGATCGTTACTTTCGTTCAAGAGAGACGCTCAATTGGGCCGAAAGATTCGTGAGACCGTTGGGAGCACTTGAAGGGGCCAGTCCGGCAGGTGGAAGTTGCGTTGGCGGTCGAGATGGAGATTGTTGTGCGAACACGCCAAATGAGAAGGCGAGAAAGACAGCGAGTAAGCGACCGGGTCGGATCATTCGCATGAGCCATGGTCCAGAGGAACTGATTAAACTCGGGAAAGAGTAGCACGGTGGGTACCTTAGGGATGTCACAAGAGTGTTACAGAGGCGTTCCACGATGGGCGGCGATTACGGCTTGCCCCAGGCTTATTCCGCCGTCGCCGCAGGGAACCTCGGCGTGAGTGAACACCTGGAACCCCTCAGACTCGAGGCGCTTCGGAAGATGTTCGGCAAGGAAGCGATTTTGAAACGATCCCCCGCTGAGGCAAACCCGGTCGAGCCCGGTCCGTTCGCGCACCAGCTCCGCCGTGCGGGCTAGAATCTCCACAAAACCCAAGTGAAATCGCTGGCTGAGAACGCCGAGGGGGACACCTTCGCGCAGATCTTGGACTAGCGCCACGAACATGGGCCGCGTGTCGATAATCCAACCGTTGTCCTGTTCTCGAATGGCAAAAGGATACGCGTTGCCCTCTCTTGTGACGTCAATGGCCGCCTCTAATTCAATGGCTGCCTGGGCTTCGTAGTTGACGCGCTCGCGCACACCGGCGAGCGCGGCGACGGCATCGAAAAGTCGACCCGTGCTCGAGGTCAAAGGTGAATTGAGCTCGAGTTCGATCATCCGCCGTAGTTTTTCCGTCCGGGGGCGATCCAGACGCCGCACGAAGGGAATGTCAAGATCCCAAAAGTCCCGGCCGAAATGCGCGAACAAATAGCTGATTGCCATGCGGCGCGGTTCCGCGACGGCGGCGGCGCCCCCCGGCATGGGCATGTACTCCAGGTGGGCAACGCGCTCGAACTCGCCATAATCCGCCACCAGAACTTCCCCGCCCCAGACCTTTCCATCGGTTCCATAGCCCGTACCGTCCAGAGCGAAGCCGATCACGCGGCCATCGAGGAGATTCTCCGCTATGCAGCTTGCAATGTGCGCGTGGTGATGCTGAACCCCGACGCTCGCGATCCCGGCTTGCTCGAGAGCCCAGCGTGTGGAAAAATAATCGGGATGGAGGTCGTAGGCAAGGATCTTCGGCTCGACCTCCAAAATGCGCTTCAGCCCCGCCACCGTCGATTCAAAAAACTTGTAGCTTTCGTAGTTTTCCAGGTCGCCGATGTGCTGGCTGAGGAAAGCCTCGCGACCGCGGGTTAGACAAATGGTGTTCTTTAGCTCACCGCCCACGGCCAGCACCGGTGGTAAATCCTCTTTCAAGAATACCGGCGCCGGCACATATCCGCGCGACCGCCGCACCTGCCGCGCGCGGCCGTCCGCGACGCGCACCACAGAGTCATCGGCGCGCAGGAGAATCTCGCGATTGTGCACGAGAAAATAATCCGCCAAGCCGCGCAGACGCTCGACCGCCTCGCCATTATCGATGGCGATGGGTTCCTCGGAAAGGTTTCCGCTCGTCATCACCAATGCCGAAAAACGCCCTTCCGCAAAGAGCAAATGATGTAGCGGTGTATAAGGCAGGAAAAGTCCCAGGTCGCGATTGAACGGCGCGACGGCCGGGGCAAGTCGCTCCGGCCGCTTCTTCCTGGCAAGAACAATCGGATGCGCCGGGCTTTGCAGAACCCCGCGCGAGGTATCGTCCAAATCGCAGAACTCTCCGGCGCGGTCGAATGTCGGTACCATAATCGCAAAGGGTTTTTCGACGCGGCGCTTTCTTTCGCGCAGGCGCGCGACGGAGGCCTCGTTCATCGCATCCACCGCCAGATGGAATCCTCCCAGACCTTTGACCGCCACAATCTCACCAGCGGCGAGCAGTGCAGCGGTCTTCACAATGGGATCATCAGCTTCAATTCTTATTCCGTCTTTGTCCCACAACTCAACGTGCGGTCCGCAGTCCCAGCAGGCGTTCGGCTGGGCATGGAAGCGGCGATTGCGCGGGTCATCGTACTCGCGCTGGCACTGCGGACACATGGGAAACACCGACATCGAGGTCTTGGCGCGGTCGTAGGGGATATCCCGAACAATCGTGTAGCGCGGGCCGCAGTTGGTGCAATTGATGAAGGGGTAGCGGAAGCGCCGGTCGGTAGGATTGAGTAACTCAGCCAGGCAGTCATCGCAAATGGCCACATCGGGAGAGATCAAAACCGTGCGCCCTTGCCCGGCGCGGCTCGGCAGAATGCGAAATTCCGCGTCGTGGTTCAGCGGCCGGTCGGCGATGGCAATATCGGTAATGCGCGCCAAGGGCGGAGCCTCTTTCGGCAGCCGCGCAAGGAACAATCCTACTGCGTCGGCGTCTCCTTCGACTTCGATGGAGACGCCGGCCTCAGTATTGGTTATGAAACCCGTCAGCTTGTTTTCGGTCGCCAGCCGATAGATAAAAGGGCGAAAGCCCACGCCTTGGACGATCCCCGCGATTTCGATGGCTTTGCGCACGTTCGATTGCCGATTTTCGATTGCCGATTGTCGATTGGGGTGGGTGTAGCCCTCATCGCACATGGATCAACATTCAGTATAGACCTTGAGTGACGACGTCCGTAGCGCAGGCAACCTGCCCCGATGAATCGGGGTCTTGCCCGCTGTTTCGGGAGCGTCCCGCTCCCGTCGGCGCGCGGGCAGGATGCCCACGCCCCAGCGGGCGAGACGCCCGCGCTACAAATGCAAACTCGTCACTGTATTTTGCAAGCCTCAGTAGGTGATTGAGAGGTTGTGGATTCCAATCGGCAATCATCAATCGGCAATCGACAATTCCCAATTCTCAATCAGCAATTTTCTCCCCGATCACGGCCTCGCGCCGCGTCCCGAGCCAATGAATCCACTGATCCAGTCCTTGGCCGGAGGTACAGGAGACCTCCAGAATATCCATGCCGGGGTGAACCTGCCGCGCATACTCTCGGGCACGCGCCATGTCGAAAGAGACGTAAGGGAGCAAGTCGATCTTGTTGAGGATGAGTAGTTCCGACTTCGCAAAAATAGATGGGTACTTCAGTGGTTTGTCTTCGCCTTCGGCCACACTCAGCATCACAATCTTTGCCGCCTCGCCCAGGTCGTAGCTGGAGGGGCAGACCAGGTTGCCGACGTTTTCGACAATGAGGATGTCAAGATTCTCCAAAGGCCAATCCGCAAGCGCGCGCTCGATGCGGAGCGCATCCAGATGGCACGTGCCTCCGGTGGTAATCTGCTTGGCCGGAAATCCAAAGCGGGCGAGCCGCCGCGCGTCGTTGTCGGTTTGAATGTCCCCGGTCAGCACCGCGACGCGTGCATCCTTGGGCAAGCGTTCCAACGTTCGTTCCAGCAGCGAGGTTTTTCCCGACCCTGGCGAGCTGATCAAGTTCACGCACAGGATGCCATGCTCCCGGAAGCTCTCGCGCAGCCGGGCGGCCAAGCGATCGTTCTCGCTCAGAACTTTTTTCTCCAGCGCAATACGCTCCATCAATCCTCCACTTCCAAATAGGCGAGATCGAGTTCTTCCCCGCCCGCAAGCGTCGTCTCGACGCTCTCACAGCGAGGACACGCCAGGTTCTCCTCCGCCACCTCGAACGTGATGTCGCAGGCGGGACATCGCTGGCGGCGGGGAACGGGCTCGATGACCAGGGCCAGAGGTTCAAAATCGGTTCCCTGTACCAGAACCTCGAAGCTAAAGCTGAGCGCTTCCGGTTCGACGCCGGACAACGCGCCAATGCGCACCCCCACTTTGGTCACATGGGCGCCCGGGCGTTTGTCCGCCTCGGTACGTACTGCATCGAGAATGGCGGTCGCAATACCGAGTTCGTGCATGGCTGAAAAGTCCGGAGGCCGAAGTCCGGGGTCCAAAGCCCAACTTCTAAGGTCCATCGTCGCCAGGATGGTCTGGGTCGGACTGTCTCGCTTCGGACTTCGGACCTCGGACTGCCTTTAGCAAATCCTTGGCAGTTGGTCGCCCGAGAGCATGTCGACAATGCGCGTGGTTCCTAACGTTGTCCGCATCATGACCATGCTTTGATTCCCTTCGGTCACACGACCGATGACTCGCGCTTCCTTCCCCAGGGGATGTGCGTGCATCGCGGCCAGAATTCGTTCCGCATGCTCCGGTTCCACGATAGCCACCAGTTTCCCTTCGTTCGCGACGTAAAGCGGATCGAGTCCCAGCAATTCGCACGCGCCCCTTACGGCTTCTTGAACGGGAATCGTCGACTCGTCCAACTCCATCCCCACGCGCGATTGGGCGGCAATCTCATTCAGCGCGCTGGAGAGGCCGCCGCGCGTAGGGTCGCGCATGCAGCGAATGGCCGGGCTCGCTTCCAGCATGGCCGCAACTAGAGTATGCAGCGCCGCGCAGTCACTTACAACCGGACTTTCGAACTCCAACCCTTCGCGTTGGGAAAGGATGGTGATGCCGTGATCGCCAATCGAGCCGCTAAGAATAATCGCGTCGCCGGGCCGAGCCTGGTCCGCGGACATATTGATGCCGGGGAGCACGCGGCCAATCCCCGAAGTATTGATGAAGAGCCCGTCACCTTTGCCCTTTTCCACCACCTTGGTGTCGCCGGTAACCACTGCAATGCCGGCATCCCGTGCCGCCCCGCTGAGGGATCTCACCACCCGTTGCAGGGTCTCGAGCGGCAGACCCTCTTCGAGAATAAATGCAACGCTAAGGTAAAGAGGCTCGGCCCCGCCCATGGCCAAGTCGTTGATCGTACCATTCACGGCGAGCGAACCAATATCCCCGCCGGGGAAGAACAAAGGGTTGACCACAAACGAGTCGGTGGTGAAGGCCAACCGCGCACTATCCACCTGCACGAAGGCCTGATCGTTGAGGCTGTTTAGAACCTGATTCTGGAAGGCCGGAAGGAACACTCTTTGTAGAAGTTCGGCACTCAAACGACCGCCGCTGCCGTGCCCAAGCAGCACCATCCCTTGCGCGGGCAAAGAAACCGGGCAGGTAAGTCCTTCTAACGGGGAGTCCGAGGCCGGCGGAACGGGGTCCCGGGTCCGAAGTCCGAGGTCCGAGGCCGAGATTTCAGGGCTTGCGGGTTTCATGCGTTAAGCTTAGCAGAGTCCGGGAGAGGGAGCCGAAATTCGAAAGTGGAAAATGGAAACTGGAAAATCGAAACTCACTGTGATTCTCGCGTTTCCCGTTTCCATCTTCGACGTTCGAATTTCGAGTTTCCCGTTTACCGTCAAGCCTCGTCGGACTTTGGGTGTGTTCCGACGACGCGCGCAATTGCCACGCGGTAGAATTCATAGCCTTCGCCCGGGCCACTGAGATAACGCGTTCGATAATCGGCAGCGCCGAGATCGTCGATCAATTCCAAGCCGCGTGCTGCCAGATATGCCGGCATTTCCTCCGGACGCAGCCCGAACGTCCAGCGTTCGCCAACGCGAGCCAACGTCCGGCCTAGTTGTTGCGTGCCTGAAAAGGACGCCGGAACTTCAATTATATCCTTGTGCACGTAGGTGAACACGAGTTGGCTGCCAAGCGCGGATGAGCCGATCCAGCGAAGAGTGGAGTCAACACCGTCCTCCGTAAGGTAGTTGGTCACGCCTTCCCAGAGAAAGAAGGCGGGTTGCCACCGACGAAACCCTGCGTGCGCGAGTGCTGGGCCTAATTCCTGGTCATTAAAGTCAACTTCAACGAACGCCACATCCTTAGGTACAGCGCCCAGGTTTGCGGCAATCAGATGCTGCTTGGTTCGGGAGGTGCTCGGTCGATCCACCTCAAAAAAACGCGTCGTCTTCAGGCAACGCAGCCGATACGGCCGAGCGTCAAAACCGGCCCCGAGGATCACAACTTGCTCCAGACCGCGCTCGATCGCCTCCGTCATCAAGTCGTCGAACAGCCGGGTCCGTGCGATTCCTGAAGTTCGAGCCCCCGGCCAACGATGATCGATATACTTCGGTATCCCTTTTCCCACGACGGGGATGCTCGCCAAACGCAACGCCAGCTTGAGCGAGGGCCGAAGAAAGCTGGCCGCCAAGGGGTCGGAAAACAGGCGGGTGTCGTGCGCACCTGCTGTCTCCATCGCGCGGAATAGCGCCATGTATTCCGCTGTTCGACTTGGACCCTCAGCGCTCAGAAAATGCCTCCGCTCGGAAGGGCGCCCAAACAGGGCCGACTCGGCCCCAGGGTGGGCAGGCACGAAGCCTGCCCCTACGATGCGAACCGCCGATACTGATAATACGCCGCGCACGCGCCCTCGGACGAAACCATGGGCGCGCCAAGCGGGTTCGCGGGGGTGCAGCGCTTGCCAAAAGCTGTACAATCCAGCGGATTTTTCAACCCTTGCAGCACCAGGGCGCTAATGCATTCCGCGGGTTCATCGGTGTCCTGCGCCACGACGTCAAAAACCTTTTCCGCGTCGTAGGCGGCAAATTCCTCACGCAACTTCAATCCACTGCCGGGAATCGATCCGATGCCTCGCCACTTGCGATCACACACCTCGAAGACTTTTGCCATGATCTGCTGCGCCGGGCGATTTCCTTCCCGCGCCACAGCACGGGCGTACTGGTTCTCGACTTCCGCGCGGCCTTGCTCCAATTGCGCCACCAACATGGAAATCGCTTCGAGCAGGTCCACGGGTTCGAACCCGCCCACCACGATGGGAACGCGAAAATCGCGGCTCAGGGCAACATACTCTTCCACGCCCACCACCGTGCAGACGTGCCCAGGCGCGATAAATCCCTGCACCCGGTGTTGGGAAGAACTCAGTAACATCCGGATGGCGGGCGGCACCAGGACCTGCGACGCCAGCATGGAGAAATTTTTCAAACCCTCGCGCGCTGCCTGCCAAACGGTCATGGCATTGGCGGGCGCGGTGGTTTCAAATCCGATGCCAAGAAAGACGACCTGCCGCGTGGGATTGGCGCGCGCAACCTTCAGCGCGTCCATCGGCGAATACGCTACGCGCACATCGCCGCCATCCGCCTTCACGTGGAGCAAGTCCGTACGCGACCCGGGCACGCGCAGCATGTCGCCGTAGGAAACCAGCGTGACGTTGGGCAGCGCGGCAATCGCCAGCGCCTTGTCAATAACCTCCAGCGGGGTTACGCAAACCGGACATCCCGGGCCATGAACCAGCTCGACTTGGGGAGGCAGAACTTCGTCGATGCCATACCGCATCAGCGTATGAGTCTGGCCGCCACAAATCTCCATCAAAACCCAGGGCCGCGTCACCCGCCGCGCAATCTCGGCGATCAGCGGACGTGCGAGGTTCGCATCACGGTATTCGTCGATATATTTCATAAGAGAAAGTCCGAGATGGGAAGCCGAAACTCGAAAATCGAAACTCATCGCGATCTTCGAGTTTCGAGTTCCGATCTTCGGTCAAGGGGCTTCGGACTCCTCCAACGCTCCCATCTCCTTGAGCAACTCGAGTGTCCGGGCGGCCTCTTCCGCGTCAAGCCGGCTCAGGGCGAAGCCCACGTGGACGATGACGTATTCGCCCACTTCCACTTCGGGCACAAAGTCCAACTGAACCTCGCGCGTGATGCCGCCGAAATCCACGCCGCCGATCAGCGTGCCCGCGCGGTCTTCTTTATACAGAACCTTGCCCGGAATCGCCAGACACATTGTCGCTCATTTCTGGGTGGAGGAACAGGAGGGTAGAGACTCATCCGGGGACGTTATATGACCACAAGCCGATCCGAACCCCAGCGGGCGGACACGACCGCAATGGCCCGCTTTAAACCGTCCCCGGAAACTTGGTTTTGATTGGCGTCGGCTGGCTTCCCGCCTTGCGCAATTTCCGCTACCAACTCGACAACCAACCCCACGGTCGACTTGACCGCGTCATGCATCTTACCACCTAACGTCAAACAGTCCGCCGCCTCCACCGCCAGAATAATGACTTCCTTCGGGATATCAAGTAGCAATTCCTTGGCCAACTGGAGGGTCTCAAGCAGCCCGACGTAATGGGGCGAGGGTCCGGAGACAGACTTCATGTCCGAACTTCGCAGTACGTATAGGGTTCCGGGGGGAACGCTGCCCGTCTGAATACTATCCACCACCACCAGAACCTCAATTTCCGCAAGATAATCAAGGAGATGGAAGCCGGAATCGGTGGTGAAAACCACGTCCATCTGGGGGAAACGCCGCTGAAGTTCCTCGGCCGCAACGTGGCCGAAAGCGTCGTCGGCGAGCAACTCATTACCCAGGCAGAGGATGCGAGTTCCGGAGACCATAGGAATTATGAATGATTTATGAATAACTAGCCGCCGCAGTGTTGCGACATTACTTCAGGCACTACAGGTTAAGTTCGGCCCCGAACAAAGCCCCGCCGCTGCTTCATAATTCATAATTCAGAATTCATAATTTTTCCATCCCAATCGCGCCGCAGGGTTGACTGCACATCGCCGCGGCTATCGTGAACTCGCACGAGCAACGGCATACTTCCAGGCAACGCATGAGTTGCGCAGCCGTGGCAGGGGTCGTAGGCGCGGAAAGCCATCTCCACCATATTCAGGAGGCCTTCGGAAACGGTCCCGCCGGAAATGAGTCCTTTGGCTGCCTTCTCGACGCTCATCGCCATGCGCGCGGCATTGTTTTGGGTGGCCACAATCATGTTGGCTTTTGTGATCAGCCCTTTTTCATCGGTTTGGTAATGGTGAATCAACGTTCCGCGGGGAGCCTCGACCACGCCGATTCCTTCGCGCGGAATCTCCGTGGGCAGAGGTGCGGATTTCCGGGCTGGTAATTTCTGGGTCGTTCGATAGCTCTTCCAGTCGTTCCGCCGCATAGAGGAGTTCAATCACGCGCGCCCAATGGTTTGCCAAGGTGTGGTGAACGGGCTTGCCGCCGAGCATCGCCACGTACTGCTCGTACGCTTCCTGCGCCAAGGGGGTGGCCATGCCCTCCGCCGCATTCAGCCTGGCGAGTGGGGCGACGCAGTAAACGCCGCTCTCCGCTCCCTCGGTAAAGCCTTTCCACCCGAGCGGCTTCAGGTAGGCGAACTTGATGTAACTCCAGGGCTCGACGTGTTCGGCGATGTAGTCGAGATATTTCGGCGGCGCAAACTTACTCCACTCGCCGCCCGCAGGAGTGACTACACGAACGTGAGCCATCGTAAAAATTCACTTTGTTGGCGTGGTCGACCATTCCCATGTAATAAGTTCTGTGGGTATAGGCGTCAGACCGGATCAGATCCACATATTCGCCATTCTGAAGAACCAGTTTGCGGAAAGTCTCCAGCGTGAACGTGCCAAATTCGACAGCCTCTTTGGCCACCTGCTTGATCTTTTCCTGCTCAGCAACACTGATGTGCTTGGCGACTCCTCCGGGCAATCCCAACACGGGATGGACGGGCTTGCCGCCAAGCGCCGTCATGACTTCACGCAATTTGCGGCGCATCCCAATCACTTTCTGGCCGACCTCGATGCCCACCCTGGCAATGACGCCAAGCACGTTGCGTTCGGCTGCGGGGGCCTTGGGTCCCACAATAAAATCCGGGCCGCCGAGGAAGTACACATGAAGCGCGTGGTCCTCGACGACAAAACAAGAGTAAAACAGCTCGCGAATCTTCTTTGCCGCCGGCGGCGGATCCACCCGGTAGAGAGCGTCCAAGGCTTTGGTCGATGCCATATGATGCGCGGTGGGACAGACACCGCAAATGCGCGAAGTGATTTGCGGCATATCCTCGGCAGGGCGTCCTTGCGCGAACTTCTCAAACCCGCGCAGCTCCGGAACCTGGAAGAAGGCGCGATCAACGTTCCCCTGCTCGTTGAGGAAGATTTCGATCTTGCCGTGGCCCTCAAGGCGGGTGATGGGATCGATGGTAATCCGCCGACCAGAAGTTTCATTCTCAGCCATGACTTCTCACCTCAATTTCATTCGTCGGCCCGGACGCCCCTCGTAGGGGCGCCCCTCGTGGGTGCCCTTCGTAGCGCGGGCATCTTGCCCGCTGTCGCGGGAGCGTCCCGCTCCCGCCAGCGCGCGGGCAGGATGCCCACGCCCCAGAAGCTGTGAATTTATTGATTTTTTCGACTTTCGCCCGCGTGCTTTCAGCTACTTGCAGGCCAAAAAACGCGGTTTTTTCAATTAATTCACACCTTCCCAGCGGGCGAGACGCCCGCGCTACGAAAACAGTCCGTCACCGTGACTTGCACTGCCTCAAGAAGCGTTCATTCTCTTTCGCCTAAGCATCGACGTCGGCAAACTGTATCGGTAAAACGTTCCGACCGGGTCGGGCACCGTCTGCACGATCTTTTCGATTTCCGCTTCGTCGTTGCTGTCGATAATGGAAGCGATTGCGGACAACGCCTTCGCCCCGTAATCGCGAACCCGGCTGGTGGGGCCGAAACACCCCGTACACGGCATGTTGCCCTGCGGGCAAAGCGCCTCGCAGCCGCTGCGGGTCGCAGGCCCCATGCACACCACCCCTTGCGCCAACAGGCATTTCTGCTCATCGATGATCACTTCCTGCGGCCGCTTGAACTCTTTCAGGGTGAGCTTTTCGGGACGAGTGTCCTTGCGTTGGCATTCGTCGCAAAGGGCACGGTCGGGAGCGAGTACGGTGCCCTTCGGCGGCAGGTTCCCACTCAACAGAACGTGGACGGCATCCCACAGGATTTTCGGTGTCGGAGGGCATCCGGGCAAGTAGTAATCCACATCCACTACCTGGTCGAGTGAGCGGACGGTCTCAAAGAGCTCCGGCAAAGTTACGGAGAATCCATTCTCCTTGTGCACAGTTTGCGGAAAGACTCTCTCCGGATTCACCGTCGAGGGCGCCTCGTAGTAAGAAGATTCAAACAAACCCGCACGCGACGAGAGGTTCGCCAAGCCGGGGATCCCCCCAAGCTGGGCGCACGAGCCGAGTGCCACCAGCACCTTGGCCTTGCGGCGAAGCAGGTGGGCCATTTCCTCCTGTTCGCTGGAACGAACGGCGCCGTTCACGAAAGCCGCCAGAATGGACCCGTCGGGCATGGCATCCACATCGTGGCGTTTGAAATCGAGCGCCACCGGCCAGAAAACGATGTCCACCGCCGCCACGACGTCCAGCACGCGCTCGTCGAGATCCAGAACGGTCTCTTCGCATCCGCCGCACGACGCGCACCAATAGAAGGCGACCTTGGGTTTTTCATTCTGTAGAACTGGTGCAGGTTCCGTCATCTCGCCTCCTCAACTGAGTCCGAGGTCCGAAGTCCAAAAGCCGTTGTCTTCGGACTAGGTCACGCAACCTTGGACATCGCGCTTACTGCTCCTACTGCGGACTCCGGGCCTCGGACTTCGGACTTCATTCTGAGCGGTCCCAGAGCGCGCACTCTCTCCACCATATCGTTCACGACTGTCTTCAATCGCTCGGCCTCCGAGGCGGATATCCATTCCAGGCGGAAGCGGTCGTCTTCGATTCCCATCTCGTGCAGGACTCGCCGAAGCATGTGGACGCGGCGGAGGGTCTTGTAATTGCCTTCCTGATAGTGGCAATCGCCCGGGTGGCAGCCACCAATCAGCACCCCGTCAGCGCCACGAGCGAAGGCGTCGAGGACAAACTGTGGGTCCACGCGGCCGGAACACATGGTCCGCACGACACGAATATTCGGCGCGTATTTGACCCGCGAGGTTCCCGCAAGGTCTGCGGCAAGATACGTGCACCAATTGCAGAAAAACGCCACGATTTTGGGTTCAAAACCGTTCGCCTTAACCTGAACCAATTCCGCCTTCGATTCAGCCATTGATCTTTACCCCCTGGACCTCAACTCCCGACTCTGGACCTCAGACAAAGTGTTATGACTCCGGACTTCGGACCCCGGACATCGGACTGGTTTTCAAGCAAGCACTCCCTGAATCTCCTCGAAAATCTCGTCGTCTTCAAAGAGATTCTGCCTGATGGTGCCTGACGGGCAGGCGGCCACGCAGGTTCCGCAGCCCTTGCACACGACTTCGTTGATTTGGGCCACCTTCTTGTCTGCGAGGAAGGATATGGCCGAATAAGGGCAGAGCGGAACGCACGTCTTACAACCAGAACATTCCTCTTCCACGATGTATGCCGTGTTGGGCTCCATTTCGACATAGCCCGTATCGATTAGGACCATTGCCTCCGCGGCGGCCGAGCCCGCCTGCCCCACCGAATCGGGAATGTCCTTAGGAGCTTGGCAAGCGCCGGCAATGAAAATGCCGTCGGTAAACGTGTTCACCGGAGCGAGCTTGGGATGGCGCTCGAGGAACCAGCCTTCCGCGGAACAACTGATATTGAAGAGGCGCCGAACGTCCTTCGCGTCTTCCTGGGGAACCAAACCCACGGACAGCACGACCATATCCACGGGGACGCGCCGTACGAAGGAAATCAAGGTGTCCTCGGCGCGCATTACCAGTTTCCCTTCCTCTTCCTTCGTCATCGCCCAGTCCGTGACCTCGGCGACGCGGCCGCGGATCATGTGAACGCCTTCTGCCAGGAGTTGGTGGTAGAACTCCTCGTAGGCTTTGCCGGGCGCCCGCATATCGATATAGAACTGATAAACCTCGGCCCCGGTGCGTTCTTTGAGCAAGTGTGCGAGCTTCAGGCTGTACATGCAGCAGACGCGCGAGCACCACTTGTTGGTGTTTTCGTCGCGCGAACCAACACAATGAATGATCCCGATGGCTTGTGGCTTGCGGCCATCGCGCATAATCACTTCCCCGCCGGTTGGGCCCGAAGCATTGATCAAGCGTTCCACTTCGGGCGCCGTGTAGACGTTTGGATACACGCCGTATCCGTAATCGGGGACTTTGCGAGCATCAAAGGGCTGATATCCCGTGGCAAGAATGATGGCGCCCACCTTGATCGTTTCCTGCTTGGGCTGCTGCTTCAGATCGACGGCGTGACGGTCGCCGCAGGCTTCAATGCAAGTCTTCTTGCAGCGCCCACTCTTGAAGTCGATGCAGGTTTCGGGGTCGATAACGGGGATTTGCGGTACCGCTTGCGGGAAGGAAATGTAGATGGGCTTGCGCTTACCCAAACCCAAATTGAACTCATCGGATACTTTCGCCTGCTTGTAGACGCACCCTTCGATGCATTCCAGGCAGCCGACGCAGAGGTCCTCATTGATGTAGCGAGGATGGCGCGTGACGGAAACCTCAAAATTCCCCACGTACCCTTGCACCTGGGTCACCTCGGAAAGGGTCCAAAGGGTAATGTTGGGATGCTTCTTCACCGCCGTCATCTTGGGCGTAAGGATGCACGCGGCGCAATCGAGCGTGGGGAACGTCTTATCGAATTTCGCCATGTTCCCGCCAATGGTGGGCTCGCGCTCGACCAGGTAAACGTGCTTGCCGGCGTTGGCCAAAGTGAGAGCCGCGTGGATGCCCGCAATGCCGCCGCCCACGATCAGTACGTTAGGGATCAATGGGTACGCGCTTCTTCACCAAAGGTTTGTGCAACGCCACACGCCGGATAGCGGCGCGTAGCAGGGCCTGGGCTTTCTCCGTAGCCTTCTGGTGGTCCAGATGCACCCAGGAATCGTGCTCGCGGATATTCACCATCTGGAAGCAAAAGGGATTCAGCCCGCCCTTCGCCACCGCGCCGCGAAACGTCTCTTCGTGCAGCAAGGGCGAACAGGATGCCACCACCACGCGGTTGAGCTTGAGTTCTTCAATGTCCTGCCGGATCAGCTCCTGTCCGGGGTCGGAGCACATGTACTTGTACTCGCGCGCGACCGCTACTCCCGGCAGGCCCGCCGCATAATTGGCCACCGCCTTCACGTCTACTGTGGCCGCAATGTTCGTCCCGCAATGGCAGACATAAACCCCGATCCGCAAATGACCATTCCCGGATTCCATTGATTTCACCTCGATTGCGCCACGGATTACACGGATCAACACGGATCAGACAAGTAGACTGAAAAACACCGGCGGCAGAATCGATTACTCACACTCGCAAAATTTTCGAAGCCCATTGTGGCCCCTCACAGTGCAGCGTCCGGCGGTAGGCAAGTCGTGCCGATATGTGAGAAACGTGAACAGATCGCTGCAATTATGTGTCTGTGCCGTCCTGTCATTCTTTCCTTGTCTTGATCCGTGTCGATCCGTGCGATCCGTGGCGCTCTTATCGGTGGTCTTTTCGCTCGTTATCGAAGATGAATCGTTTGAACTCGGCTTTGGGGCCAAAGTTCATCAGCAAACCTACTTCAACCCGCGTCGCGCGAAGGTAGTTCAACAATTGCGCTTCAGATGCGCTCTCAATTGCCCGCCCTGCCTTAAGTTCAACAATGACTTCATCGTTCACCAGGAGGTCGGCCCGAAAATCCCCTACGAGCTGCCCGCGAAAGTACACGGCAATCGGCGCCTGCTGGATTACCTTCAGGCCAGCCGCGCGCATGGCAATCGTCATCGACTCCGCGTAAACCGATTCCAGGAAGCCGTGACCCAACTCGTTATACACCTCATAGAACGCGCCAATGATTTTCTCGGTCGTCCCCTCGTGCTTCATAACGCGAACGTGAGCGCTCACTCCATTTGTCTTTCCATTGCCTTGATTCAGGTTTGTCTCCATCTGCCGTTTCCTTCTTAGTTTTAGAAATCCGTGTTCATCCGTGTAATCCGTGGCGCAGTTTAAGCCGCGGCTGGCGCATATTTGGCCAGCGTTCGTTTAGCCGCCACGATATTGCGTTCCAATCCAAGCTCCTTGGCGGAAAATCCGAAAGCCAGGCCAAGAAGTTGCGTGAAGTACACGACTGGCATGGAAATTTCGCCATACTTCTTACTGGCTTCCTCCTGAAAGGCATCCAAATTGAATTGGCAAAGCGGGCAGATGGTGGAAACGATTTGCGCTTCGCGGCGCCGCGCTTCCTTCAGGAGAATGTGAATAAGCGACAGGCCGACTTCCGGTAGGGTTCCCTTTTGGCTTCCTCCGCAACAGCGCGTTTTCAAGGGGTAGTCCACCACTTCTGCGCCTACCGCCTTCAGAAGCTTGTCCATCGTGACGGGGTAGTACATCAGGTCGAAAGTGGCGTAGGGCCGCACGATCTGGCAGCCGTAATACGGGGCCACCTTAAGTCCTGTGAGCGGCGTCTTGATGCACGCCTTGATCCGGTCCAGTCCAATATCGTTGATGAGCACGTCGAGGGGATGGCGAACCTTGGCGGTGCCTTTGTATTCGAGGCCTGCGGCCTTGAAGCCGTGCTCCAGCGTCTCCGCCACCTTGGGATATTCCTTGATGTAACGCTGCGTTTTGTTGAGCACCAGAAAACAGGCACTGCACGGCGCCAGGAGGTCGAGATTCTTTTTCTCCGCGATGGCCAAGTTCCGCCCTGCCAGGGCGAAGGAACTCACCTCATCGATGGCCATGTAGGCGGTGGCGCCGCAGCAATTCCAATCCTCAAGCTCTTCCAGCTCGATATCCAGCGCTCTAAAAACCGCCAGAAGCGATTCTTCATAGGCCTTGCCCGTTCCTCGCAGCGAACAACCCGGGTAATAGAGGTATCGTTTCACGCCGCCACCTCCTTCTTGTGCGCCTCAACGGCATCGAGCATCGTCTGAAGTTGCTTGCGACCTTTGATAGTCGCGGGCACAATCTCCATGCGCCCGGTGAGGAAAAGCTTCGTGCCTAACTTCGACATACCCAATAGCCTCATGATTGCGGTTTTCAGGAAAACCCTCACCACCAGCCACGACTCCGTCACGCGGCCATTCCTCCGGATCATGTTCCCGAACTCGCTCGCCAGGACCGGAATAGGGAAGCGCCGGGGGTAGACGCCGTCTTCGATTGCCCGCCTTTTCAGCGCGTACATAACGTCCGTCACGCGAATGCGGCGCGGGCATTCCACCGTGCAGGAATAGCAACTGGTGCAGAGCCAGATGGTGAAGCTTTCAAGAACGTCTCGCTTAAAGCCTTCACGCGCCATGTGAATCAAACGGCGGGGGGTGAGGTCCATGTAGGGCGAAAGCGGGCAACTGGCGCTGCACAGTCCGCACTGGATGCAATTGCGGATGCGCTCTCCGCCCATGACGCCGGTCACCCACTTGGCAAATACCGGGTCGCGCTCAACTTCATACTTGATCAGGCTTTTGACTGCCATGCAGATTCCCTCCCCTGATTTGTGGGGGCTTGTTGGTTTTGGCGCCGGAGGCTGCTGTTGGATGTGGTAAAAAGAGGTGTGAGAACTGGCCGAAGGTAAGCGGGCGTGGGGAAAACCGTCACAACGATACACCCCCGACGAGACAAACCTAGAGGAAAAGGGCAAGCAAGGCGGGGGCCAAGAAGACTGATGGGTGCAATTCCGCCGTCAATTTGTCCGAATATGAGGATTTGGGGGAGTTGTGGCAAAACTCATCCGGGACCAGCGCGCCAAATCCGACAAAATGACGAGTTACTGTTGAATTACTCCACCCTGATGACGTCTAATTAAACAGGCCCCCGCGTGTGCATCATGTGACGTTGAGTTTCGCAACAAATAGGCCTGGGCCGGGCAGCTTAAGATTTTCCGACCCATCGGCAACTCTTTCCGCCAGTGCAGAATTTCCCTCTGCTCCCTTGGGGAAATTAACACGGACTCCTTCAGGGTTTAACGGGATATCTGGGGTATCCACCTCAGACCAAACGCCGCAAGCGGTTTCGGCCCTCGAATTCCATGATTCTCGCATCCCCGCTTTTCGTGCGAGGGAATGGTGGGTTATCCCACCATTCCCCTCTTGGCAGGCTTAGCGTTCGACATCTCCATCCACCGGCGGACTTGTGCTAACACTTCCGGGAGAGCGGCTTCTACGGCAGGTGAAAGCGCCTCGCCAAACTCAAAAGACTGTGCAGAGACGGTGATAATGATCGCCCGAGGGCTGCGGCCAAACAACTGTTTGGCACTGGCCAGGAGCCCGGAGGGCGTGCAAGTGTGCGTAAACGGTGAAGATGCCGGGAGTTGCACGCGAACGGCGCGGCGATGGATTTCGCCCGGCTTCCCCTTGGAATCGGCATCAATGAACAAGGCGCGCCCGCAATGGCTTAGGGGTTCGGCAAGCTCCGGGGTAAGTTGATGGCAGGTCATGACCTCAACGTCCCGGCTGGCAAGTGCTTGGGCCAGCAATCGGCCCGCGTGCCAGCCAAACCCGTCGTCGCCTCGCAGGGGATTACCATAACCAATGATCAGAGTCCGAAGTCCAAAGTCCGGGGTCCGGGGTTTTGAGCCCATAGTTTGAAAATCGGAACTCGGAACTCGCAAACCGCGCGAACTCTGGCTTAATTTCGAGTTTCGAGTTTCGAGTTTCGATTTCCGAGCTTCAGCCCGTTTCATCAACTTCTCAATTCATCCAGCAAGGACCCGTCCCGGCCCAGCAACTGGATGTGCAGGGGAACTTGGCCGGCAGCATGGGTAGAGCAGCTAAAGCAGGGGTCATAGGCGCGCACGATGGCAGAAACGCGGTTCAGCATCCCTTCTTTCAGGTGCTTCCCGTCGACGAAATGCCGCGCCACTTGATCGATGCTACGATTGATGGCCAGATTGTTATGGCCCGTCGCCACGATGAGGTTCGCCCAGGTGATAGCTCCCTCTTCGTTCACCTTATAGTGATGAATCAGAATACCGCGGGGTGCCTCGATCATGCCGACGCCTTCAAGGTTATTCACGCCCGCGTGGGCTCGGATCTGCTTGCCCAACACCGCGGGATCATTCAGCAGGGCTTCCATGCGCTCCAGCCCATAGAGGGCCTCAATCAGCCTGGCGTAATGGAAATGGAAAGAGCTCGGCACGATCTTTCCCAAGCGCTGGTGGAATTCAGTGAACTCGAGGTCAGCCAGAGGCGTTCCGCAACTCTTGGCAACATTCAGCCGCGCCAGAGGTCCGACGCGGTAAACCCCGCCCGGGAACCCGACGGGTTTGTAGTAAGGCGCCTTCAAGTATGAATTGGAAAGGCTCGCCTCGCCAATAAAATTCTTGTACTCACTGGCTGGCACGTGATCCGCGATGATCTTACCTTCGGCGTCTTTGAAGCGGATGCCGCCATCGTAGTGTTGGAGTTTCCCCGCTGCATCCACCAAGCCGGCATGCATCGTCGGGACGTTCCCAAAGAACTCGATTTCCTCCTTGAACTGGTCGAGCACTCCCTTAAAAAACTTCAGTGTCCGCCGAACGATCGACTTGGCATCGGGCAAGCCGGCAAGGATCTTGTCGCGGACAGCAGGTTGCAGAGGGGCGTTCACTCCGCCGGGCACCGTCCAGGAGGGATGGATGCGCTCTTTGGCCAGACCGGAAATCACCTCTTGCCCGAACTTGCGCAACGCGATGCCGTCACGGGCGATGTCGGGAAACTTCTCGAGGACTCCCAGAACGTTGCGGCGCGCCGGGTCAGAATCCATTCCGAGCAAAAGGTCGGGAGAGGAGAGATGGAAAAAACTCAGCGCGTGTGACTGCACAAACTGGCCGCAATGAAGGATCTCGCGCAGCATTGCCGCGGTTTCGGGGATTCGAACGCTCATGATGGCGTCGCAGGCTTTGGAGGAAGCAAGTAGATGGCTGACGGGACAAATTCCGCAAATGCGCGCCGTGATGGACGGCATCTCGTAGTACGGGCGGCCTTCCGTGAATTTCTCAAATCCCCGCACCTGGGTGATATGAAGTTGTGTACCCGACACCTGTCCGCTATCGTCAAGCTGAATCGAGATTTTGGCATGGCCCTCGATGCGGGTAACAGCATCGATCATTATCTTTTTCATCGCGCTCCTATTTCTGGCAGATCGGGTGATCCGGTGTTCGGATGAGCGAGAAACTTACACCGTGGGAGTTGACCTTTGTTCACCCGATCACCCGATATTTCCTTACCCGAATTTCACCTTGGTACTCAAGTCAGGGACCCGCCCGTCGAGCAACTCACCCAGCACATAGCCGATGGCTGCAGCCGGAGGCGGGCAGCCGGGCACAAACAAGTCGACCTTCACCACTTCATGCAAGGGCACTGCGCGTTTTAACAGCGAGGGAACGCCGTCAGTAGGGATGCGGGGCTTGTCGTCGACGCCCTGAACATAGATCCTCTCCAAAAGCTTCTTGACCGGAATGGGATTGCGCATGGCCGGCACGTTGCTGGTCACCGCGCAATCACCCAGCGCCACCAGCAGGCGCGTGTTCTCGCGAACGTGCTTTATTTTCTCGTGGTCGTCCTGGCTGGAAACTGCGCCCTCGACGAGGGTAACGTCCACGTCTTCGGGAAACTCCTGGGCATCAACCAACGGGCCATACACGATGTCGGCCTTCTGCGCGACCGCAGCAATGGCCTCGTCAATATCCAAGATCGACATGTGGCAGCCGGAGCAACCGTCGAGCCACAATGTAGCAATACGTGCTTTCTTCATGTATACCTCTCAAGTCCAGAATCCAATATCGAAACTGGAAACTCGCAAAACGTCCCCCGACGCCGGACCGGCTCTATGCATGTACTCCCCGCTTGGCAGCGAGCCACTTGATGTTGTCGTAGGTCTTGGTCATTTCTTCCACCGCCAGGCCCTTCTCCGCCAGCGCTCCGGTGGGGCATACTTGGACGCACTTGCCGCATTTGGTGCATGCTTTCGACTCCCCCCACGGCTGTGCAAGCTCAGCCACCAAGCGCGAGTTGATGCCCCGGGCGCTGACATCCCACACATTCGCCCCTTCCACCTCCGCGCACACACGCACGCAGCGAGTGCAGAGAATGCAGCGGTTGTGATCCAGGATGTACCGTTCATGCGAAACATCCACCGTAAGCATGGGATAGTTGTAAGGAAAGCGGACGTGGGTCACGCCCAGGCGCTGAGCCATTGCTTGCAACTCGCAGTGATTGTTGCTGACGCAAACGGAGCAGTAATGGTTGCGCTCGAGCAGCAGGAACTCCACCGCCATCTGCCGATGCCGCAAGAGCTTCTCCGAATTGGTATTTACGGACATCCCATTCTGGGCGGGAGTAGTGCATGCGGGAAGCAAGCGCCCCACCCCGGCGACCTCCACGAGGCACAGTCGGCAGGAACCCGACGGAGTTAAACCCTCCAGGAAGCAGAGTGTAGGAATGTATTTCTTGTTTGCGCGGGCGACGTCCAGGATCGTCTGGCCTTCGCTGGCACGGCAAAGCTCGCCGTCAATTCGAACAGAAAGTTCTTGAGGCATCTCCGAATTCTCCTTTCCAAGAAGTGGCAAGTCGATTAGCGGTCAACCGCCGCCCAGCCGCCATTGCAACTGCTACCAACGAGATACCTAGCTCCTGCTAGCCACTAACAACTTTCGCCTCTATCGGTGAGTGGGCACCACACCATTCTCGCGAATATCGCACCGCAAGCAGCGGCTGGCCTCTTCCACAGCCTCCTCGGCGGTCAGGGCAAGGACAGATTCCTGGAAGTCCTTGACGCGCTGCTTGGCCGGGAGCGGATGGGGATGATGGCGCGGGCTTTCGCTGACGTGCTCCGGCGGGTTCTGGTCGTACTCGAAGTGCGTCAAGAACTCCTGCGTTCGCACCTCTTCCATCAACCGCTGGTCGATGAACCGCGCTGCTTTCTTGCCATAGCCCATAGCGTTAGAAACATTGGAAGCGCCGGAAATCAGGTCGCCGCCGGCATAGAATTTTTCGCGACTGGTTTCGAGCGTATAGCGGTTGTACTCGAGCGTGCCGTTCTCATGAATACTGAGACCGGAAGCCCGGCAGAAGTCGCGATCCACGGCCTCGCCCACAGCCAGGATCACCGTGTCGCACTTATAGCTTTGAACTTCTTCGGTGGCAATGGGTCGACGTCGGCCCGAAGAGTCGAACTCACCAAGGCGGGTTTTGAGTACCTCGATGGCCTTGACGGCGCCGTTTTCTCCCACGATGCGATGGGGCGTAGCCAAAAACACAAAGTGGGCGCCTTCCTGCTCCGCGGCTTCCACCTCTTCATGGATCGCCGGCATATCCTTGCGCTCACGGCGGTAGATGACTGTCACGGTCGCGCCTCGGCGCAGAGCCGTGCGGGCGGAATCGATGGCGGCATTGCCACCGCCAATAATTGCCACCCGTTGACCGAGGGGCACGGAATCATTCTTGGCGATACCTTCCAGGAACGGTAGCGCCGGCATCACGCCCTTCAATTCGGTTCCCGGTAGGTAAACCCAGGCTTCTTTCCAGGTTCCGATGGAAAGGAACACGGCCTCGAAATCGAGTCCAAGGTCGTTCAAGGAAACATCCGTCCCCACACTTTTGTTAAACTCGAATTTAACGCCGAGACGGTGAATCAACTCGATCTCCTTGGAGAGGACGGCCTTGGGCAAGCGGTATTCGGGCAGCGCAAACCGCAGCATCCCGCCCGCCTCGGAGTGAGACTCATAAATCGTGACTTCGTGGCCAAACAGGGCGAGGTAGAAAGCTGCGGTCAGACCCGTGGGCCCAGCCCCTACCACCGCAATTTTCCTGCCGGTAGCTGCCATTTTCCGTGCCACGATGCGCTCCACCATTTCGTCAAAGCGGTCCGACAGGAAGACGTTGTCCGCAATCACGCGGTGTACTTCGCGCATGTTCACGGCTTCGTCTACAGACTGACGGCGGCACCGATTATCGCAGGGATGCTGGCAGACGCGGCCCGTGGATGCGGGTAGGGGGTTATCGAGGATGACGGATTCAAAGGCTTCTTCCAGCCGGCCTTCCTTATAGAGCTCCAGGAAGCGCGGAATGTTCATGTGCAGCGGGCAACTATTCTCGCAAGGGGACAGTGCCAATTCCTGGCAAACGCCCGCGCGGCAACGATGGGCGCGGAGATGATCTTCAAATTCATGACGGAAGTGCCGCATAGTGGTGAGCACCGGGTTGGGGGCGGTCTGCCCCAGTCCGCATAGGGAGGTATCGCGGATCATGCGGCCCAACTCGTCAAGACTATTGAGATCCTCCTCCGTCCCCTTCCCTCGGGTGAACTGGTTCAGGATGCGGAGACTCTTGTCCAGTCCCACGCGGCACGGCACGCACTTACCGCAGGACTCGGAATGAGTGAACTCGATGAAGTACCGGGCAACGTCCACCATGCAGTTGTCCTCGTCCATCACCACCATGCCGCCGGAGCCCATAATGGAACCGAGTTTGGCCAGCGTCTCATAATCCACCGGCGTGTCGAACATTTCCTGGGGGATGCATCCACCCGAAGGTCCACCGCTTTGCACGGCTTTGACGGGGCGACCACTGGACGAACCCTCCCCGATGTCATAAACGAGAGTATTGAGCGGCGTTCCCAGGGGCATTTCGACCAGCCCCGTGTTCTTGACCTTGCCCACCAATGAAAAAACCTTGGTCCCAGGACTCTTGGCGCTGCCGGTTTCGGTGAACCATGCCGGGCCCTTGGCGATGATGGGCGCGACGTTGTACCAAGTCTCAACGTTATTAATGTTAGTGGGAAATCCCCACAAACCTTTTTGCGCGGGAAAGGGTGGGCGCGGCCGGGGGCGCCCCGCAAGGCCTTCCAGGGAGTTGATCAATGCGGTTTCTTCACCGCAAACGAAGGCACCCGCTCCTTCCACGAGATCGATGTTGAAATTGAAGCCGCGGCCGAGAATATCGTCACCCAGTAGGCCGTACTCCTTGGCCTGTTCGATGGCGCGTTCCAGCCGGTGAACAGCCAGCGGATATTCGGCGCGCACATAGACGATGCCCATGGTTGCGCCGGTCAGGTAACCAGCGATCAGCATTCCTTCCAGAAGCGAATGCGGGTCGCTCTCGATTTCGTTCCGGTTCATGTACGCACCGGGGTCCCCCTCGTCCGCGTTGCAGATAATAAATTTCTTTGCCGCCACCGCCTTGCGCAGGAAATCCCATTTCTGCCCGGTGGAAAATCCGGCGCCGCCTCGCCCACGCAGCTTCGCAGCCTTAATTTGTTCAATGACCATATCCGGACGGTTGTCGATGAGCACGTTGTAAAGCGATTGATAGCCCCCTACCGCGATGTACTCTTCCACGTCGTCGGGGTTGATCAGGCCGCAGTTGCGCAAGACGATCTTTTTCTGGCCCTTAAAGAAAGGGATTTCGCGCCAGGATGGAATATTGGCGTAGCCGCTTCCGTACTTGACCTGCGCGGTGATATGGTCCCATTCCTCAATCTTGCACAGGGCCATGCTGGTGGGAATATTCCCCATCATGACGTCGTCAATGATTTCATCGACCTGCTGGCTCTCCACCCGGCGGAGAATCACGAGGGGCCGGCCAGGGATCCAAACATTCACTAGCGGCTCCTGCGCGCAGAAACCGAAGCAACCCACACGGGCCAGATGGATATCGAGGCCCCGCTTGTCGATGGAATCGGCAAACGCGTGATAAACCCCTTCCGCGCCATTGCCGGCCCCGCAAGTCCCCATCCCCACGGCGATGCGCGGCCGAAAAGGAAGAAGCTTGGCCATCCCTGCTCCACGAACGGTGCTGAACGTGCTTAAATCCCGGATGCGCGTCATTTCTTTGCCGTCTCCCTTCCCAAATGCTTCAGCTCGCGTTGCAGCGTCTGCTCATTCATGTGGCCGTACACCTCATGATTGACCTCGACCACGGGAGCCAGCGCGCATTGGCCAAAGCATGCGACCGTTCGAATCGTGTACTGCCCATCACTGGTATTGAGGGCGATTTTGTCCGTCAACTCGTCATCAGGGTTGTGGAATCCCAGCTTGAACATCAGGCTCTCGAGCAGCTCGCGCGAGCCGCGGGTGTGGCAAGCCGTTCCGCGGCAGATGCAGATGGTATTCTTTCCCTGGGGATCGAGGTTGAAGAGGGCGTAGAACGTCACCACACTGTAGACTCGCGCCAAAGGGGTGTCCGTCTTAGCGGCAATATACTCGAGGGTCTCACGCGGAAGGAACTTGCGGGGATTGTGGTCCTGAGCCTTTTCCAGGATGCCCAGCAAAGCGCCGGGCCGGCCGCGCTGTTCGGCGATGACTCGATCTAAGAATTCCTGCTCCGACTCCACCAGCGGAACTGACGTCAACGTCGCCATGGGCTCGCTCCTTAATTAGAAGGAGTTCGAAGTTAGAAGCCAGAAGTCAGCGTGCTTTCTAGGGTCCAATGGTCACTGTCTGTATTGCCAACTCGCGATGAACTCTTGCCGCTGCCTTCTTACTCCCAACTCCTGTTCCTTAGTTCTTTTCTGATCCGTGTTCATCCATGTCAATCCGCGGCACCGCGCTGCAACTCGTCCGAGGTCCAATGGTCACTGTCTGTTTTGCCAACTCGCGACGAACTCTCGCCCCTGCCTTCTTACTTCTAACCCCTGTTCCTTAGTTCTTTTCTGATCCGTGTTCATCCATGTCAATCCGCGGCACCGCGCCGCAACTCGTCCAAGATCTTGCCATCGGGCGACATCAACTGGACTTGCAAGGCCATATGTCCGAGTGCATGGGTGGAACAACTCAAACAAGGATCAAAAGCCCGCACCACTGCTTCCACCCGATTGAGCATTCCTTCCGAAAGCTTCTCGCCATTCACAAAGTGCTTGGCCACCTGCAGAACGCCGCGATTGAGGGCCAGATTGTTGTGGCCGGTGGCGATGATGAGATTTGCCCAGATCATCAGCCCGTTTTCATCCACCTTGTAATGGTGAATTAGGGTGCCGCGTGGGGCCTCGGTCACGCCAATGCCCTCGGAATTATTGACCCCGGCGAATGCCCGGACGTGCTTGGAAAGGATACCCGGCTCCTGAAGCAACTGCTCCATGCGCTCAATGCCATAAATGATTTCGATGAGCCGCGCATAGTGGTAATAGAAAGAGCTGAGTACGGCACCGCGGTCAAGCTCGCGAAACTCGGCCCATTCCTGGTCGGCCCGAGGGGTTCCGCATCGGTCGGCAATATTCAATCGGGCTAGCGGTCCAACACGGTAAATGCCTTCAGGATAACCGCGCGGCTTGTAGTAGGGGGATTTAAGATAGCTATCCGGCTCGCACGCCTCGCCAATATAATCAGCATATTTGAGTACGTCCAGTTTGTCGGCCACGATGTTGCCGCGCGAGTCCACCACGCGGAAGAATCCGTTGTAATGTTCGAGCTCGCCAGTCGGGCTCACCAGTCCCAGGAAGTACGTGGGGAAATTCGCGAAAGTGCGAATTTCCTCGCGGAATTGATCCAAAACCGTCTTGAACCAATCCAGCGTCTTCTGTGCGAGTTGCATCGCTTCCGGCAGCACGGCGAGAATCTCGTCACGAACCGCTACCGGGAGTGGCTCGTTGACTCCGCCCGCCACCACCCAGGCTGGGTGAATGCGCTTCCCCGCCATTTTCTCGATGATCTGCTGCCCAATCTGCCGTAGCCGCACCCCGTCTCGCGCCATCTGGGGATGCGCTTCGGCCAAGCCAAAAATATTCCGGCGCGCCGGGTCGGAATCCATTCCCAGCAAGAGATCGGGGGAAGAGAGATGGAAGAAACTGAGGGCGTGGGACTGCACAATCTGCGCGAGGTTTAAGATGGTACGAAGCTTCACCGCTGTGTAGGGAATACGGGTCGCCAAAATCGCGTCGCACGCCTTCGCCGAGGCGACCAGGTGGCTGACCGGGCAGATCCCACACGTCCGCGCCATCAGCGAGGGCATTTCGTAAAACGGCCGGCCTTCGCAGAGCTTTTCAAAGCCTCGGAGTTGCGTCACGTGAAATCGCGCATCCGCGACCTTCCCCTGCTCGTCGAGATGAATCGTGATCTTCCCGTGGCCTTCGATCCGCGTCACCGGATTGATAACTATCGTCTTCTTACTCATCGCTTTTTTCTTAGCCATCCCTCTCCATCGCTCGAAGATCGAAACCGGAAATTGGAAACTGGAAAATCGTCGCTTCGAGTGCGAATTTCGAGTTTCCAGTTTCGTCTTTTCGTCGCCTCACGCTCCAAACCGCGTCTTCGCCATCAGCTCGGGACATCGCCCTTCCAGAATATCCGTCAGCACCATGAAGATGGTGTCGGCAGAGGGAGGGCACCCGGGGACGTAGACGTCGACGTTGACAAACTCATGGATCGGCCGGGCCTGAGCAAGCAGTGTGGGTACTCCTGACTTGGGCGGCCCCGGATTGAGCGTAGCGTTCTCAACATAGGCGCGGTTCAGCACGTCCTGAACCTTAAAGGGGTTCCGCATGGATGGTATATTGGCGGTTACCGCACAATCCCCCAGGGAAACGAGCAGGCGGGTCCGAGCCCGAACCTTGAGGATCTTCTCCAAGTCCTCATCACTACTCACGGCGCCTTCCACCAGCGCTACGTCGACGTTTTCGGGGAATTCCTTCTGATCAACGTAAGGACCGAAAACGACGTCAATCTTCCCTGCCAGGTCGAGCAGGCGCTCGTCCATATCCAGAATCGACATATGGCAGCCGGAGCAGCCATCCAACCATAAAGTTGCAACGCGTGCTTTACTCACCAGCGTCTCTCCCGCATTAACGTCAGATAGGGTAGGAATTGCCTTTGTTTCGTCATTTCACGCACCGACTTGCCTTTTTCCACCAAGGCACCGGTGGGGCAAACGTTGACGCACTTGCCGCAACTCGTGCAGGTTTCCGAATCGCCCCAAGGTTGGTGAAGGTCGGTGATCACCTGGGCATTTACGCCCCGGCCTAGCACATCCCAGGTGTGCGCTCCCTCGATTTCGTCGCACACGCGCACGCAGCGAGTGCACAGAATGCAGCGGTTGTGGTCCACCACAAACCGCTCGTGCGACCCATCCACGGGTAGGCGCGGATAGCGGTAAGGGAAGTGTACGTGGGTCATTTCCAAGGTTTGCGAAAGGTTCTGCAATTCGCAATGCCCATTGGAGACGCAAACGGCGCACACATGGTTGCGCTCGGAGAATAGCAATTCCAGAATCGCTCTCCGGTATTTGCGCAGCCGCTCGCTGTTCAGCGAGACTTCCATGCCTTCCTCGACGCGCGTCACGCAGGCGGGAAGCAGCTTGTTGATGCCCTTTACCTCGACCAGGCAGAGGCGGCAGGCGCCCACGCGGGAAAGGCCCGTGATGTGGCAGAGCGTGGGAATGTGCATATTGTTTTCCCGAGCCACCTGGAGGATGGTCTGGTCGCCCCGGGCGCTAATGTCGCGGCCATCTATATTCAGAGTGATTACACGAACCGCTTGGCTCAATCTGTCACCTCCTGCTGGGATCTGGGTGCTGGGTGCTGGGGACTGGGCGCTACCCTCTGCACTCGGGAAATGGGAGGAACTGATCTTTTCCCATCCGCCAACGACCGCATCAATGCGTGAAGGCGACGCCCCACACGTCCCGCCGGGTCCAAAACCTCTCTCGCCTCCGACTCGCTGAGGTAGGAAAAACGCTGGGATAATTCGATCTGGGTCTCAAGTTCAGCGAGCGAGCCCAACGCAATGGATATATGGTTCAAGTACACGGCCAGGCTTCGGCGGCTATGACCCTCTGCAATGTTTGAAGGCACGGAAACCGCCGCTCGCCGAATCTGGCTGAGCAGGCCATACGTTTCACGGTTGGGAAAGCTGGAAGTCCGCTTGTAACAGAGCTCTGCAAGCACCATAGCCTCCTGCCAAACCTCCAAGTCTCGATAGGACCTTACGGGCAGCATCCCTTTCTCTCCTTCAGATGGACCCACTGTGTTTTGGTGGTTGGGCACTTGTCCCGCAGTGGCCGCACCACGTTCCAGTACCCAGCACCTAGCCCCCAGCACCCATCTTACAGACGCCCGACGGGCACTTGCCCTCATTCACGTGGGCATCGTATTCGTTGCGGAAGTACCTCAAGGTGCTCAGCACAGGATTGGGAGCCGACTGTCCCAGACCGCACAGGCTCGTGCTTGTCACCAAGTCGCACAATTCCTCAAGGACTAGGACGTCCTGTGGAGTTGCGTTCCCTGCGGTGATTTCTTCCAGTAGTTTATGCATCTGGTAGGTTCCCGCGCGGCAGGGCACACACTTGCCACAGGATTCCGACATGCAGAACTCCATGAAGTACTTGGCCACATCCACCATGCAGGAGGCATCGTCCATCACGATCATTCCGCCCGAGCCCATGATGGAACCGAGCTTCTTCAGTGACTCGTAATCCACCGGCATATCCAGAAATTCGGCCGGAATACATCCCCCGGAAGGTCCGCCAGTCTGCACTGCTTTGAAGTTGCGCCCGTCAGGAACCCCGCCACCGATGTCAAAGATGATTTCGCGCAGGGTGATGCCCATGGGCACTTCGATAAGTCCGGTGTTTTGGACGCGGCCGGCCAAGGCAAACACCTTCGTTCCCTTGCTCTTCTCCGTCCCAATGCGGGCAAACCAGTCGCCGCCGTTGCGCAAAATCGGAGGAATATTCGCGAACGTCTCGACGTTGTTAATCAGAGTGGGATAGCCCCAAAGCCCTTCCGCCGCGGGAAATGGCGGCCGGGGACGGGGCGTTCCGCGCTTGCCTTCGATGGAGGCGATCAGGGCCGTTTCCTCGCCGCAAACGAAGGCCCCGGCACCCAAGCGCAATTCCACATGGAAGCTGTGCGTTGTCCCGAAGATGTTGTTTCCCAGCAATCCCAAATTCTGGGCCTGGCGAATGGCAGTCTTAAGGTTCTTGATGGCCAGGGGATACTCGGCGCGCACGTAGATGTATCCTTGTTGGGCGTCTACGGCATAGGCGGCAATAGCCATACCTTCGAGCACGCGGTGCGGATCGCTTTCAAGGACGCTGCGGTCCATGAAGGCCCCGGGGTCGCCCTCGTCGGCGTTGCACACCACATACTTCTTATCGGCGTCGGCTTTGGCCACCGTGCCCCACTTCAATCCCGTGGGATAACCAGCCCCGCCACGCCCGCGCAAACCGCTGCGCAACACCTGCTCCACCACCTCGCCGGGCGAAAACTCCGTCAGCGCTTTCACCAGCGCCTCATAACCGCCCGCGGCGATGTAGTCCTCAATCTGCTCAGGGTCGACGCGACCGCAGTTCTCCAGGACGATCTTCACTTGGCGGCGGAAGAAGGGCATTTCCGTGGGGCACTCGAGGCGCGCCACCGGCTCGGCGTCGAGACTGTTGACAATGTCCGCGGCGTCGTCCGCCGTCACGCCCTGATACATCACATTGCGCGGCTTTACGGAGACCAAGGGACCATTGGCGCACAGGCCCATGCAGCCCACGCCTTTCACCTTGCACTGGTGCTCAAGCCCGCGGTCCTTGACTTCCTTTTCCAGGGCGGCCTTGACCTTGTCGCTTCCGGAAGAGAGGCAACCCGCCGCGGTACAAACGTGCAGGCGGTTCTTGAATTGCCGTTCCGCTTCCTCTTGTTTGGCGGTTATTTCGCCAAGTTCTTCCGGCGTCATTGCCCCCACCTCCCAGCTTTCGCCAACATGTCTGTGGAATTCATTTTCCCCGCCACCTGGCCGTCAAACACCACAGCGGGCGCCAGTCCGCATGCTCCCAAGCAGCGCGCGGTAAGGAGAGAAACATTGCCATCGGCGGTGGTCTCGCCGGGCTTGATTCCGTACTGGTTTTCCATGTCCGCCAGCAACTTACCCGCGCCCTTGATATAGCAGGCCGTTCCGGTGCACACCACGCAAGTGTGCTTGCCGGGCGGCTTCATGGTGAAATAGTGATAGAAGGTGGCCACCCCAAAGGCCTGACTCAGCGGCACGCGCAAACTCGTGGCCACAAAGCGCAGCGAATCGGCGTCCAGGTACCCGAACGCCTCCTGCACCGTATGCAGCGCCTCAATCAATCCGTTCGATTGGTTCCCTAAGCGGCGCATCGTAGCTTCCACGATCTTCCAGCGCTTATCGGTTGATGGCGTTACCGGCTTCCGAAAACTCGTGCCCATTTCACACTCCTCCTCCGCATTCCCCGCAAGGCATCCATCCGCTCACGATACCCTTCGGCATTAGGTGTGCAAGCCATGAGCCAAAATGTTGCACACGAGAACGTCGGGGCTGCTAATAGTTTGAACGGATTGGGTGGTTCTGAGGGTGCAAAGTGTCCCATTCGCGAAACGTGCAACGACACTATGTCGTGCCCGCCTCTCGGGCCTGCGACGAATGCCCCAATCGGGGACTTATTGTTGCGCCTTTTCAAAGCACATAAAACAATTTGCCCGAAAGCACGAACTGTGGTTTTTCAGCAACAGGTGGACTTGAGGATGGTGCGTGACCGGGAAAGCACGGGGCCGCCAGCCCACGTAGCGTCTGGATAGGCGGTTGGAATGGATGGGTTTACCGGCGCCTCCCGCGACCCTCCAGAGATCGGCCGTGAAAACCCTCCAACGTCACCTGATATGCGGGCATTCTGCACCGGATATCGGGTCGCCACTCACCCCGCCGGCGTGAAACGTCGCCGAGCGAAAGAGCGCCAATCCAAGATGCCCGGAGCGAAACACTTTTCTCGACTTACGGACTTGCTCAAATCGGGTTCCCGTCGGCATCGATGAACCGGATTTCGCCATAGCCCAAATCCCGGATTCCGGCTTCGATCTTGGCGCGATCGCCGACCACCACCCATATAAGGTTGTCCGGATGGACCACCTGCTTGGCGGCGGCGTCCAAATCCTTGGTGCTCAGCGCGGTAATCTTACTCGTCATCGTGTCGTAATAGTCGTCAGGCCAGCCATATTGCAACAACTCGATGATCGAGGATCCAACCGCGTTCAGCGTTTCGCGCGACCCCGGAAGGCTGAGCGTCTCGTTCGCCTTGATCCGCGCCAACTCCTCGTTTGTCACCGGACGGTCACCCAGGATGGCGCGCAATTCCTTATTGACCTCCACCAACGCCTCCTTGGTCTTGTCCATCTGCACGGGAGCATAGACGATGAAAGGCCGTTGAGCGTGTGCGCCCAAAAGTAAGCTACCCGCTCCGTAAGTCCAGTGCTTGTCCTCTCGGAGATTCATATTGAGCCGCGAGCTGAAGGTGCCGCCGAGGTCGTCGTTCATGGCCTGGATGGCGATCTCCTCTGGCGTGTTGGGCGGCAGATCGACAGTCCCCGCGAGGATCACGGATTGGCCGGCGCCAGGCTTGTCGACGATGTACACCATGGGTTTGGGCGCGAGTTTCACCGCCGAGATATTCTTCGCGGGTACATCGCCTCGTTTCCAGCCGTCAAACAGCTTTTCCAGCTTGGGCGTCAACTCAGCGAGAGTAACATCGCCAGCCACCACCAGAGTCGCGTTATTGGGCCGGAACCACACCTCATGGAACTTCACCAGGTCCTCGCGCGTGATCTTCTGCACGCTCGCGGCGGTGCCCGATCCTGTCAGCGGGTTGCCGTAAGCATGGCCGCGCCCATAGAGGAGGCCCGGCAAGACGCGCAGCGCCATGGGGATGGGCTCGCTCTGCTCCTCCTTGATGGTATCCACTTGCAGCTTCTGCTCGCGCTTGAAATCAGCCTCGGGAAATGACGGATGGAGGACGACATCGGCAAACAGGTCGAGAGAGGGATCGAGCTTGGACTTGAGCGCCGAGAGCCGCACGAAGGAAAAGTCAAGATTGGAATAAGCCTGAAGCTGCGCGCCCAGCAGGGCCGTCTGGTCGCTGATCTCGAGAGCGCTGCGGGTGTGAGTGCCATCGATAAGCAATGTCCCAGTGAGCTTCGCGGTGCCGGGAGCGGCAAACTGATCTGCCGCGTAGCCAGCATCCGCAGCCAGCCAGATGTTCACCAGCGGAACTCCGTGCCGCTCGGCGAGAACCACCTTAAGGCCATCAGCAAGGGTCGCCCGCTGGAGCTTGGGCAGCTTCAACTCGGGCGGAGGACCGAGCTCTGGCGAATGCGACCGGTCCGCGCCCGTTGCCGCGGCTTTGTAATCCGGAAACGGGTGGACTTCAGCGACGTAAACCCCGTCCGCCAGCCAGCGGTTGGCCGCCGACTTCAGATCTTCAGCGGTGGCCTCACGCACGCGCTTGAGCGTCACCTTATAGCCGCCCGGGTCGCCGGTATAAACCGCATACTCTGCCAGCCGGTCGGACTTGCCACCGAACCCACCAATGCGCTCCACCCCGCGCAGGAAGGTCGCCATGTACCGCGTCTGCACGCGCTCGAGCTCCGTGGCCGTGGGACCTTCTTTAAGGAATCGCGCGAGCTCCTCGTCGATTTCCTTCTCGATTTCCTCGAGGTTGTGGCCGGGCCGGGCCGTGACTTGGATATAAAACTGCCCTCCGATTTCGCGGGCATCGTTAAACACAGTCACGTCACTGGCAATCTGGTCGTCGTAAATCAGCCGCTTGTAGAGTCGCGATGTCTTGCCCTCCCCAAGGCAGGAACCAACCAGGCTGAGATAATCGGAATCAGCGCTGCCAAACTGCGGGACGTTCCAAACCTTATAGATGCGCGGCAGCGGGACGTGTTCCTGCGTCACCTCGCGATGAGTCCCGGTCATCTTGGCGATCCACACCTGCTGGTGGGTCACCGGCGGTCCGGCAGGAATGCTGCCAAAGTACTTCTCCACCTTCTCCTTTGCCGTCTTGGCGTCGATGTCACCCGCCAGCACCAGCACCACGTTCGACGGCCCATAGTAAGTCTTAAACCAGTCCTGCACGTCCTTGAAAGAGGCGGCATCCAGGTCCGCCATCTCTCCGATGGTATCCCACGAGTAGGGGTGCCCGGCAGGATAGGTATTCTCCGGAATGTATTCCTCGGTGAGATCGTACGGCTCATTCTCACCCTGCCGCTTTTCGTTCTGAACTACCCCGCGCTGGAGGTCTAGGGTTTTCTGGCTCAAGTCGAGGAAACCCATCCGGTCTGACTCCATCCACAGCGCGTAGTCGAGAGCGGAAGTCGGCACGTCCTCGAAAAAGTTGGTCCGATCGTCATTGGTGGTGCCATTCAAGTCAGTCGCTCCGACGTTCTCGAGCGCCTTGATGTAACTGCCCTGCGCGTGCTGGCTACCGCCGAACATCAGGTGCTCGAACAGGTGTGCGAAGCCTGTTTTGCCGGGCTTCTCGTTCTTCGACCCGACGTGGTACCACAAGTTCACGGCGACGATGGGCGCCTTATGGTCCTCATGCACGATCAGAGTCAGGCCATTCTCGAGCACGACCTTCTGATAAGGAATGTCAATGTCTTGTGCCGGCGCCCACGTGGGCACAAACGTAATGGTCGCGAGCGCCGCGAGCAGCATCAGCCGATTCTTCAGCATGCTAGACTCCTGGATGAGTTTGAGGTAGCGCCAGGGTACATCGAGGTGAACACAGAGTCAAGCCGCTGCGCCCAAGCGTGCCCAAGTACTGCCCCGGTGTCAGGTAACGCCCTCGGTCGCGAACCCCTGACACCCAACACCTGGCGTCTGGCACCTCCCTCCTCCGCGAAAGGAGCTTGAATTTCGGCCCACTTCCCGATATAAACTCTGCGACAAACGCGAGCAGGCAAGTTCGCACATATTTCTAATGTTAGAGGGAAAAGAGGGATTGAATCATGATGGATGAACTTAATCGGCGAGATTTTATCAAACGTGCGGCCTTTACGACGGCGGCCGTCAGCATGTCGATGCGGGGGTTTAGCTCGACCAAGGTCATCGGCGCAAACGACCGCATCCGCCTGGGAGTGATCGGCGTTGGACGCCAAGGGACAGACGATATGCAGAACTTCATGCACCACGGCGTCGAGGTTGCGACCGTGTGCGACGTCTACCAGCCCAATCTGGACAAAGGCCTGGCGGCGGCAGGTGGAAAGGCCAAGACGACCAAGGACTTTCGCGAGGTACTGAACGACAAGGATATCGACGTCGTTTTGGTCGCGACTCCCGACCACTGGCATGCCCTTCCCATGGTGGAGGCGTGCAAGGCAGGCAAGGACGTCTACGTGGAGAAGCCCATCTGCGTGGCCGTGGAAGAAGGCCAGAAGATGGTGGCGGCCGCCCGCGCCAACAAGCGGGTGGTGCAAGTGGGCCTTTGGCAGCGCTCCAATGCACACTTCCAAAAGGCCGTTGAGTTGGTTCAAAGCGGCGTGTTGGGTAAGGTCAGCTTCGTGCGAACCTGGAACTATGGCAACAGCTTTCCTGCCGGCCAGGGAACGTATCCTGATTCCGACCCGCCGGCCGGGCTCGATTGGGACTTCTGGCTGGGCCCCGCGCCGAAGGTTCAGTACAACTTCCAGCGCTTTGGCGTGGCCGATAATCGCTGGTCCACCTTCCGCTACTTCTACGATTACGCCAACGGTTGGCCGGGTGATTGGGCCGTCCATTTGATGGACATCGTGCAATGGGCCATGAAGACCGAAGGCCCGAACAGCATCACCGCCATCGGCTCCAAACACTTCATCAAGGACAACACTGAGACTCCCGACACGCTGCAAATCACCTGGGACTACCCCAACTTCACCGCCGTGTATGAGTGCCGCGAGTGCAACGTGCACACCGCGGACAAGCATGCCTACGGGATCGAGTTCTTCGGTACCGACGCCACCATGTTCCTCGATCGCGACGGCTTTGAGGTCTTTCCGGAGCCGGCAGAGGAAGAGGATTACCGCGCCGTGCATCGGCCGGAAGGTGGAGAAGGCGCTCGCCAGGAAAAGGGTAAGGCGCCCTACATGAGGATGAATCGGATCGATGACGGTCTGCTCGTTCACGTCGGCAATTTCCTGGACTGCATGCGCAACCGCACTCACCCGCAGTCGGACATCGAATACGGACATCGCAGCAGCAGTTGCTGCCTGCTGGGTAACGTGGCACTGCGCGCGAAGGAACACATCCAGTGGGATGTGGCGAACCAAACCTTGCTGAAAGGCAGCCCCACTGCGCAGAAGCTCCTCGGCCGCGAATACCGTGCGCCTTGGAAGCTGGAGGTCTAGAGCAGTCGAAGGTGAAGAGTCGAAAGTCTAGGGTCAAAGGTTGAGCATGGGGAGGCAGATGACAACTCGGACGCCTCCCCTTCAGCCGCGTACACGGTAACAACAGAGACCGCGCAGATTGCCGGCATGGAACGGTCCATCACCGGCGCTTTCATTGACGCCAACTGCCCGCGCTTATCGTTTTATCCCCGGGCCTAACAACTTCTTGCAAAAGCCTACAGATGTGCTATACTTCATTAGCGCTTATTACCGCGGTTGTGTGGTGCGGCTGCTCAAGTCAAGTTTCTGAGTCGATAGTTTCCGCCTCCTGTTTCTCTCCGTAAGTCTTCAGCGCAATCTAAAACAAGTCTGGTCACGCAGGTTTGTGCGCGTGGGCGGGTGTGTACACCTGCAACGCCGCTATCCGGACCAGAGAAAAGAAGAAAAGATCAATGCAAAGTTTCTCAGAACTCACGATTTCACCCTATATTAAGGAGCGCCTGGCCGATGCGCGCTTCACAACCCCTACGCCAGTGCAGGCTGAGGCCATCCCGGAAGCGCTTGCCGGCAAGGACGTACTTGCCACGGCTCAAACCGGGACCGGCAAGACCCTCGCGTTCCTGATTCCCATCATGGAGCACATGCTGCAAAATGAGGCAGCCGGAATCGCCGCCCTGGTGCTGGTCCCCACGCGCGAACTGGCCATGCAAGTGGTGGATCAATACAACGCCCTGCGCGGGAAGCGCCTTGCACCTGCGGCTCTCGTGGTTGGAGGACTGGCCGAATCGAATCAGCTCACCGCCATCCGCAAGGGTGCGCGCCTGGTTGTCGCCACCCCCGGCCGGTTGGAGGACTTCCTCGGCCGCAAGCTCTTCGGCTTTCGCGCCCTTCGCATCCTCGTTCTCGATGAAGCGGACCGCATGCTCGATATGGGATTTCTTCCCGCCATCCGCCGCATCGCGGCCATACTGCCCAAGGATCGCCAGACGATGTGCTTTTCCGCCACGTTGGCAAAAGAGGTGGTGCACCTCGTCAACGATTACATGCGAAACCCCGTGCGAGTAGCTCTCGGGTCGACCATCAAGCCCTCAGAGAATGTGCGCGTGCAAGCCTTTGAAGTGGCCCACGATCGCAAACAACAAGTCCTCGAACGCCTGCTCACGAAGGAGAAGGGCCGCTGCCTGGTCTTTGCGCGCACCAAGCGAGGCACGGAGCGGCTGGCCAAGAACCTGGTTCGCCAAGGTTTCGCGGCGGCCATGATCCATGGTGACCGCACGCAATCGCAGCGCACCGCGGCACTGGCCGGATTCCAGCGCGGAAGCTATCGCATCCTGGTGGCCACTGACGTGGCTTCGCGCGGCATCCACGTGCAAGACATCGCGCACGTCATCAACTATGACATGCCTGCCGACGCGGAGAGCTTCATCCATCGCGCCGGACGGACCGGCCGGGCGGGAGAACACGGCGTCGCGTCGACCCTCTTCGCCCATGACCAGCACGGCGACCTGCTTCAGTTGGAGCGCACGCTGGGACTGCGCATGGAGAGGATGCGCGAGGGCGCCGATTCCTGGGAGAAAGCCGATTCCTTCAGTGAGCGGACGCCCAGTTCGCAATACGCCGGTAGCCGCGGCGCCGTTAGAATCATCCCCGCCGGGTCTTCCGATTTGCGGCCGCGAATGGCAAGACTCCCCGGAGAGGTTTTGCAAGTCCAGATGGAAGGGTGATAGCAGATCCTTGCTTCACTAATAGGTAGGCTTAATCAAAGTGCCTCCCCGCTTGCGTAAAGCGGGGAGCGCTTTCCCACCGCAGAAGTTCTCACTCGCCTTCGAAGCCCGTCCCGCGGCGTTCAACGATAAGCTATTCTATATTTACTATTAACTATAAACTATTGACTATTAACTAGTAACTTTTGACTTTCGACTATCAGCTATCGACTATCAACTGCTCTCAGTGAATCGCCGTAACGTAAATGCCCGTGTTCTCGCCGCCGCTGGTGGGAGCGATGAAGGCGACAGTTTGCTGCGTATCGCCAGTCAGCGAGGCGATGGGTTTTCCCTGCCCTGCCGAGGTGATGGGCAGGAAATCTTCCGTCGTCGTCAGCCGCGTCTCCTGACCATCGCAGTTGCAATAGAGGGCCAAGTCGGTCGGCGCATCGGTGGCAGCGGCGGCGAAGATCATATCGCCGCGCGGCCCGATGGTAAGGCTAAGAATGCTTCCCACCGGCTTGACCGGGGTCGTGGTGAGCGATTGCTTGGCCATGACCGGCTTGGTGGGGTCGCCGGCCAGCAAGGCGGTCTGAGGGTTGCCATTTTCGAGGTAGACCAGCAGCATTTGGACCGGCCCCACGTCGCTTCGCGCCGCCAGCAGTTGTTCCGTATGCGCAGGATCGGGTGGGGGCTGCAGTTCCGCGAAGGATTGAATGGCGATAGCGCGGAAGAACTGCTCGGTGGCCACACCCACAGGAACCCCGTGGCGCAAAAATCCGGCCTCATCGTGACCGGAGAAAAACGGCTCCAGCAAGTCCTTGGAGCCAACTTGAAATCCCGCGGGCAATTGCAGTGCCTGGAGCCCTTGCGGGCTCCACAAAAACAACCCGCTGCCCGCGCCCTTCCCTGACCATCGCGCCCCGAACAGCACGTTGCCGTCGGAAAACACCAGCGGCGCCGAAAACTGCTCAAACTTCCCGCTCGCCTGGCCAGGAGGCGCGTCCAGACTGGTGGCCACGGCCTTGGGCTTCGATCCTTCCTGCCGGACTACGACCGCTTTCGGAACATCCGCCTTTTCCGAGTCGAGTGTGGCGGTGAAGGCAATCACACCGGAATCGTTCATGCTGGGGGCGCTTAAGAAATCGTAGGTGGTTTGCGGGAACGGGCCTAGCAACCCTTGGAAAGCCACTACGGAAAAGCTCACTCCTGTCGAGCGCACAATCGCTCGCTTGTCCACCCGCGGGCTGTGCAAACTAGTGAGGAAAATGATGTCCTGATTGCCGTTCATCGCCAGGCTCAAGAATGGCCCGAAGGCAAGCCCGCCGTGCCCGGGAACTTCCGCTCCCGCCGAAAGCAGTAAGCGCGTGTTGACTTGCGCAGAAGCGGGAAGTGCGCCGCCCGCGAGCGCCCAAAGCAGTGCCCCTAGTGCAAGTCCCTTGCCGAGCCGTAAGGCCCTTTTCCCCAAGAACTGAGTCAAACGCGCGTCCTCCCTTCCTGCGTGCCTCCACAGCAGCGGCGTGGGCCATTTACTTCTCGAACCCAGCGCCTCTCTACGGAGCGACATAAGTGTTTGCGCATCCGGCTGTGGCGGCGGTCTCCGACCGCCGTCGTCGATCGGAGATCGACGCTACAATTCATGTCGCTGTTCATACTTGCTCATTGCTCGCTAAAACCAAAACAGGCAAGCTAGCACCGAGCTTTCCCGCCCGTCAAGGTGAAATCCGTAATCGGGCGATCTGGTGATCGGGTGATCGGGCCATCACTTCATTGCGTAGTCGATTCATCGGAGCATCGGGCCGTGGAGTCATGGGCTGATTTATTGATTGCGAGGTTTGAGATTTGAGATTTGCGATTCGGGTCACCAGATTGAATCACCCTCTCTCCCCGACCTGCCGATAACCGAAGCGGGGGAGTGCGCGCGGCCCGATTGATCGGACGTGCGGCCGCTGTCCGCGTTCGGAACACAGCCAGGAGTGGCTGTGTCACAGGCCGTGGCACGGGCACTCCTGCCTGTGCCTTGCGCCCGACCTGCACACGTGGGAACAGGACGGTCGAGAGCGGGACGCTCCACGTCCAGCAGGCAAGACATGGTACAGTCTCTGCCTCCCATCTTCCGCAATACCCATCGCTACCATCTTTCATGCGGCTGACGCGTGCGCGGCCGCCTGGTCAACTTGCTCTGGGGGGTGTGTTTCGGCCTCGGCAGCGGCTGTTCCGGCCTGGGGTCTCGGGCTTCCCGCGCCAAACTCCCCCTTTTCGACTTCCGACCCCGAACTCTGCGCCTCGAAAACCTTCTTTGTGAATCCAGACGCCGGATGCCGGGCCTCAGAATCGGTCTTTTCGCCTCCCGAATCCTGCCCTTCCGCCTCGGACTCGGTTATTCCGGCGCTGGACGCCGGGTTAGGAGCTTCCACCTCCGCGTTTGCGGCCTCGGGCTCCGGACTTCGGACGTCCGACCCCGAGTCGCGGACTGTTTGTCCGTTACCTCTCGTGCTCGCATTCACCGGCTCAGGACTATCTGTCTCGCGATCCGTTTTTGCCCATCCTGTGTTTTCATCAACATCCCCGGATGAACCTTCATTTCTGGCACTCTTCTCATCCTGCTTCTGCATCTTCTGCAGCAAGGTCGCCAGGCGCATGAACTGGCGGAAGCACGAGCCCTCCTCGCGGCGCATCAACTCCGCGTGCTGATGCGGCGCCGCCTGCGCCTCATCCTGCTCGATTCGCGGCAGCGCTTTTTCCTGCTCTTCGATCTGGGGATCGAACTCCTTGTGCACGAAGCTCAACTCGATCCGCGCCAGAATTCCCAGCGCTTCCCGCAGTCTGTCGCGCTCGGCCCCTTCCGCGATGGGGGTCTGGGACGAGGGAATGGAGAACAGGCCGTATTCCAGTTCGTCGATATCCTCCATTTGCTGCATTTCCGCGAGATACTGTTCCTCGGACATCGGAGTGGGCGTCGCCGTGCCGTCGCACGCTCCGCCGTCCACCCCGCCGGAAGGGCGTTCCTCCTCAGTTCCGTCGGCCCTCTCGCCGGGCGGACAGCCCTCCGTGGTCCCGACACCGGACCGGCTTACCTCCTCGTCCCCGCCGGATTCGACGCTCGCACCCGGCGGACAAGCTTCTTCGGCTGCCGCCTCGACCCCCTCGCCCGGCGCGAACCCGCGGGGAGCCGAAGGCCACGCGCCGCTCGGCCCGCCCGAGGACGTTGCACCTTGCGGCGGGCGCAACGAGTGCATCAGCCAGAGGATTCTCCGCCGCCGCCCCAGCACGCCCCCGCCGAAGGCCAACTGGAAGTGGTGGAACAAAAACCGCGGCACATAGAAGCGCGGCTGGGCGGAGTAATCCCGCAACATCTCCAGCACGCTCGCCTGGGCCTCGCAGTCGTTACGGAGTTCCTGCGCCCGCTCGTGGCGGCGCTTCTGGTGCTCCTGCATTTCCCACACGATCAGGCTTTCCTGCATGCGCTCGGCGCGCTCGGTGCGCCACCACAGGCGCGCCATGCGCTCGGCGATGCGCTCCTGGAAATCGTTGGTGGGCTGCCACTGGGCGCGCGTCGAGGCGATCAGGGCGGCCAACTCGGCCGGGTCCTCGCCCAGGGCACGCAGCGCCTCCTCCCGCTGCTGCGAGTAAAACCCGTGGCGCAAATGCGCCGCGCGGCTGCGCTCCTTGCCTGCGGCAGTCGCCGCTCCGCGCGACTGGCGGCCGTTGCGCTGGTGCGCCGTCCTATTGTTATCGGTCATGGGTGGCTTTTGGATGAGAGACATAAAGACCTCCTGAGAGCAGTGACGAGTGATGAGTGACAAGTGACGAGCAGGCGGTGGTCGGTAATCGGTGTTCGGACAGCACCGCCAGGAGTGGCTGTGGCACAGGCGCTCCTGGTGCGGCCTTTCTCTGGCTGCTGCTTACCCCTGACACCCGACACCTGGCACCTCTCCCCCTGCGCCATTTCACGCTGCCGCCCCTCTCCCGACCGTAGGCTCGCACGCTGGCGACCATATCGAGCTAAATACGTATAAATGTGGTTATCGGAAAGGACAATCCGTCTGATATTTCTTTCCAATTTCCTGCCGGTAGGAAATTGCTCTGCGGGCGTTGCCGGTTGACCCGTGAAAGGGGAAGGCCTCGGGCGCATTGGCGCTACGCTAAGCGCGTTATCAACCCGAGGCGTCACCTGCGCGCGAAGCCGGATACCATGAATAGGCGGAGGTGAAACCTACGGAAACGAGAGGGCCAGAGACTTTGCGGCTCTGAAGGGGCCGACGCTTCGAACCGTCAACCCCGTTGGGGTTGGGTGGCCCGAGGGCGGTCCGTTATCCGCGGGTAAAAACCTGCGGCTACGCGACGTTGGCCCCTTATAGGTATTAGGGTTCAGCGACGCAGGCGCCGGACCCTTCGGGGCCTTACGAGGCCAGAGCAATCCGGCGATGATGCGGCGGAGGAGTTGCCGCGCGGACTACGGACCGATCGCGGCCCTCCCGGGTGTGTCATTTTGTGAGCTTACTTGCCTTCAACACGCCGACTGCCCCGGCTGGCAGCTCGATGGTGGCAACCGTTCGGTTTCCCTCGTGGGTGACTTTAACCGGCATGCCCGTGAGGGTCTCGGCGACGCTGTAGTCGCCGCGAAAGCTGATTTCCACGGTGTCGGCATTGCCCCAGTTGGAGAGAATGGCCACGGGGCCGGAGGGGTGGGTGAGGCCGCGAAAACAAACCCCGGCAGATCCCCTCTTCATTTGCACCAGGGCATCCCCTTGCGCCTTTATTGCGGGCTCGGTGATCCACTGCTGAACGGTGGGATTGTGGCGCTTGAAGTATCCCAAGGTGAGCGCCGACTCATAGTAGATCACCTGTCCTTTACCGAAGTGATTTCGGGTGGCAAAAGAATCCCCCTCTTTGTCGCGCAAGAGAACTTCCGCGCCTTTCAACTCCAAGGGAAGCTTCCAAAGTTCTCCCCCTCGCTCGTCCTGCCCGGTAATGGAGTAAGGCTGGTCGGCTCTTACGGAATAGATGTCGAAAGCCTGAACCCCGAACACTTCACTTAGGCTTCCGCCGGGGATCGAGGGCCGGATTTCGCCGTACTCATTCTTCCATCCCGTGAGCCCATCCGCCCACAGGGTGCCTCCCTGGTTCACAAACTCCCGTAGGGCCGCCACACCTTGGTCGTCAATTGCATAAGAGTAGGGAATATAAAGGACGCTATAACCATTCGCCAATCCCTGCTTCAACTGGTCAATATTCACGAACTGGATGGGAATGTGCGCGCGGTGGAGCGCGTCGTAACAGCCCACCAAAGCGTCCTGGGCTTCGTTGCTGCGTTTTTGCATGCGGCCGTTGAGACTGTTGATGATGACTGACTCACGATTATAGAGGATGGCCACTTTAGCCGGCTGAGCTTTGGCGCTGGCGAGGTAGGGATTGCGCTTCAGTCCGTCGACCACGGCCTTGACGGCAGGCAAACGTACCGTGGGTTTTCCGGCAAAGCTCACCAACCCCCACTCGCCCGCTTCCGCGCCGTCCGGTGTGGGATGCCACAGCCAGAAAATGACAGCATTGCTTCCGGCTCCGAATGCGTCCCACAGCCAGCGAGTCATGTCACCGGGCGTGGGCGTCAATTGGGACAAAGCGCTGTAGACGGTGGGGCCGCTTTGCAATTCCGTAACCCACCAGGGTTTGTCTCCAGCCGCGCTGCCAATTTGATCAAGGCGGTAAGCGAAAAGTTGTCCGTATTCGCGCTCTAACGCAGTGGGAGGGAAATTCCACGCGGGGTGCATCGAGCCGCCCAGGATGTCGACCGTCACCTTCTCTTCCCCCACGTCCTGCCCTTCGAGGGCGCCCATCGGGGAGTTGAGATTGATATGAGTAGGGTGGTTCGGATCAATCGCCACAACCTGCCCTTTGATCCAGAGAAGGATGTTGACAAGGTTGGCGATATTGAACTCCCGCCAATCGACCAACAAACGATAGTCACTCCAGTAGGCAGTGATCTGGCGATCCGGGACCCGCACGTCGGAAAACTTTTCCAACGGCCGGGACCAGTGCTTGTTCAATTCTTCGACGCTACCGTACTTCGCCTGAAGCCAGTCGCCGAATGCCTGCAAGGTTGCCGGCTCGGTGTCGTACTTGTGCGGCTCGTTCATCAATAGCCACACGCCCTGCGCAGGATGATTCTTGTAATGGTTAACGACCTTCTCCAGATAGACTGCAGCGTGCTGGCGAATTTCCGGGTCGTTCAGGTTCGCCTGCTCGTGTTCGAGGGCGGCTTTATCAACCCATCCCGGCGGATCATCCGCGCAAAGCGTCGCGACAATCTTGATTCCGTTGGCCGTAGCGGCATCGTAGATCCAGTCGTAGCCGTCGAAATTCCACTGGCCCGGCGCCCGCTCAATGTCCGACCAGTCGATGAAAACTCGAACCAGGGTCAAACCGTTTTCGCGCATGAGATGGAAATGCCGCTGAACGCTTTCCTGTGTCTCTGTGCGGTTGAGAAAAAATTCCGCTCCGATGTGAAGCTGATCGGTGAGGCCGGCCAATTGAGAGGTTTGCTTCGCTGCATCGCTCTGAGCCGCGGCTCCCACAGCCAGTGAGAAAAGAATTACAGAAACGCCAAATATAATAACGACGTGCTTTCGAATCATGGCACAGGTCATGAAGAGTCCTCTTTGGGGTCATTGAAAATTCCGCTGTGACTTCCGTTGTGGAATCCGCAGGGGGCGCCAGTGTACGCGCCACGCACTGCTTTTGCAATGTCGCGATTACGGCGAGATCGAAGGAGGTTGGGAGAGAGGGTTGCGGGGTGGAAATTCGTAGGCGGCAAGTGCACGAGAGAGCAACCGGAGGTGCCGCCCGCTGCGGGACCCAGCAAGAGGCCAATTGCGAGATCAGACCGCCGCGCCGTAGTTCCGCGACGGGTGCGGGGTCGGCGGCCGAACGCTGTTCGGCCCTACGTCGGCCCCGTACGCTACATCTACTATTCAAGGACGTGCACGATCACTCCAGACGACTTCCCTCTTCCGCGATAGACCCTCTCCGTAGCCTTCTTGAAATCCGACGGTTTAGCGTCGGGGATATTTACGAAGGTTTGGGGATTGCGGTCGGTCAGAGGGAACCACGAGCTTTGTACCTGAACCATGATGCGGTGGTGCTGGCGGAAGGTGTGATTGATGTCGGGCGCGCTGAAGTTCAGTTCCTCCACTTGGCCAGGAACCATCGCCTCAGGCTTTTCCCAACTGTTGCGGAACTTCGCGCGCATCGGCCAGCCTCGCAACAACTGCTGGTATCCGGCCATGATGATGGAGGGCGGCGGAACGTCGGTGAACGGCGGAGCGCCGTCCCCGCGTTTGGTTTCAGCCTGAGGGTAATCGGGCGGATAGACGTCGATGATTTTCACGTCGAAATCGGAATCGGTGCCGGTAGTGGAAACGAACAGGCGCGGGGAAATGGGCCCCGAGATCGTTACGTCCTTTTCCAGCGGGTCCGTCTGGTACACCAGAACATCCGTCCGCTTCGAGGCGAAACGCTGATCGGCCACCATATACTCCTGCGGAACGTGCAGAGCGGTGTAGCCGACGAACGGGACCGGGCGGCTCGGGTCGCTGACGTACTCGTCGAACGCATCGTCCTTGGCGTCCGGCGCCGTGAACGACAGTCCACCGTTTTCCTGAAAGTAAAGCACGCGGGTCTTGGCGTTGGTGGGAGGCCAACTCGAATACTTGCGCCACACGTTCGTCCCCGTTTCGAAAACGTAGGCCTTGGGCAAGTCCTCAGTTCCCTTCCCCTTCAGGTATTTTTCGAAAAAGGGAAACTGAATGTTTTCGCGGAAGTAAGCAGCGGTCTTGGAGGCGAAATTGACGCTGCCCAAATGATCTCCGTCCAAGCGCCCCCAGCCGCCATGCACCCAGGGTCCTTCCACCAAGCCGTTGTAGATTCCCGGGTCGTTTTGGTCGAGGGAGTGGAAGACCTTGAAGGGGCCGGAAAGGTCCTCGGCGTCGAACCATCCGCCCACGGTGAGCACCGCACAATGAATATTCTTCAGATGCGGGGCGAGGTTGCGCGCCTTCCAGTAATCGTCATAAGTATCGTGCGCCACTTGATCGTTCCAGAGAAAGGTCTGGTTATGGAAATAGCGCGTGTTGGCATTCGAGAGCGGCCCCAGCTTGAGGTAGAACTCGTAGCCGTCCTGGGTGCCGAAATCAAACGGGACGCCCGCTTTCGGCAGGGTGGGATTGTCCAGGGGCTTGAAGCTGGAGTAGAAACCAAAGTTGGCGTCGAGCATGAACGCTCCGCCGTGGTAGGCGTCGTCACCCATGAAGAGATCGGTCATCGGCGCCTGCGGTGAGGCGGCCTTCAGGGCGGGGTGGGAGTCAATCATGCTGGCCGAGGTGTAAAAGCCCGGGTAGGAAATTCCCCAGATGCCGACATTGCCATTGTTGTTGGGCACATTGTGGAGCAGCCACTCGATGGTGTCGTAGGTGTCGGTGCTGTCGTCCACGTCCGTGTTGCCGTGCTTGTCGTCAATGTGCGGATGCATTTCCACAAACTTGCCCTCCGACATGTAACGGCCGCGGACATCCTGGTAGACGAAAATGTAGCCGGCGCGCTCAAAGGCTTCCGAGGGCCCGATTGACCTGCGGTATTGGTCCTCACCGTAGGGGCCGACGCTGTAGGGCGTGCGATCCATCAGGAAGGGGTAGGCGACCGACGTGACCTTGGGCACGTAGACGGACGTAAACAAGTGGACACCGTCGCGCATGGGGATGCGGAATTCAAACTTGGTGTAATGCTCGCGGACGTTGAACTCTTCCTTTGTCTGTGCCCCCGCTCGCGGCGCGAGGCCTACGGATAGAATCAAAATCAACAGAGCAGTTCGAGTGCGCATCATTTCCTCCTAATGAGCCACGCGGTCAAGTGCCAGCCGAGCTTGCCAGAAATCCGGGTCGGCGTCGAGCGCGGCCAAAAATTTGACCTTCGCTTCCGGCGTGTGGTGATCGTACAGATCGAGCAAGCCCGCAGCATAAAAAGCCGCCGCGGCATGTTTTTCACCGGGTTTTACTTCCGTCAGTGCGCCCAAGCTTTTTGCCGAGGCATCGCTCTGCCCGATCCGGCGCTCGGCTAAACCGCGGTACAAGGTGGCCACCGGAGGCGTTCCCTTCCCTTCGTCGATGGCGTGTGCCCAGGCGTCGCGCGCGGCATCCGACTTGCCCTGCGCGCTCAGGGCCTCTCCCAACCAGAACCAAGTCTCCTCATCGTGGGGCTTGTCGGGCTTGCCGGAACCGAGGTTGTGAGGGTATGCGAGCGCCTTGCGGAAGGCCTCCTCGGCCACTGGCGCCTGGTTGCCCTCCAGCGCGCGCAAGCCCTTATCGAAATTGGCGAGCACAAACATTTCGCGGACGGCCACGCCGCCTTCCCAGGGTTTAAAGCTGTGGTCGATCAAAAGTCCTAGTGCGTGATCATACTGCTGCTCCTGGGTCAGCAGCAGCGCCCGGCGCACGCGGACCGTATCCCGATCGAGAACCGAAGCGGGCGCGCCGGCAAACAGCTTCTCACGGAGGCCGGCGCTTCCCATGCGGAAATAAATCTCATCAAGATCGACGTACAGCCGGTAATCCTCCGGAGCTAACTGGACGGCCTTTTCGTAGAATTGGGCGGCATCAGGCAGATCGCTCTTCACCCGCCAGGCGTAAAGGCCGAGGTTCCGCATCAACACCGAATCTTCGAGGCCCTGCCCAAATGCCTGTTCCCAGGATTGGGCACCCTCGTCGTAGCGCCCATGGGCGAACAGATAGTTGCCCAGGAAGAACAAGGCATGGGCGTCCAGAGGATGGTCGCGCAACTCGTCGTCAATCACTTCCGCGTCGGCCAGGCGATTGGGGAAAACCTTGGCGGCGGGCGCCGCCTCGCCTTGACGGGCGAAATCATCAGCTCGCTCGTCATTTCCCTTTTCGCGCTCATCGGCGGCAAGGTAATAATAAACCACAGGGGTGATTGCCTGTGCGGGCAGGTGCTTCAGAGCGAAGTGAAGAACTTCATCGGCGTCGTTCACGTCAGCGAGGCTGCGATACCATGCGGCGACCTGCAAAAAAGGTTCAGCAGTGGGCGGATAGGGTTTGGCCCAATCGTCAGAGACTTGCGGCGCGTTGCCTTGCCCCGACTTTTCCAGTGTGGTCCGGATTATCCATTGCTCTGCGCGCGCATAGGGCAGGAGTGGCATCTCGTCCAATGCACGCGTAATCGTCGCGTCCGCCTCGCCGGTCTGCCCGGCAAGGCGCATCGCCAGGGCCAGTTCGGCCGCCGCCATCGCGTCCCGCGGATTGTAACTGAGGGATTGGTAGAGCAACTGAATCGCCTGCGTGTAATTCTGCAAGCTCAGAGCGATTTCGCCGAGAGCAGCATAGGCCGTGGCCTGATCGCCGCCAAAACGAATGTCCGCCCATAACATGTCCTGCGCTTCCGACCAGCGATGCGAGGTGCGGTAGATCTCTCCAGCAGCGTAGAGAGTCTCCGGATTGCGGTCGTCGCGCGCCAAAGCGGTGCCAATAAAGCTCTCAGCCCTGGTAAAGTTCCCGGCTTGAAGCTCATGCCACGCCAACTTGATCAGCGCCGGAACGTAACCCGGATCGCGCTTCAGCACCGCCAAATACGTTGTCAGCGCAGTGTGTTCGGCACCGTCTTTTTCCGCCATGACTGCTGACAGGTAAAGTTCCTCCGCGCTCATTGCCTCTGCGGGTTTGGGCGGCGGGGGATGACCGCCGGCGACGGGGACGAAGTCAGGGTTGCCATCGATTGGGTCCGCCGCCGACCAATGCAGAAGCACATTCCCACTCGCCCCTGTGGCGGTGATTTCGATCTTGCTCCTGGCCGCCTCCAAGTCCTCCACCGGCACGCTCAGCTTCACCGTCATCATCGGCGCGAACGCTACTGGACCATAGTCCTTCAGGACTTGTGCTCCGAGCTTCACTTGCAGGTGTGCTCCCAGAATCACTTCAGTCGGAAAGAAGGAAAACTCGACGTGTTGAGGGGTCGCGGCGGCGGCCTTGATAAAGCTCGCGTTCAAGGCGAGACGAGGCGTGGCTTCCACGAATCCACCCCCGAGGCCTTGCAATGGATACCAGAATTCGGTGAATGACACCACGCGGCGGGGCGGCATGAATTCAGAGTCGAGTTGGGTCTCGAAGCGGCCCGCCTGGATTTCGTTATAGGGCCCGTCGTGATCGGTAAGGAGGTCTGTCCAGATCAATCCGTCATCGGCCACGCCCCACGTCCATGTTTTCTTACCCAAGACTTCCCGGAAGTCCGCGACGTGGACAACACCGTAATCCGACTTTTCGTAGTAGGCCCCAAAAAAATTGCGGTGAACCTGGCGCCCGAAGAGTGAAGTGGGCTGGCGAATGTTTTTGTACCAGCTATAATCCACGCCGTCGTGGACCGGAAATTTCCAAATTTCTTCGCGGGAGTGCGGGTTGGCTTCCCGCATCGGATAGATGAAGCGCATGTCGTCGGTGGCCGGAACCGCCGTGTTCGCCCAATACCAGTAGGGGCGACTGAGGCCCGTGTCGTTGAAAAGTGTCACACGCTGCTCCAGGCGGGCTCGCCCGGGGTGGAGCGTCAACGCGACTTCCCAGTGCATCTCCGTCACCAGATCGATGTCCCCGACCACTACCGTGGCGCTGCCGTCCGGATTCTGCCTCGTTGTAAAGGCCACGGGCGAGACCGTAACCACTGTGTGCCCGTTGGGAAAATTGAACTCTTCGCCTCCCGACACCCAGGCGCCCCGCAGGGATACGAGCCCGTATTTCACAACATTGTTACGATAAAATACTTCATGCTTATTAACTTTGTCATACAGGGAATAAACGTGCCCGCCCAGTTCGGGCAAAACGATCGCCTTGAGGAATTCGTTTTCCAGATACACAGCCTTGTAGCTCTTGGGCGCGCGCTGGTCGGTCAAATCATCGAGCAGAGTATAAGGGTAGATGCGGTGAGCGTTGCCCAGCGGGAAAGGCGGATTCGGATCTTCCGCGCCCAGAAGATAAGTGGGAATCTCGATGTTGTCCTGCCAGACACGCGCGTTTTCGGCAAGGGCCGTCGGTGGTATTGCGAGCAGTCCGAAGAAGATAACAGAAGCCAGTTTGGCAAATCGCATAAGATGACTCCAGATAAAATGGACATCGGCGTGAAACAAGGGCGGCGCACGACATCGGCGCATACTCTATCTGAATAGAGCTTTCCAACGCAATCGGAAGACTTCCGACTACTTGCTGAAAAGCTGAAAAGCGCTGACAAGATTCCGCCAATCGTGGTATCGTGGCCCGAACTTCTCGCACGGGCCAAATCACTCTGGACCAATGCGGCGGCTTTTTATATATGGCTTCCAAACGAATTCGCTGGTGGATTGTGTGGACCCTCTTTGGTTCCACAGTTATCAACTACATCAGCCGCCAAACCTTCTCGGTGCTGGCGCCGGTCATTACTCAGGAACTGCACCTGAGCCACACCGACCTTTCACGCGTTTTCTCAGCGTTTCAGTTTTCCTACGCCGGCATGTGGTTGATTGGCGGCGTCCTGCTGGATATCATTGGCACGCGCCTGGGCCTTGCGCTCGCGGTTATATGGTGGTCCGCCATCAGCATGCTGACCGGCTTCGCGAATTCCCTTTTTTCCTTCGGAGCATTCCGGTTTCTTCTGGGCATCGGCGAGGGCTGCAACTGGCCGGGCGCCAGCAAGACCGTGGCCGAATGGTTTCCCGCCAAAGAGCGCGGGGTGGCGGTTGCCATTTTCGATAGCGGCTCGAGTGTGGGCGGGGCGATTGCGGCGCTCACGGTGCCCTGGGTTGCCATTCTTCTCGGATGGCGCTACGCATTCGTGGTTTCCGGCCTGCTGGGGTTCATCTGGCTGGCCGTATGGCTTGCCCTTTATTATCCTCTCGGACGCCACCCGCGGGTAACAGCGGAAGAGCGCGCCCTGATCGTAGCCGGTCGCGACACTGCCACGGCCTCCGCGGAGAAAGGCGTTGCGCGCTGGCTGAGCCTGCTGAAGCAGCCCAACGTTTGGGGAATCGTCCTGGGCCGCTCGCTGACCGACCCCATCTGGTGGTTCTACGTTTTCTGGTTGCCGCAATATCTCAGTGACGCGCGCGGATTCAGTCTCAAGCAAATTGCCGCGTTTGCCTGGCTGCCGTTCGTGGCCGCGGATATCGGAAATTTCACGGGAGGCTTTGCCTCGGGTTTTCTGATCAAGCGCGGCATGCCCGTGGTGCGCGCGAGAAAGTGGGTTTGCGTTATCAGTTCGTTGCCGATTCTGGCCGGAATTCCCGCGGCGAGGATTCACAGCCCCTACGCAGCACTATTTCTGATCAGCTTTGCCGTATGGGGTTATGCAAGCTGGTCAACCATGGGACTCACCTTCCCTTCGGATTTATTTCCCCAGGACGTGGTCGCTACCGTAACCGGCGTCAGCGGGCTCGGCGCCGGCTTGGCAGGAGCCCTTTTCACGCTGCTGGTTGGATGGCTGGTGGATAAGTTCTCATACTACCCGGCGTTCTTTCTGGCGGCGACAATTCCACTGCTAGCCACGGTCAGCGTGCTCCTTCTGATTCGCGCACCGCAGGTGGAGAGTCAGCATTAGTCAGCGCCTCGTCATTGACTCACTTCCCGTAACGCATATAATGCCAGAACATGACGATAACCCAGCAAAACGGCCGTAACCTCCACCCCGCGAAGCGATTTCTCATCACTGGCGCAAAGGGGTTCATCGGGGCGTGGATCGTCAAGGAACTCCTCGATCGAGGGGAGCAGCCTTTTGTTTTTGACATCGATATGGAATCCGCGCGCCTGGCTGCCCTCCTCACACCGGAGCAGGTGAATGCTCTCCAGCTTCTTACAGGCGACATTACACAATACAAGGATGTGGAAAGCGCCATTGGAAATCACGGAATCACCCACGTGCTCCATCTGGCGGGAATCCAGGTGCCGTTCTGCGCTGCTGACCCTCTGCGCGGGGCGATGATCAATGTGGTCGGGACGCTCAACGTTTTTGAAGTAGCCCGGCGACGGCGCGATTTGGTCCAGAGCATTGTCTACGCCAGCTCCGCGGCGGTCTTCGGCCCGGAAGAAGCGTATGGCGGGGCTACCGTGCCGGATGGTGCGCCTCTTCTCCCCGGAACCCATTACGGTGTTTTTAAACAGTGCAACGAAGGAAATGCACGAGTTTACTACTTGGATGACGGCATCTCTAGCGTGGGACTTCGCCCCGGTTCCGTTTACGGCGTGGGGCGTGACCGCGGCATGACCTCCGGCCCCACCAAAGCCATCAAAGCTGCGGTGGTTGGCCAGCCCTACACGATTCGCTTCACGGGCGGGATGGATTTGCAATACGTCCGCGACACCGCCCGCCTTTTCATTCAGTGCGCGGAGGCGGGCCTGACCGGCGCCAAAGTCTACACTCTGCGCGGCGATGTGATGCAGGTCAGTGAATTCCAAACGATACTGGAACAGCTCTTGCCGGCCGCCCAAACGTTGATTCAATCCGAAGGCAAATCGCTGCCTGTCGCCTACGACTTTGACGATGCCGCTTTGCATCACGATTTGGGAAGCGTCCATCGTACTCCGCTGGAGGACGGGATCCGCGAAACCGCCGACATCTTCACGCGCATGAAGCTTGCGGGGACACTCGATACGAAGGATCTGGAAACCTAAGCCAAACTGTCGAAAATATAAATAAGATCTGCCATTCTGGAATTCGGAGCTTGACTCATGCCCATACGGAATGCGAGCACCAACCCGGAGCAACCCCCCGCCCTCTTCGCGGCTGGCAATATGCTTCCGTTTTTTCTGGTGACGGCCCTTTTCTTGTTCTGGGGCATTCCCAGCAACATGAACGACATCTTGATCAAACAGTTTATGAAGTCATTCGAGCTTACTCGGGTGAAGGCCGGGCTGATCCAATCCGCGTTCTACATGGGATACTTCGTTCTGGCCGTGCCTGCCGCCCTGGTGATGCGAAGATTTGGATATAAGACCGGACTGGTGATCGGCCTGTTTCTATACAGCGCCGGAACGTTTCTCTTTTATCCGGCGGCGCTGGGTCGGCAGTACGGATTTTTCCTCTTTGCCTTGTTCGTGATCGCCAGCGGCGCATCATTTCTCGAGACCGGAGCAAATTCCTTTATCGCTCTGCTCGGCGACCCGCGGAGCTCGGAGCGACGGCTCAACTTCTCCCAGGCCTTTAACCCGGTGGGTGCCGTCACGGGTGTACTGGTGGGAACCATTTTTATTTTCTCCGGTGTGGAGCTGACGCCGCAGCAAGTGGCGGCGCGAAAGTTGGCGGGGACTTACGAGGCCTACCTGCGCACCGAAACCCTTCGCGTGGTGACCCCCTATTTGGTTTTGGGCACGGTGATCTTTCTCTGGGCCCTGCTGATTCTGAAGACCAAGTTCCCCAAAGTCGCCGAAGAAGCCGAATCTGCCGATGGCCGATCGCAGGGCAAGGCGCGGGATCTGATTCACTACCCCCACTTCGTCCAGGGAGTATTCGCCCAGTTTCTGTACGTGGGCGCGCAAGTTGGAACCTGGAGTTACTTCATTCAGTATATTCAAGATTATACGCATCGGCCGGAGAAGATCGCCGGCTATTTTCTCACCGGCACCCTCGTGGCCTTTGGAGCGGGGAGGTTCTCCGCAACGTACCTAATGAAGTTCTTCCCGCCCGCGCGGCTGATGGGGATCTATGGCATCATCAATACAGCGCTCGTAGCCCTGGGAGTTCTGTTTCCGGGATGGTTGGGCGTGGGCGCAGTATTCATGACCAGTTTCTTCATGTCGCTGATGTTTCCCACGATTTTTGCCTTAGGCATCAAGGAATTGGGTCCCAACACGAAGGTGGGGGGCTCCATCATCATCATGTCGATCATCGGCGGCGCTTGCGCTCCACCCGCGATGGGCTTGATCTTTCAATCGACGCACAGCATGGCCATAGCCATGGTGGTACCCATGGCCTGCTACGTTTTCATTACTTATTATGCATTTTACGGATCCCGGGTCCGGGTCCCGGCGCTAGCGAGCGTTGGCGTTTAACCCGCCGATCAGCCAAAGTGGACATTGCGTTGCAACCAAGTTGGGCACCCGCACGGAATCGGAGTCGTCATCATGGAACCTCGAAAGCTAGACGAAGTCGCAATCGTCATTCGGCCCGAGAAAGACAACGTGGCCGTAGTCACCGCGGACCTCATCGAAAAGGATACGCCGCTGGAGTATGAGGGTGAAATCCTTACGATATCCGGTCGAACGTTGCGCGGACAGAGCTTCGCGATCAACGCCATCGGCCGCGGGAAACCGTACATTACGCTGGGCGATCCCATCGGACTCGCTTCTCGCGCGGTCAAGCCCGGCGAACCGATCGACGCAACCAACCTGCATTCGCGCCTTCCCCGGCTGACGACGCGATACAAGGACAATCCCAAGCGGACACGTCCTGATCCCCAACTCTCTTCCCTGACATTTGACGGCTTCATGCGATCCGATGGCGAGGTGGGAATTCGCAACTTCGTCGGAATCGTCACGTCAGGGATGTGTTCCTCCACTGAGGTCCGCGAGATTGCCACCCGCGCAAACCGCGAGATCTACTCGCGGGCGAAGTTCCCTAACGTCGACGGCGTGGTCCCCATCATCCACGAATCCGGTTGCGGAATGCCCGATGGCGAGGCCGTCACGATTCTGAATCAACTGCTGACTAACACCTTGCGCCACCCCAACCTGGGGGCATCCGTTTATATTGATCTGGGTTGCGGCAAGACGTGCGTGGAGTGCTCGGCGCCGATATTCCAGAATACCGTCCCCGACTATAACCGCCGCGTTGTGAACCTTACCGTTCAGCAGTTGGGCGGCAGCGAGAAGACGGTTGAACGGGGTATGGAAGTCACGGAAAAGTTGCTGCATTATGCCAACCAATTCCAGCGGCAACCGGTCTCTATTTCGAAACTCATCGTGGGAACTGAGTGCGGTGGGTCTGATCGCTGGTCGGGCGTCACCGCCAATCCCGCCGTGGGTGTTGCCGCCGATATGTTCGTCAAGGCCGGTGCGGCAGTGTTTCTGCCGGAGATCCCGGAATTGCAAGGCGCGGCCATGCTCGACCTCGTCCAGCGCGCGCGCACAAGAACAGTTGGGCGCAAGTTAACGGGCGCGCTCAAGCGGTATGAAGCGTACGTCCGGAAGTTCGGCGACTACTTCCGGGATAATCCTTCTCCCGGCAATATTAAAGGCGGCCTTTACAACATATATCTGAAGTCAAGTGGGGTGAAGGCAAAGGGTGGGACGTCCATCGTCGAGGATCTGATTGAATACGGCGAGTGGCTCGGCGATCGCAAGGGTCTCTATGTCCTGTACACGCCCGGCTACGATCACCTTTGCACGCCGGCCCTCTTCTTGAGCGGAGCACAGGTTGCGCTTTTCACGACGGGAAGAGGCACAGGCATAGGTTGCGCCCTAGGCCCGGTGATGAAAATTGGCACGAACCCTCAGCTTGCCCGCTCCTACGCCGACCTCGATATCAATGCCGGAACCATCCTGGAGCGGACGGAGACCACCGAGGACGTCGGCCGCCGAATCTTTCAAGAAACGCTCGACGTAGCATCCGGGCGCAAATTGACGCGCGCCGAACAGATCGGTTTTCATCATGAGTTTAAAATCTGGGAATCGCTCTGGCCCGCGCTTTGAGTTCCACGCCGTAAGTGCTTGCCGTGACGAGCATTCACTCTAGACTGCTCTAAAGGTGTATAATCATTTCATGAAAGCACTATTGATATACGCTGGATTCCTAATTCTCTGGTTTTTTGTCCTGCCGCGCATTCCTGGGGTCTCCCGCTTTACTTGATCGAGTAGCAACTGCTCCCCGTCGGGGAGAGAAAAACAAACTCCTGGTGAGATTAAGCCCAAGGAATAGCCTGTTCATACGTGAGTCCGCCTATTCCAAAAAAAGCGGCGGCTACCCCCGTTCTGCCTGGATTCCCAATTCGCGCAGTTTCTCTTGAAGGCTCTGGCGGTGTAAACCGATCGCCGCGGCGGTTCGAGTGATGTTCCCTCCGTGCTTTTGGAGCTTACCCTCGATAAATGAAATTTCAAATTGACGCCTCGCCTCGCGGTAGTCATCGATGTCCAAGTATCCAACGTCAAGCGCGGCCCCATCACGTTCCGTCCCAGTTCCCACGAAATCCGAAGAGAAGTCCTCGGGGAGCAACGTATCCCCACGGCTCATCACGACCGCGCTTTCGAGCACGTTCTTGAGCTCCCGAACGTTACCTCTCCATTCCGCTTTCTGCAAACGTTCCATGGCTTCTTTGGAAACCACCGGGGTAGGCCTTCCATGACGCTCGCCCAACATCCGGCAAAACTGTTGGACCATGAGCGGAATGTCTTCCCGGTGTTCGCGCAGCGGTGGCACTCGGAGCAGAACCACGCGCAACCGGTAATAAAGATCTTCACGAAATGTCTGTTTGGCAATCTCGGCCGCCAAATCCTTGTTGGTGGCACTCACAATGCGCACGTCGATTTCTAGTGACGTTGTGCCGCCCAGCCTTTCCACCCGGCGAGTTTCCAGGACTCGCAGCAGCTTAGCTTGGGTGGGGAGCGACATGTCGCCTACTTCATCGAGGAAGAGAACGCCGCCATTCGCCAGTTCGAACTTGCCACGCTTCATCGCCGTCGCGCCTGTAAACGCGCCCTTCTCGTACCCGAAGAGTTCACTTTCAATCAAATGCTCGGGAAGCGCCGCGCAGTTTAGGGGAATAAAGGGGCCTCTGCCGCGGTTGCTTCTCCGGTGGATTTCTGTGGCGAGCAGGTCCTTTCCCGTTCCGCTCTCGCCCTGAATCAGTACGGTCACCTCTGCCTGCGCGATACGATCGGCCAAAGAAAAGAGCTCGCGCATCGCCTTGCTCGCCCCGATCATGGCGCCGAATTGGCCTTCCGAAACTAGTTGCCGTTTGAGACGCACGTTTTCTTCCGCGAGCGCCAGGTGATCGAGCGCACGCTCCACGACCAGCCGCAGCTCATCCACTTCAAAAGGTTTGGGCAAGTAATCGTAAGCGCCGCTTTTCATCGCTTCAACAGCGATCCTTTCCGAGCCATAGGCCGTAATCATAATGACCGCGGGGCTGCTCGTCTGTTCTTTAAGCTCGCGAAGAAAGTCCAGCCCACTCTCTTCCGGCATCTCGATATCGAGCAGCAAAAGATGCGGATTCTCCTGGCTAATGACTGATCGTGCGGCCGGAACGCTTGCTGCTTCCAGGATCCGATACCGGCCCTCCAGCGCACGCCGCATCCCGTACCGGGCCGTGCTATCGTCATCGACAAGCAGAACGGTCGGAAGGGCTGGTTTTGGCGTTGAGGACTTCGAATCGCTCATGATTTTCATCTCTGCGGCAAGCGATCAGCGGTCGGGGATTCAGCGCCCGATTGTGCCGTGCGTCCGGAATCTCGATCCCCGAGTGCCGCGTCTTTCGAGGATGTCGCCACGCGGAAGCGTACAACAAACCGCGTTCCAGGTTGCGAGGAAGTTGCGTCTGCCGCATCCGCAGGGCTCTGGCATTCCACGGACCCGCCGATTTCATCCAACCGGCGCTTCACGATCGCCAGCCCCAAGCCCGTTCCCCCGGCTCGCGTGGTGAAGAAGGGCTGGAAGATTCTATCGAGTGTATCCTTGGGGATTCCGCGCCCCTGATCTTCGATCGAGAATTCGACGAATTCCGGCCGGTCCTGCGGGTGCGCAAAGCCAAATCGAATCACGGTGTTTTCGCCACTTGCCTCCAAAGCGTTCACGAGGAGATTGGAAACGATATCGCCGGCAGCCTCCTCTCCGCCTTCGACTGGGCAGGACCGAGAATTGGCCATTTCCAGGGTCACGTGGCGCTGTTCGGCCTCCCTGCGGGAGAGGGCGACTACCCTCCTCACGACTGACACCAAATCGGCTGGCCGGTCCGTATCACGCGCAGGCTTGGCATATCGCAGGACCTGAGAAATGTTACGATTCAATCGATCGATTTCATCCACAAGCATCCGGCAGTCGGCACGAGCCTTCTCGGGGATGGATTGATCCTCTTCCATGATCTGGACGATGGTTTTCATGCTGCTGAGTGGGTTCTTAACGTTGTGGGCGATACGCGCCGCCATCTCCCCAAGGAAGGCCATTTTTTCCTTTGCGGCAAGCTCGCGCTCCAAGTTGATCTTCTCGGCGATGAGCCGGCACAGCTCCAACGCCGCCGCCAAGCGATCGGCGAGAATCTCCAGAGCGGCGAATTGCTCGCCGGAAATCTCGCCACTATTGGGGACGACCTCGAGATGAGCAATGACCTGGCCACTGCGAGATATGGGCACAAAATGGGTCTTAAAAAACACTCCCCGGCTCGAAGCGGCGCTGGGGATGGGGCTGCGCACGAGTCTCGCCAGTTCCAGCCCCAACTCAGCCGGCACACGCTTCTCCACGAGCGCCTGTAGTGAGTCCACGTCCCCCGTTTGCTTGGCATGGTCCTCAATTTCCATTGCCAGCTTTTGCACCTTTTCGAATTCGGAGACAAACTGCTGATGCAGGGCCCTGCTGATCAGTCGCTTGAGGGGCTCCACCAGCACGACCAAAGCGAAAATCATCACCGCCTCAGTGACCTCTCGCAAGACCGCATGCGGCTCCAACCAACCACTCACGCGGCGCATGAAATCCAAGTAGATTAATGAGCCAAATATGGCCGCAACAGAATAGACGACGTTCCTCTGAACGCGCAGGTCAAGAAAGTCATAGCGAAAAATGGAATACCCTACGAGGGCGCTGGGGAGAATTCCGGCAAACATCAACCCTGTTGGCACGTATCCTAAACCGCCGATGGGCGGGAAGGCATTGAGGAGACAGACCATCGCCCAACCCAACGCCAGCGATCCCTGGAACGCCGCGAGATACCCGTGAAACCTTGCAATCGTCGGGTCGACGGCACGCCGATGGGCTTTCAAGTAGACGTTGATAGCAGCAGCGAAGAACAAGGCTGCCGCGGCCCAGCCGACCAGCGGCCGTACAACGGAACCGAGCGCCACAAGCGGCTCAACGCCTTGTTGCCTCAGCAACCGGTTCACAATCCATGGGCAAAACGCCACCGGCAGATAAAAGCTCCACACCAGCAGCCGTTGCCAAACCCGGATCGGGACGAACCCTGCCAAGTACTCAGCCTGTGCGTGGACCAGCAAGGGCACCGCCGCCATGAACCCCACGATAGAAACAGTCCGACAGACCCCTGATAGAGTTGACGGTCCCGCCCCATAGTACAAGTCAATGTTAAGGGCCAGAAGATTTCCCGAATACCACATGAACAATGCTGCCATCAATCCGAACAGGAGCCATTCCATCCGGCGCAGCCGCCAGTTCCCAATAATCAAAACTACCAGGAAGAAATGGATTAAAGTCCCGAAGGTATAGACGACAAGCTTCGTGCCCGCAAGCAGTGTAAGTCCGTAAGCGGCATCCACTCGGAACTCTCGGCCTCGGAGGCGGTTAATTCACGTGCAAAGCGTGCCGATAATACGCGGGGATCATTGTAAGTCAGCCCGTTAATACAAGTAAACCGTTCAACCCATTTACAGGAGTCGGACTCTTGTGAGATTATCATTTTGAACCTTTCACGCGTGCAGACCGCCCTGACTGTCCAAGATGGAGAGTAATTCAACAGAACAGACCCCGCCTCGCCCGAGCACCCCTGCGCTTCCTCGAGTCCTCGTGGCGACGACCGCGATGCTCACCTTCATTACCTTCTGGCGAGCGGCTGCGATCGTCCTCAATGATCTTGCCTCCTCCGCCTACTACGCGGGCGGAATCGCGGAGCAGGCTGTGGGCAAGTCTGCCCCTTGGTTCATTCTTGCCGTCATGTTGTTTTCATACGCGGTCCGTGCAATCTACGTGGAAAGCTGCAGCATGTTCGTGCGGGGCGGCGTCTACCGGGTGGTGAAAGAAGCAATGGGCGGAACTCTCGCCAAGTTTTCCGTATCTGCGCTGATGTTCGATTACGTTTTGACGGGCCCGATCAGCGGTGTATCGGCGGGCCAGTACCTGGTCGGCTTCCTGAACGATCTTTCGAGTTATTTGCATCTCCCCATCGTTCTGCCAGTTAATGGAACGGCCGCCGCTTTTGCCATTCTGGTGACGCTCTACTTTTGGTGGGAAAATATCAAGGGAATCCCGGAATCAAGTGAGAAGGCACTGCGCATCATGCAGCTCACCACCGTCATGGTGGTGGTTTTGATCGGATGGTGCGGATACACAATTTGGATACGCGGGCCGCACCTGCCGCCGCCCCCAACCCTGGTGCACCTCCACTTTTCCTCTGACGCGCTGGGATGGCTGAGCCTCAGCCGGCTTCCCCACACCATCGGTCTGCTCGGAATATTCATCGGACTAGGTCATTCCATACTGGCGATGAGTGGAGAAGAATCGCTCGCCCAAGTCTATCGCGAGATCCAGCATCCCAAGCTTCCCAACCTGAAGAAGACCGGGCTGGTCATTTTCATTTACAGCATGGTCTTTACCTCGCTCGTTTCATTCTTCGCAGTGATGATAATTCCGGATGCTGTTCGCAAGACCTTCTTTGAAAACCTCATCGGCGGCCTGGCGATGAACGTGGCTGGCCCGATGATGCTCCGTTTGGTGTTCCACGGATTCGTGGTTTTGGTGGGGACCTTGATTCTTGCCGGCGCAGTGAACACTGCCATCGTAGGTTCAAATGGGGTTCTTAATCGGGTTTCGGAAGATGGCGTTCTCTCCGACTGGTTCCGGCGCCCACACCCCCGTTTTGGGACCTCATATCGGATCATCGATATGGTGGTGGGCCTTCAGATTCTGACGATCCTCCTCAGCCGCGGCAACGTCCTGCTCCTTGGTGAAGCTTACGCCTTCGGCGTGATCTGGAGCTTCGTCATGAAGGGACTGGCAGTCCTGGTCTTGCGGTTCAAAGAACCGGGTGCGCGCGAGTACCGGGTGCCGCTGAATCTGCATATTGCCGGCCGGGAAATTCCCATAGGACTCGGCCTCATCACTCTGGTACTGTTCGCGATTGCTTTGGTAAACCTGTTCACCAAGCAGATTGCCACTGTCGCGGGCGCGGCCTTCACGGTTGTGCTTTTCGCCGTCTTCACGATTTCTGAAAAGATAACCTTTGCCCACCACGGCGCTCATCAAGAGCTTGACCAATTTCATCTCGTCCCGGGAGAAGAACTGACCCCGAAGGCCGTGGGAGTTCGGCCGAGTAACATTTTGGTGCTGGTTCGCGATTTCCATTCCCTCTACCATCTTGCCGCGGTCCTCCGCCGAGTCAATATCGTACGGCAGGACATAGTAGTTTTGCACATTCGAATCCTGCAACGCGCCGCCTCGGGCGAGAGCACGCTGGTTGCCGAGCAACTCTTTAGTACGACGGAACAGTATCTCTTTACTCGGGCGCTCGCTCTCGCCGAGCACGAGGGGAAGAGCGTTCACCTGGCACTCGCTGCGGCCAATGAGATTTGGGAGGGCATCCTGCGCTCGGCGTATTCTCTCCAATCCTCGACCATCGTTCTTGCACCCTCGGCGAAAATGCCGGAGGCCGAGGAAGCGCGCAACGCTGGGCTCGCTTGGGAAAAACTCGTGGAACCCAAGCCTCGCCTGACGCTCGAGATTTTTGCCCCTGACGGCCATGAAGAAATATTTTACCTGGGCCCTCATGCACCTCATCTAACGCCAAAGGAGATAGACTTGCTGCACAGCCTCTGGCTACGCTTCAGTACTGAGCTTGCTCCTGAGGAAGTGCATCACCACGATATCGTTCACTTCGCCCTGGACGAGCTTCGTAACGAACTCGCGGACGGCAAAGAACAGGAAGTCGCTGAGCGGTTGAAGGAGCACCTCATCAAAATCCGGCCCAACCGCGTTCCTCATCTCTGAGGTACGCTTCCACAGATGGATCACCAGCCCGGTACCTGGTCGTTAGGGGGAATGGGCAGGCCCGCACCGAAACTCGCTTTACCTCCGAACAATCACCGCGGCGTTGAATCCGTCCATGTGATGTTGATCAGGACGGGTCCGCAAATATCCTCGTGAGTCAACGAGCGGAATCAGGCGCGGGTGCTTCAGGGCGAGCTCGTTGAAAGTAAGGATGCGAAAAGCGGGTTGTTCATTGAGGACCTTTTCCACCACGCCCTCGTTCTCTTCCGGCTCAAGCGAGCACGTGGCATAAACCAACAGCCCACCAGCCGCCAGGGCCGGGAGCGCATTTCGCAACATCATGGCCTGCAACTCTGCCAGGCGGCGGATATCCTCAGGGCGGAGCCGCCATTTGATTTCCGGATTCCGCGCCAACGTTCCCGTCCCCGAACACGGCGCATCGAGTAAAATGCGATCGAACTTTACTCCGAATGGGAGAGAGCTTGCTGCGTCCAATCGCACGATCCACAGGCGCACCGTATCCGGAACCCACTTCGGCAAAAGATTGGTCAATGTGCGCAGACGCGCAGCGCTGTGATCGCAAACAATCATCGTTCCTGCTCCGAGCACTTGCGCGAGTTGCCCGGCCTTCATCCCGGGCGCGGCGCAGAGGTCAAGTACGCGTTGGCCAGGTGCCGGCGACACGAGTTCTGCCACCAATTGCGACGCCTCATCCTGGATCACCACGCGCCCTTCGCGGTACGCGCTGGTATTTTGAACCTGGCCGGATTCCACTTTGAGCCCCCGCGATTCGGCGTATTTGCAATAAGTCGTTAGAACCCCCTCGGCTTCCAAATCATTGTGGATATCCCGCAAAGCCGCGGCAATGCCTGCAACTCGCAGTGTGGTTCGAGGGGGTTCCAGATTAGAATAGGCTAACCTAAGCAGGCCTAACTCGCCGGATTCACACGTCGTTGCGGCCAACTCCTCCCAGCGCTTCAGGAGCCATGCCGGAAAGGCTCGGCGCACGGCCTCCCGGCCCTCTGCGGAGAGGTGTTCGAAGTCTCGCCCTGGCGACCGATCCGCGGAAGGTACAAACTTTCTCAGGACCGCGTTCACGAAACCAGCCGCGGAGCGTTTGCGCGCGGCCTTCGTCAGGTCGACGGCATCATCAACCACGGCCCGCTTCGGGACCCGGTTCAGAAAAAGAATTTGGTACGCGCCCAGGCGGAGAATCGTCAGCACTTCTGGGTCCAACCCCTTCACCTTTCTCGCCGACACCTGCTCGATCTGATCGTCCAGTTCCCCTCGCCAGCGCAGGACGCCCATCACGATTTCCGTGGCCAGCCGCCGATCAGCTTCCTTCAAGGCGGATACCTCCGGAGTTTGCAGCAGGTCGACGGCGAACCCCCGGCCGGAATCCAAGCGCAGCAGGACTTGATATGCGATTTTTCTAGCAGGAGAAACGGGCATGGGAAAGGCAATTATGAATTCTGAATTATGAATTCTGAAAGCGGTGAGATGCCAAGCGCGCGTCGTGAGACGAACGTCATAAGCAAGAACCGGTCTCCGTCTAACGCGGCCGGGTGGGGTTTTCGCAATTCATAATTCCGAATTCATAATTTATTCCACCTTCTCGCCGGGAACGATTTTCACACCGTTCAAAAAGTCGCGGGCAGCAAGGCGCTTGCGGCCTGCGAGTTGGATTTCCGCCAGGTTGAGCACCGTTCCCTGCCCGCACGCCACTCGCAGCCCACCGCGCTCGGCTACCAGCGCGCCGGGATCGAGATGAACGGGCTCACTCGTGCCAGGGCGGGACGCAGCCCAGATGTGCAGTTGTTTGCCGCGGAAGCGCGTATAAGCCCCAGGCCACGGCCGCAGCCCTCGAATCCGATTCCAAATCGCCAGTGCCGACAGGTTCCAATCGATGAGTCCATCCTCTTTTTTCAAGATCGGCGCGAGCGTAGCCTGCGCGTGATCTTGGGGTTGTGCTTCCAGGTCACCCCGTTCCAACCCCCGCAGCGTTTCAATCATCAACTCCGCGCCAACATGGCTGAGCCTCTGGCTGAGTGTTTCGGAAGTGTCGTCATCCTTTATTTCCACTTCCCTCTTCAGCAAGATGTCGCCGGTATCCAGCCCCACATCAATTCGCATGGTGGTGACGCCTGTAACGGCCTCGCCGCGAATCAGCGACCACTGTATGGGAGCGGCTCCACGGTACTTGGGCAGAAGCGACGCGTGCAGATTGATGCACCCGAGCCGCGGCAGATCGATCAGCCATTTTGGAAGGATGTGACCGTAAGCCACCACCACGATAGCGTCGGGCCGATATTGCGAAAGAAAGTCCACGGTCGCAGCTTCTTTTAACTTGGCGGGCTGATAAACCTCCAACCCCGCGCGAAGAGCCGCCTGCTTCACGGGTGGAGCTTTCACCTCATATCCTCGCCCGCTGGGTTCGTCTGGATTGGTCACAACGAGGTCGATAGCGAAGTTCTCCGAGGCAAGCCTTTCCAATGTGGGGACAGCGAAATCGGGAGTGCCGCAGAATAGGAGCCTCATGAATGCGAACAGACCTTGACAAAGTACTTAAGGGAAAGGATGAAGTGTGAAGGATGAAGGCTGAAAACAGCTCTCAGCGTTAGGAATGGATCCCTTCATGCGCGGGTCAGGGCTCAGCCTCCGGACCTTTCATCATTTACCCTTTTACTTTCCCCTTCACCCTTCAGACTTCAGACTTCAGACTTCACCATTCTCCTGCCTTGATCATCTGCCGCACTTTGCGCTTGATCGATTCCCTCTTCAGCCGGCCGACGTGTTGGATAAACAGTTTGCCATTCAGGTGGTCGATTTCGTGGCAGAACGCGCGCGCCAGAAGGCCCTCACCGGTCATGGTGAATTCCTGGCCGTGGACGTCCTGTGCCCGCACGGTGGCGCGCTCGGGCCGAGGGGTCTTGGCGCGAAAATCCGGCAAACTCAAGCACCCTTCCTCCTGCACGTGTTCGCCTTCCATTGAGATGACCTCGGGATTGGCGAGGACCAGCTTGGCTGCGGGATCCTCGCCCGACGTGGTGTCGATGACGGACAGCCGCAGGGGCAAGCCGATTTGCGGCGCCGCCAAGCCCACGCCATTCGCCGCGTACATGGTCTCAAACATGTCAGCTACAAGCTTTTCCAATTTGCTGTCGAAGTCCACAATCGGATTGGCAGGCTTTTCCAAAACTTCTCGACCGTACTTAACGATGGGATAGATCATTTTCGAAAATCGAAACTAGAAACTGGAAACTCGATTCACCTGGGTGTTGGGCGTACTACCCTGTGCCCGCTCCAATCCCAAGCTTTCGAATTTCGAGTTTCGAGCTAGAACCTCCTGACTTGTTCCAAATATGATTCAAAATTCCGACGCGTTTCCTCCATCGAGTCTCCGCCGAATTTTTCCAGAAATGAGCGCGCGAGGATGAGGGCCACCATGGATTCGCCCACTACTCCGCCCGCCGGCAGCACGCAAATATCCGATCGCTCATAGGCGGCCTTGACGGTTTCTTTACTCTCAAAATCCACCGACTCCAGCGGGCGCCGAAGCGTGGAAATGGGTTTCAGATAACCGCGCACGACCAGGTCTTCCCCGTTGGTAATTCCGCCCTCGAGGCCGCCGGCGCGATTGGTTTTGCGGGTGAATTGCGAGCGGGCGCGGTCGTACCCGATCTCGTCGTGGACGTTCGAGCCCATTGCGGCGGCGCTCGCAATGCCACTGCCAATCTCCACCGCTTTAACAGCTTGGATCGACATGACCGCCTGGGCCAACTGCCCGTCGAGCCGCTCGTCCCACTGCGCGCACGACCCCAGGCCCGGAGGAAGACCCCGCGCTATCACTTCAAAGGTTCCGCCCACGGTATCGCGGTTTTCCGTGGCTCGGTCCACTTCTTCTTTCATCCGGGCTTCGGTGGCAGGATCGACGCAAGCCAGCAGCACATCTTCGCGATCCCGCAGCGCCAGCACTGCCTCAAACGGAACGGGTTCGTCCGCCAGGGTCACTTCGCCCAGGGCGACCACGTGGCTGGCCACTTGCACGCCGAAGCTCTTCAAGAAGAGCTTGGCCACCGCCCCGACTGCCACCCGCGCGGTGGTTTCGCGAGCGCTAGCCCGCTCCAGGACGTAGCGCGCCTCGCGAAAGTTGTATTTCAGGCATCCCGCCAGGTCGGCATGCCCGGGACGCGGCGGAGACAGCGGTTTATACTTGGCCCGCGATTCCGGCCGGTCCTCCACCGCCATGGCCTCTTTCCAGTTTTCCCAATCTTTATTCACGATCAGGATGGCGATGGGGGAGCCAATGGTGTGGCCATGCCGGACGCCCGACAAGAATTGCGCGGTGTCAGTTTCAATCTTCATGCGCCCGCCGCGGCCATAACCGCCCTGGCGACGCTTCAATTCGCGATTCACGTAGTCAAAGTCAATCGGCAGGCCGGCGGGCAATCCTGTGAGCATGGCGATTAGGCCCTGGCCATGCGACTCCCCGGCGGTTTGGAAACGCAGCATATTGGTCACAGTGGGCCGCGGGCAACACACGGCCAAACTTATGGATTTTAGCGAATTCCGCGCAATCGGTCAAAAAACTGAAGACCGGGCAGTGTCCTAATTTGAATGTACCGCCGCTATCTTGGCGGCTCCTGTGCCGGTTGGAAGGCGGCGCTACGCCTCAAATCCCGACGCTGCCAGGTCCGGAGTGGTCCATCGGTCTGAAAAAAGCTCGCTTGACCGGCCAATTTGCGGGTGGGACAATCAGTCCAGCGAGGACAGCTATGCATCCCGGCATCACCATGCACAAGATTCCGGTCAAGGGTTGGGCGGGGCTTCTCTTTACGCTTGGAGTCGTCGTCATTGCCCTGGTTTCCCTTCCCCAGGCGCGATGGTTTCTAGCCATAAGCGTGCCCACCGGCGTCGTCATCGCGGTAATCCTGCGTCTGACGAGTCGAGACTGAAATCGAGGCAGAAAAGCCGCGACGCAGACCCGCCTTATTCCGGCGCTCCAGCACCCGCGTGAACCCTCACTCTGCCCAAAGCGGAATTTGCGCCCTTGGCGGACTCTTCTAGTTTATAATCCACAAATCTCACAACCCTTATGCGCTACCTACTGCTCAGCGACGTCCATTCCAATCTCGAAGCACTCTACACTTGCCTTGAACTCGCCGCCGGAAGGTACGATAAGGCGGTCTGCCTGGGCGACCTCGTCGGTTACGGCCCGAATCCCAACGAGGTCATCGATAAAGTTCGAAATCTTTGCACGCCGGTTATCCGCGGCAATCACGACAAGGCTTGCTGCGGGATTGACGACGCGAAGGAATTCAATCCCTACGCGCGCATGGCCACCATTTGGACGACAGAGAATCTGACCCCGAACCACCTGGAGTACCTGCGCGCCCTTCCCAAGGGCCCAGCGCTGATGGACGGATTTATTATGGTGCACGGGTCACCCAACGATGAGGACGAATACATTCTAGGTCCTGGACAAGCGCTTCCCCTGCTGCGCGGCCCGGAAAGCCAGCTCGTCTGCTTCGGCCACACGCACCTGCAAGGCGGCTTTATGATGGACCAGGCCGCCCGTTTTCAATCCATCCATATTCCCACCACGCCCGATGGGTTGACGTTAACTCTCCGGCTCGAAGACGGCTCGCGTTATCTGATCAATCCCGGGTCCGTCGGCCAGCCCCGCGACCACGACTGGCGCGCCGGCTTCGCCATTCTCGATACGGACGAAAAAGCTGTGGAGTATTACCGCACGCCCTACCCCGTGGCGCAAACCCAAAGCAAAATGGAAAAGGCCGGCCTGCCTCCGCCCCTCTACCGACGGCTGGAACTGGGACGGTAGAAAAGGCGGAAATTCGAAACTGGAAACTCGAAAATCGCGGCGAGTTTCGAGTTTCCAATTTCCAGTTTCTAGTTTCGTCTCTTGGCCGCTCAGAATTCCACATACACGGCCTTCGCTGACGGGGGGGCCTGATTCCATTCCAGAGGCATGTGATCGAAGGACACGCGGAAGGTTTGGGTTTCTCCGGGTTGCAAGGGCGTGGTGCGCTTGGCGAGGGGATGGGCGTCTTCGCGCAGCACAACCTGGTTGAGGGTATCCACGAAATTCAGTTCCACATCGAGGCGGCGAACGGGCTTCGAGCCCGTGTTGGTGACCGTGCCGTCAAGGTAAGTGACCGTGCCCCCGAGGAAGTTGTCGGCGGCGCTCATGCGCAGATCGGCGAAAACCAGCGACGCCAGATACGCCTTTTGCTCAGGGCTCTGGGCCAAACGGGTGGCGCGGTCCGAGGTCGCACCGGCGCCCCGTGCCGCGTGATGTTGCGCGAGGACAAAGAAGGCAACGATCCCCGCGAGGACTACCGACACAATAATAATGATGATTGCCGTTGAGATACCGCGGTCGTTCCTAGGCATGGTTTTGAATCAGGTTCCGGCCACAGTGAGGCCGGAAATCAGCAAGGTCGGCGCCGCGATGGCGCTGCGAAACTCCAGGTCGGAGCCCACCATCTCAATGTGGTTCAGCATCTCCGGCAGGTTCCCCGCGATGGTAACTTCTTCCACCGGATAAGCGAACTCGCCGTTTTCAATCCACATTCCCGACGCTCCGCGGGAATAATCACCCGTCACAATATTGACGCCGAAGCCGATCAGGTCCGTCACGTAGAATCCCGACTTGACGGATTTTCGTATTTCTTCAGCCGAGTGCGGGCCGGGCGCGAGATAAAAATTCTTCGGCCCCACATTGGGCGGCCCGCTGACTCCCCGCGAGGCGTTGCCGGTGGTCCGCATATTCAGCTTGCGCGCGGTGTAGCAGTTTAGCAGGTAATTGCTGAGCACGCCTTTTTCGATGACGGGCGTCACCGAAGCGGGAATTCCCTCCCCGTCGAAAGGGCGCGTCCCGAACCCTCCCGCACGTAGGCCGTCGTCAAGGATGGTCACGCGCTCGTTGGCCACTTTTTGGTTTAGCTTCCCGGTTAAGAAAGAAGCGCTGCGATAGATGGCGTCGCCGCGCACCGCCTCAAAAATGTGCCCCACCAGAGAAGGCGCCGTTTCCGGATCGAAAATCACCGGCACATGGCACGTTGCCGTTTTGCGCCCGCCGAGCTTGCGCAAAGTACGCTCGGCAGCTTTGCGCCCAACCGCCTCGGGACTTTCGAGTGCGCTTCGCCGACGCGACACGGAATACCAGTAGTCGCGCTGCATGCCGCCATCCTCCGCCACCGGAGCGACGGAGCCCGCGCAATACGAAGACCGGTAACTTCCCACAAAGCCCAGCGAGTTGGCATAAGCCCGGCGCCCTACGCTCGCCTCAAACCATGCTCCCTCGGAATTCTTGATGCGGGGGTCGGCGCTGAGCGCGGCCTGCTCCGCTCGACGAGCGTAATCAATGCGCTCTTCCGTGGAAAGTTGGGCCACATCTTCGGAATAGAGTCCCAGATCGCCTTCGTATTGGCCCAGCAGCGCCGCGTCCGGAAGTCCGCTGGCAGGGTCCTCGGAGGTAACCGTCGCCATGGCGAGCGTGCGCTCCACCAGGCGCTCAAGAGACGACGCGGAAAAATCGCTGGAGAAGGACGATGCGCTCCTTACCCCACGGAAAATGCGCAATCCCAGAGCCTTGGAGGCAGCTTCCTTGAGCTTCTCGATTTGGCCAAGGCGTAGCGCGGTGGAAAACTCATCAGCCTCGTGGACGAGGACGTCCGCCGCCGTGGCTCCCCCGCGCAAAGCTCGGTTCACTACATCTACGGCAATTTGTTCGAGTTGTTGTTCCATAAGCAGTGGTAGGATTTAGGAGTTAGGACCTGGGATTTAGGGGCGCGGGCGGCGCCAGCCAGGTCTAAATCCTAGCTCCTGAATCCTAAATCCATTATGCAAACGATTGTCCACCCCGTGGGGCCGTCCCTCCCACCGTCAGCCGACTGACTTTGATCGTGGGAATTCCCACACCCACCGGCACGCTTTGGCCGTCCTTGCCGCAGGTGCCGATTCCCGGGTCGAGCTTCAGATCGCTTCCTACGGCGGTGACGCGCGTGAGGACAGTCGGGCCATCGCCAATAAGGGTGGCGCCCTTTACCGGCGCGGTCAGCCGGCCATCCTCAATCATGTAGGCCTCCGACGCCGAAAACACAAACTTGCCGTTGGTGATGTCCACTTGCCCGCCGCCGAAATTGGAGGCGTATAAGCCGTGTTTCACCGAGCGAATGATGTCTTCGGGAGCGTCCGTGCCCGCCAGCATGTAAGTGTTGGTCATGCGCGGCATGGGAATGTGCTCATAACTCTCCCGCCGCCCATTGCCCGTGCGCGTGGTTTTGAGGATGTCGGAACTCAGCTTGTCCTGCAAATAAGCGCGCAGGATGCCATTCTCAATCAGTACGGTTTTCTGCGTGGGCTCGCCTTCGTCGTCCACGTTTAGGGAACCGCGCCGCGCGGGAATGGTGCCGTCGTCCACGACGGTGCAAATGTCAGAGGCCACGCGCTGCCCCATCTTGCCGCTGAAAGCCGAAATGCCTTTGCGGTTGAAGTCCGCTTCCAAGCCATGGCCAATCGCTTCGTGCAGCAGAATGCCGGGCCACCCCGGCCCCAGCACCACTTCCATTTCGCCTGCCGGAGCCTCGCGCGCTTCAAGCTGAATGATCGCCTGCCGCGCCGCCTCTTTTGCGTAATGTTCCGGCCCACGTTCGCCAGAAAAAAATTCCAGCCCCACCCGGCCGCCGCCACCCGCAGAGCCGGATTGAAGATTGCTGCCGTCCTGGGCGATGGTGAAAACGTTCAGGCGCACAAGCGGTTGGAAATCGGTCACCACGCGGCCATCCGAGCCGGCGATCAGGACGTGGCGAATCTGGTCGCCGTAAGTCGCGCGCACCTGCTTGATGCGAGGGTCGAAAGCGCGCGCGGCAATATCCGCCCGAACTACCAGTTCGAGCTTGTCGGACAAGTCTCGATCCGTCGAAGGAAGCGCCACGGGATAGAAATCGTGATGGGCATCGAGTGCGCTCAATCCCACGGTGGAAACGCGCGCGGGGCCGGTGGCGATGCGTCCGGCAATTTTCGCGGCCTTCGTGATCTTTTCCGGGGCCAGATCGTCGGTGTAGGCGTAGCCAGTCTGCTCCCCCGCCACCACGCGCACGCCACAGCCCATGCTGATTCCCTCGGTCGCCGTCTTCACCAGCGACTCGTCCACAAGCAAGGAAGAATTGGTGGTGTGCTCGAAGTAGAGGTCCGCGTACTCGCCGCCCTCGGAAAGCGCCGCTCCCAGGTACTGCGAGAGGTTCGCCTCCGTCAGTCCAAAGCGGTCGAAAAAGAATCGGTCCGAATTGCCCATCTTGGTAAGCCCACCTCATCCGTGCCGCGTCAGGCCTACGACAGGCTCGCGGCTAAGCACCCTGAATTCCAACGTAGCACACGGCCCCAGATGTGTCAATTTTGGGCAAATCGGGCATTGGGGAATTGCCGATTGCTGATTTTCGATTGCCGAATGGTGACTGATGATTTGTGAATGGTGATTTGTGATTTGGAATCCTCCATCTCCGATTTCCCAAAATCCGATCGCTATTTTGCGGCTTGTGGTCTTCAATTTCAAATTTCAAATTTCAAATTTCAGATTTGAGATTCAGACTTCGGACTCCGAACCTCGGACTCCGGACTTCGGACTTTCCTTTTAGCCCAACTGATAGGGCGCCCGCATTTCCCGCCCCAGCATCTTTGACGCCTCCGGATCGCCGACGATTTCCATTTTCTCCGGGTCCCACTGAATCTTGCGCCCAGTCAGCATGGCAATCTGGCCGAGCCAGCCGGGCGTGGCGGAGTGCAGCGCCACCGTGGCGGGCGTCAAAGTCTTCTCGCGCGAGCGGACGCAATCGATGAATTCGCGGTAGTGACCCGGGCTGACCTTGAGCTTGACCTCGCTCTCGCCGATTTGTTCGGTCATCAGCGACTTGGGCTCGGTGTCGAACTTGCCGCGATCCACCCAGACCCATCCCTTTTCGCCAATCCATTTCGTGCCGCTCTTGATTTCGGGATAGCCGCCGGCAATCGTCATCGGCGTGCCATCGGGATAGACGGCGTGGACTTTGTAACGGGTCGCGGCGTTGAACGGATCGGTGCGCGGCGGGTATTCGCCCACGCCTTCCACCGACGCGGGACCCGTCGCGTCCCATCCCATGCCCCAGTGCGCGATGTCGACGTGGTGGCCAATCCAATCCATGAGCTGGCCCCCGCCATAGTTCAGGTTCCAGCGCCAGTTGATGTGGACGCAGGCTTCGCGATAGGGCAACTCGGCCGCGGGGCCAAGCCAGCGGTCGTAAAACAGCGTCGGCGGTGGAGGGGTGATTTCGAGCTTCGACTTGTCCTTCACCTCGTAAAAACCCGAGGGCAGGCCGACTTCAATGGCTGTGATCTTGCCGACGCGGCCGTTGCGGACCAATTGGCATGCCTGGCGGAAATTTTCGACCGAGCGCTGCCAACTGCCCGTCTGCCAAACTCGGCCCTGGCGTTCGCTTTCTTGCACCATCGCGAGGCCCTCGCGGAAGTTGTGCGCCAGCGGCTTCTCGCAGTAGATGTCCTTCTTCGCGCGCGCGGCGGAGGTGGCGACAATCCCGTGCCAGTGGTCGGGCACCGCAATGCTCACGGCGTCAACATCGCGCCGCATCAAAACCTCTTCGAAGGCGTGATACGGCGTGCAACCTTGATCGCCGTAGGTGGTGTCAACCAACGCTTTTCCCCGCGTCAGGTGGCCCTCGTCCAAGTCGCACACGGCAACGATGCGCACGTCCTTGAGCTTCAGAAACTCCTGAAGGTGGCCGTCGAACCCCATCCAGCCCAGGCCGATGTTGGCGAGCGAAATGCGGTCGCTCGGCGGCGTCGCCCCGCCCAGCCCCAGCGCGCTGGCCGGAACAATCAGTGGCGCCGCCACACTGGCAACACTCGCTAACCCGGCATTTCGTAGGAACTTGCGTCGTGAATTCATGTCATCTCCCCCGGCGGAACCAATTTCCGCGGACGCATCATACATCGGATTCCGGAATTTTGGATTTTAGATTTTGGATATTCGATTGGTAATTTGTGATGGGTGATTGGCTGCGCTCAGGGATTTTGAACCCAGGTTCGAGATCGTTCGCAGGCAGTTTATCCTGGCTTAGAGGGGAGGCAACCCCAGTGATCGTAAATATGCCCCGGGCAATCCAGTGCCGGAGACTTCCACTTCGTAATGAACTTCCGTGGAGATGTAAAGGCGCGGAAAGAGCTTATTGAGAAGATCGAAGCAGCCAAGTTTCGCCAGGATAACCAGCGGGGATGAATCCGCTACAACGGTCACGCTTGTCGACCGTCGATGGACCGGCGTTCCTCATCCAGATCGTCAGAGGTGTATCGAAGCGGCGAGAGACCATGCCGGGCAGCAAAATCCATAAAAGCTGCCAACGGCGTCTGGCACAGCTCAGCGGCGCGCCCTAGCGAGATCTTGTCTTCCCGATAAAGTTCAAGCGCTAGCAATTGCGCGGTTTCCAGGGAGAGATTTCTCTCCTCCAAATTTGCTGCCTTCAGAAGGGCCGACGGCAGCTCTACAGGTACGGTTCCCATACCTCAAAATTACTGCATTCGTTACCATTTGTCATGTGATTTCCCTATCCGTTAACCTCGGTTGGTGGTTTTGGATATTCGATTTAGCAAACACCATCTCATCGTATTCCTACTCGGGGGCCGAGTCGCAAGGCCCAACGCGAACTGCGGATGGCGATGTGACAAGAGTACAATGACTATAGTAGGGGGATGGCATGAAGACAATGGAAGCCGATTCGTTCAAAGCAAAATGCCTGGCCGTCGTGGACGCCGTTCAGACCAGGAGAGAGACCGTCGTGATCACCAAACGCGGCAAGCCCGTGGCGAAACTGGTTCCCGCCGACAAGAATGCTGATGGGATTTACGGCTTCCTCCTTGGCAAGGGCGAAATTTTGGGGGATGTTATTTCGCCCGCAATTGAAGGCTGGGGGGACCTCAGGTGATTCGTGTCGACGCCCACATCGTCGTTCGGCTGGCGATATAAATTGCCCTTGCGCCCGTGCGACCGCCGCTATAGAGTTTGGGCGGCTGTTGCGACGCGGCTTGCCGACGCTGGCCGCTAGCCAATCCGCGGAGAGCGCAACTTGTAGAGAGCGTGTAACCCGCTCCCGATGAGCCTTGAAGGACACCCACATGCACGAACATACGCCAATCCACCATCACTCTTCCCACCCATTGGAGCAACATGCGCAATCACGCAGAAGCGGTCGCTCGCGCCGCGATTTTCTTCGCGTTCTGATGGGCGGCCCCCTGGCCGGCGCGTCGATCCTGGAACTTGCCTATCATCGAGCCGCCTGGGCGCGGGCCGCGATTGACACGGGTTCGAAGCTTTTCGATCTCGAGAAGGCCGCCGAGGGCATTTACTTCGCCCAGGCCCGGCCGCAAGCGATGATCAACTGCAACGCGGCCATCTTTGTGGGCGCGAAGGAGGTGGTGGTGGTCGACGCCCACTCCAAACCCTCGGCCGCCACATCATTGCTGGGCCAGATTAAGCGGGAGATCACCGATAAGCCCGTGCGCTACGTCATCAACACGCACTTTCATTGGGATCATACTCAGGGCAACCACGCCTATCGCGTCGCGGAGCCGAAGATTGACTTCATCGCGAGCGCCGCCACCAAACAACTGATGATTGACCTGGCCCAGGCGAGGCTAAAGGCTTCTCTCGACCAGGCGCCCAAGCAGGTGGACGATCTTCGCGCCCGTGCGGCCAAGTCTGCTTCCGCGGAAGAGAAAGCTTTCTGTGCCGAGCAGATCCGGCAAATCGAGGCCTACCGCTCTGAACTCCAGAACTACACTCTCGAATTACCCACCATCATTTTCGAAAAGTCCTATGTGCTCCACGACGCGGCGCACGACTTGCACCTGGAATTCCACGGCCACGCGCATACGGCCGGGGACGTTGTGGTGTTCTGTCCGCAGAAGCGGGTGGTGGCCACCGGCGATATGATCCACGGCTTCCTGCCCTTCATTCTCGACGGCTTCCCGCGGGTTTGGCCCGGCACCATCAAGTCGGTTGGCCAGCTTGATTTCACCAAGATTCTGCCCGGACACGCTTCGCTTCAGGAAGGGCAAACCATCATGACCAATATGGCGAACTACATTGAGGAACTAACTACCCGAGTCGCAGAGGGCAAGAAGGCGGGCCTGACCGTGGCCGAAATCCAAAAGCGCACTACGGTCGCTTCCTTGAAGTCTCTCCAGTCAAACGGCTACGCCGAGTATGTACAACAAAACATCTTCCGGTTCAATCCCAGCTTTGGGAAGCCGGGCCCCCTCCAGCCCGCCGTGAACACGAATATCAGCGAGATCTACAACAACCTCGATCGCGTGTAGGCGGCCGGTGCTGTCACGATTCGATTCCGCCGGCGCCCCGAAGGAAAAACTTCACCACGGAGACACGGAGGCACGGAGAAAAGACGCGGACAGGCCCGGGAGGACTACTGCCTAGTGTTGCGTACGGAAAATGCGTTTACCGTAGAGCCGCCCTTTAGGGCGGCACATGCCGGGCTAAAGCCCGGCGCTACAACGACTTGGCACGCGCCTGATAAGTAAACCTATTTTCCAAACGCAACACTAGCGATCCCCCCGCTTTCCATTCGCGCCTACTTACTTCGCCTAACGATTGCGAGACTCCGTTCGGAGTTAGCCGACCCTCTCCATCCTGGTGTGGACTCGGACTATTTCACGCGCGATTCTGTCCGATTCATCATTGATTTTGTCCAGCAAGGAATGACCGGCAATTTGTCCGAGCCCAGTGCGGCCATAAATCTTTGGGTTTAAACAGTTTACAACGTAGCCTCGAATTATCTTGACAAGCCGAGTAGCCCTGCTACACTAGACGCTGAGGCCAGCGCAGGCTGGCCAAGCAGAGAGGAACAGGAGCCGCAGGCGAAGGCCGGGGAGGCGCTACGGATGAGGGAGGTTGGGCACCACATCATTGCGAGTCGCCCCGACTGTTTGCGGGCGCTGAGGCGGTCAAACCGGGGTAAGGCCTCTCCGAGCCGTGCGACGCGACGATGTTCATGACAAACCAGCGCGTTCACTGTCACCACCTTGGCCAGAGATGGAGCGCGAAGAAAAGATGTTAAAAATGCAGGATGATCCGACTATGTTTATGAAAACACAGGGCCGAGCGACAGAATGCCGACCCGCGAAAGGCGCTTTTTCAATCAAATTGGACCGGTGTCGGCATCGCTATGGACGGTTTTCGAGCCTTGCGGAAAACAATCTTCGCGAAAAGCGGCGGACATACGAAACAGGATTCCCCGCAGACGATGTGCAGGAAAAAGAATTCTTTTAAGTACGTTCGAAGCCGGAATGTGTATGAAAACAAAGGAACGCAAGACACAATGCCCGAATGAAAACAGACATTTAGGTCTTAGTTTACGACATTTACGTCGGATTGACACCGATTTTGCAGCATTTTGCCGAAATCGACGGCTTCTTTTCACTTTTGAGCGCAATGGAATGACATATTCGCTTCAGGATGTGCATACTCGAAGTCAGGATTGAAAACAGCGAACTCCGCTCGGCTCCACCCAGCTCGCGTGGTAAGTGACGCCCTCTGGGAGCATCCGGCCGCTACGCTCGAATCGCTCATGGATTTGCGTGAGACTGTCCGGTTTGAAATTCTCGATGACCATGAAAAGCATGTACCGAAGTCTAAGGCGAAAATCAATTAATGCAAAATCGCAAATCAACAAACGGCAATCGCAGATCGGCAATCCCCCTCTCGCCTTGACGCTCCTGCGAGGCGGGACTTAGAATGGCGTATTGCTATTAGCGGAGTGCGCAGAAAGAGGGGGCTATGCTGGACGGTCCGATTCCCGAGGGGCTAACGTTTGATGATGTCTTGCTGGTTCCCAACAAATCAGCGATTTTACCCACGCAAGTTGATACCCGCACGCGGGTGACGCGCAACATCACCCTCAACATCCCTATCGTAAGTGCCGCCATGGACACGGTCACGGAATCGCGCCTGGCGATTGCTCTGGCGCAGCAAGGCGGTATCGGCATTGTCCACCGCAGCATGTCCATCGCCCAACAGGCCCTGGAAGTGGATAAGGTGAAGCGCTCGGAAAGCGGAATGATCGTTGACCCCGTCACTATCGGTCCCAAGAACCGCATCGCCGACGCGCTGGAAATCATGAAGAAGTACAAGATTTCCGGCGTGCCCGTAACCCAAGCAGGCAAACTGGTGGGAATCTTGACCAATCGCGACCTGCGCTTCGAGGAGCGGGTCGACCTGCTCGTGGAAGACGTGATGACCAAGGACAACCTCATCACCGTCGCCGTGGGAACGACCCTGGAAGAAGCCGAGGGGATGCTGCACAAGCATCGCGTGGAAAAACTCCTGGTTGTAGACGATTCCTATAATCTGCGTGGGCTTATTACGGTTAAGGATATTCAGAAGAAGATCAAGTACCCGAACGCCTGCAAAGACGAGCAAGGGCGCCTGCGGGTGGGCGGGGCCCTGGGGGCCACCGGCGATTTCCTGGAGCGCGCGGCGGAACTGGTGAATGCCAAGGTGGACCTGCTGGTGATCGACACGGCGCACGGCCACTCTACCCGCGTGCTCGAGGCGGTGGAAAAGGTCAAGAGCCAATTCCCCGATATCGACCTGGTGGCCGGCAACGTGGCAACGTTCGCGGGGGCGTGCGACCTGCTGCAACGCGGCGTTGACGGCGTGAAAGTAGGCATCGGTCCCGGCTCCATTTGCACCACGCGAGTAGTCACGGGCGCGGGCGTGCCGCAAATCACCGCCGTCTCCGAATGCGCGCGCGCGGCGGCCAAGGCGGGCGTGCCCATTATCGCCGACGGGGGCATTAAGTTTTCCGGTGACGTCTCCAAGGCCATCGCCGCCGGCGCGAGCTCGGTGATGCTCGGCAGCCTGTTTGCGGGAACGGAAGAGAGCCCGGGCGAAACCATTCTCTACCAGGGGCGCAGCTTCAAATCCTATCGCGGCATGGGCTCCATCGCCGCCATGACCGCGGGCTCCGGCGACCGCTACTCGCAGGAGCGGGAGGTGGCGCGAGGGGAAGTTTCCAAGCTGGTTCCGGAAGGCATCGAGGGCCGCGTGCCGTACAAAGGCCTGCTGGAAGAACTCGTCGGGCAACTGGTGGGCGGCCTGCGGTCCGGCATGGGGTATTGCGGCTGCACCACCATCGAAGAGCTACAGCAGCGCGGCCGCTTTGTGCGCATCACGTCGGCAGGCTTGCGCGAAAGCCACGTTCACGACGTGATTATTACCAAAGAGGCGCCGAACTATTCGCTGGACTGAGGCTCGTCGCTTTTGCCGCTAGGCGAAGAGCAAGAGGCCGGCGGCGCCAAGAGCGACAAAGCTGGAAAAGGCGAAGGGCGCAGCGGGCGAGTAATGCTGCCATAGCCACCCTGCCAGGAGACTTGCGGGGAACGCGGCGACGCCCACCACCCAATTCAGAACGCCAAAAACCGAGGCCCGGGCATCGCTGGGCGCCAAATCGGCGATCCAGGCTTTCATTACCCCTTCCGTCAACGCGTAATAAGTTCCATATACTGCAAAGAGAAACCAGACCAACTCGGGAGTATGTAGCCAGGCGAAGCCCGCATACACTGCCGCGTAGATCGAATATCCCGCAACAATCAGCCACCGGCGCGGCAGGCGGTCGGAGAGCTTCCCTGCCGGCCAGCTCAACGCCGCATAGGTTGTGTTGAAGAGAAGCCCCAGCGCAGGCGCTGTCCATGCCTTCATGCCGAGGTTCTGCGAGCGTAAGATGAGGAACAAGTCGGAGGAATTGCCGAGCGAGAAAAGCCCCACAGCGGCGAGAATCACGAGCATTCGCCCACGTGGGAACCAGCTAGAGCACCCCTGCGGCTTGGAGGAAGAGCCCGCGCTAGCGGCAGGCCCGCGCACCTCTTTCACCCCAACCCACACCAGGAGGATGCACATCAAACCGGGAATTGCTGCCAACCAAAAGACGGGACGAATTTTGCCTGAGAACAGTTTCAGGAAGAGGATCGCACTCAGCGGCCCTACAATAGCGCCCGCCGTATCCATCGCCTGGCGCAAACCGAAAGCTGCCCCGCGGTGTGCCGGATCGACAGAATCCGCAATCAGTGCATCGCGAGGAGCACCCCGAAACCCCTTGGCAGCGCGATCAGCAAAGCGAACCCAGAAAACCTGCTTCCAGGATTGGGTCACTGCCAGCAGGGGCTTCACCAGGTTGGCTAACGTGTACCCTGCCGCGGCCAGGGGCTTGCGTCGGCCAAGGTAATCCGAGAGCCAGCCCGAAAGCAAGCGGGAGAAGCTGGCAACGGTTTCGGCGGCGCCTTCGATAAGGCCAAACGCCATGGGAGGCGCGCCCAGCACGGTGACCAGGAACTGTGGCAAGAGCCAATAACCCATCTCCGTCGAGGTATCGTTAAGGAATGCGACCCAAGCAAGCAGCCAGGCGTTTCTGGGTAGATGAGCTTCCGGCTTCGCAACAGCGCGCACTCTAGTTTCCCCTGCAGGCTGGTCCATACAAAACGAAAATCCCGGCCCGAAGTGGAATTCTTCGGGTCGGGATCATCAACGTCAAGCCAGTAACCTAGCCACTCGCTGGCAGCTATTTCTTGTCGTCGCCCTCTGTTTCCGGCGGAGGCGGTTCTTGGGCCTTTGCTTCTTCCGCGGCTTTGCGTCGAGCCTCAACCTTCTTGGACCGCTTTGCCGCGAGTCGCTGGAGGACTTCGTTATCCACGAGTTCGAGGATGGCCACGTCCGCGCCGTCGCCCTTGCGGAACCCAGCGTGGACAAGACGGGTGTAACCGCCTGCCCGCGTTGCGTACCGCTTGGAAAGCTCCTCGAACAGGAACTTCACCGCGTTGGGATTGAGCAGATAGCTCGCCGCCTGGCGCCGAGCTGCCAAGTCGCCACGCTTGGCGAGGGTGATAATCCACTCCGCCAGCGGTTTCGCTGCCTTGGCCTTGGCAACGGTCGTTTCAATCCGCTCCTGCTGAATCAGAGAGGTCACCAGATTCCGCAGCAGCGCGCGCCGGTGCTCTGTTTTCCGGCTCAGCTTCTTTCCGTAATTCCGATGTCGCATAGTGTCGATTACCTATCCCTAGACTTGTGGCTGAGGTGGCTCAGGAGGTTGCACCAGCGGGTTGCCCTTCTCATCGAATTTCAACCCCAGGCTCAAACCCATGGCCGAGAGAATCTCTTTGATTTCATTCAGAGATTTGCGTCCGAAGTTCTTGGTCTTCAGCATCTCCTGCTCGGACTTCTGAACGAGTTCCCGAATGGTGGTAATGTTGGCGTTTTTCAGGCAATTGTAGGAGCGAACAGAAAGCTCCAATTCTTCCACCGAGCGGTCCAGATTCTCGTTGTAGACGGGCGCCGGACCAGCCTGCTGCACTTCCTGAACTTCAGGCTCCTCCTCAAAGTTGATGAAGATATTCATGTGGTCTTTAAGGAGCTTGGCGCCGAGGCCCACCGCGTCCTGTGGAGTGATCGCGCCGTTCGTCCAAACATCCAGCGTCAACTTATCGTAGTCCGTCATTTGTCCAAGGCGGGCTGCTTCCACTGTATAGTTCACTTTGCGCAGGGGCGAATGGACGGAATCGACCGGAATGTACCCAATCGGTAGGTCCTCATCGAAGTTCTTCTCTGCCGAAGTGTAACCCCGCCCAATCTTCACTCGCATTTCGATGTGCAGGCTGCCCCCTTCGCTCACGGTGGCGATGTACACGTCTTTGTCGAGGACGTCTACGTCCGCATCCTCTTGCAGCATTCTGGAAGTCACTTCGCCAGGCTTGTCCACAGTCAGGTGGAGCGTCTTTGGGCCTTCCGCACTCATCTTTAGTGGAATCTGCTTCAAGTTCAGAATGATATCCGTGGCGTCTTCAACCACGCCGGGAATTGAGGAAAACTCATGCATTACGCCTTCGATGCGCACCGCGGTGATAGCCGCTCCCTCAATCGAGGAGAGCAGCACGCGGCGCAGGGCATTACCGATTGTCGTCCCGAAACCACGCTCAAAGGGTTGCGCGGAAAACTGCCCATACTTGTCTGTCAAAGTATCGGTGTTTGCTACCAGGCGCTTCGGCTTCTGAAATCCTTTCCAAAGCATCGCTTTCAAACCTCCCCTGCGGCCCACCTTGGCGGGCCACCTCTCGTACACGCCGATCCTTGTTACTTCGAGTACAGTTCGACGATCATCTGCTCCTGAATCGGGAAGTTCACGTCCTCGCGTTTGGGGAGTGAAATCACCTTAGCCTTCAGGGCCTCGCGGTCCAATTGGAGCCACGGTGGAACACTTCGGCCGCCGGAAAGATCAAGAGCCCGTTGCACGGCTGCCATCGTGCGGCTCGGTTCCTTCACGGCGATTTCCTGGCCGGGGACAACCGAGAACGAGGGAATATTCACCTTGCGGCCCGCTACCAGGATATGTCCGTGGCGGACCAACTGGCGCGCGGCGGCACGCGAGGAAGCCAAGCCCAGCCGGTAAACAACATTGTCCAAGCGCCGTTCCAGCATGAGCAGCAAAGTTTCGCCGGTTACGCCTTTCATCCGCGCTGCCTTCTCAAAGTAGCTGCGAAACTGGTCTTCTAGGATGCCATAAAGACGGCGCAGTTTCTGCTTCTCGCGCAGTTGCAAGCCGTATCCAACGACCTTGGGCCGACGGGATTTCCCATGTTGGCCGGGGGCGAAGTTGCGCTTCTCGATCTCGCACTTGTCCGTCAAGCACCGTTGTCCCTTCAGGAACAGCTTGACCCCTTCGCGCCGGCATAGCCGACAAACCGCTTCACGATATCTTGCCAAACCAACCTCCTCGGGAACGATCCGCGAACTTCCGAAATCGTCCTAAACTCTGCGGCGCTTGGGCGGACGGCAACCATTGTGGGGAATGGGCGTCACGTCCTTGATATTGCGCACTTCCAATCCCGCGGTAGCCAAGGCGCGAATGGCTGACTCGCGTCCGGCTCCGGGCCCTTTTACCCGCACCTCGACACTGCGCATGCCGTGGTCACGAGCCGCGTTGGCCACCCGCATTGCCGCCTGCTGCGCGGCAAAGGGCGTACCCTTGCGCGAACCCTTGAAACCCATGGAACCTGCGCTTGCCCAACAGATTACCCGGCCGTCAGAATCCGTGATGGCAACGTGCGTGTTGTTAAACGTCGCCTCGACATGCACGACTCCTGTGGGAACGATCCGCTTTTCCTTTTTCTTGAAGACCTTTTTCTTTGTGCCTGCTTTTGCCGCCGCTTTCGCCATATTTGATCTCAGCTCTCAGTTCTCAGCTTTCCGCTTCCAGGCGCCAGCTAACCAGCAGGGTTTAAGCTGTGAACTGAAAGCCGACTGCTGAATGCTTATCCTTACGTCTTCGCCAGGGACCGTTTCTTATTGGTCACCGTGCCTTTGCGTGGTCCCTTCCGCGTGCGCGCGTTCGTGTGCGTCCGTTGTCCGCGGACGGGAAGGCTGCGCCGGTGCCGCATGCCGCGGTAGGATCCAACCTCAATCAAACGCCGAATGTTCAGCGCGGTCTCTTTGCGCAAGTCGCCTTCCACCGCACCTTCTTCTTCCAGGATCGCTCGAATTTTGCTGGTCTCGTCTTCAGTCAGATCCTTGATCTTCTTGTTAGGATCAATGCCCGACCGCATGAGAATGGAAAGTGACCGGGTCCGGCCGATACCATAAATGTAGGTCAGGCCAATTTCCGCGCGCTTTTTGGGCGGTAAATCCACGCCCGCGATTCTTGCCATCTCAACCCTCCCGTTTCATCCACCTGCAGCGCCACTCTGGAGGAATCCAGGTTCGGAGCGCCAGATCAAATCAACCCTGCCGTTGCTTGTGCTTGGGATTCTCGCAAATCACCCGCACCACTCCCCGACGCCGAACAATCTTGCACTTCGAGCAAATCTTCTTGACTGACGAACGCACCTTCATAAATTACCCTCGATTTGTCCTCGGTACCACCTACCAGGGACGCAACTCAAAACCTCAGATTCGCCAATCGTCCCGACTGATTCGAATTCATACTCCCGAGCTTCGTTGCTTTGCCGGCACCCAGTACGTCAAACGCCGCAGTTACTTGTACCGGAATACAATCCGGCCACGCGTTAGGTCGTAAGGAGACAATTCCACTGCAACCTTGTCGCCGGGGAGAATGCGGATGAAGTTTTTCCGCATTTTTCCGGAAATGTGCGCCAAGACCTGATGCTTGTTATCCAATTCAACTCGAAACATGGCATTGGGCAGTGCTTCAAGCACCGTTGCCGTAACCTCGATCGCATCTTCCTTCGCCATACCGTTTAGCTCTCAGCTTTCAGCTTTTGGCCTTTTTTCGTCCGATTCCAACCCGCCACCCTTACCGACTCGCCGAATGCCATGGCTGAAAGCCGATGGCTGACAGCCATGCTACAACCGAGTCAGGACGTCGGGTCCATCACGAGTGACCGCGACCATGTGCTCAAAATGTGCAGACAGCTTGCCGTCAACCGTCACGGCCGTCCAGTTATCGTCGAGGACTCGCACGGCCGCCCCTCCAGCGTTCACCATGGGCTCCACGGCAAAAACCATTCCCTCTTTCAGCAGAGGCCCATGGCCCGGCTGGCCGTAGTTTGGAACTTGCGGCTCCTCGTGCATCGCCTTGCCAATCCCGTGGCCGACGAACTCTCTCACCACCGAGTATCCGTTTTTCTCGGCATATTCTTGGACCGTCGCAGAGACGTCACCCAGGCGATTCCCCAAGCGCACCTTATCGAGAGCCAACTCCAGGGATTCCTCGGTCACCTTCAGTAAGCGCTGCGCCGATTCGCTGATGGCGCCCACAGGGACAGTCAGAGCGGAGTCTCCGTAATATCCGTCCAGCACAACGCCCATGTCCAAACTTAGAATATCGCCTTCCTTCAAGGCCCGGCGCTCCGACGGGATCCCATGTATAACTTCGTCGTTGACCGAGGCACAGAGGCAGCAGGGGTAACCGCGGTACCCCTTGAAGGCAGGTTTCGCCCCCAACTCCTTCAGGCGCTTCACCACAAATTTCTCAAGATCCATCGTGGTGATTCCGGGCCGCACTACTTCGCGTATCTCACCCAAGACCTGACGTACCATCCTGCCGCTGCGCCGCAACTTCGCGATTTCAACCGCCGACTTACAGATAATCATGCCTTTTCGAGGAGATCGACGATCGCCTTAGCGATCACCCCGGCTTCCTTATTCCCGTCCACTGGAAACAGCACACCCAATCCCCGGTAATATTGGATCAAAGGCTGCGTCTGATGGTGGTACGATTCCAGCCGTTGCCGGATACTGGCTTCGTTATCATCCGCGCGATGGAGCAATTTCCCACCGTCCTTATCGCAAATCCCCGCAACCTTGGGGGGGTTGAAGTAGATGTTGTAAATCTCTCCACATACCGGGCAAGTTTGCCGGCCGGTAAGACGTTTCAGCAGCAGATCCTCATCCACCTCGATATCCAGAACCTGCGGTCGCCCTAGACCCTTCGCCGCAAGCATCTGGTCGACGAACTGGGCTTGCGCAATCGTGCGCGGAAAACCGTCGAGGATAAACCCGTTCTGGCAATCCGGCTCGGCTGTGCGCTCTGCCACGATCCCACAAACTACTTCATCCGGGACCAGCTCTCCAGCCTCCATCTTTGCCTTCGCTGCCAGGCCCAAAACCGTTTGCTTCTTTACCGCATCGCGTAGCATGTCGCCAGTTGAGATCTGCGGAATCCCAAACTCCTTGGCAACTTCCCGGGCTTGCGTTCCCTTACCTGCCCCTGGCGCTCCCAGAAAAATCAGACCGTGCGCTCGCATAACTTACCTCCGAACGCTTCACCGGCCCGAGGACCGCCGTCCTCGAACCCTACCCTTCTTCAAGAACCCTTCGTAGTGCCGCATGATAAGTTGTGCTTCAACCTGTTGCACGGTATCCATGGCAACTCCCACCACGATCAGGAGCGACGTCCCGCCAAAGTAGAAGTTAACGTTTAGACCGTGCAGAACCCACTGTGGCAGGTTGGCATCGAACCACCCGGCGCCCATCCAGCCCGGGAGGTGATTCAGACGAAGTCCTGCCAGCATGAGTTCAGGAATGAGCGCGACCAAAGCTAGATAGAAGCCACCGACCCACGTGATCTTGGTCAGGACATCATCCAGGTAGTCAGCCGTGCGCTTCCCCGGCCGGATTCCCGGCATGAACCCACCCTGCTTTTTGACATTATCGGCAACATCATCGGGGTTGTATATAATTGAAAGGTAAAAGTGAGCGAAGAATATAATCATTACAACGTACGTCAGCGTGTAAAGTGGCTCTCCATAGGCGAACTCCTTGGAAAACCAATTGAATCCGGCGCCAATATAACGGATCAGAGCAATGCCGCTCTGATCGAGGTGAAACAGACTCAGTGTTTGTGGAAAGGTTAAAATAGATACAGCAAAAATGATCGGCATTACGCCGCCGCTGTTGACCTTGAGCGGCAGATGGGTGGAAACCCCGCCCATGATTCTACGCCCCACCACCCGCTTGGCGTACTGGATGGGGATGCGGCGCTCACCACGTTCGACAAAAACGATGAATCCGACGATGGCCAACATGAATGCGAGGAGCACGAAGAGGATTAGAAAATTCCAGGTGTGATTGACGAAAACCTTTTCGTAGAGATCAGCCGCCGCTCGGGGGAGCCCAACAACGATACCGGCAAAAATCAACAGCGACATCCCGTTACCGATGCCGCGAGCGGTGATCTGTTCGCCCAGCCACATAATGAATATGGAGCCCGTCGTCAGCGTCAATACGGTGGTGAAAACGAACGCCGCGCCCGGATGATCGACCAAGCCGACCCCCAAAGCTGTCTGCCTCTCTAGGGCAATGGCAATTCCAAAAGCCTGGAAGGCGCTCAATCCCACTGTCATCCAGCGGGTGTATTCGGTTATTTTCTTCCGCCCTAAATCGCCCTCTTTCGAGAGTTTCTCGAGGTGTGGTGAAACCACCGTAAGCAATTGCAATATGATTGAAGCCGTAATGTACGGCATGATTCCCAAAGCAAAAACCGTCAGACGGCGCAGGCTGCCGCCGGAGAACATGGCCAGCAGTCCAAACAGCGAGCCGCCCATCTGGTTGAACATCTGTTCGAAAACGTCGGCATTAATGCCGGGGGTGGGTATAAATGCACCCAACCGGTATACGGCAAGCATCGCCAAGGTGAAGAGGATGCGCTTCCGTAAATCCGGAATCTCGGTAATGCTTTTGAGTGATTCGAGCATTACGAAATGACCTCAGCCTTCCCGCCGGCTTTCTGGATCTTTTCCAGCGCGGACTTGGAAAAAACATGCGCCGAGATGTGAAGTGCCGCTTTCAATTCGCCGTCGCCAAGGATCTTCAGCCCCGAGCCCAGCTTCTTGACAATGCCGCGCGCAACGAGAAACTCGGGCGTGATCTTCTCGTCCGTCTTGAAATTCTCAAGGTCCTTTAGGTTCAAAACTGCATATATCTTCCGAAAAATATTGGTGAAACCACGCTTGGGAAGGCGGCGGTGAAGAGGCATCTGTCCGCCCTCAAAGCCCGGCCGCATGCGCATGCCAGCCCTGGACCGCTGGCCCTTCGCGCCGCGCGTGGCCGTCTTCCCGTGGCCTGATCCCATTCCCTGCCCGACTCGCTTGGAGCGCTTATTGGCCCCTGTCGGCGGTCGAAGTGTTCCAATGTGTGTCGCCATATGTCTTCAGCCTATTCCTTGCTAGCTTCGGCCAGATCGCTTCCTTCCGGCGTGGACTTTTACTCTTGGCCCGCTGGCGCTGCGTTTACATCCGCGGCATCGGCTTTCGCCGCAACTGTTTCGCCCCCAGCTTCAGTTGTTGCCGTCGGACTTGATTCGGCGGGCGCTACTGCCGCGGCATGGACCGTGTATTCCGGCGTCGACGCCCAAGCCGGAGCCACGGGCTCAGATACAATTTCCAAGAGGTGGGGAACAGATGCAACGATTCCTCGGATTTGCGGGGTGTCGGGGCGCACCACCGTATGATTAAGCTTGGTTAAACCCAAGCTCCGCACGATCGTCTTCTGGTGGTAGGTGAACCCGATCCCGCTTCTCACCCACTTAATTCGAATTGTCTTGAGCGTCTTTTCCGCCACGGTTCGTCTACCCCTATGAAGCCGGGAATCAACAGCCACGAGCACCGTTGTCCGTCAGTTTCCTTCTAAATCTCCTCCGCAGACTTGCCGCGGGTATTTGCAACTTCTTGCAGGTCGCGCAACCGAAGTAAAGCATCCATGGTCGCCTTGACCACATTATAGGGATTGGTGGTTCCCAGGGACTTGGTCAGCACATTTTGAATTCCTGCCGCCTCCACCACGGCGCGAACCGCACCGCCGGCGATCACTCCGGTTCCGGGGGGCGCAGGCTTCAGCAACACCCGGCCTGCCCCGTAGTGGCCCGTGACGATGTGAGGGATGGAGCCCTGCGACACATTCACCTTGGCCAGCGACTTCTTTGCAGACTCGATCCCCTTGCGAATCGCCATGGGGACTTCGCGTGCCTTGCCGGAACCATAACCGACGATGCCCGCCCCGTCACCTACGACGACCAGTGCCGCAAAACTTAGATTCTTTCCGCCTTTGACAACCTTGGTGACACGATTAATCGCAATCACCTGGTCCTTAAGCTGCAACGCATTCGGGTCAATCCGATTCGCCAAGTCTTCCTCCTGCCTTACCCCTTAGAATTTCAGCCCCGCCTCGCGAGCAGCGTCAGCCAGCGCCTTGACGCGCCCGTGATAGGCATAGCCACCCCGGTCAAAAACCACGCCGGGAATTCCACCGGCGATGGCGCGTTTGGCTAGAATCTGTCCCACCGCTTTTGCTGCAGAGATATTCCCGCCGCTTTTGAGGGTGGAGCGAACTTCCTTGTCGCGCGTCGACGCCGCCACCAAGGTGTGGCCGCTGCTATCATCAACGACCTGGGCATAAATATGCTTGAGCGACCGAAAAACATTTAGCCGTGGCGACTGCGCCCGTCCGCTCACCCGGGTGCGGATTCGCACGTGAATCCGCCGGCGTGCCACATCTTTGGAAACCATCTGTAACATCGGGAACTCTCCGCTTTCCTTGGCCTCAAACTACCCTGCTTTGCCTGCACCACCGGCTGCTGCCGCCGCCTTGCCTACCTTCTTCTTTAGGCGCTCGCCGGTATACCGGATGCCTTTATTCTTGTACGGATCAGGAGGTCGCAAGCCGCGAATCTTAGCCGCGACGTGCCCCACCAATTGTTTGTCCGCACCGCTGACAATCAGATGCGTCTGTTTTTCCACAGAAATAGCGACCCCATCCGGAACCGCAAACTCGATCGGGTGCGAGTAACCGAGAGTAAACGTCACCGACTTTCCTTTGGACTCGGCGCGATAGCCGATACCGACGATATCCAGGTGTCGATCGAAGCCCTGGGTCACGCCATGAACGGCGTTGGCGAGCAGACTTCGGGCCAGTCCATGTAGAGCCGCCTGTTCGTCGCTTTCCCGCTTCAGGAGCAAATGGCCATCCTGCTTTTCGATCTGAATTCCATGGGGAAGTGGAATCCGTAGAGTTCCCTTGGGCCCCTTCACCGCCAGCGATGGCCCGTCCGTTTGGACGCTGACTCCCGAGGGTAAAGCGATTATCTTTCGTCCTATTCTTGACATAGTAGCTTCACGTTCCGTCGGTCAATTCAGGCGCTCGAAGATCATACCTTCGGGTTCCCTTCCTTGCTCCGGGCTCCGAATCTCGGACCCCGAAGTCATACTTTTAAGCCACACTGCACAGCACTTCGCCGCCGACTCCCGCCTTGCGGGCGGCCTTGCCGGTCAGCACTCCACGCGGCGTCGTGAGGATGCTCACGCCCAGCCCTCCCAAAATCCGAGGAACCTCATGCGCCCCGACATAGACGCGGCGCCCGGGCTTCGAGACCCGGTCGATACTGGCGATAGCATTTGTGCCGTCAGTCGCGTACTTGAGGAAAACCTTTAGAACTTTCTTTTTGCCTTCCTCGCCCACCTTGAAGTTGCTGATATAGCCCTCTTCCTTCAGAATGCGAGCCAGTTCAACTTTGAGCTTGGAGGACGGCATATCCACCCGCGGATGACGCGCTTGAATCCCGTTGCGGATTCGAGTGAGCATATCGGCGATAGGATCGGTGACGGCTGACATAAGACTCCCGCTTCTGGTGCTGGATTAACTTCTACTCCAGTGTTACCAGCTCGATTTAATGACTCCGGGGATATCGCCCCGAAGCGCCAACTCCCGGAAATGGAGACGGCACATCTTGAACTTGCCGAGGTAACCGCGCGGCCGCCCGCAAATGAGACAGCGGTTCCGGTGCCGAATCTTGAATTTCGGCTTCTTCCGCAATTTGGCCATCATGGAAGTACGTGCCACGTTTTACCCCCCTGCCTTTTCGCTGGCCTGTGCCGCAGCCTGGCGGCGTACCGCATCCGATCGGAAGGGCATGCCCATGTGCCGCAACAATGCCATGGCCTCAGCGTCGGTCCTGGCATCGGTTACGATCGTAATATTCATGCCTTTGGTTTTGTCGACCTTGGCATAATCAATCTCCGGAAAAACCAACTGGTCCCGGAGTCCCAACGTGTAGTTTCCCCGGCCGTCAAATGCGCGCGTGGATACGCCGCGAAAATCGCGAACACGCGGCATGGCGACATTCGTCAAGCGGTCGAAAAACTCGTACATGCGATCGCCGCGCAAAGTCACAACCACACCGATGGGCATGTTCTTCCGCAGCTTGAAATTTGCAATCGACTTGCGCGCGCGTGTAATCACCGGCTTCTGGCCCGTGATCTGCCCCAGTTCGGCCGACGCCGAATCGAGAAGCTTGGCGTTCTGGATCGCTTCTCCCAACCCCATGTTGACCACAATCTTTCGCAAGCGTGGAACCGCGTTGGCGTTGGTGTAGCTAAACTCCTTCACCAGGACCGGCACGACTTCCTTTTGGTATCGTTCTTTCAGTCTCGGAGCCATGATTACGTTCTTTCCTCCCGGCCTTTACTTATCCAAGGATTTCTTGCACGTGGAGCAGATGCGCACTTTCTTGCCTTCTGCCATTTCGCGGTGTTGGACACGCGTAGGCCCACATTCACTACAAACCAGCGCGACGTTAGAAACGTGGATCGGGCCTTCCTTCTCCAAGATTCCGCCGCGAATCTGCTTGGCGGGGTTCGGGCGTACGTGCCGCTTCACCATATTCACATGCTCAACAAAAATTCTCTGCTTGGCGGGCTCAACTTCCAGGACTCTTCCCCGTGTCGGCTGCCCCGAAGGCCCCCGGCTTCGCCCCGCAATCACTTGTACGATGTCGTTCTTACGAATATCCATGGTACCTCTCCGCCCCTCGCGGCCGTCCTGCCCTCGCCCTCAATCACGAGGACGCGATTGCGATCCAGCGTCCTTAAAGAACCTCGGGCGCCAATGAAACGATCTTGAGGAATTTCTTCTCGCGCAATTCGCGCGCCACCGGCCCGAAGACGCGTGTTCCGACCGGCTCGTTGGCGTCAGTGATCAGCACCGCGGCGTTCTCATCAAAACGGATATAACTACCATCGCGTCTCCGCTGCTCTTTCCGCATCCGAACGATTACGCACTTCACGACTTTCCCTTTGGGAATTGCGCTGTCTGGAGCGGCCTCTTTCACTGCCGCGGTAATGATGTCTCCCAAGCCCGCCTGCAATCCCACATCGCCGCCCAGCGGCAGTATGCAGGATAGCTTGCGCGCTCCCGAATTATCGGCCACCTGGAGAATGGTCCGCATCCCGATCATACTTGCACCTCCGGCACGGGCGCGACCAGCGTCGCCTTGGCCACGATCTCCACAACGCGCCACCGCTTGCGGCTGCTCATGGGGCGAGTTTCCTGGATTCTGACCGTGTCGCCCACTCGGCACTCATTCTTTTCGTCGTGGGCAAGAAAGTTCTTTGACCGCCGCACCACGCGTTTGTAGAGTGGATGGGTGACCTGCCGCTCGACGGTAATCACCACTGTCTTCTGCATTTTATTGCTGGTGACTACCCCAACCTTCTCCTGCCGTTTCCCTTGTGTGGCGCTCTGCGCCTGTCCGCCCGCTGTCTCCGTCACCTTGCACCTACTTCGTTTGGGTTGCGCCGCTCTGGCGTTCACGCATCAATGTCTTAACTCTCGCGATCCCCTTGCGCAGCTCGCGGACGGCGGTAAGGTGCTCCGATTGGCCCCCCGCCATCTGGAATTTCAGCCGGAAGAGCTGATCGGAAAACTCCCGGTCGCGAGTTTTCAACTCGGCATCGGTCCATTCCCGCATCTTTTCCGCGGGCCACTTCCAACGCTTATCCTTCTCCAGCTTCATGAGCTCTGCTCCATGACCGTCTAAACTGACTGCGCGCGCGACACAAACTGTGTCGGCAATGGCAGCTTGTGACTGGCCAGCCGCATGGCCTCGCGTGCCTCCGCTTCCGGCACGCCTTCCATCTCAAACAAGATCCGTCCGGGCTTTACCACCGCCACCCAGAATTCAGGGGCACCCTTGCCTTTACCCATCCGGGTCTCGGCAGGTTTCTTGGTTACCGGCTTATCGGGAAAAATTCTAATCCAAAGCTTTCCCCCGCGCTTGATAAATCGCATGATGGCGACACGGCTGGCTTCAATCTGCCGGTCGGAAATCCATCCCGCCCGGAGAACCTTCAATCCGAAATCCCCAAAGGACATATCGGAACCGCGCCAGGCCTTGCCGCACATCCGTCCGCGCTGTTGCTTGCGATATTTAACTTTACTCGGCATTAACATAATTTCATTCTCAGTTCTTGATATTCAGTTCGCCGGTTGCAGTCAAAGACCATTCGTTACACGCCGGGATTGGCAACTGGCGGCTTTTCGGGAGCCGGCGGCGGCACCGCGACAACGGGCGCGGGTGCAGCAGCAGGCTTCTCCATGCGCCGCTTCTGCTCCAAGATTTCCCCGTTGTAAATCCAGCACTTCACACCAATCACTCCGTAGGTCGTCCGGGCTTCGGCCTGTCCATAATCAATGTCGGCGCGCAACGTGTGGAGAGGCAACCGGCCTTGCAAGTACCACTCCGACCGGGCGATCTCCGCACCGTTCAAGCGCCCACCACAGCGAATCTTGATTCCTTTGCAGCCGAACCGTAGGGCCGAATCCACTGACTTACGCATCGCGCGGCGAAAGGCAACGCGCTTTTCAAGCTGAAGGCAAATCGCCTCGGCCACCAATTGCGCGTTCAGCTCCGGCCGATGTACTTCCTGGATGTTGATGGGCAGCACTTCCCGCCCGGTGCGCTTCTGAATTTCCTGGCGGAGGCGGTCGATTTCCGCACCCTTGCGGCCAATGATGATGCCAGGACGCGCGGTGAAAATCGTAACCTTGAGCTTGTTGCCAGGGCGCTCGACCTCAATCGACGCGACGCCGGCAGCGCGTAGCTGATCTTTAAGCCGCGCTTTAAGCTTCAGATCTTCGTGGAGGAGTTCGGCGTATTCTTTCTTGGCAAACCAACGCGACTTCCACGTTTTGTTGTACCCCAGGCGGAACCCGTAAGGATGAACTTTCTGACCCACCCCATGCCTCCTTTAGTGCTTTCAGCGGCTAGCGATCAAACCAAGGTGCGTCGTGCGCTGATCACTAAACGCTGAGTGCTGCCACCGACTTCTTTAAGTCAACTGCACGCATCCCGCAGATTATTTCTCCGGGGCTGCCACCACAACCGTAATCGAGCTGGTCCGTCGCTGGTAGCGAAAAGCGCGACCCTGGGGAGCCGGCCGAACGCGCTTTTGCCTTGGACCTTCATTGACGAAAATTCTCGAAACCACCAGGTCGTCGACATCGAGATGCTCTGATTTCTGCTCGGCATTGGAGACCGCCGAACGCAGAATCTTCTCGAGGTCATGCGTCACGCGCTTCTTGGTAAAATTCAGAATACTGAGTGCCTGGCTGACGCTCTTGCCGCGGATCAGGTCAACGACCAATCGAGCTTTCTGCGGCGAAATTCGTATGTACTTATATGTGGCGCTTGCTTCCATCGATTCACCTGGACTTCAGGGTCAGAGACCCGAAAATTAGCTGCCGCCTCCCGCTCCTGCCGGAGACGCTGCCGCCCTCGGGCCGCCCGAAACCGGCGGAGGTGCCGCTGCCGCGGCAGCTTTCTCCGCCGCGACTTTCACTCCGTGTCCTTTGAAGGTACGGGTCGGTGAGAACTCGCCAAGCTTGTGTCCCACCATATTCTCCGTGACGTACACCGGGATGAACTTCTTGCCATTGTGGACGGCTATCGTATGGCTGATCATCTCGGGGACAATCGTGGATCGCCTTGACCATGTCTTGACAACCTTCTTCTCGAACCGTCGGTTGAGCAGTTCGATTTTCTTCATCAAGTGATCGTCCACAAACGGACCCTTTTTCAGCGACCTTCCCAAGTTGTCCTCCCGCTCGCTTTCAGCTATTAGCCAACAGCATCGTCTAATGCCTAAGCTGAGTGCCGATGGCCGACCGCTCCTTCACTTCTTCTCTCGCCGCTTGACAATGTACCGGTCCGTAGACTTGTTGTTCCTTGTCTTGTAGCCGCGCGTCGGCTGGCCCCAGGGCGTGACCGGATGGCGGCCACCCGACGTCTTGCCTTCCCCGCCGCCAAGTGGATGGTCCACCGGATTCATGGCAACGCCACGTACGGTTGGACGGACTCCCATCCAGCGCTTGCGGCCGGCCTTGCCGATGGAGATATTTTCGTGGTCCAAATTTCCAACCTGCCCGATTGTGGCCACGCATTCAATGAATACCTTGCGAACTTCCCCCGAAGGCAATCGCACTTGAGCGTACTCGCCTTCTTTGGCGAGCAACTGCGCCGAACCCCCGGCGCTACGAACCATTTGGCCGCCTTTCCCGGGGCGCATCTCGATGTTGTGAATCATCGTGCCCACAGGAATGTTCTTCAACGGGAGCGAGTTGCCGGTGACGATGTCCGCCTCGGGTCCGGAGACCACGTGGTCTCCCACTTTTAGGCCCTGCGGATAAAGGATATAGCGCTTTTCTCCGTCGGCGTAACTCAGCAGGGCGATAAAGGCGGAGCGATTCGGGTCGTATTCGATGGTCGCCACGCGCGCAGGAACGCCGGTCTTGTCGCGTTTGAAATCAATTACCCGATAGTGGCGCTTGTGGCCGCCGCCGCGCCGCCAAATGGTGGTTTCCCCTTGGTTATTCCGGCCTGAAATGCGGTTCTTCGGCTCCAAGAGTGGCTTATGGGGCTGCGAGGTCGTGATTTCCTCAAAAGTCAGACCAGTTTGAAACCGCCGTGTTTCCGTATAGGGTCGGTAAGTTTTGATTCCCATAACCTTCATCTTCCGCGGCACGCGCCGCTCGACTCAACAACCTTGCTTACGCGCTTTCCGTGTACTCCGGCATTTTCTCTCCTGACCGGAGCTTGACGTAAGCCTTCTTCCATTCCGAGCGATGGCCCATCGTTTTGCCTCGCCGCCGCTCCTTGCCCAAAAATGTCGAAGTGTGCACAGACTCTACTTTGACTTTGAAAACGGTCTGTACCGCTACTTTGATTTCCGTCTTAGTGGCGTGCGGATCGACCTTGAAGCACAGCGTACGGTCAGCCTCTTTCCTCGCCAAGCTCTTTTCCGTGACGATGGGCTTCCGCAATACTTGGTAAGGACTCAAGTTCATCGGAGCGCCTCCTGGAGTCGCGTTAGCGCCCCCTCGGTAATCACTAGCTGATTATGGCTCAGCACGTGGTAGGGGTGCAGTTCGTGATGCCGCACGAGTTCGCATCCCTGCAGATTCCGCGAGGAAAGCTCCAAGTTGCGGTTGACCGCATCATCCACGAGCAGCACACTCTTTTCCACGCCCAACCTCTGGAGCGCTCCGGAAAACCCCTTGGTCTTGGGCTCGCCCAAATTGAACTGATCTACTACGGTCAACTTGTGGTCCTGAAATTTTGCCGCCAACGCCGACCGCAAGGCTCCCCTCAGCATTCCCTTGGGAAGCGCGTAGGAGTAATCGCGCGGCTGAGGTCCATGGGCAATCGAGCCGTGCCGCCACAGCGAACTACGAGTGCTTCCCACTCGAGCCCGGCCTGTACCCTTCTGCCGCCAGGGCTTCTTGCCGCCCCCGCTCACCTCTCCACGGCTCTTGGTTTTGTGGGTGCCGCTGCGTTGGCTGGCCAGATACTGCTTAACAGCTTCCCAAAGCAGGCTCTGGTTGGGCCTTGAACCGAAAACCTCATCAGAGACCTGGAGGTCCCTCAATGTCTGCCCTTCAAGATTTTTGACTTCAACGGTTGCCATGTTCGTCCTTGTGCCTATTGCCTACTGCTTTGTGCCTGCTCTTACTTGTGGGGCGCTTTGGCCTTGTGCACAATTACGTACCCACCCTGCGGGCCGGGTACGGATCCTTCGATCAGAATCGTGTTTTCATCGGCAAGCACCTGCACCACTCGGAGGTTCCTGGTAGTCACCTGGGCATTTCCCATGTGACCAGCAGCACGCATGCCTTTCATGACTCGCGAAGGAAATGCCGAGGCACCAATCGAACCAGGCGCGCGGTGAAACATGGAACCGTGCGCTTCGCCGCCTCCGCCAAAATGGTGCCGCTTATGAAATCCAGCAAACCCACGCCCCTTCGAGGTACCAACAACATCAACGCGGTCGTTGACGGCGAATACGTCCACGAGAACCTTATCCCCGACCTTTAGGTCGCCGCCGTCCCGTGCCAAAGGAACTTCGCGAAGGAAGCGCACGGGATTCGCACTCGCCTTCTTGAAGTGTCCCTCCAGGGGCTTCTTCACCCGTCGGGGAGGCGGCACTTCCACCAGTCCCAGTTGCGCGGCCTCATATCCATCTGTCTGTGCGGTCTTACGCTGGACTACAACGCACGGACCTGCTTTCAGCACCGTCACGGGAACCACATCCCCGTTTTCAGCGAAAACCTGCGTCATGCCGAGTTTCTTGCCAAGTATGGCTTTAACCATGTTCACCACTTGTCCCTTGTCACTTGTCTTTTGTCATTTGTCCGGTAGCAGGTTTCCGTCTGCTACGGACAAGGGACAAAGGACAAGGGACGGTCTTACTTCGTGTGTTCCTTACCAAATGCCTTGATTTCGATGTCCACACCCGAGGGCAAATCGAGCTTGGTCAATGCTTCGATGGTTCCGGACGTCGGCTCCAAGATATCCACCAGCCGCTTATGCGTTCGAATTTCGAACTGCTCACGTGATTTCTTGTCCGTGTGAGGCGACCGCAGCACGCAGTATTTGTTCTTCAGTGTGGGCAAGGGGATCGGCCCGGCCACCTGCGCACCGGTACGCTTTGCCGTTGACACGATTTCGGCGGCCGACTGGTCGAGAATCCTGTGATCGTATGCCTTGAGGCGAATCCTAATTTTCTGGTGCAGCATCGTTGTTTCAATCCTTGGCTATTAGCCATCAGCTTTCAGCCACGCCGTCCTGCCGACGGCTGATCGCTGATTGCTGTCCACCTTACTTTATAATCTCGGCGACGGTGCCGGCGCCGACGGTATGGCCGCCCTCGCGGATGGCGAAGCGCAGCCCTTTCTCCATCGCGATCGGCGTGATCAACTCGATCTCCAGGCTCACGTTGTCTCCCGGCATCACCATTTCCGTCCCTGCCGGCAACGTCGCCACTCCCGTCACGTCCGTCGTCCGGAAGTAAAACTGCGGCCGGTACCCGTTGAAGAACGGCGTGTGCCGTCCCCCTTCTTCCTTGCTCAAGATATACACCGAGGACGTAAACTTCGTGTGCGGCGTGATCGACCCCGGCTTCGCCAGCACCATCCCCCGCTCCACATCGTCCTTTTCCGTTCCCCGCAGCAGTACCCCGATGTTATCTCCCGCCTGCCCTTCGTCCAGCAACTTCTTGAACATTTCCACGCCCGTCACCACCCGCTTGAATGGCTCCGGCCGCAATCCCACAATCTCGATTTCTTCCTGCACCTTCACCTTGCCGCGCTCCACACGCCCCGTCACTACCGTGCCCCGTCCCGAGATCGAGAAGATGTCTTCCACCGGCATCAGGAAGGGCCGATCAATCTGCCGCTCCGGCATCGGTATGTAGCTGTCCACCGCATCCATCAAATCGTGGATCGACTTCTCCCACTTCGGATCGCCTTCCAGCGCCTTCAACGCCGATCCCCGAACGATGGGAATCTTGTCTCCCGGGAACTGATATTTGTTCAGCAGGTCGCGCACTTCCACTTCCACCAGTTCCAGCAACTCCTCGTCCTCCACCGCGTCGCACTTGTTCATGTACACCACGATGTAAGGCACGTTCACCTGGCGGGCCAGCAACACGTGCTCACGCGTCTGCGGCATCGGACCGTCCGTCGCCGCCACCACCAGAATCGCTCCGTCCATCTGCGCCGCGCCCGTGATCATGTTCTTGATGTAGTCGGCGTGCCCCGGGCAGTCCACGTGCGCGTAGTGCCGGTTCTTCGTCTCGTATTCCACGTGCGCGATCGCGATCGTGATCCCGCGCGCCTTCTCTTCCGGCGCGTTGTCAATCGAGTCAAACGCCCGGAACTTCACCTTGGGATTGTCCTTCGCAAGCACCTTGGTGATCGCCGCCGTGAGCGTCGTCTTACCGTGATCGATGTGACCGATCGTCCCCACGTTCATGTGCGGCTTCGACCGATCAAATTTTTCCTTGGCCATAGCTCAGTTCCTCATCTCCGAGAGATTCAACGGTTGTGCAGTCGCCAGAAACCTGTTACATCTCCACCGTGCGCCCTTGCATGCGCGCGACCACTTCTTCCGCTACCGAGGCCGGAGCCTGTTCGTAACGGAGGAAGTGCATCGTATAAGACGCACGGCCCTGGGTGCGGGAGCGCAGGTCCGTGGCATAGCCAAACATTTCCGAGAGCGGCACGGTAGCGCGGATAATCTGAGTGGACCCGCGTTTTTCCATCTCTTCAATCTGTCCGCGCCGCGATTTCAGGTCGCCGGTCACCGGGCCCATATGATCTTCCGGCACCACCACTTCCACTTTCATCACCGGCTCGAGCAGGACGGGCTTGGCGCGCCGTGCCGCCGCCTTGAAACCTAAGGAACCCGCGATTTTGAAGGCGATTTCCGACGAATCCACATCGTGCGCCTTGCCATCATCCAAAGTCACCCGGACGCCGGTCATTTCAAACCCGGCCAACACCCCGGTGTGCATGGCCTCCCGCACGCCCTCGTACACGGGATTGATGAATTCACGCGGCACTACTCCGCTCACAATTTCGTCCACAAAAAGCAGATTGATGTCCGGATCAAAGTGGTGAGTGTTTTTCTTCTTGGTGAGCTCGGCGATTTCTCCCAGGTTCGGATGGGGCATGGGCTCCAGACGCACGTGAACAATGCCAAATTGGCCGTGTCCGCCCGACTGTTTGATATGGCGTCCTTCCGCGTCCGCCGACCCCCGGATGGTTTCGCGATACGCGACCTGGGGGCGCCCTACATTAGCGCCCACGTTAAACTCGCGCATCATGCGGTCGACCAGAATCTCCAGGTGCAACTCTCCCATGCCAGCAATAATCGTCTGGCCAGTATCGGGATCTGTGTTCACCTTAAAGGTGGGGTCTTCCTGGGTCAGCTTGGAGAGCGCGTTCCCTAACTTCTCCTGGTCGGCCTTTGTCTTGGGCTCGATGGCCACGGAGATAACTGGGGCCGGAAAATCCATGGCTTCCAGAACTATGGGGTTATTTTCATCGCAAATGGTGTCGCCGGTCGAGACATTCTTCAAACCCACCGCAGCGGCAATGTCGCCCGCATAAACTTCGGAAATCTCTTCCCGCTTGTTAGCGTGCATCTGAAGCAGCCGCGAGACCCGCTCGTTCCGGTCGCGGCGCGGATTGTACACCGAGTCACCCTGCTTAAGGTTTCCGGAGTAAACCCGCAGGAAAGCCAATTGTCCCACGAAGGGGTCCGTCATGATCTTGAAGATCAGGGCAGCGAAAGGCTCCGAATCGTTCGCAGTGCGGGTCAGCGTCTTTTCTTCATCTCGAGGATCAAGCCCTTCAATCGGAGGGACGTCAAGAGGGGATGGCAGGTAGCTCACAACGGCATCAAGTAAGGGTTGGACGCCCTTATTTTTGAAAGCCGACCCGCAGACTACGGGGAAAGCCTTCATGGAAATCGTGGCGCGGCGAATGGCGGCGTGCAGCTCGTCCGCCGAGATCGTTTCGCCGTGAACGTACTTTTCCATGATGGCGTCGTCCACTTCGCCCAATGACTCGATCAACTGTTCGCGAGCGTGCCGGGCCTTTTCGGCATGATCGGCAGGAATGGGCAACTCATCAAATGCCGCGCCCAGGGTTTCGTCCCGCCAAACAATGGCGCGCTCGGTCACCAGATCAATGAGTCCATCAAAGCTGTCCTGGGCTCCGAGAGGCAACTGAATGACGATCGGGTTGGCATGAAGCTTCGAACGCAACTGACTAACGCAAGTCTCAAAATCAGCGCCAACGCGGTCCATTTTGTTGACGAACACAATGCGGGGCACGCGATACTTGTCTGCCTGGCGCCAAACCGTTTCGGTCTGCGGTTCCACACCTTCAACCGCCCCTAAAATTGCGATCGCTCCGTCGAGCACCCGGAGCGACCGTTCTACTTCCGCCGTGAAATCCACGTGTCCCGGCGTATCAATAATGTTGATTCGGATATCATTCCAGAAACACGTCGTAGCCGCGGAGGTGATGGTGATACCGCGCTCCTGTTCCTGCTCCATCCAGTCCATGACCGCGGTGCCATCATGCACCTCACCCATCTTGTGCGTTCTCCCCGTGTAATAGAGGATACGCTCAGTGGTGGTCGTTTTTCCGGCGTCAATGTGTGCCATGATGCCGATATTGCGATATCTCTCGAGTTGTACTTCTCTCGCCATATATCTCGTAGCACCGCACGGCTCCTGCCACAAGGCCATCCGCCGCTTGGTCCAGCAAGCACAGAGGGAACGGACACCAGACCCGACCTCAGTCGACTAAGGTCCGGAACCCCCGCAGAATTTTGAGCCACAGGGTCCGTCGATTGACGGACTGCGATTCGGATCGTGGGCCGGGGAGGCGCCACATCCCGAATTGCTCGAGGTCATCCCGATTAAACAGGATTACCAGCGGTAATGGGCAAAAGCCTTGTTGGCTTCGGCCATGCGATGAGTATCGTCCCGCTTCTTGATGGCCCCGCCGCGATTGTTCGCTGCATCCAGCAGCTCCGCGGCAAGCTTCTCCACCATGGACTTTTCCCCCCGCTCACGCGCATAACCGATGATCCATCGGAGACTCAAGGAGGTCTGACGATTCCGATTAACTTCCACCGGCACCTGGTAGTTGGCGCCACCAACTCGCCGCGATTTCACTTCCAGGGCTGGCTTGACGTTATCAACCGCCTTCTTGAAAAGCTTCAGCGGGTCATCATTCGCCCGCTGCTTAATCAACTCAAAGGCGTCGTACACGATATTCTGGGCAACGCTCTTCTTGCCTTCGAACATGACACAGTTAACGAGCTTCTGCACCAAAGAATTTGCGTATACCGGATCGGGACCCGTTTCTCGACGTTCTACCGTACCTTTACGTGGCATTTAACAGTTCTCAGCTTTCAACTAGTAGGGCCGAACGGCGTTCGGCCAGGACCGGGCGGAGCTCGGTCCACGATAATTTATGCGGCCTTGGGCCGCTTGGCTCCATACTTGGACCGCCCTTGCCGGCGATCGGTAACCCCCGCGGAATCCAAAGTCCCGCGGATGACGTGATAACGAACGCCGGGCAGATCCTTGACGCGCCCGCCGCGGATTAACACGATGGAGTGCTCCTGGAGATTGTGGCCTACCCCCGGAATGTAGGTGGTCACTTCCATGCTATTAGTCAAGCGCACACGGGCAACCTTCCGCAATGCCGAGTTCGGCTTCTTGGGCGTCTGCGTGTACACGCGAATACAGACGCCGCGCTTTTGCGGGCAACTTTCGAGGGCCGGACTCGAGGTCTTGTAGCGCGGTGGCTTCCGACCGAGACGTACCATTTGACTAAACGTGGGCATTCCAAAACCTTTCGCCAATCCCTACTTAGCGTCGCATTTAACGAGCACAGGTATGGAGTGTAATTTGGCTCACGCCAAATCTTTACAAATGTAACAGAGTTAACAAAAAACTGTCAAGGGGTTGCGTACAGGAATATCTGAGACTTTCAACGCATCTCCATAATTTCCCGTTCCTTGCTTTTCGCATGACTTTCCAGTTTATCCATAAAGTCATCAGTCAACTTCTGAACTTCATCAAGGCCACGCCGCTCATCGTCTTCCGAGATTTTCTTGTCCTTCAGAAGCTTCTTCAGCTCTTCATTACTATCACGCCGGATATTGCGCACGGCGGTACGATGATTCTCCATGGCCTTGTGCAGGTGCTTTACGAGGTCCTTGCGCCGCTCTTCTGTAAGCGGGGGGATCGGTACCTTCAGGATCTTGCCATCGTTCATCGGATTCAAACCCAGGTCCGACGAACGGATAACTTTCTCGATCACCGAGAGCAGGCTCGGGTCCCACGGCTGCACGGTAAGCATCGTCGGATCCGGAACTCCCAATGTGGCTACCTGATTGAGCGGTGTGGGCGTCCCATAATACTCGACCTTAAGATGCTCCAGAAGCGCCGTTGAAGCGCGGCCAGTGCGGACTCCGGCAAGTTCGATGCGCAGATCCTCCGCCGCCTTCGCCATGCGGGTTCGTGCTTGCGCCATCGTTTCTTTAATCATCCTACCCGCCTTTCCGGCCGGGTCCTAGGGGGCAACCAACGAGCCTACCTTCTCGCCCAAGACCACTCGCTTGAGATTACCCGGAACATTCAAGTTGAAAACGATGATGGGCAAGCGGTTGTCCATACAGAGTGAGATCGCCGTTGTGTCCATCACTGCCAATCCCCGCGCCAGAACATCCAGGTAAGTGATTTCGGCGAACATCTTGGCGTCGGGAACCTTTTTCGGATCAGCGTCGTAAACACCGTCTACCTTGGTAGCCTTGAGGATAACCTCAGCCTTGAGCTCCATGGCCCGGAGCGCTGCCGCCGTGTCCGTGGAGAAGTAGGGGTTTCCAGTTCCCCCGGCAAAAACCACCACGCGGCCTTTTTCCAGGTGGCGAATCGCCCGACGGCGAATGAAGGGCTCGGCGATTTCGCGCATTTCGATCGCCGTAACCACCCGCGTATGCGCCCCTTTTTTCTCTAGGGCGTCTTGTAATGCCAGGGCATTGATGACGGTCGCCAGCATGCCCATGTTGTCGGCAACGACCCTGTCAATTCCCATGGCCGATGCCGCCACGCCGCGGATGAAATTACCACCGCCCACAACCACGGCAACTTCCAAACCCATTCCCCGGACTTCGGAAACCTCCGAGGCAATCCGTGAGGCAACTTCGGGGTCAACGCCGAATCCCTGCTTGCCCATCAGGGCTTCGCCACTCAACTTCAGCAAAATTCGTCGAAATGCAGGTTGGCTCATTTGCTCACGGACCGCGATCCGTCCGCGGCCTATAATTTCCAGTTCCCCCTATGGCTCCGACCTTCGCGGCGGCAGTTTCTGGCATGAAGGCCACGGGCGCTCATTCTGTCGACCACACCTATTAATCTAGGCTGTTGCCGCCGGGGCGGGCTCGGCATCGGGCTTGCCTGTCGTCTCACCAATCTTCAATCGCGAAAAGCGGCGGATGACGATATTTTCTCCGAATTTGGCGATCTTGGAGGCGATCAACTCGCCGACCGTCAACGCACTGCCGCTGTCCTTAATGAAATGCTGCTCGTACAGGCAGTTATCCTCGTAGAACTTTCCCAGCTTCCCTTCCACGATGCGCTCCAGAACATTCTCCGGCTTTCCCGTGGCCGCCGCTTGTGAACGGAGCACTTCCTTTTCGCGTTGCAACGCCTCTTCGGTGACGTCTTCCTTGCGAATGAAGCGCGGATCGGTAGCGCAGATCTGCATGGCGATGTCGTGCGCCAGTTGCTGGAACTCTTCATGACGCGCCACGAAATCCGACTCACAATTGAGTTCCACCAGCACGCCGATTTTTCCGCCCGCGTGGATATAGGAACCCACCACACCTTCGGACGCTGTCCGCCCCGCTTTTTTTGCCGCCGTGGCCATACCGCGTTTGCGCAAAACGGTGAAAGCTTTCTCCATTTCACCCTGCGCCTCATCGAGGGCGCGCTTACACTCCATCATGGGAGCGCCGCTGATCTCGCGTAGCTTTTTGACTTGCTCCGGGGTAACACTCATTCTGGATTACATCCTCCCGACACGCGCGAGGCCGGCACTACTCTGCTCCCCGCCAGCCTTCTGGTGTCGTCTAAAAATTCCGGGGTGCTACGGAAGGTCTGTCGTTCCTTCGTCGCCTTTACGCCGGCTGGGCTTGAACTCGCCGCCCACCTTCCGCTTCAGTTTGGGCGTGCGCACGCGGCCGTCGAGAACCTCCTCGGCAGCGAGAACGGTGGGTGACAAACCGGTCTCAGGATCCACCGCAAACTCCTGCGCCACGTTCTCATAACCAGGCGGGGGTATTTCCCCTGCTGCAATAGCTTCGCGCAGACGCTGTTGTTCCAGTTCCTCAGCGGCTCTCTCCGCTGCCACTTTCTCCTCTTCCAGGCGCTTATCTTCCGCTGCCTGACGGCCTTCGAGGATGGCATCCGCAATGCGCGAAGTGAACAGGCGAATGGCTCGCAGCGCGTCGTCGTTGCCGGGGATCACGTGATTCACCATATCGGGATCGCAATTCGTATCCACGATCGCGACCACGGGGATTCCCAACTTTCGAGCTTCCTGGACGGCAATGTTCTCATTGTGGGAGTCCACCACAAACATGGCGTCGGGAAGTCCCGGCATATCTTTAATGCCTGACAGGTTCTGTTCCAAGTGCTTCCGCTCGCGCTCGAGGCGCAACACTTCTTTCTTGGTCAGCAGTTCGTAACGCCCATCCTTGCTCATATCGTCCAACTCGCGCAGGCGTTGGATGGACTTCTGGATGGTGGAATTATTGGTCAGAAGCCCGCCCAGCCAGCGATGATTGACGTAATACATCCCGCAGCGGACGGCTTCTTCAGCGATGGCGTCCTGGGCTTGGCGCTTGGTCCCGACGAATAGGATTGTCTTCCCTTCCCGGGAAAGATCGGCAACATAGCGCGCGGATTCCTTGAAGAGTTTGAGGGTCTTCTGGAGGTCGATGATATAAATCCCATTACGTTCCCCATAGATATATTCCTTCATCTTGGGGTTCCATCGGCGCGTCTGGTGGCCAAAGTGAACGCCGGCCTCCAGGAATTCCTTCATCGTTATAGTGGACAAACCCTCACCTCTCTTTGCCAGGAGAAGGTGTCAGGTATCAGGTGTCAGGTGTCAGGGTCAATCTTTTACTGACATCGAGCACGTGCAACCGACTCCTTCGACTTTCACTAGCCGGCATCAAGTTTGGGACGTCATTTTTTCCGACACCTGACGTCCGGCACCTGACACCTTCTTTACCGTTTCGAGAACTGGAACCGCTTGCGCGCACCCTTTTGGCCGTACTTCTTACGTTCCTTGGCTCGGGGGTCACGGGTCAGAAATCCGCCTTGACGCAAGCGCGACCGGAGTTCGGCGTTGAAGATCACCAGGGCGCGCGCGATGCCCAGTGAGGCTGCGCCCGCTTGGCCGTGGATTCCGCCGCCCGCGGCGTTCACCAAAATGTCAAACTTCCCTGCCAGTTCCGTGTGCACCAGCGGGAACTGGACTTCCGCACGCAGCGCTTCGGAGGGAAAGTAAGTCGTGAACGGTAGGTGATTGACCACGATCTTGCCTTCGCCGGGACGCAGAATCACCCGCGCTACCGCAGTCTTACGACGACCTGTTGCCACAAATTGGACAAGCTCAGCCACAGTTACTCCACTCTGGTTAAGATTCTGAAGGATTCAAATTATCGCGCCAGGGAAAGGGCATGGGGGGACTGCCCCGTATGGGGGTGGGTCGATCCCACGTACACTTTCAACCGCTTTACCAATCGGTCCCGCCACCGGTTCTTCGGCAGCATCCCGTAAATCGCTTCCCGCAGCAGCCTTTCCGGTTGTGTCTCGAAAAGTTTGCGCGCGGTGATTTCCCGGAGCCCACCCGGATATCCGGTGTTGTGGCGGTAGATTTTCTGGTCGAGCTTCTTCCCGGTCAGCCGAATCTTTTCAGCGTTGATGATGATCAGACCACTGCGGTGATCCGCATGCGGGGTGTAGTCCGGCGAATCTTTGCCGACCAACACCTGCGCCGCACGCGCCGCCAGCCGTCCTAGCACCCAACCCTCTGCATCAACGACGTTCCAGTTTATTTGCGCTCTACTCGCCTTGGCGAAATATGTCCCCACTCTTCTCTCCGTTCGAATCCTTCAGGTTACAAACCTGTACTTATACTTGATATTGCCGTGCCTTGTCAACTGTCATGAAAACCGTGGTGAGACCGACATCCATCTACTGCGGGGTCACTCAAACCAGGGTAACCACTGAGAAGAGTATACCATGAATTGTACATCCCGCGTGGTGAATCAAACGAAGAAGTTCCCTATTCCTGCCGCAGCGCGGCGGAGGGATGCAGGGCCGCGGCAGAGCGAGCGGGCAGCCACGACGCCAGCGTCGCGATGACGAAGAAGAACGCTGCCATAGCCGCGTAAGTGGCCGGGTCGGTGGCTGTAACAGTCACCAGCAGGCTCGAGATCAAGCGCGTCAAGCCCAGCGCCGCGATCAGCCCGATAACGACGCCGGCCGCGCTGATGCGGAGCCCCTGCCCCACCACCATCCTAAGGATGTCGCGGGGAGCCGCGCCCAGGGCAACGCGCACACCGATTTCCGCGGTGCGTTGCCGCACCGTGGTGGAGAGAACGCCGTAGAGCCCCACGCCCGCCAGCACGGCCGCAACCACAGCGAAGACGGCGATCAGCAACAGGGAAAACCGCGTGCCCGCTTGCGCCTCGGTCACGAGATCCTGCATGGGCCGCATCTGGGTAATGAGCAGGTGCGCGCCCAGCCCGGCAATAGCCGACCGAACGGGCCCGGCGAGACTCGCGGGGTCACCCCCGGCGCGAATGGCCCATGTTTCGGGGATGCCATAACTTAAGAATCCATCGGTGAAATAGATTTGTTCGCGGCCCGGGTCGGCCAGCGATGTGTCGCGCTGGTGGCCCACCACCCCGATGATCTCCACCCATTCGGGCATCGGCGTGCGGATACGAATTAGAATCCGCTTGCCCACCGCGGATTCATTGGGAAAAGCCTTGGCGGCGAGGGCCTGATCGACAACCACCACTTTACGGTCGGGCGCGTTATCCTCCTCGGTAAAAGTACGCCCCGCCAGCAGCGGAGTGCGTAGCGTCTCGAAATAGCCGGGTAGCACGGTCTGGTTATCGACAGCCTGGAACTTGCTGGGGTCGGTAAGCGCCGGCTCCAGGCCCCATCGGATCGGAAAGAATCCTCCCGCCAGCGGAAACGGCGAGGAGGCCGCAACGTTGTGAACCCCGGGCAGCTCACGAAGGCGCGATTGAATTTCCCGCATTAGTGCCGCGCGCTGCTCCGGTTTGGGCCTGTCCTCAAACACGCCAAGCACGTTGAACGTCAAAACGCCATTCGCGTCGAAGCCCAGGTCAATGTGCTGGAGGGCGAGAAAGCTGCGAATCATCAGGCCCGAGCCGATCAGAAGGACGAAGCAAAGGGCGACCTCTGCCACCGCGACGGCGCTGCGCAAGGCGTGTCCGCCGGCAAGGCCCGCGGTGCGGGCGCTCGACGCGAGAACCTGAGTCACGTTGGGCCGTGAAGCTCGCAGCGCCGGCATGGTTCCGAAAAGAAGGGTGGCCGCGGCCCCGGCCAGCGCCGCAAATGCCAGCACCGCCGGATCGATGGTGATCGATTCGAGGCGCGGTAAGTTCGCCGGCGCAATGGCGAGAAGTTCGTGGATGCCAAGCCAGGCTAGGCCGAGACCGAGCGCGGTGCCGAAGGCCGAAAGCAGCAGGGCTTCCGCGAGCATCTGCCGAACCAGTTGCCACCGGCTGCCGCCCAATGCGGCGCGCACCGCCAGCTCACGCTCGCGGAGCGACGCCCGCACAAGCATGAGATTGGCCACATTGGAATACGCGATGAGCAGCAGAAAAATCACCGACCCCATCAGCGCGAGGATGGCCGGACGCACCTGGGCAACAAGATAAGCTTTCATCGGCTCCAGGCGGATGCTGTATCCCGACGTTTGCAAGATGGAGGAAGTCCGGCGAGTTTCCTCCGCGACGGTATTGGCCGCCAATCGTGCCTGGGCTAGCGAAACGCCCTTCTTCAGCTTTCCGACGACCTGCATCGAGACTTGAAGCCGATTGGTCGCGTCATATTTGAGCCGGCGGGCGATCCAGATGTCGGGGGTGGGTTCAATGTTCATGTTGCCGGGGAAAAACAATTCGAAACCGGGAGCCAGCACGCCGACAATCTGAGGGCCGGCGTTTCCGGCGCCTCGGATGCCATGTCCCACGATGGCGGTGCTTCCGCCATAACGGCGCTGCCAATAGCCGTATCCGAGGATCGCGATCGTCGGAAGTCTCGGCGCAGCCTGAGTTCCCTGGGCGTTGGGCGCGCCGCCGGCCGGGGGCTGCGGTGGCTGTGGCAAGCCGTCCTCCTCCGTGAAATTACGCCCCACAGCGATCCTGGCGCCGAGCAGGCGGAAGAAGTTCGGCGTGACCGCAGCGAAACGCACTTGCTCCGGCGTGCCGTCTTCCCTCGGAACGACGTCGCGGCCGGTCTGCACGGAGGCGAAATCCTCAAAGAAGGCCTTCGACCCATTGCGCAAGTCAATGAAGTCGGCGTCGGAAAACGGGAGGTCCCGCACGTTGCGCCGCGTCATGTCGGAACACGCGAGCACCAGCCGGTCCGGATCCCGGTAAGGCAGAGGCCGCAGGAGCACGGCGTTGGTGACGCTGAAAATTGCCGTAGCCGCCCCAATGCCGAGGGCCAGCGTTATGGCCGCGGTCACGGCAAACATGGGACTCTTTGTGAGCGTACGCCAAGCGTAGGCGAGGTCTTTTCGCAGCATTTAACGGTCTCCGGAGGGTCTGATTAAGACTCCTCGATTTTCCACCTTTCGGTGGTGTCCTAATTTGGATCTACCGCCGCAATCCCGATCTGCGCGCTGCCCGGCTGGAAGCCGGAGGCACACTCGGAACTAGGATTCGCCTTCATTTCTCGCGATTGCTCCCTGGGCAACCCTAATCTACTACGTGCGCTCCGGTATGCAACGCTCCCGTGCGTTCGCTTTCAGGCAATCCTGCCAACCCCAAGTCGGCGCGTCGACACCGGACGAATCCTCTGGGGGGTGGCCGGCTGGCGCGCGGGTCAAAACTTACACAACCCGCGCTATAATCGACCCATGCGCCTCCTCGACTATGCACCCCGGCCCGCGCACCTTAAATGGCTCCTCGATGCTGACCCGTCCATTCGTTGGCAGGTCATGAGGGACCTCACCGATTCCGCCCCCGGCGCGATTGCAGCCGAGCGGTCGCGCGTTGCAACCGAAGGCTGGGGAGCCCAACTTCTCGCGCGCCAATCCTCTGCCGGCGATTGGGGCGGCGGGCCGAAGTGGGACCTCACTGCCCTCTTCAGTCTGGTCGTCTTGAAGGACCTCGGTCTCGACCCCGCCAGCAAGCAGGCGCGCAAAATGATCGACCGGGTGGACAAGCGACTGGTGTTCAAGTGGCTCAATAACCGGCCTTACCTTCACGGCGAAACGGAGCCCTGCATCAACGGAAGAATTCTCGGCGTCGGTTCGTACTTCAAGGAACCGAACGACGCACTGGCCAAGCAACTCCTGAGCGAGCAGCTTGCAAGATGGCGGCTGGAATTGCGAAGCGTGGCCCTTCATGCCGACGAAACGCCCTCCTAGCAAGCGCTCATCGTTCCACACCACCATCTGCGTGCTCGAAGGACTGCTCGACTACGAGCGGGCAGGGCGTAAATCGGCGGCCGTCACCAGGGCGCGCAAGAGGGCGCGAAAACTACCTGCTCGAGCGCCGCATGTTCCGTTCGCTTCGAACGGGCGAAGTCATCGACAAACGCTGGCTCCGATTCTCGTTCCCGCCGTTTTGGCACTACGATGTCTTGCGCGGACTCGATTATCTGCGCAATGCAGGAATCAAGCCCGACCGCCGCGTCGATGATGCGATCAAAGTCGTGATTGAGCGCCGCCACCAGAACGGGCGCTGGCCGCTCAACCACCGTCATCCTGAATCTATTCCCTTGCAGATGGAGACAGAAGTTGGAAAGGCCAGCCGCTGGAACACGCTGCGCTCGCTCAGAGTCTTGCGCTGGTATAACAACTCGACGGGGTAGTTGTAACGGGACAGGCTTGCGGTTTGGCCCGGGTCAAAAAGCGACCGTAGCGCGGACCTGTTCTGTAGGTCCGCGGCCCTTGCCCAATCAATGACGAAAAGCCGCAGACCTACAGAACAGGTCCGCGCTACGCCCAAACGCATACGTCTTGACAAACTATCACATTAGATTTAATCTAACGGCTCAATGCACTCCGAGGCGATTAAGCGGTCCCTGGAAGCCAGCGGTTTGCGCTGCACTCCGCAGCGTTACGCCGTGATGGCTTTCTTGACGGAACACAACCGGCATCCCACCGCGGCGGAAATCTTCGCGGCCGTGAATCGCATGGATCCAAGGTCTTCCCGGGCCACGACTTATAACAATCTGCGGGACCTGGTGCAGGCGGGGTTGGTGCGGGAAGTGGCCGTCGAGGGCCGCTCCGCGCGATTCGATGCGAAGGGCCTGCCGCATCACCACTTCATCTGCGACCGCTGTGGCAAGGTCGAGGACATGGAGTGGTTCGACGTGCCCAAGCCTGCCCGGAGCTCCCTCGGTAAGCGCATTGTTCGCGAATGCGAACTCATTTTCCGGGGCCTCTGCACGAAGTGCGCTCCGCAGCGCGCCTCCCCTTAAGCGCCGCCGATGGTGCGAAGGGGACAGCCAGAAGGGTTTAGTAGCTTGTCACAATTCTTTTTACTCATCCCGAGGAGGACAAATATATGGAAAAAACACTGAACACCGCAGCGGGGGCGCCTGTCCCCGCTCATCAGGAGCAAACCTTATCGAGCGAAGGCAAGTGCCCGGTAGCGGGCGCGCACCGACACACGGCCGCCGGAGGCTCGGCGAATGCAGGCTGGTGGCCGAATCAGTTGAACCTGAAGATCCTGCATCAGCACTGCCCCTTGTCCGATCCGATGGATAAGGAATTCAATTATGCGGAAGAATTTAAGACCCTCGATCTGAATGCCGTGGTCAAGGACCTCCACGCCGTGATGACGGACTCGCAACCTTGGTGGCCCGCGGACTACGGCCATTATGGGCCGCTCTTCATTCGCATGGCGTGGCATAGCGCCGGCACGTATCGGATTTCCGATGGCCGGGGCGGCGCGGGTTCTGGGGCACAGCGGTTTGCGCCCCTCAACAGTTGGCCCGACAACGTGAGCCTCGACAAGGCACGCCGGCTGCTCTGGCCGGTCAAGCAGAAGTACGGCCGCAAAATATCCTGGGCCGATCTGATGATTCTCGCCGGTAACGTCGCTCTGGAATCAATGGGACTCAAGACGTTCGGTTTCGGCGGTGGCCGCGAGGACATCTGGGAGCCGGAAGAAGCCATTTACTGGGGTCCGGAGGGCAAGTGGCTGGCCGACGAGCGCTACAGCGGCGATCGCGAGCTCGAGAATCCTCTGGCCGCCGTGCAGATGGGCCTGATTTACGTGAATCCGGAAGGGCCCAATGGCAAGCCCGATCCCGTCGCCGCGGCGCGCGACATACGCGAGACCTTCCGCCGCATGGCGATGAACGACGAGGAGACGGTGGCCCTGATCGCTGGCGGACACACCTTCGGCAAGGCCCATGGCGCTGCCGAGCAGGTGAAGTACGTCGGCGCCGAACCGGAGGCCGCCGGCATTGAAGAGCAAGGCTTCGGCTGGAAGAATACTTTTGAAAGCGGCGTCGGCGCCCACGCGTTCACTAGCGGGCTAGAAGGCGCATGGACCACCAATCCCATTAAGTGGGACAACAACTTCTTCGAAAACCTGTTGGGTTATGAATGGGAACTCACCAAGAGTCCCGCCGGCGCCAACCAATGGACACCCAAGAACGGATCATCCGTGCCCACCGTTCCTGACGCCCACGATCCGTCGAAGAAGCATCCCACGATGATGTTCACGACGGACCTTGCGCTGAAGATGGACCCGAGCTACGCGAAGATTTCGAAGCGTTTTCACGACCATCCGCAGGAGTTCGCCGACGCGTTCGCCAAGGCTTGGTTCAAGCTGACGCACCGCGACATGGGGCCGGTTTCACGCTACCTGGGCCCGCTCGTTCCTAAACAAGCGCTGATTTGGCAGGACCCCGTTCCGGCCGTGGACCATGGGCTGATCGGCGAGCAGGACATTGCTGCGCTGAAGGCGAAGATCCTGGCGTCCGGACTGTCGATTTCCGAATTGGTCTCGACGGCTTGGGCGTCGGCAGCAACGTTCCGCGGCGGCGACAAGCGCGGGGGCGCCAACGGAGGCGCGCATTCGCCTGACCCCGCAAAAGGACTGGGAAGTCAACCAGCCCGCCGAACTGGCGAAGGTCCTCGCAAAGCTGGAGGCGATCCAGAAGGAGTCCAATAGCGCACAGTCCGGCGGGAAAAAGGTCTCGCTGGCTGACATGATCATTCTTGCCGGCGACGCGGCCATCGAGGAAGCGGCGAAAAAGGCGGGGCATGCCGTGAAGGTTCCCTTCTCGCCCGGGCGCACGGACGCTTCTCAGGACCAGACCGATGTGGAGTCGTTCGCCGTCATGGAGCCGACTTCGGACGGGTTCCGCAACTACCTGCGGAAGGGAGACCCGAGACCGGCGGAGGAACTGCTGGTGGACCGGGCGCAATTGCTGACGTTGACGGTCCCCGAGATGACGGTTCTCATCGGCGGCCTGCGCGCCTTGAATGCTAACTTCGGGCACTCCCAACACGGCGTCTTCACCAGGCGGCCAGGAACGCTGACGAATGATTTCTTCGTCAATCTCGTCGACATGAAATTGAAGTGGCAGCCGTCCGCTGCATCCGAAGGCGTGTATGAGTTGCGCGACCGCGCCACCGGCGAGATCAAGTGGACCGGTACCCGCGTCGACCTGGTCTTTGGCTCGAACGCTCAGCTTCGGGGAATCGCGGAATTCTATGCCTGCAACGACTCGAAGGAGGCATTTGTTAAGGACTTCGTGGCGGCGTGGAACAAGGTGATGAACCTCGATCGCTACGACCTTGCGTGAAGAGTGGCTAGTTGCCATTGGTTAGTGTTTAGCAAAGAGGCACGGGCCGTCAAGCCTGGCGGTCCGCGCCTCATGCTGGAAAGCGAGGCGTCGCTGACGTCAAGTTCAGCCTGGGGCAGGATCGAGAGTCGTCGCATCATGGCGCGGACTGGCGCTGGCGGAGTTTGGCGCGGAGTTGTTCGCGAAAATCGTCCCAGGATCAGTGGTCCTGAGAACCAGCTTGTCCTTTATGGAAGCGCTGTTCAATCACTTCAAGATGCCAATCGGGTACGGGAACGTCCTCAGGTCGGGCAGTGATGCGGTCCCAAAGAGACTCAAGATAGTCGAGCTTCTCCTCAACCGTTAGCTCGTCAAAGCCGGCCGGCGGATTTGCTACTTTGCTCTCCATGGAAGTTCGAACTTTAGAATAGCCCTACCAGCTCGTCAAGTCTTCCGTCAACTCGAGCGCCAGCCAGCCTTCTTGGGGGAGGACCTGGAGCGGAAGTCCATCCAGCCAGATGGACCCCTGAACGCTGATCCGTTCGTGCGGCGCAACATCCAAAAGGGTGTAGGCAAGGCGAAGTTCGAAGACCTTGGAAAATGCCACTTTCACCTGGTCGCCGGTGGCTTGAGGGACGCGCAACGATTCCCCTCCCTTCCAAAATTCCACGGCCTTCACGCTCGCCCCACTGATCGCTGCGTGCAGACGGGCACGGCTGGCGCCGTTAACGTTGACGCGGATTTCGAATTCGGGATGATCGTGAAGAAAGGTCTCGCCAAGGTCCAACCGTAAATAGACAGCCTTGTCGCTATAACCATAGTAGAGCGCTTCGACAATCTGGGCCACGCCGTGCATCGAGCCGGAGCGGTAGTCCGGCTGGCAAATCCCCGCACCCATCCACTCAAAGTAGGTCGTGACCCGGCCGTCAATCTTAGGATGAATCTGCGCCGAGGGGGCAACGGTGAGTGCGTGGACGCGAGGTTGCTTGACGGGAACGGCGAACTCATCCGTGGGCGGACCCGCCAAGCAGACGATAGATGTTACTCAGGTGCTTGCGGTAAAGCAGATCGAAGTCTTCGTCATTGGCGGTTGAGTGCTCGGGCCCATACCACCAGCACCAGTCGCTGCCCTCCGCCACCCACAACTCTTGTTGCGCCAAGCGGCGGTTTTCCGGCTTGATCTTCGGACTCGAGGCCCGTTCGGCATAGAAATCGCGCGCGTCGTTGAGCAAATCCCAGGCGCGATTGTCCTCATCGGCGCCGATCCAAACGTCATAGTTCGCGTTGATCCACGAACCGGGGACGACGTGGGTAAGAGCGCCTTGTTCGGTAACTGCCAGCGCCTCGCTGGCGGTCACCGCGCGAAGCTCTGGGTCCGCCGAGATGCGACGGTAAAAGGCCTTGAGGAATTCGCGCCCGTTACCCGGGTAATACTCCCAGGCATTCTCGCCGTCCAGGATCACTGAAACTACCGCTGGCCGCTGGCCCGTGCTTCGCCCCGCCGCTTTAATGCGCTGGTGCAGGTCCGCGGCGGCCGCTTCGGGGTCCATGCGCGAGTAAACGAAGCCAATCAAATCGGAAAGTTGGTGGTCGCGGAAAAAGAGGGAAATGGGTTTGCCCCCTGTCGCCAGTGATTGCGGGCGATAGAGTTCTTCCCCGCCCTGAAGGGTGCCATCGCCGCGGCGGTACAAATTCATCTCCTTCGAGCGCGCCAGCACACCTTCATCGGTGGCAGCCCACGTGAATCCCTCCTCGGCAGCCAGACGCAGGACCTCGTCGGATACGCTGCCCTCGCTCGGCCACAGACCCTGGGGTCGGCGGCCGAAGACCCGCTCGTGAAGCTCCAACGCCGCCCGCAATTGGTCCCGCGCATCCTCGGGATGGCGAAAGCGACGATGCGGCAACTTCACTCCCGGGTGCGACTCCTGCGCGATGGCCGTGTCGCAGAGAAGAGGCAGGATGGGGTGATAGAAGGGCGAGGTGGATATCTCGATTTGCCCGCGCTCGGCGGCCTTCCGATACTCTTCAAGTGTTACATTGAAAAGTTCAATTTCTTTCTTTCGAACAAGGGCTTTATCGCCTTCGCTATAGCCCCGCTCCTTCTTCACTAGTCGCAAAACGTCGGGGTCGTTGGCAAGAAAGATCTCGTCGAACCAAGCCAACTGCGAGAGCACCTGGAGATCAACTATTTCTTGAGGTGTGAAGGCCTTTGCCGCCGTAGCTACACCCGATTTCTGCGACTTCTCCCACAACTCGCGAAATCTCGGGTAGCGGTTGAGGAGATTGTCGTAATTGATTTGAAAGGCGGAGACTAGCAGGCTCTGTCGTTCGGCTGGACTCAGGTTGTTGACCGGTTTGAAGGCCACGTCGTAGGCGGGCTCGTGCGCCTTGTCTCGGGCGTAATCCTCGATCTGCAGAACGAGCGAGGGCACGATATTGAAAGTCGCATGGAAGCTCGGAAATTCCCGCATGATCGCGACCATGCCGTAGTAGTCCTTAAGGCAATGCAATCGGGTCCAAGGCATGGTGTATACGTCGTCCGCCAAGTCCTTGTAGAAGGGCTGATGCATGTGCCAAAGAAGCATGAGGTAGGTTGGAGGCATGAGCCTAGAGGTCAATTCCTTTACGCCGTTGAAATCGGTGTGCTAGCATGCAAGTGGGCGGCGCGATTCGGTGGTGGTCGGATGAACCTGCGAGCCGCATTTCCGGTTTGAACCTATGCGGATTCTTACCCGCTACATTTTCAAGGAAGTCTTCTCTCACTCCCTGATTGGGCTCCTGGTTTTCACCTTTGTGATCTTCATCCGCCAGTTGGGCGACCTTTTGGAGTTGGTCGTCCGTCACAACGTTCCTTTGCGCGACATGGCAACGCTCTTCCTTCTGCCTGTACCCAAAATTCTGATGATGACTGTCCCCTTGGCCGTCATGGTGGGTACGCTCATTGGGCTGAGCCGCATGGCTGCCGATGGTGAGGTCATTGCGGCACGCGCTTCGGGGATAGGAATTGGCGCATTTGTTAGGCCAGTCATGATTCTTGCAGTGTCCGGCTGGGCAGTTACCCTCTGGATGGGCTTGTTTCTCGCCCCCCAGGCCGCGCGCAAGATGAGCCGCATGGAGGCTGGGCTGGAAGCCAGCCAAGTCCCCTATGAGATTCAGCCTCGCGTATTCATTGAACGGTTTCCCGACCGGTTGCTCTACCTGGAGGATGTAACCGGCTCACGGGCAAACTTGCGCGGCGTTTTCCTCGCCGACATGACCCAGCACAATGCGGTCAAGGTTACGTTAGCGGAAAGGGGTATACTTGTCAACGAAGCGGCGCGCAACCGCTTTGTCTTGCACCTTGAGAACGGAACCACGCACGAATACGACCCCGCCCGCCCCGATGAATACTCCATTGCCTCGTTCACGGGGACGGACATTTCACTCGACATGAATCAGAGCGGCGCAGCAACGCCCCCCAGTTCGCCCCAGTACCTGAATCCCACCCAACTTTGGCGGCTCGTTCACCAACCTGCTGAGCGCCAGGCCGCCCTGGTGGAACTCCATTACCGTTTTGCCCTGCCGGTGGCCGCTATCGTTCTGGCGTTAGTCGGAATCCCGCTCGGGATTTCCACGCGCAAGGGCGGCAAGTCCCTCGGCGTGATGCTCAGCTTGCTGCTGTTTTTCGTCTACTACATCCTCATGGCATTTGGCTTGAGCTTTGCCAAACAAGGCCGCGTTCCCCCCATTGTGGGGCTCTGGCTGGCCAATGCGCTGTTTACCCTTGCCGGAATCGTCATGCTCTCGAACCTCAGCCGGGTGTGGACGCGCATGATGTTCTTCCAGGATGCGTTCGACGATTTCATGAAACGCTGGCAGCACTGGCGCGCGCGCCGTGGCAATTCGCGAAAGCCCGTGGCGCTTCCCACGCCAGCCAGAGTCGGCGGGCGATTCCTACAAATCCTCGATATTTACGTACTCAACGGCTGGATCTTTTATTTTGGCCTGCTTCTCGTCACCTTTTGCGGCGTGTACCTCATCTTCGATTTCTTCCAGGTGCTGGGCGATATCGTCCGCAATCAAATTCCCGTCCGCGTGGTGGTGGATTACTACAGCTACCTCCTTCCTCAAGTTATTTACCTGATGCTGCCGCTCAGCATTCTGGTGGCGACCCTGGTCAACTTCGGGCTGCTTACCAAAACCAACCAGGTCATCGCCATCAAGTCCGCGGGGATCAGCCTCTATCGGCTGTCGATTCCCGTGCTGGCCGTTGCCGCACTGCTCAGCGGCGGGATGTTTCTCTTTGCCGATCGCGTGCTCCCGGAAACCAACCAGCGCCAAAACAGCTACCGCAATCAGATCAAGGGTAAACCCGCACAGACGTTCTTTCGCCCAGATCATCAGTGGATCTTTGGGACCTCGAGCCGTATTTACAATTACACCTTCTTTGACTCTGACCAGAATGTCTTCGCCAATCTGTCGGTTTTCGAATTCGATCCCGCAACTTTCCGCATGACCCGCCGATTGCAAGCAGCCCGAGCGGTTTGGGAGCCGTCCGTCCACAGTTGGATCCTGGAGAATGGGTGGTCGCGCGATATTAACGGCGATCGGGATTCCAATTACACGAGGTTCTCCGTTGCAACCTTCAAGGAATTAACGGAAGAGCCGAGTTATTTCAAGAAAGAGGTTAAGCCCTCGGAGCAGATGAGCGCCATCGAGTTGCGCCACTACATTGCCGATCTCCGGCAGAGCGGATTCGACGTGGTACGCCTCTCGGTGCAGTTCTACCGCAAGTTTTCTTATCCCCTCATCGCGTTCGTCGTTGCCCTCATCGGAATACCCTTCTCGTTTACGATGGGCGCCAAGGGGGCGCTCACGGGAATCGCTCTGAGCATTGGCATCGCCATCGTCTATTGGTCTACCTCCAGCTTATTTGAAGCAATGGGTAACTTGAGCCAGCTCCCTCCCGCGATGGCGGCTTGGTCACCGGACATCCTCTTCGGATTGGCTGGGGCTTATTTGCTGCTACGAATCAAGACGTAGGGGCACGGGCCAGTGACAAGTGGGCAGTTTCGAGATATTTCATAGACATACCCATGTTGGCGCACCGGTAAGGCGCCTGCGCTCCTGACCGAAGTCAAGGTCGGGCCGGTACCTGCACGTCTACGGGAAATGCGACATGTGGGATCACGTCAGCAGGCAACTTCGGAGCGAATTCCAACAGGGATTCCCTCAGGCGCGCCGCCGCCTCATGCTCCACAGCGTAAAATGACACTGTGTCACTGCCATTGATAATGTTGTTCTGAATTGTCCATGTGCCCACCCGCACCCATTCCGGCGGCAGCACACCCATGAACCAGCTCTCGTAGATGATCGCGATGCGCGCCCCCTTTTGACTTGCCAGGCGCTGGATGTCTCGGGCTTGGTAGGTATGGTTCCGCATCGCTGCGGTAATCTCCGGTTCCGCCAGTCCATATAGATCCAGACAATGGAAATCCGCCAGGAAATTGACCGCCCCAATATCGTTGACCGCCACAACAGTTCCTTGGTAATACTGGCGGACGAATAGTCCCATTTGGTATTGCTGCTCAAACGTATTCATCGTGCACTGGGGCAGGAACCAAAGCAGCCGACTGCCCTTGACGGCGAGTGGAAGGAAAAGTATCAGGGCCAATAAGCCGCAAGCGAGGTTCCGGGAATTCAACCACGTGGACAACTCAAACACCCGCGACAGCCGCCCTGCGATGACGGGAACCTGCATCGCCAAGTAGACGATGCTTAATGCACACAGGTAGGCATCGTAGCGATACATGGGGGACGAACCCACAAACTCGAAGTGGGCCAACCAGAGCAAAACCACTACGGCGCCAAAGAGTTGCCGGCTCTCCCTTGGGCTGCTTCCCTTTCCGCTGGCCACGATGTAAGCCAGAAGAACCGCCACGACAAGGACCAGCGTGTGGAGGGCGGAACGGAAGTTAATGAAGACGGGATTGACCAGGGAAAGAAAGAAATCCGCGACAGAGGCGGAATGCGGTAACGATGCCTTCTGCAACAACGAAGTCGGAAACCAGAACCACCCGTGCGAAACTGAAATGATCCCGTGCACAATGATCGGAAGAGATCCGCACAGGGCGAACCCCAGGGCAAAACGCCAACGCTTGAGCAGGAGGGAAAGGCCGCTGAGGGCCGCAATCAGGAACATTCCTTCGAATCGCGTGCTGGTGACCAGCGGCGCCAGGATGAAGAGCAGAACCGTATCACGCCGGCCGCTGCCGGGTGACTCTTGGGAGAGCAACCGCGCCCCCAGGAATACCGTGAGAAGCGCGAGCAAGGTTTGAAGGGTGTGCTCCATCCCCATTACAACCAGGGATGGCAGGGGAAGCAGTAGGGTGAGGCCGAGAAGAGCCGTAAACTTCACTCCCGGCGAGACCTTGTAGCGGGAAAGGATGACGTAGGAGACTACCAAAATCAGTACGGCGAAGACGAGATTCCACAAGAGTGGCGCAATCTGATTAACTCCTCCCAGGTAATAGGTCAAACTCAGAAGAAGCGTCCAAAGGAGGGTGGAGGAAAGGGAGGTGAACCCGTAGCGCGTCACTCCCCAGACTCCGAATTGCGCGAAATTCCTGGCCACTGCCATCCCGATATAAGCATCGTCGCCGGCATAGACCAGATAGCCGCGGTTGGCGCTGATGGACGCGTACAAAACGATGGAGACGATCGCTAAAAACACCAAAACTGAGGCATAGAGCGGCCAGTGTTTGAAAAGGGATTTCGTCAAGGTGTCGACTCCTTCTAACCCGAACTAACATCCAGCGCACGCAGCAGTTGGAGCATTCTCTTAGTGTTGCGCCGGGTTGGCAGTGGAAGGCCCGGAAGTCAGTGCCCCTGGCGAATTTACGATTTGCCGAGTCAATTGCCCTTTCAGTGCTTGCGCTTGGGCATTGTGCGGGTCTTCCGCGAGCTCCGTTTCGACTTCCTGACGCGCCTCTTCAAGCTTGCCTTCCTGCATCAGAACCATCCCCAAACCGAGATGATACTTTTCCCCGTTTGGCCTGACCAGCAGCGCCGTACGGATCGCCGACTCGGCCTCGCGCATCTGACCCAGCCGGAGCAATGACATCCCCAAATAGAGGAACTGGTCCCCGTCCGTGGGGTCCGTCGCACAAGCGCGCTGAAAGTAATGGGCGGCTTCCCGATAGTTTCCATGCGCGTAATAGAGGTAGGCCAGGTTGACATTCGCTCGCCAGAAGTCCGGCCGGGCCGCCAATGCCTCTCGGTAGAGCGCCATGGCCGCTCCCTCCCTTCCCGATTGCGCTGCGGCAGCCGCAAAACTGGTGGTGGCATAGACATTATGCGGAGCAACCAAATGGGCGTGAAAGTTCAGCGTGAGGTCGTCTGACCAATAGAGGCTCTGCCGGAGGGCCGCGAAACCCAGGATCAGTGCGAGCAGGCCCACCGCGGCCAGCCCCCCGATCGGCCGTCCCAGGAAGCGCGCCCCGAGGCGGCTTGCCTGTCGCCACCCCACTCCCACCAGGATCGCAATCCCCACCATGGGAAGATAGAGATAACGGTCATGCGCAATTTCGCCCTCTGGCAACAGCCGGAAGTTCAGGACGGGCACAATGGCAACGGCCATCCACAACATGCCAAATGCGATCAGGCGCGCTTCCCCCGGTGCGTCCCGGCGGGTTCGAGCATACCAGCATCCCAAGGCGGCAATGACCCCTAGAACCACCATGCCCGGCAGCACAACGCCCTTCAGGGAGGGCGTCGAGATATAGGGTGTGTCGTAGTAGCAGGCCAGCGGCGCGGGCCACACCACCAGCCGTATATAAAATAGCAAGACGGAGGGAATGGTGAGGATCTCCGTCAGGAAGGCGACCCGAGTGACGGTGTGCGCGAAGCCTCTGAGCGCCCAAATCCGCAGCGCGATGTAGACGCACGTGACTCCCAGAAAAGGGGTGATCGCGGCTAGAAAATCGCCGACCCGGTGGCGCACCGTTCGCGTGCTCCCACCCGGAGCCGGAAGGGTTCCTTCCAGAACCGCCAACAGGGGAAGAAACATGAGCCCACTTTCCTTTGACAGCAGAGCCGCTGCGTAACAGGCCAACGCCCAAACCAGGCTGGTTCTCTGCCGCCCCGCTTCGCGCCGTCCGAGCCAAGCCAAAACGCCAGCTACGAGGAAAAAGGTGGAGAGCAACTCCTGCGCCGAAGTGATGTCGGAAACTGCCTCCGCTTGCACGGGATGAAGTGCGAAGACGAATGCCGCAACCGTCGCGACCGAGGCATCATGGGCAAGCCGGAGGACTAACCTGTACACCAGGCAGGCCACGGCCACATGCGCAATGACGGAAGTGAGGTGCCACCCCCACGGGTGGAGCCCGAATAAAAGATAGTTCAACCGCAGCCAGATGAGAAAGAAGGGCCGGTAGTAGTTGGCCAACAAATGCGGATAGCGAAAACTCCAAATGTGCGAGGTAAAGTAACTGAGGAAGTATCTCCAGGAGCGGAGGGCGCCGTTATTCTCAATCAGGCCATGATCGTCAAAAACAAACCCGAAGCCGAGCGTCACGGCATAGGTAAAGGCCGTCACAGCGGCCACACTCACGAGTGGCAAGGCGCGGATCCAGCGGGGATTGTCTTTGCGGGGTTGTGGACTTGCGGCCCCCAGATCGATGCTCATGTTGGCGGGCTTAGAATAACCCAAAGCAGCGAAGCGGAGGAAACCAATTTTGCAACGACAACCCACCGTGCGTGCCACCGGCCAAGGCGATGTCGACGCGTCGACACGGGCAAGCGTGTAGGGGACGAACGCGGAGCCAGGGTCTGCGCATCCACCCTATTGCCGACTTACCTTTTTCCCCCGCCCTCGTCAATCGGCATCGTCTCCAAGAAAAAAGCGAGGCCACGAACCCCTTATGGATTCGTGGCCTCAAGATAACATCTAAAGTAAAACTTTAGAAATCAGCACAACTGGCCTTGCCACAAAACGTGGCACGGGCATCCTGCCCGTGTTCCGCAGTCATGGCCAGGATGGCCATGCCACAGCGTGCCCACCTACGCCGTTGAATACGCCTTCTCCATCTGCTTCTTCACCGCTGCCTGCGCCGCCGCCAACCGTGCAATCGGCACGCGGTAGGGCGAGCAGCTCACGTAGTTCAATCCCGCCTCGGCGCAAATCTCGATCGAGGATGGATCGCCGCCGTGTTCGCCGCAGATTCCCACCTTCAACTTCTCGCGAGTCTCGCGGCCTTCCTTGGTGGCCAGTTTCAGCAGACGGCCCACGCGCTTCGGGTCGAGCTGGGCAAACGGGTCGGCCGGCCAGATCTTCGCCTTTACGTAAGCGTTGATGATCTTGGCGCAGTCGTCGCGGGAAATCCCGAAGGTCGTCTGGGTCAGGTCGTTGGTGCCGAAGCTGAAGAACTCGGCTTCCTGGGCGATTTCGCCTGCCGACAGCGCTGCCGCTGGCAACTCGATCATCGTTCCCACCAAATACTCGACTTTTGTCCCCTTCTTGGCAAAGACTTCCCCAGCAACCCGATTTACGATTTCCTTCTGAGCGATTAACTCCTTTACATCCCCGACCAAAGGAATCATTACCTCAGGCTTTGCTTCAAGGCCTTTCTTCTTGCAATCGCAGGCCGCTTCGAAGATGGCCCGCGCTTGCATTTCGGTAATTTCCGGATACATGATTCCCAAGCGGCAGCCACGCAATCCGAGCATGGGATTGAATTCATGTAGTCCTTCAACTACTTCCAGTATCTTCTTGAGCTCTTTTATCTTAGGACTCTTCTTCTTAGTCGCTTCCAGGGTCGCGATTTCCACCATCAACTCTTCCCTCTTGGGCAAAAACTCGTGCAGCGGAGGGTCGAGCGTGCGGATGGTTACCGGCAATCCGTTCATGGCCTTGAAGAGGCCGTAAAAGTCCTTGCGCTGCATGGGAAGAAGCTTCGCCAGCGCGGCGCGCCGTTGCTTACGGTACAACTCGGCTTCCTTGGGATCCGTCGTTTCCTTGCAGGCCATGATCATTTGCTGAACGAACGGCAGCCGTTCCTTGGCAAAGAACATGTGCTCGGTGCGGCAAAGGCCAATGCCTTCGGCGCCGAACTCCACCGCTTTCAGGGCATCCCGGGGGATGTCGGCATTGGCGCGAACGCCCAATTCCCTGGCCTTGTCCGCCCACTTCATGAACTCGGCGAAAGCGCCGCTATGCGGATCGGGCTCGACCAGGTCCGTCTTGCCCAAAATGACACGACCGGTGGAACCGTCAAGTGAGATCCAATCGCCGTCTTTGATCACCAGCGAACCGACCTTGATGGTCTTGGACTTTTCGTCCACTTCCACCTCAGCGCATCCCGCGACGCAGGGCTTGCCCATTCCGCGCGTCACCACCGCGGCGTGCGACGTCATGCCACCGCGCGAGGTCAGAATGCCCACGGCCACTTCCATGCCATGGATGTCGTCAGGAACGGTCTCGCCGCGCACCAGGACCACGGGCGAGGACTTCCCTTTGATCACCGCGTCATCGGCGGTAAAGACCACGCGCCCAACGGCGGCGCCGGGCGATGCCGGCAAACCTTTGGCGATGACCTTGAGCGGCTTCTTTTCATCCAGAACAGGGTGCAGCAATTGGTTCAACTGTTCGGGCTCGACGCGCATCAAGGCGTCCCGCTCGCTGAAAATGCCCTCTTTCACCATCTCCACGGCAATCCGCACGGCCGCGGGACCGGTGCGCTTGCCATTGCGGGTCTGGAGCATGTAAAGCTTGCCATCTTGAATGGTGAACTCGAAGTCCTGCACGTCCTTGTAATGCTGCTCGAGGCGGGTGGTGATGTCGCGAAGCTCTTGGTAAACCTCGGGCATCATCTTTTCCAGCTCGTTGATCGGAATCGGCGTGCGCACGCCGGAAACCACGTCCTCGCCCTGGGCGTTCATCAGGTACTCGCCATAGAACACCTTCTCGCCCGTGGCGGGATTGCGCGTAAAGCCCACGCCGGTGCCGGAGGTATCGCCCATATTACCGAAAACCATGGTCTGGACGTTCACGGCCGTTCCCAAGTCGTCGGAAATCTTATTCATGCGGCGATACGTGGCGGCGCGGGCGTTGTACCAGGAGCGGAACACAGCCTCGATCGACATGTTCAATTGCACCTGCGGGTCCTGGGGGAAGTCCTTGTGTGCTTCCTTGCGCACGACTTTCTTGTAGTCGGCGATCACAGCCTTCAGGTCTTCGGGGGTCAGGTCGGTATCGAGCTTGGTCTTCCTGCGCTTCTTCTGGGCGTCGAAAACGTGTTCGAACTTCTCTTTGGGAATCTCCATCACCACGTTGCCGAACATCTGGATGAAGCGGCGATAGCTATCGTAGGCAAATCGCGGGTTGCCGCTCTTGGCGGCGATCACTTCCACCACCGTGTCGTTCATGCCGAGGTTCAGGATGGTGTCCATCATGCCCGGCATGGAAAACTTGGCGCCGGAGCGGACCGAAACCAGCAAGGGATTCTGCTTGTCGCCGAGCTTTTGGCCCTGCAGTTCTTCCAGTTTAGCCAGCGCCTCGTCCTTCTGGGTGAGGATATCCGCAGGCGTCTTGTTGCCGCCGTGAAAGTAAAGACGACAGGCGGAAGTTACGATGGTAAAGCCGGGAGGGACAGGCAGGCCGGCATTGGTCATTTCCGCCAGGCCCGCGCCTTTGCCGCCCAGGACGTCTTTCATCGTGCCATTGCCGTCGGCCTTACCGCCTCCAAAAAAATAAACGTACTTCTCCATGATTGCTCCTTTCGAATAGGTCGTGCTTAGTTGATAGGTTTGAGTTCGGTGTCAAAGATTGAAAGTCCGTAGTTGAGAATCGAGAGTCCAAGCTCAAAGTTGAAGTTAGTAGTCAATAGTCGATAGTTCAAAGTCAGGAGAACAGAGTTAATAGTCGCTAGCTCAAAGTCGGGTGGTCAGCTCATCGTTCATCGTTAATACTCGATAGCTGACAGCATCGTCCGAAGCCGTTGCAAACGACCCATGATTCTGGCCCAAATCCACAGGATTTGCAAGGGTCAAAAGCGCCGTCGAAGCAGCTGGAGCGAGATTTTGAAGAGATTTTATGGAAGAGCTTCAAGCCACAGATGAGCACGAATTCCCACCGATCAGAATGAAGGATTTATCCGTATGGAGGGTTTATCCGTGTCGATCCGTGTTCATCCGCGGCGCGAGTCGGTTTGTCTCCTGTGGCGGGTTAATGTCGACGCGTCGACATTGAAGTACGGCGAGCCAGGACAGGCAGGGACTCAACCATCGATGGTGGTGCGTGCCGCTCCGCAATCAACTCAATCACAAATCATCCAATCACCAACTCCGGTCACTGCCCTTCAATCTCGGCAAAATGCGCGATTCCGGAAAACAGCTCATCCAGCTTCTTCAGCAGCCGCAGCCGGTTCTGCCGAACTTCGCGATCTTCCGCCATCACCAGCACCTTGTCAAAAAACCGGTCAACCGGAGGACGCAGGCCAGAAATGTTTTCCAGCGCGCCGCGGTAGTCGCCCGCAGCTCGCTTGCTCTCAACTTCGGCCGCGATCTTTTCGTACGCCGCGTGCAGATCTTTCTCCTCCGCCTCGGTCAGGAGTTCCGCCACAATCTCGCCCGCCTGCCAGTCCTCCGCCGTCGCCGATTTTGCCAGGATATTGCGGATTCGTTTGGCCGCCGCCGAGAGCGCTTCAAAGTCTTCGCCCCCTCGCAGCGCCTGCATCGCCTCGGCGCGTGCCTGGGCGTCGGCGGGCCGGTCGGCGCCCGCCGCCACCACGGCTCGCACCGTGTCGTAGCGAAAGTCCCGCACGGATTCGAAGTAATAGTGCAGGCGCTCGGCAAAGAAATCGAGCACCCGGGCATGGACTTCCTCGCGCGGCTTACGCCACTGTATCGACAAGACTTCTAGCGCCTTGCTAACCGTTTCCTTTATGCTGAATGGAAGGCTATATTCAAGTATTACTTTAATAGCGCCATTGGCCTGCCGCCGCAAGGCAAAGGGGTCGCTCGAGCCGGTCGGTTCGTACCCCACGGCGAAGCCCGCCACCACGCTGTCCACCTTGTCGGCTAATGAAACTAGGGCGCCAACCAACGTCCGTGGCGATGATCCCTCTGATCCCAGAGGCAGGTAATGGTCGTAGATCGCGGTGGCCACTTCTTCCGGTTCCCCCTGGGCCTTGGCATAGAGCCCGCCCACGATCCCTTGCAGTTCCGTGAATTCCTGGACCATCTGCGCCGTCAGGTCGCATTTGCAAAGATCTACCGCCCGCAGGACGTGCTGGCGCAGAGCCTTGGCATCCGCAGCGCCGCACGGGACGGCGGCAGACGTAGAGCCGTCCTTTATGGCGGCACTCAGAGCCGGGCCGCCAGGTCCGGCGGCATGTGCCGGGCTCAAGCCCGGCTCTACGTTTCCCTTTTCGGCTTCGAGGCTGGTGCAGAGATGTTCGGCAATCGCCCGCATCCTTCGAACCTTATCCCCATAGCTCCCCAGCTTCGCCTGGTAGGTCACCTTATCCAGCAGCGGAATCCGGTCGCGCAGGGGCAACCTCTGGTCGGCGTTCCAGAAAAACTCGGCGTCGCGGAAGCGGGCCGTCAGGACGCGCTCGTGTCCCTGGCGAATGAGGCCCTTTTCGTCCGAATCCATATTCAGGGTCGCGACAAAGTGGGGGCGAAGGTTTCCATCGGCGTCCTCGACGGCAAAGTACCGTTGGTGGTCGCGCATGACGGTGATCAGGATTTCGCGCGGCAAATGCAGGAAGCGCGCGTCGAAGCTGCCGAGCATGGGCCGGGGCCACTCGGTGGAATTGGCAATCCAATCGGCCAACCAGTCATCGGACACAATCTTTCCGCCGGCTTCAGCTTCCACCCCACGAGCCCCATCAACTACACGAAACTTACGTACTGCATAGTCAATTTCTACAAATGCTTGCCTAAGTTTTCTAATGTAATCCTTAAAGTCGTTAACGGGTATCGACTTGCGCGATTTTGCCCGATGCCCTAGGGTGAAATTGGACGACTTGACGCCGAGAAATTGGAACTTGACCGTGGCCGAGTCCTTCCCTTCACCAAGCTGGCAAACGACCCAGCGAATGGGCCGCACGAAGCGCGGCGCCGACTTGCCCGTCCAGTACATGCTCTTGGGAAAGGTCAAACCTAGGATGGCGTCGGGCAGGATTTCCGCCAAAACCTCGATTGCCGGGCGCCCTAACGTGGTTTTCCTCAGGGACAGATATTCACCTTTGGGCGTCATCGTCCGGGCCAAGTGTTCCACGCCAACCGAGTTCTTTTGCGCAAAGCTCTCTGCCGCGCGCGTATACTTCCCCGCCGCATCGATCGCGACCTTGACGGGAGGACCAAGAATTTCCTCGACCTTATCCGGCTGCTGCTTCACGAGCGCGGCAACATTCACCACCAGACGGCGGGGAGTCGAGTACGTGCTTATTGGCGATTGGCGATTGGTGATGGGTGATTGAGCTACGCCCGCCGGCATCGCAGCGTCGCTCGAATCAGGCAGCAGACGCGCTTCGCGCACGGCGGCCAGGACCCGCTCGCCGAGCCCTTTTTCCGCATCGCGCAAAAAACGTGCCGGGATCTCCTCGCAGCCGACCTCAAGCAACAGCGGCAAAAGAATTGCCGATTGACGATTGCGGATCACAGGTTGGACTTCTTCCATTATTGCCGATTGCCGATTGTCGATTGCCGATTGCTCTTCGACAATAATCGCCGCCTGCTCTTCCACAAGCACCGCGCTGCCCGTCGCGGGTTTCGATTTTCGATTTTCGATTTTCGATTCTCCAGTTTCGACTTTCGATTTTCCAGTTTCCAGTTTCTGATTTCCAGTTTCCAATTCCGAGTTTCCCGTGTCCGGCCGTTTCACGCTAGCACCTCCGCGACAGGTTGCCGGTCGAGGTAGATGCGAGCGACCTCGCAGGCCAGTTTGCGCACCCGGGCGATTAACGCCACCCGCTCGGTCACGCTGATGGCGCCGCGGGCGTCGAGGATGTTAAATAGGTGCGAACACTTCAGCGTCAGGTCATAGACCTTGCGCAAGGGGAAGCGATTCTTTATTAAACTTATGCTTTCAATATCCGATGTATTCTGTTCTTTCAGCTTGGCATTATCTATTATATCTGCTGCACCTTTTGACCCAACGCCAGCCGTTGGGGCGGCAGGAGACGTAGAGCCGTCCTTTAGGGCGGCACTCGCAGGCAGCGCTGGGCCGCCAGGCTTGGCGACATGTGCCGGGCTAAAACCCGGCTCTACGTTCTTGCGCGGGTACTCGGCAAGCAGGCGGGTAGCTTCGCCCTCATAGAGGTCCAGGATTTTCCGGCAAACATCAGGGTCGGCTTTCTCGAAGTCGTACACCGAAAACTCGAGTTCCTCAGCGCGGCGCATCTCCCCAAACGTCACATGGTTATTCCACCTTATTTGATATACATCTTCAACATTCTGGAGGAACGCGGCGATCCGCTCGAGGCCGTAGGTCAGCTCGGCGCTGATGGGCTCCAGGTCCACCCCACCCGACTGCTGAAAGTACGTGAATTGAGTGATTTCCAGGCCGTCGAGCATCACCTGCCAGCCCATTCCCCAAGCACCGAGTGTGGGCGCTTCCCAATTGTCTTCTTCGAAGCGAATGTCGTGGTGGCGGATGTCGATGCCGATCGCCCCCAGGCTTTCAAGATAAATGTCTTGGACCGTTTCGGGCGGCGGCTTCAGGATCACCTGAAGTTGCGTGTGCTTCAGCAGGCGGTTGGGATTCTCGCCATAGCGGCCGTCCGCCGGGCGCCGGGAAGGCTGAAAATACGCCACCCGCCACGGCTGCGGCCCCAGGACGCGCAGAAAAGTTTCGGGGCACATCGTCCCCGCGCCCACTTCCACGTCATAAGGCAAGGCAATCACGCACCCCTGCTCCGCCCAGAAAGTGCTCAGGCGAAAGAGCATGTCTTGAAAATTTAGAGGTGAAGCAACAGTTTGCTTTCTAGTTGTAAGTGGCACAAAATATGTCCTTTGTAATTCTTAATTCGTCGCTTGTCATTCATCGTTGGTCAGTAAATTATCCTTCGGCAAAGCCGGAGGCTTAGCGGCGGCTGGCGCCTCAAAAGGGTCCGGACCACCACCGTTGGGAAAAGACCCCTCACCCGACCTCGTCTCTCGGCCACCCTCTCCCCAAGGGAGAGGGAAAAAGCCATCGCGCGCCGTAGCGCGCCCAACACCGAATTTGCCCTCTCCCCGGGGGAGAGGGTGGACCGCGCCGCGCGCCTTCCCCAGCGGGCGCGGGACGGGTGAGGGGTCATTGCCCGACCCCAGAGCACTTACTCCGGTCAATGTCAAACTCTTGCTGCCTCTGCGACAGAGCCGGAGGATCTCCGAACGGATTAGTCACTTGTCCTTGGTCACTTCCAAGGGTGCGCAGCGGCTTTCCGGAAGACTCGCAATTCCCTTGGTCCGCCAAGTGACGGTGGCCGAATGACGAAGGACAACGACAAGTGACCAATGCCGAATGACAAATGACCAAGGACAAATGACTGCCTTTATACTTCGTTTTCCATCATCTGCCGCGTAATCAGCTTCTTTTCCGTGTGGCTCTCGATGATCTCCTCGAAGAAGTGGCGCGCTTCTCGGCAGCCGGCCGGAGCCTTTTCCTGCGCGAGCCACTTATCCAGCGGCCCCAGGCACGCGGCTCGAACCATGGCCAGCGTGGCGGCGGAGACTCGCAGACCTCCCGGATGCTTGCAATCGCGGCAGAGAAGCGATTCCGAACCGCGTGAATAGTAGCCGCCCTCTTCTCCCAAAGCTCTACCGCACGACGCACATGCCTCAAAATTCGGCAAAAAACCCCCGAGGCGCACCATCCAGTAATCGAAATAGAGCAGCGGCCGGTTAACTTCCGGGGAGTTTTTGAGCGCCCGCAGGACCGCGAGCAGCAGGCGGAAAACGCGCTCGTTCACCTCGCGCTCGGGCAGCAACCGCTCGCTTACCTCGGAGAGGTATTGCGCCGCAAGCTGTACCCGGTAGTCCTTCTGCATGTCGAAGAACGATTCGATGATCTCGACGGAGTTCAGGCGCAGAAGGTCGCGGTTTTCGCGCTCGAAGATCCAAATGCGGACGTAGCTGAGAGGTTCGAGCGTTCCGCCATAACGGCTTTTGGAGCGCAAGGCGCCTTGGGCCACAGCCCGCAAGCGGCCCAGTTGCCGCGTAAAAAGCGAAGCAATCTTGTCAGCTTCGCCCAGGCGGTAGGTTCGGAGGACGATGGCTTCCGTTTCGCGCAGGGGCATTCGATGGCCAATGTCGGCGCACCGACAAAGCCAAAGGTTAGCATACGCTCCCGCAGGCGGGAAGTGAAAAAACGGCTTCGCAAAGCGTGTGCCGGTCTCAACAGCAAGGCGAGGAAGGGCTCTCCCGTTGAGAGATGCCGACTCGCCCGCCATGGGAAGTTGGGGAACGTAGCGGCGGGTTTACCCCGCCATAGCCCTCGAAATATCAACATAATTAGATTATATGTGTAATATTTATGTTTAATATACAACACAATCATAAAGCTTAACTTTATCAAGTCGAGGCGAAGCAATCCCCTGTTGGGATTCCAGAATGGAGCTCGCCACTCGCCGTTACTTGCTGTGACGCGAGCGTTTCGCTCGATACAAAGTTTTACTTACGCTCCTTGTTGCAAGCTAATGTTTGTAAAGGTATTATATGCTGCTGGAAAGGCGTAGCGGCGGGTTTACCCCGCCATCGGCATATTGCAGCGATTGGCGTTATGGCGACGTAAAGTCGCCGTTACCTATACAGCGTAATTATGAAGTGTAATTTTCTGGTATTCACCTTGCAAGTAATCGTAGTTAAGTTCTTTATAATAAGCACACGACCGATTCGCGGGAGAAGATCCCCAGCGGAGCTCAGCAGTGCGGAGCTTGCTACCGTCTTTACCTCTCCGCGAGCTTGCTCGCGGCTGTTGGGAACCGCTCTGAGTGCCCCGCTAAAGCCAGTCGTGGAGAGTCCCAGCGGAGCTTTAGAGATGCGGCAGCTTGCTGCCGCTTTCCTCTCCGCGAGCTTGCTCGCGCGATTTATGAACCGCGCTGAGTTTCCCGCTAAAGCCAGTCGAGGAGGTCTCGCCCAGCATACCGGGCTGGTAGAAAGCGGCAGCAAGCTGCCGCACTCTAAAGCTTCGCACGGCTCCAGCAGGCGGCGTGGAGCGTCAAGCGCTGCAACCCTCAGTGGCCGACCCATCGCCCTTATTCCCGGCCAACGTCAAACTCTTGCTGCCCTCCCCGGCAGAGCCGGGGAAATCCCGGCGAACGATGAGATATACTTAAGTTATTTATTTTCAGTTATATACATGCATAAACAAGCCAACACTTTATACCTGTGGAAATTTTTGTGGATATCGCGGATAACAGATTATGTTAACTAGCACCATCTCGCCAAAACATTATCAGACGTGCCTGTGCAAAACCATTAGCTCCGTCGAGGACAATTCCAGCCGAGAAAATCCGCGACGCCGACGGCAATGTCGACGCGTCGACTATCCGCGTTCTAGCCAGCCGCCAGCCCGTTGCGCGCTTCCCCTCCCTCCCCCTTCAATCCCTACCGGGACCAAACGGGACCGGACCTCGGGAATTTTCCCGCAGGAATAAAAACTGTAGAAATCGGATTTGCGGGACGGAAGGGCCGAAGGATCTGTCGGCCCCCAGGGGTCCGTTTGCCCGGAGACCTAACCGCCGACTCCCCGGCGAGGCGGCTCAAGACGGCCAAGCGTCTTCCCTGCTCGCCTGCCTGCGGAGCTTTAGAGTGCGGCAGCTTGCTGCCGCTTTCTCACCAGCTAGCTTGCTGGCGGCTACCGGATTCCAATGCCGCCCGCCCGACGACCGTGGGGCGGGCTTCGAAATCCGGCGAGCAATGCTTGCGGGGGGAAAAGCGGCAGCAAGCTGCCGCACTCTAAAGCTCCGCACGCCCCGGCTTGATTGGCCTCAGTCAGGAGAGGTGAGGAATATCGAAATTGCCGGTAAAAAGGGACGGCAGGACGTGCGGCGGCGCGGACGGGGACCCCGATTCATCGGGCAGGCTGCCCGCGCTACAAAGTGGTACGCCGTATACCGCTTTACAGGGAACGCAAGGCGACGGAAATGGGTCGAAGCGCGGCGTGGATGGCGGGAAGCAAACCGCCCGCCACTCCCATGGCCAGGGCGAAGATGATCCCGCCGACCAGCAGGTCAGGGGTAATCTTGAAGGCAAAGGCCAAGTGAGAGAACGTCTGCCAATTCATAGCGCCGGTGGTAAATCCATTGAGCGGCAGGACCGCGACGCAGCCGATGGCGCCGCCCACGAACGAGATCAGCAGGGCCTCGACCAGAAACGAGAAGACCACCGCGACCGCGCCGAATCCCAGTGCCCTCATCACGGCGATTTCCCTGCCCCGCTCCGACACGGCCGAGTACATGGTATTGAGCGCGCCGAACACCGCTCCGATCCCCATGACCGCCGCCACCAGTCCGCCGAGAACGGTGATCAGCCGCGTCATCATCTGCGACTGCTTGGCGTAATAGTCGATTTCGCGGCTCACGTCCACGTCAAGGCGGGGATCCTTGACCACGGCGTCCTTGAAGCCCTGAAACGCGTCGGGCGAGGTCAGATGGACGGTGACCGACTGGAAGATGTTGTTGGGGCGCTTATAAACGTCGGAAAGGATGCGGCTGTCGCACCAGACTTCGGAGTCGAAGGCCGACCCGCCAGCGTCGAAAATTCCCACGACGGTCCACGTCCCTCCGCCGAAGGTCACTTTGTTTCCCACCGTCAGGCCCGAATACGTGCTCGAAGCATTGCGGCCGGCGATCAGTTCGGAAAGGCCGGGGCTGAACATGCGGCCCTGGACGATCTTGACCATCTTGCGCACGGTGAGGACGTTGGCGGAAACGCCACGAATCTGCACATTCGCGTCTGTACCCGTCGTGCGCAGCGGGAAGGGCGCCACCACCACTACTTCCGAGGTCAAGACCGGCACGCCATTCACCCGCGCCACGCCCGGCTCATCCTGAAGGATTTTCATTGAGTCCAAGGTGACGCCGCTCATCATTTCCGAAGTGGCCCCGGCGCGCAGCACGATGGCATTGTCGGCCGAACCGGAAGAGACGAGCGTGGCGCGGAACCCGCGGGCGAGCGAGAGCATGGCGACAAACACCCCGACGGTGCCGGCAATGCCCAGCACGGCGACGATGGCGGAAGTCCACCGCGCCTTCACGCTGCGAAAGTTGTAGACAATGGGGATGGCCATAGTGAACACCTGTGGTAAATGGAAAGTGACTCGTGGTTAGAATTCGCCATGTGCGCGCATTAGCCCGGACCAGCGGGTTATCCACAATGATCCGGACACTCACCACGAGCCGCTAACCACTATTTTTCAGATTCTTCGAAATGCTTCGACCACTCTCAGCCGCGAAGCGCCGATTCCCGGAAGCAGGCCGCTGATCGCGCCCACGAACACAGCGAACACTAGGCCCACCACCAGCATCGATTTGGACAGGATGAGCGTGGGCAAAAAGGAGCCATTCAGTGCGCTGCCCAGCGCGGGAATGGCGAGCACGGCTAATCCGAGCCCCAGAAGCCCTCCAATCAGCGCGATGACAAGGGATTCCGCGAGCACGAAGAAAAGGATCGACCCGTCCTTGAACCCGATGGCCTTCAGAATGGCGAGTTCGCCCGTACGCTCGCGCACGGAAATCGCCATGGTATTGCCCGTCACCAGCAGCAGCGTGAAGAACACCACGCTTCCAATCGCCAGAATGAGGAATTCGATGTTGCCGAATTGCTTCACCCAGCTTGCCGCAAAGGCCGATTCGGTCTGGGTTTTCGTTTCATAAGGAGAATTGGCGAACTGGTCGTCAATCACCTTGCTTACGCGGACGGCGTCATCGGGCGAGTCGAGCTTGACGGTATACCATCCTACTTGGCCCTTGATCGACTGGGGGACGCGTTCCTCGAAATAGTCCCACTGGAACCAGAACTGGGTCTCGTCGTCCTGCGGCGTCTTGCCATGATAGATCCCGACGAGATTGAACTCCCAGGAGCTTGCGCTGCCATAGATCGTCGTCTTGATGGGGATACGGTCGCCGATCTTCCAGCCAAAGCGCTTGACGAGGCTGGCGCCGGCAATCGCTCCCTGGCGGTCCTTCAGAAACGAATTCCACTGGTCGTCGGAAACCAGCAGTTCCGTAAACACCTGCCGCTGAGTGTCGGGATCGATGGCGAACTGGGGGAAGAAATTCTTCTCGTCCTGATACACGCCGCCGAACCAGTTGTCGTGAGTCACGCTCTGAACGCCCGGGAATCCGCGCGATCTTGTCACGATAGGCGAGTGGCAAGGGCTGGATGATCGACACACGATTGATGGTGACCAGCCGATTGGCGCTGGCGACGGACCCGCCGCGGTTGAAAGCATCGCGCACGACGGCGAGAAAGGCGAAGAGGAATAGCGCTACGGCAAAAGAGCCGAGGGTGAGCGTCAGGCGGACCTTCTTGCGGAAGAGGTTTGACAGGATCAGCGCGCGGAATTTCATGCCACACCTCCCGCCGAAACATTTTGGCGCGACTTCGCCGCCTCTACCAGCACGCCCTTTTCGAGGTGCAGCACCATGTGCGCACGAGCGGCGACCAGGGGATCGTGCGTGACCATGAGCACCGTCTTGTTGTGCTTGCTCACGAGCTCCTCGATGAGCTCCATGATTTCGTCGGCGCTCTTGCGGTCAAGGTCGCCGGTAGGCTCGTCGCAGAGAAGAAACGTGGGATCGGAAACGATGGCGCGGGCAATGGCCACGCGCTGCTCCTGTCCGCCGGAAAGCTGCCGGGGATAATGATTGCCGCGATCACGCAGACCGACGATTGACAGCGCGGCTTCGACGTGATCGCGGCGCTGGGATTTAGAGAGACGCGTCAGCAGCAGCGGGAGTTCGACGTTTTGGCTCGCCGTCAGCACCGGGACGAGATTGTACATCTGAAAGACAAAGCCGACGTGCCGGGCGCGCCATTCGGTCAGCTTGCCGCTCGACATGTGGGTGATCTCATCGCCAGCGACCGATACGGTGCCGGAGGTGGGAACATCAAGACCACCGAGCAGGTTGAGCAACGTGGTTTTTCCCGAGCCGCTCGGGCCCATGAAGCCGACGAAGTCGCCCTTATCCACGTCCAAATTGAGGCCCTGTAGAACTGATATTTGTTCGCCGCCCCGGCGGTAGGCCTTGTTAAGGCCGCGGACCTTGATCAGGGCGTTCGAATTCCCGTTGGTGTTGACTGTAACCATGCTCCGCTCCTTCGTACAGGCTTACAGGGAAGAAAAAATCAAAAGGCAAAGTGCAAAAGTCAAAAGTAGAAATCCACACAAGATTCGGTATGCGCGGGCTTCTGAGGCCCCCTCACTTTGACTTTTGCCTTTTCCACTTTGCCTTTTGACTTGCTCTTGCCCCTTACCGCTTGCCTATTCGCTCTTGGGTCGCGTTTCCACTTTCTCGCTGTCGTGCAGTTTCTCCGCGCCGCTCACCACGACCTCGTCGCCGGGATTCAGGCCGGCCATCACTTCGACATCGCTGGCAGTTCCCTTGCCCAGGGTGACGGCTCGGCGATCGAGCTTCCCATCGCGCACCGCAAATACATACGCGTCGCTGCCCTCGCCATGCACGGCGCTCTTGGGGATAATGGCCTTGGCGACGGGCGCCTGATCCTTGCCCCTCGTCTTCTTGCGAGCGGGATCTTCGCTGAGGAAAGCCACCTTCACGCCCATGTCCGGAAGAATTCTCGGGTCAAGTTTGTCGAACGAAATCCGCACTTTGACGGTGGCTTTCTGGCGATCGGCAGTAGGGATAATCGTCCGCACGTGCGACGGAATCTGCCAGTCGGGATAGGCATCGAGCGTGGCTGTGACTTTCTGGGCGGGCTTAACGCGGGCGATGTAAGCCTCGTTCACGTCCACCTCGATTTCATTCGAGTTCATGTCGACGATGGTGGCGATGCCGGTCCGCGTGAATCCCCCGCCGGCGGAAAGCGGCGAGACCATCTCTCCGACTTGCGCGTCCTTCGAGACGATAATGCCGCTAAAAGGCGCGCGGATGACGCAGTTGTCAACGTTCTGCTGGGCCTGCTCGATGCGCGTTGCCGAGGCTTCCACCTGGTCCTTGGCCAGGGCAATCTTGGCCTTGAGACTATCCACATTCGTGCTCGCGATATCGAGAGCGTCCTGGCTTGAGACCTGGGCCTCGCGAAGCTCCTGGGTGCGGTGGAGGGCGATTTGCGCGTACCTTAACTGCACCTGGTAATCGGCTATGGCGCCCTGAGCCGACTTGCGATCCGCCATCGCCGCGTCGAGGGCTCGCTTCATATCCGAGTCGTCGAGAGTGGCGAGAAGCTGGCCATCCTTGACATTCATGCCCTCATCAAACTGCACGCTCGTGACCCGCCCAGTGATCTTCGCCGCCACTGTAGCGCGCCGCCGCGGCGTGACATAGCCGCTGGCGTTAAGAAGCGTCTCGGCCTCCTGGGTATTTGCTGGACGAGCGGCGGCAACCTCCACCATGGGCTGCCGAGTGCGCAAGGCGAAAACGCCTCCTGCCACCAGAACAAGCACCCCCAAAGAGGCAGAGAAGATGCGCCAGAACTTCCCCCCTGACCCGCCCGAGCGGTGGGTGTCGTCGATTTTCAGCGAAGATAGGTCGGCAACCGGCATATACGCTACTGATGCCCTCGAACTCCAAAAGTTTTAGAAAGACTTCCCAGCCCTCGACGGTGGATTTACCGATCGGTGCGAGCGCCCGGGACGCCATCGTATACTGCCCCATTTTGCACCAGGTCGCGCATCCCTGCCAGCGAAAAATCGGCGACAAACCGAGCTAAACTATCGATACGATCTGGCGTAAATTTCAGTTCCGGAAACATGCGCTCCGCCACAGGCCGCGAGGTCCGATACCAGAGGCAAAGCCCCTGAATGGCGCCCGCGCTGAGAAAAACACGCGGATCTTGTGCGGGCAGATTCATGACCTCGCTAACCAGCTTGTTCAAGCCCTCAGCGGCAGGTTTGATTCCCATTTCGATAATCAGATCCACAGCCGCAGTCGGCTCCGCGGTCTCCCGCGCAATGAGTTTGTCAAGCCAGCAGGTTTCCTCAGGATTCTGATCGAGGAGCTGATGGAGAAAGCCGCGAATGTAAGCTCGTAGTTGTTCTTCCGGCGGCCGCCCAGCGCCTGATTCCAATGCGCTGATCTTCCCATCATTAATTCCTTCTGCAACACTCCCGATGAGTTCGCGATAGAGGCCCAGCTTGTCGCCGAAATGGTAATTGACGGCGGCCACGTTCGAGCCCGCCTCCTTACAAATCGCACGAACGCTAACGTGGTTGAAGCCGCGCTCAGCAAAAAGCCGCGCCGCAGCCTTTAGCACGCGACTGCGAGTTTCATTGTCCTGAACGGTTCCACTTCTCGCCATAAAAGATTATAAACACCTGTTCGAAACGGCAGTATGAAACATGCGTTTCACATTTGTCAAGAAAATTGTTCTTGGTAGCGGCTTGACATGGGGAGCACGAGGTCGGACCGCCCGCAGGCTGCTCAGTTGCGACCTAACATCTTCGCGCTCGGCTGAAAGTACGAACGAGGACATTCAGAAATTCCCATGCACTCGAATTTAAAGTATTACTTTATTTAACTTTCATCAAACTATTTCATGCCAATAAGTTGATATATGGCCGCTCTAATAACCTAAAGCATCCGACCCAGAAGGGCCCTCTTCTCTACGCGACTTCGATTTCGAGGTGCGTCTTCCCTTCCAACAGCTTCGCTGCGACGAGAATGTAGCTAGGATGAACCTCCCCCACCGATGCCGAGCGCAACGGTTTTCGGTCGGGTGGGTGGACGTGGATCACAAGGTCGGCCTCACAGGGCCTGACAAATGTTACTTCGATCTTCCATCGCGCCGGTCCCCCCGAGACTTGGAGGGCCTGAGTGGTCCAGCTAATCGCCCCGAAGCGCGTGGGGCAGTTTCGGACTCGAATTGACTCTCTGGGACCGAACCAGTGCTGGGGTGCGGCCTTCTGAAGATGGACAACATCTCGGTCGTGCTCTTCATAGCACAACAGCCAACGCAGTCCCAGCGTCGGTTGGAGCGTACTGTTGATCACCGCCGACCACGAAGACGGAAATCCCTCCCCCGGGTAATTTCCCGGCAAGAGAGCATCTTCGGGCGCGTACCGATTCCCGGAATCCATGGCATAGCACAGGTTCCCATAGAGGGCGAGAAGGAACGGGCGATAGTCTTCCTGCCGGATGCGCCCGGCCAGGGTGCCATGCTCCATGAAATTGGACGTTCCGTGGCGGCTGCCGTCCCGATTCATTCCCATGATCTGAAGCCCGGCGAGGTGGCGGTGCGCGAAGTGGCCGACGTCCAGAGCCGGATCGCCCCAGTCGCTTGTCCACCAGTCCATCATGTAACGGTGGTTTTCGTAATCCTGGAGTTCGTTCGGCTGGCGCGCCGTGTCGAACGGAGTGAACGGAGTGATGCCGGCTTGCTTCATAGCCGGGTTCCGGTCCGCGAGAGTCCGGGCAAGGGACTGCTCAATATCAGCCCGCATCCCGGCTGCGAGATTTTCCATTTCCGCCGATTCCCGCTGCAAGCCTGCGTCCTGACTCTCCTGCCCTGCTCGTTTGAGGCAGCGAGCGTGCTCGTTAAGCCCGCGCCACGTCCACGCTGCGTTCTGGTAATAGTAGGGATGCGACTCGGGAAAGTCATTTTGCGGATCACCGTTGTCCGCTTCTGCTGAGCCCCAAATCAGGCCATGGCGAGGGTCTCCGGCCGGGAAGGTTTCCTGAGAAAAACGGTACCGGCGCACCACGAAATCGATCATCCTGCGCAGAATCGGCAGCCGCTTGCGCAAAGCTTCGAGGTTTCCGGTGCAGTCGTAAGCGCGCGCGGAGTTCTCCAGGAAAATCCCAGCGTTCAGCGGCGCTTCCACCTGGTCCTGCGTGTTGTAAAGAAAGTTCCCGTCGGGGAGGATGTAGTGATCGAGATAATGCTGGAAGTAGGGTTCCACCTGCTCGGAGTGACCCCACAACTGTTGCGTCCAGACGAATTCGTAATGCGCCACCGGAAAGAGCGCGTGGCTGCGCGTGGGAATCTTGGTATAGGCCCCTTCGCCAATCTGGTAGGTAGGATCGAGTCCTTGGTAGCTGCATCGCGAAAGCACGATACCCGCGCGGGCAGCTTCGGCGAGCCATTGATCGGGAATCTCTACCTGCATTCCCGCTGCGAAAAAGTTTTGCCATCGGTTCCAAATGCCTGCCAATACCGAGAAGAACTCTTCCGCCGAGCAATTCCAATATCGGTCGACAAACCCGGTGGCCGGGACGGGTTCGCCGGAGTTCGGATCCCCGGCAGGAATGGGTTTGCCGATCGAGTCCCTCGGAAGTTGAGCGCGCACACGCCCCATGGGCCGCGCCTCCGCGCCATCGGGAAGAATCACCATAACCTCGTACCCGACCTTATAATGAGGATTCCACACCCCAATGTCGGCAGCGGGAAGAAATCCTCCCAGCAGCGTCCGCTTGCTATAGCCGGGAACGTAATCGTACATGTACTCCGAAGGCAGGAAACGGCGGGGATCGAATAGCCTTCCCCTGGTGTCGGGCGCCCAGGTCGCCTGCGGGTCGGCCGCCAATTGGCGGGATGTTCCATCCGCTTCGAGGAACAATGATCGCTCCGGCCCTGACTCTTCATTTGCCACGAGCGTCCATCCGATAAACTCCGCGCCCAGCGCTGCGACGTTTTCATAGCACGGGTCTTCGACAGAGTTCAGGATGTAGTCTCCGCAAACGTCGGGACCGGCAATGTATTGCGCGGGTCGCTCGAATTTCACGTTATGCGGCGTAGACGTGGGACGTGGTCCAACACGGTCTAGTTTGCCCAGGCGTTTGGGAATCCTCGCGATCTCGCCCATCCCCGTGACGTACAAAATCACTCCCTGGTGCGTGACGTTCTTCTCGAATACTGCCGTCGGAGTCCCGTTCATCCAGGGGATCATCGCGACCAATTCCCATCCGCCAATCACCTCGCCCGGAGCCATCGACTTCTTTTCGTCGCCCCAAAGCACTTCTGCCTTGCCGCCGCTAAAAGAGTGTACGTGCGGAGAGTTTTTGAGCTCCTCCGCTTCGCCGGGCAGCAGCAGGTTGTATTCATTGACGATACGGCCAGGAGAGTAGCGGCCCACGGGCAAGTCGCCAGCAGGGCTTGCCTCCGCCTTTAGGGCGTATGCTGCGAGGCCGGCGTAAGCAGGAGCGGCAACGGTTTGTTGTAGAAATGCACGTCGTTTCATGGATTCTCCTCGCCGGGGTTTATCCCACATTCTCGCGAAATCGGCAACCAATTCTTATTGAGTGGAGGTGCACGACGAAGATGGCGTCCTCATCACGCCGCGGATCCGCGTGAAGATACCGTCGAGAAAAGATGCACCACGGAGACACAGAGGTCACGGAGAGAGGTGCTTCAGAAAGTACGAATATAGATCTCGACCGAATGGGTTTCTTACGGGATGCTCTCTTGTGCGCCTTCTCCGTGACCTCTGTGTCTCCGTGGTGAATCTTTTCCTTTTCCGCGCACGCCCCAAATCCATTGCGTTTGGGAACCGGACGCTATAAGCTCCCGGCCTTGACTCTTGGAATTCCTAAGGAATACCTGCCGATGGGCGTCAAGCCTTTAAGCGGGCAAGAAAGGTCGGAATGGAAATGGATGATAGCCACGCCGCAGTCATCACTTCTCTCAGTCATGGGTCTGAAGAGCCCGAGAAAGTTGGGTTGCAGAATACTCCCGCAGCGCAGGGCGGCGTCGATCAGTCGCCAGCGGCGTCCGAGAAGCAGCGCTACTTGCCCCTGGACGCTTTTCGCGGGCTCATCATGATTTTGCTGATCTCCGATGGATTCGGGTTCGCGCAACTGCCGGATCGCGGCATTTTCCATTACATCGCCGAGCAGTTTGAGCATCGCCCATGGGGCGGCGCGGTCTTCTATGACCTCATCATGCCGTCCTTCCTTTTCATGGTGGGAGTGGCGATGCCGTTTGCCTTCGCGAAGAGGGCTGGGCAGGGGGCCGACGAGCGCGCCACCACCCGGCACGTCCTGGTCCGCTGCCTGCGTCTGATCGTCATCAGCGAGATCATGCTCTCGATTGAGCTGAGTCACCCGCACCTGCAATTTCACAACACCCTCACGCAAGTGGCCGCCACCTACCTAGCCTGCTACTTCCTGATGAAGCTGAAGCCCTGGCAGCAGGTGACCGCCGTGGTGGTGCTGCTGGCTCTCCATTCTTCCATTTATATGCTCTTCCCCGGCGCGGGCGGCCCGTGGGCGCAGGTGACCAATGCCGGCGCACGCCTTGACCGTTGGCTGATGGGCCACAACTATCCCTGGCCGTGCAATAACATCAACTTCCTCGCAGAGATTCCCGGCGTGCTCTTCGGCGTCTGGGTAGGAAACCTGCTGCGCAGTTCAAAACCCCGCAATGCACAAATGAAAACACTCGCGCTGGGGATGGTAGCGGCGTTCGCCTCAGGATTGCTGCTGTCGCCGATCGTGCCCATTAACAAATGGCTTTGGACGGCCTCATATACCCTTTATTGCACCGGATGGACGATCTTTGGACTGCTGGCCTTCATCCTGATTATCGAGTACGCGGGCATTCGCAAGCCCATGTTCCCGCTCGTGGTGGTGGGCATGAACTCTCTCTTTATATATTGCCTGCACGAGATACAAACGGAATGGGTTGGGCACGCAGTTGGGGTCTTTACCGGCGGCTACAAATTCCTCGGCATCTTCGGCCCCGTCGCGCAAACCTGCTCGGTGCTCGGGGTGTTCTGGCTCATCGCATACTGGATGTACCGGCGCCGGATTTTTGTCAAGGTGTGAGCAGGTATCTCTCAGGGTGAATTCGTTCCAGTCTCCAAGTGCTTTGAGTTTTAGGCGGTTGTAGTTTGTTCTGGACAACGCCCGCACGGCCTAGTATAACGTTTCACTAAAATATGCTCATATCACGTCAACAAAGCGTCGAACTTCTTCCAGCGATGCACTACGGGTGCGGCGTTGATTTCCGAAACCCCGAGCAGGATTCGATCCTGCAACTCTCTTCCACGATTGTACGCGAATGTGGCGCAAGAAGGTTCGCGCCATTTTGCCGAAAAGCGTTTCGACAATATTCAGCCAGGAACCGTGGGTGGGCGTCAGCACGTACTTGAAGCGATTGGGACGAGTGGCCAAGTATGCCTGGGTCTCCTTGGAAAGGTGTGCCGAGTGATTATCCAGCACCAGGCGGAGGGTGCACTCGGGCGGATAATAGCGATCCAAATCCTGCAGCAAGGCAATGAACTCACGACTCCGATGGCGCCGCTCAACCCGCGCCGTGACATGTCCCGTCTGCAGGTCGAGCGCGGCCAGAATCGAAGCCGTGCCCAAACGTTTATATTCGTGGTCGCGCGCCACCGTGGAGTGCTGGCCCGCTACCGGCGGAAGATCGGGAGCCGTATTCGCCAAGGCTTGCAGGCCCGGTTTCTCATCGACGGAAACGGTAATCACGCTGGGTGGGGCCTCGGGGGATCCGCCGCTTTGGTTCTGCAGCATCACTTCTTGATAGACCAGCAGCACTTCGCGCATCTTCATCTCGAAGGCCGGATCGCGGCGCTCCAGGTAGTAAGTCACCTTGTCGGGGCGCAAGGCTTGCCGGGTCAAAATCCGTTGCACGGTTGCCTTGGCCGCCCGCACCAACATCGGGTGTCCGGCGGCCACCGCTTGCTGACGCACATGACGAGCCAGGGACTGCCGCGTCCACAATTCCGCCGCGTACCCATACTCCTTGGGTTTGGAGCAGGCCAAATGCACCACCCAAGCCTTGGCGGCCTCCGTGATCACCGGTTCCCGGGGCCGATGGTAGGCATCCTTCAAGCCGGCGGCCAAGCCCACGTTCAGGGCCTTGCCGACCCACTTGGCGACGCTGGTCCGGGTCATGGAAACCTTGCGAGCAATCTCGGCGACGGTCTCACCGGCATGATAACACCACAGAATCTCGGCCCGCTGCACCTCGCGCCGTGGCGCCGTTCGGACCGGCGCAGCCGTTCAAGCCGCTCGACTTCCTCGGGGGTCGACACAACTTTGCACGCCTCG
>CAWEFC010000018.1:0-59371 GCA_963808085.1 uncultured Acidobacteriota bacterium
CTAAAGCTGGTGCCCCGCCCCGTTCGCTGCTTGCAGTAGACTTGGTTGTCAAGATTGTCGACCGGTGAAAAAAAGTTGGTCGCTCGAACATTATCCCTGCGGCCATGCGCTCGGGGTGAATCGGCCATTGGTTCGGCACACATCGGGAACGGCTCCGACGTTATCCAGCGGCAAGCCACCACAATCCTATGGTGCTCTGCCCTCCCTTGCTTTGAGATCATGAAAACGCACATTGGCTCCTCCCCCGTGGAGGATCTGCGCACCGAAGGCGAAAGTCCGCTATTGCAGCGGATTTATGAATATGAAAGAACAGAAGTATTGTATCGTATTAAAGAATCCGCTATTATAGCGGATTATGGGATACGTATCTGAAGCTCCGCGGCCAAGTCTTGCGTCCTATATCGTGGGCCGCCTTGCAGCCGGTCGTCTGGTATTTTCTCGAGAGGAGGCGCAGGTAGCGCTTGGCATAGGTAGAGGAGCCTTCCTGGACGCAGCCGAAAAACTGCAAAAGCGCGATCGGCTTCTAAACCTGCGCCAGGGTTTCTACGTCATCGTTCCTCCCCAGTACCTGAATTTTGGGAGTCCGCCGCCCGCCTCTTTCATTGACGATCTGATGCGCCATGAAAGCCGGCCATACTATGTGGGCTTACTAAAGGCCGCGGAGCTGCAAGGGGCGTCCCATCAGGCAGTCATGGAATTCCAGGTCGTCACAAACCGCCAAATGCGGGACGTGCAGGTCGGCCGCTCGAAAATCGCCTTCTATTTTAGAAAAGACATGTCGGCTATAGCCTCGGGAATTGAAGAGCGCAAGACGGATACGGGTAAGATGAAGATCTCTTCGGTCGAGCTGACGCTCCTTGATCTCCTGCGTTATCCCCAAGCGAGCGCCGGTCTCGACAACATTTTGACCGTTTTCTCGGACCTCGGTTCCAAACTCAACCCCGAGGGCATGGGAGTCCTGTCTCGTGCCTTCGAGCGATCCGTCGTTCAACGGGCCGGGTATCTCCTGGACCTGTCGGGGTTCGCAAAACATGCGGAAAAACTGCACGCGTTGATACAACGTCGCTCGCAGCTCCCCTGGGTCGAGCTTGACCCGTCGCTATCGTCCGATCCAGATCTTACCCCCGAGGTTCAAGCTCGTGACGAGCGCTGGCGTGTATTGATCCGCCGCATTCCGGAGCGTGACGAATGATCCCCATGATGAACATCATCGCCTGGAGCGCCTCGGCGCCTTGGGCGGAGATAAGGCAGGTGGAACAGGATCTGATAATCAGTCGTGCTCTGATTGAGTTGTTCGGGGACCCAATGCTCGCGCACGAACTGCGCCTTCGCGGTGGGACTGCATTGCACAAGCTCCTTCTCCCGAGGCCGCTACGCTACTCCGAAGACATCGACCTTGTCCGCACCACAGCAGGGCCAATCGGCCCGATCCTGAATCGCAGCCGCGAGAGGCTTGAGCCATGGCTCGGTCACGCGACGTTCGAGCAAAGCATCACAGCGCCAAAACTGCGATTTCGGGTTCCGGCGGAAGACGGCACTGGCGATATCAGACTCAAGGTGGAAATCAATACGCGGGAGATCGAGGCTTTCGATCCTCCAAAAGCGATCCGTTACAGTGTCGAGAATCCTTGGTTTGAGGGAGGAGCAGAGCTTTCGACCTTCTCACGCGAGGAACTGCTCGCGACGAAGCTGCGCGCACTCTTGCAGCGAAACAAGGGGCGCGACCTGCTCGATCTTTTCGAGGCGCTCGAAACATTCGAGCCTTTGGACAACCGACGCATAGTCGAATGCTTGGGACTCTACATTGAGCGCGGCGGCACGCCGATCAGCCGCGCGCAGGCCGAAGAGCGGATGTTTGCCAAACTCGCAGCACCGAGGTTCATGGCAGATATCCGTCCGCTCCTCTCTCCTGACCGGGCAGAGCTACTGACCGAGGACGCAATTCGCCGCGCCTTCGTCGCCGTGTTCATGAGGCTGATTAGCATCATGCCCGGCGCGTCCTGGGCGAAAACTTCTGCCATGAAGAAGAAGTTTGGAATCGCCTGATTGATAGCTTCGCCTGCCAGGCATGAAGAGGAGCGCGCGCGGACCTGGACCCACCAGCAGACCGAGCGGTCACCGTGTAAGACCCGTTAATCGTCAAGAGCCGCTTCAGACGGCGGCAAGTCCGCTGAGACAAACTTGAAAAACCACCCGGGCGACCCTAGTATTCCTCGGCCAGAAGCAGCGTGGTTGCGGATCGGTCCGCTTCTGTAATTACCCACAGCTTTTCGCCGGCCGCCGTCGTGTAACTGCTCAAAATGCGAAAACCATGCTCAAGGCTGAATTCGTTCTCGGCCTTATCTTCGTTCTGGAGATCTCCCCAGTCCCCCTCCCTGTGCCGATTTAGAAAGTCCTGTACATCCTGGTTGGCGCGCATCAAAGCATCGATCGCCCCCGGTGTGGCGACAATCTGGCCGAGAGGAAAAAACGGCTTCACCGTTCTCATCTTAGTGCTCCCTCTCCTCATGATCAGGTTCATGGATAGCCATGGTAGGAGGCTGTCGCCGCCCCCGAATAGGAGTTGGTTGTCAAGTTTGTCGACCCGTGAAAAAAAGTTGGAAGGCGACGTGCAGAGGACCACTCCGCGTGGTTCAGCGCACGGCTGGCAATAGCGCAATTATTGGAGCCTCATCCGTAGGTGGAGTGCTCAGGTGTGCCGAGATCGGTTGTCACAGGTTGTCCTCGTAGTGTTTGGAATGGTCCGTGGCGCAGGTCCCTACCTCGCGGATAACCCCGCGTTTTATCAATAGTTTGAGATCGCGCTGGAGGGTCCAGCGATTCTGATTGAGAGCTGCGTCAGCCCGCTATTTTAGGCGCAGTGGTTGCACCATTCCGTCAAGCCCGCAACTTCTCACGGTCGAGTTGTGTCCTGGAACACAAATGTGCGTTGACGCATAAGATGAGAATCGACGCACTGAAGAATAAAGGACTTACGCTGCGTGAGACCCCATCACATGAGATTCGAAGCCGCCATAACTTGTGACTGTCGCCACGAATTTACGCATAAGGTGCGAATACCGCTTAAACGGGGGCACTTCCCCTGAACCATGCGGCAGCCACCGCGTCGCCGGTGATTCCGCATCCGCAATGGCTGCAAGACATGACCCGCCCATTATCAATCCCAGTCACTTTTTGATCCCATTCACTTTTTATGGGGGTACCAGTCACACGTTATGCGTTCACCCACAACAAAACAGGGGCCTTTGTGATGTAACTACGAGCACCCCCCCGTGCTTCCGCAATTCAGGCAGCGATAGCACGAGCCGTTACGCACCATGATGGCACCGCACTGCTGGCAGGCCGGTCCATCCCCGTTATGCCCGGTTAGTGCCAAGTTCACCTGGGGTGCCAGAGCTGCAGACGGCGCCAGTTCATGACCGTCTTCACCCGCCCCGCTCTGGTCTGCGACCGACATTTCTTCTTTCGGCAAGAACTTGATAGCGAGCCAACGGAAGATGTAATCCATTAAGGACTTCGCGTAGCCAATTTCCTTCACTCCTGACCATCCGCTGGGCTCGAATCGTGTGTGGCTGAACTTCGCGACCAACACGGAAAGTGGTAATCAGAAGGACCGAATAATGCGAAGGACAGGAGTCGGACCGCCTTTTTCAAAAGGCGCCGCCCTCCCGTACCTTCGCATAATTGGGGGCTAATTACCTACATCCGGCGTGAAAACGCAGATGTTTATGCTCGCAGCGGTTTGAGTTTCCTGATTCTCGCCAGGATTTGATGAGCAGTCTTCTCGACAAAGGGAGAATCCTTCAGACGGAGCACGGGACGGTTCTGTGGTCGCGTGATCTCCCCAGGAAGCAGGAAGAGGTTGAAGCGGAGTTTCGGCAAAGTGAAGGATTGCCAATTGGGCTCTAGGCAGGTTCGCTGGAACGCGGTGACGAGGTTGTAAGCCAGGCGAATAATCTCCAGGTAGAGGGCATTCGCCGCAAAGGAACGAGTGGGGATTTTCGGCAAAGCGAAGTCCTCGCGCAGTTCCCGGATGCGCCGTTCCATGGCCGCGCGGCCGTCGTAGAAATGCCACACGCCGGCGGGAGTCAACGGCAGATCGGTCCACCAAGCGCGGTAGACGTACCGACCCAGGGTGAAGAGCGTGGGTTGCCCTTCTTCGTCAGGAAGGCATCGCCGCGCGACTACGCAACGACGGGCTTTGCGCCAGCCGTGGGAGCGATGCTCGAACTCGGCCATTTCCCAGTAGCGGTTGACGGGCTCGTAGCGCAACCCGGGGAGCAAGTTTCGGAAGGACCGGGTTAAGCGGGCCACGACGGCATATCGAGCGGGCTGGGATTCGAGGGCATCGAGCACCGGGTTAAAGGCGAAGCCCGCATCGGCACGAGCCCGAATCTCCCGGATGTCGGGGGGCACGTTGGCGAAGGACGTATCGAGTAGCTCGACGCTGCCATCCCATGTTCCCGCGTTTCCGGCGCGAAGCTCAGCATCCCAGAGATAGGAGGAGTTCGCTTCGATGCAGAGCAAGGGGTTGTAAGAACGCTTGCCCCGGTAGCGCGGGTTGTAGCCAACTTCGGCGCCATCCTGATGGCCAAAGGTGGTCACCACCGTGCTGTCGAGATCCAAGATGAGGCGCGAGCGGTGGTCGGGCAGATGGATGAAATTCTGCAGCAGTCGGTCATTGACCCCGTGAAGCTGCTCCCAGAGGCGAACGGGCGCTTGCAGCAGGAAGCGGCGCAGCGTTTGCGCGTCCGGAAAGCTCTCGATGCCGGTCAAGTATTGGAAGGTTCCGTTGGAGCGCAGGAATGACGCGGTCTCGAGGCGGTCCAACCCCAGTACGATCGGGTAGACTAAGGCCAATATCATCTGCGAGGTGGAGTACCGTTGGTTGCGTCGAGGGTAGCGCAAGTGTCGGGCGAGGAAGTCGCGGAATTGCATCACTCGCAAGAATTCGTGAAAGAAGTAGACGCCGCCGAAGTGCGTCAGACCCTTATGATTAAAGGCGATTCGGAGGTTACGAGGCGATCTTCGCATTCTGAGCCTTACCTAACCGAAAGTGAGGTTAAGCTCAGAGTAGCAGAATTGCCCGTGCGACTCGATAAAAAGAGGCCAGAAACCCACTTCTAAGCCGCTCGATCGCGCCGGATTTAGGTAATTAGAGAGAATCAAGCCACACCAACACGTCCGGGTCGCGCCTCCATCTGGGCGGTTTGCCGAGCTTTGAAGAAGGAGCCACCTTTTCCAGTGCTTTGCGTTTGGTTTCTATATTCGCTCGCGCATAATGATTGGTGGTGTCGAGGCTGGCATGCCCCAGCCAGCTACGAATCACCGTCACGTCCACGCCTTGCGCAACAAGAGAAACTGCCGTCGAATGTCTAAATGTGTGGGGAGAGACCCTCTTGCTGGCCAGGGTTGGAACCTTTTTGGCAGCCGCCGCCACGTAATGCTTTAATTTAAAGCGAACGCCGGCGGCTCCAAGTGGCTGTCCATACCGGTTCACGAAAATGGGCTCGTCCACTTGGCGGGGCTGTCTTTTCAAAAGTGCCCTCAGTAATGCGACGGTCTCGGGCCAGAGTGGACAGATCCGTTCCTTTCGCCCCTTGCCAAATAAGCGAACGTGGAAGGGTGATTCCAAGCGAAGGTCGCGAGGCGTGATATTCAAAGCCTCTTGAATTCGCGCGCCGGTGTTATAAAGGACTGACCACAGGACGTGATCACGTTGACCGTCTCGCTTTGAACGATCAGGTTGGGCGAGAATCGCCGTGACCTCATCTTCGTCCAAATAGCACAACGCAGGCTGCGGCGCTCTTTTCGTGGGGATGCACAAGACCTCAGAACACTGGGCTGAGGCTAAAGGTTCACGATCCGCGACAAAACTGAAGAAGCTTCGTAGCGCAGCCAGTCGGCAGTTCCGCGTTCCAATCGATGCCTGACGCTCTTGTTCGGTGTACTGCAGGAACGCCAGAACTTCATTGGCGCTTAAATCGGCAAGGTCGAGTCGCGCCACCGATTTGGTCTTCCGTGCCGCTACGAATCGGAGAAACAATCGCCAGCTGTCCCGGTAAGAAAGCACGGTGTGATGGGAAGTGTTGCGCTGTTGTACCAACCAATCGTGAAAAAAACCGTGCAACAATTGAGGAAAAGAGGGCAGTTTCATGCCTTTCCTCCAGTGGAAGCTCGCAGGATCCGGGCTCCCAGCACTCTGAATCGCTCGCTGGCTTGCTGCAACAGTTCTTCAGTAATCGTCAGATACACGAGGGTCGAAGTGATATCCTTGTGGCCAAGATAGGTGGCTAGGTAAGGCAGACGGAGTTGGGGATTGATTCCCTCCCGGTACCAGGCCAGCATTCGGTTGACGACAAAAGCATGGCGAAGGTCGTGAACGCGAGCGCCCTGACGACCTTTGGCGGGCTTGAGCCCAGCGGTCCGAAGTACGCGTACGAGTAAGATGTTCGCCGTAACTCTAGAATATCGTCCGGGTGATTGTATATGCCAGAACAAGCCAGATGACACATCTTTTGGTCCTCCTGCTTGCTCGCGCGCCGCGAGGTAGTTTCTCAGTGCCGCCATCACGCTGGAAGCCAGGGGCAGGCGGCGTGATTTGAAAAACTTGCTATCCCGAACCTCGATCGTCCCATCGCGAAAATCAATGTCACCAATGTTGAGACGAACGAGCTCCCCGAGACGCAATCCTGCGCAGTAGGCGAGAACCAACATGGTATAGAGTGTCAGCGGCCGGAGGGGCGATTTCGGCGAGGGGAGGTTGCGAGCCACTTCGAGCAAGCGCCGTACCTCGTCTTCGGTATAGATGTGAGCGCGCCGTAGTTTGGAAGTCTGCTCCGCAAGACGGCGATCGCATCGCATGACCGCGATATTTGGGTCAAGTCGGTTTAACATCTTAGATACTGCGCGTCCGACTCGCTGACATAGAATGGGGTGGGAGGCAGCCGTACTAACCATCGCCCATTCCCGCACTAAGATCTTGATTGGCTGGCCAGAAAGGGCCGGACGGGTTTGAAGGAACCGGTCAAACCGGAGCAGGCTCGCTTCTTCTGTCTTGTAACGGTAACCCATTGATTTCATGAGGGTCACGTGATCACGTATGACCGCGCCAAGGAAACTTCCAAACCGGGGGACAGGCCTCAACGCCTCCAGAGCCTCAGTGGGATTTGGACTCGAAAGTCCGCGCACGATCGGGCACGCTGCTCGCTGGCTGTACTGCTTTCGCAGTTCAGCGAATGGATTATTGAGAAGTGATCCGTTGGATACCATCCAATCGAGAAAGCGCTCCACGACGCGCGCGTATGCACAGACCAGTCGAAACGTTCCCAGCCTCTCCGTGACATCTCGCAGCCATTCTTGCACCACCTTTAAAGACAGCTTTTTCCGTGTCCCATAATCGACCGCGAAACGCCAGAAGCCATTCACGATAGAAAGATACGCTTCGGGTGTGGTTGAGCATCGAAACCGCAGTTGTTGGACGAAACGACGTGGCATTTCATCGCCGGCGTAGGGGGTTCGCTTCATGCGTTCACCCCCACCGGGATTTCCAACCCCACGGCGCGCAAGTCTTCGCTCGCCAGCTTCAAATAGGCATTGGCAGAATGCGCGCATCGATGACCCAAAATATCGCCGATTTCTTTAGTAGGGACCGCTGCGTTTAGGAGACTTAGTGCCCGCGCATGGCGGAACGCATGGGGACCTCGCCTGCCCTGAGGTTCGATTCCCGCGGCATTCAGACGCAATTCGACCAGTCTGTGCAGGCACGAACCATTCTTAAAAGCTCGATACGGCGCGCAGGTACGGATGAAGATCTCGCGTGCCAGGGTTTTCGGGCGTCCCTTCCGAAGGTAATCGAGAATGGCGTTACCCACTGCCGGCAATAACGGAAGTTCCGAATAGGCGCTTGTCTTCGAATGCCGAATCCGAAGGGTGTCGTTCCGCCACCCCATATCCTCCAACCGAAGAGCGGTGACCTCCCCGGCCCGCAATCCATAACTGGTCAGCAGTCTCAAAATTGCCAAGTCACGGAGGCCTTTTGGAGAACGATCCTTGCACGTCATTTCTACGACCAGCTTGATTTCTTCAGCGCGCAACGCTGATGGAATACTTTCGAAAGCGTAGAGCCTCGGAATGATTACCGATGTGCTCGGCTCTAGCAGAAGTCGGCTGGTGGCATGCAGGTAACGTAAGAAACTCCGCAGCTCGACAGCACGGGTCTTCAGTGTGGTGCGGCGCAGTGATCTCGCGCGCATCACCATATAGGCATCGATGTCTTGTGCCGTGGTGTTCGGTAGGCCCTGCGGACTGCCACGCTCCCCCCTCCAGTCCAGAAAGCGCTTTGCTTCGGCGCAACGATCGGATCGCGTTTCCTGTGACAATCCACGAACGTCAGCCATCCACTTGTCATACTCCTCGCAAACTTCCCGCTGAAAGATTTCAGCAGGAGTTTTGGGTGGCGGTGGCAACGGCCAGTGCCCATGCACCAGGCGGAGAAGCATATAAATGCTCGTGGTGTGCGAGTATCGCCACCACTGCTCCGATTTTGGGGAATTCAGTGATTCTGGGGATTGCCCATGATGCCGCCGGTAGAGCCGCAGCGCGTGCTTCAGATAGAGCTGGATGTCAGATGGCCTTACCAGTTCGACCGCGATGTGAGCCTTGCGCAGATAGGAAAGAAAATCTCTGTTAACGACAATGCCGCGCTGCGTCGCTTGTGGAGAATATCTTTCCCGGTTTAAGTATTGTTTCAGTTCCGATGACCAAAATGCATTCGTGCATTTTTGCAATGACAATGTGCACCTCCTTGGTGACGAGAGAGGATTGCACAAGTCATCCTAATAATGCGAAGCAAACAGGCCCACTCTGTGGAGAAATACGGGATCACGCTAAGTTCCTTCGCATTATTCGGTCCTTCTGATTACCACTTTCCGTGTTGTGCGGGAAGTTCAGCCACACACGGTTCGAGCCCAGCGGATGGTCAGGAGTGAAGGAAATTGGCTACGCGAAATCCTTAATGGATTACATCTTCCGTTGGCTCGCTATCAAGTTCTTGCCGGGGGAAGAAATGGCGGTCGCAGACAAGAGCGGGGCGGGTGAAGGCGGCCATGAACTGGCGCCGTCTGCAGCTCTGGTGCCCCAGGTGGACTTGGCGCAAGCCGGGCGGAACGGCGATGGACCGGCCTGCCAGCAGTGCGGCGCGATCATGGTGCGCAACGGCTCGTGCTATCGCTGCCTGAATTGCGGGAGCACGAGTGGGTGCTCGTAGTTACATCGCAAAGGCCTCTGTTTTGTGTGGGTGAACGCATAACGTGCGACTGAGCCCCCATAACGTGCGACTGGAGCCCCCATAAAATGCGACTGGGATTGACAATGGGCGGGTCACGTCAGCATGCAATGAAGAAATCATGTTAAACAAACCGAATTTAGCGCTGCCGCATGGTTCAGGGGAAGTGCCTCCGTTTAAGCGGTATTCGCACCTTATGCGTAAATTCGTGGCGACAGTCGCACGTTATGGGGGCTTCGAGTCTCACGTTATGGGGTCTCACGTAGCGTAAGTCCTTGATTCTTCAGTGCGTCGATTCTCATCTTATGCGTCAACGCACATTTTGTGTTCCGGGACACAACTGGACCGTTAGAAGGTGGGGGGCTTGAGGGACCGGACCCTCCAGCGCCATCTCAAACTATTGATACAGCGCGGGTTTGTCTGCGATGCAGAGACCGGTGCCACGGACCCCACCAACTACTACGAGCCGGTGCTGTCACAACCGATCACATCTCAACTTGTGCACTCCCCCTATGTGTGAGATCCCATCAGCTGCGATGCTGTAGGCCGCCCCCGAAACCACCCATAGCGGTCCTGAGCACATCACATGCCAACTTTTTTTCACCGGTCGAGAAACTAGAGAACCAACCCGTATTAAAGGGTCGGACGCGGCTTCCTACTATAGCTCTCCATGATTCGGAGCGTGAGGAGAGGTCGCGTACTCCAGTCCCTTCTACTCGCCGTTTAGCACGCGTCGTTTCCAAGCAAGAACCAAGGCAGGACATCCCGGCCAATCAAAATCGTCCGGAGTCTTCCTGCAAATCCGCAATTCATTTCAGGAGGAAAAACCATGTCAGAAACCAGTACGCTCATTGGCTACGAGGGTAGGACTATCCCCCGGGAAGCGCTCGTCCTCGTTCCCACACCCCCGGCAACAGAAACCCACCGCCCCATTCCTCATCACGAGGTTATTCAGGCGCTCGTCGAAACCCTCGGGTTTCGACACATCGGCATCGTGCACGATGAGTACGCAGTGTCTCCGGACGGAATGAAGCTATTCGGCGCCTTGGATCTCGAAACCGAGATCGAGGGATGCCGGTTTTCGATCGGTCTGCGCAACAGCCACGACAAGAGCATGCGGCTAGCGCTGACCGTCGGTTATCGCGTGTTCGTCTGCTCGAACATGGCATTCAGCGGAGACTTCACGCCGGTCCTGGCAAAGCACTCGAAGTCCTTCTCGTTACTGGATGCCATCTCTGTCGGCGTGGATCGCATGCAGAGAAATTTCGAGCCCATGCGAAAGCAAGTGGAAACGTGGCGCCAAACTCAATTAACGGAGGTCACCGCCAAGTTGATCATCTACGATGCCTTCATCGAAGGCGAACTTGATGTCCCCAGGCACTTGGCGCGGCGGGTCCACGATTTGTACTTCGAGCCCCAGTACGAGGAATTCAAAGCTCGTACGGTCTGGAGCCTCTCGAACGCCTTCACTTCAGCCTTTAAAGACCTCGAACCGATCCCACAATTCAAGGCAACCGCGAAACTGGGTAGCTTTCTCGACACTCGATTCAAACAGAGCTTCTGACAGTATCCGCTCACGGGCAGGACTGACGATGATCTTCCTGCCCGGTTGCGTTTTGCTTTAACGAAACGTTCGACTTCTGAAGTGGGCGAGTTGTCAGAAAAAGAACGGAGCACTTCGATGAAAACTGCGAGGCCGCCATTTCCTCTCGGCCGGATTCTTTTCACACCGGGGGCAATAGATGCTTTGATACGTGCCAACCAGGACGTACACAATTTTCTAAACCGGCATATGAACGGTGACTGGGGAGATCTCCCGGATGAAGACAGGGTCGAGAACGAATTCAGCCTTGAGCATGGTTTTCGCATTTTGAGCAGTTACGCCACGGCGGCCGGCGAAAAGCTGTGGGTGATTACAGAAGCGGACCGGTCCGCAACCACGCTGCTTCTGCCCGAGGAATACTAACGATTCCCGGAAGTTTTTCACTTCTCGCTCGGCAGCGGTGTTCTCCCGGCAAGCCGGTCCGGACCACTAACGCGTATCTCGTGGCTACCGCTCACTCTGCTCAGGGACGCATCAGCATGTTGGTGAGTATGAAAGGGGCGGAGCAGCTACCAAGCGTTCGGGCGCAATCGCATTTTCGGTCCGCAGATTCTCTTGTGGGAGAGAGCCGGTATCCGTTTATTGCGCGACCGCTCACCGAAAACGCCAGCAGGTACAGAAGGCGCACAAAGTTTTCTGGGCCAGATCAGCGCCGGCGCCTCGAGTGCCCCGCGGCAGAGGAGCGAGGCGCAAATAACTGGTCGATCTGGGATATGCTCTGCGTAAGCGTAGGCCTTTCTGGGCCGTCCTTCCAGCCCCTCTCAATCACGCCAAATCCTTAATCCTTAATTATTTCCACGGCACAGGAACTCGCCGGCCAAGCTCGTTTGACACGAAAATAAATCCGAATTAAATAGGTTGTAGGGGATTCTACGCAAACGCCTCAGTAGGTTCACGCCGAACCGGTCAAACAAGAAAAAGAAAACGTGTCTGCATTGTAGCCGGAAATGAGTCTCTTTCATTTTTGAGCGCAAGGAGAATTCGTTGTCGGGCCGCAGTGCGGTAAAGACAGGAAGCGAAGACAGGCAGTAAACATGCCGGAGGTCAGCCACGGGGTATGTCTTTGGCAGATGGGTGGAGGGTGAATATGGGACGTCTGAGCACACTTGAAGAACGGCAAGCTGATATGCGTGAGAGTCAGTTGACTCAGGGGCCTTCATTGGTCTCTTTGATGCCCCACGGCGAGCGGCACTACAGCGTGACCGATGTGGCAAAGCTGTGGGGCCTGAGCCGAGATTCTGTGCGGCGCATATTTCGGCGGGAGCCAGGTGTCATGGTGATCGGGGACAGGTATGTGACCCTCCGAATACCAGAATCCGTATTGGAGCGTGTCCATCGGAGACTCAGCAATGCTGACAACGGACAGAAGACACGGTCCTGGATGTCCGCCCAGAAGCAGGCGATGGCAGGCGGGAGACGATGAGGGAGAGGGATTAGTTTGCCCGCCGTCGCCGCAGGTGAACAACTAAGGCTGGCCGGGAAGGCCCACATTCAGGACAAACCAAGCGCGGGAGTTTCCAATGCTCAACCTTTGGCGGCGCCACGTCGCGTCTTGCCCTCACCGGCACAAGGGGCGCAAGTACCTAAAGTGCCAGTGCCCGATCTGGATGGACTGGCGGTTTGACGGTCCGCGTTTGCGACGACCAGTAGGCACGCGAAACTGGGAGGTAGCACAGCGCAGGGCCCGGGAGTGGGAGGCTCAAGGGTTCTCTGATGGTGGCAAGACCACTAGCATTCAAGAGGCAACAGACAAGTTCGTTGAAGACGCCAAGGCACGCAACCTACGTGACGCGACCCTGTACAAGTATGACCTTCTTTTCCGGCAACTACGAGCGTTCGCGGACGAGCACGGATTAATATTCATTTCGGAATTCAATCTTGACTGGGTTCGGAAATTTCGCGCCACATGGCCCAACAAAAACTTAGCCGCGAAGAAGAAGTTCGAACATCTGCGGGCGTTCTTTCGGTTCGCGTACGACAGCAATTGGATGAACTCGAATCCGGCAGCAAAGCTTAAACCTCCAAAGGTCGCGGAATCTCCAACGTTGCCATTTACCGAAGAAGAGATGGGGCGCATCCTGGCGGCGTGTAACCAGTATCCAGACGAGCGCAACGCCGTTCGGCTGCGCGCCCTCGTACTTCTTCTGCGTTACAGTGGCCTTCGCTTCACGGATGCCGCCACGCTCTCCCGTGATCGCATCACGGGGGACAAGCTCCTGCTTTACACGGCAAAGACCAGCACGCCGGTCTACTGCCCTCTTCCCCCTGATCTTATCGACGCACTCGCGGCAATCCCCGAGAATGGCCCATACTACTTCTGGACAGGCAAATCCGCGCGCAAAGGCTTAGCCGGCAGCATATGGTGGCGCCCATTGCATCGGCTCTTCTCGCTGGCTCAAATATCGAACGGCCACGCCCATCGATTTCGCGACACCTTCGCGGTGGAGTTGCTGCTGGCGGGTGTGCCCCTCGACCGTGTTTCCATTTTGCTCGGGCACAAGAGCGTGCGAATTACGGAGAGGCATTACTCCCCGTGGGTCCGTTCGAGACAAGAGCAACTGGAAGCGGATGTGCGCAAGACGTGGGGCCCGAGGAAGAAGCCGCGGGCACGTACAGGGCACACGGGAAAATAGCGGCTTGTATCTAACTGATTCTAAACTAAAAAACTTGGTGCTGGAGGGGGGAGTTGAACCCCCACGCCGGGTGACCGGCGGCAGATTTTGAGTCTGCTGCGTCTGCCAATTCCGCCACTCCAGCACGGCGCGGAGTATCAATCTAGCACGCACCGCGATTTCCCTCAACCCCATAACGACGTAACGCCTTGAAGCAGAGCCTCGTGCAGATATTTCGGACGATGGCGTTCCTGCGCCACATCAGTATGAACCGAGCGCAAAATCAAGGAAAAAACAGGGGCAAGAACTTGCTTGACGGCACATGGATTTTCACGGTACCATCCGCCACACTATAGCGATAAAAATCGGAATATGGGGGCCATGGCGCACCTCCCTATTGGAGGAGACAAATGGCATACGATCATCAATTCGGGTTGTTCCAGGACGAAGCTGGCGGGCCACGGTGGAGGGCGTCTTTTGCCGACCTCGATGAGGCCAAACGCAACGCCCAAAAATATGCCGACGAAGAGGGCCAGGAGTTTTTCGTGTATAGATACGAGGACTACTCTGAAGTGGCGCGGCTGTTTCCATCGCGAATGAAGCCTCAGGCCCAGGCGGGATGATGAGAGCGCTTCGGCCAAACCCCACCCATTTGCACCAGCGACATTACTCAAGATAAAAATATCAAATTCGAGTCAGTCGAAACTCCGATTAAATCCGGAAAAATACCTGCACTTCCTTCGAATCGGTGAGATTTTTACACGAGGAAGGCAGCGTAGATTCTTGCTAAGCCCATGCCCTACAGTTCGATAGAGTCTGGCAATCGAAGTGCTTGTGGGCCTTTTGCAAAATGACGGGCAGGAAGGGAGGAAGTTGTAAACGTGGGGAATCGTACAACCAGCGCCGATTCGCTCACATCAACTGAGCTTGAGCCTATTGCTGGTGATAGGCACGAAGGGTTTTGCGACAAGAGGGTTCCTGGTAGAATCGGTGTGAGTTTGACCGTGCCGTCGCGCTTCAGTTCGACGCGTGGAGGGGCTGGAATTCGGCGCCACTAGGAGGCAGGGCATCCGTCGGGGGAATGCTTACGTCCGGCGTAGGTTTTTCATGATACAATTAAAGTGCATCGTAATATCCTTTCAGAAATATTACCTGCGATTTTGACCGAAAGCGCCTTTCGAGGCTGTGGTACATTAATCAAGAATAGGTGTGTGACCAACCGGGAGGGTACTGCGAGCAGGAATACAGTTCTAAAAGCTCTTTGCAGGTCCTTATTGGAAACCTTTTCCGCACGCCGGTTATGGAATGAAGCTGATGCTCTTAAGGGTGCCAGCAGGAAAAAGCCTATTCCGGCCGTAGTAATGAATCATTCCCGCCTAAGGTGCAGCCCTTGTTTCACCGCGCTTTCATATCCCCGTGCTACCGAGAAGGAAGGCGCCGAGGCCTTGGAAGAAGCCATCCCAGGCGTTCTTTGCACGCAGATCAGCTCGATCCAAAGCTTGATCTGAATTTACCCATCACGGCAAGGAGCAAGTAACGATGTGTATTGAACCAATTCTCGGCGGCCCCGTGAGTAAGAAGGGTAATCTGCGCGCCGCGGGCTTTAAGGTCGGGCCGCGAGTTCTCCAGGCACTGTTCCTCGCACTTCTTGTTGGAGTTGCCAACGCCTCCTTCGCGGCTGCCCAGGAGCAGGAACAGGATCAGCCGGAAAGGCTGCCAACGCAGCAGCGGCCCGCGCAGCAACAATTGCAAAGACAGGGACTGCCTGACCAGCAGCAAAAAGATAGGCGCGAGAAAACCGAACCAACCACAGACTGGGCCACGGACAACCTTGATATGGTTGCCGCGACGGCCAAGGATATCCGTGACGTTCTGGCCAAGAATCCCGGCCTGGTAGTCGAACTGAAGCGACTCATGGCCAAGCAGGCCATCGAAAAGGGGCAAATCGTTGCGGAGCAGGACATGGAAGATGACGTGATCCTGGAGCGCCTGACCACCGATATCCATTTTCGCGCCATGGCCACCCGCCTGTTGCAGCGCTACGGTTACCTTGCACCGGAGTATAACCCGCAATCGGCACCGGGAAAAGAGCAGGACCTCATGATGAGGGCCAGGGCCGAGCGCCTTGCCCGGAGCCCATCGCCATCGACAACGATGAGCGCCGGATTGAGACCTTTCCAGGAGGAGTGCGAGGAAGACAAGGACAATCCCGCCTGCATGACGGTAACGAGTAATACCAATCCCACCACGGAATTATGGCAGGAATCGGAGAGTCCAGAAAATGCCTGCGAACCGAGCGAAGAGAACGACAACTGTCGGGCTCCGGGAAACAGATCCGTGCAACCGAACTACCCTTCCCAGCAAGAGACTCCGGATAACGAGAACGAGGCTCCCTTTCCCAACAACCAGAACAACCAGCGCCCTGACCTGTCGAACTCACAGTTGCTGACGGCTAGTTCTGTATCGACTACCGGCACGGGTGGGCCAAGGACCAACCCGCAGGGTGGCGGGCTCCTTCCCTCGCAAGATCTCACCGATGTGACGGGCGGGATACTTCCCGTTCTTCCCGAGGGCCCCACGAGGCAGCCGTCTCGGACCACCATGATGGCGACGTTGCGCCAGCCGAGGCCCCCGGTATTGCCCGAGCAGGTCGAGATGGTGAGTTCGCCTAATCCTTACGCCTATATCCCGTCGCTTTATGATCTCTACATGCAGGCCGCGCCGCGCACGGGGCGTCTCGAGCGCTTTGGTCTCGACGTGTTTCACCGGGACCGAAGAAGCATGGGAATTCCCATGGATGTTCCGGCCGGGCCTGATTACGTTTTGGGGCCCGGGGATGGATTGACGATTGACCTGTGGGGAGGCGTTTCGCAGCGGCTCTTCCGCACCGTGGACCGCGAAGGCCGTCTGTTGTTGCCCGAGGCGGGGCCGGTGCTGGTGAGTGGCAAGACGCTTGGCGATGTGCAGGAGGCAGTCCAACGAATTCTGCGGACACAATACCGCGACGTATCCGCCGACCTTTCTTTGGGTCGCCTGCGGACCGTGCGGGTCTACGTGGTAGGCGAGGTGGTATCGCCCGGACCTTACGATATCAGCTCGCTTTCGACCGCGCTCAACGCTCTGATCGCAGCAGGAGGCGTCACTTCGCGCGGGTCGTTGCGTCATCTGCGTCATACTCGCGGCACACAGCTCGTCGAGGATGTGGACGCTTACGACCTGCTGCTGCACGGGACCCGCGGCGATATGAAAAACTTTGAAAACGGCGACACGCTGCTGGTGCCGCCGGTTGGTCCGCAGGTGACGGTGGACGGGATGGTGCGCCGCCCGGCGATTTACGAAGTGCGGGGCGAGACAAATCTTCAAGAGGCGCTTGATCTGGCTGGCGGAGTGCTTCCCGCGGCGGCGTTGCGACACATTGAAGTCCAGCGGCTGGAGGCGCATGAAACGCGCACCATGTTGAGCGTGGATGTGAACGACGCGAGCGATCCCGCGGCCGTCCGGCGCCAGCTCACCGCATTTGCAGTGCACGACGGCGACCAGGTCCATATTTTCCCCATCGCTTCCTACAACACCGCCGCTGTCTACCTGCAGGGACATGTTCTGCGGCCGGGGCGGTACGCCTACACTCCCGGAATGCGTCTTTCCGACTTGGTGGGTTCTTATCGCGACCTTCTCCCCGAACCTGCCGAGCACTATGCAGAGATCATCAGTTTGCGCCAGCCGGATTGGCGGCCGGTCGTCGATAGCTTTGATCTGGCGGCGGCACTCGCGAACCCCGATGCGTCGCCAAAGCTTGCGCCGCTGGACACCGTTCGCATCCTCGGGCGGTACGATGTGGAGTCTGCGCCTATATTCTGGCTGTTAGGGGAGGTACGCAAGCCGGGGCAGTACCGAACTTCCGGACAGATGCATCTGCGTGACGCGATTTATCAAGGGGGAGGTTTACTGGCGGATGCGTCGCTTGACTCCGCCCAACTGTTCCGCCTGCAACCGGACGGATCCCTCCGAATCTTGAATGTAAACCTCGCCGGCGCCCTCGACGCCGACCCGCTGGAGAACGTACTGGTGCAGCCCCACGACCGCATCCTTGTGCATCGCAGCCAGTATCGGTCGGACCCGCCGAGCGTATACGTTCGGGGCGAGGTAGTCAATCCGGGCCGATATCCCCTCGGGGATAACATGCACATCACCGATTTGCTGGGCGCCGCGGGCGGGCCGAAGCGCAGCGCCGACCTCGTGAATGGCGATCTGACGCGGTATTTCCCCGTCACCGGCAGCACCCATCGGGGAGAGCGGCAGAGTGTAAATCTCGTGGCGGCGCTCCACGATGAAAAGCTGAACATTCCCCTCAAGGACGGCGACGTGCTGAGCGTGCCGGAATTGCCCGGGTGGAAGGATCTGGGCGCGTCCATCACTGTGAAGGGGGAAGTCAAGAATCCTGGCGTCTACGGTATCCGCCCGGGTGAGCGCTTGAGCTCGGTCATTAAGCGCGCGGGAGGACTGCTCCCGACCGCTTATCCCCAGGGCGCCATTTTTACTCGCATTTCCGTCCGCGAACTCCAGGAAAAAAGCCGGCAAGAACTCATCCAGCGCGTCGAGCAGGAAGGCGCGACTGTAAAGACCTCCCTGCAAACCACTGGCAGCGAGCAAGCTCAGCTCGCGGCGGAGGCCACGCAGCAGCAACAGCGCGTACTGGACGCGTTACGACGGGCGACCAGTTCGGGCCGACTGGTAATTCGAATGCATCCTGGTCTAAAGGGATTCGAGAATTCATCGCAGGATATCGAAGTGCGTGACGGCGATATCCTTGAGATTCCGAAGGAGCCGGGCGTGGTCTTGGTGGTCGGTCAGGTGTACAATACCAATGCCATCACCTATGTAGGGGGGAAGAATGCGGGTTGGTACCTTTCACAAAGTGGTGGCGCTACAAGGCTGGCGGATAGAGGCGCGATCTTCATTGTGCGTGCAGATGGGGAGATAACCAGCCATCACCAAGGCGGGTGGTGGTCCACAAACGTGCTCTCTTCGGCAATTCGCCAAGGTGACACAATTGTCGTACCGGAGCGGGCGACTCTCGGCGATACGCGATGGAAGAACGTCATAGCTTTGGCGCAAATCGCGTCGGCAGCAGCGATCACTGCCGCTGTCATTCCATGAAGGGCGCAGGTCGTTACGCGTGGAGGTATTCGCCCGCAAGGCCCGAATGCTCCTGGCGGGTTGCGGGCGGCAAAATTAGGGGCAATGAATTCGGCCTAAAATGAAGAAACAGGGACGATGTCTATGAAGGGACCCGATGTAAAAACCGCGTCAATGCGCTCCGGTCCCGAAGCTCCGATCCCGGGGGATCCGGAATCCATCGATTTCATGACCGGCGAGCTCGATGCAGACCAGGGCTTGCGCGACCGGGGAGGGCACGCGGAAGCCATCGCCACCCTCCGATTGCTCTGGGAGAATCGAGCGTTCCTAGTGCGCGTGACGGGCGCTGCGATGGCCCTCTGCGTGGTCGTCGCACTCCTCATTCCCAGCCGATATCAGTCCGTAACTCGTTTGATGCCGCCCGATAGCCAATCGGGTTCCGGCCTTGCCATGGCTGCGGCCGCGCTTTCCGGGGGAGGATCTGGGATGGGGGGACTCGGGGGTATGGCAGGCGAACTTCTGGGCCTGAAGAGTACCAGCGATCTTTTGGTCGGCGTGCTTGGCAGCCGCACCGTGCAAGATGGGATTATCCAGAAGTTTGACTTGAGAAAGGTCTACTCGGACCGCCGCATGGAGGACGCGCGCAGGCATCTGGCGGCCCGAACCGACGTATCGGTTGATCGCAAGAGCCAGATCATTTCGATTGGCGTAACCGACAGGAGTCCCCAAAGAGCGGCGGCAATGGCCCAAGCCTACTCGGAAGAACTGAACCGCACCTTGGCCGATGTGAGCATGTCGTCTGCGCGCCGCGAGCGGACTTTCCTGGAGGGCCGCTTGCAGGGCGTCAGGCGCGATTTGGAAGCTTCCGAGAAGGCGTTCAGCCAATTTGCGAGCAAGAATACGGCAATCGATATCAAGGAACAGGGTAAAGCCATGGTCGACGCCGCGGCAACTCTGCAGGGACAGCTTATTGCCGCCCGATCGGAAGTTGAGGGGCTCCGGCAGATTTACGCGGACGGCAACGTTCGCGTCCGGTCTGCGGAAGCCAAAGTCGCCGAGCTGGAAGATCAACTTAAGCGTGTGGGGGGAAAGGACGAGAGCGTATCGGCGGGGAATGGGACCCAGGACGATTCGCTATATCCTTCGATCCGGAAACTGCCCCTGCTTGGCGTTACTTACGCTGACCTGTATCGCACGACCAAGATTCAGGAGGCGATTTTCGAGACCCTGACTCAGGAATACGAGCTCGCCAAAGTTCAAGAAGCTAAAGAAATCCCGACCGTCAAGGTGCTCGATCCACCTAACATCCCAGAAAGAAAGTCATTCCCACCTCGGACCTTCATTGTATTGCTGGGAGGCGCCTTGGCGCTCTGCTGTGGAGTCGTCTGGATTTTGGGCCGAAAGGCGTGGGAGCAGACGAGCCCAACCGATCCCGGAAAAGTTTTGGTGCAGGAGGTCCTAGGAAGTGTAATGGCGGCACTGCCTTGGACTTCGCGAAACGGCCATGCCCTTCATGCCGAGAACCGGGGAATTGGGGAGCATGGGAGCTTGCGCGACGACCGGAAGCAAGTGGATAAGTAATTCGAGAATTCTATGTATAATATTGGATCGCAAGCGGTTATGTCACAAATTACCCTGTAAGTGACGGGGCGGAGCTTTACTGAAAATCATCGTGAGCGCGCCCGACTTACCAGTGCCGAAAACCACACCTAGGACCGTGGCTTGGCGTAGTGACGCCAACGGATTGCTTAAAACCCAGGTGGCCGGCTGACTCCACATGTGCAAAACACGAGAAATGCATCACTAATCAGGTTGTCGGTTTGTTCTCTCGGTGAACGTGATACACCGCGCAATCTGACTTGGTATAGGTCACTTACTGGTTGAGCCCGGTCAGGACCGGCAGGTATGTGGCAGGGTTGGCGAAGACCGACAATTCTTTAAATTCAGCGGGAAGGGAGAAAGAATGCGCGCATTGATCACCGGGATTACCGGTCAGGACGGATCTTACTTAGCCGAGCTCTTGCTCGGCAAGGGATACGAAGTTTTTGGAATAGTACGTCGAAGCAGCGTAAAGAAATTCGATCGTATCGAGTCATTTATTGACGAAATTGAGCTAATGGAAGGAGATCTTACAGACCAATCTTCATTAGACAGCGTCATTCAATCGGTGCAGCCGGATGAGGTGTACAACATGGCGGCGCAGAGCTTCGTGCCCGTTTCCTGGAACCAGCCGGTGCTCACCGGCGATGTGACGGGTCTGGGAGTAATTCGCATTCTCGAAGCGATCCGTAAGCACCGCCCGAAGGCAAAGTTCTTGCAGGCATCAAGCTCGGAAATGTTTGGCAAGGTCAGGGAAACGCCCCAAACGGAAAAGACTCCATTCCATCCCAGAAGTCCATATGGTGTAGCCAAAGTATTTGGGTACCACATTACCGTGAATTACCGGGAAAGCTATGGAATGTTTGCTTGCTCGGCGATGGGCTTCAATCATGAGTCTCCGCGGCGGGGAATGGAATTCGTCACCAGGAAGGTTACACACCAAGTGGCGAGGATCAAATGTGGTCTGGCCAAGAAACTCACGATGGGTAACCTTGAGGCGAAGCGGGACTGGGGTTTTGCGGGAGACTACGTGCGGGCAATGTGGATGATGTTGCAACAGCCGGAACCTGATGATTACGTCCTGGCAACGGGAAGGACGCACAGTGTTCGCGAAATGCTGGAGGTGGCGTTTGCGGCGGCGGGACTGGACTGGCAGGAGTATGTCGAAATCGATCCGAAGCTGATTCGCCCCGCTGAAGTAGACACGCTTTGCGGCGATGCCACAAAAGCGCGAGAAAAACTGGGATGGGTGCCGGAAGTTAGTTTTGAGGAACTGATCAAGATGATGGTGGAAGCCGACGTGAAATTGGTGCAGCGGACAGAAAACGTTTGCGTGCCCGTCGCTTCGTTTCGAAATAGGACTGAGTGAAGAGGCTGTTGCACACCCTCTTGGACCCCCCTGAATCTTGAATCAGTTAGACGAGAGATCCAACGCGGATTCCGTGAGGATTTCGATGCCCCGCGCCTACGCAGCAGAACTGAATCGCAAGCTGCCGAGGTGAGCATCGCGTCTGCGCGCCGCAAGCGACTCTGTCGGGTTTTGCAGATCACCGGGTTTACAAACATGAAGTCTTTTAGCCCTGGCCGCAGTGACGACGCAAATCTCATTGGAGTCGAGACGCGAACATCGGAACGCGACGTGTACGAGACGATGGTCATTCAGGCCGACCGCCAGTAACAGTCCAAGGAATGCAAGTGAAGGAGCGGCTGGTGCCAAATCTGAATTGCGCGCCGGCTTTTGAAAATGGATCAGAGTGAGCTGGGGGTCAGGCTCGTTTGGAATAAGGGAATCGCAGCCCTTTGCGATCGAAGATTTCCGGATGAATTCCCCGATGGGAAAAACTACTTAACCAATCCTGCCCGCGCCGGAGCTCTCTGGTCTTCAAGATTGCCCGACAACTTGATCTCAAACCCATCGGCCTACTCCGGTATTAGGGACGGCGAGATCGTTTGGGTTAGGCTCTCCTGGTTGAGGTCTTTTATCCGGCAGATTCTCCCCCTCGTGAAAGCTAAATTCGTCCTGGTCACGGGTGACTCCGATAGCTGCGTGCCGGCGGAACTCGGCCCTGAAGCTCGTGAAATTTTAGAGTGCTCCAGGGTCCTCCATTGGTACACCCAGAACTATGATGGATCTGTTCCGTCGGACAGAGTCTCAGGGATACCGATTGGTATCGACTTTCACATGTTAAGTGAAAGGGCCATCTGGGGGGAGGAGATGTCGCCGCCCCTTGAGCAGGAGCGAGTGCTGATGTCAATTGGCAAGAGTCTTCGCGCGATTCCGGGGCGTCTACCCAGAGTTTATGTCGATTTTGGCTGGCAACGGGGGTACGGACTGTTCCACCATCGCCGTTTTCACCCCCTCGAAGGCACAAGGTTCCACGAGCATAGACGCCAGCTGGCGAAGAAACTGCGCCAGAATGAACTGGTATTCTTTCAAACCGCGCCGCTTCCCAGGAGCGAGATGTGGCGAAGACGGGGAGAGTACGCCTTTGTCTTGAGTCCTCACGGAATGGGGCTAGACTGTCATAGGACATGGGAAGCGTTAGCGCTGGGCCATATCGTGTTGGTTCCATCGTCCTCATTGAATGGCCTTTTTGTTGATTTGCCCGTCGTCCCCCTGAAGAGCTGGGACGAAATCACGCCGCAAAATTTAGAACGATGGCTTTCGCGATATCCCAATGGGGGTGCAACGCATGAGAAACTTCGAAGTACCTATTGGGTAGACAGGATGCGGTTAAAGGCCAAGGCGTGCGTCGCTTCGGGGCCTCTCGTATCGGACGAATCTTTTGCACAGTGACGGGAATGACGCGGATGAATAATCCCCCAGTCTTTCTATTGTCGGCTGATCAATAACGGGGAAACAGGACAAAAGGTTGCATCTCTCGGCAACGGAAACAGGCATTCGACAGAATTCGGCGGCCCACTCGCCCAAGATTTCGCATGCTGTTCTCCTAACCAGCGCGCAGCTCGCGAGTGGGTTGGGCAGGACGCTGTTCGTGCTCGTCGTGGCACGTATGCTTGGCCCACGGCAGCTCGGAGTGTATGCGTTGCTGCTCGCGATAGTACAGATGGTAGGAGTGGTTTCAGGAGCGGGCTATGGAGATTACCTTACGCGAGAAGCGGCGAAAGATGCTCGGGTGGGATGGGGCCTGGGGGCGCAGCTAACCTGGCTACGCCTTGGTTGTCTGCTTCCACTTGCAGCGGCAGGCCTTGGCATTCTACGGGTTCTCGGTTACCCCCGGATGGTGATCGTGGCCGCCGCATGGCTCTTGGTGATCTTGGCTCCCCGATCGGTGACTGAGCCCATTCAGGGGGTGCTCCGCGGGATCGGCCGCTACGGGGCAAACCTTGTTGTCGAGTTGGTCTACGACTTAATGCTGGTAGGCGGTGTGGTATTCCTTTTGGGACGAGGCGGTGCCTTAGGTGTGGTCATCGCCGTAGAGATCATCGCGGCGGCTGCCGGGGCTGCGGCAAGCATCGTTTTCCTTCTCATGTTCCGGACACACGACCGTATACATCTGGAGTGGCGCCCACTATTGAAGAAGAGTGTCATTTTCAATATCTATGCGTTCGTCGGAAATCTTTACGACCGGCTCGATGTCGTGCTGCTTTCGAAATTGGCGGGGGATTACGCCACCGGGGTTTACAGTGCGGCGTATCGTCCGCTCAACACGCTACAGCTCGTGCCCTACGGTATTCTTTACAGCCTCCTGCCGGCTTTTTCCCGAAATCCAACGGGGGTGGAGGAACGACGACGCTTAGAAAGGGCCACGGGCTTCCTGCTTAGCGCAGCCTTCGCCGTGGTTCTTGCCACGATGGTGTTTGCCGGCCCGGCGGTGCGTCTGCTGCTTGGGCAACGTTACGCGGAGTCTGCGATTGCCCTGAAAATTCTGATCTGGGCGGTCATCCTCCGCTACGTTAACTTCGGGCTGGGCGTTCGGCTCTTAGCCGGAGGCCATGAGCGAGTGTTTGTCGCGACCTCTTTGGTTTGTCTGGGTGTGAACGTTATCGGAAACCTCGTCTTGATCCCGATTTACTCTTGGCGAGCTGCCGCGGTCCTTACGATCGTGACGGAAGCTGTACTCTTGGCTCAAAACGTGTATTGGGTCCACCGCACCATCGGAACAATTCCCACACCGTTTAGATGGGTGCGGACTTCGCTGGTCTTCGCCGCGCTTCTGTGCGCGGCTCTCGGCGGAGCCAAAGTGGTTTCGCCAGTTGTGGCAGGGAGCGTTTGTCTCCTTCTCTTCCTAATGTACTTGTACGGAGCGGGCATGTTAGGGGAGTTCGCCGCCGCTTGGAGTGCGGGACGTAGCAGTGCATCGGAGGCTTCTAATCCTTGATCATCGCCATTGATACGCTACCCCTGGTGGAGAAGTACGTGCACACGGGAACGTACTTCTACTCGATGCATCTGCTGAAGGAATGCTTGAGGATTACCGAGACATCAGCACCCGATTTTGAGTTCCACGTATTCGTAGCTCCCGGAGACAACTGGACGCTGAATGGCTTCACATCGTCCCAACTCCAAGTGCACGAGACACGGTTATTGACGTCGAGACGCTTTTGGCGGAGACGCTTCTGGCATCTGGGCGGCATGGCGATTTCTACTTCACGGGTCCGGCCCGATCTTGTCTTTGTGCCCACCGCGTTGACTTCGGTACCGGGCCGATCCGCGCCCGTTGTTACTATGATTCTCGATGCTATGGCCAAACGGCTTGCGCATGGCCTAGTGGCGCATCCCGGGCGCCTCCATGCGAGGACATGGCTTAACGCGAAACTGGCGAGTAAGATCCTTACCATCTCCTCTTGGTCCAAGAAAGACTTGATTGAGATATACGGTCTGGATCCCGAAAAGGTTGCAGTTACCTACCTCGGGTACGACAAGCGGTTCTACAACGAGATTGCTCCCGATTCACAGGCGACGGCCACGCTCCTGACCCGTTTCGGAATCCGTCAGCCGTTCGCCCTGCACGTCGGGACGGTGGAATTGCGAAAGAATGTCGACCGCCTGATCCACGCATGGGACCGTGTGATGGAGCGGAACAAGAGCTTCGGCGCGCAATTGGTCTTGGCTGGGCCGATGGGCCTCGGGCACGAGCAGATCCTGAAAATTAAAGAAGCCTCACCAAATCGCGATCAGATCATCCTCACCGGGGGACTTCCCCCTCCCGACCTGGCAATCCTCAACAAAAATGCATGCCTGTCTATTATTCCATCTCTTTATGAGGGTTTCTGCCTGCCCATGGTGGAAGGAATGGCCTGTGGGACCCCCACCGTCGCCTCAAACAGTTCTTGTATCCCCGAGGTCTCGGGTGGCGTTCTCGAGTATTTCGATCCGTATTCCATTGAGGGGATGGCAGAGACTATTCGACTCGCGCTTGAGGATTCCTCTGTGAGGGATCGATTGCGGCACGCGGGGTTGGCCCGGGCCGCGGAATATAGCTGGGAGCGCTGCGCGCGGGAAACCCTGAGCATCTTCGCGGAAACGGCCGCAAAGCATGGCCGATAAACTTCAAGATTGCATCTTCCCCAGCCCGCTGATCGTCGCCACTGATACGCTAGCTCTGCCGAGGCTGTTCGTGAACGCGGGAACGTGCGCCTATCCGTTGGACCTCTGAGAGGGCGCTTGAGAATTGCCGAGGCATTAGCACCCCATTTTGAGTTCCACCCATTCGTAGGTACGGCGGGACGAAGGCCCGGCCCCTCCCTTTCGTGGTGAGAAATTCTCGCCAATCTTCTCGGAAGAGATTCTCAGCGGGCAGTCAAGCATGGTGATTGCCATTGATACGCTATTCTTGTCCAAACGGTTTAGGTACACAGGCACCGGGGTTTACCTGTTTCACCTCCTCTCCGAATGCCTGAGAATTGCTGGAATCGCCGCCCCCAATCTTGAATTCCACGGCTTCGCGCCTCCAAATGATAACTGGGCAAGTGACGGTTTCGTTTCCCCTTTTCTGCGAGTGCACAAGGCACCCCTCTTGGCACGAAGGCGCCTATGGCTCATGGGCGGAATGGCGATCTGCGCCGCACGGGTTCGACCGGACCTCGTGTTTCTCCCCACCGCGCATCATTCGCTGCCGGGCCGGTACGCCCCCGTTGTCACCACGATCCTAGATGCTATGCCCAAACGGCTTCCTCCGAGTCTAGTAGGCAAGCAAGCCATCCCTTTTCGCGCGATGACGTGGCTTAACGCGAAACTGGCGAGTAAGATCCTTACTATCTCCTCTTGGTCCAAGAAAGACTTGGTTGAGATATATGGTCTGGATCCCGAAAAGGTTGAAGTTACTTACCTCGGGTACGACAAGCGGTTCTACAACGAGATTGCTCCCGATCCCGAGGCGACGGCACGCTCTCCTGTCGCGTTTCGGCATTCGCCGGCCGTTTGTGCTGCACCATGGAATGGTGCAACTGCGAAAAAATGTTCATCGCTTGATTCAGGCATGGGACCATTTGATGGAACGGAACAAGGGCTTCGACGCACAATTGGTTTTGGCCGGACCAATGGGGCTCGGACATGAGCAGATCCTGAGGGTTCGGGAGGCGTCACCCAACCGCGATCGCATAATTCTGACTGGCCCGCTCTCGGACGCCGATCTGGCAACCCTCGTTAAAAATGCGTCTTTGTGTGTTATCCCCTCTCTATATGAGGGTTTCTGTCTACCGATGGTGGAATCGATGGCCTGCGGGATACCCACCGTCGCATCAAACGCTTCGTGCCTTCCCGAGGTTTCGGGCGGTGTCCTGGAGTATTTCGACCCGTATTCCATCGAGGAGATGGCAGAGACTATTCGACTCGCGCTTGAGGATTCCTCCGTGAGGGATCGATTGCGGAACGCGGGCTTATCCCGGACTGAGGGATTTAGCTGGGAGCGCTGCGCGCGTGAAACAATGCGTGTATTTGTCGAGACCTGCGCAAGCCAAGGGTGAAAGGACTCGGGATTTAAGCTTGCCTGTGCCCTGCTGAGACCAGTCGTATGAACAACAATACCCGCCAAGCGGAGATGCCGCAGGAAAGTCTGCTCTATCGCTGCTCTGGATTCATGTTCCGGCTGGGACTTGCTCTTGAAATTTTTGAGGAAGTTCGACCCTTCGGGATTCTTTTTGCCGACCTTTTCTTTGTCGCTTCATTAATCCTGATTTTGTGCAGCAAGGAGCGATCCTTGCTGATGTCAAGGGGATCTGGCGTCATGGCGGCCAGTGCCTTGATTTTGAGCCGCATCCTGGTTTCAGGGGTATTCACGGGAGGCGCGTTCAAGGTCATTATCCTCTTTGGTGTGTTTGCCCCGCTGGCCATAGCACATTCAAGGGACCTCTGGAGGAATCTTCGCTACCTCGTCGCGGGTGTAACTGTTAATTGCGCCATCGCCATCATTTCGGCATGGTTTTGGCCCGGGATTATAAGGATGCTATCGGTCACTCCGACAGGGGTAGACTTCAGCCCCGAAGGAGGGAGGTTCGCAGGGCTAAGCGGCCACCCTAACAGCCTGGGAATTTCAGCCGCTATAGCCGTGCTGGTTGCCGTCGGGCTTCTTCTTCATGCCAAAGGAGAAGGTCTGAGGATTGGGACGTGTCTACAGATTCTCATTTGCCTCACGGGTGCAGTCCTTAGCAGTTCGCGGACATTTTTCGTCGCGTTGCTGCCAGCATTGCTGATCTTGGTTTTCTGGCGAAATTTGAGTTTCAAGAAGGCCGTGCGTTTGTCCTTTGGCTTGATTTGTCTCTTATTGTTGTCCTGGGTCACCATCGATCACGTCTTCCCTTCTGCCGCTGGGTCGTATGTGGAACGGTTGGGCGATACCAGTGAGAGTGACGAGTCGAATCGGGGGCGCCTGCTTACAGCGGATCTCGCGCTCTTCCAGATCGCTCAAAAGCCGATATGGGGTTGGGGTCCCGAACATTTCGGTGATGCAGGAATGGTATACCTTCCCGGCGAGGCTGATTTTGAGCCCGTGCACATTGTCTTTTTACACTACTGGTACGCTGAGGGTATCCTAGGCGCCGTAGGGTTTGCGTTGCTCTTTATTCTTCCCGCCGTAGGAATGTCCCGGGTCCTGAGAAATAGCCACTCAGAGAGCATGAAGGACGCGGCGCGTTTGGGCATCTGTGCGTGTGTGTGCATTTTGATATCCTCAAGTCTTCACCCCCTCTTTGCGGTACGCCACTTGTTTATGCCCTTGTTCGTGTTTGCGGGAATCCTCACGCTCAACCCGCGCCATTCCCAAAGGAGCGCGCATACACTGTGGCAGAGTGTGCTACAAAAGCGCCCGGGACTTGATGTTTCCGGTAATCAGAATCCTGCGACCCTCTAGGGAAGCCTTGGAATTACAAGAAGAATCGCCTCGGCTGGCACGGGCTAGCTCGGAAACTGCGTTTCCAATTAGGGATTCAATTTGACTACGCGGGGTGACGGTTCGCTCGTTGTTGTAAATACGCGGTCGCTTCAGGGGCCACTCACGGGCGTACAGCGCTACACTTTGGAACTCCGTAAGCGATGGAACGGCCTGGTTGAGGAGGTTTGTCCCGGAAGGACGCTCCACGGCTTCGAAGGTCACGCTTGGGAACAGTTCATTCTTCCCCGAAAAGCAAGAGGTAGGCTTCTATTTAGCCCGTCGAATACGGGTCCAATTGCTGCGAGAAGGCAAGTGGTGACCATCCACGATGCATCCAGTTTCGATTACCCGATGCTTCGGAACCGATTCTTCGGCTCGTGGTACAGATGGCTCCAGCCACGACTTGCCGAGCATGTCGAGTGTGTGATCACTGATTCGGAGTTTGCCAAAAGCAGGCTTCTATTCCATACCGGGGTTGCAGCGAGCAAAGTGGTGGTGATTCCTCTGGGCGTGGATGGTCGTTTCAGCCCCGATGCGGTGGACTATTTCGACGAAATGATTAAGTCGCTGGGATTTCCTTCCCGCCGATATTTCGTGTGTGTCGGCACACTGGAGCCCTCGAAGAATCACCCCCGCCTCCTAGAAGCGTGGGGGCGACTGCAAAACAAAATCGATGACGACGTATGGCTGGTATTGGTAGGTTCGGAAGGCTCCTCAAATGTGTTTCGCCAAGCCGGGTTCAGTCGGCTCCCAGAAAGAGTATTCCTGGCAGGGCGTGTTACCGAGCGACTCCTACCAGCAGTGTACGCAGGGGCCATTGCCAGCGTGCAGGTTTCCCTTTACGAAGGCTTTGGGCTGCCTGCGCTTGAGGCAATGGCGTGTGGAACCCCCGTTCTGGCTTCCCGCGTTGCTTCTACCCCTGAAGTCGTCGGGGATGCTGGGGTTTTAGTGGATCCGACTGCTGTGGATTCTATCGTCGAGGGGATCCGGAGGTTTGCAGAGGATGACGCATTGCGAGACTCATTGCGTCAGAAGGGTATTAAGCGCGCTCGCCAGTTTTCCTGGGATAAAACCGCTCAAAGAACGTGGGATGTTCTTCAAACCGCAGCCGCCTCAAAGTAAGCTGAAGCATGCGTTGAGCATTGTCAATTAGTGGTTTGTGCGGCGCGCTGGCCGCGGGCTAATAGTTACGGCATTGATGGGAGTGCTTAACAGGGGACGCGGCGGTTCTACCATCCCCGCACCGGGAGGAAAGAGGTAAGATTCGCCCCGGCTTATGGGGACACTCGAGGATTTCGGAGGATTGGACTTGGACCCGCACGCCACACACCCCGGCGGGCTGTTAGGGAACCGGACTGAGTGCAAGATTGCAATCGTTCATGACTGCCTCGTTCACTTGGGGGGAGCAGAGCGAGTGGTTCAATGCCTTCATTCTATCTTTCCCGACGCCCCGATCTACACGCTTGTGGGGAACGAGCGGGAGGTCAAGCAGATGCTTCCCGGCGCCGACGTTCGATACTCGTTTGCCCATCATTTGCCGGGGGCCGGACGCTTCTTCCGGGCTTATTTTCCGCTATACCCCGTCGCAGCAGAATCGCTCGATTTGACAGGCTTCGACGTCGTGATCAGCTCTTCCTATGCATTCGCAAAGGGCATTCTCCCGTCTGTTTCGACATGCCACATTTGTTACTGTTATACCCCTCTGCGGTACCTGTGGTCGGAATATCAATCCAATAGAAATTCGGTTTTCCGTCAGCCTTGGAAGCGTTTTCTTACCGACCCTCTGCTTCATTACCTGAGAATGTGGGACCGGCTTTCGGCTGACCGCGTGGATCATTTCGTTGCCATTTCCCAAACGACTGCCGACCGCATTCGAAGATTTTATCGACGCGAATCCCCCATAATCTATCCACCGGTGCGTGTAAGGCAGGTACCCCTGGCGCAGTCATCGAGTAATTACTTTTTGCTCGTTACCCGGCTGATGCCCTATAAGCGGGTGGACATTGCGGTCCGCGCGTTCAACAAACTCGGCCTCCCACTAAAAATTGTTGGCGCCGGGCCAGAAATGGCGAACCTCCGGAGTCTTAGCCAGCCCAATGTCGAGTTTCTGGGTTCAGTGAGCGAAACCACCCTGGAAGAGTGCTACGCCGGCTGCCGAGCTTTTGTGTATCCCGGGATCGAGGATTTTGGGATCGTCATGGTCGAGGCTCAAGCGCACGGGAAGCCGGTCGTTGCCTGTTCCGGCGGGGGGGGTGCGGAAATCGTTGCGGATGGCTCGACCGGTGTTCTCTTTGATGAGCAAACCCCGGACGCCTTGATTCAAGCCATTAAGCGCCTCGATTCCACGGAACTAGATCCCGTGAGGATTCGGAACCATGCTATGCAGTTTGATGAGTCTCGATTCAAAGAGCTTATGGTTGGATTCGTCACGGAAAAATTGGAAGAACACAGGGCTGGCTCACGCGTCGACAATCAGGGAGAGACAGTCAAGCTTCACCGGTAGCAGTGCCAAAGGAGAGTACATCCGGCGCACGACTTGCCGTAGCTCCTGAGTCTGAGAGAGACGGCTTATTTGCATTCACAGAAAAGTCTGAGCCCTGGGTTGATGCCGTCCGAGGGAAGACTTGGGTGGCGTCTTGCTGGTACAATAACAAATGTGGTCGTGCGTCGTAATCCGGGCGAAAAAAGGCTTCCATTTTTCGCGACAGCTTCCTGCCGAACTGGAGGTCCGACAGCCTGAGCTGATATGAATTCAAAAGAGCGACCTCGCTTCAGTTTGAAGATAAAACGCCTTATGGACCTTGCCGGCGGGGGGATAGCGCTGGTAGTAGCTTTTCCCGTGTTGGTTCCAATCGGCATCGCGGTAAAACTAACATCACCTGGGCCGGTTTTTTACTCGTGGCGGGTCGTCGGAGAAGACGGTATTCCCTTTGTGAGTTATAAGTTCCGGTCAATGTACAAGGACGCGGATCTGCGGAAAGCAGAGCTACTGGCAAGAAACGAAATGACCGGCCCGGTGTTCAAGATTTCGAACGACCCGAGGGTTACACCCTTGGGTCGATTTCTGAGAAAGCACAGCCTTGACGAACTGCCGCAACTCTGGAGCGTGGTTAAGGGCGACATGAGTTTGGTGGGTCCGCGCCCGCCTCTGGTCACCGAGTACGAGCAGTTTACTGACTTTCAGAAACTCAAACTCGCGGTAAAGCCCGGCATCACTTGCTTGTGGCAGGTCAACGGCAGAAATGATGTTAGAGACTTTGACGAGTGGGTGCGGCTCGACCTGGAGTACATTCACAACTGGTCACTTTGGCTGGACTTCAAAATCCTGCTAAAGACCTTTACGGCAGTTTTTGCCGGTACCGGTAAGTAAATTAGATATTGCTAATTATTGATTGGCGAGTATACTTCACGGTTTTGCTGGAGAAATAACTATATGCGGGTTCTGGTCACAGGCGGGGCGGGATTTATTGGCTCGCATCTCGTTGATCGATTTTTACAAGAGGGCTATCGGGTTCGAATTCTCGACAATCTCGACCCCAGAGTTCACCCCAACGGCCGTCCGCCCCATTTGCAGGAAAAAGCTGAGTTCATCTATGGCGACGTAACGGACCGCGCGGTGCTCGCGGAGGCCCTTAAAGGCGTCGATGTCATCTCGCACCAGGCTGCCTACCAGGATTACATGCTGGATTTTTCGCGCTTCTTTCATGTAAACACCGTTGGGACAGCAATGATCTATGAGTTGGTCGTGCAGAAAAAGCTTCCCGTGAAGAAGATAATCGTGGCCTCCTCCCAGGCGGTGTATGGAGAGGGGCAGTTTTCCTGCACTGAACACGGGTTCTTTCAGCCCGCACCGCGCACGCGGCAGCAGTTCGAAAAAGGCCAGTGGGAAATCGAGTGTCCTATCTGCCACCAGCCATCAAAGCCGTGGCGGCTTGAGGAACAGTATGCGAACCCGTTCAACCAATACGCGGTTTCCAAGCTGGCAGAAGAGCGTGTGGCCCTGGGATTGGGGTGGTTGCACGGGATTCCCAGCGTAGCTTTGCGTTACTCGATCGTCCAAGGACCGCGCCAGTCGCTTTTCAATCACTATTCTGGCATCTGCCGCATATTCTTTAGCCGAGCCATGAGCGGGCTCCCCCTTGTTATCTACGAGGACGGCCGGCAGACTCGCGATTTCGTCCATATTCAGGATGTCGTTGCTGCCAACATGGCGGTTTTGGAAAAGGATGAAGCCGATTACCAGGCCTTCAACGTCGGTAGCGGAGTTGCCACTTCCGTTCTCGAATATGCCGAAGCGGTTCGTGCCAAATTGGGGTCGCCCGTGCCCATCGAGCTCCCAAATGAATATCGTCTCGGCGACAATCGCCATAGTGTCTCGAACGTCGCGAAACTCCAGGACCTCGGCTGGAAGCCGCGGCGCCACTTGGCGCAGATCCTCGATGACTTCCGCGATTGGGTCGAAACCATCGGGGGCATTCCCGCCGAAGTATCCGATGCCTACGCGGACATGAAGCGTGCCGGGGTCGTACTCGTCGCGGGGCGTTGAGAATCGAGCTCGTCGAACCTGCGACTGCCGAATGAGGAGGTGAAGAGAGTAACCATTCCTGTTATCTGCGGTAGACCGCATCCGCCGCCTTCGATGTCGGGGAAACTTCCCTAAGACCTTGGTCGGAGGGCCTGCGAATCTCCGTAGGGGAGTTCTGAACGCGATTGCTTTTACGAGTCCGTTTGCTTAGGAAAGCGCAGGACACTTAAGAATGTCGAAGCCACCTATACGGTTGGTAGTCACGATGGCGGATGCCTTGGCAGTCCCTGTGGCGCTGCTTCTCGCGTATCTGCTGCGCTATGGCGGAGCGGTTGCCCCCCGCCTCAGCCACCCGCGCCCGTGGGACGCAATAATAGTGGTCGTAGTTGGGGCCCTTGTTTCCTGGTTCGGGCTGTACGAGTTCATGTCGCTCGATCCCTTTAGCGCGGGATGGTCTCTGCCGGCCACGGTGAGCCGCCTTGCTCTGGCAGTAGCGATCCAGATGGGCGTGGTTTTAGCCCTCGCCTATTTGGCTAGAGTTTACTTCTCCCGTCTTATTCTTGCCTTTTTCGCCATCATTTTCTGCTGCTTGGTTTTGCTCGTCCGTGTTGTCGCCTATCGCGTTCTTCGCGCCTACCACCGGATCGGTAGAACCCAACGAGTCGTGATTGTCGGAGAAGGTAAGGTCGCACACGAACTCACGCTCAGGATTAGGCGGCATCCCGAACTGCTTTACGAGGTCGTGGGCATTCTGAATCCCTGGACGCCGCCAGGCAACGGACGAGACAATCACTTTGTTGGCGATACTTCCGAACTGAGCTCTTTGGATGTACTGAATGTTCTTAAGGAAAAAGGCGTGCAGGAGTTAATTGTTTGCCTGGACCACCCGCCGGTGCCGGAGGTTCAGCATTTCTTGGCGCGCTGCCTCGGGAAGGGAATGCGCGTCAGTCTCGTACCCCAGCCTTACGAACTGTACTGTTCGCGCGCCAGCCTGCGGGAATTGGAAGGGGTTCCACTCGTTGCTCTTGAAGGGGTGCCGCATTCACGAGGAGTCGCAGTTTTCAAGCGAACGGTCGATCTGATCCTCGGCGTGCCTCTGTTGTTGCTGGCACTTCCCTTCATTGCAATCTCTTCCCTGGCTCTGAAGTTGCTCGGCCGGAATCCGTTGCTGAGGGAGGTGCGTGGCGGGCGAAACGGTGAACCCTTTAGCATGTACAAGCTCAATGTCGATCGCCATGCCGTTAACGCGCCGCGTTGGGAGCGGTTGCTCTGTCAACTCAGCATTTCGGAACTTCCCCAATTGTTCAATGTACTCAAGGGAGAGATGAGCTTGGTCGGACCGCGGCCGGAGACTTTGAAGCGAATCGGTGAGTATTCCGAGTGGCAGCGGCAGCGGCTAAATATTCGGCCGGGGATTACCGGTTTGGCCCAGGTAAATGGTCTCCGCGAGCAGCACTCGTCGGAGGAAAAGACTCGGTACGACCTGCAATATATGGTCCGCTGGACTCCCATTTTTGACCTCATTCTGCTCCTCGAAACCATTTGGACACTCTTCGCGAGATTGTCTGCCGTCGACGAGCCGCCTGCCGCTCCGCGTTCGGGCAGTGGTCCGTCGGCGTCAGTATTCTCCCGCCATGTCGCTCAATGAAGGGGGTGAACGTATGCTCATAGTTCGCAGTCCCGTTCGAATCAGCTTTGGCGGCGGCGGAACCGACTTGCCCGCTTACTACGAAAGGCACGGGGGGGCCGTCCTCAGCACGGCCATCAACAAATATTTCTACACGATTCTGACCAAACGCAGTGATGACAAGATCCAAGTCATCTCATCAGATTTGCGAGTGATTGAAACTTGGGAAGACATTTCGGAGATGAAGGCAGTAGGAGCCCCACTGAGCATTCCGCTGGCAGTGATGAAATACTGTGCCGTTCAGACACCCTTAAATCTGTTCCTCGCCTCTGAGATTCCGCCCGGTACGGGGCTGGGTTCGTCCGCCAGCGTTTGCGTCAACATCCTGAAGGCCCTCGCGGTTTACATGCGGTTACCCATAACCAAACAGGAGTTGGCTGAAAAGGCCTTTCACATTACGCACGATGTTTTGGGGATGGGGGTGGGGAAGCAAGATGAATATGCAGCTGCCTACGGCGGGTTGAACTATATTTCCTTTAACCCCGACGGCAGCACCTTGGTGGACCCTCTCGACCTACCCGTGGATGTCCTTCGCGAATTGCAGAATAACCTGATGCTTTTCTTCACCGGGTCTTCCCACAACTCGTGGACTATTCTGAAAGCTCAGGAAGAGGCCACGCGGAAATCTCATGGCGTCGCCATGGATTCACTCCATCAAATTCGACTCCTTGCCGACAAGATGCGCAAGGCCCTACTGGCGGGCAGCCTGAGAGAGTTTGGTTGCCTTCTCGACGAGGCTTGGAATGCGAAGAGAAAGGTATCCGAAAAAATTTCTGATTCCCGGATCGACCATCTCTATGCAACTGCCTGCGACAATGGAGCAATTGGGGGCAAGATCACGGGCGCCGGTGGCGGTGGATTCTTGTTGTTGTACTGCGAAAAGGATTGCCAACAGCAGGTTCGCGACGCTCTAGGCAAGGAGGGTCTCCACGAGTTGGTATTCGAGTTCGACTATCAAGGGGCCCGCGTTCTTGTTAACGATCCATTCCTGGACGGCGACGGACGCTGTGGGCTGCGGTGGACCCTTTCCCTCTCCGACGGAGCGCCCGCATCAGAACTTCGGAGTTCCCTCTCTTAACAGGCCCGCTCTCTTAGTCTCGTAGATTCAAACCATCACCACCACTCGCTCTGATTGAGGGCTGGAAATGAAAGCCTTTCTGCTTGCGGCCGGAGTCGGAAGCCGCTTACGGCCATTGACCGATACAATTCCCAAGTGCTTGGTTCCTATTCGAGGGGAGCCACTGCTGGGAATCTGGTTGAAGCTCCTGGAGAATTTCGGCATTACGGAGGTTCTCGTCAACGCTCACGCAAATGGTGCTCAAGTGCGTGAATTCTTGCGGGGCCGCTTTCCAGACCACCAAGTCACACTGGCGGAAGAACCTGAGCTTCTGGGTAGTGCCGGAACCCTGGTGGCCAATCGATCGTGGATCGGCGCCGACCCGAGTTTTTTGGTTCTGTATGCCGACGTTCTTACCAACGTGAATTTGGAGAACATGCTTCGATTTCATGCGGGTCATCCGAGCGCAGCAACCCTGGGGGTCTACCATGTCCCGGACCCCGGGAGATGCGGAATTGCCGTTCTCGGCCCCTTGGGTCGAATTGAACATTTTGTGGAAAAGCCAACGGATCCCCCTGGAAATCTTGCGTTTTCTGGTATCCTGATTGGCACCCAGGCGTTATTAGAAGTGCTTCCGAGGAAGCTTCCGGCCGATATTGGGTTTGATGTGCTTCCCCGTCTTGCCGGACGGATGTTCGCTTATCCCATCCCGGAGTTCCTTCTGGATATTGGGACGATGGAGAATTACCGGCAAGCCCAATCGGATTGGCCGGGGCTATAGAAACGATGAGGATCGCTTTAGTCTTTGACATGGACGGAGTCTTGTTTGACAGCCATCCGATTCATTGCATGGCTTGGCGCGAGCTATTGCGTGGTGCCGGAAAAGAAGTGTCAGATGTGGACCTCGAGTTCGTTTTAGAAGGCGCAACACGGGAGGAGATCTTACACCATTTTTTGGGTCCGTTGACACCTCACCAAGCGAAGCTCTTTGCGGTGCAGAAGGAAGCCATCTTTCGGCAGCAGGAAGATCGAGTTCAGCTTATCCAAGGGCTCGAAGTGTTTTTGGACCTTGTCGATTCCGCTTCGATGCCCATCGCAGTCGCCACGAGCGCCTCGAGAATGAGGACGTCAAGAATGCTGGAGAACCACGGGCTTGCCAATCGATTCACGGCGGTTCTCACCGGCGATGACGTGCCGGGCGGTAAATCGAGCCCCGGCATCTACCTGCGGGCTGCTGAACTGCTCCAGACCCGGCCTTCCGAAGTGCTTGTACTCGAGGACGCCATTACCGCCGTGAAGGTGGTAAAGGGAATCGGCATGAAGTGCATTGGCGTTGCCGCGGGGCATAGGGGCACAGAGCTAGCCCTCGCGGGGGCGGATCTCGTGATTCCCAATTTTGCGAATATAGAACTGCCCGATGTCCTTGGGCTGTTTCAAGATTCGGCCGCTGGTCCCCGACCTGTGCCGGCCCACCGTGCCTGAAGGTTCGTATTGCCATCAAATATCCACGCGAGTTGCTCTCAACGGTGTCCCGAAGGCCAAGAGAGACAGCCCGTTTTTGAAGTAACTCGATCTCCCCGCACGATTTATTGGGCGACGGTCCAGCGGTTGCTCGGCTGGGCGATGGCGTTGCTTCTCTTGCCGGGCGCGGTGGCATTGGCTGATGCGCCGACGGGGTCCGTTTACGTTCCCTTGGATAGCTGGGTCTATCCTGCGCTTGATCGGTTGGCAGGCCTGGGGACCATCAACAAGCAGTTCGTGGGCTTGCGCCCCTGGACGCGGATACAGTGTGCTCAATTGGTGTTGGACGCCGATGAAAATATGTTGAATGCAGGCATCACGACCGGCGAGTCCATGGAGCTCTACGATGCTCTCAGGCAAGAGTTCAGCATCGAGATCGACGTCCTCAATGGCAGCCCGTCGCGCCAAGCGGGCGTGGAATCCCTTTATACCCGGTCGATGGGAATTGCCGGGACGCCATTACGCGACGGTTACAACTTCGGCCAGACGCTCTGGGACGATTTCGGCCGGCCCTATAACACCGGTTATAACAACGTGTCCGGTTTTTCCGCACGAGCTGAGCGGGGCAGGTTCTTTGCCTACATTCGCGGTGAGTATCAATTCTCTCCTGCCTATGCCGGTCTGACAGCGTCGCAGCAGTCATCCCTCGAGCAGATGCTGGGAATCTCTTCCGTCCCTTCTTCCCAAGCCACAGGAACAGTTGACCACTTCGATCTTCTGGACACTTACATTGGCATGCGCTTGGGCATATTCGATATCGCCGCCGGGAAGCAGAGCCTGTGGTGGGGGCCAGGGACCATGGGTGGCATGTTGATGAGTGACAACGCCGACCCGTTGCCCATGGTCAAGGTCAATCAGGTGGAGCCCATTGTCCTTCCGTCGTTTCTTGCGTATCTGGGCCCCGTGCGGGTGCAGGCATTCTTTGGCAGGCTCTCAGGCAACGAGTACCCCCGTGGGCCTTATTTTCACGGAGAGAAGATCCTGTTCAAACCCACTCCCAACTGGGAATTTGGCGTCTCCCGTACTACGGAGGCCTTCGGTCAGGGCATCCCTTTTACCCTTCACAATTTATTCGCCACCTACTTAAGCGTTAGCGACACTTGCTGTGTTGCTAACCCGCACAATTTCCCTGGAAAGCGCCAGGGCGGCCTCGACTATTCTTACCGCCTCCCGCATCTTCGCAAGTGGGTGACGGCATACGGCGACTTCTTCAGCGAAGACGATGTAAACCCCGTGGTGAACCCCTCTCGAGCCATGTACAATCCGGGGCTATATTTATCGGCAATCCCCCATCTCCGAAACTTTGATTTTCGCCTTGAGGTTGCCAATACCCACCATGGAGAGGAGGCTTACTCCAGCTTCTTCTATAAAGAGGCCTACATGAACAAGGGCTTTCTGATGGGCGACGCGGTGGGCAGGCGTGGGTCGGCGTTCGACATCAGCAGTACTTATTGGCTCTCGCCGCGAAAGCGCATCCAAGTTGGGGGGCGTGAGCACAAGGTAAGCGCAGACCTTCTACCGCATGGAGGATCACAGACGGCGCTGCGGGCCCGAGCCGACTGGTTAACTCATAGGGATCTGGAGTTTTCGATCCTCGCCCAGCATGAGCTTTGGGTTTTCCCCTTCCTGGCCGCAAGGCCAAAAAGCAACAACGTCTTGTCCCTCCAAATTACCGCTCATCCCAAAAACCTCTTGTCCCGCTCCGCTTTGAAGACCTCAGATTAGACCAACCCGTCCTACAATGCGCTCAGCACTTGGTGAGCCGCTCCCGTTAGTTTCCATCCGTAACGGGCATCGCCAAGCCTCCCGCGTCCATTGAAGTCCACCTCCGTCTCACCTCGTTAACAAGATCGCTCGCAACGAGTTTAATCCTCCGGCTCTCGCCCCGGCAGGACTACAAACCGGCTGATGAGGTAAGCGAACGCGGCGCCGGCAAAGACGTCGGAGGGGAAGTGCGCCTGCAAGGTAACGCGGGAGAAGCCCACCAAGGTAGCTGCTCCGTAGGCGGCCCAAGGGACCCATCGATGCTTCCCGTAGCGGTGCGCAAAGACCGTAGCGACAGAAAAGGCTGCGAGAGCGTGTGCCGAGGGGAAGCTCGCGTCGGCGCGGAGTAGAGGGTGGTAGGTTTGAAACCATGTGTCGGAATAGCTGCCTCCTGGCGGAATGGCACTCGGCCGCAAGCGCCCGGTGGCATTCTTCAAGACCCAGCCGAGAATCTCGGCGTCGACCGCCGATTCGCCGGCCAGCAGGGCGGTGTGAGTGGCATACGAATCCTTCCGCACCAATCCCAGGGCATAGAAGGAAGCCGGGACCAGCGCCGTACCGATAAGCGCATTCGTTCCGCTCAGCCCACGGTTGAATTCCGAGAATTTCGTGGTGGTTCGGAAGTAAGAAGTATCGTGCGGATCAAGCGCCACCAATCCTCCCACGGCGGCAGCAATGACAAGGGTTGGTTTCCAATCATCCCCGCGAGCCAGCTTGCCAGGGAACGTCCAAATGGTCTTTTGGTCGCGTAGGACGTCGGGGACGATGGTCCTCCAGTTAATAGGTCTTTCTTCGTAAATGGATACAGGCTGTGCGGTCGATTTCGAAGCCGGCGCACTCTGCGAGTCTTGTGCTGAAGCGGTGAGTCCGGCCACGCTCGCCATCAAGCACACTGCTACGAACACGGTTCTGGCTCGCCCGGCCATAATGTTAGGGGTCATAGGTGAATGCTATCTCAGTACAAGATGACTGGCAACATTAACAGCGTCCCGGCGCGGCCCCCACGCGTACGGGCGGTCTTCAGCCCTACACGGACCACCTTCGCTGCCTGCGCCACCCTCTGATCAGACCGGCGCCCGTCCGGCGCGTCAACTGCTGCCCGGCTCATACCGGGGCTGGGCGGGGAACTACCTACCCCGACCGTCTCCCTTTCCCACCCACCTCTTCTGCTGCCTTCGCCTATCCCTCCACCGTCCTCTCCCGTTCCAGCGTAACCGAAGTCCGATACGAATCCCTCGATGGTACCGGGGTACTATTGTTCGGCCGCCCCGACCACGCCACAATGCAGGGGCGAATTATCTGGGGTTATGGGTGCCTTTGGAGGCATGGGTGCGATTCGGTAGAGCACGGGGCAAATGTCGACACATCGAGAACGAAACTTTCGTCAGGGAGGCTGGCCTGATCGTGAAGCGGGGCGCAACAACCGGACTCACACTTCTTGAACTGCTGATGGTTATAACCGTCGGCTCAGTTCTGACGATATTGGCGGTCCCCGTGACCGTTAACGGCGTGCGCAGCTACCAGTTGACGGCTGCCGTGTCCTCGGCCACGGGAGCCATCCAGTCGACTCGCTATCTGGCGATAATGCATGGTTATCCCTACCAGATTACGTTTACTCCCTCAACGAATTCGTACCAGGTCCTGAACGAAGCTCCCCCGGCTACGTCGTTTTCGAATGTCCTGTCGGCCGTTCCCATTTCGGGGCCCGACACCGTTGTCATTAGCCGGACCATAACCATGCAATTCAGCGCCAACGGGACGGTGACGGAAATCACCACGCCCCCAGTTGGCGTTTCGTCCATGGTATTCCAGATTGCTAACATTAATCATACTACCGGCCTTGCCTATGCGACGGCCGGTTGGTCAAATACCCTTACGGTCTCGAGTGTGGGAAATGTCGCTGTCACTACGCCCTAGGGGCGCAGAGCCGGATGCCGGTTTCACGCTGATGGAAGTCATGGTGGCTCTGGTGGTTCTTACCATCGGGCTGATTTCCATCGCCTTCTTGATGGCGGACGTCTACAAGGGCAGCATCCGCTCCCGGTACATGTCGCTCGCGGCCACCTTCGCGTCAGAAAAGCTTGAGGACCTATGCAGTTATTCCCTTTCGGACCCCCGAGCCCACTTGGCGGGAGGCAGTGTCGCCTGGACGACGAATTCGGCGGGGGAGATCGAGCCGACCAATCTCGGGCCCGTGAGTGAAACCGTCAGCGGCAATACCTTTTCCGTCGACTACTACGATACGGTGACGTTGAATAACTCCTCCGGCGCCCTGAACGAAACTTACGAAATCCTGAGTGGTTCGACGGTTGAGTACGTTACCCAAACGTTTACCGCCGATGGCCTTTGGCATTGGAACACCACTTACGGTTACCCCAGTGCGCCTACCACTACGGCGCCTTCCGGCGAGACCTTCAATCGGCAGTGGCTGATTGAAGCGAACACGCCGGTCACGGGGCTCACCAGGATCACCGTCTTGGTTATCCTCATGGATAATACAGTTCAGCCCCCGGTTACTTTTCAAATGAGCACGGTGCGACCATGACCGCGAAGAATGTTCAATCTCGATGCACCCTTCGTCTTCCCCCCGCTCGGGGCTTTACGCTCATCGAGTTGCTGGTGGCAGTCGCTGTTTTTATAACCGTCAGCTCCGCCGCCTTCACGCTCTTCAATTACCAGCAGCAAGCCCTGACCCAGCAACAAGGGCTGTCGGGTTTGAATATTGCCGTCCGCAACGCCCTCACGCAAGTCCAACTGGACGCGGCTAATTCCGCGAACGGATTGGATTTGGGCGCGTACGCCCCCGCATGGCCGGTGGGCGTCGACATCAAAAATCAAAATCCCTCCACCGCTTGCAATACCGGAGCTCCGAATTACCAGTTCAGCTCGAGCTGCTTTGATACGGTCAACTTTATTCTGGCGGACCGCAACACTCCCGCGTGCAACCTTGCGGCAAACCTCGACACCGCAACGGCCACGACCGTAAGTGTCGTTCCGAGCACGGGTACCGCCGCCACGTATTACAGCCACTTTCTTGCCGGCGACGAACTGATGGTCGTCAGTGGCGCCGGCACACCCTTTACGACGATAACTTTGACGGCCAATGCCACACAATCCGGCTCGAATATCGTGCTCCATTTTACGTCGACTAGCGCACCCACCACTACACCGTCTGATCCTGGCGGCATTAACCCGAGCGATTCTCCGTGCCCGCCGGCTGGAACCGGGCTCTGTCTTACCACCGATGCTCTCTCGACTTATCGGGGGGTGAATTTTTATCAAAGTAGCCCCACAACTGACTGGGTTATACGTTTGGCGCCTATTACCTATTATGTCGACACAACCAACGCCGACGACCCCAAGCTGATGCGCCAAGTGAAGGGGGGGACCGCGGCTGAAGTGATGGACCAACTCGTGAGTTTCAAGGTCGGGGCGGCCTTGGTGAACGATACGACCGGGAATTATTACTACAACGCCAGCGCCGCCACCAATACGCTCGGAGGTTTCAACAACGATTTCACGCTGGTCCGGTCCGTTCGCGTAAGCATCCTGGCACGGACACCACCGAACGCCACGGTTTCTTACCGCAACCAATTCGATGGGGGGCCCTATCAAGTCTTGGGCGCGTCTGTGGTCATAAACCCTAGGAACATGTCGATGAGAGATCAATGAGGTGTGTTATGAACAATCAATCGAATCGCACTTGCTCCTTTCCGAAGATTCCTCACGTCACGCCTAGCCCGGGTGATGGCATGGAACGATTCCGGGATCGCGGCGTTGCGCTGATCATCACGTTGCTTCTGCTCTTTCTGCTGTCGGTGATCGGCTTGGCGGCAGTGGTTTCCAGCAGCTCCGATCTGATGATCAATGGTTACTATAAGAATTTCCGGGGCTCTTTTTACGCGGCCGATTCGGGGTTGAACATGGGCCGGGAGGCAATCTACACCTATTTCAATACCCCGGCCAATGCTCCCTCGACTTGGCCTACACTCCAATCCGTAGCCACCTCGGCCGGGGATAATTTGGCGACCAGTGCCGCTACTTATGTTAACAATCTTTACAGCACGAGCACTTCGCTAAACTCTGGATCAGCAGCAAGCTCTGTACCCGCGAGCTTCACGGTCACCGCAAGTGTTACTCTCCCCAGCGCGCCCACGCCCACGGGGACGTCCGGCAATTACACTAATTGGCAGTACGTATACGATTACACCTTAACGTCACAGGGCACCTCGCAGGGCAGTGAAACGGCCCAAATCATCGAAACCGGCGCCATTACCGTGAACATCACCCAGGGATCCGGCACCTCCTCCACGACCGCCAGTTTTGCTGCCTTTGGCGCTTTCATCGACAGTTTCACCGCGTGTCAGGGCGCCTTGGTACAGGGCTACCTGACGGGGCCCATGTATGCCATGGGGCAATGGAACCTCTCGACCGGCAGCAGTCCGGGCTATACCTTCACCGATCCCGTTTCCCAGACGGGCGCCGACTTCAGCTTCTACGATGGTGGCTCTTGCGTAAATAGCGCTACGGTCCCGTACACCTTTTCTGACAAGTCAACGGTCAATCCTTCCTTCCAGTCCGGCTACAACCTGAATGTAACCCCCGTCACCCTGCCCACGAATACGTTCAGCCAGGAGTGGGCCGTTCTGGACGGCAAGGGTTGTGGCGAAGGCACCAATGTTTGCGGCAGTCTCACTTCTCCGGCGCCACCCCAGCCGACCCATACCCAGATGAATGCGGTCTTGCAGGATGTCACTCAAACTCCTTACCCTGATGGCGGCGCCAGTTCGGGAGTTTATCTTCCCTATACCTGCACGGCGGGAGTTTGCTCCCTCAATAGCAATGGGGGGGGAGTGTATGTGGAGGGGGGCAGTTCGGTCGCCACCAGCCTGACGATGTCAACTGCGAATGGCGCCGGCGGTGCCTCGAACCCTTCGGCCCAGGTTTTCACCATTGCGCAGACATTCGGTTCGACGACGGGTTCGGCGGTGGTCAGCCAAGTAGGGAGCACGAGTTGCTCGACTTCAGGGTCCGGTCATAGTCAGACTACAACCTGCACAGCTAGTTACCAGCAGCAAACGACCACGACGACCCCCACGACCTTCACCACAGTAACCGTTGACCCAGTGTCTGGGACGAGCGGAACGACGACGGTTTCTGCCTACACCCAAAACGCCAACTCCACTGTAACCAAAACCGGCAGCAGCAGTTGTAGCAACTCGGGCTCGTCGGGTTGCACGCCGGGTACGCCGGGTAGTTTTTCCGGGAACAGCACGAGTAACTCCACCACCAACGGAGCGACCACAAACTTAAGTCTGAGCGGGGTTCCTGAGGACCTGCTGACCTCGCCCGCACAGGCCGCGACCATGGTCTATGTGGACGACAGTGTGAGCATCAGCGGCCCCTCGTCGGGAGCGGCCATCCAAAACAACAGTATGGTCAACCTGACCGCGAACGGAAACATTACGCAGACGGGTAATATCACCTATGCGAAGGAGCCGGTAACCACCAGCGCCAATCAAGTCATCTCAGGAAGCAGTCCGGCCTGCTGTAATGGCGATCCTGCGGATACCCTGATTCCAGGGAATGAGAACATGAATCAGGTCCTCGGAATCTTCACAGCCACCGGAAATTTCATCCTTAGCCCCACCACTTCCGGATCCAATATCGAGACAGACGCCAGCGTTGCCATGATTTCGCAAGCGGGAGTAACCAACAGTAGTATTGGACACCTGCAAACCGGCAACTCCGTGGGGACATGGACCAATATTGGCGGCCGCATGGAAAACAGGGCGGCGAGCGTCAGCATGAGCAGTTCGAATGTCTACTTTGACCGACGGTTCCAAGCACGAGTCGGCTTTGCGCCGCCGTGGTTCCCCTCCACTTCGGTGTCTACGAACATGCTTAGCAACACCATCACTGCCGCGTCGTCCGCGAACCCTCCATCGCGGATTTCTTGGCAGTACCAAGCGGGGCAGTAAGATCTGAGATGGCGAGCCCGGCTGCCGCCCCGCGCAGTCGGGCGCACTCTCGCGCCTGCCATCAGGTCACTCCTATCTTTATTCCTTTCAAGTTTCAAATCTCAAGTTTGAAATCTCAAATTTCAAATTATCCAGCAAGCTGATCTCCCCACATTGCGCCACACAAAAGTGAAAGCGGGGATGGAGTGGTCGCAGCGCGGGCGTGACCCCGGTTCATCGGGGTAATCTGCCCGACCTATGTTTGCTCATTCACTTGAGTCGCGCGTACCATCTCTCACTACTTGACCATCACGGCGCCCGGCGTCGAGTATAATGCTCGCCTCCGGCCCCGCCGCCCGCCGTCTATTGAAATCGCGGGTCCCCTTGAAGGCCGGGATAGGAGCGTTAAACGTGCGGATCAGAAAGGCCGTGATTACAGCAGCGGGAGGAAACCAGCGGGCGCTTCCGCTCCAGACCCTCATCCAGGACGGAGTGGAAAAATCCGTTCTCAACATCCTGATTGAACAAGCCCTCACCGGGAGTATCGGCGAAATCTGCGTCGTCGTGTGGCCCGGCGACGAGGCCCGGTACGCCCAAGCCGCGGGAAACCTCGCCGGCGCAGTTCGGTTTGTCGCCCAGCAGCACCCGCCGCGGGGGTATGGCCATGCCATTTACAGTGCGCGGGAGTTTGTGGGCCAGGAGCCCTTCCTGCACATGGTTGGCGATCATCTTTACGTGAGTGCGGCCAAGCTCGGCGTCGAGCGCTTGGTGGCGCTGGCGGAAACCGAGTCGTGCTGCGCCTCCGGTGTCCAAGCGACGCGGGAAAGCCTGCTCTCGCATTTTGGCGCCGTGGCGGGGCGCCGGATGTCGGGCCGGACCGGCGTTTATCGCGTGGAAACGGTCATTGAGAAACCGACGCCCACCGAGGCAGAACAGCGCCTTTTGGTGCCGGGAATCCGCGCGGGTTACTACCTGTGTTTCTTCGGCATTCACGTTTTCACCCCCACGCTGATGGATCTGCTGGGGCATATGCTTGAGAGCGACCTCAACCGCAGCGTCACGCTTTCCGCCGCCCTCGCCTCACTTGCCCGGCAGGAACAGTACCTGGCGCTCGAAGACACCGGGCGGCGTTACGACCTCGGCGCCCGTTACGGATTGCTCACCGCCCAATTGGCCCTGGCGCTCAACGGCCGCGACCGCGACGAGGTGCTGTCACATCTGCTGGAACTTCTGGCGGAACGTGAATTGGCCACCCCTACGGAGGCATAGGAGCTAGAGTAAGCGGTCTGCTGATCGGCCCCGAAGGGGCAAACCGTGATGAGCCGCAGGTCTTAACCTGCGGAGGACAGGACCCGGGGAACCCTTCAACCCTGACGGGGTTGACAACCGGCAAGGTCGGCCCCTCCACGGCCGGACGTGGTTCGGGCCCGGGGTTTCTTCACCTACGGCTATTCATGGTTTCCCGCTTCGAGGGAGAGAATCGAGCGATTCGGCAACGCGCCTACTCTAGCGTGTATGGTAGAAAAGCCCGCAAAGCGGGCGAAATCGTGTAGCCCACGGCGAACCCGTGGGAAAAATGCCGGGCCGATCAAGTCAGCCCCGGAAGGGGCGGCATCCGCCCACGCAGCCATCAGACCGCGCCTTCGTCCGCTCCCGATGCCGCCCCTACGCGGCTACCCATGAGTGTTAGTGCCCGTTCCCATCCCCCGGCTGGGTCGCCATGGGCTAAAGGATGTCGCCGCTCCGCGGGTCGGCGCCACCCCGTTGGTGTTAAGTTAGCGCTTACGGGTCAGCTACCCGGGCTGCCTAGTGCTGCCATCCGCCACCCAGGGCGCGGTAAATCTGTACATAATCCAACAATTCACCGAGCTCGGCTTGTGCCAGAGTCAGTTCGGCGGCATAGGTGCGAGTGTTGCTATCGAGGACTTCCAGATAGCTCGATGCGCCCCCGCGATAGCGGATATCGGAGAGGCGGCTTGCATCCTTGGCGGAGAACGTCAGCGATTCCTGCTGCGTCAAAAACTCACGATCCTTTTCGTAGGCAATAAGCGCATCGGATACATCGCGAAACGCTTGCTGAATGGTTCGCTGATAACTCAGTTCCGCTTCCTGTTGTTGCGCCTGCGCCAACCGCACGGCACCCTTCAACGTGCCGGCGGCATAAAGGGGTTGCGCAAGCTGGCCGGTAAAATTCCACATCCCATACGGTCCTGTAAATAATTGCGTGAGGGGAATGCTCTGGAAGCCGCCTACGCCGGTCAGGCTGATGTTCGGAAAGTACGCGGCTTTGGCCACGCCAATGCGCGCGTTCGCCGCCATCAACTGCGCCTCGGCTTGGCGAATATCGGGCCGGCGTTCGAGCAGCGATGATGGCAATCCCGTGGGAACCTCCGGCAAATGCGGCTCTCCGGTCAACTCCAATCCGCGCGCCACATCGCTGGGGTTCTGGCCAAGCAGCGTACTGATCAAATCCTCCTGCTGCCGGATCTGCTTCTCGATGGTGGAGATGGCCCCCGAGGCGTTATAGACCAACTGCTCCGCTTGGCGCACATCGAGCAACGACGTCGCCCCGTGGTCAACTAACAATTGGGTGAGTCGCAGCGAATCCTGGTCAGAGGCCAGGGTGCGCTGGGAAATGTGGAGCTGCAAATCCTGCGCCCGGAGAATGAAATATGCTGAGGCAACGCTCGCCACCAGTGAGCTGATCACCTGTTGCCGCGCCCAATTATTGGCCAGCAACTCGTCACGAGCGGCCTCTGTGGCGCGGCGGTACTTGCCCCAAAAATCCAGATCCCATTGGAAGGCCAGACCGAGCTCGTTGTAGCTGGTGTCATACGCCCCAAAAAGGCTTGATTTGGGAGCACGCTGGTCGTTTCCCGCCGCAATCGCTCCCGCCGTCGGGAGCTGATTGCCTCGCGCGATGCCCAGTTGCGCCTGGGCTTGAAGGATGCGGGATGCGGCGATGCGCACATCATAGTTTTGCTTCAGGGCGGTGCGAATCAACACCTGAAGTTGGGGGTCTTGGAAAACCTCCCACCATTTCTCCTCGCCAAAAGATGCGGCGGTCGAGGCCGGGGAAGCCGGCGCGCCGCGATAGGTTGGCGGAACACTGACGGCCGGCCGATGATAGTTCGGGCCCACCGTACAGGCGGAGGCCATGAGGGCCGCGAGCGCGATGAATACCCCGTGAGAGCACGCGCGCGCCATTAGTGGCCTCCTTCCGGCACACTGGGCGGCGCGATCATGTGGCCGCCGTGCGCCGCTTCGGCTTTGCCGAGCTTGAGCGCGATGGTCTCGAACAACACGAATAAAACCGGTATCAGGAAGATGGCCAGCGCCGTCGCCGCCAGCATTCCGGTCACCACCACAGTGCCCAGAATCTTACGGCCCTCGGCGCCGGAACCCGACGCGATCGCCAGCGGCACGCATCCCAAAATGAACGCGAAGGAAGTCATCAGAATGGGGCGCAGCCGCAGCTTGGCGCCCTCCAGAGCCGCGTCGACAACCGCGCGCCCCTTGGCCATTTCATCGCGCGCAAATTCTACGATCAGGATGGCGTTCTTGGCCGCCAGGCCGATCAGCATCACCAGACCGATTTGCGCGTAGATATCGAGGTCGAAGTGGCGCAAGTAGAGTCCGGCGAACGCGCCGAGGATTGCCACCGGCACCGAGAGAAGCACCGAAAAGGGCAGCGACCAACTCTCATACAGTGCCGCCAAAATCAAAAAGACGACCAGCAGGGAGAGCGCAAAGATGATGCCCGCCGTCCCTGCAGCCTTATTTTCCTGATAGGAGAGGTCGGCCCAATCGTAACCCATTCCGGCGGGCAGCGTGTCATGCGCTACCTGAACAAGCGCCGCCTGCGCCTGGCCCGAGCTATACCCGGGCGCCGCCGATCCGATCACTTGCGCAGCGCGAAACAAGTTGAACCGGTTTGTGTAATCCGGCCCGTGAGTGGGCTGAACGGAGACCAGGGTGGAGAGCGGAACCATGTTTCCCGCACGATTACGCACATAGTATTGGTTGATAGCAGAGGCGGAGGCTCGATCCTCCGCTTCGGCCTCGAGGAACACCTTCCACTGGCGGCCGAAGCGGTTGAACTGGTTCACATAGAGTCCGCCGAGCGACGCTTGCAGAGTCTGGTAAACGTCGCTGATGGCCGCCCCTTGCTTCAGGGCCTTGTCGCGGTCCACGCTGACGAACATCTGTGGCGTCTTCGCCGAGAATTGCGCATTGACCCCGATCAGTTCACGACGCTTGCGCGCTGCCTGGAGAAACGTCTGGAGGTCCTGATCAAGCTCGTCGGCCGAGCCGCCGCTACGGTCTTGCAGCCAAAACGAGAAGCCACCGGCGCTGCCGAACCCGGGAATGGCGGGTGGACTGAAGACGAAAGCAACGGCCTCCGGCACCTGAGCGAACAACTGGCGATTGATATTTGCCATAATGGCCTTGGCCTCAAGATCGGGGGACGTTCTCTCCGACCAGGGCTTGAGGTTTACAAAGAAGAACGCATTGTTGGTGGTCGATACGCGGGTTAGAAGGCTGAATCCATCGATCGTCGTGGACGTCTGCACTCCCGGCGTGTTGGCCAGGATGGCTTCGATTTTGCGCGTCACCTTATCGGTACGTTCCAGCGAAGCGGCGGGCGGAAGCTGCACGCTGAGAAACAAAAAACCATAATCTTCATCGGGCAGAAAACTGGTGGGCAGCTTCCTGCCCACCAGGAGATCGGCGCCCAGGAAGGCCGCTAAAATCAGAACCCCGATCACCGCCTTACGGATCAAGCCGTGGCTCACGTCCACGTAGCCATTCTTGAATTTATTGAAAACCCAATTGAAGCCGCGGAAGAATCCGCCCATTGCGCCGCGGGAAGGTTTGCGCGGGCGCAGCAACATGGCCGAAAGCGCCGGCGAGAGCGTCAACGCATTAAAGGCCGAAATAATCACCGAAATGGCCACGGTGACTGCGAACTGCTTGTTCAGCCGCCCTTGAATGCCGCTCATAAAGGCCATGGGGGTGAATACCGAGGCCAGAATGAGAGCGATCGCGACGACCGGGCCGGAAACCTCGCGCATCGCCTGGAGCGTCGCGGCGCGCGGGCTCATCCCTTCTTCAATGTGATGCTCCACCGCCTCTACCACCACAATCGCGTCGTCCACCACGAGGCCGATCGCGAGCACCAGTCCAAACAACGATAGGGTGTTGATGGAAAAGCCCAGCGCCGGGAAAACCGCAAAGGTTCCGATCAGCGAAACCGGAACCGCGATCATTGGGATCAATGTGGCCCGCCAATTCTGGAGGAACAGATAGACCACCAGAATGACCAAGCCCATCGCGATAAACAGCGTAACCAGGATTTCGTGAATGCCCTCGGTCACCGGCAGCGTAGTGTCGAGCGACGTGGTGTATTCGAGGTCCGGGGGGAATCGCCGCTTCAGTTGCTCCATCACCTGGCGCGCGCCGTCAGCCACCGCCACCGCGTTCGCGCCGGGAGTCAGGAAGACAGCGACGATGCAGCTTGGCTGTCCATTCAAGCGTGAGACCTCGTTGTAGCTGAGCGCGCCCAGTTCGATGCGAGCGACGTCCTGGAGTCGCACCACGGAGCCATCGGGATTGGCGCGCACCACGATCTGGCCAAATTGCTCGGCGGTCACCAGGCGTCCCTGGGCGCGGACGATATAGGTCATCTGCGTTCCCGGCGGCGCGGGGTTGCCTGCGAGTTGGCCGGCCGGGTTGACGGTGTTCTGCTCATTCAGGGCACCAACCAAGTCGGCGACCGTCAGCCCAAGCTTGGCGAGAAGTTGCGGCTTGATCCAGATCCGCATGGAGTAATCGGTGGCGCCGAATAACAAAACCTGTCCGGCGCCGGGCACACGCAGGATGGGGTCGACCACATTGATGTTGGCGTAATTCGCCAGAAACAGCGAGTCGTGCGTGCGCCGGGGCGAGTACAGAGCATAAGCTAGCAGAGGCAACCCGGTCGATTTGCGAATGCTGGTCCCGAACTGGGTGACATCGGGCGGCAGGTTGGGCGCGGCCTGCGCCACGCGATTCTGCACGTTGACCTCATCCGTGTTGACGTCGGTGTCGACATCAAACGTCACGGTCAGCGCCATGGTGTTGTCATTGCCATTGGTCGACTGCATGTAGAGCATGTTGTCGACCCCGTTCATCTGCTGTTCGATGGGGGTGGCAACGGACTGCTCAACGGTTTGGGCGTCGGCGCCGGGATAGGTGGCGGAGACAATGATCTGGGGCGGAACAATGTCGGGGAACTGCGCTTCCGGCAGCGACCGAATGGACACCAGTCCCGCAAGGATGGTGATAATGGCGATGACGATGGCAACGATGGGGCGCCGAACAAAAAACTCAGCCATGGGCTACCGCGCCTCCTTGCCTGCGGCAACCAACATGGGATTCACGGTAGCGCCTTGACGGGCGTATTGGATTCCCCCGACCACGACACGGTCGCCCAACTCAAGGCCCTCATTGATAATCCAATCCGAGCCTACCTGAGAGCCAATCTGCACATTCTGAATCCTTACCTTGTTATCGCTGCCCACTACCGCCACCTGATAGCCACCTTGCAACTCCGTCACCGCCGCTTGGGGCACGAGCAGCGCGCCGCGTCGCTCTTCCGTCACTGCCCTTACCCGCCCGTATTCCCCCGGACGCAGGATATTGCCCGGGTTGGGAAAAGCCGCTGCCACGCGAATCGTTCCGGTGCTGGGGTCCAACTGCCGATCTGTCCACAGAACCTCGCCGGTGTGCGGATAGATGTCGCCGTTGGCAAGCACCAGCGTCAGCGGGACCCCCTTAAGAGGCGTGCTCTGGACGCTTGCCGTATGGGGTCCAATTTTCTGGGCGCGGAGGTAATCCTGTTCGGACATGGGGAAATAGACCTTAATCGGGTCCACCTGAGATACCGAGGTCAAGACGGAACTCGTACTGACCAGATCGCCGATCTGTGCTTGCGCGATGCCGGCGACGCCATCCACCAGCGAAACAATCTTGGTGAACGACAAATTCAATTGGGCTTGTTCCACCGCTGCCTGGGCCGCCGTCACTGCCGCCCGCGCCGCCACCACAGCGGCCTCGGCCCCGGCCTTGGCCTGAAGATCGTTGTCCAACTGGCTCTGCGCAATCGCTTTGGCCTGAGCCAGGGGGGTGTCGCGCGCAACATCTTGAGCCGTCTTGGCGAGCTGCGCTTGCGCCTGGATGACCTGAGCCTGGTTTTGGGCCAGTTGCCCCTGCGCCTGGTCAAGGACCGCTTGGAAGGGCCGGGGATCGATCTCAAACATCACGTCGCCCTTGCGAACGAAAGACCCTTCGCGATAGCTTTGGCGGACCAGGTAGCCTGAAACCTGCGGCTTGATTTGGGCGTTAATAAAACCGTCCATGGTGGCGATCCACTCGCTGGTGAGGGAAACATCGCGGCGCTCCACCACCGCCACCTGCACCGTTGGGGGCGGCGCGCCCGCTTGCGCGTTGACCTGGGAATTGCCGCCACAGCCGCTCAGGGCCAACAACTGAGCTCCTACAAATAGAACTAACCCCGAACGAGGCGGGTGACTTCGCAGCATTCCTGATCCTCCTGTTGATGACAAGCTAATTGTCTTGGGCTTCGTGGCAACCCAATGCCCTGGAGGGTCGCCACTATTTTTTGTAATTTTCAGTTGCCTGTCACTTGATTCGATGATCGACTCGGTATTCCAGATACTGCTGGAGCAATATTTTAAATTCCCGAACATAAGGCGCGCGCTCTCGCGGAGAAAGGTCCCGATAGAGAAAATTCATCGCCTTAATCATCTGCAGCGTCATCGTGGCGAGCAGCAGTGCTCTCTCCGGCGAGGTACGGGGCCTCCGGGCAAGAAGCATAGTAGCGACAAGGTGCTGAAATCTTTCCCGCGCGGCGCTTGGCGCATGGATGGCGGGCGCATCCAGCAAGGCCAGAAAGGCGGGATGCTGCTCGACAAATATCACCGTCGAGTCCACCAACCGGATCACCAACTCTTCCCACGATAGACCACTCGCTTCACCTGCCAGCGGCGCCCACATCCGTTCGAACTCATCGCAATATCGCTGACGCAGGGCCTGTACAATCGCGGCCTTATTGGGGAAAAACTGATACAGAGATCCAATCGCGGCGCCCGCGCGCGCGGCGATGGAGCTCATGGTTGCCGCTTCGTAACCCGCGGAGTTGATTTCGGCCGCCGCGGCATCCAACAACGCGTCTACCCTGCGGCGGCCGCGCGGCTGCCGGGGAAGACGACGCAATTCTGTGCTGGAGGGCATCCCTTTTCAGGATAATCCGAGTTGATCTTGGGAATCAAGGGAAAGTGAGGGTTGACTCACGTTTCAGTCTCGAGCGGAAAAGCTGGCAGGTGTTACCGGGTTATCTACCGATGGTACAATGGAGTTCCCGGTTTCCGGTCGCGGCACCGTGTGAGTTTCCAACGGCAATCGAAGGAGCACCCCTAGAATTCCCGCATGCCCCCACTAATCATGCAGATAATTCACCGGATTGACGGGCGTGCCATCGACCAGGACCTCGTAGTGGAGGTGGGGCCCGGTGGTGCGGCCCGTCATGCCCACGCTTCCGATGATTTGGCCACGGCTAACTTCCTGCCCCACGACGACATTGAGGGTGTGGAGGTGGCAATACTTGGTGGTAAGGCCGTTCCCATGGTCAATCAGTGCTTCGTTCCCATAGCTTGAATCCGGCCCAGCGTGAAGGACAATTCCATCGCCAGCCGCCCTGACCGCCGACCCGAACGGAGCGGCAAGGTCCACCCCCGTATGGAACGCGCCCTCTCCCGTGAAGGGGTCCATCCGTTGTCCGAAGCCTGCCGTGATGGTTCCGCGCAACGGCCAAATCGAAGGCGTAGACGAGTCTTGATAGGCCTTCTCGCGAACAAAGGGTGAACCTCCCGAAGAATAAGAGGCGACAAGCGATCCTACCTTCATCATATTAAAGGCAGACAAGGATGCACTGAAGTCGCCTCCCAGTGAGGCATTTCCCCGTTTCGCCACGGTTAACACGTCCGCCGCGAGACCCCGCCTTCCCCCCTGGTTGAAGCTGTAGGTCAGCGCCACTTCGGTCGCGAGCGACTGCAGCGACATCAATTCTTTGTGCGTTTGCGAGACCGCGCCTTCCAGGTTGTGGCACTGGGTCTTCAGTGCCTCGCGCTCGGTTCTTAGTGTGTTGTAGTCAGCGACCTTCAAGAGCATGCGGGCGTAACTCTTGGCCAGCGCCCCCAAGGTCATCACTCCGGCTAGCGCGAAGCCCATGACGACGTGGAAAACGTAGAGAGGCACTCGGATCTTGCGGAGGTTTCCATGCGCCCCGGGAAAGACCAGAAAGGTGTAATACCTGCGGCCCATAATTTGCTCCCCGCAGCGATCGTCGCAACCCTCTTGCCTGAAATTGGCGTCGCTGCGCGCTTTGCCTACAACACTGACAAGCTTATGACGCGCAGCCAGCACTGACAATCGGTGAGAAGGACAGTTTTAGGTCAGGGGGTCTACCTGAACGAAAGGACAGTTCAAGTGCCTGGAGTGTGTTCTTGCAGGCAGAGTAGGATGAGGTCGGCGCGCCGACGCACGCTGAATTTCTCCAGCAGGCTCGAAACGTGAAACTTTACGGTCCGCTCGGAAATATTCAGCTTGTCGGCAATTTCCTTGTTCGCCTGATTCTTCAGCAACGCGTCCAAAACTTCGCGTTCGCGCACGGTGATGTTCCCGGGACTCAGCTTCATCTTTTGCCGGTGCATCACCCCCAGGTTGGAATCAATGAACCGGGAGAGCAAATCCCGGGGGACCCAGAACCCGCCGGCGGCCACAGCTTGCAAGGCTTCGGTTAGTTTCTCGTGCGCATCGGCATAGCAAAGCAGACCCTTGGCTCCCAACCGAAGCATTGGGAATGCGGAGACCTCGTTGAATTTCTCCGCCACCACCAACTGGCGTGCCTGGGGAAAGCGTTCCCGAATCCCTGCGATCAGCACCTCCGTCGCTTGATGGGGAGCGTGGGCATCAATGACATACGCCCGCGCGCGTGGCAGTGCGAGCCGTTCCAGGCCCGGCGCCAGAGCCGAACCCAGCCGCCGCACCTGTACTCTGAAACGCGTGGGCGCAAGGAGCCGTTCTAATTCCGCCAACACCATCGGATGCGACGACAGCAGGCAGACCATCGTCTTTCGGGTTGTATTAGCTTTGCCCACTGCGCATCAGGCTACCCGATTTGCCCCGTGAGGACAAGTCGAAGCCTCTCGGAGTCGAAGCCTCCTGGAGCCGGAGACCGATTCTCTCGCACGAAACTCCCTTCGAGGAACTCGGCAGCCGGCCGCGCGCCTCCGAACTCGAACCCACGCAGGCCCTGCGCGTGGACTGATGCGGAGCAATGAGCGCCGCACTCTGCACCGCTAAACCGCGGGTGTCCGCGCCCGCCGAAGAGGTGGCACAGCCACTCCTGGCTGTGTCCGGAAAGCACGGGCAGGAGTGCCTGTGCCATTACCTTTGCGCGCCAGGGCGCTCACCTCGGCGAGGAATTCATACGCCAAAAGGGGCTTGTCTCATTACGGCAGGACAGGTGGCGGTATAGTCAGAGGGGCTCTCATCGCTCCGTACAAGTCGGCGAGTTCACGAAGCCCCGTAAGGGTGGTCCCGGGCGCGGCTCCCAGTTCGTCGGGTGCGGCCATGGTTCGATTGAGCCAGAACGTCGGAAAACCGAAAGCGGCGGCGCCCGCTGCGTCCCAGTAATTTGAAGACACGAAGCCAATCTGGTTCTTCTTCAGCTTCAACGCCTCCACGGCCAGTTGGTAAACGGCGGGGCTGGGCTTGTAGGTCCTCACCTTATCGACGCTCAGTAGCAGGGAAATCGTCCGTTTCAGGCCGGCGTGCTCGACCACGGCCTCAAGCATCAGAGGTGAGCCGTTGGAGAGAATTGCCAAGCGTTGGCTCAGCAGGGAATCGAGCCCCTCGGTCACATCGGGATAAACCTCCAGGTGCAGGTATTCCTGCATCAATTCTTCTTGTTGTGGGGACTCGCAGTGCAGTCCCAGAGTGTGGCAGGCGTAGACCAGAGCTTCTCGCGTGACCTGCCAGAAATCCGCGTAATGGTTCATCAGCGCCCGCAGCCAGGTATACTCGAGTTGACGCAAGCGCCGAAGCCGGCTCAGAGCCTCCCCCCGGCCGGGAAAGATCCTCTCCGCCTTTCCTTGGACAGAGAATGGGTCGAAAAGGGTTCCATAAGCGTCGAAAACCCAGGCCTTGATTTGAGTGTGCTTGTGCATTACCGAGGATTTCCATTCCTAAAATTCGGCCGGCCAAAGCATACCAGACATGATCTCACTTGGTAAGAACTCGTGATGGGGCGAGTAGCGGGTAGCCAGTCACTGATTTGCCGACTGTGGGCCTTTCTCATCACCGTCGCCCCCCGTGTGGCGCGCGCCGCCCGCCGATGCTCCCGACATAAAGGGAAGAGCCCACAAGAAAGCAGTGACCGTGGCTATCTCCTCGCCACTCGGCACTTGTCACAGGTCGCTGTCAGCGGACGCTCGGCATCCGATTGTTGCGGATTCCCAATGCGATGGTGTTGGAGCACGCGGACGAGTTCGTGCGCGAAGTGGTGAAGGCGATGCGGCTGGCGGCGCAGAAGGCGAGGAAGTGACCCCTCACCCGTCTCGCCGCGACAGGTAAAAGCGCCAGCGGCGAGACTCCCTCTCCCCTGCGGAGAGGGATATGTTACTTGGGGGGCGCGGGAGCGCCAGTTTCTCAGTCCTGTTTGTTCATGAGAACCGTGAAGCCTTCTTGTTTGAAATGATGGTCATATAGTGGTCGAGGTTGTCCGTCAGGTCAGGCGGGAGCCTGTCCCACTCGGCTTGCGGAACCTCCGCCGCCAACTCTCGAATGATTTCCTCAATCGGTCGCGCGGCGCGATCAATGGGGACATCCTTCACCGACTCTAAGCTCAACTCTTCAACTTGCGTTATTCTTAACAGCTTGCCGTTCGGCGCGATCTCACCCCACCCTTTTACGCGGACGACGCACGGCCTTGTGATCCTTGAGTGCGGTGGTAACATCGGCTTCCTCCGATTCCCGGAAGCTCACTGAAACATGGCTGGATTCGTCGGTCCAGAGCTGGAATTGCCTCTCCTTGACGTCCGCTTCCAGGACTTCCCCCGTTATGTCAAGTAACCGGGTCCCGTTTCCACCCATCAAACCACCTCCACAACCTTGAGGCTCTCAATGCCCCTGTCATCTACTATCTTAACCGCAATGCGGGTGTGCTTGCCCTGTTTAAAGGGCAACGCGACTGTGCCGCGAAGGGCTATGACGTGCGCTGGGTCGATCCCCCACCATCGAGGGAAAAGCCCCCGGCCACAAAAGCGGCAACCGCTACCCGCTAGGGGAGGACATCTCGACCAGCGCGTTGGTTATCGACGCGCTGAGCGCGTAAACACATTGGCGTAGCCCGCGATCAATCCTGTGAATGCTCGGCTGAACCAAAGCTCCTCGAAGCGGACTTGGCAGTCAGGAACTGAACTTTCATGTTGCAGTTTTTCGCCCCAGTGGCGTCTAGGACGGGACGTCGACTTTGCGGGCCGAATCCAATCCGGATTCTATCGATCCCTCAGAAATCATTGGTGCGATCGGTTTTCCGTTGGCTATCTTAAGGTCAGCCTCAACCTGGCCAACTTTCGAGTAGCCGAGAATCCACGCAATGGCGCTCAACTCTTCGGAGGGAAAGGGTGACCTATAGGATTCGCTTGACCCGTGGCTTTCGTGCCCTACAATTAGTTGTCAAGGGTCTTCCTGAAGCGAGGTCGATACAGTGACACGCGGCACAGATAAGCTTCAGCGCACAACTCCCGCCGAAGATCAACTGCGGCGAGTGATTGATACTACTCCTGCCTTTCTGCACAGTTCTGGTTCTGACGGCACTTTCGGGTTTTTCAATCAGCGCTGGCTTGAATACCTCGGTGTCACGGAAGAAGACCTGCAGGGCTGGGGCTGGACCGCTTTCATTCATCCTGAAGATGCCGAAGGAATGCTGGCACGGTGGCGCGCTTGCCTAGCCAGCGGAGAACTGTTCCAGTACGAAACTCGCGTGCGGCGTGCGGACGGACAATACCTCTGGTTCCTGCATCGCAACGTCCCCCTGCGGGATGACCAAGGGAACGTCGTGATGTGGTATGGATCCAGCCTCGAGATTGACGACCGGAAGCGTGCAGAAGAAGAGCTCAAGAAAGCCTTTGATGAAATCAAAACGCTTAAAGACCAACTCTACAAGGAGAACCTGGCTCTCAAGGAAGAGATCGACCAAGCATCCATGTTCGAAGAGATTGTGGGAGCATCGGATGCAGTCAAGCGCGTTCTGGTTCTGCTGTCCAAGGTTGCACCCACCGATTCCACCGTGCTGATCACCGGTGAAACGGGAACCGGGAAGGAACTTGCCGCCCGCGCCATCCACAAACGCTCATCCCGCGCCCGGAACGCGTTTGTCGCGGTCAATTGTGCTGCCATTCCCGCTTCCCTGATTGCTTCTGAACTTTTCGGCCACGAAAAGGGAGCCTTTACCGGCGCTACGCAAAGGCGCTTGGGGCGATTTGAAGTTGCCGATGGCGGAACAATCTTCCTGGATGAAGTGGGAGATATCCCGGCTGAGACCCAGGTAGCTTTGCTGCGAGTGCTGCAAGAGCGTCAATTGGAGCGCGTGGGTGGCACCCAGCCGGTTCCGATTGACGTGCGGGTGATTGCCGCCACCAATCGCGACCTGCAAGCAGCGGCGGAGGCGGGCTCATTCCGCAGCGATTTGTTCTATCGATTGAACGTGTTCCCAATTCGCATGCCGTCGCTGCGGGAGCGCGTGGAAGATATTCCCCTGCTCGTCGCATATCTCATTCAGCGCTATGCCGGCAAAATGGGAAAAAAGATCAGCGGAATTGATAAAAGAACCTTGGAGCTGTTTCAGTCCTACCATTGGCCTGGGAATGTGCGGGAGCTGCAGAATGTGATCGAACGAGCCGTCATCCTGTGCGAGGGAGCCACGTTTGCAGCGGATGAGAACTGGCCGCTGCGTGCATCGCCCAAACCTGCCCCGAGTGGGATTGCTCTCGCCTCTCTTGTTGATCGCGAAAAGGAAATGATTGAGAACGCGCTGACCCAGAGCCGCGGACGGGTATCCGGCCCGCTGGGCGCAGCGGCCCGCCTGGGAATCCCCCGCTCCACCCTGGAATCGCGAATCAAGAGCTTGAATATCAGCAAATCCCGCTTTCGGCCCGCCTAAG
>CAWEFC010000019.1:0-104000 GCA_963808085.1 uncultured Acidobacteriota bacterium
TCCGGAAAATCTGACCCCCTAAATTCCAGAAATTCTGAGCCGTTTGAGAAGAGCGGGAAGAGTTAGAAACTTCCCTTTGCGCCGCTTTGTTGTTGGTGGTCGAGCGGGGCGGAGGGAGGAGGATGTTGGGGATGTTAAAACGACACGAGATCGAAGTCTTACTGAAGGCGGGTCACGCGAAGATTGAAGTGGCGGGGTTGGCGGGAGTTTCCCTGAGCTCCATCAAGCGTATTGCGGAGGAAGTTCCCGTTGTGCACGTTGACGATGCTGCGGAGCGAAGCAAGCGGCGGATTGGCCGGCCCAGCCAGGTCGAGAATTTCCGGAAACTCGTGGTGGAGATTTTGGAAGACAGGGCCGACCTGCCTTCGGTGGAGGTATTGCGGCGAGTGCGGCAGGCGGGTTACGCGGGAGGCAAGAGCGCGCTGTACGGCTTGGTAGCTTCTTTGCGGCCGAAGGAGGTCAAGCCTCTGGTACGTTTCGAGGGTCTGCCCGGCGAATTCAGCCAGCACGATTTCGGGCAGGTGGACGTGGAGTTTCGGGACGGCTCGGTGCGGCGCATCCACTTCTTTGCCTCGCGTCTGAAGTACTCGCGCTGGGTGCGTGTCTCGCTGGTAAAGGACGAGACGGTGGAGAGTCTGGTGCGGAGCCTGGCGCAGCATCTGGCGAGTTGGGGAGGAGCGCCGCTGGTGTGCGTGTTCGACCGGCCCAAGACCGTGGCGCTGAAGTGGCGGAGGAATGGTGAGGTGAGCGAATGGAATCCGGTCTTCGCCTGTGCCACGCTGGAGATGGGCATTGGGGTGGAGCTGTGTTGGCCTTACCGGGCGCAGGAGAAAGGGGCGGTAGAGAACCTGGTGGGTTTCGTGAAGGGCTCCTTCTTCAAGGTCCGCCGCTTTCAGGATGGGGAGGATCTGGAGCAACAACTGGGCGAGTGGCATCGGGAAGTGAACGAGGAGCGCCCCTGCCGGGCGACGGGAGTGATCCCGGCGGTACGTCTGGCGGAGGAGGCGCCGCGCCTGCGTGCCTTGAAGGTGCGGCCGGAGGAGTTGGCCTTGCGCATCCCGGTCTACGTGGGGCCCACCGGAACGGTGATGCACGATGGCCATGCCTACTCGATGCCGCCGGAGGCGATCAGCATGCCCGGGACTTTGTACTTGTACGCGGAGCGGATCCGCATCGTGGCCGGTCGGCACGAAGCCGTGCATCCCCGCAAGTTCGCTCCCCACGAGGGCTCGACGCTGGCGGCGCACCGCGCGGCTCTGGTGGCCGCGGTATCGGGTCAGCGCGGCAAGCGTTATCTGAAAAGGCAACAGCTGCTGGATTTGGGCGAGCCGGCTTTGCGCTATCTGACCGAGATCGTGCATCGCCGGCCGCGGCAGTGGCTGGGGGAAGTGGATCGCTTGCACGAGGTCCTGCAGCGCCACGGTCCGGAGGTTTTACGGCGGGCGATGGAGGAGGGGCTCAAAGAGGAGGTCTTCAGTGCCGCCTACGTGGAGAGCTTCCTGCAACGTTCACTGGTTTTCCAGGAGGCTGTGCCGTGAAGAGATACCACCGCCGTCGTCGCTGTGGAAATGTGGGAATCCGGCGTTCTTTGCCGGATTTCCAAGCGCGGAGGGAAGGGTGGGAAACTCGCTGTTTGAGCTTTCCACGCTTTCCTCGGCGCGGCATTTCCACAGCGACCCTCTCCTCTCTCCCCCTCGGGGTATCGAAGGGGGAGCAGCACCCGCGACGGCGGAGGTTCTTGTTTCGGGTAGGAGCGCGAGGGGAGAAGCTTTTTTCCCAGGAGGTGAAGTCGTGAAGGGTAACACCGACAACTCCGGTCCGCAGACCCGGAGCCTCTCCGAGGCGGAGCGCGAGGCTCTGTTCAAGCGTCTCCACTTGGCACACATGCGCCGCATCTACCAGGACGTCGCTGTGCAGGCCGAGAAGGAAGGCTGGTCCTACGCCGACTTCCTCACTCTCTTGTTGGCGGAAGAGGTGGCGGGAAGGAAGCAAACGCGTCTGCAGCGCCTGACGCGTAGCGCCCACTTTCCTTTCCTCAAGACCATGGACGAGTTCGATTTCTCGCTCCAGTCCACGCTGCGCCTGGCGCTGCTCGGCTCTTATCTGGGACCCGAGTTGGTCAGCGAGGGACGATCCCTCATCCTGCATGGCAAGACCGGGCGCGGGAAAACCCATCTGGCCGTCGCCATCGGCTACCGTGCCATTCAGAACGGTTTCGAAACGCTTTTCACCACGGCCGCGGAATTGATCGAAGACCTCTCCAACGCCAGCAAGAAAGGAAGGCTACAGGAGTCGCTCGCCACCTACACGCACCCCCACGTGTTGGTTATCGACGAGGTCGGTTACTTAACCTACGCACAGGACGCCGCCAATGTCCTTTTCCATGTGGTGAACGACCGCCACTTGCGCAAGCGGCCCATGATCTTCACCACCAACAAGCCCTTGAATGAATGGGGGAAGGTGCTGCACGACGAGGACCTGGCGGCCGCGATCCTCGACCGCGTCCTGGAACGAGGAAGGTTCATCTGCCTCGATGGACCGTCGGGACGTACCCGTCATCTCAAGTTGGAGGAGCCCTTGCCAGGCGCCACAGAACGGTTCAGAATATCTGGAAACAACGGCTCAGAATTTCCGGAACCCACAATGCCTAAAGGCTCGAGAGCCGGTTTCAGAATTAATGCTGTCCGGCGCCTGGCCCCAATTCCTATCCGGAGCGACATAAGTGTTTGAGCATCCGGCTTTCGCTGCGGTCTCCGACCGCCGTCGTCGATCGGAGATCGCCGCTACAATTTATGTCGCTCTGTATAGTCCCGGTACGCCGAATTATGAGGAGGTCCGGCGCGTGGCCAACCTACTCGATAGCTTAGATTAAGAGCCCGAGTGGAATTTAGCGCGTAAATATCTCTCCCGAACCTTGAATGTTTATGAAAAGTAATGAACTTAGCGCGGAATCGAGAAGCGAGTCCGGGTTCGCGCCTGAGAGCCAAGTATATGAAATCAGATCGTTTAAAAAATACAGCGAGCCGGAGACAATCGGCCGCTGGGAACCTTGAATGTTCTAGAAAACACAGCAGGTTAGCACGGAAAACGACAGAATTGCGCTTGGTGTAACGCCTTGAAAATAGGGTAGTTATTAGATACGTCGCGGCGGGAGCGTAAAAAAAAGGGTAACAATTTTGGCGGGGTATCCTAGAATGTTATAGAAAGCAAAAGAGATATAAATTGACATTACGCAAATTCGCTGGGAACCTTGAATGTTTATGATAAATAAGCCACTTATCGCCGCTAACCTTGAATGTCTTAGAAAACAAAGTGGGTTAAGTCTTTTCCGGGGGACGGAGCGGCTAGGAGAGTGGAACGGCGTGGCGGTGTGCAGATGTCCAGTAGAGGCGTGGTTCCGGCCGTGCTCGAATCCGAAACGATCCACCGCCATCTTGGCGGCTCCTGAGCCCGGCTGGAAGCCGGCGCTACGGAGCTTGTCGTAAGTGGGTGCCGGGGGTAATATACGCAGGACGTCTTATTCGCCATCATGCTGGTCCATAGAAGGGCGGTTCTATGAAGGCTTATCTCCGCTGCGCTCTTATCTTTCTGGTCGCCTCGCTTGTGCCCATGCCCGTAGTGCCACAAGTGCTCGGGACTCGAGCGACTGGAAGTCATTTCGCACGGACAAATTACAGAAATGCCAAAACCGTTGGGGGCCTTCCGTGGCGCGCGGCCAGAGTAATGGCCGCACAAGACGCTGCCGCGAGTCCCGAAGCCGTCATGACCGACGCCGGCCCGGTTGAGGGCACGGTGAGCGCGGACTCGAAGGTCCGGATTTTCAAAGGCATCCCCTTCGCGGCGCCGCCGGTAGGGGCACTGCGTTGGAAAGCTCCCCAACCGGTTGCGAGTTGGACCGAAGTCCGCAAAGCGACCGAGTTTGGTGCGCGCTGCATGCAAGCCCACATTTACGACGACATGATTTTCCGCGACAATGGCCCGAGCGAAGACTGCCTGTACCTGAACGTGTGGACACCGGCAACTTCGGCGCAGGACCACGTTCCTGTCATGGTGTGGATTTATGGCGGAGGTTATTCCGCCGGAGCCGCTTCCGAGCCGCGCCAGGATGGCGAGGTTCTGGCAAAAAAGGGAGTGGTAGTCGTAAGCATGAACTACCGCCTCGGCATATTTGGATTCTTTTCGCACCCCGAGCTGACCAAGGAGTCTCCCCACAGCGCTTCGGGCAATTACGGCCTGTTGGATCAGGTTGCAGCGCTCGAATGGGTCAGGAAAAACATCGCAGCCTTCGGGGGCGACCCGAGCAATGTAACGATCTTCGGCGAGTCGGCCGGATCGTTCTCGGTCAGCGCGCTGATGGCATCGCCGCTTTCCGAGGGCTTATTTCAGCGGGCGATTGGCGAGAGCGGCGCTTTCTTCGGTTCCACCCTCGAGGCACTGCCCCTCGCCGAGGCGGAAGCAGCGGACCAGAAATTTGCGGATTCTCTGGGCCTGCACTCCCTCGAAGCGCTTCGAGCCGATCCCGCCGATAAACTCCTTGAGGATTCCAGGAAGCCAGGAATGATCCGCTTCCGGCCGAACATCGACGGCTACTTCCTTCCCGATTACGTTCGTTCCATCTTCGCGAGCGGAAATCAGAGCAAGGTCCCCCTTTTGGCGGGATGGAATGCCGATGAGGGCGACTTCGAATCTATTTTTGAGAAAGCGGCGCCCACCGCGGCGAATTTCGTGGAGCGTGTGCACGCCTTGTACGGCGACCATGCCCGTGAGCTTTTGAAACTGTACCCGGCCGCCACCGACGATCAGGCCAAGCGCTCGGCACAAGATCTGGCCGGTGATCGGTTCATCGCCTTCTCCACCTGGAAGTGGATTGACATGCAGTTGGCGAACGGAAATTCGCCGGTTTACCGGTATGAATTCGACGATGCCCCACCTTCGCCGAAGGACAGTAACGAGCCTTCGCGAGGCGCGTACCATTCGGCGGAAATTGAATTTGTATTTGAGGCCCTACCCTCGAAGAACCTTCCTTGGCGGCCGGCGGATGAGAAGCTGTCGGATCTGATGTCTTCGTACTGGACCAATTTCGCCAAGACCGGGAACCCGAACGGAAAGGGTTTGCCCCATTGGCCGGAGTATAGCCGCAAGGACAGATACGAAGTGATGCACCTCAGCGCGATTCCGCATTCGGATCCCGACGCGCATCGGAGGAGGTACGAATTCCTTGACTCACTGCCACCCAAGGAATAGCAATTGCGGCAGTAATTTAATTGCCTCAAAGGTCACTTTTGCGCGCCGACTTTGGGGATAAAATCCGACCTGAAGGAGTCCACCATTTCGTAATGACTTGAGGGACGAGACCCGCGTCATTTGCGTTAAGGGAAAATATCATGAGCTGGCCCACACCTAAAGAACTTGCGCACTACACCTGCTTTCGAGCGGCAGGCCCTCTCTCCATCGACGGCAAACTTGATGAGCCCTCGTGGAAGTTGGCGCCGCGTTCGACCCGTTTTGTCGATATCGTCACCGGAAACGCCGCTTGGTATGACACGCGGGTGGCGATTCTCTGGGACGATACCTACCTTTATTTCGGGTTCACGGCCGAAGAGCCCAACGTGTGGGCAACGCTCACGCAGCGCGACTCTAAAATCTATGAAGACAATGACATAGAAGTTTTCATTGCCGGTGAAAATGCCTACTACGAGTTCGAGATTAACGCTCTGAATACCGTGTATGAAGTCTTTTGGATTTGGAAGGACATCTTCCTGCCTGGCAGCCCTTACTACGGTCGGCCGGAGTTCAACCCCGCTGCCCACCCCACCATGGAGATCTCAGGGATTGGCGGCCATGTTCACCCGCGGGGCGAGCGTTGGGGATTTCTCGATTGGGATTTTCCGGGTCTGCGCCACGCCGTGCACGTCGACGGTGTGCTGAACAAGCGTGCGGGAACCGACAAAGGCTGGACCGCGGAACTCGCCTTGCCTTGGAAGGGCTTGGAGTTGCTTGCTGATGGCCGTTCGCTCCCACCCCGGAACGGTGACGTGTGGCGAATCGATTGTTCGCGCTTCCAGCAGGTCGACCCTAACGGCAAGCGGCTGGACCCGAGCCCAGGTTGGACCTGGAATCGGCACGGGCACTACGACTCGCACATTCCCGAGACGTTCACCTTTGTCCATTTCTCGACAGAAGTAGTGGGCGCGCACTCAGGAAATTCCTGATGCCTTCCCGCAACTACTGCGGTATAATGGGGTTTAATCTCTTTGGGTTCAGGCTCTTGCCATACCCACTTCAGGCATCGATTTGGGGAGGGACAGCCATCAAATTTGCAGCCCCTCAACATAGCGGGCCAGAGATGGGAGGATTTGGGTGTTCATATTCTCGCTTAAGAGATTCTGTCCGAATTGTGGCAGCACGGACGTCCACCGATCCCTGCGCTGGGGGATGGTGGAATGCGTGTTTCTTCCTATCTTACTGACGCGTCCTTATCGCTGTGAACGGTGCGACTTCCGGTACTTCGGGCTGATCTTCATGAGTCGGAATAAAGATAAGAGGGGCAATCAAAAGGACAACTTCACCGCGAACGGTCTGAATCCTGAAGGGGATGCGAGCTAGAGTTGAGCTTCCCCAAGTTCCGTAATGCTTCCCCGCTCACGCGCATGGTGAGCCACTCTTTCATCACTTTTGCGCCCAGGGATTCGTAAAACGCAATCGCTGGAGCGTTCCAGTCGAGCACCTGCCATTGGTAACGCCCGCAGCCTTTCTCGACAGCGACATGGGCCAGATACACAAGCAATGCTTTGCCGATTCCTTTCTTGCGAAACCGCGGCCGCACGAAAAGGTCCTCGAGATAGAGGCCGGGCTTTCCTTGCCAGGTGGAGTAATTGAAAAACCAGAGCGCGAAACCCGCAGGCTCGCCATTCCACTCGGCAATCTCGACGTGAAATCGTGGCTCGCCCGAGAACCCATCTCGCTCGAGATCTTCCGGCGTGGCGACAGCCTCTTCCGGGGCGCGCTCATATTCGGCGAGTTCGCGGATGAATTCCAGAATGAGTGGAATATCCTCAAGGGTGGCTTTTCGAATGGTCAGCATGGACGGATTTTAACTCATCCGAAGACAAGGTGATGATCAGATCGCGATAGGGGGAAGAACGGTCATGGCACGGTTAGCAAAATGTGCGCCCCTTCCCCGGATTGGTCGGAGAAGTCACGACCTTGGGGGCTCATCCAGTGGGAGCCGCATGGTCCGGGCCGGTGATGTGTCTCTCCACCACGGTGATTAAAGCGTTGAGTCGCTCATCTGTAGTCCTCTGGGCCTCGGCGATCTTAGTCAGTCGGTCGTCGAGCCGAGTGAATCGGTCGTCGCTGATCCTTATCGACTCACGCACGACTACTGCAAGGTCCGCCACGGAAACCCTAAGGGTCGCCACGGAACCCGTGAGATCCACCACCGACCCCGCGAGGTTGTTGATGTTGGCTTCAGAACGTGCCACATTAGCTTCGAATTGCGCCTGCATTTGCAGGATGAATTCAATCTTCTTGTCCATGTCATCAAGCGTCATAGTGGGTCCTCGAGATCAGAGCCTTCACACCGCCGACACCGTAGTCAGGTTACCATCATCCTCGCCAAAAAGAAAAGCCACCGGCACTCGCAGGGATGGCACTTCGAGAGAGGTTGACACAGGCCCGGCACGCTGGTTAAATGACAGCCCGATTCAGGAGGTGAATCCATGTTGACGCGGCGGAATTTCCTGGGAAGTGTGGTAGGAGGTGCGGCAGTGGGAGCAGGTCTCGGAACTCATGAGCTTTTATCGGCAGCAGGGCTTGCATGGTCCGGACCGATCGGGCTTGAACTCTACACCGTCCGTGAATTGTTTGCCAAGGACCCGGCGGATACCCTCAAGCAAGTTGCGGCCGTGGGTTACAAGGAAGTAGAAGTCGGACCCAGTGTCAAGCCGGCTTCGCTCAATCCCGATCTGCGGGCCGCGGGCCTCACAGCTCCCAGCGGATACTTTGATGTGCCGACAACGATTGAAGACTGGAAGAAGACCGTTGAGATGGGCAAAGGTTTTGGGCTGCACTACCTGGTGGTTGGAGATAACCCGCACCTCGACGCCGATACTTGGAAGCGCCGGGCGGACCTCTTCAATCAATGCGGAACCCTTTCCCTCAAGGCCGGAATGCAGTTCTGCTATCACGCGCACTTTCGCGAGTTTGCCCCGTTGGGTGACACCTGCGGCTACGACATCATGCTGACACATTGCGATGCAAAGCTGCTGAAAATGGAGATGGACGTTTTCTGGGCCGCCTATGCGGGCGTCGATCCGGTGACGTACTTCGGACGTTATCCGGGGCGCTTCCCGCTGCTTCACATCAAGGATCTCAAGAAGGGATTCAAGGGGAGCATCACCGACGACCCCCCTGACAGCGGCCCAAACCCGTTTGTTCCAGTTGGCACGGGCAGCATCAACTGGCAGAGGATCTTCGCCCATGCAACCCAGGCCGGCGCGAAGCATATCTTCGTCGAACAGGACCGCTGCGACGTGCCGCCGCTGGAGTCCATTAAGATTAGCTTTGACTATCTAAAGAGCCTGCGCCTGGCGTGACCGCGGGCGTGGGATCTCCAGGATCGGCGGCCGAACTTCGCGCCTTACATTCCGTGGGGCCATCACTATACCCTTTCGCGAGCGACTGGGACACGGCCTTCCTATTACGGCCTCGGGACATCCTGGGTGGAAACGCGGGCGGCAATATGTCCATTTTCCTCTTGTAATCCTGCCTTAACCGAGGGACGATATTACTCGTCTCGTGACAATCCCCTAAGGAGTGCGCGCCACTCGTAGATCGAGTTTCGGTCTTCTTGAACGGCGAAACAGACTGCCTTGGCTGGCGTCGGCTGCTGAGCCAAGAGGTCGATCTGTCTGGCGTGCCGCGTAGTCATCATTCACTCATGTGGTGACGGCTGCGTCAGGTCTGCGGCCGCAGCCCTCGGGAGGATGCCATTAAGGGTTCGAAATCCAGCAGGAGGAGGTTGAGATTCCTATGAAGCGGATATTCGGTTTATTGGTCGTTGCTGTTGCAATGCTTTCGTTGAGCTTCCCCGTTTCCACTTTTGCCCAGAGCGGCTCAGGTCAGGTCCGTGGCGGCCAGGGGCATGTGGTGGTTCCGCAGTCCAACAACCACACGGCGGCGGACGCCGGCATTCGCTCCCACACCAACCTGCGAATCTTTGTGCCCGACACGCCCATGAGTCCCGACGAACTGCCTCCATTTGCCGGATATGCCTATGAGACGCCGGCTTCGCTTGCCTGCATTTACGGACTGGCCCCGGCGACGGCCGGGTGCAACCCCAATAGCACGACAGCGAACCCCAGTGGCGGGAGCCAGAGCATTGCGATTGTTGATGCGTATGACTACCCGACCGCGGCGTCCGACCTTGCCATCTTCTCCGCGCAATTCGGCCTTCCCGCAGCCAACCTGACGGTGGTTTATGCCAGCGGCAGCGAGCCGGCCGAGGACCCCACCGGCGGCTGGGAGCTTGAAGAGTCCCTGGACATCGAAATGGCCCACGCCATGGCCCCCAACGCCCACATCTATTTGGTGGAAGCCAATTCCGACTACGACACCGATCTTTACCCCGCCGTGCAGGTGGGCGCCAACCTGATCAGTTGTGGCCAAACCAAATGCCCTCATGGCGGACGCGGCCGGGGTGAGGTCAGCATGGGTTGGGGGACGTCGGAATATAGCGACGAAGCATCCACGGACTATTTTTTCAGCCACGAGGGAGTAGTCTACTTCGCCGCCGCCGGTGACGATCCGGGAACTTTTTATCCCTGCACGTCTCCCAACGTGGTGTGCGTCGGCGGAACCAGCACCGCTCGCAGCATTTTCACTGGGAACTTCCTTTATCAGGTGGCCGAGCAGGATACCGCCGGCGGCTTCAGCTTCTATGAACCCCGCCCCTTCTACCAGAACCCCATCAGGGCGATTGTTGGATCAACGCGCGGCGTTCCCGACGTCGCCTTTGACGGAAACCCAAACACCGGAGCCTGGATTTACGACAGCAACGAGTATGAGGGCGGCCCAGGGGGATGGTTCATTGTCGGCGGGACAAGCCTCGGCTCACCCTCGGTGGCGGGCATCGTGAACAGCGCGGGCCACTTCTACGAATCGTCGTTCGCGGAGCTCGAAGCCATTTACTCCCACAGCTTCGATTCGTCTGACTTTACGGACATCAAGAAGGGATTCTGCGGCCCCTACGTGACCTTCGCCGCAACCCCGGGATGGGATTTCTGCACGGGGGTGGGAAGCCCGTACGGCTACGGCGGGAAGTAACCCCTCCGCCGCCGACGATGGGTGAAATCCGCGACGGCAAGTTGAACGAACCTCGCAGATCCGGCCTGCGCAGCTTTAGAGTTCGGCAGCTTGCTGCCGCTTTTTCTCGGGCCAACTTGCTGGCGACCAGCCTTGCCTCATCCAACGTGCAGCCGGGAATCGGGCGCGGATTCGCAATCCCACGAGCAAGCTCGCGGGGAGGAAGGCAGCAGCAAGCTGCCGAACTCTAAAGCTGCGCAGGCCCAAGAAGACTGCGGAAAGCGACGGGCGAGGTAACCATCGAAAGGGCTGGCGACGCCGGGACCAAGGTGCCGCCCTAAAGGACGGCTCTACGATTCCTGTCCGCCGCTGGGGTGGTGGCGTCTGGCCATTTCCAGCGGCTAGAAATTCTCGAGCAGCCACGCGTTCGCCGTGAACATGGTTTTGGAAAAGGCCAAGTGACGTCCGTCGGGAGACGGCACCCCCCAAAATTTACCCAGGTTCTCTCCCGACAAGAGAACGGTCGCGTGGCCCTTGAGGTCGACGTAGAGGAAATTCGCGCCTCCCGCCGCGGCGCTGTTGCAAACGTACCAACCTTTCCCGTCCGCGGCCCAGTTCAAGTTATACAGATTCGTCCAGCCTTCCACCGTCACGTCGTGCGCCGGCGCTGTGCTCATAGCCGGGCCAGCGTGGCCGCGCTGCGGCAGCGAAATAACGTGGATGCGCCCATCGTGGTTGTCAGGGCGGACCATGGCGATGCTGGCGCCGTCCGGCGAGAGGCCCCAGTCACTGGGGTCATAGTCCGTCCTCGCCAGCTCTCGCAGGTCACTCTGGGGGATTCCTCCCGGGGGAGGTTTCTGCGCGGGATCGAAGGCGTAAAACACCAGTCGGTTCTGCTCCCGTTCTGCCGCCACGCACAGGTTGGCCGCCCGGGGCGTGCAATAATAATTCGCCAGAGGCGGACTTTCGATGACCAATTCCGAAGGGCCCCCCGAGGCCGGCATGCGCATGAGCCGCGCCGGGCGGCCCGAGAAGTAGAGCAACCAAGCCCCGTCCGGACTGAAACGGCCGTAAGCGGCGTATTCCCTGCCTGCCACAAGCGGTTGGGCCACCTGCTGGTCGAGCCGTTGTTTGAAGATGTTGTAAGGGCCATTGCGCGCCGACTCAAAGACTACGGCTTGGCTATCCGGGGTCCAGGCGTGAGTGTAGTCACTGCCGCTCAGCGTTAGTCGACGAGGGTTGCTAAGGCGCCTCCCCCCGTTTTCCAGGTCGGCCACGAAGACAATTGCCCCAAGCCCACCACCCACATCGGTGTCGCTCTTCACCACCACAAGACGCTTTCCGTCGGCCGACACGGTCGGATGGAGACCGCTGTGCGATTCGGCGATTTGGCGGGGGCGGCCCGTTGGCCGGGCGGTTTGCGCGTCGATGGGGACTTCCCAAAGCCAAGGATCTCCGGTGGCGTAGATGAGGCGCCCGTCAGGTAGCACGCAGAACTCCCAGCAAGGGGTATATACGGTCAGAGACTGGCCTGTTTCCGGGTCCAGCGATTCGAGAGAGGGATCAGAGTGTCCGGGGGCGCCATTCAATTGGTAGAGGATCCGCCGCCGTCCCGCATACCAGGCAGGGTGATAGAAGTAAGGCCCGTCGTGGGAAAGCAGTTTTCTGGCGTTTTCCCCGGTCGTGTCCATCGCCCAGATGGCGTCATGGACGCCGCTGGTAAAGAGCAGCTCGGATCCATCGGAAGAAACCGAGGCGTCGTCCGCGTCGGCCCGCAGCAAGCGGGGCGCGCCCCCGAATATCGACCCTGACCAGAGTTGGCGCTGCGCGTTTTGAGTCGCGATGGTGGTGAACAGCACATTGGAGCTATCGGGAAACCAGGCAATGCGCAAGATCCGGGCCCCCGCGGGGCTGAACAGCGAGTGGACCTCCCCCGAACTGATCACTTTCAAAGAGAGGCCACTGGCGTCAGCATAAGCCAGGAGTTTACCGTCCGGCGAAATCGCCGCATCCACCACGGGCGCCTCGGAGGCGTTTGCCGTCAACGGCACCTCGGTTAGCCCGGGCGGCTGCTGGCGGGAGCGCCACGCCCACCATAGCGCCGAGGCAGCGATCACCAAGGCGGCGGCCGTCAAGGCGAAGACGGCTTTCTTGTGGCGCCTCACCAAAACTGCGACGATTTGCGAATCGGAGTCCGTGGCGGCGCCGGTTGGAGCTTGCCCTGACCCCGCGGTCGCGAAGGAAGGGGCGGCGTCTGCCGGTCCCGCGTGCGGGCCGGACGCGACGCGGGCCGGGTCCGAATCGCGCTTGAGGCGCTTCAACTCCGCGCGCACGTCGGCCGCACTCTGGTAACGCAAATCGCGGTCCTTTTCCAGCAGACGGTGGATGACGTCTTCGAGCTTGGGCGGCAAGTCGGGTTTCAGGCTTAGGGGCGGCGGTGGGGCTTCGTGCAGGAGGGCGCCGAATATGGCTGCGGAGGTGCTTCCGCCGAACGCCTGGCGTCCCGTCGCCATCTCGTAGAGCACGCTGCCGAAGCTGAACAGGTCCGTGCGCCCATCCAGCCGCTCGCCCCGGGCCTGCTCGGGCGACATATAGGCCACGGTGCCCATGGTCATGCCGGGGCTCGTCAGGCTGCTCTCCAAGTCATTCGACTCTGCCGGCATGTTGTCTGGAGACGCGGTTGCGCCATCCCCCTCTCCGAGGCGGGATACACCCTTGGCCACCTGCCAGCTCAATTTCGCCAGGCCGAAATCCACAATCTTCGCTTGGCCGCGTGTGGTGACCCAAATGTTCGCCGGCTTGATGTCCCGATGGATGATCCCCTTGGCGTGCGCGGCGTCCAACGCGTCAGCAATCTGGATCGCCAAGTCGAGCAGCGTATCGAGCGGAAGGGGCGCCCTGGAAGAAAAACGGGAAATTGGTTCCTGGAATCCTGCCCCAGGCTTGCTTTTCGAGTTTCCTGTTTCGAGTTTCGAGTTTCGCAGGAGGTCCCGCAGCGTTTGCCCTTCCAGCAATTCCATGGCGATGAAGGGCCGTCCGCCGTCTTCATCAACATCATAGATCGTGCAGATATTCGGGTGAGTGAGGGCGGAAGCGGCGTGCGCCTCGCGCTTGAAGCGTTCTAGCGCCGTGGGACTCTCCACCATCACTTCCGGGAGGAACTTCAAGGCGACCCAGCGCGGGAGCTTCGTATCCTCGGCCTTATAAACCACTCCCATCCCGCCACTGCCCAGTTTCCCCACGATGCGGTAATGCGAAACCGTCTTGCCCAGCATCGCGTCCCGGACCGCCAGGTCCGCCGCCTGCGCCTGATCCCGCCCCTGGGCCTCCGCCGCCACGTCCAGGGCCGGCGTTCCGAGGAAGGTGCCCGGCCCCTCGCCTTGCGCCAGCAGCGCCTCCACTTCTCGGCGCAAGGACTCGTCCCCCGCACAGGCCTCGGCGAGGAACTGCGCCCGCTCGCTCGAATCACGTTCAAGAGCGGCGTCATACAAGCGTTCGATTTTCCGCCAGCGCTCACGCTCCACTCTGCTGCTCCGCGCGCCAGTGGCATAGGCACTCCTGCCTGTGCCCAGAACAGACGGCACGGGCAGGAGCGCCAGCGTCGCGGCGCTCCATAGTCAATCGCTTCTTCGCAATTCGTGGCGCAGCCAACCCCTGGCCAGGTTCCAATCCCGCTTGACCGTCTTGGGTGAGACCTTCAGCACCGCCGCCGTCTCCTCAATGCTGAGCCCGCCGAAAAAGCGCAACTCCACCACCTGGCCCTGGCGCGGGTCCTCCGCGGTCAAAGCCTTCAGGGCATCATCCAAGGCCACCAGGTCAAGGCCCCGCTCCTCCCCCGCCACCAACGCTTCGTCCAATTGCAACGCCGGAACTTCGCCCCCCCGCTTCTCGGCCTGGCGGGAACGCGCCCAATCCACCAGAATTCGCCGCATCACCTGTGCGCACAGGGCAAAGAATTGTGCCCGACTTTCAAAGCTCACCCCGGCGGAATCCACCAGCCGCACATAGGCTTCGTGGACCAGGGCGGTGGGTTGCAGTGTGTGGCTCGGCCGCTGGTGGGCCATGTAGCGGTGCGCTATCCCATGCAGCTCCCGATACACCAAGGCCATGATCTTCTCGAGGGCAGTGGGCTCGCCCGCGCTCCAAGCATTGAGCAATTGTGTGACTTCGTGACCTGCCCGGTCCATGGTGCGGTCGCCTAAGTGCCCCGTTCGAAATAGAGCAAACCTATCACGATTGTAAGGCGGTTTCCACACCTTGCAGGCCCCGCGGGTTCGCCGGCCAAGAATTATTTCTGCCCCATGACCCTTTTCACCGGAGTTTTCCGTTCTAGAGAGCGAGGCAGTTCAGGGCTGCCCAAATTCAGAATGCCGAGAGGTCGAGCATTGAAGGATCCCCAGCGTGGCAATAACACCCCGGTCCTCTTCGCCGACCCGATTATAGAAACCCGGCTTAGCAAGGAGGCTTCAATTGCCAGTCCGGGCCAAAAAACCAAAAGCCCGTGGGTGTAGCGACAGCCTCTCGGGAGCCCAAAATGGGAATCACGTTAAAAGGAGTTCTGGCTGCTAAGGAGGAGACCCTTGCCAATTACAATAAACGACCTGAAAACAGTCGACACTTACAAGCGCGCCCTCATGCGGGATGTCCCGCATATCTCCTCGGGTACCGCGTTCCAGGTATATTGCGGGGGAAAGATCCGCATCGAGAATGTGAAACTGCCCGGGCTCGGGATTAATCAAGAGCTCCCATTCCTCTTGCTGTTCGGGGAGGAGGAGATGAAGACGGTCACGGACTGGCTAAGATCGAAAAATACGGAAGTTAACTGTTGTTGCGAAGGCACGTGCTCCATGCGAGAAAACAAGCTCATTCTCGACCTCTACCCCAATCACGGGATTCGCTCGGAGCAATTGAAAAGGATGTGCGAGAAGATTTCAAAATTATTGGTCAACATCAGTGTGGAAACCGTCTCTGAGTGGTTTGTGACTGACAAAACAGGCCGGAGCTGGGGGATCAGAACCATGAAGGAAGTGGTGTTAGAACAAACCGGACGACCATTACGGCCCATAAATCCGCCACGAACACTGGTAGGAGAAATGGATAACAAAGCAGAACGTAAGGTATGGGGTGAACTCGCCATTGCTAAGCTAGATGATTTTTTTGAGGAGAAATACCCCGCGAGAAGCCATCCGGACACTTGGATGTGCTATGACATCGTAAACGACTTCCTCCGATTGCTGGACGAAATTAAACCCCGAGACCAACTGGCTGTCGAAAACATAAAGACCCTCAACGGGACTGTCCCCGCATACAACTCCGTGTATCACAAAATTACGCTTGTTACCGTCAAGGCACTCGAAGCGAAGCAACAAGCGGTCTCACGCATGGCAGACGAACGAATTAGAAAGGGTGAATACGCGCGAGTACGCGAAACTTTCGAAAAATTGGCCGGTGATCTAAAAGATACAACCAGACGACATCTTCTTGAGTGAGACAGGTCCAAGGGCAATTTAGCAATTTTCATCATCGGTTCAACGCGGGAGCGCATGGTTTGGCTGCTCCATTCGTCCAGGAACTTGCCGGCCCAAGTGGGCGAGTCGTATTCCCAGAGCTGGATAACTACATCAAAAACAACTTTCCTCAGTACGTTGTCAACCCACACCGGAGTCAATTCAAATCGGAATACTCCAAACTTTAAGTTGTCGAGGGGCGCACCAGCCAACCGCCAAGCAGGAAGCAAAGAGAACGACCTGCGCAAAGATTGAACCTTGCTTTGGCGTGCCCGTTCATCTTGATAGACATTGATGACCGTGGATGCCTCGGTTGATGAAATTCTGTTTTTGGGCAACACCTTCATTGCCTTTGAATACATATTCAAGGTCATGAGTGGATGGATTCCCGAGGAGCTTGCGTTCGCGGACAGCTTAAGCCCGCCATGGGGACAACGCAAGTCGCATCCGTTTCGAGCCGGGGCTAAGGATGCTGTGCGCCGCGAGCACTATACTGGTTAGAGCGGTGCGGACGTGCGGTTCCGGTGGATGTTTGCGGACACGGTGAGAATCTGGCTGCCGATCGCGGTACGCATCTCCTGCGGCAGCAAAGCCTTGGGTTCGAGTGTTTCCCATGCGGCGATGGTTCGCTCGGCCGTTTCGGTTACAATCCGCCAGAGAGGACTCACCGGCATGCGCGCGGTATCGGCGAAGCGCCGCACCTGCTCGATCGTGATTTCTTCAAGGCTGCGACTGCCCCCGAAGCTCAACCCCAGCCGGTCGGCGGGAAGGTAGGGCAGCGTGGCAACGAAATCATAAGCCGGTGACAAAACCGGCGTGCGGCGATCAACGTAAAGCAGCGACCAGTTCTTGAGATGCATGTCGCCATTGCCAATGAGTACGGAAAAGACCAGGCGCCGAACAAAGTCGTAAGTCGTTTCTTGTCCCGCCTCCGCCCATAATACCGAGGCGATATTGGCATAGCTCCGGCGGCCATACTTTTCGCTGGGAAATAGCCCAAAGACCTGGGCGAAGTCCTCCATATGAATGCGCTCCCCGGCGGGAGTACGGTCGAACCGCTCAACCGCGAGCACTTTACCTTCGATGCGCCCAACGTCTCCCGGCAGGCCCTGAATTGATTGAATGTCGATCAGCCGATTCTGCGGGACGGGGATGCCGATGGACCGCGCCAGTTCCAGCATCACGTATTCGTTCTCAGGGACTGCGGGAAAGCGGGCCGAGGGTAGCTTGGCGATCCAGGATCCGCCCATGCCGTCGGCGGGGATGGTCAGTCCGCCGGAAGCCTCCATGATTGCGGAAAACTTCAACTGCACCCCTGCCAGTGAGAATCTCAAAGGGCCATCGCGGCCTCGAACGTCAGGTCGGTCATCGGCATCACGATGAACACCACCGGCGTCATCATCAGGAGGGGCAACGACAACGGCGCCGGGAAGGTCAGCGCCAAGCACTGCGAGAAGAAAGAACTCGCGTTGAGACTTCACCCCTGCGCGCGCTGCCAGATAGTCCCGCAAATGGCCTTCGGGCAGGAGGTTCGAGAAAAAGGGCGGTAGGCGGGTGCCGGTCGGGCGCGCGGTAGTGACCAGCCCTCCCGTCTCGCCCTTGAACGACAGGCTGAGCGTCGCACGGCCAGTATCGTCGATGTAATCCTGCTCGAAGGCAAAGAGCTGCCGGTCACCGCCCAGACGGTAGATTATACCGATCCGGCGGCCATGCAATTCCACGGCAAGGGCGTTGAGTTTTTTCGGATCAAAATTCATCCTGGGCTTGCCCCTCTGCTTCGTTCCCTTCGACGGCGTAGAGAGGGCGCTCTCCTTCGCCGCGATGTTGCTCTGGGTTTGCATGATCGCGGATAAGGGCCCGGGTGGCGGGCACGAGTGATCGCGGGACTGTTAGGAGGTCATAGTCGAGAATACGTACCAGGTCCAAGAGAGTGTCAAAGCGTGGCACAATTTTGCCGGACTCGATGCCGGAGATATGCATTTGTGGCAGGCCGATGCGGCGACCTAGCGCGGCTTGACTCCAGCCGCGCTTGCGCCGAGCTGCTTTCAGTTCGCGGCGCATGTCTGCGGGAAGGCCGTCCAACCTGACAGGTTTGATAGGTTTATTTATATCCCTATCCATGACTTATATAATAAAACATATCTTTCGAGATTTCAAGGTGATATGCCAAAATATATCGTAAAAATAGATCAATATAATATCACATATCCAACAGCTTCATTGTTCGCAGCGCATCTCCGCGAAGGCGTTCAGGCCAGGCTTACGAGCGCGCGGCGGACAAGGGTTTTGGTGAGGGGGACCTTGTAGCCGTTGTCCGCGAGCGGCATGTTGTTTTCGACCGTGAGCTCTGCCACCTTGCGGGCCAACGCCTCATCCAGTTTCGCCCCTTTCAGCAACTTCTCGGCTTCGGCCGCGTGCCAGGGGACGGGCGCCACGCCGGAAAGCGCGATCCGCGCGTGTGCCACTTTGCCGTTCTCAAAGCTCACGACGGCGGCCACTCCTGCCAGGGAGAAATCGAACGAGGGTTTTTCCTTAAACTTCACATAGGTGCTGCGCGTTCCCGGGCGCGGCGAGGGCACGCGCAGTTCCGCCAGGATTTCTCCCGGTTCGAGGGTCAGCCCGTAACCCATTTTTTCGGCGGGCAAACAATAGAGGGATTCGAGCGTCGCGGCGCGCTCCCCCTTGGGCCCAACCAGGCGAACCGTCGCGTCAAACGCGATTAGCGCGGGCGCAAGGTCCGAGGGGTGCGCGAAATAGCACGGGCCTCCGCCCAGGATTGCGTGGTAGCGGCTCTCCCCCGCCTCGCCAAAGCACGTTGTCCCCTTTTTTTGCAAGCAGATATAGTCACGATGGCGGAAATACCAGCATCGCGGCCGCTGGCATAGATTCCCACCCACGGTGCCCGAGTTGCGGATTTGCACCGAGCCCACCGACTTCGCGGCTTCCGCCATGGCGCGGTATTTCGCCTGGACTATGGGATTCTCGGCCAGCTCCGTGAGTGTCACCAGCGGGCCCAGGCTCAGGCCGCCAGCAGTTTCCCGCAAGCTCGCCAGTCCCGGAACCGATTGCAAGCTCACCACGCGGTCCGGCGTATTAATGCGCTTCTTCATGCGCCCCAGTAGGTCCATGCCGCCCGCCAGAAGTTCCGTTCGCTCCGGGTCGGCGCCCAAAAGCTCCACCACCTGCTCCAGGCTGGAAGGGTTAAAGAGGACAAATTGTTTCATTTCAGGCCTCCTTCTTTTGGGCGAGAGCGTTCAGGATTCGGTCCGGCGTCAGGGGAAGTTCATAGATGCGAATTCCCAGCGCGTGGGCAACGGCGTTGGCCACCGCCGCCGCAGTCGGAACGGTGCAGGGCTCGCCAATGCCCTTTCCACCGACGTTGTTCCCGGGATTGATGGGCTCGACGATCACCGTTTCGATTTCGGGCAATTCTTCCGGCCCGATCATCTTGTAATCTTCCAGGTTGGGATTGATGACACGCCCTTCGGGCTTGTCCATCGTGCGCCGTTCGAGCAGCGCATAGCCCAAGCCCATTATCACACCACCGTTCACTTGGCTTTCGAACGTGGTGCGATTGATGACGCGCCCGGCCTCGTGAACGGCGACAACCTTTATTACGTGCACCAGCCCCGTTTCGGTGTCCACCTCGACTTCGGCAAATTGCACGCCCCAGAGCGGCAAGTCGCCGTAAGGGGCAACGTTGGGAAGCCGCTCGCCTCGCCCGGAAATCGGGGCGCCCAGCTTGGCCGTAGCCTCCTTCCAGGTCAGCGTGCGGCTCGGCTGGTTGCGGACGGTAATCCTGCCATCGTCACAGACCAGGTCCTCGGGCTTCGCCTCCAGGGCGGGAGCGACCTTTTGGAAGAGTTCCTGGCGAGCGCTGGCCGCGGCCAAACGGATGGCGGGAGCAATGGAGAGCGCCGTCACGCTGCCACCGCTATCGGGCGCGATCAGTTCCAGGCTGGTGTCGCCAATATTTACCTGTACCGCTTCGAGCGGCACGCCCAGTTCCTCCGCCGTTACCATCGCCACCAGCGTTCGCGTGCCTACACCCAGATCCTGCACCGCCATGGCGGATTCCACCGAACCGTCGGGCATGATCGTCACACGGCTCGAAGCGGGCGGCCCGGCGCCGTTTCCCCAAACCGCCGTGCCCATGCCGATCCCGCGCTTAATCGGGGAATCGGACTTTGTGCCCATTTCCGCGCGCCGGCTCCAGCCGATCTTTTCCGCCCCAAGCTGGTACATTTCGTCCAGTGCCAGAAGCGGCAAATCGACGAAATTCTTGCGGCGGAGTTCGAGAGGGTCCATTTTCAATTCGAGCGCCAATTCGTCCATGGCCGATTCGATGGCAAAGGAGCCCGGCGGAAAGCCCGGCGCCCGCATGGCCATTCCCGTGCCCGCGTTCGTATACACATCGCTGTCCTCAAGGCGCAGGTTCGGACACTTATAAACCATCGACATGATGCCCGTCACGGAGGCGTCGCGGCCCACCCCCGCCGTCCCATAAGCACGGCAATGCAACGCGGTTAGCGTACCGTCGCGCTTTGCGCCGAGCTTGATCCACATGGTGGCGTTGGGACGATTGCCCGCCGCCTGGCTCTCCTCATGGCGATCATAGGCGAGCTTTACAGGCGCTCCAGCCCGCTGGGCCATGAGGGCCGCCAGTCCGCCATAGTTCTGCATTCCAAATTTGCTGCCGAACCCTCCGCCCATGTGTTGGGTAATCACGCGGATTTCGGCTTTATCCACTTTGAAGGTCTTGGCCAGGTCTTCGCGGAAGCCGTTCACGCCCTGCGTCGAGGCCCAAACCGTCAGCTTCTTGCCTTCCCACTTGGCCACCGCCGCGTGGGGCTCTGCCGAGTTGTGGAGCAGCACCGGAACGCGAAGGGTGCGCTCGACAATCACATCTGCCTGCTTGAATCCCTTCTCGATGTCCCCGACGGAATGCGGATCGCCTGGTACCACGTTGCTGGCGGCTTCCTTGTGAACGCGGGGCGCGTCGGGGCGGCGAGCTTCCTCATGATCGACCACGTGCGGCAGACGGTGGTACTTCACTTCGATCAATTCCAGCGCGTCTTCGGCAATCGCTTCTGTTTCCGCAGCCACCACCGCCACTTCTTCGCCTTCGGCGATCACCTCGCGATCCTGGGGTTCCAGAACTGTGGCGCTGGATACCACGTCCAAGAGCGAGCTCGCGGCATCAAACCCTGACCCTTGGGCAATCAGTACAACCGCTTTCACTCCCGGGAGGGCCGCGGCCCGCGAGGCGTCAATGCGCTCCACCCGCGCATGAGCATAGGGGCTGCGTAAAACCTTGGCGTAAAGCATGCCGGGAAGGTCCGCGGGAGTGTAGTCGAGGGTGTACTTGGCTTGGCCTGTGACCTTCTCCGGACCTTCAATGCGCGGCACGCCTTTGCCGACGATCTTCAGCTTAGCGTCCAGGTCCCACACGGGCAATTCATTCTCGGGGACTTCAATCTCAACTACCTGGGGGTGTTGAGCCAAGCCCACTTTGGCCTTGAGCTTCTTCTTCTTGGCCGGCGTTTCCTCCGAAGTTCTGGGAGCTCTTCCGGCGCGACCGATTGGATACATTGGCGTACCTCCTGCTCTTGGTGCTAACCCCTGGCGACAGCGTTCGCAGCCTTCAAAATGTTAGGCAGTGCCCCGCACCGGCAATAGTTGCCGGCGATCGCCGTCCGGACTTGCGCCGACGTCGCGCGCGGGTGCTGGTCGAGCAACGCTTTCAGCGACATGATCATTCCGGGCGTGCAAAAACCACACTGGAGCGCGTCGAGCTCGACAAAAGCCTTCTGCAGCCGCGCCAGCACCTTGCCTTGGGCGAGGCCTTCGATGGTGACGATCTTCTTCCCCTGGGCATTCACCGCGAGCGTCATGCACGAGCAGACGGCGCGCCCGTCGATCAGCACCGTGCACGCGCCACACTCGCCGTGGTCGCACGTGCGCTTGGTTCCGGTAAGGTTCAGCCGGTCGCGCAGAGCTTCCACCAGGGTCAAGCGCGGCTCAAGCTTTAGAACATGATTCTTGCCGTTGACGTTCAACGTGACTTCCACCTGGCCAGGCCCTAACGTCCGAGGTTTGGTGGTGGAGGCCTGAGCGTTGCGGGCAGGCTTCACCAACATTCCTACCGCCGCGACGCCGCTGGCCATTCCCGCAGTCTTCAGGAACTTCCTTCGCGAGAGCTTCCGCTTGCCCTTGTTGGTCTTTAACATGTCAGACTCCGAGGCTCCGTCTCGGTAGGGTTAGCTCCCCGTTCAAGACGGACCGCCGAGGATTGGTAAATCGGGACAACTTGTCCCCTGGGTGAAAGTCACGTAAGGCAGACCTTTACGCCCTTGGGTGAGCAAGCAATCTGCCAAGAGTTCGTCCCGGACGCGAAACTGCGAAAAACGCCGCTGAATGCTTTTGCGGGAGGCAAACTCGCGGTGTATATTGGAGTTACCAAGGGCCGTGACGGGGCAACTCCGGTCAATTTCAATTCAACATGAGGTTATCAATGAAGTCGACCAAGGGTCATCTCGCGGCAATGCTTGTCGTCCTGACGCTCTTCGGATGTTCAGGAGCGCAGCAAAAGCTGGACGCGAGCGCTAAGGAGGGCGCGAACATGTCATCGTCGAGCGGCACGCGCGTGGAATACATCACCGACCCTTCCATGAACAACATGAACGCGGTCGCGGTGACGATTCCGGAGAAGTGGCATTTTCAGGGAGTGCTGTTCCAAGGTGGCGCGCTGCCCAGCCTGCCGTTTTTTGTGTTCCGCGCGTCGAGCCCGGATGGTCTGAGCTTCGGAGAGCGGCTGCCGCGCCTCGGTTGGATCTGGGGCAGTGGGCCGAAAATGCCGCGCAAGGAGCCAAACTATTTACAGGTGCAGGGCCCCATGAGCGCGCAGGACTTTCTGAAGTATCTTGCCGGGACGCTGAAGGTTGAGTACGTCGAGGACGTGCCGTTCCCGGCGGACCAGGTTGCGGCACGGCAAAAATCGGCGCAGGCCGGCGACAAGGACTATAACTTCTTCAAGGTTACGAACACACCGGACCAGGCTTCCGCCATCGTCCGCTACCAGAACGGGACGTTCACCATGAAGGGATTTTTGGAAACGGCGGTGGATTGCCGCCAGACGGATTGGCGGCCCACGCGAGTGTTAGGCCCTTCGACCATCCACCAATGCGATGCGACCGTATGGTACCTGGTGGCGCCCGAGGGCCAGTACGAAGCGGTGAAAGAGACCTGGGACACTCCAGGGCTGGGTGGGAAGATTCTCCCGGAGTGGAATCGCGCGATGCTGGTGCGAATTCAGCAGTGGGGGCAGATGGTGCGCCAGCAGCAGAACCAGATGATGATGGCGCAACTCCACGCGCAACAGGCGCAGTTCGAGCACGACCAGGCCGTGCGGCAACAGATGCACGAGGAATTCATGGCGACCCTGCAGCGGGGAACTGATATGTCGATGGCGCGCGCCCAAGCGAGCATGAACGCGCAATCCACAGCAGCTTCCGATTGGGTGGACTATGCGCTGAACCAGCGGACAGTGATGGATCCGGCCTCGGGACAACTCACCAAGGTCTCGAACTCCTACTCGTACACATGGAGGGACAGTACGGGAAAGCACGTCTACCAGACGACTGACCCGAATGCCGAATCCCAACGGCACAATGCCGGGGAACTGGACCAAGCAGCAGGTGGTGCATGGAGATGGGTCGCAGTAGGGGTGTACAATAGCCTTATCCCAAGGGCAATCCCGGTCAAATCCAGTATTGAGGTTATCAACCATGACTTCCAAAGGTAATCTCGCAATGACACTGATCCTGCTCACGTTCTTCGGCTGTGGGGAAACGGTGCAAACATTCGCCGCGAGCCCTCAGGAAAGTGCGAGCAGGCCCATGTTGCCCGGCACGCGTGTGGAATACATCACCGACCCTTCGATGAACAACGCCAATGCGATCGCGGTGACGATTCCGGAGAAGTGGCACTTTCAGGGAGTATTGTTCCAGGCGGGAAGCCTTCCGGCGATGCCGTATTTTGTGTTCCGGGCGTCGAGTCCGGATGGCCTGAGCTTTGCCGAGCGGCTGCCGCGGCTTTGCTGGAACTGGGGATCGGGACCGCACTTGCGGGAAACGCCCCGCTCCTGTTTACGCCTGGACGAGCCGATGAACGGGCAGGGGTTTCTGAGGCATCTGGCAACGATGCTAAACGTGGAGTACGTTGCAGACGTGCCAATTCCCGCGGAGGTCAATGCGGCCCGGCAGAGAGCGGCGCAGGCCCAGGATAAGGACTGGAAATTCTTCACGGTGTCGAACACGTCGGAGCTGGTTTCCGCCATCGTGCACTATCAGAATGGGACGTTCCCGATGAAGGGATTACTGGGCGCGGTGGTGGATTGCCACCGGACCAATTACCCGGGCATGAGGCCGACGCCTTATCGCCAGGGTGTTCCCCCTTCGGCGGTCTACGGATGTGAAGCGGCCGTAAGGTACACGGTCGCGCCGGAGGATCAGTTCGAGGCCGTGAGGAAGCTGTGGGACCCCGCGGGGATGGGCGGCCAAATTCTCCCCCAGTGGGATTATGCCATGGGTGTGCGCATCCAGAAGTGGGGGGAGATGGTGCGCGCGCAGCAGAACCAGATGATGCAAACGCAACTCCAGATCCAGCAGCAACAATTTGACCACGACCAGGCGGTGCGCCAGCAAATGCACGAGCAGTTTCTTTCCACCATGCAGCGGGGAACCGATATGTCGATGGCGCGAGCCCAGGCGGGCATGAATGCTCGGTCGACGGCGACGTCCGATTGGGTGGACTATGCGCTGAACCAGCGGACGGTGATGGATCCGTCCTCGGGACAACTCACTAAGGTCTCAAACTCCTACTCGTACACGTGGAGGGATAGTACGGGGCAGCACGTCTACCAGACGACCGACCCGAATGCCAATCCCAATGGCACAATGCCGGGGAGCTGGACCAAGCAGCAGGTGGTGCATGGTGATGGGAGGATGTAGGGGGCCCGCACTTCCCCTTTGATAATCGCCGGCCCGCCTTACTGGTGTCTCAGTGCAACCATAGGATGCACTCTCATGGCGCGCCGTGCAGGAATGTAGCCAGCAACGAGCGCGACAGCAGAGAGCACGATTCCCACGCAGGCAAAGGTGGCCGGGTCGTGGGTGCTGACGCCAAACACGAACCCCGCCATCACACGCGCCACCGCAAAGGCCGCCAGAGATCCAAGCACGATACCTGCCGCCACAAGAATCAGACCTTCTCCCAATACCATCCTGCCAATGTCGCCCGGCCGCGCGCCCAGCGCCATGCGAATGCCGATTTCGTGTGTGCGCCGGCTTGTCGAGTAGGATACGACGCCGTACAAGCCTACCAGCGAGAGAAGGAGTGCAAGCAATCCCATAACCGCGGCAAGAGCTGAACCCAACCAGTAGTGGAGAAATCCCTTGGGACTGTTCAACGCCGCTTCCATCGTCTGGACGCCGAAGATGGGAAGACCCGGAGCCAGTCCGTGAATTTCCTGCTCGACCTCGCGAATCATGATCTCAGGATGCCCCGTCGTTCTAACCTGAAGGGTTATGAGCTGGCTGTAGTCTTGGTCCAGGGGCAGGTAAAAGTAGGGTGGCGTTTTGGCCGTGAGTTCCTGGACCTTGCTATCGCGCGCCACTCCCACCACCTGAATCCACCAGTGCGAGTCGCTCGACAATTTGAAGCGTTTCCCCACAGGATCTTCGTTCGGCCAGAATTGCCTCGCCATCGTTTGATTGATCACGGCCACGGCGGGCGCTGATTGGGTGTCAGTGTCTTCGAACCCTCGGCCTTCAAGGATAGGAATGCCTGTGGTCTTAAAATATCCGGGAGAGACCGAATTGTTGAAGACGGAGGGACCGGCTTGACCCGGCGGGGGAAAATGGCCCTCAACGTAAACTCTCTCATCTTCGGAGTATTCACTGGTGGGATAGGTAAATGCCAGGCTCGCCGATTCGACACCGGACAAAGCGCGGATGTGCGTCAGGAGATCCTTGCTGAATTCCCGTGCCCGGTCGGGATCGTACCCCACTTCGTGAGGGTCCATTGAAACGTTGAGGAGGTGCGACGGGTTGAACCCAAGATTGACCCGCGTGGCTTGGTCGAGGCTGCGAATAAAAAGACCGGCCACAACCAGGAGCACCATAGTGCCGGCGAGTTGGCCGACCACCAGAATATGGCGCAGATGAACGTGCCCCTCGGCGATGCTGCGCCCTCCTTCGCGGAGTGAATCGGCGGGAGCGGCGCGAGAGGCACGTATGGCCGGCACCACACCCACCACGATTCCCGAAAAGGCCGCGAAGCTCAGGGCCACGGCAAATACGCGCCAATCAAAGGTGAAGTCAAGCGCGACGGGCACGCCCACTCCGAGGTGGAGGGAACTCAGCATTCTGCTCGCTGCGCCTCCAATCATCAAGCCCCCCAACACCCCCCAGAAAGGCGAGGAGGAGACTCTCCAGGATGACTTGGCGGATGAGCCGGCCGCGAGAGGCGCCCAGCGCCGCGCGCACAGCGACTTCGTGCTCGCGGGTTGTGGCTCGAACCAAAAGAATGTTCGCCACATTGAAGCAGGCGAGCAGGAGCACGAGCCCCGCCAGTCCCAAGAAGAAACCTATCGCGGCCCTTTCCATCTCGTAGGTGCGGCGGGTGGGGTTGAACAAGGAGTTTGCCGCTTCTCCGGGGATATGTCTCGATGGTCCCGCCTCGCCAGTCCTTGGGATATTGCTGTGCCAGGCGGCTGGCAATCACGTCCATCGATGCCTGGGCTTGCGCCGCGCTCGCTCCCGGCGCCAGGCGCCCCATGATGTAAAGCGATCGTGACGTCCTGCTGTTCGCCCAACCTCGGTCGCGCCCCTCAATGGAGAACATGTTGATCGGAAGGTAGGCCTGCACGTCGACAAGCGAAAGAAGCCCACGAAATCCCTTGGGCGCCACACCCACAACCGTGAATGCGTGGCCATCCACACGCACTTGCTTGTCCGATGATGCCCGGGTCGCCTCCAAAACGTCCCCGCCAGTAGGTATAGCCAAGAACCAGCACGGGGTCGGACCCCGGCACCGCTCCTTCTGTGGGCAACAGCAGTCTGCCCAACGCCGGCTTCATGTTGAGAGCAGGGAAATAGTTTCCAGTAACGAAGGTCGTGATGATTTGTTCCGGACGGTTTCCCTGGTCCAGGCCGTCGAGCCCAATCCGGTAGGCAAACATCTGGGAGAAGCAGTTTTCCTGTTGGCGAATATCCTCGAAATCCGGGTAGGAGAAATTGAACTGACTCGAATTATTATCCTGGTGAAAGGATAGGCCCAAGAGCTGATCCGGACTGGGCGCGGGCAAGCCTCGCTGAAAAATAGAATCGACCACACTGTAGAGGGCAGTGTTCGCACCGATGCCCAGCGCCAGCGTGGTCACCACTACCGCTGTGAGGGCGGGGTTCTTTCGCAGCATTCGCAGGCCGTAGCGGATGTCCTGCCAAAAGCCGGCAAGGAAAGTATTTGCGCCTCGACCACCAGGGACAGCGGGCTCCCGTGACTCTTGCTGTTCGACCCTCTCTAGCCCTCTGGCCAGAAGTTCCTCCTGACTGATCTCTTCCAGGGCTATGCGGTGCGCATCTGTGTCCGTTGCGCCGCCCGCCAGCAACTCGCGATAACGATCGTCCAGGTGCTGCGCGACCTCCTCAACAATCTCCGCCTCGCGCGCGGGGGGCAAATTCAAGTCGGCAAGCTGCTGGTTGATTTCTCTCTTCCATTCAGGCATATTCGACCTCCGCGGTAGATCGAAAAACCATTGCTTACTCATAGTGGAGAGCGGTCTTGGGTTCAATGCCCAAGGCGCGGCGGCCCGGCAACCACGACGCGAAGAGGCCGAGCAAGCACATCAGCCCCGCCACTCCCGCCAGGACCACAGGGTCGCGCGGCGAAGCCTCGTATACGATACTCGCCAGCACTTGCCCCGCAACCAACGCTAGCCCGAGCCCGAGAGCCGAGCCCACGGCGAGCAGTGCCATCATCTTGCCCAGCACCAAGCGAAGCACCTGGGCGGGGCGCGCGCCGAGCGCCATGCGAATGCCAATCTCCCGCACCCGTCTCGAGACCGCGTAAGCGACGAGCCCGTAGATGCCGGTTGCCGCCAGCATCAGGGCCAGAAGGCCAAACGCGCTCAAGGCGACGGCTGCCGCGTGGGTGGGGAAAAACGCGAACCCCAGCATTTGGGTGAGACTTCCGACGCCGTAAAGCGGCAACTCGGGATCGAGCGCCGCGATCGCCCGGCGGATTTCACCGACCATCTCCGACGGTGGCAATGAAGACTTCACCTCGAGGGTCGTGGTGGTGTTGTAACGCTGCAATATTGGCCAGAAAACGACGGGCTCCGCTGTCTCGGTAAGGCTCCCATACTTGCCGTCTTCAACGACGCCAATCACTTCGACAAGGTCGCCATTCACTGCGCCATGACGAAATCGTCCGCCCACCTGATTCTCCGTGTGCAGGACGCGCTTTGCAAAGGCAAGATTTACAATGGCCACCTGAGGCGATCGGGGATCGTCGTGCCAATTAAAGTCGCGGCCTGCCATCAGCCTCGTTCCCAGCGTTGCGAAGAATCCTGGCGATACTTCATAAAACCCTACACCGATCCGATCGGAGGGTCGAAGGTTTGCCGCATCCGCGGGAAAAACGCCGGTATGAGATTGATCGATGCTGAGCGGCAGGGAGTTTGAGTACGCGGCTGATTCCACGCCGGGCAGTTGTTCGACAGCCTGCAATGCTCGCTGCTGGAAGGCGCGGCCGCGTTCCTCCGAATACCCGGCCAGGCCCAGCTCAAACGCCGCCACCGAGACGTGTTGGGGATCGAAACCCAGCCGGAGCCTGAGGGCCTGCTGGAGCCCGCGCAGGGACAGCAAACAGCCGGAAACCAGCACAAAGCAAACCGCCACCTGGACCACGACCAGCACATCCCGGAAGGCCAAACGCCTTGGGCCCCACGCTGCGGCGGATCCTTTCAGGGCACCATTGGGGTCAGTTTTCGAGGCGCGCCAGGCCGGAACCGCTGCGAAAAGAATCCCGGCAATGATTGACGCCGCCCAGGCAAAGCAAAAGACCCGCCAATCCGGGTCGACGTTGAACTGCACGGGAAAGTCCAACGGTGCTCGCCACTGGCTCAGGGCGCGAGACAGAAGTACCGCCAGGGCGAAACCGGTCGCCCCGCCGGCCACGGCCAGCATCATCGCTTCCGTCAGCACTTGGCGGATCAAGCGGCGGCGGCCGGCGCCCATCGCTAGACGGATGGCCAGCTCGCGTTGGCGATCGCTGGCGCGCACGGTGAGCAGACTTGCCAGATTGACGCAGGCGGCGAGCAGCACCAAAGCCGCCAGGCCGAGCACTCCGAGCGTAAACGCCTTCGCGGGGCTACCGATCATGTCGCCCACCATGCCGGGCTTGGCCAGCATGAACGACAGGCCATCGTTTTCTACCGGATGTTCGCGGGCCAATTCCGCCGCGAGGGTGTTCAGATTGGCTTCTGCTTGCGCTGGTGAAACACCGGGTTTCAGCCGCCCGACCACCCACGTATTCCAAATGGAGCGCTCATCGAGCCAGGGATTCCCGACCTCGATCTGCGGTTCCATCATCATGGGAACCCAGACCTCCGGCCAGTAGAAGAGTTCGGTGCCATGAAAATCGCGCGGCGCTACCCCCAGCACCGTGAACGACAGGCGATTGATCCGGACCGTTTTTCCGACAATGTTGGGGTCAGCGCCGAATCGCGACTGCCAGGTGTTATAAGCCAGCACGGCGTAGGGGCTTGCTCCCGGGTGCAAGTCGTCGCTCTGATGGAAGAAACGGCCCAACGCGGGCTTCACGCCCAGCACATCAAAATAGTTGCCGGTAGCGAGATAGCCCCAAATGCGATTCGCGCCGGTCCCCAACTCCAATTCCATGGGAGAAACCCGGTATCCGACAAGCCCCGCGAACGTCCGGTTGCGGTCGCGAAGGTCTTTGTAGTTTGGGAAGGATTGGGAGGGACCATAGCGCTTGTTCTCGAGGAAGGCCAATTGATCGGGGTGCTCGACCGGCAGCGGCTTGAGTACTAACGCGTTCACCACGCTAAACACCAGCGCATTCGCGCCAATTCCCAGAGCGAGCGAAAGCACGGCAACCGCTGCGAAGCCGGGATTGCGCCACATCTGGCGTGCGCCGAAGCGAAGGTCCCGCCAGATGCTCCCGAAGGGATTATCTCCCCCGCTTCCGCCCAAAACAGTGGGTTCTTCCTTAACTTCCTGCTCGACGCGATGGAGGCCGCGGGCTAGCAGGTCCTCGCGGCTCAGCTCTTGGAGCGCCACGCGGCGCGCTTCATGCTCTGCCATCCCGCCCGCCAGCAACTCGCGGTAGCGATCCTCCAGGTGCTGCGCAACTTCCTCAACAATCTCCGCCTCGCGCGCGGGCGGCAAATTCAAACCGGCAAGCTGCTGGATAATTTCGTTCTTCCACTCAGGCATGTTCTACTCCGGCGATGCGATTGATAGCAGCGGCGAAAATTTGCCAGCCCTTGCGCTGCGACGCGAGAACCTTTCGCCCCTCCGCCGTCAATCGGTAGTAGCGACGACGACGCTGCCCGGCTTTTTCCACCCAGCGTCCTTCCATCCAACCGCGCTTTTCCAGGCGATAGAGCAGCGGGTAAAGCGACGCCACATGGAAGCGGACCGCACCGTCCGAGCGCTGTTCGATCAGCTTGCTGATTTCGTACCCGTGCCGTGGGCGAGCTTCCACCAGGGAAAGAATCAACAGCTCGGCGCTGCCCTTTTTCAATTCTCGGTCGAGAACCGGCGATGACATATATGACATAGCCATATACTGTGCAAACAGAGCGCCGATGTCAAGTGGGATTCGCGCCCCCTTTAAAATGGAGGGTTGAAGGGCGGGTAGTGCATGACAGGTTTTGTGTCGCCCTCTGATCGAGCGCGGAGGGCGCCGTTACGCAAGGGCTACAGCGTCATCGACGGGGAGGACTGCCAACGCCTCATGGTGTGCAACTTTCCCTCGCCTTGCGACGTCGAGACCGGTCAAGGCGATGCCCCTGGCACCGGAGATGTGAAGATGGCAAGACCTACAGAAAAACTGCTTTCGGCCGCAGATCAACACGAATCAGCACAGATCAGGTCTCTGTTTTGATCAGCGCGAATCCGCGAAGATCCGCGGCCTAGCGTTCTTTCCGCGCCCGACGGCCATAGAGGATCACGCCGCGCGCGCGTTCTTGGCAATATTCGCGGCATTGCCGGGTACGGGCACTTCCGCCTTGATGGGCACCGGTCCCATTGCGTAATCGGTGGGGCCGAGGCGTTCATTGGAATCCATAATCTCGTCCCACTTCACTTCCCTTCCCGTATAGGCCGCGGTCCTTCCCATGATGGCGGTTAGGGTCGCATGGGCCACGTGCTCGGCTTCGTTAATCGGCATGCTGCGGCGGATCGCAGTGACAAAATCCACGTGCTCCTGATCGTAAGGGTTGACCTTGGTCTTGCCAGGGTCCTGACCTTCCTCCTGGTACTTCCACACCACCTTGTTATTCAGGTCATAGATGGTGTTCCGGCAGTTCGTGTAACCCTCGGTCCCTACCACGTATTCGGAGACGTCCTGTTCGCAACCGTCAATCTGTCGGCACATGCTTTCGAGAATTCCGCCGTTGGGGTAGGTATACTGCAAGCTGAAGTAGTCGTACTGGTCACCCGTCACTTTCTGGACGCGCCCGCCGCAGCCGATGACGGAGACAGGATTCATTCCCGTAAACCAAAGCACGGCATCGAGATTATGGACGTGCTGCTCGCAAATGTGGTCGCCGGAAAGCCAACGCCAGTTTACCCAGTCGCGAATCATGGCTTCCATATCCGACCACTCCTTCTTCCGGGGCGCATACCACAACGGGCCGCCGTTCCAGCGGGCGTAGGCGCCGACGATCTGGCCGATAGCGCCGTGGGAAACCCGATTGAAGGTTTCCTGATAGGCGCGGTCATGCCGCCGCTGCGTTCCCGTCACCACGCATAGATTGTAAGCCGTGGCTTTCTGGCCGGTGGCCAGAACGGAGCGCACGCCGGGGGCATCAACGGCGCACGGCTTCTCAATGAAGCAATGTTTCTTGGCCTCAATCGCGGCGTCGAAATGCAGGGGGCGAAAATGCGGCGGGGTCGCGCACAGCACCAGATCGACATCAGTTGCCAACACTTGCTTGTAGGCGTCAAAGCCGACGAAGCAATGGTCGTCGGCAATCTGCTGCTGCCCCTTTTGGGCCAGTTCACCGCGGGATTTCTCCAGATGGTCCTTCAGAACGTCGCCCAGTGCCACGATCTTGAGATTGGGTCCCGCTTTGAGGAAGTTCAGAGCTGCGCCCGTGCCGCGCTCGCCGCAGCCGATCAGACCCGCCTTCAGGACAGGGCCGTCCGGCGCCACGTCCACAAAGGTCAAGGGGGCGACGGACTTCTTGCAACTGGCCAGCACTGCCCCGGCGCCCACTGCCGCTACCGCGCCGATAAATGTTCTCCGCGTAAATTCCCGATTTTCTTTTTCCGCCTTCCCATCGGTCATGTCGTGTCTCCTTTAAAAACCAGAATCAGTTCCTGAACACGTGCAACCGATATCGAACTCCGCTTTAAGGCTTAAGCCGCTTCGCTGCGCAGTTCTTGGCGATGTTCGCGGCATTTCCGGGCACGGGTATTTCTGCTTTGATGGGTACCGGCCCCATCGCGTACTCCGTCGGACCGAGGCGCTCGTTCGAATCCATCATCTCATCCCATTTCACCTCTTTACCCGTATAGGCCGCAGTCCTGCCCAGGATGCCGATCAGCGTCGAGTGTGCGAGGTGCTCCGCTTCGTTCACGGGTTGATTGGTCGCGGATGGCGTTGACGAAATCCACATGCTCTTGATCGTAGGGATTGAATTTGGTCTTTCCCGGATCCTGTCCCGCTTCCTGATATTTCCACACCACATTGCCCTTAAGGTCGAAGATCGTATCCTTGCAATTCGTGTAGCCCTCCGTCCCCAGGATGTAATCGGAGACTTCATTGGCGCAACCGTCGATCTGCCGGCACATGCTTTCGTTGATTCCGCCGTTGGGGTAAGTGAACTGCACGTTGAAGTGATCGTACTGGTCGCCCGTCACCCGCTGCGCGCGCCCGCCGGCACCGATGGCGCTCGCCGGGTTCATTCCCGTAAACCAGAGGACGGTATTGAGGTTGTGGACGAACTGTTCGACGATGTGGTCGCCGGAGAGCCATCGCCAGTTCACCCAATCGCGAATCATGGCTTCCATGTCGGACCACTCTTTCTTCTTCGGCGCGTACCACAATTGGCCGACATTGTAGCGGGAGCGTGCTCCGAGGATCTGGCCGATGGCCCCGTGGGAGACGCGATTGTAGGTTTCCCGGTGCGGACGATCGTGCCGCCAGAGTGTCCCAGATACCACGCAGAGGTTGTAAGTCGCGGCCTTCTGGCCGGTTGCGAGGATGGACCGGACGCCCGGGGCGTCGACGGCGCACGGCTTCTCGAGAAAGCAGTGCTTCTTGGCGTCAACCGCGGCATCGAAATGCGCGGGCCGGAAATGCGGCGGCGTGGCGAGCAAAACCAGGTCCACGTCAGCTTCGAGCACCTTCTTATAAGCGTCAAAGCCAACAAAACAACGGTCATCGGCAATCTGTACTTGGGCTTTACTGGCAAGATTCTGGCGGCAGGTAGCGATTCGGTCCGGAAGGACGTCGCCGAGCGCCACGATCTTGAGATTGGGTCCGGCCTTGAGGAAGTTCAGCGCGGCGCCCGTGCCGCGATTCCCACATCCGATCAATCCCGCCTTCAGGACCGGTCCATCTGGGGCCGCGTCGACGAAGGTTACGGACGGGTAGGACTTCTTGCAACTGGCCAGAACCGCCCCAGCGCCTACGGCCGCAACGGTTCCTATGAACGTTCTGCGCGTAAAATCGCGTTTCTCTGTGTCGTTCTTCTCATCAAACATGTCGAATATCCTTGGGATAGGGAATTCAATCGATCGTTATAAAGCCGTAACGCAGGGCCCGCTCTCCGGCCCTGCAGGTCTTGAACTGGGCCGCGAGGCCAGCGCGAAAACGACGTGCGCGGATGAAAAAGCCGCAGGGCTGGAGAGCGAGCCCTGCGCTACGGCTTTGCGGCGACTGCCGTTGGCGCTCCCGCATCCACTTCGCGGACCACGCGGAAGCCCACATCCGTGCAATCCGAGTACCACCAGATGCTCTTAGGCGATTGCGGGTCGGTGAGCAGCCAATCTTCCTCGCGCGTGTGGTCGCGGGCGGCGCAGCGCAAGTCGGCGGCGTCGGAACGATAAGACCCTCCCCGAACCACGTGCTCTTTTCCGGAATCGGGGCCGCGAGGATCGGTTTCCTCAGAGTTCGCGAGGGTCCGGTAGGCGTCGGCCGCGTACCAATCCAGACAAAACTCCCGAACATTCCCCAGCATGTCCACCATTCCCCAGGCATTGGGCTTGGTGAGGCCGGTGGGGTGAGTCTCATCCGCGCTATCCCCTTGATACCAGGCGTAATCGACGAGGGGAGCGGTCCGGACACCAAAGATATGGTTCAGCCAGCGCTGGTTGGTAAACAAAGAGGGGTCGCCGGAGAAGAAATAGGGAGACGTGGAGGCAGCTCGGGCGGCATATTCCCACTCCGCCTCGGTGGGCAGCCGGTATTTCTTCCCCGTGACCTGGGAAAGCCACTCGCAATATTTCGTCGCGGCATAGTACGTCATGGTGATGGCAGGGCGAGACCCTCGGCCCCAGCCTTGGTCCGGCGACCCATAAGGTGGCGTGGGGCCGCTCATTCCGTCGGCTTTGCCCGAAGTGGGGGCATCGCGATTGCGCCCCGTGTTCCCCCGTTGGAGCAGGTAAACCTCGTATTCCCGCCAAGTTACCTCTGCTCGCTCCATCCAGAATGAGCTGATCCTTACCCGGCGGACTGGGCCTTCGTCAGCACGGCGGTAGGGCTCCGACTCCGGGCTCCCCATCTCGAATGTGCCGCCGGGAATTGCCACCATTCGGATTTTTACCGTTGAGCCGGGGACCTCCTCGGTGTAGCTCTGGAATCCCTCGGGGCTTGATGGGAACCCTTTGTCGAGTTGCTGTTCTTGTGCCGCAGCCTCGTCCACTACTTCCTCGGCCTCCTTGCCGCGGAAATGACCGGTGTGAAGGTGGCAATTGATGCAGCGCATCTTGTCCTTTGAGCGCTGGTAGTGTAGGTGGCCATCCACTCCCTTCTTCGACAGCCCGGCACTGAAAAGATTGGCGTGGCAGCGAATGCAAGCGCTGTCAAAAGTGAACGTGCGCGCCTGGTTTAACGTCTGTTTGGACTGCCAGTTGATCTTAGTGGGATCCTTGAAAAGCTTGCCGTAGATATCCTGGCCCCCCAGGCGTGCTTTTTCGGGGTAATAGTCCAATCCCCCGCCTGGAAGGTGGCAATCGACGCAGTGGGTTACCACCCCGCTCTTGTTGGTAAAGTGCGGCGACCGGATCCACGTCTGGGTGGCATCCGGGTGGGAATGGCAGGACTGGTCGCAGTATTTGTCCGTGGAAGTGGCGTCCGCGCCCGCTTTACCGGACAATATGACCACGGCACCGACAATCAGCCCGGCCACCACCAAACTGAGATTCCTAAATCGTAAACTCACTTTTCGCGACCTCAATGGACGAACAAGTCAAAAAAACCCCACCTTCGAGCAAGCCAAGAGCCTAAAGCCGCAGCCGACTTGCCTTGTTTGAATCCCCAGTGAAGTTTGGCCTTAACGGTCGTCTTCCGGCGCTCGTCGCCTTGAACTCGACCTTAGTTCCTAGCTTCGACTCCTGCGGTTTGACCCTTGCGTCGCTGCTGAACATGAGTCGGGTCTTGGCCACGGCACGATGCCGGAAAGTCGTGGGATGCATAGCGCCGCCACCCAGCATTCTCCTGCCGGACCCACAGGACCGACACGCCGGGGAGCGCTTCGGCGGCCCTCATCCCATCTTCCACCGACATCAAGGAAAACGCCGTGCAAAGGGCGTCCGCAGTGACCGACTCTTTGGCGATGACAGTGGTGCTGCTCTCGCCTTCCAGCGCCCAGCCCGTTGCAGGATCAATGACGTGCGAATAACGGTGGCCGTTCAGCTCCAAAAACTGGTGCTCGTCGCCGGAAGTGGAAACCGCGGCAGTGCGCAGAAGGAGAGTGCAAGGTGCTCCGCCGCCGGCATCCGCGTCAGCCGAGTCGACGCCGACCTTCCATCCGGAACTTCCAGGCGGAGGCTCACCCACCACCACCTCTCCACCTGCCTGCACCATGGCTTGGCGGATGCCCTGCGATTCGAGGACCGCAAGCATCTGGTCCGCGGCATATCCCTTGCCGATGGCGCCAAGGTCCAGAAGCATGCCCGCGCGCTTCAGGAAAACCGTGTGATGGGTGGGATCGAGCTCGATGTTGCGATAATCCACCAGAGCTTTTGCTTTCGCGATATCACGAGGGTCCGGCAAGCGCCCCGACTTGCGGGCAGCGCGCCATATATTCACCACGGGTCCGATACTGACGTCGAAAACCCCGCCGGAAAGCTCCGACGTCCAGATGGACTTCGCCAGCACATCGTACAGATCGCTGCTCACGGGGAACGGCGCCTCTGCGCCCTCACGCGCGACGCGCATCAGTTCGCTATCGGGGCGGTAATCGCTCATGATCTGTTCGAGTTCCTCGGCGCGAGCGAAGGCCGCCTCCGCCGCTTTCGAGGCCTGCGCCGCATCAGCCGAGTACATCTCGATGCGGAACATCGTCCCCATGCGCGGAAGGGAGTATTCAAAACGTTTCAAGGGTGGGTTTGCACCGAGAAGGCCGAGAGGGTTGCCCGGCAAACCAAGCCCCAAGGCCAGGAGAGAGGCCAGCGTCACGCGGCGGACGATGCAGCCAGTCAGTCGCGGGACAAGCCGATGGGTCGAGTGACACAACAACGGGAATACCTGCCAGTATGATAGCTATCGGACAGCGGGAGAACTCGGGGCAAAGACCAGAATCCTACGAGAACGCGTAGATTTGCGGGCTCTGTTGAGCAGGGTCGATGAGATAGGTTGAAAACGCGACCCGGCCGTGTTGCACTTCCCCCGCTTCCCGGTGTTAACGCCCACCATGAGCCTGCCCCGGGAAGCGCAAGATTTATCGCACAATCCGGCGCGTTTGCAAAGCTTTTTTGGCGAGGATTTTTTGCGTGGATGAATTGCCCGCAACAGGGGGAGTGCCGTTCGTGGTCCCTCTTGAACGGTCTTCGTGCCTTCTGCCTTTCCCCGCGCCTTATGTTACAATAGTGTTTCACTGATATGACGGGATCATCCATCGGAGTACCTGCATGAAACGGTACGGCGAGCATCGTTTTCCCGGCAAGCTTTTTGTCGTGGAGGGAATCGACGGCTCAGGAAAATCCACTCAACTCACGCTTCTCCACCAGTGGCTGCAAGCCGAGGGGTACGGAGTGGTCTTTAGCGAGTGGAACTCTTCTCCGCTCGTTCGCGAAACCACCAAGCGGGGAAAAAAGAAGCAGATGCTGACCCCCGCAACCTTCTCCCTGATCCACTGCACGGACTTTGCCGACCGCATGGAGCACAATATTCTTCCCCTGCTGAAGGCGGGAGCGGTGGTCTTGTGCGATCGTTACATTTACACGGCCTTTGCGCGCGACGTGGTCCGCGGCATGGACTCGCAGTGGGTGCGAGAGCTTTACAGCTTCGCCGTCAAGCCCACCGCCGCGTTTTACTTCCGTGTGCCCCTGGACGTTGCAATGAAGCGCATTTTGGATGGCCGCAGTGGCGTGAAGTTTTACGAGGCAGGCATGGACCTCGGCTTGAGCGAGAGCCCCGAGGAGAGTTTCCGCATCTTTCAGGGCCGAATTCTGAATGAGTACGAGAAGATGGTCCCAGAGTTCGACCTGACCACCGTGGATGCAACCCTTCCCATCGAAGACCAGCAGACCTCGATGCGGCAGATTGTGAAAGCCAAGCTGGCGCAAGCGAAGAGATTGAGGGTAGCGCCGTGAGAGAGACTTATGCCGCCCCTTTGCCGGGCATGAAGCTGGCGGAAATGAGCGGCAAGCTGATCGTCATCGAAGGGACGGACGGCGTGGGCCGGTCCACCCAGATCCGGCTGCTTCGGCCCTGGCTGGAACAGCAGGGACGGGCCGTCCTCGACACCGCCATCAAGCGCTCGGAGCTTGCCGGCAAGGGCATCCAACAGGCGAAAGAAGGCCACACGCTGGGGCGCATTACCCTGAGCCTGTTTTACGCCACGGATTTCGCCGACCGCCTTGAACACGAAATCATTCCCGCACTGCGTGCCGGCTTCGTGGTGCTCACGGATCGCTACACCTATTCCTTGATGGCAAGGGCCATCGTACGGGGCGCTGACGCCCGCTGGATTCGGAATGCCTACGGTTTTGCGCTGAAGCCTGACGCCACCTTCTATTTGCGCATCGGCGTGGACGACCTTATCCCGCGCGTGGTTTTCTCGCGCGGGTTCGATTACTGGGAATCCGGAATGGATATTCATCCCAGCGAGGATATGTATGACAGCTTCCGGAAATATCAAACCGAGCTGCTGACGGAATTCGAGCGATTGGCGAAGGAATACAACTTTGAAGTCATCGACGCTGCGCTAGACGTGCGCACGGTTTTCGAGCACCTGCGCGCGGGAGTAGCCCGAGTGTTGAGTGGGGAGCCGCGTGAGCCGTTATTCTCCGTACCCGCGCCCGCAGGCGACGTTTTGGAGCAGACGACCAAGAAGGTGCTGGAAATGCCCGGCCCTGCCAAGACGATTACTCCGGTCGTGGAAGATTCCGCCCCCGCAGCTCATGCTTTGACGAGAGCGGCGGACGGTGACGCCAGCACGTAAGCAATCCACTCCTTCAACCGGTGCATTTCTACGGATTCGCAGGACATCACCGAATATCTCTCTTCGAATCCCTTCTTATTTTCCCGGTTGCGCAGAATCAGCTTTTCCACTTCCATCGCCAGCACTAAGTGGTCCCGCAGAAATTCCTGCCGCGCCAGCATTTCAATCATCATCTGCTCGAGCACTTCCAGGTCGTGCCACTCCCCTAAGTGCTTCTGAAGTTGTCGCAGCCACACCAGGGCGTCGGCGGCGCCGACCACGTCGAACTCGTGGAAGACTTCGAGGAGATAGCGCAATCGCTTGGTGGCAATGCGCGCGGCGTGAATGACTTCGGGACGGGAATGACGATGAGATTCGGCAATCCGATTCTCAAACCCGTTCCATGCGGATTCGAGAGCGCTGGTCAGGTCGTGGGCGAAGGTAGGGTGCGGCGCCTCGGGAGCGTCATGATGATGCACGTCATCGCGCCCATGCGCTTTTTCGTGATGAAGGAATTCCTTCAGGCTTACATAGAAAACGGCCAGATTGATCTTGCCGAGTTTGCGCATGGCCCGCATGAAACTTTCAGACCGGCGCACCAACAGGAAATGCTGCACCGCCGTCCAGGCTTCGCGCCGCGCTGACCGTTTCCTTCCCAGTGATCGGCCCACCGCTTCCAGCAGCACGTCGCAGTTGCGGACGTCCCCGAGCAGTTGGCGGCAGCGCCGAATCTGACGGCGCATCCGGCGCATCTCCGGCGGGCGGGGCTTGGGATAAAGCAGGTCGAGCACCTGCTGCAATCGGCGACTGGCTACGCGCATGTCGTGGATCGCATCGGCATCGTCGCCCTTCAAAACTTTGGCTTCGTAAGAAATAAATCGATTGAGCTGCCGCAAAGCCAGCTCGCGCACCTTCTTGCAACTCTCCTCGTACGGAAGCGTCAGCGCGGATTCGGACGCCGGCGCTTCCGGAGGGGATGCAGGTTCAACCACGGCGTGCGTGGGGCTTTGGGCTAGTTCATGTTCCATGGCACGTGCCTCGAAAAGGCTGGGCGGGAAGATGTCGCCCCCGAAGGGTTTCCGAGGGTAATCCATCAGCGCCGACCCCGAGGGTTCCATAATGGAACCTCAGTTTAAGGAGTCCATAGTCTAATCCCGCGGGTGGAGAAGTTACAACCGATTGTGTGTCGGCCCGCAGGATGTTTCCTTGAGAGGAGGATTACGGAGCCGAAGCGTCGGAAGGTCTTTCAACTTTGGAATTCAAAAACTATAGGCTGCGCTCCCCTTAACTGCTCTTTGGAGCCAACCTTCCAAATCAGAACTCTGCCGGTCAGGGTCGCGTCAAAGTCCGCCAAGTTCCCCGGAGGGTAACAGGATCACTAGCCGCCGGTGCAACCGGCGGACTAAGGAGTAGCGAGATCGTCGACCCCGCCGCGGTCGAATATCCTTTGGTCCGCGCTCCACGAGTTGCACCTGTGGCGAATGACCTTCGCCCGCCGGGCCGCCACCCTACCTCGACTTGACGTGGCCCCGACGGCCACCCTCCCGGCGCAAACGTCCGCTTGCGGGGTCGCAGTTCCAAGTCTACCGGATTGGAACAGATGCCGTTGTCTCATTCGGACCTCGACGCACCTGGCCGTCCTCTAAGTGGCTTATGTTTCATGCACTTATTGGGATACGCGAAATATACACGAAATACCGAAGCTGTAAGACCATTATTTTCTTCAAGTTATTGGGATAGCAGGGATAAAGCGGAAAAACGGTGACTTTTTGGGGTCAAAAATCGATGTAACTAGCTTTGCTTTCTATAATTAATCAGCTATTTTCTATAATTGTTGTTTTTTCAAATACTTATTGGCTTCCGCCATTTTGTCAGAAATTTGTCCGTTTGTTTTCATCAACTTATTGGGACCACCCTTCATTTTCGACATCTTTTTATTTTGATGAGTGAACTTGATTGACATCGATAAAATGTCGCTTTGTACCGCTTTCGAAGGGGTCGATTCGTCTCTTCCTCTCGTAACTTCCAGCCCGCTGTAGCGACTTTCCCCACCCACTGCGGGTGCGCGATTCGACTCAACCAACTATTAAGCTAGCAATTTGGCCTCCAAACCTAGCGTCGAGGCCGACAGACTGCCCGATCATCAACGGAAAGAGGAAGGTGCTCCTGTTTTTTCTCCGGCGGCACTGGCTGCTTTCGCCTCTATTTCGCTGGGCCTGAGGAAACCTCAAGGACTTTGACGTTGCCCTGCTCCACCGGCGTCGCGTTTTGCAAGAGCACGGCCTCGAAGTACAATGCCATCGGTTTCCGTATCGAAAGGAAATCTCGCACCGTCTGCCCTAGACGCGCGAGGGAGGGAGTCATGGTGGGAGCACGAGTTCAAACCGCGGCAGTCTGGGAAGCATCGGGGGCTACGGACGCATTTCACGCAAACCATCCGAAGCCCTCAAGGAACAAACAATCCGCGGGACTGCGAAGTGGACGGGATCTCGCGCGGAGAGTCGCTGCTGAGGTCCTGATTCTCCCGCTCGTTGCCTTGCTCGTGGCGTGCACCGGCAGCCAGAACCCTAGTTCGACCACACCCGCGTTTTCTCTGCCCTCAGCCTCGCTGATCCCTGACCAACGCGCGGACGCCTTGCTGGCTCAGATGACACAGGAGGAGAAGATCCAACTCGTGCATGGCGCCGGGGGGGCCGCCGACGCGGGCGTCGTAATTCCCCGCGGTGCGGGAGGCTGGGTTCCCGGCATACCGCGACTCGAAATTCCCGACCTTTACTTTGCCGACGGCAGCGTGGGGGTTGCCAGTCAGGTGGGTCCAGCGACCGCCCTTCCATCTTCCATCGCCAGCGCCGCGACTTGGGACACGAATCAGGCTTACGACTACGGCCAGGTGATCGGCACCGAACTGAGAGATTACGCCATCAACGCCAATCTGGGAGGCAACATTAACCTGATCGGACGCGAACCGCGCGATGGCCGCACCTTCGAAACCAAGGGCGAAGATCCCATATTGGCGGGGAAAATCACAGCCGCGCATATTAGAGCGATTCAGGCTCAGTACGTTCTTGGCTGTATCAAACACTTTGCCCTGAACGATCAGGAGACCGGCCGCACCACCGCTGACGTGCAAATCGACGAGCGGGGGATGCGGGAAAGCGATCTGCTGGCCTTCGAGATCGCCGCCGGGGACTCCAATGTGCAGTCCGTCATGTGTGCCTACAACTTGGTGAACGACGCTTATTCCTGTGAGAATTCCCATCTTCTGCGTGACATCCTCAAGGGCGATTGGAGCTTTCCGGGCTTCGTCATCTCCGACTGGTGGGCGACGCATAACACTGTCGCCGCAGCATTGGCCGGTCTCGACCAGGAGCAGCCCGATGACGTCTATTTCGCCAGCCTAGGTTCGGCGGTCGCGGACGGTCAGGTGCCGCAGTCGCGCCTGGACAACATGGTGCATCGCATTCTGCGCGCCATGTTCCAGGTCGGAATCTTCGATCATCCGGCGACGACGCAGCCTATCGACACGGTTACTGACGGGGCCGCAGCGCAAGAGACTGAGGAGCAGGGAGCCGTCCTGCTGAAGAACGCCGGCGCGCAGCTTCCGCTGCACGCATCCAGCCTCACGTCCATTGCCATTATTGGATCGCACGCCGACATAGGCGTTCTCTCCGGCGGAGGTTCGTCGCAGGTGATTCCTACGGGCGGACCTGCGCTCACGGAAGGCTACCCATGCCCGCCTTGCTCGGTGCCGGTGATCTGGGACCCGTCCTCTCCGCTTCAGGCGATCAAAGCCCTGGCTCCCAATGCCACCGTACAATTCAACGACGGGACGAATGCCGAATCGGCGGCTTCGCTCGCAGCCTCCTCCCAGGTGGCCGTCATCTTTGTCAGTCAGTGGGCGAGTGAGGGCATGGATCTTCCGAGCCTGAATCTCACGGATGTTATCCATGCCACTCCCATCGATCAGGACGCGCTTGTGGCGGCGGTTGCCGCAGCGAACCCGCACACGATCGTCGTCATCGAGAGCGGTGGTGCGCTGGTAATGCCGTGGCTGAGCAGCGTCAGCGCCGTGCTGGAGGCATGGTATCCCGGCCAGCGAGGTGGGCAGGCGATCGCCAATATTCTCTTTGGGATTGTCAATCCCTCGGGCAAGCTGCCCATCACGTTCCCGGCCAGTGTGGCTGATCTGCCGCATCCAACGATCGCGACTCCCCCCGACTCCACCACACCTTTCCCAGTGGTGTATTCCGAGGGCTTTAACGTCGGCTATAAATGGTACGACGTTAATAGCTTCGTGCCGCTTTTTCCCTTTGGCTTCGGACTGTCCTACACCACCTTCTCTTTCACGAACCCCAGCCTCGTCAATAACCTTACGCTGCGCAATCCGAACTTCCAGGTGACGTTTGACCTCACCAATACGGGTTCTGCCGCCGGTGCCGAAGTCGCACAGGTGTACCTGGGATTGCCGGCCAGCACGGGTGAGCCGCCAAGGCGCCTCGTCGGCTGGCGGAAAGTCTCACTGCAACCCGGCGCACAACAAAAGGTGACCATCGAGGTTGATGAGAACGACTCCTCTCACCCCTTGTCCTATTGGGACGCCAATTCCGACACCTGGCCGGTAGCACCCGGCAGCTACACCGTCTATTTGGGAAATTCCTCCAGCAGGGCGAACCTGAGCCTGGTTGGTACATTCCACGTCGGGCCTTGAGATTAACGCGCGAAGTAAATCTAAGTTAAATCGATACTCGCGCGGCAGCCTCGGCACGGGCAATGTGGTGACGCTGGTGCACACGGTCGCTTCTTAGCGTCTGCGGTCTCACCAAGGGGCCGATTGCCCTTTTCCTGTCCAAGGGCTTCGCCCTTTGTTTTGCAGGAAATCGCAATCCCTAAAGAACAGGATCTGCCGTATCCGATCAGCAGAGGCGTCGAATGAATCTCCAAACAACTGAAAATAAACGTAAAATAAGTATTGACATATACACACTCATATTTTATTATACCTTAGTACTAAGGAAAGTGAAGTCAACAAACTGGAGGATCACTACCATGGCGATTGTACGATGGGAACCTTTGCGAGACCTGATGACCACACAGCGTGAGTTTGACCGCTTGTTCCGTGAAGCCTTTTCTCCCGCGCTTGCGGAGGGAGAAGTTTCGACCCGGACTTGGGCGCCGCCTGTGGACATCTACGAGAACGGCGACAACCTGGTGCTGAAGGCCGAGCTGCCCGGCATCAACCCGGACGACGTTGAGATTCGAGTTGAGGACAACACGCTGTACCTGAAGGGTGAGCGCAAGTTCGAAAAGGAAGTGAAGGAGCAGAACTACCACCGCGTCGAGCGTTCCTATGGGACCTTTACGCGCACCTTCTCTCTCCCCAACAGCGTCGACTCGGAAAAGGTTGCGGCAAACTTCAAGGACGGCGTTCTAACGCTGACGATGCCGAAGAAGGAAGAAGCGAAACCGAAGACGATCAAGATCAACGTCAGCAAGAACTAAGCCGGTTCCTCCGTGCGGGGGAAGGTGGCACAGGCACTCTTGCCTGTGCCATCGCGATACACAGCCAAGAGTCGCTGTGTCACACCGCATGGTGGGTTTTGTGCCGCGTCGCGAGCGCCTGGGGCAGTCCGAACGTCCTGGCGACCTCCGACGCGGCTTTCTTTTAGGGAGCTGTCAGCGTTCAGCTTTCAGCTAAGACGGTGGACCTCGCACCTTTCAGCTCAAGTCGGCTGTATTATGATGCCGGAGCTCGAATCAATCGGCGGCGTTCGGTCATCCAAAGATAGTGAATAATGGACTACAGTTTTGTGCTAGCTGGGAGCTAAAGAAGCAGTCAGCTAAGAGCGGATAGCGGTTTACTTAAAGCCGACCGCTCAAAAGGATTTCACCATGGCGACACGATTTGACAAGTTTACGGTAAAGGCCCAGGAAGCGCTCCAAGTGATGCAGGAGATTGCCGGGCGCAATGGCAACCAGCAGATGGAGCCTGTACACCTGTTGCTCGCGCTGGTCGATCAGCCGGAGGGAGTTGTGCCGGGAGTCCTGCAACGATTGGGAACCACCCCGGCGGCGGTGAGCCAGGAAGTCACGCGGGTACTCCAGGCGCTTCCCAAAGTGGGAGGCTCGACGGACCAGTTCATTTCCCCGGCGCTGAAGGAAGTATTCGACCAGTCATTCAAGGAAACCGAGCAGTTCAAGGACGACTACGTCTCGACCGAGCACCTCTTGCTGGCTCTGGCCAAACGAACCAACGACCCGGCGGGGCGCATTCTGCAACGATTGGGTGTGACGCATGACGCCATTTTGCAGGCGCTGGTGGCGGTGCGTGGCAGCCAACGCGTAACCGACCAGAATCCCGAAGGCAGGTATCAAGCGCTGGAGAAGTACGCGCGCGACCTTACCGAACTGGCCCGCCGCGGCAAGCTCGACCCGGTGATTGGCCGCGATGAGGAAGTTCGCCGCGTGATCCAGGTGCTTTCGCGCCGTACCAAGAACAATCCCGTGCTGATTGGCGAGCCCGGCGTGGGCAAGACGGCCATCGTCGAGGGCATCGCCCAGCGCATGGTAGCGGGCGACGTGCCGGAATCGCTCAAGTCGAAGCGCATCGTGCAGCTTGATTTGGGCGCGCTGGTGGCGGGCGCGAAATTTCGCGGAGAGTTCGAAGACCGCCTGAAGGCTGTGCTCAAGGAAATTGAGGAAGCGAGCGGGCAGATCATTCTCTTTATCGACGAGATGCACACGCTCGTGGGTGCGGGAGCTGCCGAGGGCTCGATTGACGCTTCGAACATGCTGAAGCCGGCCCTGGCGCGCGGCGAATTGCGCTGCATCGGCGCGACGACGATCAATGAGTACAAGAAATATGTGGAGAAGGACGCGGCCCTCGAGCGGCGCTTCCAGCCCGTTCAGGTGGGCCAGCCGTCGGTGGAAGATACGATTGCCATTTTGCGCGGCCTGAAGGAGAAGTACGAAGTTCACCATGGCGTGCGCATCAAGGATTCGGCGATTGTCTCCGCCGCGGTGCTTTCCAACCGCTACATCTCGGACCGCTTTCTGCCCGACAAGGCCATCGACCTGATTGACGAAGCGGCCTCCGGCTTGCGCATTGAGATTGACTCGATGCCGGCCGAAATCGACCAGATCGAGCGCCGCGTGACGCAGTTCCAAATCGAGCGCCAGGCGTTGCGCAAGGAAGACGACTCGGCCTCGCGCGAGCGCTTGAAGACGCTGGAGAAGGAACTGGCCGGGCTCAAGGAAAAATCCGACCAGTTGAAACTGCGCTGGAAATCGGAGAAGGAAGTGATTGCCGAAATCCGCCGTCTGAAGGAAGCGATCGAACAGGCAAAGGTTGATGAAGCGCGGGTCACGCGGGAAGGCGACCTCAACAAAGCGGCGGAAATCCGCTACGGCAAGCTGGTGTCTCTGGAAAAGGAGCTGGCCGCCGCCAACACGAAGCTTCAGAGCATCGACAAGACCGGCCGCATGTTAAAGGAAGAAGTGGACGAAGAAGACGTGGCGCGTGTGGTCTCGCGCTGGACGCACATCCCCGTATCCAAGATGCTGGAAGGGGAAGTGGCGAAGCTGGTGAAGATGGAGGAACGCCTGCGTATGCGCGTGGTGGGCCAGGAAGAAGGCCTGCGCCTGGTGGCGAACGCCGTGCGCCGCAGCCGCGCGGGACTGTCCGACCGGAACCGCCCCATCGGCTCGTTCCTGTTCCTCGGTCCCACGGGTGTGGGCAAGACGGAACTGGCTCGGGCCCTCGCCGAGTTTCTTTTTGACGACGAGCACGCCATGCTGCGGCTCGACATGTCGGAATACATGGAGAAGCACGCGGTGGCGAGGCTGATTGGCGCCCCGCCCGGATACGTGGGTTACGAGGAAGGCGGCCAGTTGACCGAACTCGTGAGGCGCCGGCCCTTTTCGGTTCTGCTCTTCGATGAAATCGAGAAGGCGCATCCCGACGCATTCAACATCTTCTTGCAGATTCTCGACGACGGCCGCCTGACCGATGGCAAGGGCCGCACCGTGGACTTCAAGAACACGGTCATCATCATGACCTCGAACATCGGCAGCACCTACATCCACGAGGCCATGAACGGCATCGATCACGCCATCGGCGTGACCGCGAAGCAGGGAGGCGCGGTCGGCGAAGCCGGCGTCCTCAGCGAAGGACTCAAGAAGAAGATTCAAGAGTCGCTTCTCCAGCACTTCCGGCCCGAGTTCCTGAACCGCATCGACGAGATCGTGATCTTCAACGCCCTCGGCAAAGCGGAAATCGAGAAGATCATCGACTTGCAGCTTGAGAATCTCCGCCGCCTACTCTCCGAGCGCAAGATCGAGATCACGCTCACGGAGAAAGCGCACGAGTTGCTGTTCCGCGAAGGGTACGATCCGCAGTTCGGAGCGCGTCCGCTGAAACGCGCCATTCAGCGCCTGATCCAGGACCCGCTCGCCATGAAGCTGCTCGACGGCGAGGTGGTGCCCGGGGATTCGCTGACCATCGACGCGGATATGAAGAAGGGCACGATGACGTTCACCCCCGCCAAGGCCAAGGCGGCAAAGCAAGCCTGAAAGGCGAGCGGTACGTCTGAGGCTGTAGCGCGGACTCCCGCAATCGGGGTCCGCGGCACCTCATATGCAGTTGCTGGAATCTTCAGGATCGAAGCCCGAAACCAAGCACTTCACATGCGAGTGCCGGAATCCGGTACGAGGTCAGAACGCATTGGCTCATTCACGGCCGTTCTTTCGGGGGGCTCTCTCGCCCTTGGCTTTCGGCCGCCTTGCGTATGGCGTCAACGTCGGCGAGGTCTTGGGGTCTGCCCGATGCCAGTTTCCCAACTATCAGGTCTTCGCGGGAAATGAAGCTTGCCTTCAATCCGCTCGCCGGGTCGATGACATCCTCAAGCCGGCGCTCCCATGCCGCATCGAACTCGACGCCGGGTATCGCGGTAAGAATGTCAACGCCAACCGGCTCACGGCCCATGCGAAGGAACGGGCCTTGCTCGGCGAAGTCGGCGACGGTCAAGCCTTGAAGCGGGGCACCAAATTGCGCCAGTGCCGCGAAAACTGCTTGGGCGTTATCCGCGTCAGCCTTCACCAGAATATCGAGGTCTTTGGTTGCCCGTGGCTGCGCGTGAATGGAGACGGCGTAAGCTCCCACGATAAGATACTTAACGCGGTGCGCGTTCAAAACGGACAAGAGTTCTTTGAAGTCTGGGTACATCTGGAACCGCGCCCTTCATCGCGTAGTGTTCATGGGTGAGTTCGGAGACTGCCTTGATGCGCTCATGGACGGGCCGACTCTGCCAGTACAGATATTCGTCAGCCTTCATTTCCTCGAACTTGGTGTACCTGCGGATGGTCTTGTCCATACGCTCCTTTGTAGCACGTCCGGCGCTTCACTTCAAACCGGACGGGGGCGTTGGTTCTGCGGCCGCGCTACAATTGCCTTTCCGGAGCGCCACACCTCGCTTTTAAGATTCAACACTCCGCTGGTTTACGGTAAAATTCTCAGGAATGGAGTGAATCGACCATGGGAAATGTTCTTACCCTACCGGAACAGAGAGTCATACTCGAAAACGTGAGTTGGGAGACCTATGAACATCTGCTTTCCGACCACCTGGACAAGTCCGTCCCCCGTTTCGCCTTCGACCGGGGGAGGCTGGAAATTATGAGCCCCTCTTCCGAACATGAAGAGTACAAACAGGCACTGACCATGCTAGTCGAGATGCTAGCGGACGGACTGGGAATCGATATTAGGAGTCTTGGCTCGACAACCTTCAAACGCAGCCAGCTTAAACGAGGGTTCGAGGCCGATGCTTGCTTTTACGTTCAAAGCGCCGTACGAATGCACGGGAAAACACCCATCGATCCGGGGGTTGATCCGGCTCCTGATTTAGTGATCGAGGTCGAGGTCACGGCCCTGGCTCTGAATAAGCTGCCAATCTATGCGGGATTCCATGTTCCCGAGATCTGGCGGTACGATGGCGCACAGACGGTGATTCTGCATTTATCCGGCAGCGAATATATTGACAGTCGCACCAGCCTGGCATTCCCCCGGGTTTCCGCCGATGATATCTCCCGCCTGGTTCGACAGGGCCTGTCCTTAAAGCGCAGGGCGTGGCTGACCGAGCTTCGGAACTGGGTCCACGAACTCAAGTAAGAAGCATCCGCCGCGCCTTCCCTAAGCCTGTATTGAGGAGGCAACGCATGGAGCCACGGCTAAGCTTTGTCACGCTGGGCGTCGCCGACCTCAAGCGCGCCATCGACTTTTACGCGAAGGTCTTGCGTCTGCCCCAACTCGAAACGCCTCCAGTGATCGCCTTTTTCGAGTTGGGACGGACCTATCTGGCGCTCTACGCGCGGGCGGACCTTGCCGCCGACGCGGGCTCGACTGACCCGGGCCAACCCGCTCCCGGCGCCTTCCCGGGATTCACCCTCGCCCACAACGTACGCTCGGCGGCGGAGGTCGACCAACTCATTGCCGAAGTCGAGGCGGGCGGAGGGCGCATCGTGCAGGCCGGCCGGGCACGGCCGGAATTTCAAGGATACTCGGGTTACTTCGCCGACCCCGACGGCTTTCTCTGGGAAGTCGCGTACAATCCGCATTTCCCGCATGTGTGAGGACCCCATGAAGATGCCTGTGCTTTTCGTTGGCCACGGATCGCCGATGAATGCCATCGAGCACAACGGCTTCACGGAGACGCTTGCCGGACTCGCCAAGCGTCTGCCGCGTCCTAAGGCGGTTTGCGTGGTTTCGGCGCACTGGGTGACGCGCGGCTCCGAAGTTTTGGCCGTCGCCAAGCCGCGGACCATTCATGACTTCTACGGCTTTCCCGCACCGCTCTATGAGGTCGAGTATCCGGCGCCGGGCGCTCCCACGGAAGCTGGACGATTAGCCACCGAACTGGAAATCAAACCGGACGAAACGTGGGGATTCGATCACGGCGCGTGGAGCGTCCTGCGGCACCTTTATCCTGAAGCCGACGTGCCGGTATTCCAGGTCAGTCTCGACGCCGGCCGCAGCCTTACACGCCACCTGGAACTGGGCAGCGAGCTTGCCCATTTGCGCGACCGCGGCGTGCTGATTTTGGGAAGCGGCAACATCGTGCACAATCTGCGCCGCTTGGAGGAGGAGAAGAATGCCCAACCTTTCGCCTGGACCCTCGAATTCGATTCGCAGGTGAAGAAGGCGATCGAATCGCGCGACCTTGCCTCGCTCGCCGCACCCGAACACTGGGGCAGGCCGCTCGCGTCGCTCGCCCACCCCACGCTCGAGCATTATGTGCCGCTACTCTATTGCGCGGGCAGCACCACAGAGCAGGACACGGTGAGCTATCCCTACGAAGGCTTTGAGTACGGCAGCCTCTCGATGCGCATGGTTTTGTTGGGGGCGGAAGATACTGAAACCTAACCCCGAAAAATCATCGAGGAGCGATCCGAACTACTAATTGCGACGGCGGTCCGTGTGATTCTCGTAGCGGCGAGTTTACCTCGCCATAGGGCGGCGTAAAGCCGCCTCCACGTCAAATTGGCCCACTACCCAAACCCCTGCTCCGGTGACATCAATATGATATCATTCCAATACTGGAGTCCGCTTATGCCTAACCTGACCTTGCGCAAAATACCCAAAGAAATTTACCAGCGGCTCCGCCAGAGCGCCAAGAGTCACCAGCGAAGCCTGAACTCGGAAATCCTGGCTATCCTCTCGGACGAGGACGGCTGGTCGAGGCGCCGCTTGAGTATCGCAGCCGTACTGCCGGAGCTCGAGGCGGCGCGCAAAGAACTCGCGAAAAAGTACCCTCATCTTGTCGACAGCGCGGAACTGATTCGTGAAGACCGAGACACGCGATGACTGCTGTAATTGACGCTAGTGCGGCTGCCAAATGGTTGTTCATGGAGCCCGACAGTGACAAAGCCCAAGAATTGCTTAAGAGGGTCAATGATGGACAGGAAACATTGATTGCTCCGGATCTCATCCTTGCTGAAATCGGTAGCATGCTCTGGAAACGCGTTCTTCGTGAAGGTGTAAGTATCGCTGATGCGACGGCGCAGTTTGGCCGTTTCAAGCGAGTGCGGCTGGGCTTGGTCGAACTCAGTGGGTTGGTGGATTCCGCCCTACTGCTCGCACTTCCAACAGCGGCATCCGATTTATGATTGCCTTTACCTCGCACTCGCCTTGGATGCCGGCTGTAACCTCATAACAGCGGATGAGAAAACTGCACCGGGCTTTCTCCCCAAACTTCCCACAGGTTCGCCTATTGCGCAATTGGCAGCCGTAAGCGTGGTTTGAAAGCGGGGGTAGCGCGAGCCCGTTTCACAGGTTCGCCGCTCGTCACCGATGGAGACGAAAAAACCGCGGACATATAGAACAGGTCCGCGCTACGAGTCCTACCGGCGAATTTGAAGTGACTTGCAGGCCCCGACTCCGCATCTAATAGGTGTGAGAAGACAAAGGAAACAGCGGACATGTGGAACAACTTCAAAACAACGATCTTACTCGCGGCGATGACCGGCTTGGTGCTGGGCATCGGTGAGCTTTGGGGTGGCCAGAACGGGTTGATCCTCGCCCTGGTGATCGCCGCGGTCATGAACCTGGGCAGTTATTTCTTTTCCGATAAAATTGCGCTGGCGTCCTCCGGCGCACAGCCGATTTCGCGCGAGGCGGGCCCGCGGATTTATCAGATTGTCGAACGCCTGGCTGCCAAAGCGAACATCCCGGTTCCCAAGATTTACTTTATTCCCACCGATTCGCCCAACGCGTTTGCCACGGGCCGCAATCCCAGCCATGCCTCGGTGGCGGTGACGCGCGGAATTTTGGACATCTGCGACGACGAGGAAATTGAAGGCGTGCTGGCGCATGAACTCGGGCACGTGAAGAATCGAGACATCCTTACCAGCGCCGTTGTAGCGACGCTGGCCGGCGCTATTACCTTAATTGGCCGTATGCTTTTTTATGCCGAAATGTTCGGAGGCTTTGGCGGGGGCGGAGGCCAATCTGACGACCGGCGCGGCGGCGCACTTTCGATGCTCGCCATGATGATTCTAGCGCCGCTGGCGGCCACGCTCATCCAACTGGCGATATCGCGTTCGCGTGAATACGAAGCCGATGCCACCGGCGCGCGCATCACTGGCAACCCCCAAGGTCTTGCTCGCGCCCTCGATAAGATCGAGAAGTGGTCAAAACGCATCCCCATGGATGTCGCACCCTCGATGGCGCACCTGTACATCCTCCAGCCACTCACCACAGGTGCGATTTTCTCCAGCTTGTTCTCCACCCACCCGCCAATTCGCAAGCGGATTGAACGCCTGATTGGGAGAGACTTCGTTTAAGCGATTTTGATTTAGGCGCTCACGGTGTCTAGAAGTACTAACCGCTAGGACGTTGTGGTCGCGCGAAGATTTCGTGCCACGGGCGTGGCATATCCATGCGCGGCTTTCGCCGCGCGCTTCGTACCCCCCCCGAAATCCGGAACGCCCACCTTACCGCTGCTCTATAATCACCTCTTATGCCGTCCTCCTCAACACCTGCGCCGGGCCAAGACAATGAAATAACCAGGGCCGCGCACCGCGTGGGCAATTTCTGGGATCGGGTATCCGACGGGTTGGAGATTCAAACCCTGTGGTCACAGTTTTTTTCCGAAGCGCGCGCGAGCTATGGCATGTATAGCCGTGAGATCGATTGGGACGCGCTCCGCAACCAGACCCGCTTCCACCGGTTCCTGAAGATCAGCCGCACTCTATTTTGGGCGTTACTCATCAAACTTTCGCCCGCCCGCCGCGTGTTTCTGTTGATCGTCCTTGTGGTGCTTGGGCTTTTCGTGTTCAACATCCAGCCCGCCGGCGTCCCGCGCGAGGCAACGTTCATCATGGCGATCGCGGGCCTGATTTTTCTGTTGGCACTTGAGCTCGCAGACCGGGTGACGATGAAGCGCGACCTGGAAATCGCGCGCGACATCCAGCGCTGGTTGGTGCCACAATCGCCTCCGCGCGTGCCGGGCGTGGACATCGCTTTTTCCTCGCGTCCCGCCAACACCGTGGGCGGCGATTATTATGACGCCTTCCTGCTCGACGGTGCCGCTCCCTCGCCTGCTTCTCAACGCCTCCTGCTGGTTGTCGCCGACGTGGCTGGCAAGAGTGTTCCGGCCGCACTCCTGATGGCCACATTTCAGGCCAGCCTGCGCACGGTGGCCAACGCCGACACGCCGCTCTGCGAGATTGTTCGGCGCATGAATGAATATGCCTGCGCCCATAGCCTGCGGGGAAGCCGCTTCACAACCGCCTTTTTCGCCGACTTCGATCCCGCTACTCGCGCCCTTACGTACATTCGCGCCGGTCACAACGTGCCAATCGTGCGCCGCGCCTCAGGTGAGTTCGTGCGGCTGGAGGAAGGCGACCTGCCACTCGGCATCCGTCCCGCCGCGCCCTTCCCCGCTGGTTCGGCTACACTGGCGCACGGCGACGTTCTTGTCATCTTTACCGACGGCGTCATCGAGGCGATGAACGAACGCGGGGAGGAGTTCGGAGAACCCCGACTGCTCGACGTCTTGCGCGCCGGCAGCGCCGAAACGGCCGCCGCCACCCTCGCGCGGCTCACGTCTGCCGTTGACGCCTTCGTCGGCACGACCCGGCAGCACGACGACATCACTTGGCTCATCTTGAGGATGGAGTGATTACTCCGCTTCGTTGTGGCGGGTCTACCCGCCACACGGATTCGTAGCGGCGAGTTTACCTCGCCACACGGCGACGTAAAGCCGCACCTAGGTCCAGATCCGACACCGTAGGTATGTCCAGCCGCCTTGTCGCACCCATTCCAATACGATAAGATGAGAGTGTTCTCCGAACCTGCACCGCTCGCGGAGCATCAAATTCGTAGGGGATGCGGTCCGATGAGTGACACGAGCAGTCGTGCGGTCTTCCTCGTCGGAAAAAGAGAACGCCGCCGGCTGCAAAGATGAGCCGGTTTTTGTTTTCGGGGCGAGTAGAAAAAGAGACGATATTCCCACCCGGCCCGCTGGATGGGCTGGGTAAGTGCCTTGGCGTCTGGCGGAACCATGATGCAGGATAAGTTCGGGCGCGATATTCACGACCTGCGCATTTCGGTGACGGACCGCTGCAACTTCAGTTGTGTGTACTGCAAGTCCGCCGACCCGAAGAACTACGTCCCCCATCGCGACCTGCTGACCTGGGAGGAATTCCTACGCCTCAGCCGCGTGCTAGTAGGGCTGGGAATTCGCAAGATTCGCGTGACCGGCGGAGAGCCGCTTTTGCGCGAGGGCGTGGTGGATTTCATCGCGCGTCTCCGGGAAATTGACGGCCTCGCGGATGTGGCGGTGACCACCAACGGATACCTTCTGCCGGAGATGGCGCGGGACCTTGCTGCCGCCGGATCACCTCGCGTTACCGTCAGCCTGGACTCCATGAATCCGGAAAAGTTTTCCCGGATCACGCGGACACCACGATCCTTCGAGAAAGTGATGGCTGGCATCGACGCCGCTCTGGAAGCGGGTTTGCGGCCAGTGAAGGTGAACATCGTTCTGGTACGGGGCTTCAATGACGATGAAATCGTGGAATTCGCCGGCCTGGCACGCCGCCGCGACATTGCCGTTCGCTTCATCGAGTTCATGCCGCTCGATGGCGACCACTCCTGGAAGCGCGAACTGGTGGTCACGGCGAGGGAAATTGTGGCTGCCATCCAACCCGTTTTTCCACTCGAGGAGATTGCTCGCCACTCACCCAGCGAAACGGCGTTGCGCTATCGTTTTGCCGACGGCCAGGGCGAGCTCGGCATCATCGCGCCGGTTTCCATTCCCTTTTGTGGGCAGTGCAGCCGCATCCGGTTGACCGCCGATGGCAAACTGCGCACCTGCCTGTTCTCGCTCAACGAGCACGACGTCCGCCACCTCGTGCGCAACGGCTCGACGGATGGCGAGATCGCCAGGTTTATGGAAAAGGTGGTACACCAGAAAGAGCCCGGCCACCGCATCAACGAGCCGGATTTTGTTCAGCCCTCGCGCACTATGGTTTACATTGGCGGGTGAAAGCAATTATGAATTCGAATTTATGAATGCGAGAGCGCGGGGGTGCTGGCGCGGAGGCTTGAAGCTGCGTATTCCGTTTCCCGTGCCCCGTATCCCGTGTCCCGTACCCGGTTCTTGAGCTAAAATAGTGGTAGAGCAATTATGGCTACAACGACCACAGACATGCTCCTCGCGAACTACGCCGATCTCCCGGCGCAGGAGCTTGACGAGCGCATTCTTCACGCGCAGAGGGAACTTGGCTCGCGCTTGGTGATTCTGGGGCACCACTACCAGCGTGACGAGGTGGTAAAGTTTGCTGATTACCGTGGCGATTCGCTACGCCTTTCGCAGCTCGCAGCGGCGCGCCCGGAAGCAGAGTACATCGTTTTCTGCGGCGTACACTTTATGGCGGAGAGCGCCGACATTTTGAGCGGCGACCACCAGACGGTGATCCTCCCTGACCTGCACGCGGGCTGCTCCATGGCCGACATGGCGAACCTCGAGCAATTGGAAGTTTGCTGGGAAGCGCTCACAGCGTCGTCGGGCGGCAAGCTCGTGCCGGTCACTTACATCAACTCCACCGCCGCCATCAAGGCCTTTGTGGGAAGAAACGGTGGGGCTGTTTGCACCTCTTCCAACGCCCGCAAAGTGATGGAGTGGGCGCTTGCCCACAGCGAAAAAGCATTGTTTCTGCCCGACGAGCACTTGGGCCGCAACACAGGCTACGGGCTGGGGATTCCCCTCGATAAAATGGCCGTGTGGAATCCGGCGGAAGAAGACGGCGGGCTCACGAAGAACCAGACTGCCGACGCGGCAATCTATTTGTGGAAGGGCCACTGCTCTGTCCACCAGCGGTTCCGTCCCGAGCACGTAGAGCGCGTGCGCAAGACCCATCCGGGTATTCGCGTGATCGCGCACCCCGAGTGCTCGTGGGAAGTATGCCAGGCCGCCGATGAAGTGGGCTCGACGGAATATATTTTGAAGCATGTCGGTGCAGCTCCGCCTGGAAGCGCTTGGGCCGTCGGCACGGAAATTCACATGATCCGCCGCCTCGCCAAGGAGCACCCTGACCGGTTGGTGGTCTCGCTCGACGATTGTGTTTGCATGTGCAGCACTATGTTCCGGATCTCGCCTCAGCATCTCTGTTGGACGCTCGAAAGTCTGTTCGCCGGTCAGGTAGTCAACCGTATCAGCGTTGATCCCGAAACCAAACGCTGTGCGCTGGTTGCCTTGAATCGCATGTTGGAAATCAGGTAGCTGATAGTCGACAGCAAACAGCAGACAGTAAGGGCAAGCCAGTCGGTGGTTTGTCAGCCGTTAATGCGAGTCCAACCGTCGGGATATATGCCGAACAGTTTGTGGCCTAAACAGGCTGTTGGCTGTAAGCTGTCAACTCAATATGGCCGACAAATACTTTGAACGCCGCGAAGCAGAAGAGCTTCTGCCCACCATCGTGCCATGGCTGGAGGAAGCACGGGACGAGAAACAGAAGATCGAGGCATTCAAGAATGAAATGGCGCAGGTAGCGTCACGTATCATGGTGCTGGGCGGCTATTCCCCGCCGCTGGGTGACCTGCTGCGGAAGAAATCCGAGCACGATGAGACAGCCGAACATTTGGTTGAGATCGTCAACCGCATACAGGAGACCGGTGTTTTGGTGAAGGACCTCGACATCGGCTTGGTGGATTTTCCCAGCCTGGTTGACGGAGAAGAGATCTACCTTTGCTGGAAACTCGGCGAAGACCACATCACCTTCTGGCACGGCACCGACGAGGGATTCGCCGGCCGCAAACCGATTGACGAACCCGAGACGGGACCCACCCCGACCCAAGGCCCTCGGTTGCAGTAAGGAGCCGGTATGAGTGCAAGAACGCTTCTTTCCGTTGACGAATTCGAAAGACTTCCGGAGCCCGAAGAGGGCGGCGGATATGAATTGGATGAAGGGGAGGCTGTATACGTCTCCCCAAATAGTTTGGAGCAGTTCGGCATTATTTTCCGGTTATATTCACTACTCAGTGAGTGGGCGCGGACCAACAACCGGAGTTTAGTCGCTGCCGACACTTGGATCGAGCTTGCCCCGGGCGTCGTCCGCGCGCCAGACGTCGCGTATGTCCCGCGCGAACGAATTGCCAATCTTGATCCTAAGCACGCCTTGAAAGTCGTCCCGGCGCTGGCGGTCGAGGTCCTTTCCACGTATAACATCGCGCGTGAAATGAGCCGGAAGATACAGCAATATCGCGATGCCGGTGTCGAGTTGATCTGGGTGATTGATCCCGAGAAATGCGAAGTCGACGTTTATAGCTCACTTCCACTTAAGACCCTTCGGCACGGCGACAGCCTGAGTGACGATAGTATCCTCCCGGGATTTTCCGTTCCCCTCTCAGTGGTCTTTGAGCCCGTGCGCTGAACGCCGCGTATAGATGTGACGGCCGTGGTGCCGACATGTTGCGCGATAGACGGCGCTTTGACGCCGGCTTGAAATCCAAATCCTCCATTTTCGATAAAGAGTCAGGATCCCGCACATGAGTTCTGAAAACCCCGGCAACGAACTAGCGAACGCCGCGAGCGCCTATTTACGCTCTGCCGCGCATCAGCCCGTGCTTTGGCACGAGTGGAACAGCGCAGCTTTCGCCCAGGCGCAGGCGGAGGATAAGCCGATCCTGCTCGACATCGGCGCCGTGTGGTGCCACTGGTGCCACGTAATGGACCGCGAGAGTTACGAGAACGCCGAGGTGGCGCAAGTCATCAACGAGTCGTTCATTCCTGTAAAGGTGGATCGCGACGAGCGCCCCGATATCGACTCACGCTATCAGGTGGCGGTGAGCGCCTTAACTGGCCAAGGTGGTTGGCCCCTCACGGCCTTTCTCACTCCCGACGGCAAGCCGTTTTTCGGAGGCACATACTTTCCACCCGACGACCGCGCCGGCCGCCCGGGCATGAAGCGTTTGCTGGAAGCCATCGCGCACAACTACCGCACCAATCGCGCCCAGATCCACGAAAGTGCCACGAAGATCTTCGCTGCTCTCGGCGATGTTGAACACTTTAAGGACGGTAAGGAGGCGGCTGACGAACAGGTCGTGAAGGCGATTGTCGAAAGCATCGGCGGCATGTACGACGAGCAGAACGGCGGCTTCGGCAGCGCTCCAAAATTTCCCCACCCCGCTGCCATAGATCTTCTCCTGGAAGCTCACCTTGAGACCCGCCAGGAGTGGCCGCTGAACATCGTAACCACGACTCTCGTGCACATGGGGCGGGGCGGCGTTTACGATCAGATTGGTGGCGGTTTTCACCGCTATTCGGTGGATGAGCGCTGGATCGTTCCTCATTTCGAGAAGATGTCGTACGACAATGCCGGCCTCTTGGGAAACTATCTGCGCGCTTATCAAATCACCGGGAACGAATTTTTCCGCGAGATTGCCCTCGGAATTCTAGCGTTCCTTGAAAACGTGCTTTCACATCCGGAGGCGGGCTTCTACGCCAGCCAGGACGCGGACATCAACCTCGACGACGACGGCGATTACTTCACCTGGACCCTGGATGAACTGAATGCCGTGCTCGCCGGACCGGAGGCGCGCGCTGCCGCTCTCTACTACCACGTCGATGCCCAAGGTGAGATGCTTCACAACCCAGCTAAAAATGTGCTGTTCATTGACCAGCCTCTCGACGCCATTGCCGCGCGCCTGCAACTTGACGAATCGAAGGTCGTGGAACTCTTGGAAAGCGCCCGGCGAAAAATGGCCGACGCCCGCGCGCGGAGGACGACACCGTTCATCGATAAATCGATTTATGCAAGTTGGAACGGCATGCTGATTTCCGGCCTGCTCGAGGCGTATCGAGTCCTGGGAATCAGCGGCGTCCGCGACCGTGCTCTTGCCACTCTCGACCTGTTGGTGCGCAACGGGTATGACAAGGAAAAAGGGATGTACCACACCTTGGTCGATGGCTCCCCGCGCATCGAAGGCTTGCTGGAAGATCAGGTGTTCATCATTGCTGCCCTTCTCGACGCTTACGAGGTCACGGGAACAAGGCTCTACTTCGACCGCGCGCTCGAGCTGATGGAAACCACCATTCGCCGCTTCTGGGACGACAAAGAGGGGGGATTTTTCGATACCGCCCGCGACCTGGCCGATCGCTACGGAAGCCTTACCACGCAGCGCAAGCCCTTTCAGGATTCCCCCACGCCGGCGGCAAATTCGGTAGCTGCGCAAGTGCTCGATCGCCTCGACGTGCTCGCCGACCGTGAAGATTTCGGTGAAAAGGCGGAAGCCACGCTGGCGCTCTTTGCCACCAAGGCAGGGCAATACGGGCTGTTTGCGGCGACCTACGGCTTGGCGCTTGTCAATCACTTGCGTGCGCCCGTGGATGTCGTGGTGGTGGGAAGCCGCGACGATCACCGCACGATCGCCCTTCTCCGTGCGGCATTCGAAGCGCAGCGCGCCGGCAAGCACGTTTTCGCTTTCGAGCCGGAGGCTGTGAAAGCCCGCGATTTGCCCGCCGGTCTTGTGTCGACGCTCCCCGCGTTGGACTTCGAGGGCGTTCCGGTGGCGCTGGTGTGCGAAGGTTCCGCCTGCCACGCACCCGTTCAAACCCCCGCCGCCCTCGGCGAGTTGCTTGTTCCCAAACCCGCCGGACATGGCGCTTTCGAGTGAAGGAGTCGTGCGCCCGGCATCCTCAAGCGCAACTCCGCGGGCGGCCGAAGCACCAGCCAATGACTTGGCTCCGTGTCTATGTCTAGCTCAGTTGGTGGATTTCGCGGATTCTTGAGGTGGTGATGACCTGATCGTGCAGGGGATGCTTGAACACCAGATACATTCCGCGCCCGATGAATCCCGGATTGGGCATCATCGGCGGCCCGCTTGCCAGAGATCCTTCCACTTCCACCTCGATCGGTTCGGGGCAAAGGGTCGGATGACCGGAAATGTGCATGTGCGCGTCCGCATCTTTGACCAGCCTGTAGTGATGATGTTGCGTTTCGATATCCACCACAGCCCCGTCGGCAAGGTCATTCAGATAGATCCCTTTTTCGTTTCCAGCACTCTGGGCACGGAGATCGACTGCCTGATTCAGATTCGGTTGAGGCATCTGTGAGTACCTCCTCCCTAAAAAGTTAAAATCACTTCCCTGATGTGGCACGATTGTCACCAAACCGAAGGGGCTAATTACAAGTTCCTTATTTCTGTTGGTTAACAGCACGTGAGAGACGATTTGTCGAACAATTTCGAGGATGTAACAATGGCGAGTCGTTGCTGGAAAAGTGTAAAAATGCCTAAGCAGGCCTGGACTGCGGTCCCCGAGGTGGGAATTTGACGCCTTCGGCCGCAGGAAAGGCCGGGAGTGTGCTAGCCTATTCAACGGTCGGCGCTGGCGCCAGTCTTTAAATGATCCGATGTCCCGATCATCCGATCACCCGATCCCACAGGGGGAATTGATTTGACAATCAGAGTTCACTTTTCTATTCTAAAATGCTTCGGCTCAACCGCTCAAGACTCTCGGCAAACCTCGCAAGTTTCCGCCTTGGTTTTTCCGAAGCCACCTTCAATCCCCAAAGGAAATTGATCATGCCCGGCATCATCAAAGAACGACTTTTCACTCCCGGCCCCACTCCGTTGTTGATGGAAGCGCAGACGCGCGCCCTGGCTCTGGGCAACATTCACCATCGCACCGAAGCGTTTCGCAAGATCATGACGGAAACCCTTGAGTTGCTGAAGTACTACTACGATACGCAGAACGATGTGCTGATTTTCGCGAGTTCCGGCACCGGGGCGATGGAGGGCTCCGTATCTAATCTCCTCTCTCCGGGCGAGCGGATGCTGGTGGGCACGGCCGGGAAATTTGGTGAGCGCTGGTTTGATCTGGCGCAGGCGTACGGCGTTGAGGCGGTGAAAGTGGAGTCGCCTTACGGCCAGCCCGTCAGCATCGACGCAATGAAGCACAAACTGGCGAGCGACGGGCCATTTCGCGCCGTGTACATCCAGGCTACGGAAACCTCCACCGCCGTGATGAACGACGTCCGGGCGCTCGGCGAGGCGGTGAAAAATTATCCAGACACGGCCCTGGTAGTCGATGCCATCACCGGGCTCGGGACCTCCGACTTGCGCGTCGATGAATGGGGGCTCGACATCGTGATCGGCGGATCGCAGAAGGCCGTGATGATTCCGCCTGGGCTGGCCTTTGCCAGTATCAGCGATAAGGCCTGGGGCTTGATCGCCAGGTCCAAACTGCCGCGCTTCTATTTTGACTTCGCCAAGGAGCGCAAGAACCAGGCGAAGGGCGAGACCGCATACACTCCCGCGACCACGCTCGTCATCGGCTTGCATGCAGCGCTTGAGTACATCAAGAAAATCGGGCGCGAAAACCTGATTGCCAATGCCGTACTGCTGGCGGAAGCCTCTCGCGCCGCCGCCCAGGCGCTGGGGCTGAAGCTTTTTGCCGAGTCTTCCCCCGCCAATGCCGCCACGGCCGTGTTCTCTCCCGCGGGCATTGATTCCGGCGCCATCGTCAAAGAACTTCGCACCAGCTTTGGCGCGATTATCGCCAACGGCCAGGGCAGCATGAAGGGCCAGATCTTCCGCTTGGCGCATCTTGGATATTACGACATTGCGGACCTGTTCGCAGTTTTCGCCGCACTCGAAATTGCGCTGGTGAAGCTGGGACAGGACGTGGTGCTCGGTTCGGGTGTAAGGGCGGTGCAGGAAGTCTATCTGCGCCATACACAGTGATTGGTGGTTGAATCAGAGCGCGCCGCCATTTAAGTGGGAAGATTCTTCCATGCCACACATTCTTAGAGCTTTAGGAGCAGGAAGCACGTCAAGTAGTGGTACGGCAACTTACCACTGACAAGTGACTACTGACAAATTATCCATGAAAATTCTGGTAGCTGATAGCGTTTCGGAACGGGCGGTCGAGATTTTGCGCGAGCAGGAATCCTGGGATGTGGTTTTCCTGCCGAACAAGTCCGGCGCCAAGGTCGCGGATGAGATTCGCGATGCCGACGCCCTGGTGGTCCGCAGCGCCACCAAAGTGACCGCCCAACTGCTCGCGAGCGCCGGGCGTCTGCGAGTGGTCGGCCGGGCCGGCACGGGTGTCGACAATGTGGACCTCGCCGCCGCCACCGAAAAAGGCGTTGTCGTGATGAATACGCCGGGGGGCAACGCCCAGAGCGTAGCTGAACATACGATGGCATTGCTGTTGGCGCTGGCCCGGCGCATCCCCCAGGCCGATGCTTCCATGAAAGCGGGCCGCTGGGAAAAGAAAAAGCTCGAGGGGATGGAATTGCGTGGGAAGACCCTAGGCTTGATTGGCTTGGGTCAAATCGGCGCCGGAGTAGCCAACCTCGCAAGGGCCTTCGAAATGCAGGTCGTTGCCTACGACCCTTACGTTTCCTCCCTGCTGGCGGGCGATCACGCCGTACGACTGGCGTCACTCGAGGAGGTTCTGAAGACAGCGGACTTCATTAGTCTGCATGCTTCCTCCACGCCCGAGACTCACCACCTGATCAATGCCCGGACGCTGGCGCTAGCCAAGCCGGGCGTCCGCATTGTGAACTGTGCGCGCGGCGAATTGGTTAACGAAGGGGATCTTCTGGCGGCGCTGGAAAGCGGGCAGGTGGCCGGAGCGGGGCTCGATGTCTTCGAAGTCGAGCCGCCCAAGGATTCGAAGCTCGTAAACCACCCGAACGTCATCTCCACTCCGCATATCGCCGGCTCCACGGAAGAGGCACAGGAAATTGTGGGGATCCGCATCGCCGAGCAGATCCGCGATTTTCTAAATTCGGGCGTGGCGCGCAGCGCGGTCAACATGCCGGCCGTGTCTCCGGAGGAATTCAAGAAGCTGGAACCCTACATCCAGCTTGGCGAAAAGCTCGGAGCGTTTCTTGCCCAGCTTGCGGGCGAAAGAATTCGTGAGGTGCGGATTAGTTACGACGGGGGATTGGCGGAGCTGAATACCCACTTGGTGAAGAACGCGGTGCTCAAGGGAATCCTGACGCCGGCGCTTTCCCAACAGGTGAACCTGATCAACGCCGGGGCCCTCGCCCAGCAGCGCGGTGTGGAAGTGGCGGAATTGCGCAGCGCGCGCCGCGCGACGTTTTCCAACTCACTGGGGATCGGACTTTACACCGAGGGTGAATCCGCCACGGGTGTGGGTATGGTGGGTTTGCGTGGGACTCTGCGCATCCTGGGGCTCAACGACATCGATATCGAAGCGCCTTTGCGGGGCATCATTCTCTTTATCCGCAATGAGGACGTGCCTGGCGTCATCGGCAAAGTGGGCACCATCCTCGGAGATCGCAAAATCAACATCGCCACCTTCACGCTGGGTCGCAACCCGCAAACTCAGCAGGCCATTGGCTTGGTGAACGTCGACAATCAAGTGCCGGAGGAAGTGCTTCAGGAGATCCGTGCCATTTCCGCCGTGCGCACCGTGCGGGTGGTGGAGGTCTGACCTGATGCAAGTTTGGGTCTTCAAGATCAACACCAAGCGGGGTTGGGAATTTGATGAATACTTCCGCTCCCGTGAGCGCGGGGTGTACAAAATGGGCGACGAAGGCTGGATTCGCAGCGCTTCAAGCCTGCGCTACCTGCGTGAAGAGGTGAAGCGGGGCGACCTTTTCCTTTGCTACGAAGTTGACCGCAAGCAGGTGTTGGGCGTGGCCCGCACCGCCTCCAAAGGACGTGACGCCGGCCAGGGATCGCTCGTCGATTTCTGTCCCCCTCGCCAAGCCGTGCGCCTGGAGAATCCGCTCAAGCGCAAACCGGACCTCGACCATATTCTCGCCTTCAGCCCTCATCGCGGCCGCGGGACGGTACAGAAGATCGACTCCGATGAGTTCCGCCGGTTACGCCGAATCATGTTGCAGAAAAATCCTGGCCAAGAAGAGGCACTAAGACGCCTGTTTCAGGAAAAGTAAATTGTCGATTGTCCCTGGTGTTGCGTTCGGAAAATGCGTTTACCGTAGCGCCGCCCTTTAGGGCGGCACATGCCGGGCTAAAGCCCGGCGCTGGAGTTTCTACATTTGAGCATTGCGGCGGCCCATGATCTTCGGAGCACAGCCAAGAGTGGCTGTGCCACAAGTGGCGCAGGCACTCCTGCCTGCGCTCTCGGTCTCGCTTAAGAAATGTAGAAACTCGAGTGCCGGGCTAAAGCCCGGCGCTACAAGAGCTTGCCCATCGGCGCATAAGTAAACATATTTCGAGAACGCAACACTGGTCCCTTGTCCTTGGTTCCCTGCCGGTTTTCAGCTCTCAGTGGGAACCGCGAGTCGGCTTCATCGGTGTCTGGCCGACAACTGATGACCGATTACTGAAAGCTCCTATGAGCCCCATTGCGAATTTCTTCAAGCTTCAGGAGCACGGCACCACTTTTCAGCGCGAAGTCCTCGGGGGCATCACCACTTTCCTGGCGATGTCCTACATCATCTTCGTGCAGCCCGGCGTGCTTTCGGTTTCGGGAATGAACTTTCAGGCCGTGCTTACCGCTACCTGTCTCGCCGCAGCCGTCGCAACGCTCTTGATGGGACTCGCAGCGAATTACCCCGTCGCGCTGGCGCCGGGGATGGGCGAGAACTTTTTCTTTGCCTACACGCTCTGCGGCACCGTACCTCTGGGGTTCGGCCTCACCTGGCAGCAGGCGCTTGCAGCGGTTTTCCTGGCGGGAATTTTCTTTATTGCCATCACCTTGACCGGTCTGCGCGCGCATATCGTGAATTCGATTCCCAATTCCTTGAAGTGCAGCATTGCGGCAGGGATCGGTCTGTTCATCACATTTATAGGGCTTGAATACGGCGGGCTGGTGGTGGCGGCGCCCGGCACGCTGGTGCGCATGGGCGATCTGCGGCAGCCGGTGGTTCTCGCCACGGTTTCGGGCCTGCTCCTGATCGTGGTACTGCTCAGCTTCCGCGTGCGCGGCGCGATCCTGATCGGGATTCTCGCCAGTACGGCTATTTGTGCGCTTATGGGTTTGGTCCATTACCAGGGACTATTCTCAATGCAGCTCCACCTGGCGCCGACCTTCTGGAAATTCGATTTGGTTGGCCTGCTCAAGGTTTCTCCGGCGCGCTTGGGGGCAGCGATTTTCGTGCTGTTCTACCTGGCGCTCTTCGATACAGTGGGAACATTGGTGGGCGTGGGGCACCAGGCGGGCCTCGTTCGTGACGGTAAGCTACCGCGCGTGGATCGCGCCCTCTTTGCCGATGCCGTAGGGACTACCGTCGGTGCAACATTGGGAACCTCGACCATCACCTGCTACATCGAGTCCGCGGCGGGTGTTTCCGATGGCGCGCGCACCGGCCTGGCGAGTGTCGTGACCGCAATCTTGCTTGCCGCATCGCTGTTTTTCAGCCCACTCGCTTCGATGATTGGAGGCGGGGTCAAGGTAGGTCAGTCCGTACTCTATCCCACGCTGGCTCCGGCACTCATCATCGTCGGCGCGATGATGCTCAAGCCCCTGCGTGAACTCCACTGGGACGATCCTACCGAATATCTTCCGGCCTTCCTGGTACTGGTAGGAATTCCGCTCACTTTCAGCATTGCCGATGGCATAGCCTTCGGGCTCATATCCTACGCCATCGCCAAGCTGGCCACTGGCCGCGGCCGCGAGTGCCCGACACTCACCTACGTATTCGCCGCGTTGTTCGTGGTGCAGTTTTTGATTCTTTGATGGGTTAATCACCTCTAGAGGGACAATAACCTGCGTAGCGCGGGCATCTTGCCCGCTGTCTCGGGAGCGTCCCGCTCCCCTGGAGTTTCTACATTTCCGAATGTGCGTTGGGCCGCGCCATCCCTCACATCCCCCCAAAGTAACAGAAAGACGGTTTCGCGACTTACCGGCAAATGGGGGTAAACTCTAGAGAATAGTGTTTAAGGGAGGCAGGGAGGCGTGGAGATATTTTCTCGCGAACAGCCCCTCGCCTTAATCGTTACTTCCGGCCAGAAACCGTTTGGATCTTACCTGCCGGTAGACCCACCGCATCGGTACTCAGCGTTCGCACATTTTTATTGCAATCTATCGTTCATTCATCATATCATCAGTTGATGGCCAGAAGACTGGTAGCAGATTCGCCGGGACCCAAAGCTAAGGTGAATCGTCCTGATGGCGAAGCAGAAGTAATGGGCCTTTCGGCGATCACGACCGCGATTCACATTCCGCGGGCCACTTGGACCCTTCTTCGCGCTGTATCATTCCGACGCGCGCAGAACCAGGGCGGTAGGGCGTCTGTCAGCAGACTAATTGCCGAGCTCGTTGAGCGCCACAGGGAAGACCTGGAACAAGAAATCAAGTGACCAACTAATGCACCAAGCGACGTTATACGACCCAGCGACAGGCGCAGGCAACGGATTCAGAGACTCTGCCTTTGCCAAAAATAAGGAGCTTCCCATTCACCGCTGGGTCCCTTGGATTGCCGGTTTTTCCGCGCAATTTGTTGATGATTGCCTAGCGAAGTGTCTACCACACAATGGAAAGACCGATTATTGGGTACTGGACCCGTTTGCAGGCGTCGGAACCACTCTTGTTCAGGCTTACACCCGGGGATTCAATGTCGTTGGTTTCGAAATCAATCCCTACGCAGCTTTGGCGTCTAAAGTGAAGTTGGGGGCGGCGAGCATAAACGCTAACGCATTTCGTGCTCAGATAACAGGGTTTGAGAAATTCATGAACCGCCGCTGCAATTCGGCCAATGGCCGCCCGCATTCAGAGCCCCCCGCTGGATTCTCAGGACGAACCGAGCTATTCAGTCCGACGATTGAGCGGCAAGTTCTTTTCGCGCTCGATCACATCACTGAGATTCAACTTCCCATAATTCGAGACCTCTTTCGCCTAGCGCTCGGATCAGTCATGGTGAGCTTCTCGAATTACTCCTACGAGTTGATGGCATCGAACTGAATGCGTACCGAACCCTGCGAAGTTACAGTGAGATGGAAGGAATTGTGGCGAAGCTTAGTGTTCTAAACCGGGAAATCACGGTACAAACTCTGAATGAGCAGGACTACATCTGCCTCACCGACATCGCGAGATACAAAGGTCCAGACGCAACGGATGATCTGATTAGGAACTGGATCAGGAACCGCAATACGGTCGAGTTTCTTGGCATCTGGGAGCATTTGAACAATCCGGATTTTAATCCCGTCGAATTCGACGGGTTTAGAAGGCAGGCAGGCCTGAACAGCTTTACCCTAACCCCCAAACAGTGGATCGAAAAGACCAAGGCCATAGGGATCATTTCCAAGGCAGGCCGCTACGGCGGCACTTACGCCCACATAGACATCGCCTTTGAGTTTGCGGCCTGGATTTCCGTCGAGTTCAAACTTTATCTGATCAAGGAATTCCAACGGCTTAAGGAACAGGAACGCCATCAGCTTGGATGGGACATACGAAGAAATCTAGCCAAGATCAATTACCGGATTCATACGGACGCCATTCAAGAGAAATTGGTGCCCCCGGAACTGACCGCAGTCCAGACTAACCTGGTTTACGCCAGCGAAGCGGACGTCCTGAACGTGGCCCTGTTTGGAATGACCGCCAAGCAGTGGCGTGATAGCCACCCAGCGGAGAAGGGCAATATCCGGGACTACGCAGACGTCTCGCAACTTGTCTGCCTCTCCAACCTGGAGAACCTCAATGCCCTTTTCATCCGGGAGGGGATCTCCCAAGCCGAACGCCTGGGCAAGCTAAACCAGATTGCGATCCAGCAAATGAGACTTCTTACGGACGACTTGAGAATCAAACGGCTCGCCGTGAGGCCCAGATAAATCGTCGCATTCTATCCTACCAAAACCGTCTTACATCGTCTGAAACTCACGCTCCGGATGGTTCCTATAGGTTGACGAATGTTACATCTCCTCGATGCAAAGCGCTCCCTCATTCTTTTTGGGCTGAGGTTGTCACTAGGCCGTATTAAGCCCTAACCGTGTTTCTGGAGAGGGGCTGTGATGGGGCCGGAGCGGGGAAACTACATCCGAAATGTGGAAACTCCAGGGGAGCGTCCCGCTCCCGTCGGCGCGCGGGCAGGATGCCCACGCTCCAGCGGGCGAGACGCGCGCGCTACTAACAGAACTCGTCACTATCTTTTGCAATCCTGAGTAGCTCGAGCCGCCGCGCCACCGCTTCCGGCCGTCGAGCGCCGGGGGCCATCTAAACCGCGGCGGTGGCGGCGTTCTGCGGGCTGCGCGTTTCCTTCCAGATATCGAGGTAAGGTTTGAGCTCCTGCATCATGGCTTGGAACTGGGGGAAGTTGAGGGATTGCGCGCCGTCACTCTTGGCCTTTTCCGGGCAGGGGTGAATTTCCACAATCAAGCCGTCGGCGCCAATGGCAACGGCCGCGCGGCATAGCGGGGGCACCAGGCTTTGCCGGCCCGCGGCGTGGCTGGGGTCGACAATAACCGGGAGATGGGTCAATTCATTCAGTACCGGCACGGCAGAAATATCGCAGGTGTTGCGCGTGGCGTTCTCGAAAGTGCGAATCCCGCGCTCACAGAGGATGACGTTGGAGTTGCCGTGGGCGGTGATGTATTCCGCGGACATCAGCAACTCACGGATCGTCGAGCTCATGCCGCGCTTCAAAAGCACCGGCCGCGGGCATCGGCCCAGCGCCTTGAGCAGGGCGAAATTCTGCATGTTGCGCGCGCCCACCTGCACAATGTCGGCGTACTCGGCGATGAGAGAAACGTCGTGCTCACTCATGACCTCGGTGACGATGGCGAGGCCGGTTGCCGCGCGCGCCTTGGCCAGCAACTTCAGCCCTTCCAGCTCCATGCCCTGAAAGTCGTAGGGAGAAGTGCGCGGCTTGAACGCGCCGCCGCGCAGAATCTTTCCGCCCACTGAAGCTACAAACTCCGCCGCGGTCATGATTTGGCTCTCGCTCTCCACCGAGCACGGCCCTGCCATCACCACGAACCGGTCGCCCCCAATGGATACTCCGTTGATGGGGATCTGCGTGCGCTGCTGCTTGAATTCCTTACTGACGAATTTGAACGGCGAAGAGATCCGCACAGCGCTGGCCACACCCGGAGCCACCTCGAGCGCCTCCAGGCAAGCCGTCACGTCGCCAACTCCGATCACGCCAATCACCACGCGTTCTTCGCCCTGAATCGAGTGGACCTTGTACCCAAACTCCCGGATGCTCTCGCAAACATGATCGATTTGGTCCTGAGTCGCATCGGGCTTCATGGAAATGATCATTGCTCCCTTCCCTCCCCGGTAAATGAAAAAGCCCACTCAGTTGGGAGTGGGCTGGCCTTGCGCCGATGACTTTTTCGTTTGGACCAACGCCACCCTACCGAGTTGGAGCCAAGCTCCAATACCGGTAACCAAAGGACATAAACGAGTTGGCGTGGGTTCCGTCCATCGAAAGGGCAGTATACCTCAAGCCTCAAAGGCGTGCAAGGCTTATGCGGCATCTACCATTGATATGAATGCCGACGATCGGGAGATGCGAGAGTGCTGCAAGAAAAATGATGTGGATTGGACCAAAAAAAGAGGGGCTTCCCGAAGGAAGCCCCTTGAGCATTACCTATCGACGTTCCGGGCACCGGAAGCGGAGGAAGAGGAGCCCCTCAGCTTTACTCTCGCCCCGCCAGCCTGCACCCTGGAAACTTGCGGAGAACCATTCCCGTGGTGGGATCGATCGCTTCGTCCGGCCCGTTCACTTCTGGACACTGGCCAGCTTTTGCAATTGCCACAAGAACCATTCCCCTCTTACCGAGCGTTCCTTTCGAGTCGAGCTTGGCACGATTTACGAAGTTTCCTTCGTGGGGGCCGTCAATGCACCCCGGTTACTGATGATCATAGAAAGCGCGGCGGGGCAGGTCAAGGGGTCAGGGACGCTCAACTGAAAATAGTTTCAATTGTTATACATTCTGTTGTGCCAACTTCAGACCGGCCCCAAGGCATTGTATAGCCCACACAACAAATACGGTGGATAGTGGTTAGGGGCGCTGGGGTACTATCCCAAACCCGCATGCCTCACCACTTGCTAAAAGCCGCCTGCCCCGATGGGTCACCCGAGGACGCGTGTCCGGCTTCTGTGCTGGCATGCCTGCGAAGCTTTAGACTGCGGCAGCTTGCTGCCGCTTTCTCACCAGCCAGCTTGCTGGCGGCCACTACTCTTGCCCCGCTGGCGAGACGCGAACGGGCGCGGTTGCGAAATCTCGCGAGCAAGCTCGCGGGAGGAAAGCGGCAGCAAGCTGCCGCACTCTAAAGCTCCGCACGGCCGAGCAGGCTGGACGCAACTGCAGGCGCGGAAACCATCGGAGAGACCAGTAACAGCGGGGTTATGCCGCTGTGCTCGAGAGAGCTGGTCCGATATCCGGGCCAATCCCCCGGCCCATCCTGATTTCGATGAAATAACGCAAAAACGGCAGCCCCCGGTCCAATCGCCCCGCGCTCCCGGCACGATGCCGCTTCGAGATATCACGAATAATGAGAGAAAGCTCTGAACTGCCCGATGACGGTACGGTCTCGCCTTATTGACTAACACCGCGCTTACCCGAAACCCAGTCATCCCACTGGCCAAGACCCTTCATCTGCTCATCCAGCTTGGTCCGATGCAAAAGCTTTTCCACCTCCGCGCGCGTCTGGCGCGGGGCTGGACGGTCAGGGTTTTCTGCGAGTCCGCACACCAGCACTGCGGCGAGAGCGGCATTGTTTCTGGCCTCCACCGAGTTGACAGCTTCATAAACATCGGTCTCCGCGTGATAATTGGGAAGGTAAGGGGCCCATTCTTGCCTGGCGATCAGATTGGGAACGCCCGAAAGGAGGAAATCAAAATTATCGGTGCCGTCGAGGGCCTCCAGGGAGTCGTCCGCTGCTGCCAATCCCGGGACGGCGGCAAGTGCCTGGTCGATGGGCCGGCGGAGATCTTCTCGTCCATTCAGATAGAAGCCGTTGGTGTGCCCGGACCCTGTGTCGAACGTAATCATGGCGACGTGTTGGCCGATGTCTGCGTGGTGGTTTAGCACATAGGCTTCGGAACCGAATAAGCCCTGTTCCTCGCCCGTAAACAGCACGAAGCGTACCGTGCGTCGCGGTACGATGCCCAGCGCCTTAAAACTGCGCGCGATATCGATCAGCATGACGGCATTCACGCCGTTATCATCCGCGCCGGTGCCCAGGCCCCACGAGTCCAGGTGGGCGCCAATCAGCACGATTTCCTGATGCCGCTCGCGGCCCGGTATTTCTGCCACAACATTCCGAGCTTGATAGGGGCCGCCCAATCGGCTGGGCAAATCCAATCGCACGCGAACCTCACCCCGCTCGCAAAGGCGTGCCAGCCGCGCCGCATGGATGCGCGCCACGATGGCAGCAGGAAGGGGAAGGCTGGCGCCGCTCAGTCCCAACGGGTGGCGATAGAGGAGCACTCCCGGATGGGAAGACTGGATCAGTAATGCGGCCACGCCTGCCTTTTGCGCTGCCGCGATCATCGGGCCATCACGCCCGTATTCGGCGAAGAGGTCGGCCTCGGTCTTCATTTCCGGCGAGAGCACGAGGGCTATAGCCCCGCGCGATTTGTCACCCAGCCGCGCGAACGATTCCGTGCTTCCATCGCCCGCATTGACGAGGGGGGTCTCCAAGGCGCGCCCGCCCGGAGTTGGTGCGGTAAACGGATCGGCGGCGAGACGGATGGGAAACTCTACGGGCGCAAGACACTCGGCGTGATCGGCGCCTCCCGCCCACGACGAGGGGATCGTATAGGTTTCAGTCCACGTGCGATCCACGCCCGCGGCTCGGAAACGGGCGGCCGCCCAATCCACCGCGCGATCACAGGCCTTCGAGCCCGTCGGCCTTCCGCCAATGCCATCGCAAAGCTCGCGCAAGTCGTCGAGGAATGGAGTCGGGCCGCGCTCGCGTGCGGCGAGGAGTTCCGCAGCGTTGCTCGGCGGGTTTGCCGGTGCGGCCGCGGATTGGGCTGGCCTTGCTCTTGTGGACGGCAGGAGGACGGCTAAGCTGTAAACCAAGCCGATAGCGAACGCGATTTTCCGAAGGACGCCCTTCCGCACGATGATTCCTCTGATTGCTATGAACGGGATTTCCGCGGCCCGCGCATTTTGGCGGTAACGCGCGGTCGCGGTTGGCATCGGGCGCAAAAGTGGCTGCTGCGCCCTCCGACCACGATGCGCCGGATCGTATGTCCGCATCGCCGGCAGGGTTCGCCGGTGTGCTGGTACACACGCAACTTGCTGAGGAATGCGCCCGGCCGGCCCTCGATGTCGAGGTAGTCGCTAAAGGTCGTGCCACCCAATCGCACGGCGCGGTCCAGAACCCGGCGGACGGCCTTATAAAGCTGGTGGGCCTTGGCGGAAGAAACGCGGCCGGGCTGTGCGAGAGGATGAACGCCCGCTTCGAACAGGGCCTCGTCGGCGTAAATGTTTCCCAAGCCGGCCACCAGGTTTTGATTCATCAGCCAGCTCTTGATCGCGCCTCTGCGGCCCCGCATGGACGCGAGGAACTGCGGCTCGGTCACTATTTGCGCATCCGGGCCGAGCGCCCCCAGAACCTTTTCCAACTCTGCCTGGGTCAGCGAGCGGAGTCTGCCGAAGCGCCGTGCATCCCGAAAGCGCAACTCCTCGCGGCCGTCGTCCAGACTCATGAAAACGTGAGTGTGCGATTCGATGGGCGCTTCGTGCGGGGTAACCGTGAGCTGGCCCGTCATTCCCAAGCGCACCAGCAAAAAGCGCGGCGCCGAGCCATCGTCGGCCGCCAACTCGACGGCTATTGCCTTGCCCTTGCGCGAGACCTTCGCCAGTTTTCTGCCCTCGAGGGTTGATGCGAAGTCTTCGATGGAGCCGGCGATGACTCCGGCGTGGCGAATCTCGACGGCGGTAATCCGGCGCCCGAGAGCGCGGCGCACGAGCCCCTGGGCGACGGTTTCAACTTCCGGAAGTTCTGGCATAGGCACTCACGGTCGTGCGGACGGAGCAGGCACCAGCGCCACCACCCGCGTGGGGCCTCCTGAGCCGCCGCGTAGTTTCATCGGGAGGGCGATGAGGACCGCTCCCGTCGCCGGCAGTTGGTCCAGGTGGGCGAGGTTCTCCAGGTGGTAAAGCCCTGCGTGCATGGTGAGGTGATGAACCTCAAACTTTTCGGAAGGCCCATAGTCAACGCTGCCCGTATCAATTCCGATTGCCTTGGGATGGGCGTGGTCGAGCAGAAATTGGGCAGCTTCGACAGAGAAACCCGGAAAGTGCAGCACACCTTTCGCGTCGGGATTCATGTAGAGCTTTTGAGAAGGCCAGCGCGAGCTCCATCCGGTGAGCACCAGCACGGCGCTGGCTGCCGGCAGGGGGCCGTGCTCCTTTTCCCAATTTTCCAGATCCTTCACGGTAAGCCGGTAATCCGGGCTCGCCCGTACCGGCGCGCGAACGTCAATTACCACGGCCGGCAGCAGGAAGTCCTGCACGGGAATTTCATCCAGGCTTTTGCCCTTCGGATCAAAGTGGAGGGGAGCATCCATGTGCGTGCCAAAATGCTCGGGCAGTTGCAAAGTGCGCAAGAAGTAGCCGTCGTGTTCGTAGGTGGCAGCCGTGGTGGCATGAAAGGGAGAGCGCGAGGTCCCTTCCGGCCAAAATGGAGATTGGTCATCCAGCGCGTGGGTAAGATCGAGCATCCTCACGGAGCCCTTCTGGATGGCTTGGACGAGCTCGACCGCGGCGTCGGGCGAACCGAAGACCACCGGCACAATCGACAAGTTAAAAAGAATGAGAAGGCTGATGGGTCGGATGCAGTTTCGGCGATGCATAGAACCTCCCCGACGGCCGGGAAAATAAGGGCGGCCGGATTCTGATAATACTCACCCCTGCCGCGAGAATGAACGGCAAAAAGGTAGTGCTGGACAAATGTTGCCGGGATGAGCGCGATACCAGCGTTTGGGTCTAGACTCCGACCTTGATGTCGGCGCCATCGACCTCGACGGGATAAGTCGCCAGCTTGATGGAGCTACTCCCAACTTTCTCGCCGGTGCAGACGTTGTATTCCCACATATGCCACGGGCAGGTTATCACTTCCCCTTCCAAGATTCCTTCACCGAGAGGGCCGCCCTGATGGAGGCAGGTGTTGTCTGTAGCGCAAATCTTGCCCGCGACGTTGTAGAGGGCGATCTCTTTTCCGTTGGCAACAACCGTCATGGCCGTTCCAGGCTTCAAATCCGAAATACTCGCGACCTTCACAAAGTTAGGCATCTATGCCTTCTCCATTCTTGATGAGGACTGTCGTCGACTGTGTAATTTGGATTTTAGGTTTTGGCTCGGGGCGCGAGATAAGGGCGACACACCCCTCGATCCAACATCTAAAATCCAAAATGAAGTGTTTGAATCAGCCGATCTGAACGAGTTCCGGAGTCCCGGCCTTGCCGATGCGGACCGATTTCTTGAAGTCGTCGATCATGCTTTGGTCCAGACGAACTTCCGTGGGCCGCTTTCCCAGCGTCATGCCATCGATTTTCTCTTGCAACCGCAGGAGAGCGTAAAAGAGGTTTTCCGGCCGCGGCGGGCAGCCGACGACGTAGACATCCACGGGAACGATTTTGTCCACGCCCTGCAAGACGGCATAGGTGTTGAAAGGCCCGCCCACGCTGGAACAGGCTCCCATGGAGATGCACCACTTGGGGTCCGGCATTTGCTCCCAGATGCGCTTCACGACCGGCGACATCTTCAGCGTCACGGTTCCGGCCACAATCATCAAGTCGGCCTGACGAGGGCTGGGGCGAAAGACCTCGGCGCCGAAGCGCGCCATGTCAAACCGCGACGTGGTCGATGCAATCATCTCGATGGCGCAGCATGCCAGACCGAACGTCAGCGGCCAGAGCGACGATTTGCGCGCCCAATTGAAGACGTAATCCACAGACGTGATGACGAAGTTCTTCTCGAAGCGATTCTCGATGAATCCCATGCCTGAGCCTCTTATGTAGCCCGCGATGCCTGATCGTTGCCCCGGTCGCCCTGCGGCACCGAGCACATTATACCCCGACGCCCGCGCAGGTTGGCAACAAATTCGGGCTATACGACTCCTGTCGCGTGTATGTGAAGGTGGCGCGATCTGATCACACGGTTCGAAAGCGAATAATCCTAGCGCAGGGGCACGCGGACGATAACGGTATCGTTCACGCGCGCGATGAGGGAAGAAAACGAATCATCGCTCACCTCGTGCATCGGCAGGACGAGGGCGGTCAAAGGCTCGAGGGTAACGTGTAGTTTGACTCTGGGATCGCGGGGCACCTGGAAGGAGACCGCACAGTCCGGACGGCCATCGCCAGTCAGATCGAGAGACTCGGAGATGCTGGCAGGAAGTTTGGACGCGGGCGTCCACACAATTTGCACAAACCCTGCGGCCTGCGAGAGTGGGGCTCGCTTGGGCACAGGTTTGTAGATGACGATGTGGTAGCCGTCTCGCGGGATGGTGCGAGCCGTCTCGCCCCCCGTGTACATCGGATCGATCCGCAGCGAGGTGCCCCCCGCGGCTCGCGTGAAGACGCCGAACCAAAAGAGCGGTCCCACCACGGCGACGGCAATGGTCAGCACCGCCACCGAATATCCGAGAACTGTGCGCAGACGTTTCATGGCATTCCCTCCCGACACGCCTCAAATGATCAGACCGATCAGCTTCTGGAGCGAATTGGCGATGATGCTGCCGCCGAACATGCTGGCAAAGACCCACGCCGCGTAGAGGTAGAGCAGGCGCGCGCGTTCGGGCGAGACTCCCACTGCGGTGCCCTTGATGTGCCACACCGCCGCGCCCTTTCGGCAGACGTCGACGCAGGCGCCGCATCGCATGCACGTGGAAAGGGTCTTGCCGGCTTCAATCGATTGTCTGTCGATCGAGAGCGTGGGGCAGTGGTTTTGGCACAACACGCAACCAGCGGCGCATTTTTCCTTATTGATCCGGATTTCAAAGATGCTGGTGCGGCTGAAGATCGATTGAAAGGCGCCGAAGGGGCAGAAGAATGCGCACTGCGTCCGGCGCTTGGTGAGATACGGTAGCACCACCACCAAGCCCAAAAAGAGCGCGATGAAGATTCCGAACTGGACCGCCGTCTGGACAGATCGCACCGCGGGGAATTCCGTGACGGCCTTGAAGGGGCAGAGCCACATGCAATAAATGGGTTCATAAGTGGCGGCCGAGAGCAGCACGATCGCAACCAGAATCGCCCACGGCACCAACCGCAACTTAGGGTTAATTTTGCGCAGCCGGGCCTTCTTCGGGATCGTGGAGAAGCCCTCATCCAGCCCGCCGAAGAAGCACCCATAGCTGCACCACGCCTTCCCGAGAACCACTGTGGCCAGCAGCCAGAGCGCGACCATCATGGCGATGCTCTGGGGGTTTGACGCGGTAGGCAGGATCGAGCCGGGAAAGATGATGGTCTTGGTGAGCGCGGCGGGAATGAGCGTCATGGGAATCACCATGAAGCAAAAGGGGGTGTCGCCGGAGACCATCCGCTCAATGGGGATGCTCATGGTCGAGCGCAGAGTGATGAGGTCCCAGATAAAGCCGACCGGGAAGAGGAACCCAAGAGCAATGAAAAAGACCCGGCGCCAACGATATGTCTCACGTGTGCGCATCATCAGAAAAAACAAGACAAGCATGAAAGCCCAGGCAATCATCGCCGCGAGCTTGGCAGGCCAGCCCGGCTGGCGAAACACGGGTGTGAACAACAGCAGCGTGAACAGGGCCATGGGCACAGTCAAAAGCAGCGAGCGCCCGATTCTGCGCGGAGGCGTGAACGCGATCGAACGGGCCAAGTCAGACATGGGGCACCATCCTCTTGATGAATATGAAAACATCCGCAGCACGGACCGGGGCGAGCCGCCACGAGACCGCGCACACAATTCCCAGGTAGGCATAGTAGATGGCGAGAGCGCCCATCGTCATGCGGGCGACGGTGGGAACCATGCTAAAACGGCGCAGCGAGCTGACGGCGAGGGAGGGCAGAAACCAGACAGAAGTGCCTATGAAGAACACTGCGAAAAAAAGGAGCGCACCCAAAAGGCTGCGGGTGGCGGCTGCACGGACGCCGGCAGTAACGAACGGCGGGCAGAGGTTAAGTCCCGTGATGAAACCGAGGGTGATTGCGGTGGGTGGCCGGAAGCGGTCCGCAGAGCCGATCTGGAAGAGGCGCGGCTTGCCCTCGGCCTTCGCGATCCCGCAAACACGGTGCGGAAGGAAAACTGAAATTCCCAGCAGGGCCGCCAAACCGAAGTTGGCCAGCCCAAACACCAGCGTCCGCGTGCGTGGGTCGATGGGAATCGCCGCGCCGGCCGCCCAAGCTACGACTGCAAACGCCAGGTAGCCTGCCAACCGCCCACCCAGGAAAAGGACAAGCAAGCGGGCTGTCGCGCGCAATTCTCGCGGCTCGGTCCCCAGCCAGGGCAGCAGCACCGGTCCACAAGAAGCGAGGCAGATGGGACCCGATCCGAATCCCAGAGCCAAGGCCTCAATGACGCCACTCACGACGCTTACACTTTCCGCCACCCCACGCCCGCCCTGGCGGCGGGACACCACATGGATACTACGTTTTTTGCGGCGAAGAGTTCAGAGAAAAGAGCTTGGAAGCGCCATTTTGACCCTGCGATTTTTTGCGGAGCGAGCAGAGGAATATCTTCACTTGCTGCACGGAATCTTCGGCAGTGGTACATTTGCAATCGGTTTAGTGGGTCGGAGGTCGGGCGGTACCGCAGTTCCCAAAACCTTGGCCGGAGTCGCTCAAACCGAAGCTCAAGGGCCGTGCCAAAAGGACGGGTGGCCAGCACGCCACAAAACTTGCGAACGCAGGTCGAAGAGAATGGTGATTGAACCAAAGGCTGACGCGCCCGCTCCCGAACAGAGGGGGCAGGCGGACTCACCGGCGGGAATTCCTGGACCGGCTCCGGGCAGTCTCTCGTGGTGGGGAATCGCCTTCGTTCTCGCGCTGACGTTTGCGGTCTATCTCCCAACGCTTCGCTATCAGTTCGTCTACGACGACCGCGGGCAAATCCTTGAGAATCCCGCGATTCACACCTGGCATTCAGTTCCCACCTACTTTACCGCTCACGTTTGGGCGGGAGTCATGCCGGATGAGTGGGTGAACTATTATCGCCCCCTCTTTCTGTTGTGGGTGCGAATCAATGAGGCGGTATTTGGAAATCGAGCCTGGGCATGGCACCTGACCACCATTCTGACCCACGTCCTGACCACTCTTCTCGTTTACCTTCTTGCGTATCGATTGGGAATCGGCCGTGACGTTGCGCTTCTAGCAGCGCTGATCTTCGGCCTCCATCCCGCCCACATTGAGGCCGTCGCCTGGATTTCCGGGGTCAATGAACCGCTGTTGGGAATCTTCCTGATCTCCTCGCTTCTTGCCTATGTTCATTCGCGCACGGACGCAGCGGGCGCCTCCAAATGGAAAAGCATGTCGCTGGTACTGTTTGCCTGCGCCTTGCTGATGAAGGAGAACGCACTGGTGCTTCCCGCCCTTTTGCTTGTCTACGAATGGGTCTTTGGAGTGGATTGGGGAAGGCCGCTCGGGGCGAAGAGGGTTCTAAACTGGTGCACGGAAGCTTTCGGCCAAATCTGGCCTTACTTCGTTCTCGTCACACTTTATGTTGTGGCGCGGATTTACGCTCTGAAGGGATTCACTCATATCGCGACGCCGCTCAGCACGGCGCAGTTGGTCTTCACCTGGCCAGCGTTATTCGCGTTTTGGGTCCGCCATCTGATCTGGCCGGCTGGGCTCAGCACCTATTACAACTTCCCTGCGGTGCTTCATCCCACTTTCAGGAATTTCGTCCTTCCCGCGATTGTCGATGTCAGTGTGGGGGTCGCCATCTTCGCCTTCGTCCGGAGGTCCCGGCCGGCGGCTTTTTTTGCGGTCTGGCTGGTGCTGCCTCTAATTCCTCTCCTCAATCTCCGCGTTTTTGTTGCCAACGACTTTGCTCACGACCGGCACCTCTATCTTCCCTCGGTGGGTCTGGCCGTTCTACTGGCCATGGCGCTGAAGAAGGTGTGCCGGGGGAAGCCTCGATGGCTGGGCGTCCCCGCTTCGCTCGTCGTTGCTGTGTTGGTCCTGACCGCGGCGATGGGTTACGGGACCGTCACCGAGAGCTTCTATTTCAAAGACAATCTAACGTTCTACGCCTATAACCTCACGCGGGCGCCCCATAACCCCGACGCCGAGTCCAACTATGCCTCCACCCTGGCGGAGGGCGGCCAGTTCGGCCCTGCCATCAATGCCTTTCTCGACGCGGTCAACTACAATCCCACTTACTGGACCCCAACCTTTAACCTGGCCCTCACCTACTATAAAATCGGAAATCTGCCGGATGCGGAGAGGTACTTTATTCGGGCGATCCACATCAATCCCAATAAGTCGGACGAGTATTTTTACCTGGGCATGACGCGATTCAAATCCAGCCGAACCCCGGATGCCATTTCATGCCTGCGGCAGGCCATCGCGATTAACCCCAAAGGGTTTGTTTATCATCTTGCCTTGGGAGTGATGCTGAAATCTCAGGGAGACTTGGCCGGCGCGCTTCAGGAATTCAAGACGGAACTCGAAGATAATCCTGGCGAACAGGCTGCGGCCGCGCAGGTCAACGAGATCGAGAGCCAAACGCACAGATGACTCGACGGTAGTGGCACGGGCACTTCTAGCTGTGCGTAGGGTTGATGCATAGCGTGCGTCGGTCCCAATTGCGTTTGGTCGCGGTCAGTAGTATGCTAAGTGTAAGCAGCAAGGGAAATAACGCAAACCCAGGAGAATCCCAAGTGGATCAGGGGCGACCCTCGAAATCCGGTGAATCAGTACTGTCACGCCCAGAGTTTTTACCATGGCTTGCCTGGGAAGGAGACTCGCTTCATTCGTCGCAGCGCGAGTTCACCGAACTCTGCCGGCACATTAAAAGCAGCGGGTTGCTCGAAAGGAAGCCGGCATCCCGCTGGTTCAGGACGGGAGTTGTTGTTACTTCGCTCGTACTTGTGTCGGTCGTGCTAGTTTTGTGGCGTCACAATCTGGTAGTGCAAATCCTCAATGGGATGCTCCTTGCCTTTGCCTATATGCAGATCGGGTTTCTAATGCACGATGTGGGGCATCGCCAGATCCTCCGTTCCGCTAAGATCAACCAAGTTGCGGGCCTCCTTATTGCGAATTTGATGGTCGGCGTAAGTTATAGCTGGTGGGTTGATAAACACAACCGGCACCATCGTAATCCGAATAGCGTTGATCTTGATCCGGACGTCGATTTCGCGCCGTTGGCTTTCTCAAGGGAGCAAGCCGCAGCGAAGAAGTGGCCGTGGAGGTCTCTGGTAAAATACCAGGCGTTCTTATTCGTGGTCTTCCTGCTGGGAGAACACTTTAATCTTCACGTGCTGGCCTTCGATCATGTTTTCCGCGGCAGGGCCAAACACGGCTGGGCCGAGGGAATCCTGCTGGTGTGCCACCACCTTGCCTGCTTCGCCATCGCCTTCACTATTTTTAGTCCGCTTCCGGCAATTGCCTTCCTGGTGTGGAGCAAAGCACTTTCAGGGTTATACGCGGGAATGGTTTTTGCGCCGAATCACAAAGGCATGCTCATGGTGGATTCGGGCGAGCAGGTCAACTGGCTTCGCCAGCAGGTTCTCACGTCGCGCAATGTCCGGCCAGGACCCATCTATGATTTTCTCTATGGAGGTTTGAATTACCAGATCGAGCACCATCTGTTTCCGTTCTTAAGGCAGGACCAGCTCGCCGCGGCCCAAGCCATTGTCAGGCCCTTTTGCTTGGAACGCGGATTGCGCTATCACGAAACGGGCATTTTTCAGTCTCTGAAGGAAATCTTCTGCCATCTCCAGGAAGTCGGCGCTTCCGTCCGCGTCGATGACCCGGTAAAGATTTTGAATCCCTGAGGAGGTAAAGACATGACGAATTCCCCGGAACGTGCTCCGAACACGACTTCGGAGAATCCACCGGCCGATCCCGGCGGGGATGCCTGCCCTGCCCGCACGGACGGCGCCGCGCCATGCTACGATGCCGTGGTGATCGGCGCAGGCCCGGGGGGACTTGCTGCGGCCATCCATTTGCGCCGGGGCGGACTGCGGGTGCTCTGCATCGAGCCCGACCACTTTCCCCACGCCCGAGTCGGCGAATCGCTCGACTGGTCCGGTCCTGGGATGTTGAAGGAGTTGGGCATTCCGAGGGAATCCTTAATCGCGGATCAGGTAGCGACATACAAAAAGCACATTGAAGTCGTTTCACCCGACCGCCCCGCCTACCAAGCCCAGCCCGAAATGTGGTTCCAGAATCCACCAATAGGTTTCGAAGTCGTAACTCTCCAGGTGGATCGGCAGGTCCTGGACCAGCGCGTCTTCGAAACTGCCTGCAAGTCTGGCGCTGAGTTCCTGTGGGACCGAGTTATGGAAATTGAAAGCGAAGGGGACCGCGTGACTGCCGTCCGCACGGCCGCCGGGCAGCGAGTAGAAGCACGTTGGTTCATCGACGCTTCCGGCATCGGCGCGCGGTTGTTCACGCGGAAATTCAATATCTCCAAGATTGATTACGGCAAAAGGAAGGTTTGCCTGTGGTGCCACTTCGACACACCGGCTCGCACCGAGGGCACAACCTTCTATGCCAACATCGTCGGGGACGAATACTTAAGCTGGATCTGGGAAATCCCGATTTCGCCGAAAGTGACGAGCGTGGGTTGCGTGATGACCGCGGATTTCGTGAAGCAGCAGCGCCGCGAGGGGATGGACACCCACCAGATCCTTTGGGACGCGCTGGCGGCCTATCCGCGATTTGAGCGACTCCTGGACGAGCAGCGCGAAGCGGAGGTCCATGCTGTTTCGTACCAATCTTATCTTTACGCCAACGCCTGCGGCCCCAACTGGTTGATCGTTGGCGAAGCGGCGTCGTTGCCCGACCCGCTGACGGCGAATGGCTTCACCGCGGCTCTCCGTCATGCCAGGGAGGGCGTGAATTTCATTCTCGCCTCACACCAGAGCGGTTCGCTGACAGCTCGTCAGCGCAAAGTCTATAACACTAATCTCCAGCGCATGGGGCGCGCCTTCAATCACAGTGTGGAGACGGCGCTTTACGAAAGCTCCATTCGCTGGGGTCTCGGTGTGATGCCCGCGCAAAAAATCTACACTGCGTTTTCCTACGTCGTAAACGCCCTCTATTCAAAATACCGGCCGCAAGGATGGATGTCGATGCTGTGTTTCGGCGTCACCGTTAAAGGTGTCTGGATCTGGATGGAAGGTTGGGCGATGCTCGGCCGGCTTTGCTGCGCCCTTCGGCCTGAGGTGCGAGCGCGGCGACTGCAAGTGGCGACGACGAGGTAGGTCGATCCGGCGAAAGGCCAGCACGATGAACTATTGGGTGCGCGGAAGTGGCCCGCCGATAGTGTTCATCCATGGGATACCCACGGCCGGAAGGCTTTGGGACTTCGTCGTCGAGCGTCTCCAGGATCGGTATACGTGCGTCGTCGTCGATCTGCCCGGATTTGGCGAGTCTCTGCCCTTACCCGATGGTTCACGCGACCCCAGGCGTTTGGCGGATGAGATCGATGTCCTGCGCCAGAATCTCGGTTTTGCCGCGTGGGGTGTAACCGGACACGACGCGGGCGCGACCATCGCCGTACACCTCGCCACAGCTCATCCCGACCGGACGCAGCGCCTGGCCCTGCTTTCGCCGCCGGTGTTCCCTGAGTTCAAACCACCGTGGTTTTTCCATTTGCTTCGGACGCCGGTCATCGGCGACCTTGCCGCGCCTGTGATGGTCCTGCTGATTTGGAACGGCGGCATACAATCCATCATCGATCGGCAAGACGCGGCCCTGCCGGCAATTCTGGAAAGCTTTCGAAAGCCTTTCCGCGGCTGGGCGGGAGCACGTCGCCTGACTTGGTTGGTTCGCTGGGGCAGTCCGCGAGAGGTGCTCGGGAAGACCGCCGCGTTGCTCAGCAAAATCTACGTTCCCACCCTGATCCTGCACGGCGAGAGCGATGGAGCGATTCCCAAAAGTTTTGCTCAAAGAGCGGCCGAAACGATTCCAACGGCACAGGTGCGGTTCTTCGACACCGGCCACTTCCTGCCCTTGAACATTCCGGAAACCCTTTCAGATTTGTTGGGGACATTCTTCCATTCAGCTTGACGTGACGATGGACCCGATTTCCGCGCGGCCCGAAATGGCGGAACGGGATATTAATTTTAGACATCTAAACAGATAAGACATTGAAAGAGACAAAGCTAGCTTCGCAGAGCGCAGCCGTCTCCCGCAAGGCGTTGGGTCGCAGGGTAATGAGCGAGTCTCGCGGCGGGAAAAACGGGGCGGAAATTCCTACCGGGCTGGGAGGTAATTCAGAATGGCCGAAACCGAAGACAAGAATGTGACCGAGGCCAAAGCGAAAGCGATATCGCGGCGGACCTTTATCAAGGGTGTCATTGCCGGAGGCGCCGCGGTCTCGTCCGTAGGTTACCTTTTTCGCCTCTCCACGCTCCACCCCCACGCGCCGGTTGCCGGCGCCGCTGAGCGACTGATCACCCTGAGCGTCAACGGCCAGCAGCGGCGGGTCGATGTGATGAAGCAGGGGACCTTGGCATGGACGCTGCGATACAAGTTGGGCCTCACCGGCACCAAGTTGGGATGCGACCGCGCCGAATGCGGGGCCTGTACGGTGTTGATTGACGACGTGCCGCATTATTCGTGTTCGGTTCTCACCGACACCGTGCGCAACCGGAAAGTCACAACCATCGAAGGCTTGGCGGCCGCCGATGGAACGCTGCACCCAGTACAGCAGGGAGTGATTGACGAGCAGGGGTTCCAGTGCGCGTTCTGCATGTCGGGCTTCATCATGGCGGCAGTCGGATTCCTGAAAACCAACCCCAACCCTACCCGCCAGGAGTTGGCGCACGGAATCTCGGGAAACCTTTGCCGCTGCCAGGACTACGACAAAATCCTCACCGCGTTGATGCGCGGCGCGGAGAACATGAGGGGGGTGAGCCGTGCGTGAGTACGGACTGCATACCAAGCTGATTGGCAAGGACTACCCTACGCCGGATTTATACGCGAAGGTGACGGGAAAGTCGAAATATGCCGAGGACTACCGCGCCGAAGGCATGCTCTTCTGCAAACTCCTCCTCAGCCCCATGCCGCACGCGCGGGTGAAGCGCATTCACACGCGTGAAGCGCTAGCCATGCCCGGCGTGCGGGCGATTCTCACAGCGGACGATATCCCCCTGCCGGCCGATAGCCTTACCGACAACGGTACGGTGATCAAGGCCAACCCTCGGAGCGAGCGGGGTCTTACCATGGAGCCGCTCTACCAGGGCGAGCCGATTCTCGCCGTGGCAGCCGTGGATGAAGTTACCGCCGCCGATGCCATCGAGAAAATTCAGATCGATTTTGAGCGCCTCCCCTTTGTCGTGGACCCGCTCGATTCGCTGCGACCCGGTGGTCCCAACCCCAGGACGGCAACGTCTGGGGGGCCGCACAAGGCGGGCACCCGCCGGAACTCTTGGAAGTCAAGTGGACCGAGGCAGACTTTGCCGAGGCCAAGGAGGGACGCCTGCCGATGGGAAAGGCGCCGGAAGAATGGACCTATGGCGACCTTGACGGCGGTTATAAGCAGGCCGCACTGATTCTCGATGAGACATTTGTGACCCCGGACACCAGCCATCACACGCTCGAGACCCGCAGTACCATGGCTTATTGGCAGAACGGAAAGGTATACGTTCACACTGGCACCCAGAGCACCGCTCAAACTCTGCCGGCCATTGCGCGCTGGTTACACATCGACCCCGACAAGATCGTTTTCATCAGCGAATACACGGGAGGTGGATTCGGCAGCAAGGTAACGGCCGGCATATCGCTGATCGTTCCCGCCCTTTTGTCGAAGAAAGCCAATGCTCCCGTAATGATGCGCATCAGCCGTGAGGAGGAGACTTTCATCGGACGTGCACGCCCCAGTCTGCTGGGCCGAATGAAGATTGGCTTCTCGAAGGAAGGGCGAATCCTGGCCTTGGATATGTTCGTGGTGTGCAACAACGGTCCCTACGACAAAGGGGGCGACGCCGCCACGTCGGGCCGCATCGTCTCCCTGCTCTACCAGCCGCAAGCGATGCGCTGGCGGGGTGTGACTGTGCTGACGAACACGCCGCCCCGCAGCGCCCAGAGCGCTCCGGGTGGGATGCAGGGGATCGCCATCATCGAACCGATTCTCGCCAAGGCGGGGCGTAAGCTCGGCGTTGACCAGGTGGCAATTCGCCGCATCAACTGCCCAGAAGGCAAGGCGCTGTTCGGACCGGTTGTGCAGGGTAAGCGACTGCACATTACAAGTACATTTATCAGGGATGCTCTCGACCGCGGTGCGGAGAAATTCAATTGGAGCGAGAGGGTGGCGCGGAATCCCAAGCGCAGTGGCAGCAAAATCCGGGGCGTGGGCGTATCCCTGAGCTGTTATGTAGGCGGGACGATCGGATTCGATGGACTTCTGGTTATCCGACCGGACGGCCGGATCTCGTTTCAATCGGGAATTGGCAATCTGGGCACGGAGAGCGTAATTGACGTCCATCGGGCCGGCGCAGAGGTATTGGGCGTACCCTGGGAGAAATGCGATGTGGTCTGGGGCAGCACGGCGAAGAACCTTCCCTGGACTTGTGTGTCGGGCGGGAGCCAGACGACTCACTCGATGACGCGCGCTGCGCACGCCGCGGCCATGGATGCCCGGAAAAAGCTCCAGGAAATTGCCGCCAAGACGCTCGGCGGCAAGCCCGAGGACTACGACGTGGCCAACGAACGCGTGTTTCGAAAAGGCGGCGGGGCGGGCATGACTTTGGCGCAAGCCGCTCAACGGGCGATTCAACTGGGAGGCGTCTACGATGGGCACGAGGTACCGGCCGGGATCAATAAAATGACGAAAGCCTCGGTCGCGGCGCTGGCGGGCCAGGGGCTGGTGGCAGCCGCTAAGGATCAGTATCCGCACGACGGGGCAACCTATTCGTTTGTTGCCAGTTTTGCCGAAGTCGAAGTCGATGCGGAAACGGGAAAGTACGATATCGTGGATTTTCTTGCCTACGCGGACGTCGGCACGGTGCTCCACCCGCGCGCGCTCGGGGGCCAGGTTCTCGGGCGGTCGACGCTGGGAATCGGCCATGCCATCGGCCAAAAATGGGTTTTCGACCCGAACTACGGCATGATGCTTTCCAAGCGCTTCCACCACAGTACACCGCCAACGATTCTGGATGTCCCCGTCAATATGCAATGGGAAGCACTGGATATCCCCGATCCGGAAACACCCGTCGGCTCTCGTGGAATTGGTGAACCGCCGGTTGGCGGCGGATGTGCTTCGATTTTGAACGCCCTTTCGGACGCCCTCGGTGACGAAATCTTCCGGCGTGCGCCCGTCAACGCCGACACCATCCTGATCTCGCTCGAATCCGGACGGCCCATGCAACACCCATTGATGGCGCATATTTGGCTTGGAGTGCGGTAGCAACAGCTACCGCCTCTGGTGGTGAGCGGGCACACGTTTGCCGTATAAACCGAAAACGGAAGGCGGTAGCTGCTGCTACCGCACTCCAAGGGGCTCGCGCACATGCAAGGCCAATGCCAGGGAGGAAACCATGGCGGTGATACGTGACGTAATGCCGGCCTTTGAGCTGTATCAGCCGACCTCTGTCGCTGACGCCCAGAAGCTCTTGCAAGAGCTCGGAGCGGACGCTTGGGTGATGGCCGGAGGGCTCGATAGCTTTGACTGGCTTAAGGACCGTATCAAGAAACCCAGGGCGGTTGTCGACCTGAGTGGCGTCGACGAGCTCAAAGGCATTCGCACCACCGGCGATGGCATTGAGATCGGCGCCATGACCACTCTGACCGAGGTGGTGCGAAACCCGATCGTCCGGGAGAAATATAGCCTGCTCTCACAGGGAGCGGAATTAGCCGCATCACCGCAAATCCGCAACCAGGGAACGCTTGGAGGCAACGTGTCGCAGGACGCGCGTTGCTGGTACTACCGGGCGGGATGGCCGTGTTACCGCGCGAGTGGGAATATCTGCTATGCCGACACTCCCACCGGCCGGAACCGGGAGCACGCCATTCTCCATGCCGAGCGCTGCGTCGCGGTGAATCCGTCTGATTCCGCGCCCGCGCTGATCGCCCTCGACGCCAAGTTCGTGCTCAGCACGCCGAAAGGCGAGCGCACTGTGGATGCCGAGGACTACTTCATCGGACCCGATATCGACATCACGCGGCTGAATATCCTCCAGCCCGGCGATTTGCTAACGGCCATTCGCCTCCCTTCCACGTGGGCTGGTGCGCGGTTTTATTTTGAGAAAGTGCGCGACCGGAATGTTTGGGACTTTGCTCTGTTGAATGTGGCCTCAGCCATGGTGGTATCCGAGGGCAGGATCGAACGAATTCGTGTGGCGGTGAATGGCGCCGCCGCTCGACCGCTGCGGTTAAAGGACGTCGAGGACGCCGTTCGCGGCAAGTCCCCTGACGCCGCAACCGGTGAGATGGGAGGAAAGTTGGCGGTTGAGGGCGCCGTCCCCCTACAGTTCAACGCGTACAAGATCCCACTGATGAGGAATTTGGTGAAGCGCGCCATCGGAGGAGTTGAGGAGGCAAAATGGGCATCGTAGAGTGGGCCACAAGTCCCTGGGGCCGGCATGTTCCCATTCACGCCGCGTGGTTTTTGATTTGGGTGGCCGCGATCGCGGGAATGTTCTTTCTCATCGTGCATGCCATCTACGTGAGGTATTTCTCCCCCGAGGAGGAATTCGCGGCTACAGTCGCGCCCGAACTTGCGGCGCGCGTGCCCGCGCGGGTGCCCCGGCACTCCATTGCCGCGCGGGCTTTTCATTGGGTCATGGCAGCCTCGATGTTCACGCTTCTGTTCACGGCTTTTTTGCCGAAGATTGGCTTCCGGTTCAACTGGGTAACCTACCATTGGATCGCGGGAACGGTATTAACCATTTCCATCGTCTTTCATATCATTCACTCCTCCTTTTGGCTGGACTTCTGGTCGATCTGGCCTGACCGGGCCGACCTTGAGGATGCCGTCAGAAGGGTTCGCCGGTTTATGGGGCGCTCCGCACCGCCACCACAAAGGTTTCCCAAATATCCCTTGGAGAACAAGCTGTACCACGGCGCGATCGTCGTAGCAGGGTCGTCCGTGATTCTGACCGGTGCGTTCATGATGTTTCGCGTCCGCACCATTTTCTTTCCCCGCAATCCCTATTTGTTTGGCGACATGACTTGGGGCATGATGTACGTGCTCCACGGACTGGCGGGAGTGGGGCTCATCACCCTGGTCATGGTGCACGTTTACTTCGCGGTGAGGCCGGAAAAGCTGGACATCACCAAGTCCATGATCTTCGGATCAATGAAGCGCGACTTTTACCTAAAGCATTATGACCCGGAACGATGGACCATCGAGGGTGTGAACGCGGCGCCAAAGCCTGCCGGGAAGGGTACGGGGACTTAATCCATGCTCGCCGATCTACAAGAGCGCGGTGAAGCCATCGAAGAATGTTACGAATTCATGCTGGCATATGCGGCGCAGGGACTTCCCAGCGACGAAGGCAGCCGGGCAGGAGATCAGGTGCGCGAATTCGTGAATCGCGCCATCACTGCGATCGACGGATTGGCGGAGAGCTTTGCTTCTTCGATAGCAGAAGAAGGCCTGGAGCCCGCTGCGAAATACCACGCGTTCCTTGCGGTGCTAGACCGTGACGCTCGCGACTCACTCGCCGCCCTGGAATTGGTCGCCGCCCAACCTTCCATCAGTTCCCAACTTATCGACAACCTGAACGCATCGATTCATCTTCGCGCGCTGCTCACGGACATGTTTCTGGTTGGAGAGATTATCGCGCAGCAACACCCAGTAGTGAAGCCAGGAGAATGAAAGCTTCAGACCTTCCCTTCCTCGGCGCAGGCCTTACGGTAGGCCACCGGCTCCCACGACTTGTGGTATAAGTCAAACTGCCTGAGCGATGGAGTTCGTGGAGAACGAGAATCACGCGAGTGAGCGTAGGGAACGTATGCTCGTAGGCCCTTAGACTGGAGGAATCCCTTGAAGTTTCCCAAAGTGAACTCAGTAGGCGTCGCGGCGTTGGCAGTCCTTGCCGTGCTCGCCTTTGCAACGATGAGAAGTTCCGAAGCCTGTCCGGCCGACGCGGCCGATGCCGATTTCGCGGCCTTTGCCGCTGTTGCCCCAATTGACACGCACATCCACCTTTATCAGGACGACCCGCGGTTCGGCGCGATCATGCAGCGGCTGAATCTGCGCGCGCTGAATATTTGCGTGATTGACGATCGCGATACCTTCTACAAAGGGCTCGAGCCGCAGCGAGGCGATGCCCTTAAGGTACGCAAGATGAGCGGGGGCCGTGCCGTGTTATGTACCACTTTCAGCCCTTACGATTTCGAGCAGCCGGGGTTCGCCCAGCGCGCCATCCGCCAGCTTGATGCCGATTTCTCGAACGGCGCAATTGCGGTGAAGATTTACAAGGTCGAAGGCATGGAGATGAAGTCGAAAGCGGGAAAGTATGTCATGCCGGATGACCCCGCGTTCGAGCCCATCTACCAGGACATTGCCGCACACAATCGGACGGTGGTCGCCCACATCGCCGAGCCCGATTCGTGCTGGCAGGCCCCTAATCCCGCGAGCCCCGACTATTCTTACTACAAGCAGCATCCGGAAGAGTACGCTTACGCCCACCCCGAGTGGCCCACCAAAGCCGCCATTCTTGCGGCCCGGGACCACTTTGTGGCGGAGAACCCGAAACTGCGAGTCATTGGGGCGCACCTGGGGAGCATGGAAGTGGACGTGGATCAGATCGCCCAACGCTTTGACCGCTATCCCAATTTCGCGGTCGACACTGCCGCACGCGTCCCTTACTTCATGATCCAGCCGCACGAGAAAGTCCGCGCCTTCCTCATCAAGTATCAGGACCGCGTGCTTTACGGAACCGACCTGGAAGTTCAGCCGACCGCCAACACCGAAAATGCGCTGAAAGATTGGAACGATACCTATCGGCGCGACTGGATCTTCTTTTCTTCCGATCGCACGGTTGAATATTTGGGTAAAACCTACAAGGGGCTTTCCCTGCCGGCGCCGGTGCTGCGCAAGATTTTTCACGACAACGCCGTTCACTGGCTGCCGGGAATTATGGGAGGCAAATAGGATTCGCGAATGGCGGGGTACTCGACCTCGCTATTTCCAGACCTGTCTTTGCCCAACCTACTTCGTGTGGAGGGAATAATGAAAAACAGGACACTTTTGGGATTGTCGATTTTCGTTTTAGCAGGGATACCCATCATTGCGGCGGGGCAAGCGCCGCCAGCCGTCGTCACCGTTTCCTCCGAAATCAAAGGCGTCGTTCTGGTCCGTTTGAAATACAATACCGACCTCCTCGACGGACTTCAGCAGGCGGTGAAGGACGAGAAGATCAAGAATGCAGTGATCCTGAGCGGCGTCGGGTCCGTCACCAGCTATCACGTCCATGCCGTGAGCAACACCACGCTTCCGGCGACGCTGGCTTATAGCGAACATGCCGGGCCGATGGATCTGATCGCCGTGAACGGCTACGTACTCGGGGGGCGAATCCACGCCCACATCACCATGACGGATGACAAGAAGGCATTCGGTGGGCACCTCCATGAAGGGACAAAGGTCTTTACCTTCGCCATCATTACGCTGGGGAGGCTCGACGATAATATTGACCTCAGCCGCTTCGATGATTCGAACTGGCGATGACCGCCGGCCTCGCGGTTGATTTCACTCTACCCTGTGCCGCTAAGCGCAGGATATGGCGCAGAACAGGGGAAGGAACAATGAAGAATCAGGGCTTCCGCCGCGTTTCACGAGGTAGCGTATTTGGCTTTGTAACTTTGCCGTCATTTTAAGCATGGCTTCGCTCACCCAGCAGGTGTGGGGGCAAGCCTTGCCCACCTCGAAGCCGGAACAAGTAGGGTTTTCGCCCGAGCGGCTTCAGCGCCTCGACGCGGCAATGCAGCAAAAGGTGGATGACAAGCAATTCTCCGGGATCGTGACCGTCCTCGCGCGCCACGGCAAGGTGGTGGAATTCAAAACCTACGGCAAAAAGGATCTCGCGACCGGCGCGCCGATGGATAAGGACGCAATATTTCGCATCTATTCCATGACCAAGCCGGTCACGGGCGTCGCCATGATGATGCTTTACGAAGAAGGCAAATGGCAGCCGGACGATCCCATTTCAAAATACATTCCCGAGTTCGCCAACCTCAAAGTTTTCAAAGGCGTCGACAACAGCGGCGAGCCCATTCTGGAAGATCCCGTCCACCCGCCCACAATGCTTCAGTTGATGACGCACACGGCGGGTTTCACTTACGGCTCGGGCAGCGATGTAGTGGATAAGATGTACCGCGATCAGCAAGTTCAGCACTCCGCCACCTTGCAGGAGATGATTGATAAGCTGGCCAAAATTCCGTTGCTTTATCAACCCGGGACGCGCTGGGTCTATAGCATGTCGGTCGACATCCAGGGGTACCTGGTGGAAAAGCTCTCCGGTAAGTCTTTCCCGGATTTCATGCGCGAACGGATATTTGAGCCACTGGGCATGAAGGACACGGCCTTCTACCTACCGAAAGAAAAGATGGATCGGCTGGCCACTCTCTATCGGGTGAGTGACAAAGGCGAGTGGACACCCGCCTCACCCGAAAACGATCTGGCCCCCGATCTTACCAAGCCGCCCACGATGCCCAGCGGAGGGGGCGGTCTGCTCTCAACGGCGCAGGATTATTTGCGGTTCGCACAGATGCTGCTGAATGGCGGCCAACTGGATGGCGTCCGCCTGCTGGCGCCGCCGACGGTGAAACTGATGACTTCGAACCACCTGCCCGATAAGTTGATGACCGGCGAATTCGGAGTGGGACTCCAACACATCCGCCCCGGCATGGGCTTTGGCTTCGATGTCGCGGTGTTTAGCGATCCCGCGCAGGCCGTGGACATCACGGGTAAAGGCACTTTTCTTTGGGACGGGGCTGCCAGCACCTGGTTCTGGATCGATCCGGCCGACGACATGACTTTCGTCGGCATGGTTCAGCGCATGGGAGGGCATGGACCGAATATGCAAACGTTCAGCCGCGCCATGGTATTCCAAGCCCTCGTGGAGCCGTAATTTCCAGGGCTTACTGATTCACGTACTGCCATGGAGGGATCGACTCAGTAAGACTTCAACTCAGCCACGATCCAGACAGCACCGGTAATAATGAAATTGAGGCCGAATTCAGACCAGTTCATATGCGCATGCGGGTGCGCGATCAGGCGCGGAATCCAAACCAGCACCCCGAAGAGCGCCAGCATGAGGGTCATCAGGCGTAACGCCAGGCGTGCCTGGCGATTGATGAGAATGGCAATCGCCGCAAGTGCAAACGCGATCGTCGTGAGTATGGCCCAAAACATCTGATTGGGTGGAATCCACTTGGGCACCAACTGCGCTGTGAACGAAAGGTACACGATCTGACTCAGCGTAAACGAAACCGCGCAGACTCCGAGTCCAAGGCGCGCCACTCGCCCGAAAGTTAGAGCCCGTGTTTCATTCGCTTCCGTCGCAGCGTAAAGGGCAATCGCGCCGCAGAGAGCGCAAAACTGCTCGAAGAAGCTCGGGTAATGGTCATAGCTGGCAGGTGCGGCAATGATCGGCCGGAGGCAAGCCAGCGAGAAAAGCAAATAGACGACGCCGAGAACGATCGACGCCACGCGCGCGGTCCGTGGGTATTGCATCCCGATCCCACCGGCGATTTGGGCGGTCGTGAGACACCCGCCGATGAGCGCGCCAAAAGGCAGGCTCCAGATTTGACTCAAAGCTTGCCAAGTGTCAGCGTCGTGCCACATCAGTGCGACGACGCCGAACAGCACCGCCGACGCGCCGAAGACGATCCTTCCGTACAGCGCTGTTTTCATGCTGAAAATGTAACTCCCTCGCCTCGATCTCTGGGGTGAGCGACGTCTACTCCCAGTGGGCGCTCTGGATGGACGCAGGGGGCTCAGACTCCACGCCCTTCACGGACTTCCAGATGACCCGGTTGAGTTCTTCCTCCGGAGCCCGGTCAGGCTGGGTGAAGTCCCATTTCGCCGATTCCTTCGCGCCCGGCGCATCGGGCGAATTCACCTCTTGCAACGAAATCTGAGGTTGAAGGCCCGTGTAGCCTTCCAGTATAGGTTGTTTTTGGAAATTCACCAGCAGGCTCGGGGCGCGATCGTCAAAATAAGTGAGGCTGGGCAGTCCGAGGATTTGTTCGATGGTCTTGAGCACGGAGGCAGTGGAGAAATGCGAGTGCTCGAGTATCCCGCGTCTGACATAAGGTGAGATGACCAGCAGGGGAGAGCGATGCGCATCGACGTGATCGGGTCCATCCTGCGCGTCGTCCTCGAGGACGAAGATGGCGGTGTCCGGCCAGTATCGGCTGTGGGAAACGACGTCCACCAGGCGCCCGAGGGCCACGTCGTTGTCGGCGACCATGGCGCGCGGGGTGGGGCGTCCGGGACGCGTCCCCAGCGTGTGGTCATTGGGAAGGTGCATGATGGTGAGCCGCGGCAGATTGCCGTTCTTCTCGAACTCGTGAAATTCTCGCTCCCATTCCTCAATGCGCTTCTGGTCGGTGACCGCCCCGATTCCGTCCACGTAGTGTGGATCGTAATGGTCCTTGAGCCCTCGAACGTAGCAGCGGGTCAGGCCAGGGTGGTCGTCTTCATCCACACACCATTCTCCGTAATCGCGGTAGCTGATGCCGGCCTTTCGCGCGCGATCCCATATGAAACCCGACGCCGGGACCGCGAAGGGGCGGTCGTGCTGGTCATCGCCATCGTAATCGGGGCCCACAAAATCGTACTTCAGGCGCTGGGCGTAGATCGACGGCCAAAGCTTATTGACGTAGTCTGTGCTCGCTGCGGCGGTGGACCACACGTGGCCGTCTACGCTCACATCGCCATCGACATAGAAATTGTCAAAGAGAATAAACTGACGGGCCAGGGCGTGATGGTTGGGGGTCACGGGTTCGCCAAACAGGACCAAGTCGGGGGCGCCATCACCTTCCTTCATATCGCCCAGGACCTGATCGTAGGTGCGATTCTCCTTGATGATATAGATGACGTGCCGGATGGGAGCGTGCCGATTGCTCTTCGCGGAAAAATAGCGAATGAGGTCGCTCGAATTCGGGGGAAGTTCCATTTCTCCGTACACTTGCTGGGCCAGAGTTCTCGCTCGCGCGCCCTGCGTTGTAATCTCATCGTCGCCCAGCGCTTCAATCCCGCCGCCGAGCAAGTAGCCGATGTAATCCGTCCGCGAGCCGGAGTCGGTCATGTGTCTCTGCCCGAGCGTGCCAGGCAGCGTGGGACGGCGGCGCGGCACAACCGGAGCGGTGGACCCCTCGGCGCCACTCGTCGGAGCTTTGAGCGGCGAGCTGGGGCCCGAAACCACGTTGCGGCCGTCGGCAATGAAAAGCTTGCGTCGATTGGGCGAGTAGACGAGCGATGTCGGGTAGCCGCCCACAGGGATGATCCCCTCCAGCTTGGCCTCTTCATCCTTTGCGTCCAAGCGAACCACGGCAAGAGCGTTGACGGCGGCAAGAGCGACAAAGAGCTTGCCGGAAGCGGGATCGAGAGCCAGGGCGTTTGGCTGCCCGCCAATGACCTCGGAATTGGGAATTTGGATTTTCACGCGGCGAACTTCCCTCAGTTCTTCGAGGTCGATAATGGAAACAAGATCGTCGTCCGAGCATGCCACGAGTAAATGTTGCCGGCTCGGAATCACCAGCATATCGGAGGGATGGCTCCCCACAGGAATCGTCCGCACGACTTCCAGATTCTCTCCGTTTAGGATGGAGACGGAAGCCTGGCTCCAGTTGGCAACGGCGATCTTGCCGCCGGGAAGAACCTTCACCGCGTAAGGGAATTCGCCCACTTTGGCACGCTGGAGGATCTTGCCGGTCATGAAATTAAAGCGGACCACTTCGTAGGTTCGATTACACGCGACCACGGCGGTGGAGTCATCCTGAACGGCAAGGCCCGCGGTCAGCTCGCAGTGATCAAGGACAATTTCGCGCGGCTCGCCAAATTCCCCTGACTGGAAGGGAATAACCAGAACCGACGTGGTTCCGGTTGAAGCGAGGATGGATTTTTGGCTGGGAGCATAGGCGAGGCCGTACCACAGGCTGGGAAAATCGATGCGGTCGGCGACCTTGTTGTGCACCTCATCGTAGGCCTGAAGATACTGTGCGCCATAGCCCGAATTGGTGCTGATCAGGAATCCGTCAGGCGTTTCGACAAGATTCAGAGGCGTGTCACCCGGCGCCACCCGCTCGGCCGCGGAGGTTGCCGTAGCCGGCCGGGTGGCCGCCAGATGCCCGGTTTGAGGCAGTGCTACAAGTAACACTCCCAGGAGGAAGCGAATATCACGGATCATCAATCCCCATTGCCCGGCAGGTCAGAAATACAGCTTGGCACCGAGCTGGATGATACGGCCTGGATTGGCGCTCCGAACGTATCCGAAGTTCGCCGGGTCGGCATAATCGGAATAGTTCAGGATAAACTGCGCGTGGTTGAAGGTGTCGAAGAATTCGCCGCGAATCTCCAGGGTGGCGCCTTCCGTCAGGTGCGTATCCTTGGCGAAGACAGCGTCCCAGTTGTTAATTCCGGGGCCGTGGAAAAACCTGCGGCTGGCGGATCCGAGCACGCCCAGGGTCTCCTGGCTGAACATGCTGGTGTCGAAATACGGCTGCCCCGTGCGTGGGTTCTGGAAAGTGAGCTTCCCGCCCGAGAAGTTCGGAGTATCGATCGGTAACTCACTGGGTCCCGAGCCGTTCGTTCCCAGCAGAGAGCGATCGTCGCTGGCCAGAAGAGTGACGGGGATGCCCGTGGAAAAGCGCGTGATACCGCTCAAACGCCATCCCTGCGTCAGGCGCCGGGGCCCACCCAACTTGTCAAACGGGAGCTGGTAGTTGTAGCTGGTGACAAAGTTGTTTGTCACGTCGAAGGCCGACAGCGACCGTTGGTTGTGGTCCAGCGGATTAACCGCCTCCCCGTAGCCCGAGGCGTTCGACAAGGACTTGCTGAACGTGTAGCCAGCCAGAAACTCCAGCCGCCCGGTGACGTGTCGCACGTTCGCCTGAAAAGAGTTGTAGCTGGAATTCCCCAGCGTCGCGAACCAGGAGTTGCTCTGAATCAGCGGACCAAACGTCAGGCGCGTCGTCGGGATGACCGTACCGTCAGCCGCCGTGAAGGGTCCGTTCTCGCCGTTAGGACCGCACGTCGAACTGGTCGGGGCCACCTCGCTCGGCTGACTAAGACTTAGGCACAGGGCCTGGTCTGCGGGATTGGCTTCCAAGGTGGTAAGCAATTTGTGACCCTGCGTACCGACATAAGCCAACGACACGAGGGTGGAGGGGTTCAATTGCCGCTGCACGGTCAACTCGTAGTCCTCCGCATAGGGGAGATCATTCTTATAGTAGAACCCCGGGGAGCTGCTGATCGGTGTGTCCTGCGACCAATTGATGCTGTTGTCCGGGTGCTGAGGGGAGACATTGAAGGGCGGCGGAGCACTGGGAAACTTCTGGCCTTCGACAAACCCCGTGCCGCGGTCGACATAAGGCGTGGCGAATTCCGGGGGCTGGGGGCTGCCATAGTAGTATCCGAATGGAGCGTCGCCGATGGCATTGAAGTTCGTGGCGCCTTCAAACGTGGTGAAAAACCGGCCAAAGCCTGCACGAATACTGGTCTTGCCGGGTCCACCAAACAATTTACCCAGGAAGCCGCTGTCGCTGCTGGGCGAATAAGCTAGTCCAACTCGGGGCGAAAAGTTGTTATATCGAGTCGGGCTCAGGCCGCGTGGAATCCCCGGATCGCCGGGGAATACCCACCCCGTGGGGGAACCGGGGAACACCTGGGATTGCAGGCCGGGCACGAGGGTCTGAAACTCGTTGTGCTTTTCCGACCAGGGCGTATCGAATTCCCAACGCAAGCCGTAATTCAGGGTGAGGTTGGGGCGCGCCCGCCAACTGTCTTGGGCATAGAGTCCTAAGTAGTGGTTGCGCCCGTAGTCAGGGAAGCCCTGCCCCTGCTGGAATCCGACAGGAGCGCCAATCAGGTAGTCGGCGAAATCGATGCCGGTTTCCGACCCGTTGAACGAATACGAGCCATTGGATCCCCAGTTATATTGAGTCTGCTGGTTGTACCGCGTCATGCCGCCAATTTTAATCGTGTGGGTGCCGACCACCTTACTAAAGTTGTCGAGCGCCTCGAAGGTGTTTTCGATAATCCCGCCGACACCCCCTCCGCTACCAACTCCAAAAGCGTTAAAGCCGAGTGAGGGCACCGTGGCCCATGTCGGTTGCACCGGCCAAGGGCCGAGCGCGCCGGCACCTACCGGGAATCCCAGCGAAGCCAGGAAAGTCAAGCCATGAGGTTCTCCCGCGTTCGGGTGGTTGAAGATGTTGCGGCGCGTGCCGGCAATGCGAGCTTCGTTCACCGCGCTCGAGCCGAACGACTTCGTCAGGCCGACATTGACCACATCGGACGACACCGTGCTTCCGCCACCGAACAGAGGCGCCGTCGGATTGAGATTGCTGGATTCGTATTGGTCATAATAGTAGTAGCCGGTCAACATGCCTAAGCCTGTGTTGGCATCCAGCCGCCCGCTGCCCTTATCGTCCTGAAGCCGGCTCGCCGCGCCCGAGCTGACGAAGTAGGGCCCGCTGTTGGCTTGGGGAATGTACTTTAGAATGTTCGTGGACGGTGTGGTGAAGGCGGCCGAAGGTATTTGCGCATTGGGAAAGACGCACGCCGCCGAAGTGGTGCATCCTGGAGTGTAGTAGTTCTCGGCTTGAGTCACGGTATAACCCAAAAGGCTCGAGAGGTTCGCCGCCCAAGCCGGACCCTGCACCATCCCGGTCATTTGACTGGCGAAGGCGGAAAAGTCGCCTTGACGCTCCGCGTTCGTCGGAACCGTAACCTGGCCCGAGCTCTGGCCCAGGACTTTGCGATTTCCCTGGTAGTCGGCAAAGAAAAACAACTTGTTGCGCAGGATAGGGCCGCCCACGGTGCCGCCAAACTGGTTCTGCTGGTAGGCGCCACGAGTCGTATCGTAGAAAGTTGCGAGCTTCCAGGTCCGTGTTGCGCACAAATTCAAACACGTCGCCGTGGAACCGGTCGGTCCCGGACTTGGTGAGCACGTTGATCTGCCCGCCGGCATAGGCGCCGTACTCGGCGTCAAAGTTGTTGGTCAGAATGCGGAACTCGGCGATGGAATCGAGGTTCGGAATGATGGACGTGCCGGAGAATCCCGATTCCTGCACCGTGGCGCCGTTCAGCAGAAACCCGTTCGCCGATTCCCGCATTCCGTTGACAGAAAGGTTGCCGGCATTAAGGTCGCCCGAGACCGGAGCAATGCCAAATCCCGTGGCGGTGAACTCTCCACCCTGGCCTCCCGCCATCCCGGAGCTGACCGGGACCACACCGGGTTGCAGGGCCAGCAGATCCGTATAGCCGCGTGTCAGCAAGGGCACCTCGGTAATCTTGCTGCTGCCGATCACCTCGCCCATTTGCGTGCTGGTGGTGTCCACGTGGACTACGGTGCTGTTTACGGTGACCGATTGGGTGACTTGTCCCACCTGCAGCGGGACATCGACGGTCAAGGCGGCATTTACGGTCAGGGTCAGGCCGGTTTGGCGATAGCGATTAAACCCACTCTTGCTAACGTCCACTTCATAGTCACCGACCGGCAAGGCCTGAAACGAGTAGAATCCCTGTGCATCCGTCGAGACCGTCCACCTTACGCCAGTCTGAGTGTTGAGAGCGACGACTTCCGCTGCCGGGATGAGGGCGCCCGATGAGTCGCGCACCACGCCGGAAATGCTCCCTGTAACGCTCCCCCACAGGGTCTTTCCGGCAATGAAAAAAACAACCGCCGCCACTAACCCGGCGGTGCGTAGATGTCTCGCCACCCACTCCTGAGGCAGTTTGCCCGCAATGGACTTTTCGCTCATGGCACTCTCCTTTGTCACGGTCCTGGACCGATTCAGACCTAGCGCTTTTCCTTTGACACTACTGCCCGGCGCAAAGTGTCTCAGTTCCCGTTTCCATCAGACCTGAAGAGCTTTCGTGCCTATCGTTTTCTTGGGTTGAGTGTGATGATTGACTTTACCGCTGTCTCCCGAACTGGATCCATGCCTGAACCCGTAGCAAAAAGAAACGAGTCCCGCAGCGCCAATGGGCACTGGATCACCTTGATCTGTTCCCTTTCAATTAAGCCCTGTGGTCCTCGCCGGGGTCAAAGCCCGGAACCAAGGACCGCACTATCGAATCGTTTCGACATTTTGTTGCTACAGGCATTTCTTGTCAAGAACTTTTCGGCTCCCTTTCGGGCCATCGCTGTTCTTGCCGGGAACGAAGACCGCCAACTTCGGCGCACGAGCTTGGTTGTTTTCCTGTTTGCCCTGACGCCATTAATGACGCCGTAGATTCTGGAAGTCAAGTTACGATTCGGTAAAATTTTGGTTTCGCCGGGGTTCATCTCCGCCGAGGGGGGCAGCGCGGCAGAAAAACGCAGTGTCCTAACTTGAGGCGTACAGCCGGCTTCCAGCCGGCACCTGGAGTTTCTACATTTCGGATGTGGTTTCGCCGCTCCGGCCCCATCACAGCCCGTCTCCAGAAGCACGGTTAGGCCGTATAACGACCGAGTGGAGAGGCGCGCAGATTCCGGACATCCCAGAACCCCGTATCTCGGGAGTTTGAACGCGTGAGGCACTTCTACGGTTTGGCGACATCGTCAACTGGTAGGCTGGCGCATCTCTGCGTTGCTGTGCGCGAGGTGGACGGGGTCAGAATCGTGACGCGCAGACCAGCAGATTGTCCAAATTCTTAAGCAGAACGAAGTTGAGCAAGCGGCCAAGACCCCGTTGAGTGCACTCGGCACCTTGGCGTTTGGACTTATGTTATTGGAGAAAATCAATTGTTTGCAGCCGGATGTGATTTTGGTGAACCACCGGCCCTCCGTTTCCTCCGCAGCATGGGACCAATGAAAGCACTACAAGGAGGCATGCGGTTTCCGTATCGTACTGATATACCTTGCATCTTTACAGGCAAAGCCATTTTTACACTTGCTGTAAATAAGGCCTGCAGTGTAAACTTACCGCGTGGTTGTCTCTCGCACAAGGTCATCCGCAGACTGGCTCATCCGCACACTCCAGCGGTTGGAGGGATTGCAGGCGCGAAAAGGCGCGCGCGCTTCCTCCATAATTGTGCGCGTGCATGGATCGGCCCCCATTGCTTTCAACGTGCGCTACTTGCCCGTTCTGAGTCGAGAGCGAGCGAAAGAACTGGTCCAGGAGGGACAGGTACTGCCTCGGCAGAAGTACCGACCATTACTAGCTACTCGTCTACTATCGGAACCGACCCGCGAATTGTTGCGCAAAGCGGGCGTGTCCTGGGTGGAACAGCTAACAGGTGTTTCCCGGTTAGTGGGCCCTGGACTGCTCGTGGAAGTGAAGGCCGAAGACATCTCCCAACGAAGGAAGGCGCCGTCGGACCGGGCCCGGCTGCGCCAACGCTCAGGTTTGATTGCCGAAGTGCTCCTCCTCGCACCACAGCAGGAAAGGATTCAGGCGGGAAAGCTGATTCGTCAAACCGGACTCTCGGCAGGTCTGGTGAGCAGGCTCCTGCACCGGCTTGCGAGCTTGAAGCTGCTTGAGATTAACGGAGCGGGGCCGAATCGCTATTGGCAGTTCGTTGATCGCGGCGGCTTGTTAGACCTGTGGGCGGCAGAAGGAGAACCGCCGCCGCCGCCTACAGGCCTTTATGTTTGGACCAGATCGCCAAAGGAACTTATTGAAAAATTGGCACTCCTGGACGGAGTCAGCGAGCATTGGGCTCTCGGTGGTGCGGCGGCTGCGAATGTGTACGCTCCCACTCTTACGATCATTCCAGAGCCAACAGTTTGGTTCGACGCGCGCGTTCCTGCGGAGCGGGTTGCACGCGCGATCGGTGGCGAGATTGTGGACAATGGAGCGAATCTGTGGCTATGGCAGTCAGAACAGGGTCTCGCCCTAACACACGCAACTCTGTGGAAACCTCCGGGCACCGCGGCGGTGGAATCAGGCGAGCTTCGAATTGTGACGCGAGCTCGGGCCTATATTGAAGCCCTGAAGGAGGGCGGACGCTCGGCCGAGATCGCCCAGAATCTTCGGGAGAAAATTCTCTCCTATGCCCACTGAACCTCCCCTGCATCCCCGCGCGGTCTACACTCCAGAAGCCCTCGCCGCTTGCGAGAAGGCGTTGCGGACGATCCTTACGAAGGTCGGACCATGGGGACAACGATTGGTACTCATCGGCGGGATGACACCTCGGTATCTTGTGGGCCAGCTTCCTGTCGATGTCAAAGAACACATCGGGACAACGGACCTTGACATTGTGGTGGGCGTTACGATTTCGACCGAGGAAGAGGAAGCCTATCGTACCCTGCAACAGAACCTGAAGGACGCTCAGTTCGAACCCGCGAGAAATCCGGACACGGGCAAAGAGGAGACCTTTCGCTGGACGCGTAAGGTGGACGGGGTTGGAGTCCACTTGGAGTTCTTTTGTCCAGTTGGAAATGGGCAGCCGGGCAAGCTCCTTAGGAACCCTGGATTGAACGTGGGATCAAGAATTAGCGCGATTCGAACTCGAGGTGCGGAGCTCGCTGCAATGGATCACGTGGTGATTTCGCTTGCCGGGGAATTGCTCGACCATGGAGGCATTCAAGAGTCCGTGAGCGCTCAGGTAGCAAACCTGCTGCCGTTCCTGGTTCTAAAGGCATTTGCAATTGAGGAACGTGATAAAGAGAAAGACAGCTACGACGTGGTGTGGGTGCTTAGCGCATACAAAGATGGTCCGCGCTCGGTCGTCCAGGAAATTGCCAAGAGCCCTGTGCTCGGCCACCCGGATGTTGCTGCCGCGATGGAACGATTACGAGCTCACTTCCAAACCCCAGACCATCGAGGACCTTCTCAATATGCCAAGTTCGAACTGATTGGGGGCGATGAAAACGAGCGGGCGCAATTGCGACGGTACGCTCACGGAGCGCTGGCCGACTTTTTTCGCTATTGGGAAGAACTAAAGCTGCCAGGATGAATCTCCTCGGACGCGTTCGTGGCCACAATCGGCATCAGCGCGGAGTAAAGCGGTCTCTGCATAACTCTACTCTACCTTTCCTCGATAATCCTTTTCTCGCGGGCTGGCCCAGAGCGAGCTCAGCCCTGCGATTTCGTCCTGCTTCGATGTAGCGGGAAATAGTGCGGAGAGTCCGCTTGATGAACCGGTTAAGCGGTCGCTTCTGTAAGAGTCTGCTCGAAGCGCAACTCGGGCAATGGCTTGTAGCCGGCTCCGGTAGGAATTCCTCCCGGCTGAGACGTTGCGCCAACGCGGTCTTACCGACCGCCCTCGGACCGAGCAGGGCGATTTTAGGAGCATCATCGAGCCGACGGTTGATCTGTGGCGGAATCATTTAAGCAGTTTAGTCCTAGTCGATGGTTGCTCCAAACAAAACATCAAAGGCACGAACTGAGGCCGCTCGACAGTATCAGCACCAGTCTCCGGCTCGGGAATTGGGTGACTCCGGACGATCCGAGCTAATCGAAATTGACGGGTTTCGCCGTTCCCGACCCCACCCGCTTATTCCGATGAAGGTGATTGGTAATTCCGATTGGATCCCAGTCACTGGTTCCGAGGTGAAGCTGATCGTTTTCGGAGCGAAGCGACGCTGGCGTTCTTATGGTGCTTGAAGTGATCGAATCGGTCAACGGAAATTTGGTTTTCTTTTCATCTTGTCTCATCTCCTTTCTCATAAACAAGCCCGCCGTCGGCGCGGTGGAAATGTGGGAATCCGGCTGTTCGGTGCCGGATTTCCAAGCCCGGTGGAAAGAGTGGGAGACTCGTCTGGGAGTTTTCCACGCTTTCCATGGGGCGGCATTTCCACGGCGCCCGCTCGGGGTGTTCGGAGCGCAGCGACGATCTTCATTCTTTGCCGCCGCGCTTTTTGCGCATCGACTCGCCGCGCATCTCGATGCGGTGAGCGTTGTGCACCAGCCGGTCGAGAATACTGTCGGCCAGGGTGGGATCACCGATCTGCTCATGCCAGTTGGCGACCGGCAGTTGGCTGGTCAAAATCATCGAGCGCCGTTGGTAGCGGTCTTCACAGATTTCCAGGAAGTCCCGACGCTCGGCATCGGCCAGCGGCGCCATGGCCCAGTCGTCGACCACCAATACCTCCAGGCGCGCCAAGCGGGCCAGCAACGCGCGCAGACTGCCGTCGGCGCGGGCCAACGTCAGATCGCGAAACAGTTGGGGAGCCCGCGTGTAGAAGGCGGTAAAGCCATCCCGGCAGGCCTTCTCGGCCAAGGCGCAAGCCAGAAAGCTCTTCCCGATCCCCGTGGGGCCGAGCAGAAAAATGTTCTGATGCTCCCGCACCCAAGCCGAATCCTGGACGAGCGACCGCACCAGGGCACGGTCCAAGCCCCGCGGCGAGCGAAAGTCCAGGTCTTCCACCGAGGCTCGATGCCGTAGTTTGGCCTGGCGCAGGCGGTGTTCCAAGGCCCGGTTCTGCCGCCAGTTCCACTGCTGATCGACCAGCAACGCGAAGCGTTCCTCGAAGCTCAACTCCGTGATCCCGGTCTGCTCGGACTGGGCGCGAAACGCCTCCGCCATGCCCTGCAAGCGCAAGCCGTGCAACTTCTCCAGGGTCTGCTGATTCAACATGCCTTCTCCTCTCTGTAAATGGAGTTACTGCGCCCTCGGCGTATCCGAGGGATCGAAATAAGCCGCACCCCGCAGGTTGTCATGTTCGACCGGCGGGCGGGGCGCCGGAGTCTCCAGCGGCTGACGGTCGAGCCCGCGTTCCAGCATCGACTTGACACTCTGATAGGAGCAGGCGCCGGTGGCCAAGGCGCGTGCTGCCGCCGCTTCCACCCGCTCGGGCGAATAGCGCTGGCTCAGCCGCAGAATCCCCAAACACGACCGATATCCCATCTCCGGGTGTGGTTTACTTTCCAGAATGACTTTGAACAACTGCGCCGAGGACGATCCCACCGACTGCGCCCAGTGCAGCAGGCGTGAAGGGGGCCAAGCTAAATGTTGCTGGTGGCTTTTGGGACGATGCTCGTTGACGGTGGTAGCTTTATAGGACAGATGGCTGCGGACGTGGGAAGCGACGCGCTCGCCGCGGTGAAAGATCTCGACCGTGGTGAGCGTCGAGCGGACCTCCACCTGCTGCCCGGTCAGCACGTAGGGCACGCTGTAGTAGTGGAAGTCGATCTCGACGTGATAG
>CAWEFC010000020.1:0-124499 GCA_963808085.1 uncultured Acidobacteriota bacterium
ACGCTTGATGGAGCTCAGGGAAACTCCCGCCAACCCCGCCACTTCAATCTTCGCGTGACCCGCCTTCAGTAAGACTTCGATCTCGTGTCGTTTTAACATCCCCAACATCCTCCTCCCTCCGCCCCGCTCGACCACCAACAACAAAGCGGCGCAAAGGGAAGTTTCTAACTCTTCCCGCTCTTCTCAAACGGCTCAGAATTTCTGGAATTTAGGGGGTCAGATTTTCCGGAACTCGCACGAAATTCAGATTTCACCCATAAGTCTGTCGCTAATCATAGGCCCCCGGCCATCCGGTTTCCACTAAAAGGTACGCCGATCTACACCAAACTTCTTGTCGTTCCGTAAGCGTACGATTTCGGCAGTATCCGACGAACGCCACGGCGCGAAGGCACAATGCCCCCAAACAGTGTCGACCTTGGGAACTGTAGCTGTAGGTCTCGTCCAAAGAACTGGCCATCCGCAGGGTCACGAGTACACTTCCGGAGGGGGCGCGGCACACAACTCGCACGCAAATGTCTGCGGAAACTAGATTTTTCGGGCTGTTGAAGAGGTCCTAGTGATCGGCCAGTCAGTGGTACCCGCATTATCCGGGTCTAGGAAGCACACTTTATCGAGGTCCCTGTTGCGACTCGGCGTGCTCCTGAAATTAGTCATCGGCATTCGGCACGATCGAGTCGCAACTCAGCCGCAACTCGACGCTCGTTTACTGTGAAGGAAACTCCAGCTCCAACGCACAATTATGTGCAAACACTTCGGTATTGCGGCTCGAACACGATCAACCTTGAAGATTGACTAGCGGACTCTTGTCTGTGCAGAAAAACGTGATAAATCATTGAAACGGTGGGCCCACAAGGACTTGAACCTTGGACCAACGGATTATGAGTCCGCTGCTCTAACCAACTGAGCTATGGGCCCGTATTGGTTGCTTCAATGACCTGCGGAGCGGGAGTTTGTGCGTATCCCTCACGCTGCTGTTCGAAGATTCTCGATTACGCCAACGAGACCTCACAAGTCCCCACCAGTATCGTATTGATTCCACCCATTGGCAAGAGGCCGAACGACGGGATTTGGTTATTCCCGTACCTAGATCAGACCTCGCATCGTGATGCCATGGCTTCAAGCCAGTCGACGCCACGGGGACGACCTGGCGAGACAGTCGGCAACTTGAGAAAATCGCATAAAACCCCGATTGCCGTTTGAAGTTGCTCGCGGTATGCTGGAGGCGCACCATAAATTCAGGGCCGGAACTCGAACCCAACGAGCATTCGTCGCGCACTGCAGATGTTCATTACCTTCATCTGGCCGGTGACCGCCGCTTTCGCGGAACTCCCGGGCCCGTCGTCGGGCTCCACCAGTATTTTCGCGCCTGTCTCCACACCAGCCGATTCCATTTTGGGGCTGTCTTTCTTTGTCCTTGCGATCACGGGGGCGATTTTCGCGGCGGTCTTTTTCCTGTTGGTCTATTCTGCCGTTAAGTTCAGGAAGAGGGCAGACGATGACGGCCGCGAACCCCCGCAAGTCTACGGCAGCAATCAGTTGGAGCTCGCTTGGACGGTGATTCCGGTGCTCGTCGTGGTGGTGCTGTTCCTGACGACGGCGCGCGTTATCCATGAAGTCCAAGACGCGAGGCAACCACCCGGTGCGATCGAGGTAACCGTCGTCGGTCACCAATTCTGGTGGGAATACCGGTATCCGCAATATGGATTCGTGACCGCCAACGAGCTGCACGTTCCGGTCAGCGATCCCAAGCAGCCGACTCCAACTTTTCTGACGTTGCTTTCAGCCGACACCGATCACAGCTTCTGGGTGCCGCGCCTGGCAGGCAAGACAGACCTGATCCCGAATCGGACCAACCACACGTGGATTGACCCGCACGAGCCGGGTGTCTATCTCGGCCAGTGCGCACAATACTGCGGGACGCAGCATGCCAAGATGCTTCTGCGGGTGTACGTCGAGCCACGCGCCGATTTTGATCGGTGGGTGCGCTCAGAGCAGAAAGCCGCGTCCAACGATTCAGCAGATACCTCGGCGACTGAAGGCCGACGCGTGTTCGAGGCCACGGCGTGCGTCAACTGCCATACCGTGGCGGGCACTGGAGCGCACGGCCGATTTGGACCAGATCTGACTCACCTCATGAGTCGCGCTACTATCGCCGCGGGCGCGGCAGCCAATTCGCCGGAAGATCTACGGCTGTGGATTCAGAATCCGGATGCCATCAAGCCCGGAGCGTTGATGCCCGCCATGAACCTGACCGGCGAGGAACTTGACCGTGTGACGGCGTATCTCCTGACGCTCCATTGAGCGGAAGTAGCAGCGTCCGAAATCATTTGCTTCGAGGAAAATGATGTCGTCCGATTCCATGCCCATCTCGCGCCCAATCAGTTTGCCGAGGGAAGGCGAAGGGACCTGGCTTGAGACCGTGCACGAGTGGGTGATCACGGTCGATCACAAAAAGCTGGGCTTGATGTATATCGGCTATGCCCTGCTGTTCCTGGTGATTGGCGGAATCGAAGCCACCATCATGCGCATCCAGTTGGCCATTCCCCACGCGCATTTTGTATCCCCTCAGGTCTTCAATCGCATGTTCACGATGCACGGCACCACGATGATTTTCTTCGTCGCCATGCCGATCCTTTTTGGATTTGCAACCTACCTGGTGCCCCTAATGATCGGCACGCGCGACATGGCCTTTCCCCGCTTGAATGCCTGGAGTTTCTGGATGACCGCCCTGGGGGGCCTACTGCTCTATTTCAGCTTTATCGGCGGCGACGGACTCTTCGGGGCTGGCAGCGCGCCGGACGTCGGCTGGTGGGCGTATGCGCCGCTGACTTCAACCGCATTCTCCAAAGGGCATAGTACGGACTATTGGACCATCGCGCTGCTGGTTTCGGGTTTCGGCAGCATGGGGACGGCGATCAACATCGTGGCGACGACCCTCTCGATGCGCTGCCCCGGCATGACCCTAGGCAAGATGCCGCTCATGGCCTGGCTCAACCTGGTGATGGGGGGCATGGTCCTGCTCGCCGTCAGTCCGCTCACCGCGGCACAGATTATGCTGATGATTGATCGCTACCTGGGTGGACATTTTTTTGACACGCAGGCGGGGGGCTCGGCGGCAATCTGGATGCACTTCTTCTGGATTTTCGGTCACCCGGAGGTCTACGTCCTCATCATTCCGGCCTTCGCCTTTGTCTCTGAAATCATTCCTGTGTTCTCGCGCAAGGCCATCTTTGGCTACCCGGTCATGGTCGCGGCGACGGTCGCCATTGGGTTTGTGAGCCTCAGTGTGTGGGCGCACCACATGTTTACCATGGGTATGGCTTCATACAGCAATGCTTTCTTCGTTTTAACCACGATGGCGGTGGGAGTCCCCACCGGCATCAAAATCTTCAACTGGATCGGCACGATGTGGGGCGGCAAAATCCGCTATGCCACGCCGATGATGTTCTGCCTCGCCTTTTTGTTCCAGTTCCTCATTGCCGGCCTAACCGGGATCATGCAAGCCGCCGCGCCATTTGACTGGCAGCTCGCGGGTTCATACTTCGTCGTGGCCCACTTCCACTATGTAATCGTCGGGGGAATCCTGTTCGCGCTTTTTGGCGCCTTCTACTACTGGTATCCCAAAATGACGGGAAGGATGCTCGACGAGCGGCTAGGCAAATGGCATTTTTGGCTCTTCCTGATCGGCTTCCACCTCACCTTCGATTTCATGCACATTTCCGGAATTCTGGGGATGCCGAGACGGATCTACACCTACGAGCCCGGACGCGGTTGGGAAACCTGGAACCTGATCTCCACAATCGGCGCCTTTTTCCAAATCGTGGCGGTGCTTTGTTTCGTGTTCAACATGATCCGGTCCTACTACCGGGGGAAGGTGGCCGGGAACGATCCCTGGGACGCCTGGACTCTGGAGTGGGCTACTTCTTCTCCGCCGCCCGCATATAACTTTGCGGTCATCCCCGAGGTTCTGAGCCGGCGGCCGCTGTGGGATTTGAAGCATCCCGAGGATCCGGATTGGAAGTACGAATAACTTTTTCCCATCGAAAGTATTGGGAATTTCGACTCCGAAATCAGCCACTAAAGGAAACGTGATGAGCACGCTGCCGGTAGCGATACCCACCCTCGATACGCCCTGGACACTTCCTTCGCGAGGGCGAGTGGGCATGTTCTCTCTCATCGGAGCAGAGTCGGCGATCTTCACGATTTTCGTCGTCGCTTACCTCTTTTACATCGGCAAGAGTATCAGTGGGCCAACCCCCCGGCAGGTGCTCCATCTTCCTATCTTCAATACCATCTGCCTACTCTCCAGCAGTCTGACGATTCACTTTGCGGTCAGCGCCTTGCGCGCATGGAAGACTGCGACGTTCAAACTCTTCTGGCTTTTGACCTTTGTCTTGGGAGCGGTCTTTCTGTTGGGGACGGGACGCGAGTGGTACCACTTGATTTATGAAGATGGCTTGACAATTTCCACCAATCTCTTCGGCACGACGTACTACTCTCTCGTCGGGCTACATGCCTTCCACGTCATCGTGGGGCTGATAGGTCTGGGCATCGTGATGGTCCTGGCTCTGGTCGGAAAAGTAAAGCAAGAGCATACCGACCGCATCGATGTCCTCTCGCTTTACTGGCATTTTGTGGACGCGGTGTGGGTGGTGGTGTTCACCGTGGTTTATGTCATTGGAAGGTGATCGAGGCAAGGATCCCCCGACGCGATGAAGAGAGGGGGCAAAGGGAATCGGAGCAGATGATGGATCCACAAGAGTCAACCACACCGCCAACCGTTGAATTGCCCGCGCCCACGGCGTGGCCAGTCGTCCTCGCCTTTGGCCTGACGCTCCTGTTTGCCGGGCTCCTGACCAGCGCGGCCGTGAGCGTTCTGGGCGCAATTCTCGCTGTCGCGGGCTCGGCGGGCTGGTTCCGCCAGGTCTTGCCCCACGAACAGTTCGAGGCCGTGCCGGTGGCGCCCGAGGCTGTTCCCGTCGTCACCGTGCGGCGCGAGGTGGTGCGGATCGAAATCGTCCCCGAGCTGCATCGCGCTCGCCTCCCTATCGAGATCTACCCCGTCTCGGCTGGGATCAAAGGGGGACTCGCGGGGAGCGTGGCCATGGCGGCGCTCGCCTCGCTCTTCGGCGTGGTGACCCATCGAAGCATCTGGTATCCCATCAACCTGCTGGCCTCGATTGTCTACGCCCATCAGCTCCAGCTCTCGCTGCAGAATCTCACTTCGTTTCATCCCGAGTTGCTCCTGGTGGCGACCGCCTTGCACTTGGTGACCTCCGTATTGGTCGGACTTGTCTACGGGGTTATGCTCCCCATGTTCCCGCGCCGGCCGATTCTGCTGGGTGGCTTTCTCGCTCCCCTCATGTGGTCGGGTCTGTTGTACACAAGCCTCGGGATTATCAACCCTCTGCTGGATCAGCGCATCGACTGGAGATGGTTCGTGGCCTCGCAGATCGGCTTTGGCGTGGTCGCCGGATTGGTGGTGGTGCGCCAGGAACTTGTGCGCACTCGCCAGTTCATGCCGTTCGCGGTTCTGGCAGGGATCGAAGCTCCCGGGATCATGGACGAGAAGAACAAGAGGAGCGACGGGTGATAAGACGCCGATATCCCCGCTCCTTCCTGTGGCCCGCCTTTGCCGGGGCCTTCGGACTACTGGCGCTCGCGAGCTGCACCCAATTGCCGGGCCGGCCCCAGCCAGGTCCTGAAGTGGCCCGGCCCGAAGATGTTTTGGACTTCAAGACCCTCTACGCGCAGAACTGTGCCGGCTGTCACGGGGCGGAGGGCAAACGTGGCCCGGCTGTCTCTCTTGCCGATCCCGTCTATTTGGCGATTGTCGATGACGCCACGCTCCGCCGGGTTACATCCAATGGGTTGCCCGGCACGCTGATGCCGGCCTTCGCGCGCAGTGCGGGAGGGACTCTAACCGATCGTCAAATCGATGTGCTGGTGCGCCAGATGCGGACCCAATGGGCAAAACCCGACGCACTTGGGGGCGCCAGCCCGCCAGCCTACTTGGCCTCCACTCCGGGTGACGCGGGCCGCGGCGCCTCTGTCTATCAGACCTACTGCTCCTCCTGCCACGGGCCCGCCGGGAAGGGCGGCGGCAAGGCCCATTCCATCGTTGATGGATCGTATTTGACTCTCGTGAGTGACCAGGCGCTGCGCACCGCCGTAATCGTCGGGGTACCCGATCGTGGGGCGCCTGACTGGCGGAACAACGTTCCCGGCAGGCCCATGTCCGCGCAGGAAATCTCTGACGTGGTGGCCTGGCTCGTGACCCAACGACCAAAATCTCCCGGCCTACCGAATCCTTCGAGTCCAGGAACGGCAACTGGAGGGTCTCAATGACCGAGCCTAGCAATCTTTCCCGGCGCAGCGCCCTGATGAAGCTGGGTATTCTGCTCAATGGCGCGATCGCCGCTCTGCTGGCTGTGCCGATTATCGGCTATCTCCTCTCACCCCTGTTCGGAAAGGCGCGCGGGGGATACAAAGCCTGGGTGTCGCTGGGCCCGCTCAGCCAGTTCCCGGAAGGCCAAACGCGGTTGGCCACATTCCATAATCCCTTTATACGTCCCTGGGACGGCCAGACAGCCGATATTCCGTGCTGGGTCAGGCGCGTTGCCGGCCAGACCTTTCAAGTCTTCGCCATCAACTGCGCGCACCTCGGCTGTCCCGTCCGCTGGTTCGCTCAATCCGGTCTTTTCATGTGTCCGTGCCATGGTGGCATCTATTACGCAGACGGTTCCCGGGCCTCAGGCCCCCCGGAGCGTGGATTGTTTACCTATTCCTACAAGATCGAGAATAATCAGTTGGTCATTCAAGCGGGCGCATTACCCACTCTCGCCGCGGACGCCGGAACCGCCGCGGGAGGGAGGAAGCCATGCGTTGGATAACCTTTATCGGCGAATGGCTGGATCGCCGCTTGCAAATCGGCGGCGTAATCCGCGAAACGGCGCTCCATCGCGTCCCGCGGTCCAGCGCCAGTTGGTGGTACGTTTTTGGCAGCGCCGCCCTGACTGTCTTCATCCTTCAGCTTGTCACCGGCATTCTCCTGGCAATCGTCTATGTTCCCTCCGCCGCCCAAGCCTGGAACAGTCTTCAGACGCTCAACCACGACCTCGCCCTGGGTTGGTTCTTGCGCGCGATGCACGGATGGGGCTCAAACTTCATGGTGGCGCTCGTGCTCATCCACATGATTCAGGTCTTCCTGTTCGGAGCCCACAAGTATCCGCGCGAACTCACCTGGACGGTGGGCGTCTTTTTACTCCTGGTAACACTCGGCATGGCCTTCACCGGTCAGGTACTGCGATTTGACCAGGACGCCTACTGGGGTCTGGGAATCGGCGCCTCCATCATGGGCCGCGTGCCCATCATGGGCGGCTGGCTAGTCAACTTGCTGCTCGGCGGCCCCATCATTGCCGGCGACACGCTCTCCCGCTTCTTCACCCTGCACGTGTTTGTGATTCCGGGGACCCTGATCGGATTGGTGGGGCTGCACCTGCTCATGGTCCTTAAGCTCGGGATCAACGAATGGCCCATGCCGGGACGAATCGTGCGGCGCGAGACATACCTGAAGGAGTACGAGGAACTGGTCGAGAAAGACGGCGTGCCCTTCGTGCCGGACGCGATTTGGAAAGACATGATTTTTGCCGGCTGCATCCTGCTTGCGGTGGCCCTTTGCGCTGTCGTTTTTGGCCCCTTCGGACCGAGCGGACAACCGGACCCCACCATTATCGAAACGGTTCCTCGCCCGGATTTCTTCTTCCTCTGGCTGTACGCTCTGCTCTCTTTGCTTCCACCGCAGCTTGAAACTCCGTTTCTGCTGGTGGCTCCGGTGATCGGCATCGGCGCGCTCTTGGCTTTGCCTTTTCTCTCCGGCGAGGGTGAAAAGAGCTGGCGGCGCCGGCCGATTGCCGTTCTGACGATATTGCTCATGGCGGTCATTCTCGGAACGTTCACGCGCCTCGCGAGCTATGCCCCGTGGTCTCCCAAGATGGATGCCTGGAGCGGGGCGCCCGTGCCGGTCCGTTTTCTCCAATCCTTGTCGCCCCTCGAACGCCAGGGGGCCTTGGTGCTTCAGGACAAACAATGCCGCAATTGCCACGCCCTGGGGGGTGAAGGTGGCGAAAGAGGTCCCGCGCTCGATGCCGTTGCCACCCGCCTTACGACCGACCAGCTCATTCGCCAGGTGTTGCAGGGCCGGGGCAACATGCCCGCGTATGGCAAGAATCTGAGCCCGGCGGAAGTGACGGCGCTGGTGGCGTTTCTCGCCACGCTGCACCCGGCCGGACAGCCGCCGGCGCGTGACGCATCGCAGGCTGATTCGATGCCAAGTGGCAACGAGGAGAAAGCCGCCTCTCGCCCATAGGTCACGAATGCCCACTCCCCCCCAAGCCGAACTCGCTGCGTGGTCCCCGCCGCTCCTGGCGACATTTGCTCTGGTTCTCGCCGCACTCGTCTACGCATGGGGGTGGTTCCATCTGCGTAAATCATATCCCGGCGCGATTCCCGCTTGGCGGCTGGGCGCTTTCATGGGCGGCCTCTTTTCCCTCTGGATCGCCGTGGGCTCTCCTCTCACCGCGTTTGATGATGACTTGCTCACCATCCATATGGTGCAGCACGTTCTGCTGATGGCCGTAGCTCCTCCTTTGATTCTGCTGGGAGCGCCCGCCCTGCCGTTTCTGCACGGACTTCCCCAGAGGTTCGTTCGAAGCGTCCTGGGGCCGGTTCTGCGTTGGCCGCCCATCGAGTGGCTGGGGCGAATCGCAACCCGGCCGGTGATTTGCTGGCTGGCCGCGATGATCGCCTTGATCGGATGGCACCTTCCTGCCCTGTTTGAGTTGGGGCTGCGATTCCAGCTTTGGCACGAAGTCGAGCACGCATGCTTTTTCTCCACCGGACTTCTCTTCTGGTGGCCGGTAATCCAGCCGTGGCCGAGCGTTGCCAAAGTGCCGCGCTGGTCCATTCCCCTCTATCTTTTCCTGGCCACGCTCCCCTGCGATGCCCTCTCGGCTTTTCTGGCGTTTTGCGATCGCGTGGTCTACCCTTCCTATCTCAGTACGCCGCCGGTCTTCAGTCTCACGCCTCTCCAAGACCAGGAGTGTGCGGGAGCACTGATGTGGGTATGCGCAACGTTTATCTACCTGATCCCCGCTGTGGTGATCACGGTTCAAATCCTATCTCCGCAAGGATTGCACATCCGAAACCAGGACGGATCGTCCTTCGCAAATGAGTCGTCTCATGCACGAATGAACCCGCGAAAAACCGAATTGGGCTGACAACTTGTCGTCGCAAAGCAGCAATTCTCTGCAAAATAGCGCTCGATTCGACGTAAATGTCGAAAACTAAGACCAAAAAGTCTGATTTTATTCGGGCATTGTGTCTTGCGTTCCTTTGTTTTCATAGACATTCCGGCTTCGAACGTATATTTAATAATTCGTTTTTGCTCCCATTGCCGGAAATGGGCCATGGCGGGGCTGACTTCGGCCTCCCGCGTCGATCCTTGGGCGCGTTGGGGGCGGCCAACCTCGGCGCACAACTACCTTTATTTTCATGAATATCGTGGCTATACCGACTTAAGTCTCTTGTTTTCATGAATATCGTGGGAGTAGCCAAAACTGACATTTTTTCTACATGTGTTTTCAACAACATCGTGGGAGTAGCCTCATTTTTTAATTCCCTTTTTTCTCTCCGCTCGCGACTCCGAATCCAATTAAGTTATTCTTTATCATTTACATACATTTTTTGGAATTTCTTCGGTTCAGCGCCTAACTACCTTCTTTTTCTAAGACATCGTGGCCTACCTCGCCCGTTTGCGGCAGTTGCCCCTTCCGGCGCTGGATTTTCAGCAACAAGTTGGTGAGCAGCCGCACCTCCCGCCTGTTGGCCTCTTCCACCCGGCGCTGCCGCATCCAGTACTACATAGGCGATGGCTGTGTGTTATTTCCCACACGCGACAATACTCCAGTAGATATACAGCACGTTGGCGGCCAGAGGCTAGGGGAATGATGACAAATTTTCCGAGGGGGGAGGATTTTTGTTGAATTATTTTCGTAGGGGCACCCCTCGTGGGTGCCCGCCGGTCGGCGGCCGAATCGGCCCCGGGTGGGCAGGCACGAGGCCTGCCCCTACGCCGCTGGGACCGCGGGCATCCTGCCGGGCATCGCGCGAGCGTTTCGCTCGCGCCTCATGAATTTGTACATTGCGTAATGACCGCCTCCGTGCCGGGGAAGATCCCGGTTGTGGGGGCAACCCATGGCGTGCTCGTACGTCGCGGCGTGGGTCCGAGCAGCGCCGCTCCGGCCTCGGCCGAACGCAGTTCGGCCCTACAGAATCAGTTGCGGCTGCGCCGCGCGGCGCTAGTGAGTGGCACAGCCACTCTTGGCTGTGCCCGGGACTGACGCATTCCCTGCATCGCGCACAGGCAGGAGTGCCTGTGCCACGACGGAACTCCAGACGGTTCGCAAGAACGGCATGGGCGTCGCGGGCAAAACCCTTTCTGTATGCCGACCGGAAAGCGGGGGCGGACACGCCCTATTTCTTCTCGGGCACTTTGACGCTTCTTGCTCCATTTCGCTTGACCTGAGACGCCGCGAGGGGTAGTACATCCATGTTGGAAGCCTGCGGCGGCCCCAGAGGGAGCGAGCGCAGAGTTGTTCCCTGGGTCCGCGGCTTTTCCCTGCCTCCAAAGGAGGGGCTGGTCGCAGACATTCTATGCCCGGGTTCCCGGTTTCTCATGTGAATGTGGACAAAATAAACGTGTATAACGTCCCGACTGTCCCCCGTTTTCTGTCCCCGGTTTTCCGATTTTCTGGCGTATACTGCGGCTCGGGCTAAAACTGAAAACGGAAATTCTGGTTAAGTTTATATACCGCTAACCAAAACTCAGGTTAAGAGTCTATATAGACGAGCTTCGGCTATCGGTTTGCCTCGTCCACGTCTCAGGAGAGGTGTATGCAAACGCTCTGGCAGGATTCGCGTTACGCGCTGCGCATGTTGGCCAAGTCGCCCGGCTCCGCGGCGGTCGCCATCCTGACGCTTGCTCTCGGCATTGGCGCCAACGCCGCCATCTTTCAACTGATTGACGCCGTCCGCCTGCGTACCCTCCCGGTCCAGAATCCCAGCACGCTCGCCATCGTCCATCTCGATACCAACCACTGGGGCAGCGGCAACTTCACTGGGTCGTACAGCGAATTTTCGTTCCCGCTCTGGCACCAAGTGCGGAAGCGGCAGGAAGCGTTTTCGTCGATCGCTGCCTGGGGTGGCACGCAAATGAACCTCGCTCGAGGCGGCGAGGTCGATAATGCCCAGGCCATTTGGATCAGCGGGCAGTTCTTCCAGGTGCTGGGTGTGCAGCCCATCCTGGGACGTCTGATAACCCCGGCCGATGATCCGGAAAATGAGGAAGCTGGGTGTTCGGGAGCCGTGGACCTCAGCTACGCCTTCTGGCAGCGCCGTTACGGCGGCGACGCGTCAGTGATCGGCAAGACGCTCACTCTCGATGGCCACCCCTTCCCCATCGTGGGAGTGACGCCGCCGAGTTTCTTCGGTGTCTCCGTCGGTGACCGCTTCGATTTGGCCGTGCCGATCTGTGCGGAACCTCTGATCAACGCCCAATACAGTTTCATAGCCGGCCCCCGGCAGCGCGAGACTTGGTGGCTGGCCATCCTCGGTCGCCTCAAGCCCGGCTGGACGCTCGCCCGTGCGGGCGCGCAACTCGAGTCGATTGCGCCCGCAGCATTGCACGAAACCATTCCTCCGCAATACGACGCCGAAGGGCTGAAGCACTATCTGGGATACAAACTCGAAGCGCGCCCGGCGGCAAACGGCTTCTCCAATATGCGGCGTGACGCATCCGACCCGCTCTATCTCCTGCTGGGGCTCTCTGGACTCGTCCTGCTGATTGCCTGCGCCAATCTCGCCAACCTGCTCCTCGCTCGCGCCAGCGCCCGCCAACGTGAGGTCGCCGTGCGCCTCGCTTTAGGAGCTTCGCGCGCCCGCCTCACTCGCCAGTTGCTTTGGGAAAGCGCGCTGCTGGCCGTCGCGGGCACAGTGGGCGGCGGTCTCCTCGCTGCCGTACTGAGCCGTGCGCTCATCGCCTTCGTCAGTACGCCGGACAACCCCGTTTTTCTCGATATGCCCACGGACTGGCGCGTCCTCGGTTTTGCCGCCGCCCTGGCTGTCGTGACGACCCTGCTCTTTGGTCTTGCCCCCGCTCTGCGAGGAGGAAATGTCTCCCCGGGATTGGTCCTGAAGACCGGTGGGCGCGGCATGACCGCCGGCCGCGAACATTTCCGCCTGCAGCGCATTCTGGTTGCCTCGCAAGTCGCCCTTTCGGTCGTTTTGCTTGCGGGCGCTCTGCTGTTCGCGCGCAGCCTCCAGAATCTGATGACGCGTAATCCCGGCTTCCAACAAAATGGTGTGCTCGTCGCCAGTATGGACACGAGTCCTCTCAAACTGTCGCTCGCGCAGGGCCCAACCCTCGAGCAGAATCTGTTGGAACGAATTCGCGCTGTGCCCGGTGTCGCCGCCGCGGCGATTTCGGAACGCTCCCCGGTTAGCGACAGCAGCAGCAATGACTGGGTCCTTGACGCCAAAGGTGAGCATCCCAACGGCGCCTCTTGGGAGGACTACATCAGCCCCGGGTACTTCGAAATGCTGGAAATACCCCTGATTGCCGGGCGCGATTTCACCGCCGGCGATAACGCCAACTCGCCGAAAGCAGCGATCGTCAACCAGTCGTTCGTCCAGAAGTTCCTTGGCAGCACAACGTATCCCATCGGCGCGCAGATCCGCGTTTGGGCCCCGCCGGGAAAGCCCGCACGCTACTTCCAGGTGGTCGGCCTGGTGAAGGATTCCGTTTACCAGGACATGCACGAGCCCATGGTTCCGATCATGTACTTCGCGCGGGCGCAGAGCGATGAACCGCAGCTATTCAGCGGGCCTCACCTCCTGGTTCGCTCGCGAGGCGGCTTCGCCGGCCTGCTGAATTCCGTGAAGGATGAAATCGGCAACGTGAATCCCGAGATCAACATCCAATTCAAACTGCTTCGCACCCAGATTCACGATTCGCTGCTTCAGGACGAGCAGATGGCCACCCTTTGCAGCTTTTTCGGTGGCCTCGCGCTGCTGCTCGCCGCGGTCGGACTGTACGGCGTGATTTCCTACACGGTTGCCCAGCGGACGAACGAAATCGGCATCCGCATGGCTCTTGGATCGCAACGCGCGGGAGTGATTCGTCTCATCCTCGGCGAAGTGGCCATCCTCGTCGCCATCGGTTTGGCCGTTGGCGTCGGACTCACGCTCGCCGGAAGCAAGTTCGCCAGTTCCATGCTTTTTGGCTTGAAACCACGCGACCCACTCACTCTTGCGCTGACCGTTCTCATCATCGCGGCCATCGGCTTCGCCGCGAGCTTCCTGCCCGCTCGCCGCGCCTCGCGCCTTGATCCCATGACTGCCCTCCGCTACGAGTAGCCGCCGCCAATCGGTTCGAGCTGTGCAGTTCGCGCGTAGTACTACCCACCTCGGCGCAGATACGCGTTTTTGCCCGTTAACACTCAACCCATCTAGACCGAAGTTCCAAAGGCTTTGGACGGTATTCTACTGACTTGGGGAGAGATAGCGCCAAACTCAATTTCCCGTTACTGGGAACGCCCGGATCAGTTCGTACGCCCGTGTCTGAAGCGGGGTGGGCTCGGGCACCTGCTGGCAGGTGAGCGTTACGTCTGCGGATCTGATCTCGGACGGACGGGGACAGACGAGGTCCGACGTTCAAACTCACTTCGTCAGTCCGCCGCAGCGTGCGGCAGTGGCATTCGCCCTCCAACAAGCGAATATAGAGCGCGTCCACCTCGTCGTCATAGCTGATGCGCAGGCTGCGCCGCCGAAACATCTTCCACCACGCCTCGATCCACAGATCGAACACGTAATGCAGGTACACGTTCGCGAACAATGGCTTGGGATTGGAATTGCAAAACGCTACAAACTGAACGTCCCTTGCAAACATCTAACGTAGTGCTGGGAGGGAAATCGGTGGTTAATGTTCATGTAATGAGAAACCACCCAGTTTAGAGGTATGATGTTTGTTCGAAAAGGGCTATGAGCAACCAACTTCCTGTTATTTATCTTGCCCGCCACGGCGAGACGGCGTGGAGCCTTACGGGTCAACACACCGGGTTTACCGATCTGCCGCTGACAGAGCACGGCGAGCAGAACGCCCGCGCCCTCCACGAACGGCTGACCGGCTTGACGTTCGCCAAGGTGTTCACCAGCCCCTTGCAGCGCGCGGCGCGGACGTGCGAACTGGCGGGCTTTGGCGCGGTGGCGGAGGTCGATCGCGAGCTGGTGGAATGGAACTATGGTCAGTATGAGGGCCGCCGCACCGCGGAGATCCATGCCGAGCGCCCGGAATGGGATCTGTTCCGCGACGGCTGCCCCGGAGGCGAGTCGCCGGACCAGGTCGGCGCTCGGGCTGACGGCGTGCTGAATCGCGTGCGTGCCGTGGGCGCGGATGTGCTGCTTTTTTCCAGCGGCCATTTCCTTCGCGTGCTCGCCGCCCGCTGGCTGGGGCTCCAGCCGGGTGCCGGTCGATACCTCCTACTGAGCACTGCGAGCCTGAGTTCTGTGGCCTTTGAGCATAACCTGAGCCAGCCGGTGATCCGGTTGTGGAATGACACTCGTCACGTCGGCACGTGACCGGCGGTGGCGCCGTTTGAGTTGTTTGCCCATGAAAAACGGGCGGGAACGCATGCCAAGCGCCGCGTAGTGGTGTCATTTGGAAGTGCCACGGGCGTCCCGCCCGTGAACGGTCACGGCCAAGATGGCCGTGCCACACCAAATGACACCACTACCCAATTCCGAATGGCATTGACTTATTGGCACTCGGCTTGGAAAAATGGTAATGGGCGCAAAACTGGATAATGGGCACTAAACTGGATGACTTTGCTCCTAAAAGCGTCCGGATTGCCAGCTCGCCACCAATCGGAGGTGCGATGATGAAAGCGACGCAATTGCTTCACAATCTGGGCCAGAGCATCTGGCTCGATAACATCACGCGGGAACTGCTGGATAGCGGCACGCTGAAGCGCTACATCCAGGAATTCTCGGTCACGGGACTGACTTCGAATCCCACGATTTTCGACCAGGCGATCAAAAACAGCACGGCCTATGACGCGGTCATTCGCGACGGCGCGAGCAAGGGTCAGTCGGGGGAGGCGCTCTTTTTCACTCTCGCGCTTGACGACCTCACCCGGGCCACGGCGCTGTTCCGGCCCATCCACGACCAGACGGATGGCGTGGACGGCTGGGTTTCGCTCGAAGTTTCGCCCTTGCTCGCCTACGACACCGCGAGCACGTTGGCGGCGGCCAAGGAGCTCCACGGACGGGCGGGACAGCATAATCTGTTCATCAAGATCCCTGGCACCAAGGAAGGCTTGCCGGCCATCGAAGAGGCGATCTTTGCCGGCGTGCCCATCAACGTGACGCTCTTGTTCTCTCGCGAGCAATATGTGGCCGCCGCAGAAGCGTTCCTGCGCGGCATTGAGCGGCGCATCGAGGCCGGCCTGAACCCCAACGTCGGCTCGGTCGCATCGTTGTTTGTCAGCCGCTGGGATGCGGCGGTGATGGGCAAGGTCCCCGAATCGCTGCGCGGCCAACTGGGCATCGCCATCGCCAAGCGCACGTACAAGGCTTATCGAACCCTGCTCGAATCGCCCCGCTGGCAGCGCGCTTCGAACGCTGGCGCGCGTCCGCAACGGATGCTGTGGGCCAGCACGGGAACCAAGGACCCCAAGGCCTCCGACGTTCTCTACGTCAAGGCCCTCGCTGCGCCGTTCACCGTGAACACGATGCCGGAGGGCACGTTGAAAGCACTCGCCGATCATGGCCAACTGGGCGAAATCCTGTCGGCCGACGGCGGCGACTGCGAGCAAGTGCTGGCGGAGTTTGCCAAAGCCGGAATTGACGTCGACGCTCTGGCCGCTCAGCTTCAGGACGAAGGCGCGAAGTCGTTCGTGAAATCCTGGAACGAACTCATGGAAGTGATCGTTTCCAAGAGCCACGCGCTGAAGAAGACCGTGGCCGGTTAAGTGTCGCGCCCGAACGGCCCACAAAGCGCGAGCAGCCCTATCTCGGAAGATCGGAGATGAAAGGAGCCAACTCATGTCAGAACACGCAGCGGCCGCTACTCCGAGCCCGGACCTTATTCCTCTGGAGAAACACAAGGCCTGGAAGTCTCTCAAGTCCCACTACAAGAAAATCAGGCAATCGCACCTGCGCGATTTTTTCGCGGAAGATCCCGAGCGCGGCGAGAGCATGACCGCCGAAGCGCTGGGACTCTTTCTGGATTACTCGAAAAACCGCATCACCCGCAAAACCCTGAAGCTCCTCGTGCGGCTGGCCGGGGAGTCGGCGCTGCAATCGCACATCGACGCCATGTTTCGCGGGGACAAGATCAATACCACGGAGAAGCGGGCGGTGCTGCACGTAGCCCTGCGCGCTCCCCGAGGGGCGTCCATTGTTGTCGATGGCGAGAACGTCGTGCCGCAGGTCCACGCCGTGCTCGATAAGATGGCGGACTTCTGCCAGCGCGTCCGCAGCGGGGAATGGACCGGGCACACCGGCAAGCGCATTCGCAACGTCATCAACGTCGGCATCGGCGGCTCTGACCTGGGACCGGTGATGGCGTACGAGGCGCTGAAGCACTATAGCGACCGCGCCCTGACTTTCCGCTTCGTCTCCAACGTCGATAGCACCGACTTCGCCGAAGCCGTGAAGGGTCTCGATGCGTCGGAAACCCTCTTCATTATTTCTTCCAAAACCTTTACCACGCTCGAAACCATGACGAACGCCCACACGGCGCGCGAGTGGTCGGTGGGCGGCCTGGGCGGAGACGATAAATCGGTCGCCAAGCACTTTGTGGCGGTCTCGACGAACGCCGCGGAAGTTGCGAAGTTCGGAATCGACACGGCCAACATGTTCGGCTTCTGGGATTGGGTGGGCGGGCGCTACTCGATGGACTCGGCGATCGGCCTCTCCACCATGCTGGCTCTGGGCGCGGATAATTTTCGCGCCATGCTCGACGGCTTCCACCAGATGGACGAGCACTTCCGCACCACGCCCTTCGAACGCAACCTGCCGGTGCTCCTGGGCCTTCTGGGCGTGTGGTACACCGACTTCTTCGGCGCGCAAACGGTTGCCGTGTTGCCTTATGAGCAGTACCTGAAGAGATTCCCCGCGTATCTCCAGCAGTTGACGATGGAGAGCAACGGCAAGCACGTCACGCTTGATGGCGCCGAGGTCGATTACGCGACGGGTCCCATCTACTGGGGAGAGCCGGGAACCAACGGGCAACATTCTTTCTACCAATTGATCCACCAGGGCACGCGGCTTATTCCCTGCGACTTCATCGCCTTCACGCACACGCTCAACCCCTTGGGGCGGCACCACGACATGCTGCTGGCCAACGTCTTCGCCCAGACCGAGGCGCTGGCGTTTGGCAAGACGCCTGAGCAAGTGAAGGCGGAGGGCACACCGGATTGGCTGGTGCCGCATCGGGTTTTCGAGGGCAACCGCCCCTCGAACACCATCCTCGCAGAGCGCCTCACGCCGGAGGTGCTAGGCAAGCTCGTCGCCCTCTACGAGCACAGCGTGTTTACCCAGGGCACGATCTGGCAGATCAATTCCTTTGACCAGTGGGGAGTGGAACTTGGCAAGGTGCTGGCGCAGAGAATCATTCCTGAGCTCGAGAACGCGCAGGAACCCACACTCGCACACGACAGTTCCACCAACAATCTGATTCGGCGCTACCGCAAGCTCAAGGGAACATCCTGATGACTCGCGGATTTGATCAACGTTTTCCCTACGGGGAATTTGCGGACGTTTTTGAAAGTGCAAGGGTCGGAGCCAGGGCTTTTTGAACAATTAGATTGATGGACTGTTCACGTAGTGCGGGCATCTCGCCGGCTGGGGCGTGGGCATCCTGCCTGCGCCCTGGGCGGGAGCGGGACGCTCCCGCCACAGCGGGCAAGATACCCGCGCCACCAACTAAGTGCAAAGGAGCGCATGATGCAACTAGGAATGATTGGGCTGGGAAGGATGGGGGCCAACATGGTGCGGCGGCTGCTTCGAGGCGGCCAAAAGTGTGTTGTCTTCGACATGTCGACGAAGGCGGTAAGCGAATTGGTCAAGGAGAAGGCGGAAGGAAGCCTTTCGCTGCAAGACTTCGTGTCCAAGCTCGAAAAACCTCGGGCGATCTGGCTCATGGTCCCGGCGGCGGTGGTCGACAGCAGCATCGCCGGCCTGCTGCCTTACCTCGAGGCGGGCGACATCCTGATCGACGGGGGCAATTCCTACTACGTGGATGACATCCGGCGCGCCAAGGAACTCGCCGCGAAGCACATCCATTATGTGGACGTGGGAACCAGCGGCGGCGTGTGGGGCCTGGAGCGCGGCTACTGCATGATGATTGGTGGTGAAAAGGACGTGGTCCAGCATCTCGATCCCATCTTTGCGACCCTAGCGCCGGGCGCGGGGAATCTGCCGCGAACACCGGGCCGCGAGCAGTTGGGCGGGACTTCCGAGCAAGGTTACCTGCACTGTGGCGCGAACGGCGCGGGACACTTCGTCAAGATGGTCCATAACGGCATCGAGTACGGAATCATGGCCGCCTACGCGGAAGGGCTGGGCGTCTTGCACGACGCTAATATCGGCAAGACGCAGTCCGAGATCGATGCGGAGACCACGCCGCTGCGCCACCCCGAGAATTACCAATACGATTTGAATTTGCGGGACATCGCGGAAGTGTGGCGCCGTGGCAGCGTGATCGCCTCGTGGCTGCTGGACTTGACGGCGGCGAGCCTGGTGAAAGATCCATCGCTCGCCCAGTTCGCGGGACGCGTGTCAGACTCCGGCGAGGGCCGGTGGACCATCAAGGCGGCCATCGACGAGGCCGTGCCTGTACCCGTACTTTCCGCCGCGCTCTACCAGCGCTTCACCTCGCGGGGCGAGGCGGATTACCAGGACCGGTTGCTCTCCGCCATGCGTTTCGGCTTCGGCGGACACCTGGAGAAAGCAGCGGGCAAGTAGCCGCGCGGGTCGGCGCCGTCGCCGTCTGCGCTGTAGCGGCGAGTTTACCTCGCCATAGCGCGGGGTTGAGCCGCAGTAACGTCGATCTGTGCGGCCACCCGCAGGAAAAGGGGATGCGCGATGAGCGATTCCCATTCCGACGCCCTAGTTTTCTTTGGCGCCACCGGTGATCTGGCGTACAAGAAGATTTTCCCAGCGCTCCAGTCGATGGTGAAACGCGGGCACCTGAACGTTCCCGTAGTGGGTGTGGCCAAGGCGGGTTGGAACCTCGAACAGCTTCGAGCGCGCGCGCACGACAGCCTGGAGAAGCACGGCGGAGTCGATTCCGCGGCCTTCCAGAAACTGAGTGGGTTGCTGCGTTATGTCGACGGCGATTACCAGGACCCCGCCACCTTTCAGGCGCTGCGCAAGGAACTCAACGATGCCGAGCGGCCCGCCCATTACCTTGCCATCCCCCCCGTACTGTTTGAAACCGTTGTGGAACAATTGGCCAAATCGGGTTGCGCGACGGAGTGCGGGTGCGACCAGGCCCGCGTGATTGTGGAGAAACCCTTCGGCCATGACCTGGAATCGGCCCAAGAGCTCAACCGCATCTTGCACTCGGTCTTCCCCGAGTCCGCCATCTTCCGCATTGACCACTATCTGGGCAAACGGCCGGTCAACAACGTGGTGATCTTCCGGTTTGCCAACGCCTTCATGGAGCCGTTTTGGAATCGCAACTACGTCGAGAGCGTACAGATGACCATGGCGGAGGATTTTGGCGTCGAAGGCCGGGGTGGTTTCTACGATCAAACCGGCGCCATCCGCGACGTGATTCAGAACCATCTGTTCCAAATTCTGTGCAATGTCGCCATGGAGCCGCCCGTCCGCAACGACAGTGAAACCTTGCGCGACGAGAAGGTGAAGGTCTTGAAGGCGATTCCAGCAATCGAGGCGAAAAACCTCGTCCGCGGGCAGTTCAAAGGGTATCGCCAGGAAAAGGGGGTAGCGCCCGATTCGAGGGTGGAGACGTTTGCCGCGCTGCGGCTGGAGGTTGATTCCTGGCGGTGGAAAGGTGTGCCGTTCTACATCCGCGCGGGTAAGAACCTGCCGGTGAACTGCACGGAGGTTCTCGCCCGGCTTCGCAAGCCCCCAACCGTCATCAAGGAGTCGGCGACTTTCCGGAATTACCTGCGATTCCGTATCAGCCCGGAGATGGGGATCGCCATGGGCGCGATGATTATGGGCCCGGACGAGGCGACGAAAACCGAAAGGGTCGAGATTGTGGCCAGCAGTCATCCCTCTCCCAAGGAGATGGAAGCCTACGAGCGCGTGCTGGGCGATGCCATGGCCGGAGACGCCACGCATTTTGCCCGCGAGGATTATGTGGAAGAAGCATGGCGGATCGTCGATGCGGCCCTGAAGGCCGACACTCCGATTTACGAGTACGAAAAGGGCGGCTGGGGCCCCGCTGAGGCCAACGAGAGAATTGCGCCCGTCGGAGGTTGGCATAACCCCGTCGCCGCAGAGCAGCAGGATTCCCGCGCCGCCAGCCAGGCCGGATAGCCCGCTAAATTCAGCCGAGGAGAAAACCATGGGTAGTTCACCCGTTGCTCAGCCGGCAGCCGGCGCGCAACTCGACCAACTGTGCATTAATACCATTCGCACGCTTTCGATCGACGCCGTGCAGCAGGCCAAATCGGGTCACCCCGGGACCCCGATGGCGCTTGCTCCGCTGGTCTACACCCTGTGGAACCGCGTGATGCAATTCGATCCGCAGGACCCGATCTGGCCGAATCGCGACCGGTTCGTGCTTTCGAACGGGCACGCCTCGATGCTGCTCTGGTCGGTGCTCCACCTTACTAAAACTCAGGCGGTGAACGCTGAATACGAAAGCCTCGGACAGCCCTCGGTGACTCTCGACGACATCCGCCACTTTCGCCAACTCGACAGCAAATGCCCCGGCCACGCTGAGTACCACTGGGTGTCGGGCGTTGAAGCTACGACCGGCCCCCTCGGCCAAGGCGTGGCCACCAGCGTCGGCATGGCCATCGCGCAGAAGTGGCTCGCCGCCCATTACAACCGGCCGGGCTACTCCGTTTTCGACTACAACATTTATACCGTTTGCGGAGACGGCTGCATGATGGAGGGAGTCGCTTCGGAAGCGGCGTCGCTGGCTGCCCATCTGGGGCTCGACAATCTCTGCTGGGTCTACGACAACAACCACATCACCATCGAAGGCAACACGCGCATCACCTTCACCGAGGATATCGCGACCCGATTCCTGGGATACGGCTGGAATGTCCTGCGCGTCGGCGATGCCAACGATACCGTTCGCATCCAACATGCGATCGATGTGTTCCGTCAAACGAAGGGCCGGCCGACGTTCCTTATTCTTGACAGCCACATTGGGTATGGATCGCCGCACAAGCAGGACACCGCCGAAGCACACGGCGAGCCGCTTGGCGAGGAGGAGATTCGCCTGACCAAGCGCAGCTACGGGTGGCCGGAGGACGCGAAATTCCTGGTGCCCGATGGTGTGTATGAACACTTCGCCGCCGGAATTGGCGAGCGCGGCGCGAATGCCCGGCGGGAATGGATGAAGCTCTTCGACGCCTATAAGACCGCCTATCCCGAGCTCGCCGCCGAGATCGGCCAGATGCAGCGGCGTGAGCTTCCAGCCGGTTGGGACCGCAACCTGCCCGTCTTTCCCGCCGATGCGAAGGGAATGGCGGGGCGCGAAGCCTCGGGCAAAGTTCTGAACGTGCTCGCTCAGAATATTCGCTGGTTCCTGGGAGGGTCGGCGGACCTGGGGCCGTCGAATAAGACATTGCTGACCTACGCGGGCGCGGAAAGCCTCCAGGCTGAGAGCCCCGGCGGGAAAATGTTGCACTACGGTATACGCGAGCACGCCATGGCAGCCATTGTGAACGGGCTCTGCCTGTCCAAACTCCGGGCGTTTGGTGCAACCTTCTTTATCTTTAGCGACTACGCGCGTCCCGCCATGCGCCTCGCAGCGCTGATGGAATTGCCCGCGATTTTCGTTTTCACTCACGACGCCATGGGCGACGGCGAGGACGGCCCGACTCACCAGCCGGTAGAACAGTTGGTGTCGTTGCGCGCCGTTCCCGGGCTCGTCACCCTGCGCCCGGCCGACGCCAACGAAGTCGTCGAGGCCTACCGCTACATCCTGCAACTGCGCCACAAGCCTGCCGTGCTGGCGCTGTCCCGCCAGCCCTTGCCAACACTTGACCGGAGCAAATACGCCTCCGCCTCCGGAGTGGCGCGCGGCGCTTACGTGTTGGCGGACGCTCCCGGCGGCAATCCGGAGGTGATCTTGATTGCCTCGGGCAGCGAAGTGAGCCTTGCAGCGGATGCGCACGAGACGCTGATTGCGGAAGGCATCCGTTCACGAGTAGTATCGATGCCGTCGTGGGACATCTTCGAGCACCAGACAAAGGATTACCGCGCGAGCGTGCTGCCCCCCGTTGTGAAGGCTCGCATCGCCATTGAGCAGGCTTCCACACTTGGATGGGAGCGGTACGTTGGCGATTCCGGCCAAGTGATCGGCATGAAGACGTTCGGCTCCTCCGCACCGCTCAAAGAGCTTCAGCGCAAATTCGGCTTCGAGCCCGACCGAGTGGTGGCGGCGGCCAAAGAGCTGCTCGGGAGGGCGTAAAGAGGTACGCTGTCCATAGCTGCGCCGGCTGAGGGTTGGCCTTGTGCCACCACGCAGCAGTGCCCGTTGAGCTTCAGGAAGGTGAACGCATATGGCAGATGCAATCGCAGAACCGGAGCGCCGGTTTGAAATTCCCGGCGTCGCGCGGATCGTCGAAGGAAACGGCGAATTGCCCAAGGTCTCGATCACTTGTCCCGAGGCTGCGGGAGAGATATACCTGCACGGCGCGCACGTCACTTCCTGGAAGCCGACGGGCCGAGAGGAAGTGCTCTTTCTCAGCTCCAAGGCGCGATGGGAAGACGGCCGCGCCATTCGTGGAGGAGTTCCCATCTGCTTCCCCTGGTTTGGAGACAAGGCGGACGATCCCAAGGCGCCGGCGCACGGCTTCGTCCGCACGAAGCCCTGGCAAATCGAGTCGATCGCGCAAGCAGGAGGCGCGGTCACGGTCAGCATGTTTACCGAGAGCGACGAGAACACGAAGAAATGGTGGCCCGCTGACTTTCGGCTGGTGCATCGCGCGACGTTTGGCCGGGAGCTGAGCCTTGAGCTGGTGATGACCAATACGGGCAGATCGCCGCTGCACTTTGAGGAAGCATTGCACACGTATCATCGCGTGGGGAGCATAGAACAGTCGCGTGTGCGAGGTTTGGACAAAGTCCCCTATCTCGATAAGACCGATTCGGATCGGGAAAAGGTGCAGCAGGGCGAGATCGCGATTACGGCGGAAACCGATCGCGTGTACTTGAATACTGCGCATGAAATCGAACTGGATGATCCCGCCTTACATCGTCGGGCTCGCGTCACGAAAGAGAATTCACGCTCGACAACAGTGTGGAATCCATGGGTGGCGAAGGCACACGCCTTGTCAGATCTTGGGGATGACGAATGGCGGGAATTCATCTGCATCGAAACCTGCAACGCGGGCGATTACGCTGTGAATCTCGCGCCCGGCGAGCACCACACGATGAAAGCTCTCATCACCGTCAGCGATTGATGAACCCGAGCGGCTCGGACGCTGGTTGACTCACCGCAGAATCGCCCGGGCGATCGCGATGCAGCCGATCATCAGTGCCCAACTTCCAACGACTGAACCGGTCCAAGTCGTGACCAACTTCCATCCCTGATACTTCGGTTCATCAACCAAGCATTCTTCGATCGATTCATAGTCGGCAATCTGGAACCGCATGTCGGTTATAGAAACGATCATCGAGGAGGAGTGCGCGCCGGGCGGGCTCCGTCCAATAATTAAGTCCGGCTCCCAAAGCGGGGACTTTGAGTAAATCTGCGTTCACGATCGCTGCGGGACTGAACGAAGTTTGTTGCATACGGAAAGCTCCATCCCTTAAAGGCCGTCGTGTCGTGTCAATCCGATACCCATCCTACAGTTTCTCTGATCGGCGGAAGGACGAGGGGGCTTGAGTTAAAAGTCATTCATCCGAACGGGCGGCGCGAGGGAAATCGCCCGTGGAACAGGAAGCATAGCACAGACCAGATTCGAAAATCGGCAGTTTTGTCGTTCAATCGATTCGGGAAGGGCCGCAAGGTCGGAGAGCGGGCCTTGCGCTACGATCGCCAACCGGGCGCGAAATTTATTCGGACCAGGCCAAATAGCCGGGGACGATCAGCCCCACCAGGGGGATGATCATCACGTATTCCCCACCAATTGGGCTTATTGCGGGCTTCCGCGATGGCCATCCAGAGGAGAACCATGAACACGAAGTTGACGAAGGGAACGAGACAAAGGAGGCCCCACCAGATGGGCTTCTTGGCGATCTGGGCCCACAGGACGAGGTTGGCAACGGGGATCCAGGCCATCCAACCATTCTCGGTGCCGGTTTTTCGAGCGATGACCTGGGTAGCGATCGCCGCATAAATGTAGAAGACGATAAAGATCGCATAGAAAATGTAGACAAACAGGGCAAGGGCCGCGCCCCCGGGCACTTCCTGCGCGAGCAACGATGCCGCGGGCAGCAGGGAAACAGCGGCAAGAAGCGCTAATGCAAGATTCCTCGATTTTGACTGACGTCGAGGCAGTGTTCTCATGCGAGGTCTCCTAAGAGTTCGTCACCGCTTTGTTCAGTCTGACCAAGCAAGGTAGCCGGGGACAATCAGATTCACTCCGGGCACGATCAACAGGATTCCCCACCAGTTGGGCTTATTGCGGGCCTCGGCAATGGCCATCCAGACTATGATTGAGATAACGAAGTTTACGAGCGGAATGAGCATGAGGACGATCCACCAGAGCGGCTTCTTGGCGATATTCAGCATCAGGATGATGTTGGCGATGGGAACCCATGCCAACCAGGGATTTTCCGTGTTGGTTTTCTTGGCGATAGTCGATAGTGCCAACCCAAAGTAGACATAGGCGCCGATGCCGATCACCAACATGAACAGTAACATAACGCCCATCACCGCCGCCTGGGCCCCGGTCGGTCCGTCAGCGAAAACTGGGGCTGCTGTGAAAAGTGCGAGGCCGGCAAGAACGCATAAGGCAACAGCCTTCAGGGTCGAGCGACGCTGGGGGAATGTTCGCATGAGATGTCTCCTTGTTGGCGGCATCACGGCTGGACGCACGGAGTCCGGCGGCGATTTCGCCCGGAATGCTGATCTGGCCCGGCTAGCCAACACTCCTTCGCTCGTTCATAACGAGCGGCAAGGGGGCATTGGGTGGAAGACAAACCTATCACTTAAACGGACAATGAAAGGAGTTCCTCACGGCTCTCTTTCTCTCGCGAAGTGCATTATTGGCTTTACCTTGGGCTAGTGGATGTATATACCGCTTCCCACCAAAAAGCAAGCGGGTTTGGAAATTGAGCGTATCGAGAGGAGCAATTCGATGAAGTGGCCCAAGATCAGGCTGCGGTCAAAGCTGCAAAGTGGGAGCGTGATTCCAGTACAATAGAGCTGCGCTTACTGGGGCCGCGGCTTTATTGCCGCCGGGACTCTCCTGGCAGGCCGGCCCTCGCGAGGAGTTCCTAACCCCATGTTCCTGATGAAGAAGATTCTCTCCCGCTTCCTCTTTCCGGTTCCCCTGTCGCTCGAATTCCTGCTCATCGGGTTGTTTCTGCTTTGGTTCACTCGCCGGGAGCGGGCAGGGAAGGCCCTGGTCACCTGCGGCGCGCTGTTGCTTCTGGGGCTCAGCAACAACTTTATTTCGAACGCGCTGCTTCGACCGCTGGAACGCCGTTACCCACCCCTTATGATCGTACACGTTGGGTCAGATCTTCACACCGTTTCCTTCATCGCGGTATTGGGGGGATGGGCGGACGACGATCCGAACGTTCCCGTCACCAGTCACGTTTCCCCCGACCTGATGGTGAGGTTGATCGAGGGCGTCGAACTGCACCGCGAACTTCCTGGCAGCAAGCTCATCCTTTCGGGAGGGAACAATTCGGCAGAGGGCATGACGCACATCGCAGTATGGCTTGGGGTTCGCACGGAGGATATCGTGCCGGTTTCTAAGCCCCGCGACACAGAGGAGGAAAGTCAACAGATTGCGTCTCTCGTGGGCACTCATCAATTCATTCTGGTGACCTCAGCCGCCCATATGCCGCGCGCGATGGGACTCTTCCGGAAGAGAGGTGTCGCGCCGATTGCTGCCCCCACCAATTACCTTGCTCCTGTGCACCGATTTGAAACGGACGATCTATTCCCCGACGGCTATGACCTTTTCAAATCGCAAGTTGCCTTTTATGAATATCTTGGGCTGGCCTGGGAAAAACTGAGGGGGCAAATTTGAAGAAGGGATGAGGGCCCGCATCCAAGCTATCGCGGGCTGTAAAAACCGGCCCGATGACGCTCAAACGCGGTAGTCGCTTGCGATTCGCCTCGCCCACGCGGAAGCGAGCCTCGCGTCAATAATTGTTGTTAGCGGCCCAGATGAAGGTATTTCCCCACACCTACCGCAGCCGTGCAACTCCTTTGCATCTTTACAGCTCTTACCTCCTTGTGGGATAATTTTTTAAACGACGACTTGGCGGGGCAGAAGGGAAATATGAAAAAACGCTTCAGAGAAATCCTAACGGTTACTGGTCTTTTTGCGCTGCTGGGCGGGAGTCTGTTGGCAGCGCCCGGACCCCCGTTACCTTTGCCCGGACAGGCTGATTCAGCCTCCAAGCCGGCAGCTTCTTCGAGCACTGAGGCGGACCACGCCAAGTCTTACTACCACTTCATGCTGGCGCGGCGCTATAAGGAGCTCGCCGGAGTCTACAACCGCACTGACTACATCGACCGCGCGGTTTCCGAATACAAGCTCGCCATCGCTGCCGATCCTGACTCTCTCTTCCTGCGGGTGGAACTGGCCGAGCTTTACTCGCTTTCCGGCCACACCGACGAAGGCATTAAGGAGGCGGAGGCCGTCCTGAAGGTGGATCCGAATTACCCCGACGCTCACCGGCTGCTCTCGCGCATTTACTACCACATGCTCGAGACCGCGCAAGGGGACCAAGCCGTCCCCAAGGAAGACCTGGCTAAAGCCATCGAGCATCTGGAAGCCCTGGTGCGAGTGGCGCCGAGTGATACGGATTCATTGTTGCTTCTGGGCCATTTATATCGGGTTGACAACAAGCCTGCCAAGGCGGAAGAGGTATTTCGCAAAGTCTTGCAGACGGACCCCGATTCGAAGGTTGGGCTCGCCAATTTAGCGGAGCTTTACATCCAGCAGAACGAGTTTGAGCAGGCCATCGAGTCCCTAAGTAAGATTCCCGAGGGCGATATGGATTCCCGGCTCTATCACATGCTGGGTTATGCCTACTCGCAGACTCAGCAATTTGATAAGGCCATCGCTATCTACGAAAAGGCACTGCAAGCGGACCCTGATAATACGGATCTTCGCCGCTATTACGCGGATGCCCTCCTGAACGCCGGTAAGACCGACCCCGCCCGCGAACAGTTGCAGAAGATTCTGAAGAGCGACCCCGATGATGGGTTGAGCTACAAGCGCTTGGCGATGATCAATCGTGAAGAGGGACGCTTTGACGATGCGCGCCAGGAGCTCGAAAAGGCCAAGACCCTGAGCCCGGATGACCTGGAAATTCCCTACCAGCAGGCGTTGCTTGAAAGCACCATGGGCAATAACGACAAGGCTATCGAAATCCTACAAGGCCTGGTAAAGCAGTCGGAACGCCCCGAAGGAAAGTACACGGTTCCTGAAGCCAACAACCGGGCGCTTTTCCTTGAACGCCTCGGCATCGCCTACCGCGATCAGGAAAAATTCCCCCAGGCCATGGACACCTTCAAGCAAATTCAGGCCCTGGGCCCCCTGCAGGGGCCTCGCGCCGAGATGCTGATCATCGAAACTCTCCGGACGCAGCACCAGTCGGATAAGGCCATGGCAGAGGCGGAAACCGCGGTCAAGGCGTATCCCAAGAACCAGGATCTAGCCATCCAGTACGCCTCGATGCTCGGCGAGCGCGGACATGTTGACGAGGCGGTTACGCAGTTGCAGGCTTTCCTTACTGGTCGCCCGATCGACCGAAGCATCTATATCTCCATCGCGCAGATTTATTTGCAGGCCAAGCACTTCGATCCCGCGGAGAAGGCGATTCAAAAAGCCTTGGACCTAAGTCCGACCCCGGAGGATCAGGAATATGTGCTGTTCGTGCAGGCCTCCATATTTGAGCGGCAGAAAAAATACGATCAGGCGGAGGAAACGTTCAAGAAGGTCCTCAACGTGGACCCACTGAACGCTTCCGCTTCAAATTATCTCGGCTATATGCTGGCCGATCGCGGCGTCCGACTGGATGAGTCGGTTAAGTACATTCAGAAGGCATTGGAGCTCGATCCGAACAACGGTGCGTACCTCGATAGCCTGGGCTGGGCGTATTACAAGATGGGCCGCTACGATTTGGCAGCCCCGCCGCTGGAAAAGGCCGCGAGCAAGATCCAGGACGACCCGACCATCCACGAGCACCTTGGCAATGTTTATTTGCGCCAGGGGAAGACCGGGATGGCGCAAGAGGAGTGGCAGCGCGCCCTGAAGGAGTGGCCCGATGCTCTTTCCAGCGATTTCGACGCCGACCAGGCCAAGCAGCTCCAGAAGCAACTCGACGATCTCAAGAACCACTCGGGGCATGGCAAGACTTCGGACAACTGATTGGCCTGCTGCCGTCTTTAAATCTTGCAGCTCGTGTGCTGGGTTTCCCTTTTTGAGGTAGAATTCACCTGCCTGGTTTTGCTCCGCATTTTGCCAACGGAGCCATCTCTATTTTATTTCGGCCTGGCCGCATCGAGGGCCACCCGGCTGCCTGACCAATTTGCCAAAGACACTTCGCGTTCGCGCTTTCGCCAAAATCAACGCCGGGCTTCGGATCCTCGGCAAGCGGCCCGATAACTACCACGAAATCCGCACCATCTATCAGACCATTGGAATGCACGATCGCCTGGGGATTAGCCTCTCCAAAACCGGGAAGGGAATTGCCGTCGAATGCGACAACCCGGCCATCCCCGGCGGGCAAGGTAATCTGGTTTATCGCACCTGCGAAGCGTGGGCGCAGGCCCGCGACTGGCGCGGCGCGATTCGGGTAGAGATCGAAAAAGTCATTCCTCTCGGCAGTGGGCTGGGTGGGGCCAGCACCAACGCCGCAGCCACAATTCTGGGACTCGAACGGCTCTCGGGCGACCGGCTCAGTTTTTCCGCGCGCCAGAAGCTGGCGGCGTCGCTGGGCTCCGACGTTCCTTTGTTCTTCCTCGGGGGCCGGGTTCTGGGCTGTGGCCGTGGGGAAGAGGTCTACCCTCTCAGCGATCTCCCATCCCGCACCTGTCTGGTCATTTTCCCGGGTTTTTCGGTTTCGACTGCGGATGCTTATCGCCAAGCAGGTTTGCGGTTGACAGAGCAGGCCGGAGCCGCTTACACTGGTAAATTCGGTGCGTGGCCACAATTTCCCCTGATGAGTTGGGGACCGGCCGAGAACGACTTTGAGCATGTCGTTTTCGCGAGGTGGCCTGAGTTGGCGCGATTGAAGCGCCGGCTTATCCGGGCCGGGGCCGAAGTTGCCTCCTTGACGGGCAGCGGGTCTGCTGTGTTTGCCCTCTTCTCTTCGTCTCGTCAACTGGATCGCGCCTCGAAACTCATCCCCAATGGGTGGCTATCGTTTCCGACACGCACACTGGCGCGTGCCAACTACCACCGAAGATTATTTGTTCATTGAGCCATCGGGTCATCGAACCATTGAGCGGTTTTCTCAGTGAGGATGACGGCTTTTCAATGACTCAATGACCCGATGATTCAATGAAGAAATTTTCTTGGGAGGTCGTCCAGCGGTAGGACACATGCCTTTGGAGCATGGAACCCTGGTTCGAGTCCAGGCCTCCCAGCCAGGCCTTATATTTTATCGTGCTTACTGTTGAACAGGTGTTCGAGGGTTGAATGAAGAGTCAGAGAATTCGCCACACGCTGAAGATTTTTACGGGGAATGCCCACCCGGCGCTGGCGAAGGAAATCTGCGATGAGCTGGGAGTGCCGCTGGGTGATGCTCAAGTAGGGCGCTTCCCCGATGGCGAGGTCCGCCTGCAAATTCTCGAGAACGTGCGAGGCGCTGACGTTTTTGTCATTCAGCCCACCTGCCGCCCCGTGAATGACAATCTGGTGGAATTATTGGTGATGCTCGACGCCCTCAGCCGGGCCTCCGCCTCTCGCATTACTGCTGTGATGCCCTATTTTGCATACGCCCGGCAGGACCGAAAGGACCGCCCGCGCGTTCCCATCTCCTCGAAACTGGTGGCGGACCTGCTGACCTCTGCCGGCGCGGACCGCGTGTTGGCGCTCGAACTGCACGCCGGCCAGATTCAGGGTTTTTTCGATATCCCGGTCGATCACCTTTACGCGACGCCGGTAACGGTGGGTTATTTCCGCCGATTGAGATTGAAGAATCTGGTGGTGGTCTCTCCGGACACTGGGGGCGTGGAACGCGCGCGGGGGTTCGCCAAGCGCATGAACATTCCTCTCGCGATCATTGACAAGCGGCGTGAAGACGCCAATGTTGTGGAAGTGTTCAACGTCATTGGCGACGTCGAAGGCAAGACGTGTTTGCTGGTTGACGACATGATCGATACGGCCGGGACCCTGGTGAAGGGCGCCTATGCCTTGAAGGAAAAAGGCGCCGACAAGGTTTATGCTTGCTGCACGCACGGGGTGTTTGCCGACAACGCGATCGAAAAAATTTGCTCTGCACCTCTGGAGCGGGTCGTGGCCACGAATTCGATCCCTCTCACATCCGAGGCCGAGCAGTGCGGCAAGATTAAAGTTCTAAGTGTCGGCAGATTGCTGGCCGACGCGATTCGTTCCATTCATGATGAAACATCCGTGAGCAAGCTGTTCATCTGAGGGAGCGGCGAAAATTGAAACTCGAAATTCGAAACTTGGAGATCGAAGCTCGATATAGGCGTGACGCTTTGCGAGTTTCCAGTTTCGAGTTTTGTTCCTCAAGGAGTGGGAAGCTATGAGTCAAGCATTTACGGTTGAAGCAGAGCCGCGCGAGGATTTTGGCAAGAACGTGGCGCGGCGTACGCGCCGCTCGGGACGCATCCCCGGTGTGGTCTATGGAGGCGGGGGTCCGGTGATTCCCGTCACCGTCGACCCGGATGGAATCCGCGAGATTCTCCACTCAGAGTCCGGCCATAACGCCATTTTCACTCTCCAGGTTCGCGGCAAAGCACCCACCCGGGCCATGATTCGCGATTGGCAGTCTGAACCCGTCCGCGGGGGACTCCTGCATGTCGACTTGGTGCGCATCGCCCTTGATACCAAGTTGAGGTTGAAGGTTGCTATTCATGTGACCGGAGAGCCGCAGGGAGTGAAAGTCGACGGCGGAATCTTCGAGTTCATGTTGCGCGAGGTGGAAGTGGAGTGCCTCCCGGACGACATTCCCGAAGCGATCACCGTGGATGTCTCGCCGCTGACGCTCAACCAAAATCTGCGCGTGTCAGAGTTGCCCCTGGGGCCCAAGGTCAAGATCCTTACCGACCCGAACCGCGTGGTCGCGCATGTGGTGACGTTGAAGGTGGAAGAGGAGAAGCCTGAGGAGGCGGCGGCCGAGGCGGCTCCTGCCGAGCCTGAGGTCATCCGCAAGGGCAAGGCGGAAGAGGAAGGCGCCGAGGAAGAAGGCGGCGGCGAGAAGAAAGAGAAAGCCGAGAAGAAAGAGAAGAGCGAGAAGAAGGAAAAGGGCAAGGAGAAATAAAGGCAGTGACCAGTGGCGAGTGACCAGTGACGAGCAAACAGAACGCGTCAGGTCTCGCCTCATTCTCTTGAGCGAACAGCGGCAAGTAGTCGATAGGGCGGGTCTCTTTGCTTGTCACTCGTCACTCCTAACTCGTCACTGTTCTTATGAAGCTGATCGTCGGTTTGGGGAACCCCGGTTACGAGTACCACATGACACCCCACAACCTGGGGTTCATGGCGATCGATCGCTTGGCCGACTCTTGCGGCAAGGAGTTGTCCCGCCGCGAGGCGCAGGCACTGACGGCAAGCACCGAGTTGGGGGGCGAGCGAGTCGTGCTGGCAAAGCCCCAGACTTACATGAACCTGAGCGGTTTGGCGGTGGCGCGACTGCTCCAGAACTACGAACTGTCGCCGCGTGACCTGCTGGTGCTTGTCGACGAAATCGATTTGCCGTTGGGGATGTTGCGAATCCGGCCGCGGGGCAGCGCCGGCGGGCACAACGGTTTGAAGTCCCTCATCGGCTCCCTTGAGTCCGATGAGTTCATCCGGTTGCGAATGGGCGTGCAGCCGGAGTGGCCGGTGGAGGATTACGTTTCCTACCTCCTCAGGCCGTTTCGCCCGGCGGAGACGAAGTTAGTCGCGGAAATGCTCGAATTGGCCGGTGAGGCCGTCCGCGTGATTCTTTCGGAAGGTCTACAAAAGGCGATGAACCGTTTTAATCGGAAGGTTCCGCCCACGGAGTCATGAGGTCCCATGCGTAATTACGAAATGATTTTTATCGTCCGGCCCGATGTGGCTGACGACGAGGTGCAAAAGCTCATCACTCAAATGGAAGGTGTGGTGACGGGCGCAGGCGGCACCGTGGACAAGGTCGAAAAAATGGGGCGCCGCCGGCTCGCCTATCGCGTCAGCAAGCAGCGCGAGGGTTTTTACGTCCTCTTCTACGTGCAAGGCACCGGAGACACGGTCAAGGAGTTTGAGCGCCGTCTCAAGGTAACCGACACGGTGATCAAGCATCTCACCGTATGCACAGACGAGATTCTTCAGCGCGCAGCGAAATTCAAGGCCCTGCGGACCAAGCAGGAGGCCAAGCGCCGCCGGAGCAAGCCTGCTCCCGCGCCCGCCGCGCCCCCCGCTCCCGCGGAGACCGCGCAAGCATAAAGGAGTTAATCACCATGCCAGTTCCCAGAGAAGGCGCGCCCTCGGGCGAACGCCCAGCACGGCGCGAAGGTCCGGGCGGTGGCGGCCGCAAGCAGTATTTCCGCCGGCGCAAGGTCTGCAAATTTTGCACCGAGAAAATTGATATGATCGATTACAAGGACGTGCGCCTGGTCAGCGAGTTCGTGGCCGAGCGGGGCAAGATCCTTCCCCGCCGCCTCACCGGCACCTGCTCAACGCACCAACGCGCGCTGTCGGAAGCCATCAAGCGCGCCCGGAACATCGCCCTGCTGCCGTTTGCAGCGGGAGCGTAAAGAACGGGACACGGGTCACGGGAAACGGGGTACGGTCACCCTCAATCGCAAACTGTTCCCGTTCCCCGTATCCCATTCCCCGTATCCCGTTTACAGGAGTTTCGCTATGGAAATTATCCTTCTTGAGAATATTGATAAGCTTGGGAACCGCGGCCAGATGGTGAAGGTGGCAGACGGCTACGGGCGCAACTTCCTGCTGCCCAAAAAGCTGGCGGTAGCCGCCACAGCCCAAAACCGTAAATGGGTTGAGCAGCAGCGCGTTCGCTTCCTCAAGCTGGAGGCCAAGGAAAAGGCCGATGCCGCAGATCTTTCCACGCTGCTGGAAGGTGTCAGCGTCACGCTGATCCGTAAGGCAGGCGAAAAGGGCAATCTCTTCGGCTCGGTCACGTCGATGGACGTGGCGGAAAAACTCCTGGCTCAGGGATACCACATCGACAAACGCAAGATCAGCCTGGCCACGCCGATCAAGGTGTTGGGCGAGTACAACGTTTCCGTCAAGCTCCACCGCGAGGTGACGGCGACGGTTAAAGTCCTCGTCGAGCCTGACGCGGAGACCAAAGCCAAGCTCGATGCCGCGGCCGAGGCCCAAGCCAAAGCTAGCGCCCGGGCTCCCGCTGCCCCCAAGGAAGCTCCTGCTCCCGAACCTCCAGAAGCTCAGGAGCCCGCCGCAGAAGCTGAGCAGGAGAACGTTTAGCAACGTCCGCTCCGCCTTTCGCGCCGACGGGCGCAGGGGCGGGAGCGGATTCCCAAGCTGATTCGGCGGGACGAACCGCTTCGCCACCCTCCGCAAAAACTATCCACAGTCTCGCCTGACTTCTGCACAGAAATTCCGGCTTTTGCACAGAATTTCCGCAGGTTGCGTGCATGCGCAGCTTGCGAGGATTTCGTGTAGAATTGACAATACTACGATGCCGACTGCGACTTCCAGCGATCGAACCGTCACCCATAATCTCGAAGCCGAGCGCGCCCTGCTGGGTTCGATTCTTCTCGATAATGGTGCGCTGAATTCCGCGCTCGAAATCGTCGGCAAGGAGGATTTCTATTCCGAAGCGCATCGCCTCACCTTCGAGAAGATGGCGGCGATCTCGGAGAAGAGCCGCACGATCGACTTGGTGACACTCTCCGAAGAACTCGCCAAGGACGGCTTGCTGGAAAAAGCCGGCGGGGCGGGTTATCTGGCCGCGCTCACCGACGGCGTTCCCATCGGCACGGCCGCGCCGATGGTGGAGTACTGCCGCATCGTCAAAGAAAAGTCCACGATTCGGCGCTTGGTCAACGCGTCGAACCTGGTCATCGAACGCTGCATGCAAGGCACCGACGACCCTGAGACGTTGATCGACCTGGCGCAAAGCCAGGTTTTCGAAATCGCTGAACAGCGCGTGCAGTCCGGGTTCGCGACGATCCGCGACATCGTGAAGACCAGCTTCGGCAGGATTGATGTTCTGTTCGACCGCGGCCAGCGCGTGACGGGAATTGAGACGGGCCTGGAAGACCTCGATAACATGACCTCGGGATTGCAACCGGGAGAACTGATCATCATCGCGGCGCGCCCATCGCTCGGCAAGACCGCTCTGGCGCTGAACATCGCCGCCCACGCGGCCATCGTCAATCGTAAAGTCGTGGGAATGTTTTCGCTCGAAATGAGCAAGGAGTCCCTGGTCATCCGCCTGCTTTGCTCGGAAGCGAGGATTGATAGCCACAAGCTTCGCACGGGTTTCTCCAACAAGGAGGACTGGCATCGGATGACGCCTGCGCTCGGCCGGCTGTCGGAAGCGCCGCTTTACATCGATGACATGCCGGCGTTGAGCATCATGCAAATTCGCGCCAAGGCCCGGCGGTTGAAGGCCGAGAAGGGACTTGACTTGCTGATTGTCGACTATCTCCAGCTCATTTCCGGACACAAGCAGTTTGAGAACCGCACCCAGGAAGTCAGCTACATTTCCCGCAGCCTAAAGAGCATCGCCAAGGAGTTAAAAGTTCCGGTCCTGGCGCTCTCGCAGTTGAGCCGCGCGCCCGAGCAGCGGACGGGCTTCGGCCAGCGCCCGCAGCTTTCCGATTTGCGCGAGTCGGGATCCATCGAACAGGATGCCGATGTCGTCATCTTCATCTTTCGCGAGAAAAAGCCTGCCGAAGAGGGAGAGGGTGAAGGGGAGTTTGGGCAGGGCGGATCGGAAACGCGGTTGATTGTGGGCAAGCAACGGAACGGGCCAACAGGCGACGTGTCCGTGGTCTTCTTGAAACCCTTCGCGAAGTTTGAAAATAAGGTTCACGAGGGCGGTGAATCCTACACGTGATCCCTTCCATCGATAAGCTTCTCCGCCCCACCTGGGTGGAAATCTCGCTCTCCAAACTGCGCCGCAATTTCCAGAGGATTCGCGATCTCGCCGGCGTGCGCAAAGTCATGGCCGTGATTAAGGCCGATGCCTATGGCCATGGCGCCGTGCCGGTTTCCAAGTGTCTTGCCGAGTGCGGGGTGGATTGGTTCGGCGTGGCGACCGTCGAAGAAGCGTTGGAATTGCGCGCGGCGGGAATCGAGCAGCCCATCCTGCTGCTCGGCGGGCTGTACATGAGCGACCCTGCCCACCTGATCGAATACCGATTGACCCCATCGATTTCCTCCACCATGCGGCTCGACACTTACTCCGAGTGCGCGCGCCGCTACGGCCGGCCTATTGGATTTCACCTGAAGGTTGATTCCGGATTGGGCCGGCTGGGCCTGCCACTGGATCGCATCGCGGCCTTCGTTGACCATTATCGCGAGCTCGAAGGGTTGCAGTTGAAAGGTCTCTTTACCCACCTTGCGTCGGCGGAAGATCTGGCCGCCTCACAGACAGACGAGCAGGGGGAGCGTTTTGCCGCCGCGCTCACACAATTACGCGGCATGCACCTTGAGCCGGACTGGATTCACGTCACCAACAGCGCTGCCCTGCTGACGGGGCGGAAGTTCCCTGAGAATCTGGTGCGCATCGGCGCGCTGCTCTACGGCTACTGTGTCCCGCTCGTCGTCCCCCCGGGTCAGGAACTTCCCAAAGTGCCGGAGTTCGAGCCCGTCTTAACCTTCAAGTCGCGAATTGTCTACATGAAGGACGTCCCCAGCGGCACTCCTCTGGGCTACAGTGCGGCGTACTACACGCGCCGGCCTTCCCGCATCGCCACGGTGCCTGTCGGCTACGCTGACGGCTTGAGCCGCGCCCTTTCGAACCGGGGCTACGCCATCGTGCGCGGACGCCGCTCGCGCATCGTGGGTAGCATCAGCATGGACTTGTCGTTGATCGACGTCACCGACGTCGCCGGCACGAATATTGGTGATGAGGTCATTTTGATTGGCCAGGAGGATCACAGCTCCATCACCGCATTGGAGATTGCCCAACTCCTTGATACAGTCCCCTACGAAGTTCTCTGCTCCATCGGTAAGCGCGTGCCGCGGCTTTACGTGGATTGAGCCGCGCTGAAACCAGCCTTTTCAACCTAAGCAGTGCGATTCGAGAATTTTTCGCTGTCCGCGGCAAGCGGGCTAGGCGCACTTCTCACCAGATCGTTGATGCGGATGCATCCCAGTTTGAGCCAGCCCCAAAGGGGCGGCCTAACAAAGCCCAGGCCAACGGCCTGGGTTGGCAGAAGGAGGAGCGATGGAGCCCTGAAGGGGCGCGCCATGCTCGACGCGACAGACTGTAGTTCGCCCTTACAGGGCTCGACGTTCAGGGTCAAGGCTGATCTCTAAACCCAGGCCGTTGGCCTGGGCTTTGTTAGTACGCCCCGTTGGGGCTGAAGGCAGCGGCCAGACCGCAGTATTGGGCTTCTTTCGTGAGAAATTCGGGCTAGGCGCATTCGCATGACGCTCCCCGACTCGCGGATAACTGCTTTGTTTGCTATATCATCTCAGGGTAGTGAGGTTTTGGCGTGGCTCGGACAGGGTTTTTGAGGTTATTGGACTTGTTTTCAATAACATCTCAGGGTTTCTGATAACCTCTTCTAAATCAATAACATCTCAGGGTAGGCGACAAATTGTCGGAGGTATGTCCTTTGTTTTCATCAACATCCCAGGAGCAACCTCCATTTTTCATGTTGAAGATTTGCGGCAACCGAGCGGCACAGAGACAAAATTACTGACTATAATTCTAGCCTCGCCAGGCAGGAATTTGGCGGCGGGCGACAGGCAGACGCCTTTCATCGAGGGGTTCCTGAACCATACGGCTATCATGTTGGTATTGTAGTATACTTATCCTCTACTTGTCAAGAGAAATCTTTTGGGCTTGCTGTTCAGGGCGCTGCGGGTTGTCGCCCCGTGAAAAACTCGGGGAACACTTTGCGGTAAATCGACATTCCAAGGGCGGCATGCATACCGAGTTCCTCGAGCGCCGCGATTTCTTCGTCCGTGGTGATTCCTCCCGCCGCAGTTATGGGAAGCTCGGTGACAGCACGCAAACTGCGAAACCATTCGATATTGGTTCCTTGCAATCTTCCCTCACCATCAATGTAGGTGCAGAGAAATCCCGAGCAATAGGGCTCAAGTTGGGGCAGCGCCTGCGCACAGGTCAAGGGCAGCGTCTCCTTCCACCCATGAACCGCCACGTGCCCGCCGAACGAGTCCACGGCGATCAGGATTCTCTCGCGCGGCACGGCCAACGCGAGCTCACGCAGGAATTCGTGGTGGATGCCCTGTGCGGTAAAAGCGCTGCTGCCGACAATTGCCTTTAGCGCCCCGTCGGCCACGACCGCCTGCGCGCGCGCCGTAGTGCGGATGCCTCCGCCCACGCGACAGAGCTTGCGGCGGCAGAGTTCACGCACGATTGCCGCGTTGTTTCGAGCCTTGCCCATCGCCGCGTCTAAATCAATTACCTGGATTTCTGGATAGGTCGAGAATTTCTCGAGGACGTCCAGCGGCTCAGGCAACTCGAGGAATTTCTCTTTGCCTTGGACGAGCTGCACAACCTTGCGGTCCATCAAATCGATACAGGGGATGATCACGGTGATTACCTGCGTTGGGCGCGAGCACTTCGAAATTATGAATTATGAATTCTGAATTATGAAGTGACCGAGCCTTCGGCCTGCGGCGGGCAGGACGCGAGCACGCTTCTAATTCATAATTCAGAATTCATAATTCATAATTTCCTAAATCCTAACCGCCACTCCTTGCGCGCGCAGATACTCTTTTAAGCTGCGAATCGTGTGGGTCTCGTAGTGGAAAATGGAGGCGGCCAATGCCGCGTCGGCGCAGCCTCGCTGGAAGACCTCGGCAATATGCGCCGGATTCCCAGCTCCTCCCGAGGCGATGACCGGGATGTGCAAGGCGCGCGCCACAGTGGCTGTCAACTCGCAATCGAATCCCGCTTGCGTGCCGTCGGCGTCCATCGAGGTCAGCAGGATTTCGCCCGCGCCCAACTCTTCCACTCGCCGCGCCCATTCGAGCGCGTCGAGGCCCGTAGGTTTGGTGCCGGCGTGGGTTACAACTTCCCAGTGCGGTGGCTGAACCTCCGCGGGAAGAACCTTGGCGGGAAAAGCCGCAGGGCCGGAGTGCGGGCCCTGCGCTACGGGTCGGGATTCAACCGGTGAATTCCGTATCCGCCGCGCATCGATGGCAACCACGATGGCCTGGCGTCCGTAATTCTCCGCAACGGTCCTGACGACCTCCGGGGTTTCGACCGCGGCCGTGTTGATGCCCACCTTATCCGCTCCGGCGGAAAGTAATCGGTGCGCATCCGCCAGCGCCCGGACACCGCCGCCCACCGTCAGCGGAATAAACAGGCGGCGCGCCACTCGCCGGACGGTTTCCATGAGTGTGGCACGCCCTTCGCGAGTGGCGGAGATGTCGAGCATCACCAGTTCGTCGGCCCCTTCACGGTTATACATTTCCGCCAGGTCGCCGGGGTCGCCGGCATCGCGAAGGTTGACGAAGTGGATTCCCTTCACCACCCGGCCGTCCTTGCAGTCGAGACACGGAATAATACGCTTGGCAAACATAGATAACTTAACTGTCCTTGGTCATTGGTCCTTTGTCCCTGGCCATAGATTCGCCGAGCATGGTTCGATGCAAGGGACGAATGACCAAGGACTAATGACCAATGACAAATGACCCCTTACTGACTCAAGAAATTCTTCAAAACCTTCAATCCAACTTCTCCTGACTTCTCGGGGTGAAATTGGACAGCCCAGAGATTCTTCATTTCGATCCCCGAGGCGAAGGTCTGGCCGTAGTCGGTTATGGCGCACGCCTCGGGCGTCACGGGCCCATAATACGAGTGGCAGAAATAGACGAAGCTGCCGTCGGCGACTCCTCGAAATAGCTCTGTTTCGGGCCGAAGAATAATCTGGCTCCAGCCGACATGAGGAACTTTGAAGACACCCTGAAAGCGTTTCACACATCCCGGAAGGATGCCCAGGCCGGAGACTCCGGGGGCTTCCTCGCTCGACTCGTAAAGCGCTTGCAAGCCCAGGCAGATTCCGAGGAAGGGTTTCTTCGCCGCGAACGCCTCACGCAATGGCGTTAGCATTTCGCGGTCTGCAAGTCCCTTCATCATGGCGCCGAAGTGCCCTTGCCCGGGAAAAATGATTTTATCGGCAGCCTTCAGCTCCGTGGGCTGATCAATCCTTTGGCCAGACAGGCCCAGGTACTCGATCGCCTTGAGCACCGAGCCCACATTTCCCCCGCCGTAGTCAAGGACGCCAATCATAGAAGTCCCTTGGTACTGGGAAGCTGCGATCGCAAGCGGCGGTCGCGCGAGCAGGCAAAACGCAGGGCTCGCGCAAAGGCTTTGAACAGGGCTTCGATGGCGTGGTGGCTGGACCGCCCATACGCCACCTTCAGGTGCACGTTGGCCGCGGCGGTGGTCGTGAAGCCGTGGAAGAAGTCCTCCAGCAACTCGGTTTGCAAGTCGCCCACATACCGCACCTTGATAGGAGCTTTCAACACGAGGTAGGGCCTGCCGCTCAAGTCGATGGCGGCGACGGCCAGGGTTTCGTCCATCGGCATGAGGAAATATCCGGCGCGATTAATGCCTTTCTTCGAGCCCAAGGCCTCACGCAGAAGTTGGCCGAGGACAATGCCGACGTCCTCCACGGTGTGATGCTGGTCGACGTCCAGGTCGCCGTGCGCCTCGAGATCCAAATCGAACCCGCCGTGTCGGGTGAACAGCTCCAGCATGTGATCGAGAAAGCGAACACCGGTGGAGATTTTGTAGCGGCCGCGGCCGTCCAGATTCAGACGGCCTCGAATGTCGGTCTCCGCGGTATTGCGATGCAACGACGCGACGCGAGCTTTCATGCAAACCATCCCGTGGAAGAATAGGAAACCATGTTTTTCCAAGCACCCTTGCCGTTGGGAGTCTGGATGAGGTCTTGTAGGCGATCAAGCTCAGCCATCAGGCGGCGCAGTTGCGCCTTCGAACCGATCGTAAATCGCAAGTAACCCTTCAGGTGCGGGTCGTAGCTCCAATCGCGCACCAGGATTTTTTTCTCCCGAAGCCGGCGGGCGATTTCCGGCGCGTGCTCGCCGACGCGGGTCAGGACGAAATTCGCGGAACTGGGAACATAAGGAATGTCGTGGGCGTCGAGCCAGCGGCAGAATCCTGCTCGGTTGGAGCGGATGGTGCTTGCATACTCACGCACCTGCGCGTCATAGCGGATGGCAATGCACGCGCACATTAAGGCGAGAGAGTTTACGGCAAAGGGATTCTGTCCGCGCTGCAGGGGATCAATGAGCTCAGGGTTGGCGAAGAGGCATCCCATGCGCAGCGCCGCCAAGCCGAAGGCCTTGGAAAACGTTCGCGTCACGATCAGGTTCGGATATTTACGAATCCACGGTAGGACGGTCTGGCCGGAGAAGTCCTGATAGGCCTCATCAACCAAGACCAATGTCTCCGGGGAAGCGAGCAAAATGGCCTTCAACGCGGTCTTGGGAATCTGTGTGCCCGTGGGATTGTTAGGGTTGGCCAATGCGACCCAACGCACCTTCTCCTTCTTGAGCGTGGCGACGAAGTCATCCGTGGGCAAGCGGAATCGTTCATCATATCGAATGCGCAGGGTTTTCCCACCCGCCACATTGTTGAAGAACTCGTACACGGGGAAAGTTGGCGCGGGAACGAGCAACGTGTCACCCCGGTCCACAAACGTGTCGCAGACCATCTTGAGCGCGTCGTCGGTGCCGTTGGCCAGCAGCATCTCCTCAGGTTTGACGTGAAAATAGGCGGCGAGCGTCCCGCGACCTTCGTCGTATTCGGGGTAGCGCGTCATCATCTCCGGAGTCAAGGCCCGTCGCAGGGCGCGAATAACCTGGGGAGGGCAGCCCACCGTATTCTCGTTAAAGTCCAGACGCATCTTGCCGCCGCGGCCCTCCTGCGGCGGGCGGTACTTCTTTAAGGTTTCAATCGCTTGACGTGGCCGAATCATAAGCTGGGTTCTAGGGGTTGGGGACTGGGTGCTAGGGGAGCTGAGCCATTGCTCCGCGCACGGAACCTCATTGTCCCGTAAAGTTGTCGGCTCATGCGTTGTGCCTGGTCCAAAACCTCTTTTGCCTCCAAGTCAGTAGGGTACGTCGCACCAAAACGTCTTCGGATTGAATCGTTGGTGCCTCCGTTTCATCCAGCACCCAGATCCTAGCTCCCAGCCCCTATCTTTTTCGACCGGGTCTGAACGGAATAGGCGTGCGCCTTCAGGCCCTCGGTGTTTGCTAGCGTGACCAGGGTCTTTTCAAGTCCTGCCAGACCGCGTGGGGTGAGCTGTTGTACCGAAATGGCTTTAACAAAATCAGCGGCGCTCAGGCCTCCGCGCAAACGCGCCACTCCGCTGGTGGGAAGAATGTGATTCGTCCCCGAGGCATAATCCCCCGCGGCAACAGGGCTGTACGCGCCCAGGAAGATGGAGCCGGCGGATTTTATGCGTCCTAGAAGAGTTGTGGCGCCCTCGAAAAGTGTAAGGTGTTCGGGGGCCAGGCGATTCACAAGCCCGGCTGCCTCCGCCAAGTTGCGTGTCACAATGATGCCTCCCTGTGCGCTGAGCGACTGGCCCGCGAGCGGCAGATCAAGCCGTCCGACGATTCCGCGTGCGGCCGTCTGAACCTGGAGCGCCAATTTGAGGGAAGGAGTGATGAAGATGGCCACGGCATCGGGGTCGTGCTCTGCCTGGGCCACTAAATCCGCGGCGATCCATTCAGCGTCGCCGCGCCCGCCCACTAACACCAATTCCGACGGACCCGCAATGAAATCGATTCCGCACTCACCCGCTACCAATTTCTTTGCCGCAGCCACGTAGCGATTCCCCGGCCCCACGATCTTGTCGACACGCGGCACGGACTCTGTTCCGAAAGCGAATGCAGCCACCGCTTGCGCGCCGCCCAAACGATAAATCTTCTTCACACCCAGGAGGTCAGCGGCCACCATCACGGCCGGGGCGGGGCGCGGAGAGGTCACCATCACTTCGCTGACGCCTGCCATTTGCGCGGGGATAACGCTCATCAGCACCGTCGAAGGTAAGGGAAATCGTCCGCCGGGAACGTAGCAGGCCACGCGCTCCAAGGGGCGAAGGATCTGCCCAACGCTGACACCCGCTCGCGTGTGGCACGTCCACGGCCGCGGCAACTGCCGACGCGCCGCCTTGCGAATATTTGCCGCTGCTACTTTCACCGCCTCCACAAATCCGCGGGGAACCTCGCGATAGGCGCGGCGAATCTCTTCGCGGGATACTGTGAAGCCGGTCTTGCGGAGGTCGAGGCGATCAAACTTCTTCGCATACCGCAGGAGGGCGCTGTCGCCGCGGCGGCGGATATCCTCAAGAATGGGCCGCACCACCAGCTCCGCTTCGTTCAAGCTTGAGGAGCGTGCGCGAAGCAACCTGTCAATCGCTTTGGTATCACTGCTCCGAATAATATCCAGCATTCTTTTCAAAACGAACGGCCGAATCTCGGGGGAAGGAATTGATGAAGGGCGGTCGGTGCTTGGAAGTTGCAGGAAGCCCCCTTCGACTTTCTATTCACCTGGGCACAGTTCCTAACCCCTAACCCCTGAATCCTAACCCCTAATCTCAAGCCCCTGCCTTTCAAACAACGATTTTGTTCAACGGGTATTCCACAATACCTTGCGCATTCGCGGCCTTGAGGCGTGGAATGATTTCGCGCGCGGTCTTTTCTTCGATGACCGTGTTGACGGCGACCCATTCGGAATCGCTCAGAGCTGAAATCGTCGGCCGCTTCAAAGCGGGAAGAACCGAGAGCACCTTTTCAAGGTCGTCACGGCGCACGTTGAGCATCAAGCCGACTTTGCCCGCGGCCTCAATGGCGCCCTGCAAGAGCATGATGAGAGTTTCAATTTTTTGGCGTTTCCAGGCATCGGCCCAGGCGCCGGGATGGGCGATAAACTTGGTGTTCGATTCCAGCACGGTCTCGACGATTCGCAGGCCATTCGCTCGCAGTGAGGAACCGGTTTCGGTCACTTCCACAATGGCGTCAGCCAGCACCGGCGGCTTAACTTCGGTGGCGCCCCAGGAAAACTCCACTTTGGCGTTCACACCGTTGCGCTCGAGGTAGCGTTTGGTGACCCCCACCAGTTCTGTCGCGATGATTTTCCCTTGCAGGTCTTTTACGCTCTGGAAAGGCGATTTTTCTGGCACCGCGAGAACCCAGCGTACCTTGCCGAACGTTTGCTTGGCATACACCAGGTCAGCAACTTCGACGACGTTCGATTCGTTTTCGAGAATCCAATCCTTGCCGGTCAAGCCGGCGTCGAGGATGCCGTCTTCCACGTAGCGCGCCATCTCCTGCGCACGGATCAACATGCACTCGATTTCCTCGTCATCGATGGAAGGGAAAGTACGAACGTGAACTGACGCTGATTTCATAGCCCGCGCGGCGAAAAAGCTGTAGCGAGGCTTCTTGCAGACTTCCTTTGGGCAAACCTAACTTCAACAGGCTCATGTTTGGCTCTCCGGATTTTTCTCGCCATAGACGAGGGCAGGATCGAACTCCCGCAAGAGGATGATTTCCTCACCCTTCGTCGTCAGCTTACGGAAGAAGCAGGAGCGATAACCCATGTGGCAGCAGCCGGGGCCGGTCAGGTCGGCTTGGATCAGCAACGCATCCTGGTCGCAGTCCACTCGAATTTCTCTCGCCATCAGCCGGTGCCCGGAAGTTTCACCTTTGGTCCACAGCTTCTTGCGAGAGCGACTATAAAATGTGACGAATCCGGAGATGAGGGTCTGCTGGTAGGCGTCCTCGTTCATATACCCCAGCATCAGAACTTTTCCGGAGTGGCGGTCCTGGATAATGGCTGGAATCAGGCCGCCGTCTTGATATTTGAGTTGCAACATGCACAGCCCTCCCGCGCGAAAATGAAAAAGCCCGCTGATTCGCTTTGTCAGCGGGCCGCTTTGCCGATCTTGCTTGGTGATTTAAGCATTCGCCCACTGACACGACACCTGATAGCTCAAATGATGATGGTGATGTGCCAGCGCGCGTAACATGGAATTATAGACTATCGTGTTGGCTTCACGTCTGTCAACACGATTTCACCGCCGATCGCCGTTGAGCCGAGTTGACGGCGCGCAACAGCGCCCCGCCTCTTCCTTGGCTCGGGCCCTGCGGGGATCCCGCACGCGGTCTTTGGGATCCCCCAGCTTGAATTCACCGTGGTCGCCTGCGTTCGCTACGCGCACTTCAACGCGGCGCGGCCAAGGAACTCTGCGGCGCTGCCCAATTCCTCCTCGATCCGGAGCAATTGGTTGTATTTCGCAATGCGGTCGCTGCGGCTGGCAGAGCCGGTCTTGATTTGGCCCGTTCCCAGCCCGACGGTGAAGTCCGCAATGAAGGCGTCTTCGGTTTCACCGGAGCGGTGCGAAACAACCGAGGTGTAACCATGGCGGCGTCCGAGTTCGATGGCGCGAATGGTTTCAGTCACCGTGCCAATCTGGTTCAGTTTGATCAAAATCGAATTTGCCACGCCCTCTTCAATGCCACGCGCCAAGCGTTCGGTGTTGGTCACGAAAATATCGTCGCCGACGAGCTGAATCTTGCTTCCCAGTTCCTTGGTGAGAATCGCCCAGCCCGCCCAATCGTCCTGCGCGAGGCCGTCCTCGAGGTTGACAATGGGATATTGGCGGACCCAGTCGGCGTAGAGCTTGACCATTTCCTCGGACGACTTCTTGGACTTGTCGGACTTGAAAAATACATACTTCCCGTCTTGATACATTTCGCTGGAAGCGGGATCGAGCGAAATCGCGATGTCGTTGCCGGGGGCGTATCCCGCCTTCGAGATGGCTTCGAGCAGGACTTCCACCGCTTCAACGTTCGATTTGAGGCTGGGTGCAAAGCCGCCTTCGTCACCGACGGAGGTATTGTAGCCGCGGTCCTTCAGAACCTTCTTGAGCGTATGGAAGGTCTCGGCGCACATGCGCAGCGCCTCGGAAAAACTCTCCGCGCCCACGGGCATAATCATGAATTCCTGAAAGTCCACGGTATTGTCAGCGTGCACGCCGCCGTTCAACACGTTCATCATGGGGACGGGTAGCACGCGAGCTTGCAGTCCCCCCAGATAGCGGTAGAGGGGAACGCCCGCGGACCGCGCCGACGCCCGGCAAGCCGCCATGGAGACGGCCAGGATGGCGTTCGCGCCGAGCTTGCCTTTGTTTGGGGTGCCGTCGAGCGCGATCATGCGCTCGTCGATTTCAGTCTGATTGCTGGCATCGTGTCCGCCCAGATCGCGAGCGATTATCGAGTTGATGTTATCCACAGCTTGCAAGACGCCCTTGCCCAGATAGCGCCGCTTGTCGCCGTCGCGCAATTCCACGGCCTCGTGTTCACCGGTTGAAGCGCCGGAGGGAACTGCCGCGCGGCCGAACGAGCCGTCGCGTAGGACCACGTCCGCTTCTACGGTGGGATTGCCACGGGAATCCAAAATTTCTCTTCCAACAATGAGATCGATTTGTGCCATGTGAATAATTCCTTTATGAGAATTTGAAAACCAGAAAGTGTATCACACCGCGGGGCCGAAACCATCGGGCAAACCGAAGGGCGCCAATCTGTCCGCTGGTGCTGGTTCCCAGCAAAAGGCAAGCATCAACGCAAGATGGATTTTGAAAACTCCCCTGATGTGTTCATAATGTGGTGAATGCGGCAGGGAGGCTTGATTTTCCATGCTGTCGAGGCTCTCTCAACTGATGCCGCGGCCCGCACCGGGTATCGATCAGGTTACGGCGTGACGGCGGGCCTTTCCGCGCATTCCGGGGAGGATGAGAATGACGAGAATTGGAAAGACAGTCCTGGTCGTGGTGGTCATCATCGTGGCGTTGCCGGTACTCGCCATTCTAGGGATCATCTATGCCCGGCGCATCAAGCCAAACACGCTGCTGACGGTGGAGATCGAGGACGCGATTCCGGAGCGGACGCCGGATAATTCCCTTCAGGACATGCTGAGTGGTCCGTCCACCACGGTCACGGACATCACCGAGGGGATCGAGCGGGCGCGGACGGACCCGCACATCACCGGACTGGAGATTCGGGTGGGCGAAACGACCATGGGAATGGCGCAGATTCAGGAGGTTCGCGACGCCATCGGGGACTTCAACCGCGCCCGCAAACTTAGCGTGGCTTACCTGGAGTTTGCCACGGACCGATCCTATTACCTCGCCTCGGCTTGCGAGACGGTGATCATGCTTCCCAAGTCCGAATTCCATCTTCACGGAATGATGGCTTCAACCACGTTTATGCGCGGCACGTTCGACAAGCTCGGAATTTTTCCCGATTTCATCCATATCGGCGATTACAAGAACGCAACGAACGTTTACACCGAGAAAAAATTCACGGCCGCCCATCGCGAGGCGACGAAAGCCCTGGTGGATGACTGGTACCGCCAATTCGTGCAGAATGTGGCCGTGTCGCGCAACATGAAGCCAGAGGAGGTGGAGAAGATGGTCGCCGGTGGGCCGTACAATTCCGATGCCGCCCCTGGCACGGGCCTTGTCGATCGGACCGGATACGGCGAACAGGCGCACAATTTCGTCAACCAAAAGAACCATGGGTCCGACCGGCGCATTGGCCTGCACCGATACCTGGACCGGACAGAGAAAATCACCGCCGATAAGATCGCGGTGATTTATGCGGTGGGGGAAATTGTGCCGGGGCACAGTTCCGGCTCGCCCTTCGGCGATGAAATGATGGGCTCGAGCACGATCGCCGAGCAGTTTCGTACCGCCCGCTCCGACAATTTCGTAAAGGCCGTAGTGGTGCGCGTGGATTCGCCGGGCGGCGTCGCGTTTTCTTCCGAAGTTATGCGGCACGAGCTGGAACTGACGAAGGCGGTCAAGCCCGTGGTGGTTTCCATGTCGGATGTCGCTGCTTCCGGCGGATACTGGATGGCCATGTCGGCCAATCGGATTATTGCCGAACCCGGCACCATCACCGGCTCCATTGGAGTGCTGATGGGCAAATTCAATCTTCAAGGGCTCTATGAGAAGGTCGGATTGAGCACAGACTTTGTCGCCACCACGGAGAACTCCACCCTGGAATACCCCTTCCAGAATTTCACCCCCGCGCAGAGGGAAATCGTCCTGAAAAATATGCACGAGACCTACAATAATTTTCTGATGGGGGTGGCGGCGGGACGCCACATGAAGGTCGAGGACGTCGATAAAATCGCGCAAGGCCGCGTGTGGACAGGCGAGCGCGCCCGACAGCTCGGGCTGGTGGACGAACTGGGAGGATTACACACAGCCATCGCCCGCGCCCGTGAATTGGCCAAGATTCCGGCGGATGAAAATGTAAGCATGCTGCCCCTGCCGCCGCACCGCTCATTATTCGATCGCCTGCTGGATGGCTCCGACGACGAAAGCGTGCTCGCCCCATCTGCGTCGCTTAAGGTGTGGCTGGGCAAATTGAAGTCGCTGGCCGGTTATTCCGTATGGGCCATTCTGCCGGGAGCGCCGGAAGTGCAGTGATCCCTACTCCGGTTCCTCAAACAACCTCTGCTCGGGCACCACGACCACGATTCCGGTTTCGGTGACGTGATAGTTCTTGCGGTCCTCTTCCAGGTTGTATCCGATCTCGGTGCGCTCGGGGATGTCCATGTGGCGGTCAATAATCGCGCGGCGGATGCGCGAGTAGCGGCCGATGTTGACGTGGGAAAAGAGGATGGAGTTTTCTATTTCGGTATAACTGTTGACGCGAACGTCAGGTGACACGACGGAGCCGGTGACGCGCCCGCCGGAGATGATGGAACCCGAGGAGACAATGGAATCCACAGCAATTCCCATGCGCCGGCCCTCCTGGGCGAATACGAATTTCGCCGGAGGGTATTGGCGCTGGTATGTGCGGATGGGCCACTGCGAGTCGTAGAGGTTGAACACCGGAGAAACCGAGACCAGGTCCATATTCGACTCGTAGTAGGCCTCGATCGTTCCGATGTCCCGCCAGTAGTAGGCTTCCTTCTTGTTTTCGTCGATGAAATTGTAGGAGTAGACGCACTGCTTCTCGATGAGCTTGGGGATGATGTTCTTCCCAAAGTCATGTTGCGACTCGGGATTATCGGCGTCCGCCAGCAAGGTTTCCATCAACAGGTCACGATTGAAGCAATAGATCCCCATGGAAACGTGGCTCTTCGTGGGGTCGTGCCGTGCCGGCTTGGGGTCGGCAGGCTTTTCCTGCCAACCGACGATGCGCCCGGCGGCATCAATCTCGCACACGCCAAAGCGCGAGGCCTCCGACCGGTCGAATTCGATGGTGCCCACGGTCACGCCCGCGCCCGCATCCACATGCTGCTTCAGCATGGGTTGGTAATTCATCTTGTAGACGTGGTCGCCGGAAAGGATCAGGACGTACTTGCAGGGCTCGCTGCCAATCGAGTAGAGGTTCTGATAGATGGCGTCGGCGGTTCCCTGGTACCAATGGTCGCCCACGCGCTTCATGGGCGGCAGGATGGTGATGAACTCCCCCAGCTCGTGCGCGAGGATGCTCCACCCTTCGCGAATGTGATGGTTCAAAGAAAGAGCTTTGTATTGGGTTAGAACATAGATGTGACGCAGATCGGAATTAATACAGTTGGAAAGCGTAAGGTCGATGATACGGTAGATGCCGCCGAACGTGACGGCGGGCTTTGCCCGGTCCCGCGTCAGCGGGCTCAGGCGCTCTCCTTCGCCTCCGGCCAGCAGGCAAACGAGTGTGTTGCGCACCACGATTCGGAGACCTCCCTGGTAGATTCCGGCGTGCTAGTCTGCTCGGCGGAGATTTGCAGAACCGGCCGCCCCCTGCATTGGAAGCGAACGAACCATTATATCAGAGCCCGTGCAGCGCTCTTACCGCCGCCTGCCGTGGCGCTGTGCTATATTCGCCTGCGGGGAGGCCGATGGCAGGAAGCATGGTCCAGCAGAAAAGCTGTCAACTTGCGCCCTACGCCATGCGGGTGGAAGAGTCGCAGGGCCGGCGCCACGCGGAGCCTCCGCACCCCTACCGCAACGACTACGAACGCGACCGCGACCGCATTGTTCACGCTCGCGCTTTCCGGCGATTGGAGGACAAAACCCAGGTCTTCACCCGGCGTTATTCCGACCACTTCCGCAACCGCTTGACCCACACCCTGGAAGTGGCGCAGATCTGCCGCACAGTGGCCAAGGCATTGGGGTTGAATACCGACTTGGCGGAGGCGCTGGCGTTGGTCCACGACCTCGGCCACCCGCCGGGCGGCCACTCCGGCGAGTTCGAGCTCGACAAGTTGATGCGGCAGCATCACGATGGGTTCGACCACAACCTCCACGCCCTGCGCATTGTCGAATCCTTCGAGCAGAAATATGCCGCGTTCCCCGGCATCAATTTGACCTTCGAAGTACGCGAAGGCATTGTGAAGCACTCGCGCAATTACTCCCCCGCCGCTCACCCGGAGCTGGTCGAATATCGCCTGGACGAGCGGCCGCCGCTGGAAGCGCAGGTGATCGACGCCGGGGACGAAATTGCTTACAACTGCGCCGACCTCGACGACGGCTACGAAGCCAAACTGCTCAAATTATCGGCCATTCGCGAGGGCCTGCCCCTCTTCGACCGGATCTACCGCGCGATGGAGAAGAAGTATCCGGCGGTGAAAGAGAAGCTCAGGTTCAACGAGACCCTCAAGCGGCTGCTGAATGCGCTGGTGACCGACCTGATTGAATCCACTCGCCGGCGGCTGACGGCGAAGAGGATTCAATCGCTCGCGCAGGTTCGGGCTTGCCGCATCCGGCTGGTCGCCCTGGGAGCACCCATGGCGCGCGAGAACAAGCGGACGAAAGAATTTCTTTTCGCGCATCTTTACCTCCATCAAAACGTGAATTCGGAGCGGAAGCGGCTTATTGGCTGCATTCGCGGCCTCTTTTCGTACTACCTGAAACATCCACAAAGCCTGCCGGCTTTTTACTTCGATCAGTCGCAGCGCGAACCCCTGCACCGGGTCGTTTGCGATTACATAGCCGGAATGACGGACCACTATCTTCTGGAGCAACATCGCGGCCTGCTCGGGAGCTAGGCGCAGGGTGCGGGGTTAGCGCGAAAATCGAAACTCGAAAGTCGAAACTCGTGGGGCAATGGTCGATCTGCGATTTTCGGATTTCGATTTTCGACTTTCGATTTTCGAGCTTCGTTCTTTTCCTGGCACCTGATACCTTATCCCTACCGAGAGGATTCCGTGTCCCTACGTAAACAACTGGTGATTGCGCTGATGCTGCTGGTGGTGGTGGTGCTGTCGGCAGTGGCGGTTTACATGTGGTTTGGCGGGCCGGGGGTCACGCTGCTGGACGCCTTTTACATGGCGGTGATCACGGTCACGACGGTGGGATACGGTGAGATCGTCGATACTCACGCCAACCCGGCGCTACGCCTTTTCAATATTTTCTTCATCATCATCGGCATCGGTATCATGCTTTACGTTTTTTCCGCATCCACCGCCTTCATTGTGGAAGGCGAGCTCAATCACTTTTTTCGGAGACGCAAGATGCAGAAACTGATCCGGGACATGCACGACCACCTCATTATCTGCGGCGCGGGTGAAACCGGCACTTACCTGGTCAAAGAGCTCCTGAAGACCTCGAACATCTTCGTGGTGATCGATCACGATCCGGAACGCTTAGAAAAGATCAGCCAATTGGGCGAGGTTCCCGTCCTGAAGGGGGACGGCGCTGATGAGGAGGTTTTGACGGCGGCGCGCATCCAGCACGCGCGCGGACTGGCGACCGTCCTGCCCGAGGATAAGGACAACCTCCTGACGACGGTGACGGCGCGGCACTTGAATCCCAATCTCCGCATCGTGGCCCGCTGCGCGGAGGCCCCGATGATTGACAAGCTTCTGCGCCATGGCGCCAACTCGGCGATTTCTCCGAATATGATCGGAGGCATGCGCCTGGCTTCGGAGCTGATCCGGCCGTCTGTGGTGAGCTTCCTGGATCTGATGCTCCGCGACCAGTCGGAAACGGTCCGGGTGGAGGAAATCACGGTGGGCGGGGGCTCGGCCTGGATCGGGAAAAAGCTGAAAGACATCGACCTGCGGGGGGACTATGAGCTGTTGCCCCTGGCGGTCCGCACCCGCAAGGGCGGCATGAAGTTCAATCCTCGCGATGACATGACCATCTCGGAGGGCGACATCCTGGTGGTCATGGGAAACGTTGCCGAAGCCTGGAGGGCCCGGGAGGCCGCGGGGAACAGTATTCCGCACCGCGCGATTTAGACAGAGCCGAGGGGAAGGGATTTGGGGGTCAGGGGTTAGGGGTCAGGGGCGGATGCCGACCGCAACGCGCCCACCCCCTCTCGGCGGCGGCCGCGGGAAAAACGTAGCGCAAGGCTAGCTATTCAGCCTTGCGGCACTTCAACCGCGACACGAGTTTACCGATGCGGCGCACCAGCGCCGATTGTTAGCACCCGCTGTGGTAGAATCCGCGTTGATGAGTTTGCATTCAGCCGTCGCCGATGCCACATGGTAGCATTCTTGTATTGGAACACAAACGGCAAGCCTCTGAATACCGCCATTCGGACACTGGCTCAAGTCCACGATATTGATATCATTATCTTGAGCGAATTGGCCGAAAGTCCGGCAACGCTTCTTGAGAGCTTGAACTCAGGAAGGATAAAGGAGTTCCAGTTCGCGCCCGGCGAATGTGAGCGGATTAAAATTTTCACTCGCTTCTCTTCAAGCTTCCTGAGACCAAGGTATGAGGACGATTGGCTTTCGATTCGCCTGCTTAAAATGCCAGCCAGGCTGGAGATCCTGCTTGTTGCCGCACACCTGCCAAGCAAGCGCTTTCGGGATGAACACAGCCAAGAACGGCTATCCCCCAGGGTTGCAGAAACAATCATGGAGGAAGAGGAAAAGGCTCGCCATCAGAGAACGCTGTTAGTTGGTGACCTTAACATGAACCCGTTTGAGAAGGGGATTGTGAGCGCCGACGGAATGAATGCCGTGATGAGCCGCCAGGTTGCTTCCCGTAGGAGTCGAACGGTTATGTCGCAGCCCTACCCTTTCTTCTTCAATCCCATGTGGGCGCACTTCGGCGACCGCCAAGTCGGCCCGCCTGGTACGTACTATTATGATCGGTCGGATTTCGTGAATTACTATTGGAATGTTTTTGATCAGGTCATGGTGAGACCGGAACTCATGGACCGTTTCGACAGCGGAAGGGTAAGGGTACCGACGAAGATCGGCGAAACTTCCCTATTGTTCGAGGACGGTAGGCCCAACAATAGAGATTTCTCTGACCATCTCCCGCTGCTATTTGAGGTAGAATTGTAAGAGGAGCGTGAACCATGTCAAACGCTATCCCCGATCTCTGGCCGGAAATTGAGCAATCCAAGGTCGTTCCGCCAGTAGCAATCCTTCGCGAGCAGGCTGCGGCGCTCGGCGAGAAAACTGGCCATCTGTTGGAGGGGCGCGTTGATACGAGGTTAGATGAGGGTGGAAAGCTAATCCACTCGTTCTATTTGGTTGCCCCCACACTAGACAACTATTCCTATCGCCTCTTTTCGATAACACATGGTGCCGCTATTTACCCGGTCACTGTGCAACATCCGCGAAGAATGGATTCTGTCCGTCGCCCTTTTCCTCAAACTTTAAGAATCAGTTCTGAGAAGGAGCTATTGACGTACCTTCGGGAGGTCTTGAACTCCGAAAAGACCAAAAAGATTCTCGGTAGCCTTCTCGCCCAAGTAAAGGCCGCAACCTAGCACGCCGCAGCTTCGACCGCGCGTTCGGGCCAATACTAAGCTCCTTAAAGACCGCTGGTATAAATGGCCATGTCGGCGCCTACACCCAAAGAAGGCCCCAGTTATCAAACCACCCCACTCCGTTCCTCTGGGCTGAGAAATCACCTCATGGTAGGGCTGGCATCGTGCCGAATGGGTATGGCCGAGCTTCGTTGGCCCTGGCTGGGATGGGATCGCCCGCGAAATGTTCTTCGAATGAGCTGCCGCCGGCTGCAAATTGGTCTGCCCAAAGATAAATCAATCGACCCGGCAACAGACATTTCGTCATACCCGTCAGTATTATGGTTGGTATATTGCTAGCATAGTATATGGACAACTCTTTTTGCGTGGAAACTCGCAGGCCAGGGGCGCGGCTAGGGTTCGCCACGAAATGTAGGCCGAGAACAGTAGCTGGCAGATGGTAGGTGGTAGGTGGCAAATGGCAGGTGGGGAAGAGGGCGATATCGACAGTACTGACGTTACGACGCTGCCTGTACCCAGTGATGTGATAGAAACAAAGCTGGTTAGCTGCAAATGACAGGTGTGTCCTACCGGTGAAGGAGACTTGGCCAGGCGGGCTGCGGATAAATGGCTGGCGCACCCATTATCGCTGTTGTTAGCCATTATATACTAGAAACAAATGGATTTAGCTGTCTAGATCCGAAATCTTGAAAAGACGTATGTTACTGAAAATAGGACGGTTAAAATTCAATGGCTGCCGGGCACGGAGAAAAACGGAATAAAGAAATTTACGAGCAAAGCCGGAATGTTATTGAAAACAAATGGTGAAGAAATCTCAAAAATCAGTCAGGCCATTATGTTGATGAAAATAATAGACCTATGGGCGTGAGGCCATTATATTTAGGAAAACACGGGAGATAGGCGTCGGAGTCGGAAGGGAAGAGGTTAGCTCATTGATCGTTAGTACCAAGTACTAATGGGCCATTGAACGCGATCAATTCTCGGTGGAAAGTTATCATGGGCGAAAGAGATGGGAGTTAGAGTGGTGACCTAAGTTGAAGGGTAATGGTGAAAAGGAAAGGCTGGCCGACCGGTTGCGGCCCACATTCGAGACGCCCTCAACTCGGAAATACGACAGACTCAAGTGCGGTATGAATCAATCTGGGGACTTCGCAAAACACCAAATGCAAATCGCCAATCGATGGCGGTATTGCCAGAAAGGTTAAAACTCCTTGACCCTGCCGGTGGTTTCGACAAGAATAGGCTTGCAGGTAGACGTGCGCAATGAGCCCACAGACGAAGCCTCCCAGCAGGGAGCGAGGTCGGTCGGTTGAACTCGAATGGACGACCATCTCCTACCGCACAATTGCGATCTATCTCATTTTGGCCCTTTTGCTGGTATCGGGCATTGTATACCTCATTTCACCGCACTTTATCGTCAACACGGCCATGAAGGTGTTGGAATCGGTGGCCGCCAACCCCACTATCCCGCAATCGGTCGGGGGTGGCCGGAAGGAAGCGCACTTCGTGAACGTCGACGGCAACGTACGCGTTAAGAAGGCTGCCTCATCGCAGTGGATGCCGGCTGATTACAACACCAGCCTGGAAAAGGGCGACTTCGTGCAGACAGGCGCCGACGGTGTAGCGCGGATTATTTTTGCCGATGGGACCAATTACACTTTGAAGCCCGATGCGCTCATTGCGGTGGAGGAAAGCCGCGAGGACCCTGTGACCCGCGCCACGAAGGTGGCCGTGCAGGTGACTTCGGGCGCGGTCGACCTGGCGACGGGCCACTTTGAAACGCCGGGATCGACCTCGCAAGTCTCCTTTGCCGACGCGGTGGCGAGTTTGAACGAACAAAGCCGCGCGGCGGTTCGCAATGATCCGGGCAAGAACGTTCACGAGATTACGGTGGACTCCGGCCAGGCGGAAGTCACCCGCGGCGCGACGAGCGTGCAACTGGGTCAATACGAGCAGGTTAGCTTTGCCGCGGAGCAGCCAGGCCTGGTGCGCAACAAAATGATTGCGCCTCCCGGCCTGCTGACGCCCCAGAACATGGAGTTAAGACAGGTAGCCGATCCCAAGTCCTCGCAACTGGACTTTAGCTGGACAGAGGTGCCGGGGGCTGTCTCTTACCATCTGCAAATATCTCCCTCGGTCATGCTGGCCAATTTCGTAGTGGACAAGAAAGTGAGCGGGCGGACCTCCATCACCATCTCCGGGCTGGAGGAAGGGATTTACTACTGGATGGTCAGTGCCATTGATGCGAAAGGGGTCGAAAGCCAGCCGAGTCAGGCCAACCGGTTGAACCTGTTGCGCCAAGTCTCGGGGAGCGAGGCTTATCTGGAAGTGGGCGAACCCATTCAGCACGGCAGGGTGATAGAAGTGCAAGGGAAGACGGAACCTGGCTCGACGGTGATCATCAACAACGAGCAAGTTTTCTCGATCTTACCGGACGGTAGTTTCCGGGGCTTTACCGCACCGCTTCACCCCGGTTCGAACCAGATTGCGATCACCGCCCAGGACCGCAAGGGCAATACCAAAACGATTCGAAAGACCGTCGTGATTGAATGAGGCGGCCTGCGTCGGTCACCCCGGTCCATCAGTGCAGGAGCTCAAAAGCGAATGAACCTCCGTTCTCTATTTAGTGTTTTTTCGTCCGACCTTGCCATTGACTTGGGAACTGCTAACACCCTGGTCTACGCTAAGGGCAAAGGTATTGTGGTCAACGAACCTTCGATTGTGGCCATTAACAAGGTAAATGGGGATGTCGAAGCGGTGGGGCGCGACGCCAAGGAGATGCTCGGCCGCACTCCCGGCAACATCGTCGCCATCCGGCCCTTGAAGGACGGCGTCATCGCCGACTTTAAGGTGACGGAAAAGATGCTGAATCACTTCATCAAGAAAGCCCATAACCGCACCATGTTCGTCCACCCGCGGATCGTCATCGGCGTTCCTTCGGAAATCACCCAGGTGGAAAAGCGCGCGGTGCAGGATTCCGCCATGCGCGCCCGGGCAAGCGAGGTCTTTCTGGTGGAGCAGGCGATGATGGCCGCCATTGGCGCGGGCTTGCCCATCACTGAGCCTTCCGGCAGCATGATCGTGGATATCGGCGGCGGCACGACCGACATTGCCGTCATCTCCCTCTCCGGAATTGTCTACAGCCGTTCCGTCCGTGTGGCTGGAAACGAAATGGACGAGGCTGTCACATCTTATTTGAAGCGCAAGTACAACCTGCTGATCGGTGAGCGCACTGCCGAGCAAATTAAAATTGAGGTGGGTTCCGCCTATCCGCTGGAAAAACCGCTGACCATGGAAATCAAGGGGCGGCACCTCCTGGAAGGCATTCCCAAGACTATCACGATCGACGACTCGGAAATTCGGGATGCCCTCTCCGAGTGCGTTTCAACCATTCTCAACGCCATCCGGGTCGCCTTGGAGAGGACTCCTCCGGAACTCTCGGCCGACATTTCCGACCGCGGAATTGTCCTGACCGGCGGCGGCGGCTTGCTGAAGAACCTCGACAAACGGATTCGGGAGGAGACCGGTCTGCCCGTCTCGATCGCCGAGGACCCGTTGGCCTCGGTGGTCTTGGGCACCGGTAGAATGTTGACAGACTTTGACTTGTTGCGGCGGGTAGCGATAGAATAGCCGGGATTTTTGTCGGTTTCCCGTTGTCCGCGGCCCCGTGCAGACAATCTGCCCTCATGTTCTAAAGGTGTCCGGACGAAGATAGGTATCAGGAGGATCTGGCGGTCACCAAGGTATTCCGGCCTGCCGCCGCCCACTGGAAACGTCTTTCGGTGGGGCGACTGGCTCATCGCGACGGTATTCCGCCACGGACCCCGGACCACGGTCCACAGATGTATTTATGGTATTTGATCCTAATTCCCCGGACGCGTCGCGCCCGGTCGCAACACTCACCCAAGACGGTCTCGGCGTGGGGGCTGTCATCAACCGGCATCGGCCCCTGTTTGCCCTCCTGTTGGTGGTAACCGCGCAAATTCTGCTTCTTTCGCTTCAGATTATTCGCAACCACCACGTGCGGCTAATCCGCTATTGGGCGGTTCAGGCGTTCGATCCCTTCGAGCGCTCGCTCGGCGGGCTGATCAATGTTTCCTCCACCGCCTACAAAAGCTATCGTCACCTGTGGACCGCGGAGCAGGAGAACCAGGAACTGCGCCTCCAGCTTGTGGCTGCGCAGGCGCAAGTCCAGCGGTTGGGGCAGGAAGCGGGGGAGGCGGAACACCTGCGGACGCTGCTCGGTTTTAAAAACCAATTGGGGTTTCAAACCGTGTCGGCGGAGGTGATTGCCTCCAGTCCCGGCGAGAATTCCAACGCCATCTTCATCGACAAGGGTTCGGATTCCGGGCTGACCAACGACCTTGCCGTTATCATTCCCGAAGGGGTGGTGGGAAAAATTGTGGCTATCTTCCCGCATAGCGCCCAGGTTCTGCTGATCACCGACCCCTCCAGCGGTGTCGGCGTTTCCCTGGCCCAGAGCGGCGTGCAAGGCATCCTGAAGGGAGGCATCAACAACTTCTGCGACCTTCACTACGTCATGAACGACGAGGCGGTAAACAGCGGGGAACAAGTGGTGACTTCCGGCCTCGACCAGGTTTATCCCAAAGGCTTGCCTGTCGGAACCGTAGTGACAGTGGGAAACGGCAATATTTACAAAACGATCAACGTAAAGCCCTCCGTCGACCTCAATCGTCTGGAAATGGTTCTGGTGGTCCTTAAGCCGGCGGCCGCAGAACAGCAAGCCATGAACGGGCCGCGATAGAGGTTAGACCGGGAACAGGCCGTTAACCCCGCATATTATCTGCCGCATGCTGTGTGCAGTCTTTCGGGTATTCTAATCCGCTAATGCCAGTTTCCACCCATCGCCCGATTGCGGTTTTTCAAATTCATCCCGCCATCCTCTCCATCGCGGCGCTGGCGGCGCTGCTGCTGCAAACTCTCCTGCCCCTTAAGCTGCCCGTCGCCCGCTTGATGGATTTCCCTCTGCTTATCCTCATCTACTTTGCCCTGATGCGGCGCGACAGGATGTTCGGTATAGGCCTCGGCACAGGGTTGGGCCTGCTCCAAGACACCCTCACCCACGGTTACATCGGGATCTTTGGAATTGCCAAGGCAATTACGGGATATCTCGCCGCTTCCGCAAGCACACGCTTTGAACAGGAATCGCTCGTGACGCGCACAGTGCTGACTGGGGTGTTCGTCTTGGTTCACAATCTCTGCCTTTACGGTCTCCAGCACGTGCTGCTTGAGGCGCCTCCACGGTTTCAGCCCATCGCCACGGCCAGCGCCGTCATGATGAACGTAGCCCTTGGCCTGATCCTGTTTCAAATTCTGGACCGATTCCGGCGCCCCGCGTAAGGACCGGAGGCGCGCGACGATGGGCGCGATTGGTTGCGCGGGCAAGGTCTTGGTTCGCTCTTGCGGAGGGGCCGTAAAGCAGGTCGATAAATCATGGCTATTCCTCGATGTCTTCTTGAGCCTGCCGCGTGTTAGAATCCCCCGCTGGTTTTATTCGGTCCCGCAGGTTTCTCGCAAGTCTTAAGGAGATGGTTTCATGTCTAAACCCACGACATTCGGCGTCATTATTGGCAATCGAGGTTTCTTTCCAGATGTATTAGCTCGTGACGGCAGGGAAGAAGTGCTGCGCGTTTTGGAGAAGGAAGGTTATGGAAGCGTCTGCCTGACCCCCGAGGATACCAAGTATGGCGCGGTGGAGACGCTCCAGGATGCCACCAAGTGCGCCGACCTTTTCCGGCAGCATCGCGAGGAAATTGACGGCGTGCTCGTCAGTCTGCCGAACTTTGGCGACGAGCGTGGAGTGGCAAACTCGTTGCGCATGGCGGGACTGGAGGCGCCAGTACTGGTCCAGGCGTTTCCTGACGAACCTGGGAAGATGCTGATTAACGCCCGCCGGGACAGCTTCTGCGGCAAGATTTCCGTGTGCAACAACCTGTGGCAGTATGGGATCAAGTTTACGTTGACGTCCGGGCATACCTCGGCGCCCACCTCACCGGCTTTCCTTGCCGACCTGAAGTCCTTTGCTGCCACCTGCCGGATCGTGAAAGGGCTGAAGAACCTCCGCGTGGGAGTGCTGGGGGCGCGCCCGGCGGCCTTCAACACGGTGCGGTTCAGCGAAAAGTTGATGGAACGGCACGGCATTTCCGTCGAGACGCTCGACCTTTCGGAAGTTTTTGGCCGTATCGGCCGGCTCGCGGATGATGATCCGAAAGTTAAAGCGAAGCTCGCGGGCATCCATGGATACGTTTCCACGCAGGGAATTCCTGCAGCGCCGCTGGTTAAAATGGCGAAGTTCGGCGTGGTGGTTGATGAATGGATGCAGCTCAACGCGCTGGCGGGTTCGTCGGTTCAGTGCTGGACGGCCATGGAGGAATTCTTCGGGGTCGTCCCCTGCACGCTGATGAGCATGATGTCGAATAGCCTGATGCCCAGCGCCTGTGAAACCGATATGATCGGCATGATCGGCATGTATGTCCTGCAACTTGCCGCCGACGCCCCCAGCGCCATCGTCGATTGGAATAACAACTATGGCGAGGACCCGGACAAGGCGGTCATATTCCATTGTTCCAACCTGCCCAAGCACTTCTTTGAAGACCTTAAGATGGATTTCCAGGAAATCATTGCGGGCTCGGTGGGGAAGGCCAATACCTTTGGGACCGTGGTGGGAACCCTCAAGGCGGGCCCGCTCACCTATTGTCGCGTCTCTACCGACGACCTGCACGGCCAACTGCGGGCCTATTGCGGCGAAGGCGAAATCACCGCGGACAAGCTCCAAAGCTTCGGCGGTTACGGCGTGGTGAAGATCGCCGGCCTGCAAGCGCTCCTACAATATGTTTGCAAGCACGGATTCGAGCATCACGTAGCCGTCAACCGCAGCCATTTCGGGCACGCCGTTGCTGAGGCGCTGGGCAATTACAAGGGGTGGGAAGTACATCATCACGGTGTCTGATTTGGGGTCAGGTCTGACGATGTTCTTGACACGGTACGGGCTAGGTATGACGTCACCTAAATCGCCTAGAGATTATTGCTAGTAACTTTTATTATCAATTGTTTGCGATCTATTGAGGCGGCCCGTCGCTGGTTGGGCGATGATTCGGATTTAGAGCACCATATGTAGGCCATTAGCATGGAACTTTTAGTCGTATTGCTTTTTGCCTCTTCCCGATGGTAGCATTCAGGTTCTGCCTAGTTACGAGGGAGACTTCTTATATGCAAAGCGCCTACCCGCTTTCTCGTTGCCCCGCCTGCAAAAAGGCTTTCCGAATGGAAATTACGCGCTTGGCGAGTACATCGCCAACCTTGGGGCAACTGATCTGTCCGCACTGTGGCATGAAATTCCAGCGTTTCGATCCCCAGTATTTGAAGGGGCCAAGTCCTCAGGCTGTCGTCCGCCCGTAAAACGTTGACTCAGTCTTTCCTTCCGATCTTTTCAGGCCTAGAACAGGCAGGAGGCGAGGTGTGTCCTTGCGTTAGTTGGGACGATCGCCTTCCAGGCGAACGACCGATTTCCGTGCCTTGCCGGCGCCATTGACTCGCACCGTTCGAGCATCAACCCTCTACCCATTCCTTAGCGGCTGGCATTACAATTTATCACATGGCGCCTTCCGGTTACGGGCGCGCTAACTGGCGCGCCATCGTGATTCAGTTCCTGATCCTGTTGGGCCTCCTTGCCCTTTACCGGATATATCTTCCTTACCACGAGCGCGATCTGGCCAGGCGCACGACCGCCGAGCGCGAACAGAAAATTAACGCCTTCTTTCAGGATGCGGTGATGGAGGACTCGACGCGTGAGATCTCTGTCCCGGTGGACGGGGCACTGGTAACGCGGCACCCGCAAAAGCTGCGCCTAACCTTTTCTCCGCCGGAAGTGGAATCAAAACTGGGTGTGCCCGATGCATCCACTACAGACTTTGGCGGCGGTCAGCATCTGACTTGGCTGGGTAATACTCACAAACTTGAAGCTTCGTTCAATTCGGGCCACCTCTATTGCCTCGCCCTCGAGGACCGCGCCACCGGCCACGGCGTGCTGGTTTATGAGTCCCCCGAGTCGTGGCACCCGTATTGAGAATAGGCAACGATCAGTCGGCAGGAGGCGGCGCACGCCAGCAGAAGGTTGAGAGCTGGAAAGTGACGACGGACAAAGGACCAGTGACCAGGGACGCCCTTCTCAGTCCTTTGCGGTGAGTTGGTAGATTTTGGCATCCACAAAAAGGTTGAATAGCACGGGATCGAGAAGCTCCGACTTCACATCTTTGCCGATGATGTCGAGAGCCCCCTCGATGGGTTGCGCCTTCTTATAGGGCCGGTCGGTGGCGGTGAGTGCATCGAACATATCGGCAATCGTCATCATCTTCGACTCGAAGGGGATCTCCTCACCGTTAAGGGGCATGCGGTAGGGGTATCCCGAGCCGTCCAGCTTCTCATGGTGGGCCTTCGCGATCTCGGGGATACGCTTTAACTCCTTGGTCCACGGAATTTGGCTCAGAAAGCGGAAACTGTGAATGACGTGCGACTGCATCTCCCGCCATTCGGTAGGGTCTAGGCTTCCCTTCCTGATCGAGAGGAACTCAAGTTCCTCCTGGGTCAACAGCGGCTCGGATGGGCCGGAAGGATCGTCAAAACTCCATCCCGCGATCTGGGCAAGCGTTTCCGAGGTCTTCTCCGGCAACACGGTCGGCTCATTGGCCTCATGGATGTGTTTCAGGAAATCATCCAGGTTTTGGACTTCCCTTAAGTGCTCGCTTTCAATCAGGCCGAAGCACTGCTCATAATCTTGCTTCCCGTTCCGCAATACGTGGTCAAGCTTTTTTCGGCAGGCATCAAGTTCCAGGGATTTGCGGATGTACTGGAACCGCTTGTGGATCAGCTCGAGCTGCTGCGGGTAAAGCTTTTTGGCTTTGACCAGTACCTCTTCCCGTACACCGACTTTGCCGAAATCGTGGAGGATCGACGCGTAACGAATCTCGCGAATGTTCTCGCGCGTAAAACGCACGTCTTTGTAGGGGCCGGAATCCAGGCTGTCCACCGCTTCCGCCAGCGCCACGGTGAACCTGGCCACGCGCTTCGAGTGGCCGGAGGTGGTGGGATCGCGCGATTCAATGGCGGTCACCGAAGCGTCCACGATGCCCTCTATAAGTCTTCTCCTGGGCGGCATAGAGCTGGTTGTTTTCCAGCGCCACTGCCGCTTGGCTGGCCAGCGATGACGCTAGGTCCTGGCTCTGCTGCGAAAACGGTCCGACTTCCTCCCTTACTATCTTGGACGAGGTCAGTTTCACGCCGGGATGCTTCTTGGAATTGATGAGCTGAAGCACCCCAATCACTTCGTCCTTCTGATTCTTCATGGGAAGAACCAGCATGGACTTGGTGCGATAGCCGAACTTCTGGTCAAAATCGCGGTTGAACCGGAAAGGCAGATTGCGAATGCGGTAAGCGTCTTCGATGTTGAGGATCTGTCCGGTGTCGGCAGCGTAACCGGCTGAGCTGGTTTTGTCAATGCGCAGCTCAAACCGGGAAAAGGGTACCGAATGGCTGTCGTTCTGCGTCAGCTTGAAAACCAGATGCTTGCGGCCGTCCTCCTTCTCCTCCTCTTCCACGAGATAGAGCGAGCCAGCATCGGCATAAGTGATTTCACGGCTCTTGCGCAAAATCAGTCCAAGTAGCGAGTCGGTGTTTCGCTCAATGGTAAGTGCTTTTCCGATCTTATTGAGCGTTTCGAGATCTGCGACGGCCTGCCGTAATTCCTGCCGCGTGCGGTCTTGCTCTTCCTGTGCGTGGAGGTTTTCAAACGCTTTCTCCACGGTCTTTTCCAGAACTATGCCGGACACATCGCGCGGAAGCACGGCGAATATGCGCGGTTTCAGCTTGCGGGAGTGGGGAATGGCGCCATCCAGAATGCAAATGATCCGCCAAGCGTCTGACTTGGGGGCGGACTTTTCCAGGCGCGCCAAGTCATCTTCACCCGCATCGACAAGCAGAACCGCTGGCAGCTCCCAAACGGGTGGTTTCGCTTTGCCGCGAGGCAGGGCGATAAGCCGGTAATCCTTGCCGAGGTTGTGCAAACCGCCCCGGGCGCCACAAGGATCGAAGTAGTAGAGGTTAGACGGCATCGGCATTAGCGTTTCCAAGGGCTTGGGTCCGGTGTACTATGCGTGCAGCCGCAGAGCGGTCCCCCCAGGCCATTGAGGAATTGAAGGTTAGTCCCTCTGCTTCTTCCGATTCTAACATCGTGAGGTGGAAACTTAAGAAATTTCCTGACCGAGAGCACCGCGATCGATCACCTCGGGCAATTTTTCCATCGTATCTACAATATGTGGCACGGAAGTGCTATGGCTAACTATTAGGAGGGGAAGGTATTATCGAAATTCAAGAATTTCGGGTAACCCTTTAGGGTTATGCGGAATCGAATAGACTGAGTGATTAGTCGAAGGAAGAGAGAGTGACAAAGTGGTCGGAGCTGAGTTGCAGAACATCTTTACCGGTCTTCTTGAGGTAGCCGTCCTGGCTGGAGCGGCGGTGTATGCTGGCCTTGTCGTGACCAACTATCGAACTGAGGGCGCGCAGATTCGCCCACGCGTTGATTTCCATGACCCGACGCGTTCGGCTGAGCGGCTGGCGGTGTGGCTGGGTGCAAGAAGTCTCGCGCTTGCCGTGCGCATGGGTACGCCGGTTTTCGGAATGCTCTCGGAAGCATCGGCGGACGTCGGCGATTGGTTTTTGAGTCATCGCCACCGGGAATCGCAATAAAGACGCGAGTCACCGGTTAAAGTCGAGAAGTGGGGAGAAAGAACCGCGCTCACGAGTTCTCCCCACCCTGTCCCAAATCCTAGTTCCCGGCTTCTAACTTCTCGCCCCGAATGTTTCGCTTCCCATCTCACGCCTTCGGATGCGTTTTATCGTAAACGTCGATTAATTGTTTGATCGAAACCTGCGTGTATTTTTGCGTCGTGGCAAGGCTCCGGTGCCCGAGCATTTCCTGGATGGTGCGGAGGTCGGCGCCTTCGGTGAGCAGGTGGGATGCGAAGGCGTGCCTCATCGAGTGTGGGCTGGTCTTCACATTCGGCCCGAAACTCAGGACGTATTTTTTCAGCAACCGGTCGACGGAGCGGGTGGTCAGACGCTCGCCCTTGGTGTTGAGAAACAGCGCGGTCTGCCCGCTCCTCTTCACTTCCATCAAAAGTCGTTCGCGAATGGGAAGATAGTCCTCCAGTGCCTGCTTGGCTTTGGAACCGAAAGGCACAATGCGTTCTTTGCGGCCCTTGCCGCGAACCAACACCATTCCGTCGCCAAAGTTGACGCTTCGCAGGTCGAGGCCGGCCAGTTCGCTCACCCGCAAGCCCGAGGCATAGAGTAATTCCAGGATGGCGCGATCGCGGTGCATCATGGGCTCGCCACTCTTGACTGCTTCAGCAACGCGGTTAAGGAAGTTGTTCATCTCCTCTTCTGTCATAATTCGAGGCAGCGTTTTGTCAATCTTGGGCGTGGAAACGGTAGCGGCCGGATTGGCGGCCAGCACTCCCTCTTTGGCGAGAAACTTGTAAAAGGCCCGCACCGCGGCCAGCTTGCGGGCGATGGAAGTCTTCTTTTTTTCGCGACCGAAAAGATAAGCTAGAAACCCGCGGATGTGCAACGCGTCGATCGTGCGCACGTCCACCGTGGCTTCTGCATTTGCCTCCTTCAAATAATCGCGAAATTGCACCAAGTCGCTCTGATAGTTGCGAATCGTGTGGGGCGAAGCGTTCCGCTCGTAGCGAAGGTAGTTGACGTAGCGCGTTAGAAGTTCATCCATGGTTCGTCGCAAGTCAGGGGTTGTGAGCTCTGAGAGTTGCGCTCTCACTCACTCAGCTTTCCGCTAAGGCTTGAGCTGACGGCTGAAAGCTGATTTCGGAAAGCCAGCCCTCAAAATCCGCCAACGCCCGTTCACACTGCTTCGCCCGCCGCGCGCGACGATCGCGGGCGATGGCTCGCGGCAGACCTTCGATCGGAGGCAGCAGGTCAAAGGAAATGTTCGCGGGCTGGTAGCTCCCCGACGCAGCATGAGTGACGTAGTGCACCAGCGACCCAAGGGCTGACGTGCGCGGTGGGGGTTCGTAGGGCCGAACGGCGTTCGGCCCTGGGCCAGTGTCGCTGTTCCCGACAAGTGCAGTCGCGCCAGCGCCGCTCTGCGCCCGAGTCGCTAGCGCTCTGCCAGCCAAAAGCCCCGTCGCAATGCATTCTACGTACCCCTCGACGCCCGAAAGCTGACCCGCGACGAAAACCTCGGGCGCCGCGCGAAAGCTCAGATCCGGATTCAGCAGCCGCGGCGCATTGATAAAGGTGTTGCGATGAATCTGCCCTAGTCTCAGGAACTCCGCGTTCTCGAGACCCGGAATAAGCCGCATAATCCGTTTCTGCTCGGGGAACTTCAGGTGATTCTGAAAACCCACCAGGTTGTAGCTCGAGAAACGCAGATTCTCAGCCCGCAATTGCACCACGGCGAACGGCTGGCGGCCCGTGCTCGGATCGATGAGCCCCACGGGTTTCATCGGGCCGAAACGGAGCGTGTCATATCCGCGCCTCCCGAGCTCTTCGATTGGAAGGCAAGCCTCGAAAAACTTCACATTTTCAAACTCGTGCGCCTGAACGGTCTCCGCGCTCTCCAGCGCCTCATAGAAGATGCGGTATTCATCCTCGGTGAAGGGGCAGTTCAGATAGTCTTCGCCACCACCCTTGCCGTATCGTGAGGCAGGAAAAATGCGTTCCGTGTTTAGGGTTTCCGCATCCACGACGGGGCTGATGGCATCGTAGAATGCGAGGTTCTCGGATCCCGTCAGCGCTTCCAATCGAGCCGCCAGTGCGTCGGAGGTGAGCGGCCCAGTCGCGATCAGCGCCAGGCTATCGGTCGGAACCTCGCGCAATTCTTCGCGCCGCAAGCGTGATGAACGGGTGGCCGGAAATGGCGGCTGTGACGCCGTCGGCAAAGCGCTCGCGATCCACTGCCAACGCCGAACCTCCTGGCACAGCACATTCACCTGCGATGCGCAGCAGTAGCGAGCCCGCGCGCCGCAACTCCTCCTTGAGAAGCCACGAGGCCGCGCCGGGGCTATTCGACTTCAGAGAGTTGCTGCAAACCAGTTCCGCCAGCCGGTCGGTTTTATGCGCCGGAGTCGGGCGCGCCGGACGCATTTCGAAAAGCGTCACGGCGACGCCGCGCTCAGCCAATTGCCACGCCGCCTCGCTTCCCGCCAATCCTCCTCCGGCGATCACCACGGGTTTCATTCAGCCCTCAGTCCGCCTTCATCAACGCCTGTAACCAATTATAGCAGCGGATCCCTTGTCCCCTGAGGCAGGAATTGAGTCTTCCAGCCGACAGAGGTGCTTTTCTCTCTGTTCCCCGTGCCTCCGTGGTGAATTCATCCATTGCCCCCCTATGACACTTGGAAAACTGTCACACGCCCTGTAGAGGTGGTCGCCATGAACCCCGCAGAATAACGCGTATGGAATCTTCGAAATTGTCACGCGTCGTTGTTTGCTTTCTCTTTCGGTGCTAGCATACGCACCATTTCTCGCGGAGTCATTTCTGTGGACGGCATTCTAGAGTTCTTCGGCGCAGTGGTCGGGCTGGGCCTCCTTGGCCTCTTCGTTGTTCTTCCGATCATCGCGTGGATTCGTGCCCAGTCCGCGAGAAAGCTTGCTGTGCAGAGTCAGGAGGATTCACGAAGACTTGCCAAACGCGTTGATGCAGTAGAAGCACAGCTCAACGAACTCCAAGGTCGATTTAAGGCGCAGGGCATCGCTTTGCAGCAGGCGCTTCATGATCTGCGCAAGGCATCGACGGGACGAGAGGTCCCTGCGCCCGCCGCGGCTGTCGCATCTGAACCACCCACGCCTTCCACGGGAGCAGTAGGGACAGGTGCGCCGACAATCGAGCCTTCGCCTTCTGCAGCGGCCCTAACATTTGCATGGCCCGCGCTCGTTGCACCTCAGGGAGCAGCAACCGCCGAACCCAAAGAACCGGCTATTTCTACTTTGCCTCGCGCGGAACCGCCCGCTATGAAAGCTCCGGCGGTACCCATGGCACCACCGCAGATCCAAGTACCGGGCGCGCAAAAGCCATCGGCTCACCAGGCCGCCAAGCGCATTCTCAATTTAGAAGAAGTTCTCGGCACCGATTGGCTAAATAAACTCGGTATGGTCAGCGTGGTGATTGGTGTGGCGCTGTTTTTGGCGTATGAGATGCGCGAGCTGGGTCCGGCCGGGAAAGTGTTGGTGGGCTTCGCCGTCAGCGCAGCGTTTCTCGTCGCGGGCTTTTACTTTGAGCGGCTCGAACGGTGGCGAATCCTCGCCCGCGCGGCCCTCGGTGGCGGTTGGGCGCTCCTTTACTTCACCACCTATGCAATGAATCACATTAGCGCCGCGAGAATCCTGAAATCGGAATCATTGGATTTTGTTTTACTGACGCTCGTGGCCGCAGCGATGGTGGCCCACACGCTGCGCTATCAATCCCGGGTCGTCACCGGGCTCGCATTTCTGCTCGCTTTCACCACGATCAACATCAGCCACGCCGGCGCCACCAGTCTCATCGCGAGTGCCATCCTGGCCGTGGCGTTAGTTGTGATCGTGGGAAAGAGGCGATGGTTTGACCTCGAAGTTCTGGCGATCCTAGCCATCTTCTTGAATCACTTTTACTGGCTGCGTCCCATCATCGAGCCCATGGGCCGGCATCATCACCCTTTCCCGGAGCTCGTGTCGAGTACCGTCATCTTGCTTGGTTATTGGCTGATTTTCAGATTCTCATATATTTTCCGTCGCATCGATGCGCCGCAAGAGGAAAACATCTCAACGGTCGCGGCATTGCTGAACACCTTCCTTTTCCATGCCCTGATCAAGTACCAATCGGTCCATCCCGAGCTGGCGTTTTGGTTCCTCTTGAGCGTAGGAAGTGTGGAATTGGTATTGGGCCAGTTGCCGATTACGCGCCGGCGCCGCACCGCCTTTGTCATTCTCACCACTCTCGGCGCGACAATGCTGCTTGCCGCCTTCCCCTACCGCTACTCCGGCGGACAGCTTTCGGTCATCTGGCTGGCGGAAGCCGAGGCGTTGTTTCTCGCTGGTGTTTTTACCCGGGAGATTCTCTTCCGGTGGCTCGGCATCGCGGCAGAGTTGCTGGTGGCCGGCCATATGTTTCTCGTCGATACCCGGCACCTCTTCGATCTTCGGGAAGCCAAGGCGGCAGACTTCAGCGATCCGCGCCGCGCATTGATTTTTGCCCTCGCCGCCTTCATCATCTTCGCCAACGCCCATTGGGTTCCTCGTCGCTGGCCAGATCTTATCAATGCTGGGTTCGAGAAAAAGTTTTACCGATTTCAGTCTTATTTAGGAGGTTTCCTGCTGCTCGCGGCCGTTTGGGCGGTCTGCACGGAGCCCTGGCTGGCGGTGGGATTTGCCGCCTCGGCCCTTCTTCTGGCGGTGGTGGGAGCTCGCTGGAAAATCGATGAGTTGTCTGTTCTGGCCAATAGCTTCGCCGTGCTCGGATTTCTGCGCGTGGTCTTTGCCAATTTCGCCGTTGTCGAGGTTTCATATTTCAACGCGCGGGAGGTCATTTCCATCTCCGTCGCCGCGGCTCTCTTGTACCTGGCTTCGCGTTGGATCGGCCTTTCCGCAACGATCCGGACCGTCCGAATCCCTGAGGCCTACACCTGGGTAGCGACGTTCGTGGTAGCGCTGCTGGCGTGGTATCAGCTTTGGCCGGCAAGCGTCGCGCTGGGCTGGGCCTTAATCGGTCTGGTGTTATTTCAGTTGGGCTTCGAACGCCGATCCGCATCGTTGCGCCTCCAAAGCTATGCACTCTTCGTGGCCAGTTTCTTGAGAATCTTTTTCGTCAACTTCAATGCCGAGCAGACTGCAGGGCAACTGAGCCCGCGCTTATACACTGCGCTCCCTCTGGCGCTCCTGTTTTATTTCGTCTATGGGCGGCTCGAAGATCATTCCCAAGATTTTCTCGCGACCGACTCTCGGCTCAAGGCGGCGGATCTCCACTGCTACCTCGGCACCATTACTCTTGCCGGCGCAATGCGTTTTGAGCTGGGACTCGACTGGATTGCGGCCGCTTGGGCGAGTCTCGTTTTATTGTTTGTTTTAATTGCCTGGCGATTTGGACGACGAATTTTTCTGGGCCAGGCGCTGTTACTTTCGGCGGGAGTTTTCTTCCGCACCTTTCTCCACAACTTCTATCAGCGCAGTTACTTCCCTCCACCTTCCATTTGGTCGGGGCGGTGGATGACGGTGGGGACCTCCATTGTCCTGGTGTTCCTCGGGCTTCTTGTCGCTCGCCGCCTCAAGCTAGTGCGGCCGGAAGCGGCGGCTAAAGCGAACGGACTGCTAAGGCGAGCCTTGGCTGGCATTAATCGCAATCCCGCCCAGGTATTCTTTTTTGTCTCGTTCATCTTGCTCACCGGCCTGCTTTACTTGGAGCTGCGCGCCTACGGCATGTCCACGGTGGCGTGGGGAGCGGAGGCAGTCGCGGTGTTTCTATTTGCCCTGTCCGTTAAAGAGCGCAGCTTCCGCCTAAGCGCCCTGGGTTTGCTCCTGGTTTGTGTCGGCAAGATCATTTTCGTCGATGTCTGGGGCCTCGAGCCGCGCGACCGCTATTTGACGTTCATCGCCCTGGGCGTTGCCTTACTCTCGGTTTCGTTCCTGTATACGCGGTACAAGGAAGTTCTGCGAGCGTACTTATGAAACAGTGGGGCGCTTTTGCCATTATCTTGCTGCTCCTCGGCGCGGCTCTAATCGCGAGCCAGAAGCAGAGGATCAATGCGCCGGTAGGTCCAGAAGCCGTACTCTCACTTGTTGGGGACACGGAGCACGAGCTCACGCGGCTCCCCGTCACCTTTACCCGCATGTCCGATGAGGAAGAAATCAAGATCGGCAACGAGCTGGCAAAAGAGTACGGCGGCATCGGAATCTCTGGCAAGGACGCTCCCTCCACGCGCGTCGTCCAGGACTACATCAACAAAGTGGGCCGCCGTGTCTCGGCGGGCGCCCACCGCAAGCTGCCTTACCGCTTCCACTATATTTCCGATCCCAGCTTCGCCAACGCCTTCGCCCTGCCGGGCGGACATGTTTTTATCGGTGGCGGAATGATCGCCCTGATGGACAGTGAAGACGAGTTAGCAAACGTCCTGGGCCACGAAGTCGAGCACATCGACCATTACCATTGCGCGGAGCGCGTCCAGACGCAAGCGGCGGTGCACAAGCTGCCGCTCGACGCGCTGGTGATGATCCCCGTAGCTGTCTTCGAAGAGGGTTATAGCAAGACTCAGGAGCTTGAGGCCGACCGCGAAGGCACGCGGCTGGCCGTGAAGGCCGATTATTCCCCTCTCGGCGCGGTGCGGCTGTTCCAGACCTTTGACCAGCTTTTCCAGCCGAAAACGAGGAGGGCACAGACGCCCGAGGAGGAACTTTCCACACTCGCGCAGGAAACCCTGGAGGGCTATTTCCGCTCGCACCCACTGCCTTCCGAGCGCATTGCACAAATTCGAACATTAATCTCGGACGAACATTGGGAGACCAAAACCTCCGAGCAACCACTGGGAGTGGAGTATGTGTATTTGACCGAGCGCGCGCGTCGAGCCTTGGGCGCCAGGAACTTCGCGGCGGCCGAATCGGCGGCAGCCCGCTCGCTCGGCTTGCATGCCGATCAAACCGACGCTCTCACCGTGCTCGCCGAAGCCCAATTTGCCTTGATGGAATTTCCCGCGGGCTTGGCAAGCTATCGCCAGGTCTTGGCAGTCTCTTCCCCTGATGCGGGCGCGGTTGGCGAATTTGCGAACAACCTTGCCATGGGCGCGCTAACCGCGCAACATTTCGACCAGGCTGCGAAGTTTGCCACCGCCTCGCTCGATTTGCAACCCGAGAATGCGAAGGCTCTCACTGTCCTGGCGGATGCGCAGATCGCGATGTCGGATTACTCGGCGGCTGGCGCCACATACCAAAGGCTACTAAACCTGTATCCCGCCGATGCCCAGGACGTTGTTACCTACACAGCCTCGACCGCCCGCCGAGCTTTGGACGCACAGCACAGCCGGCAGGAGCTCGACACGGCGGCGTTCTGGTTAACGCTTCGGCCACACGCGTGGGACGCCTTGGCCATTCAAGCCAGCGCCGAAATGGCGTTGGGAGACTTTTCCGCGGCGGCCAAGGCTTACAGAAACCTTCTGGATCTGACGCCCAAACGTATCCTGCCGCAAATGCAACTGGTGTGGAGTTACGCGGATGCCTTAAGCGCGGCGAACCTTGGCCAGGCTGCGGTGCAGGATTTCCGCAGCTTTATGCTGACGGACCGGAACGTTTCGGCCGCCATGATCGAGATGCAGATCAGGATCGAGCATGCCGGTCTCTCGCTGACGGCAGGAGATTCGGCCCCGGCGAGTGAGTTGGTGGGAATCGCCGAACGAGTTGGGATGAGCCGGATTTCTCCCGAAGTCATGGGCCGCCTGGGATGGTGGTATTACCGCGCCGCGAAGTATTCCGAAGCCGAGGTGCTGCTGCGGCGCCTGGCCCAGAAGAGGCCGAGGGATGAACGCCTGCAAAATGACTTGGCCTGGTCGGAAATGGAACAGGGCGAATTCGAAGCCGCCATCCCCCAATTCACCACAGCACAGCCGAGGGTAGGGTATGGCTCCGCCCAATGGAACACGCCGCAGATGGGCTTGGCAATTGCCCAGTGGAAGTTGCACCGAGTGGACGAGGCTTTGAAGAATTATGCGTCGGCGGCCAAAGTGGAACCTCGTTGGACCAATCCCGTCCTGGTTCGGGCCTTTTACTCCCCGCAGGTTCTCCAAAGCGTCACCGAGATGCAAGCCGAGCAAACCAAACGCCTCGAAGCCCGCAACGGCAAGCGTTTGGCCCCACCTCCGCACTAATCGCAGACACGATCCCTTGTTGGCGCCCGTTCGCTTGCCCGATTTCTTGGCTCTGAGTACGCCTTTTATTCTGTTGCACAAGGTGTTACAATCGGCCCATTGGCTAGTGGCAGAGCATCATCCAGGGAACTTGGGCCAGAAAAAGTTAAGATTCCGATCCCTCCGACGAGGGTGGAGGGACGGATAGGTCTTCACCCGTGGCAAAGAGATCTCTTAGCGGCGTCGTAGCGTTTTGATCGGTCGTCTGCCCGCCGGGATGCCTTGACTTGGATTATTACTGTGCCCAGTTCGACTTCGGAGGAAACCATGCGGAGAATTCTAGGGGTTCTTTTGATCACCCTGACGATGGCGTCGGGAGGGTGGGCGCAGACCAAGAAGCGGGTGGCGGTGATGGACTTTGATTTTGGCGCGGTGCAGAACAACGTGAGCGCGATTTTTGGAGCGAACCAGGACGTGGGCAAAGGGATCACGGACTTGATGGTGACGCAGTTGGTGAAGGATCAGGTGTACTCGGTGATTGAGCGCAAGGCGATCGAGAAGATCCTGACGGAGCAGAATTTTTCCAACAGCGACCGCGCCAACCCCGACACGGCGGCGAAGATCGGGCGGATTCTGGGTTTGGACGCGATCATCATCGGCAGCGTGACGCAGTTCGGGCGGGACGACCAGAATCGCAGCGTGGGGGGCAGCGCCATTGGTGGAATCGCCGGCAAGTACGGACTAGGGGGCATCGGGACGCACAAGGCCAAGGCGGTGGTGGTGATCAGCGCTCGCATGGTGGATACGACCACGGCGGAGATTCTGGCGGCGGTGGACGGCAAGGGACAATCGACGCGCTCGGGCACGTCGCTGCTCGGGGGCGGGGGAAGTTCCAGCGGCGGTGGCGGCGGGGCGTATGACATGGGAAGCGCGAACTTCGGGGCAACGATTCTGGGTGAGGCGACCAGCCAGGCGGTGGCCGACTGCTCGAAACAACTGGAAGACGCGGCGGCAAAACTTCCGACCAAAGTGATAACGGTTTCGGGCCTGGTGGCGGACGTTACGGATAATACCTTGATTCTGAACGTAGGGACGCGGGCCGGAGTGAAGGTGGGGGACAAGCTGGGGATCTTCCGCAAGGGGAAGGAAATCCGCGACCCGGCGACGGGGAAGGTTTTGAAGACCATCGAGACACGGCTGGGGGATGTGACGATCACCCAGGCGGATGACAACTCGTCGACGGGGACGTATGTGGGACCGGCGCCACCCAAGGTGGGAGACGCGGTGGAGACGGTGCAATAGGTTACAGGTCACAGGTTACAGGGGACAGAGGCGGCCCGCGCGGGGTAGTGAGCGCTGAGGGCAGGAGGTAGGCGATGAGTTTTCAAGTCGGCGACACGGTAGGGGATTATCAGATCATCGGGTTATTGGGCGCGGGGGGAATGGGGAAGGTCTATAAGGTCAAGAACCAGATCTCCGACCGCGTAGACGCCTTGAAGGTGCTGCTGCCGGACTTGGCGGAAGACCAGGGCCTGGCGGACCGGTTCATGCGCGAGATCAAGGTGCTGGCGAGTTTGAACCATCCCAACATCGCCGGGCTGCGTACGGCGTTTCGCCTGGAGAATCAACTGCTCATGGTGATGGAGTATGTGGAGGGGACGAACTCTGGAGGAGCGGGCGCAGGCCGGGCCGATTCCCCTGGCCGACTCAATCGACTACATCCGGCAGGCGCTGGCGGCTCTGGGATACGCGCACAAACACGGGGTGATTCACCGCGACATCAAGCCGGCCAACATGATGCTGACCCCCGACAACGTGATCAAGCTGATGGACTTTGGCATTGCCAAATCCAAGACCGAGCGCAAGCTGACGCAGACGGGGACGACGATGGGGTCGCTGTACTATATGTCGGCAGAGCAGGTACAGGGGAACGAGTTGGATGGGCGCTCGGACCTCTACTCGCTGGGGGTGTCGCTGTATGAGTTGGTCACGCGATCGCGGCCGTTCCAGGGGAAGAGCGATTTCGACATTATGGTGGCGCAACTGAAACAGACGCCGCTGCCGCCCATTCAAGTGATGCCGGACTTGCCGCGAGCGCTGAACGACATCATCATGATCTCGCTGGAGAAGGACCCGGCGAAGCGCTTTCAAACTGCCGAGGCGTTCAGCGCGGCGCTGGGAAGCATCACCACGGGGCTGAATGCCACGCCGATGCAAGCGGTGGGAGGAGCGATCGGAGGGATCAGCGCGGAGCAGGCCTCGGCTACCGGTATGGTATCGTCGCCCGGCGGAGTTGCCCCGGCCGGTTACACGCAGCCGATGCCGGTAGGAGGTCCGCTTGCACCCTCTGGGGGGTACATTCCGACCGGCCCACAGCCCGCGGTGATGGCCCAACCGCCACAACCTTCCGGAGCCGCGAGGCCACCGGTTGCTGCCCAGAGCGCCCCCGCCCCAAGCGGCTCGAAAGGCTATCGTGGGCTCTATATGACCCTGGGAGCGTTGATCGCGCTGGCGATTATCGTGGTGGGAGCGACGCAGATTCCGCGCTTCCTGAAGACCCATGCCAGCGGCGACCAGACGGCGCAGATGACCTCGCCGGCCACGCCCAATGCGGGAGCGCCGAATTCTCCCACGTCGACAACGCCATCCGGCCCGGGAGCAAACCCAACGGTGGGGGTCGCGGATGGAGGCAATGCACCGTCTACGGTGGGGGGAGCGGGGGCATCCCCGAACCCTAATTCCGGAGTGCCGGCGACGCAGAATCCGGCCAACCCCGGGGGGAGCATGATGCGCGCGGCCAAGAAGTCGTCGCCGCCAAACCAGGTCAGTGCTTCGAATCTGGCAGCAGGGGGAGAGCAGACTCCCTCCGCACCGGACGTGCCCGCGCCGCCTGCGGGCGGACAGGTAGCTCCTACGGCAGCGCCGGCGGGGAATAACGCCGAGACCGCGCAGGAAATGGAGGAATTGGGTGATCTGCACACCAAGCTGGCGGTGCGCGCCCAGGCCATGAACGATAGCGTGGAGAGCCTGCGCAAGCAAGTGGGGTCGACCGGCGGCAACTTACGCGCGGATGTGTCGGCTTCCCAGACGCGCATGAAAATGAACATGGATAGGTTTGACGCGGCCATGAATGCCGGAGACCCTGTGACGGCGAAGAAGTATATGGCCCTGGCCGAGCACGAGGTCGAATTTCTGGAGAAATTCTTTGGGCAGTAGAGATAGGAATTCTTAACGCTGCTTCTTATCAGAAGCCCGAAATCCACAAGAAGCAGCCGCAGGCCGTCACCCGATCGGCTCGATACGCCGCATTCCTTGACCTCTCACGAGGGTATACCCTACTATGATGAGTTGTGCGACCGCTCGCAAATCGAAACAGAAATACATGGCGGGGTAGCTCAGTGGTAGAGCGAGGGTCTCATAATCCCTAGGTCGGGAGTTCGATCCTCCCCCCCGCTACCAGACTTTTGACTTTTTTGATCCAACCGGTAGAGGCGCTGCCTTTTCTCGCTTACTTCTTGAGAATTCCGGGGCGAAACAATAAGACAGGAGGCCGATGCGATGCAAAAGGGACTCGTTTGGAGGGTGGGCATAGCGGTCTGCCTGGGAATCAGTGTCGGATGTCAGCGACAAACGGGACTGTCCAAGGCTGACCAAGCAGCGATTCGGCAGACTCAAGAGAACGATGTGAAGCTAACGAACGCCCAAGACTGGAAAGGGGACTTGGCCCTGTACGCCGAGGACGCTATCCTAATGCCGCCCAACCAGGCTGCAGTCCAAGGCAAGGTGCCCCTTCAGGCCTGGATGGAGGCTTATCCCCCCATTACCAATCTGCAGGAGCAGAGTGTGGAAATCGAGGGGGAAGGGAACCTGGCATATGAACGAGGGACGTATTCCATGACCGTGACCCATGTCGGGGCGGCAGCCACCGAGGACCACGGCAAGTACCTGACCATTTGGCGCAAACAGGCTGGCGGGTCGTGGAGGATTGCGCGCGCGATGTTCAACTCCGACCTTCCGCTGCCGGCGCCGGCGCCGGAAAAGCCTGCGGTCCACCACAAAAAAACGACCACCCGACGGCACGCGCGGCATCGGAAACGGACGCACAAACCTCAGACGGCGAATTCCGGGCAGTAGGTTGTGTCGAAATCCGGGTCGAGGTTCTTCGACTCGAAGCGTCTTGATCTTTTTACAACCCCGGTTGACGCTCCGTAGAAGCTTTTACTGACGATTGAACACTGAGGGCCGAGAACTTACTTCGGAGGAACCACGGCAGGCTTCCTTTCGCGGCGGAGACCCGCTGGGCCTTTCGTTAGCGCGTAGTGCACGATTCCCCGGGGCATTATTCGGATGAGCCCGACGAGCAACTTGTAGCGCCACCCCGGCACCACGAAGAGCTTGCGCTTTTCCAGACCTTCGAGTGAAACCTTCACCACATCCTCGGCGGGCATCCACCAGGCATTCGAGATGAAGTTCCGGTCAACCCCCAACACATCGTGGAATTCCGTATAGGTGAATCCCGGACACAGAGCTTGTACGCGCACGCGCGATCCCGCACCGGCGAGTTCCAGATAAAGGCCTTCGGTGAAACTGGCGATCCAGCCTTTGGTGGCGTAATAGCTAATGCTGCCGGGCCGTGGCACGAAGGCGGCGACGGATGCGACGTTGATGATGGCGCCCTGGTTGCGCGCGGTCATATTGCGCAGCGCCGCGTGACTGAGGCGCATCGTGGCCAGCACGTGCAAGCGATGCATGGCGTCCTGGCTCTCGATCGACGCTTCGTAGAACCGCCCCATGGTGCCGAACCCGGCGTTATTCACGAGCAACTGAAGATTCGCGGCGCCGGCAAGGTATTCCTCAACCGTGAGCATGTCGGCATCGCGGGTCAGGTCGGCGACCAACGGTGTGCAGTTCACATGGAATTTGCCGCCGAGTTCGTCGCCCAACTCCCGCAGGCGATCGTGGCGGCGCGCCACCAGCGCCAGGTCGTAACCCCGCGCCGCAAGCGCCCGCGCAAAGACCGCGCCGATGCCGCTCGATGCGCCGGTCACTACGGCCAATGGCTTTGCCTCACTCATTTTTGCCTTCCTTTAGATTCAAAGACACGAATCGTATCGGCGCTCGCTGAGCGCCGTAAGGACACGCCATGGCGTGCCCCGACGACGGTCGATGAATCGCGGTCCGTGGCCAGCTACTAGCCACTCCACCTGGGTTCACCGTGGACCTCAACTTCCCCGTGCTCCGGGGCTAAGGGTTCTGTCTCGGGAAGCTTCCCCTTCCAATTCGCATATCCCCAAAACAGTGCAGTGCTCGAACTGAGGATGCCCGCCACAAACCCGATGGTCCGTGGACTGTGATATTGGGAAGCGATGCCCGCCACCGTCATGGAAACCATCATCGTAGACCAAGTCAGCGATTCCGCTGTGGAAAACACCCTGCCCCGGAATTCATCCGGAACGCGCCGAAGCAATTGCGACGTATTGAGGACGGAGCTTACGGCAACACCCGCGCGGGAGAGGGCGATGAAAAAGAGGGCGGCGGCGAAATTCGTCATTTGGCTGAACAGGACATAGGCGCCGCCGTGAACAACATAGCAGATCACCACGGCGCGCTTGTAATTGCCGAAGCTGATTCGCTGGCCAATCGTGTGGGCAAACACTCCGCCCACCAACAGTCCCACACCCGCGGCGCTCCACACGATGCCAATCCCCGCCGGTCCGCGATTGAAAACCTGTTCACCAAACAAGGAGAAGAGGATTTGGGCAGCGCCCCCGCCCGTGGCCCATCCCACACCGATCAGGGAAATCCCCAGAATCAGCGGCGACGAGCGCATGTAGCGCAGGCCCTCCTTATATTCGCGCCACGGGCGTACCACTTGCTCCTCCGTCAGCGCCTCGCGCTTCGCCCGAAAACTGCCCTTGACCCGCAATTGCCAGATACAGGCTGCGGAGCCGAGGAAAGAGAGCGAATTCAAAACAAAGGCCCACTGGTAACCCAGGGTTGCCGCGCTCAGACCCGCCACCATGGTTCCCACTGTCAGCGTCGTCCATTGCGTGGTCTGGGTCAGGGAATTGGCGGTGTGCAATTCCTCGCGGCTGGTGATGGTGGGCAGAATGGCAGTGCGGCCGCTGGTGAAGAAAGGAGACGCGAACATCAGCAGCGCGCTCAGTCCATAGAGCAGGGCGGTCTGGTGATGGCGGACCGTCAGCACAAATGCCAGGGCGATCACTGTGCGGATCAGGTCGCTCGCGAGCATGATGCGCTTACGATCGAACCGATCGAGGATGACGCCACTCAGTGGTCCAGCCATGACTACGGCGACGGCCCGCGACAGCATGACGCCGCTGACCACGAGGCCCGAATGGGTTGTCTCCATCGCCAGGCTGAATACGGCGATGTTATTGAAGTGATCGCCGATTTCACTCACCACTTGGCCAATCCACGTGTAGCGGTAGTTCCGGTTCTGGCGCAAGAGTTGGCGAAAATCACTCAGCATGGAGGTTCAATTCTAATTCATGGCTTCGCTCCGTGTCTCCCCCGCCACGAATCCACCGGGATGCAACCCCGCATGTCGACAGGAATGCCCGGCTCGTTTCGCCGGTCCGCTATTTGCTGCTGAGAGCGCAGGAGTAGGCGTGGGCACTGGGCGGAAGCTCAGCTTGGAAGGGTCTTAGTTTTTCACCTAAGACTTGTTGATCGGTTTAGGATTTGGCTCGTCGGCCCGATGCAAGGGAGTTAATCTCGAGCGGCCATTGATGCCGCCGGGATTGTTCAATCCGCCGGGAGAACGGGTCTTGACTCTGACGGCTTTCAGCACATTGAGCACCAGAGTGCCGGAAGTGCCCAGCTCTCGTCCAATCTCGCGGGAGGTCATCCCGGAAAGGTACATCTTCTTGATCCGAAGATAGCGTTCGCAGTGATCGGTATTGTGGTGAATGATCCATCCGTGCCAACCGCAGACCTTACATGTCGCTATTTTCCGTTTCAAGTGTCGTCCTCCACTACGGCGTAATTGTTTTCGCGGCTGCGCCCGAGGGCGGGCACCTACCGCCCGGCAGTCAGGCGGTGGAACTACCCCGGCGAGCCTTGTTGCATACGATAATAGCTGGAAAGCGCCGCTTCGTAAACCTGAATTATCAACCCACTATCTTAGCAAACGAAGAGGGGAAATCGTACGGGCAAACGGGTGGTGCCTTAAAGTTGCGTCGAGGGTTGGAAAAATCCTTGGGGAGCCGGGCTCGAGCCCGGCTCCCTTCGCTCCGAACCCTTTGGGTTTGGCAAGCGTCGCTGTAGGGCCGAGCAGCACTCGGCCCCCCTCATCTTCAATCTCGATTCTGCCGATAACCGTTGGGGGAAAGTGTGGGCGGGCGGCGTAGGCCACCCGGCAAAACGTAGCGCGGCAGAACGTAGCGCAAGGCTCGCTCTCCAGCCTTGCGGCTTTTCCATCGGGCCTTTCCTGCGAGGCCCGGCTTTCGCCCATCGGAATTTCCCCGTGCGTCGAGCCAAGGCCCTCCGCAGGCCAGAAGTGCCGCAGGGCCGGAGAGCGGGCCCTGCGCTACGTTCCCTGTGGCATGGCCGTCCCGGCCATGATGCTGCGAGCGCGTGAGAGGCCTTGGCGTCGGGCCGAGCGGTAGGGACATTTCTTGAATTTTGAATCTTGAATCTGGCTTTCGCGATTCTCGCTTCACTGCGCTCGCCCGGGGACAACTTCGCCTGGACCACCAACCCCCAGGCCGGTGTTGCACCTCCCCCCGCGAGCTTTCGGCCCCGATTTTCCTTATGCTTAATCTCAATTCTGCCGATAACCGCTGCGGGAAAGTGTGGGCTGCCTGTGCGCCAGCCGGGCGTTCCTTTCCACATAACAAACCAAGGTCAGGCAATAACCGCCGGACTCGACCAGCAGCGACTCATAGCGGCCTTGATAAATGCGCAGCTTCTCGGAACAGCCGGGAACGGAGGTTCGCGCGGTTCAGCGCAGGATAAATCATCCCGCCAACATCCACTCGCCTCGCTCTGCCTTTAACCGAACCAGGACAGATTTTCCGAAAGCGGTTATAGTAAATCTTGTATAAAAGCGCGGATGGCGATAAGATCGGAATGATGGCTTCCAGCGAAGAATCGTTTTCCGCCAGCCGCTGAACTCCACTTCGAGGGGGACTCTCTGGAAGTGCTTTCGGGCTTTCCCGATGATGTGAAACGCTCACTCGGATTTTCGCTGCGGCAGCTACAAATCGGCAGGGAGCCAACGTCCGAGACCCGCAGCATGAGGTCGATTGGTCCGGGCGTCTATGAACTAAAAGAGGCCGACGTGCGCGCGTGGTACAGCGTGGTCTACCTGTCCAAGATCGGAAACACAATCTACGTGCTGCACTGCTTCGAGAAGGAGAGCAGGAAGACGGATCGTCGAGACATCGCGGTTGCCAGGCAGCGCCACAATCTTGTCAGGCAGCGATTGCAGGAGCAGAAAAGCTATGAAAAGCGCCCGGGAAAATAAGCCGACGCATATGGTGAAGGGAAACATCTTCGACGCCTTGGGGTTTTCCGCGTCGGAAGCCAGTGCGCTGAAAATCAAGGCCGAGCTTCTGTCCGCTATTCTTGAGCGCGTGAAGGCTAAGGGCTATACGCAGGCACCACTCACTTCCGTTCTCGACGAATACCAGCCGTCGGTGAGCAATCTGCTGAGGGGTAGGATCGCGCAGGTGAGCATTGAGAAGCTGCTGCGCTATGCCGACCGCCTGCATCTTCATACGAGCATAGCCGTGTCCCCAAGGGAGAGCCGAGGCCGCCATGCGCCAGCACGCCGAACTTCGGCAAGGACGCGACACCCGGCGCCCAACTTGGCAGCAGCGATTTAACCTGGCGCCACACTAACATTTCCGTCCCCAAAAGGTTCCTCTTTCTCCCTGTGCAGTGTGAGAGAGTTCATGTTTTGGTTATATCATTCTGTTCCGGGTGAGACTTGAGGTAGGCCTCGAGTTTGTCTCGCCGGTGGGCCTTTCGCGACCACGAGGCTTTCAGTTCTTTGCGCCACTTCTTACTCCTGCTGTTCTTTGTTCCGCTCCTGCGCATTCGCGTTCTGCCTCCGTCGTCATCTTCTCACGTAATTCCGTAAGGATCTAAAGAGTTAAAAAGAGCATGTGCTGATGGCCACCCGGCCTTTGGCGCTGGCTCACACGCCGATGGTCCACGCCGGCAAACGTAGCGCAGGGCCCGCTCTCCGACCCTGCGGCTATTTCACCCATCGCGACCTTCGCTCGCCGCCGCACGTTGGGTCAGACGGGCTTTTCTAAACTGACCGACAGAAACACAATCGCAAATTCCGACCCCCAGAAAAGACGCAGGGCTGGAGCGGCTCGTCGCCCGTCCACGGGGATTCATGTTTTATCATCAATGCAGTTGTTAATGCTTCCATGCTAAGAACCGCAGAGGAAGCCAAATTGCGGCTGCCTCTGCGCTACCTTGCTTCCAGGTGAACGTGGGCATCGATGAACCCCGGAACGAGCGTCGCATCGCCGAGGTCGATGGTTCGCGCGTCGGCGGGAACCGTCACGTCGCTCCCCACGGCCTGAATGGTCTTCCCCGAGACGACGATCACGCCATGGTCCAGCAATTTGCCAGACACCGAATCGAAGAGGTGGGCAGCCTTGAGCACCACGGGCTTTGGGGCGCCTTCAGCTCCCATCGCCGACCCTGCCGTTAGAAACGCTAGCGCCAAAGCAAAGGTCCGAATCCAAATGGTCCCTTTAAACCTCATCCTGCCCTCCTTGGGTGTGGTGGAAGAAGATATCATCACTCGTGGATAAATTTAAGGGACTTCGCGGGACAACGCGTTACACTGGTTTTAGCGGGTGTGGCCACCGCTCGAAAACCAGTGTAACGAGTGGCCTGTCCCCTTCCCTCCCTTCCCTCCCAATTAATTTTCCGCAAAATGAGGGAAACCGTGATATCATATCTGCGTTTTCGGACAGCCTGCGTAGTACCGGTGGAAGCCGGAAGGCTGCCGCGGAGCCCACGCCTGATTTGGCGGGGAAATTCAAACATCGTGATGGTTTGGAGGTAATATATGCCCACCGAGCGGGAATCTCTTTCCGCGAAAGTCCAATCTTCATATCAACAATTGTCGAAGGTCGCCACTGATCTCAACGTCGTGTCAGATGAACTGGGCAAGTGTGTGGTTGATTTAGATGCCGCACTGAAGAAGCTCAACCTAGGCGTCGCGACATGGCTAAAAATACGAGAGCGGCAGAACGAGCGATCGGGCGACTTCACGAATGAATTTCTAGGTTATGAGAAAATCAATGGCAAATGGGGAATTTCGCTTAGCAGAGTCATTGGAAATTACAATTATGGGGAGGACGAAGCCTCGTCCGAGGATTGGCTCTTTAACGAGGGGCCTCGGGAACTGCGGCTTGCGGCCATCGAGAAAATTCCCGAGTTATTGAACAGACTGAGTGAAACCGCCACCAAGATGGCGGCAGACGTTAGGGAAAAGCTCGGAGATGCGCAACAGGTCGCTGAGGCAATCAAGCTGGTAGCGAGTCAGCCGAAAGGCCCTCGGCCTGCGCCAGAGCCGACGGGAGGGCGATAGTGATGAACATAATGGCTCTCCTAGTCCTCGTCTGCGTCTTGATAATCGGGGGATTGATTTATTATGCGATCCGCAGAGGTCGCGAAGTGGACGCGCTCATCTCCCACGGACGTACCATTTTCAAACTAAAGGTGAAGTGAAGGCCCAATAGGATCATCTGCGGATGGGGAACCTGGGGACAGACGGTCCCCGGGTTCCCGCGAGTGAAAGGGAATCTCCGCTTCCCCTTGACCTGTACCTATCATGGATGACCCCCTTCCGCAGTCGGTTAGGCGCTGCGCCCGCTTGTAAACTTCCCAAGAGGGGCGGAAGGGGATCAGGAACGTGTGAAGAAATATGTTTTGAGAAGCGGCGAGTGGAGATGATAGTCGCACAAATGGTCAGATTCTCTGCGTGGTAAGCTCCCGGGGAACGACGTTGCCTATGATCGCCTTCTCCCATATTGATTTCTTCATTCTCTTGCCTCCTATCTCTTCCCTCCGATCTCTCCTATCTCTTCATTCTGCTTTCTTAAACTGATGCCAGCGCCGCCTGGTCGAGGGTGGGCTGTCGCTTGAGAGCGAACCACCGGGTTAGGTTGTAGCTCAGCGCCGCCCAGGTTGCCTCCAGGGTGGCTTTCAGGAGGCCTCGACAGCGGAACTGCCGCAAGCCGCATCGTTCTTTAATCCAGGCGTGGGGAAACTCGGCAATGCGTGACCGTTGCGCGTAAATCTGCTTCGCTGCTTCCGTCGCCATCTTGGCCTTGAAGGCTCGCGTCGCCGCCGGTTCCTCTAGGCGTGAAATCGAGCGGACCCAAGCGGGAAGCGCTTTCGGCGGCGCGCACTGGCTGCGCATGGGACACCCCTGGCAAGCTTTTCTCGGCGCGCGATACATGTGGATGCGAACTCCGTACTCGCGGTTCTGCGTGGCCTGGTGAGTCAAGGTCTGTCCCGCCGGGCAAGTGAAGCAATCCCGTTCGGCATCGTAGGGAAAGGCACTGGCCAGAAACGCGCCGCTGCGGCCCTGGGCATCGCGTTCGCCGGCCTTCCAACTCTCCTGCCACGATCCGTAGAAGTCCACGCCGCACTTCGCTGCCGCCTCGACCGAAGCGTGATTGGTATAGTTGCCATCCGCCACCACCTGCTGCGGGAGGCGTCCCAGGGTTGCTCGCAGCGCTCCAGAGCCGGTGCGAGTTGATGATGATCGATGCCCTCGGTGGTAGCGTCCACATTGACGATCAACCCGTGGGCAGTGTCGGTCAGCAGTTGCACGTTGTAGCTCGGCACCGTGCCGCCCTCGCCATTCCTCATCACGTGCGCTTCCGGGTCGGTGCTCGAAGCACGCGCCACAAAACTGTCGCGATCCTCTTTCTTCTCCCTCTGCAAGCGCTCCACTTCGCGCACCGCGGCCTCCAAACGGCTTTGGCGTTGCCGTGCCGCCCGCCGCCGCGCCGCCACCTTCCGCCGGGCCATCTGCTCTTCTGCGGCCGCTTCTTCCTCCATCAACCGCACTTGCTCGCGCGCCAATTCCAGGTGAGCCTCCAGCTTCTCCTTGCGGCGGAAGGTGTTGCCGCCGGCATGGGCTTTGATCTTCGTCCCGTCCAGCGTCACACGCTCCAGGGTGATCAAACCTTCCGCACTCAGCATCCCCAGCACCTGCACGAACAAATCGTTCAACCCCGCCTGGTGACCGGAGCGAAAACCCGACAGCGTGCGATGACTGATCGCCTCCAGCGCGCACAGCCACTGAAAGGCCGGTTCATATTCGCACCGCCGCGCCACCTCGCGTGCCGAGCTGATGCCCCGGCTATAGGCATACAGCCAAAGACTGATCAGGACTTGCGGGTCGGTGTGATCGCGCCCCGCCCGCCCCTCCACCGCAGCGATGGCGGCATAATAGCGGCTCAAATCCAGCCGCCCCACCAGTTCCCAAATCGCGCGCGCGGGGTGATCTTCCTCAATCAACCGCTCCACCTCGATGGCGCGCAGCACCATCTGGCGGCGATCCACACTCACTAACCGGGGACGAGTAACCGGATTTGTTGTGCTCATGCCCCCAATATACCAGAGCTTAGGTAATTAAGCTACTAATAATTCTTGTCAATTCCCCGCGGTGGCAATTTTTTCACACGTTCCTGGTACCCTTTCCTCCCATACGGGGTAGAATGAGGTCGTTGCCGCTTCGCTGCATTCCCTCCCGCGAAGCGGGAAACCATGAATAGCCGTAGGTGAAACCTACGGAATCCCGAGGCCCGAACAGCGTCCGGCCCTGGAGGGGCCGACCTTGCCGGCGGTCAACCCCGTCAGGGTTGAAGGGTCCCTCGGGTCCTGTACGTCCGTGATGGCGAAGAGGTGGTGGTGTGTGACCGCCACCAGCCCGTGGCGAGAATCGTGCCGATTCGCGGGGAAGATTTTACCGAAGACGAGAAGCGCCTCGTCGTTCGGGGAATCCTCACGCCTCCCGCGAGGGGACGATCCCTGTCCCATTCATAGCCGGAGCCGCCGGGGAACGTCTCCGCTGAGGTTATGGAGCAGGTATGGCGCGAGGAACGGGAAGGGCGGTAACGCGCGGCCCGGCCTTCCGGGACTCCAACGCGCTGGTTCCTACAGTGATTCAGCCCTCGGATGCCCTTTGTAAGGAGGCGCGCAGCTTGTGAATCGTTATGACTTGCGTGCAGCGGACGCGCTGCAACTGGCGGCGGCTCTGGTTTGGTGCCAACATGTCCCCACCGGCCGCGCGCTTCTCACCGCCGACGAGAAACTGCGGGATGCCGCGTTGCTCTGCGGCTTCGACGCCAATCAGTTGTAATTTGGATCGCCCGCGATGGGCATGGTCGCCTGCTTGTCGCCGCACGTGCCGGTCCTGGAGCAAGCGGGTAGCGTGAACCGGCTGTCCAGGCTCCGCCGCTCTTCGTTAAACGTCACGGACGGTTGTGTCTGTCTTCTACCTTCCACTTGCGAGCCGGCGCTTGCCGATCCTCTCCGCCTCTTAGGGGACTGACTTACTTCACTCACCCATGTTTCAAACCGGAGAGGCACCCACGCGCCGCGGTGGCTTGGAGTGCGGTAGCAGCAGCTACCGCCTTCCGGTTTCGGTTCATGCGGCACAATGGGCAAGGCCGAAGTCAGAAAGGCGGTGGCTGCTGCTACCGCACTCCAAGATGTTCTCGGCAACGATGGTGGATGAGCCAAGCAAGTCATCCCCCCTCATCGGTCGGGCATTTTGGCCGATTTAATGGCATACATACCTAGTCAAAGATTGGGCTTGACTAGAGTCATTACTTACGTGTATACTCATCTAGTGAGTGATAGTAATTACGTACTGAGGAGGACTTATGTCTGCCGATAGCAATCTGCAATCATCGAATGCGCCCGCGCCGGAAGCGAACGCCGCGAGCGCTCCGGCGGGATCGACCCCGGAAGCCGAGGTTACCCCCACCGTGCCCAATTTCCGCAAGGGCTTCATGAAAGGCTCGCAGATCGAAGTTCTGATGGGGATAGGGGAGGGAGAGTACCGGCAGATGATGGAATCCTTGCTGGAGGACTTGCAACTCGGTTTGGAGAGCCATCTGGTGGAGCAGAAGGGCGAAACGTTTTGGCGGATGCGGCGCTCCCAGCGCATCCGTGACGGCGTGGCGCTCAAGAACATCAAAGTGCCGGGCGAGGACCTGGCGGCGACGGCGCGATCCTCCCAGGCTTTCGAAGCGATGGAACCCTTTGAGCGCCTTAACAAAGCGAGGGAGGCCACGATATCTTAGAAAAAGAAGGTAGTTAGGCGCTGAGCCCAAGAAATTCCAAAAAATGTATGTATATGATAAAGAAGAATTTAGTGGGATCCGGAGTGGCGAGCGGAGAGAAAAAAGGGAATTAAAAAATGAGGCTACTCCCACGATGTTATTGAAAACACATGTAGAAAAAATGTCAGTTTTGGCTACTCCCACGATATTCATGAAAACAAGAGACTTAAGTCTGCATAGCCACGATATTCATGAAAATAAAGGTAGTTGTGCGCCGAGGTTGGCCGCCCCGACGCCCTTGAAGGGCTCGACGCTGGGGGCCAGAGTGAACCCCGTCGCGGTCCATTTCCGGCAACGGGAGCAAAAAAGAATTATTAAATATACGAACGAAGCCGGAATATGTATGAAAACAAAGGATTGCAAGACACAATGCCCGAAAAGAATCAGACTTTTAGGTCTTCGTTTTCGACATTTACGTCGAATCGAGTGCTATTTTGCACCCAATTACTGTTTTTGAACGACAATTTGTCAGACCCATTCGGTTTCGCACCGGTTTCGACACCGGCAGAGAACTCGGGGCGCCGATCCGGTGCCGGGACGTAGCGCAGGGCCCGCTCTCCGGCCCTGCGGCTTTTCCGTCGGTCACGGCGATCGTCTCACCAATTGGTGATCGAACCGTCGGGCCGCTGGAACATGGGGTTCGTGCGCTTGCGTTCGGTGATCTCGGCCACGAGTTGCAGGGGCTTCGTATCGAGGGTCACGCCCAGGCCGGGGCGGCGATTAGGCCACAGCTTGCCGTTGCGAAAGTCGTAACATTCCGGCAAGTGGGGATAGTTATGATGGCCATCGCCAGTCATTTCCATGAGCGCCGGGCCGGAAAACACCGAGCATGCGTGCACCAGGGCTGCTTCAGATACCGGGCCGGTGAAGTGCGGAATGAGGCCGACATAATGCGTCTCGCAAAGCGCCTGGATTTTCATGTATTCGGTGATGCCCCCGACGTTGGGAATCGTCACGCGCGCGTAGTCAATGAGCTGCTGTTCGATCAGGTCATTGACATCCCACTTGCTGCCGAATTGTTCGCCTACGGCAATTGGAACTTTGACGTGTTGGCGCAGTTCGCGATAGACGCCGGGATTCTCGGAACGGATCAGGTCCTCGGCGAAGAGAGGCGCTAGCGGCTCGATCAAAGTGCTGAGGCGCACCGCATCGGGGAAATCCAGCCGGGTGTGGTAATCGAGCGACCAATCGCCTTCCTTGCCCACGCCCTCACGAATCTCGACACAGTCTTGGTAGGTCTTATCCACCATGTGCTGGGCGTTGAACGGCTGGCCGGCCGGCGGGTCTGATGTGGCGTAGCGGTACGCGCGGAAGCCGGCGTCGATGCAGGCGCGCGCCGATTCCTTCAGACTCCCATGGGAAGGGAATCCCGTGGCGTAGCACTCCACGTGGTCCCGCGAAAGTCCGCCCAGCAAGTCGTAAACGGGAACACCGAGAGCTTTCCCTTTGATGTCCCACAACGCGAGATCGATGGCCCCCAGAGCATCAAGCTTTTCGCGGCCGGCCGGGTAGAAGTACCCACGGAACATCATTTGCCAAAGGTGGTCGATGCGAAAGGGGTCTTCGCCAACGATCATGGCAGCGCATTGCTCGAAAGTGTCCTTGCTGCCGCCTTCGCCCACGCCGGTTATGCCCTGGTCGGTTTCAATCGTCACGATGTGGAAACTTTGGTTGAAGAGCACGGGCGAAAGAGGGTTCAAGTAAAAACGCACACGGGTGATCTTCAGCGAAGGAGGGGTGGCGGCCTTTGCCAGAGAGGCCGCGCCCGCGAGTCCCGCGGCTCCTCCAAGACCTGCGAGCTGCATAAAGGAACGACGTTTCATGGAATGTTCTCCTGTTCTATAACCCGGCGCTGGTAATTTGCGCTCCCTATAATGCTACGGTCCAAAGTCTTTGACTGAATATTTTTCTCGACACGTGAAATTTTTTTCGTGTCGGGTCTGGTTCCGATCCCGACCTTGTGATCTAAGGGCCTCAAAGTTAAGGGGTTATGATTTCGCGAGAATGGCATTCTAGCTGCCTTCCAAAGTTGTGCCGTTTCCTACGGGCCATATGGAGAAGAGAGGGAACCTATGAATAATAATGAGGCGCGAATGCCGTCAAGAGATCCGCAAGAGCCGAACTTGAATCCGGATTATTCCCGGACAGAATTAGTCGAAGAACCATCTTCCATGGGATTGAAACTCGGCATGTTATTGCTCGTGCTCATTGCCGGCGTCGCGGTGGGCTATGGTTGGCTGCAGCACAACAATGCCCAGCAATTGGCTTTGGAACGAGCGGACCTGCGAGCGTCTCTCGCTCAATCCAAGATCGAGGCCGACGCCTTGACGGCCAAGGTCAACGCTTTGAGCGCCGTGCAGGCGCAGGAGGAAGAGACCCGCGCCCAGGAGGAGGCCGCAAAGGCTGAGCCCGCGAAAAACGAACAGTTCCTGCCACGGACTACGGAAGCTCCCCCGCGTGCCAAGCATGCATTAAACGCGCACCGTGCCCCTGCTGATGATCCTCGCTGGAAGCAAGTCCAGCAGCAACTCGGGGACCAGCAAAAAGCTTTGGCGGATAGTCAAAAGCAGCTTGCCGATACCCAAGCCAATCTGGATCAAGCCAAAACTGAACTGGAAGGAAACATCCAATCCGCCCGGACCGACTTGGGCGGCGACATCGCTCGCAACCACGATGAATTGGTCGTCCTGCAGAAAAAAGGCGAGCGCAACTATTACGAGTTCAGCTTTGAAAAGTCGAAGGCTTATCACCACACCGGCCCCATCAGCATCGCCTTGCGCAAGGCTGACTCAAAGCACGAGTACTGTGATTTAGACCTGGTCGTCGACGACAAAGAAATTACCCGAAAGCATATCAATCTCTATGAGTCGGTGAGCTTCTATCCCCAGGGGTACCCTCTGCCGCTGGAATTGGTGATCAACCACATTGACAAGGACTCCGTGCATGGTTACGTGAGTGAGCCTAAGTACAGAACCCCGGAACAGACTGCCAGCGCCGCACCAGCACCCACGCCAGCGGCGGTTAACCCTCCCGGTACTGCAACTGCGGACGCCAGGCTTGAGCACCGCGACGACGGCGCGCATTAGTTGCCCTCGCCTGCGAGGGGGGTAACGAGCTGATTCCCCCCTCTAACCTCCTCCACGCGAACGTACTATCGTGGGCTCGAAGCAGCGCGTGGGCACACCATGACCGGCCCTCCGGTTTTTCCGGACATTGAGTCCGAATTTCTCCGGCCGCTCAAATAATAGTAGGTGACCGATTCAAAACCCTTTGGATGGACTTGATTGGACCATCGTTTGCATTCCACCTCCATCGAACACTCGCTTTCGCTCAGCGACACTGTGTCCGAGTTTTCGGGAGGATGGATTATGAATACTTTAATTACCATGGGTTCGGCCTGGGGCGTCATTACGGTTATCTTTGCTATCTTGCTCCTTTACCGCCGGAGCCTTACCAAGCGGGAAAGTGACTGGATTCCCTTGACAAATGACGCCAAGGAAGAATCGGCCATTCAAGCCCAAACGATCATTGAGATGAAGACGCGGAAGTTGACGATTCCGATTCGCGCGCTGGGTTTCCTTTCGTTGGCCATGCTGCTGGTCATCGTGGGCTTTTGGTTGTTCCACACGCTCTTTACTCCTCCGCCGATGCCGCAGTAACGCGAAGGGGTGGGCGGATTTAGGCTGAGATAGGCGCAGTACTGGGCCCACGCTGCGCCTTCTCGCACTATTGAGCAGGCGCTCTGCGTCTTTCATCCGCATTCTTTGGCTCGAACTCACTCCAGGGGTGGCCCATATCCCGCAGGCCCGCCACAAGCGGACAGCGAGATGCGTATCCCCGCCATCGTTGATACAATCGTGCCGATTCCCCTTGCCTGGAGGAGCCGGAATGAAAAAGAACTCCCACGCGATCTCACCGCTGCCCAGTGCCGCAATTGGTTTTAGGCCAGAATTTCTGGATTTCCGCCGCGGCATCCACGTTGGAAACTTGGAAGAGAATCAGCGCATTACGCGCATTCTGAAGCTGGCGCTGGAGGCTCACTATCGGCAAGGATTTGTCACCGAGCGCTGGGGCCGGGGCGTCTTCTGGCAATGGATCGCCTTCCTGCCACGAGCCGACCGCGACGCCAAACCTCTTTCTTCACACGTCAGCTTTGGCTGCTCGAAGTTTTTCATTTCCGTGGAGACCGAGGAAAAGGTCTTTAAGTGCGGGTTGCAAGTGGAGCGGGGTTACGTAAAGGCTCCGAGATCGGCCCGCGAATGCGAATTGCGCCCTGATTGGGATTGGCACCGCCTTGCGAAAGGTCTGCGGTCCGGCAGCCCTATCGAGCGTGAACTTCGCCGCCTGATCCTGCGCGAGGGTTTTCACCTCTTCGCGGGCAGTTGGGAATCGGAGGAGGCAGAGTTCTCTCAAGAGAATTTTCCGGGCATTTCCAAGCTCCGCCGGTTACTGGACGCGGCGCCGACTAATAAGTGGGCGGGGTTCCAGCTCTATTACCCCATGGCGGAAGAGGAAGTGCGCAACGCTACCGGTTTGGATTTGGTAGAATCCATGCTTGCGGTCTTTCGCGAGGTCACCCCGCTAATGAACATGACGATGCCGATCGAGTTATAGGATCTCGCTCCGGCGGGCTAGCCAGACCGCAATCCATGGCCCCGTCGCGTCTAAGCCTCGTCGCTTCACCGCCCGACTGTTCCACAGCAGCAACCGGTGCCGGGCTCAACAAGACCTTCACGCGCGCAGTCCTTGCGCCAGCGAGGGAGCGAATTTAGCATAGCTCCAGCCTAAAAATTATTTACCATAGGTACAATAAGTCTATTGATGTTTATTCGTCGTTTATGTATCATGTTGCGATTCCCGTGTGAGACCTATTCCGCGTGGGAGAGAAACCACGATGAGATTACTTAGCGAACTGGCAGCGCGTATGGCGGACCGGGGCGGGGGGCGGCGACTAGCGGACAGCCAGGCTAGTGGCCAAATGCTCCGCCAAGCGGCGCGATCTCTGCCGAAGATCAGAACTATGGGGGAGGGTGAATTGATGAACGCGACGTCTTCATGGGTTGGGGATGTACTTACAAGGTTCAATCTTATTCGTAATCTAAATGATGATTCGAGAGTTAACAGAAACTGGTCGATGATCGATCGCACAAGCTTGATTGAACGGGTTTACGGCGCTTGTCAGGCCATCAATTCCTGCGCGCAAAATGGATTGTTATACGGGAAAATGTTTGCCCGCCCGCACGCCATCGCCTTTCGGGTGGGGTTCGTCCGAGGCGATATTGAGTATCTTATGTCGCTCACGATGTCGGGCGGAAGGCCAACTTTATTGTTTTCGTCTCGCAAAGAATACCAGTGGAAGAAGAGTGTTCTGCCCTTTTTTCGCCACTCCATGAATAGAAGAGAGAGTTTCATTTGCAGGCGGGGAATCAATCCCGCGACGGTTAGTGACGGGGAAATTCAAAAGTGGTTCATTTATCTTCTTTCTGGATTAAAGCGATCGTTCAGGCCAAAGGAGAATCCCTCGCCCCAGCAAATTATCGATCTGAGTAGGGCTTATTCCTCGCAGGGAACGATGTCGTTGTGAGTAGGTGCTTACGCAGAAGTGAAGATTAAAGTGCAAAGGGCAGGTGCTAGATTTCACTTATGATTGTGTCCTTTGTACTTTACCGTTTAATAAGACTCGCCCCCAGCTCGTCCCCGTTTCCTCAAATCCTTAAGCAAGTCGCGTCTGACAGTTGCAATCGGCGCTGGTCAGGAGTATGTTTTCGGGGGTCGGGACTCGATATCAGAAAATTCCTCGGAAAGATTAGCTTATGGCACAACGCGCCATCCAAGCCATCGCGCACTCGCTATTCGACCTCCATTTGCGCGCCGCCGGTTTCGTACGAATCCCGATCGGCCAGCGAAAGTCGCGCTGGGGATTGCGCATAGAGTTCATTTGGGTGGTCGCGCTTGTTTGCATTTTGGATGCCGCTGGGGGCAAGGTCCTGGCCGCAACTCCGCAATTGCCGACACTGACCACGGTAAGACAGATTCTGGCGCTCAGCCGCGCGGAAGCTATCAAGGGCTACCCCGTACGCCTCCGCACCGTCGTTACCTATTACTATGGCGGTGCGCCCCCGGACCTTTTCCTGCACGACGACACGGGGGGAATCTGGGTGAACCTCCCTCCTGGCCCTCCCGCTTTGCACCCCGGTGAGCTTATTGAACTAACCGGCGTGACGGAGCAGCCTGATTTCGCACCGCAAATCGCCTCGGCGCACTGGCAAGTTGTCGGCTCTACCTCCCTCCCATCGGCCCCCCGCGTCACCTACGGACAAATGTCCTCTACGCACGAGGATGGTCAATGGGTCGAGGTGGAGGGAATTGTCCGTAACGCGACCGTTGACTCCCAGTCGCACAACCTTGTCCTTGACATCAGCATGGAAGGCGGCTTGATTAGTGCTCAAACGCCGGACTTCGCGTCCGGAGATTGGCATGCGCTGGTCGACTCCGAGGTGCGGCTGCGCGGCAATTGTGGCGCCGTACGCAATCGCCAAAATCAGCAAATCGGCATCATGCTCTACGTGCCGGACCTCCAGCAGATTCAAGTGATCACCCCCGCCCAGGCGAATCCCCAGTCGCTTCCAGTGCGGTCGATCTCCGATTTGCAGGGCTTCAGTCTTGACCAGCCGTCCGGTCATCGCGTGCACGTGCGGGGTGTTGTCACGCTTGTCGTCCCGGATGGGTCGGTCTACGTCACGGACTCGACGGGTGGTCTTTACACCCAGCGCAAGCAACGAGCGCCGCTAATGCCGGGAGACCGGGTGGATGTTCTGGGATTTCTCGGCATTCGGGACCGCCATCCGGTCCTGGACGACGCCACGTTCCAGGTAGTGGGGCGCGGCCCGGTGCCCACTCCCGCAACCATCACGGCAGCCCAAGCACTTGATGGCGGTTTCGACTCGGCGTTGGTCAAGATTGAAGGAACCTTAGTGCAAAGCGCTCTTACCCCGGACGAACGAGTGCTGGTCCTGCGTCAAGGCACGAACATCTTCACCGCAGTTTCCAAGACGACGCTAAACGGAGGAGAACTTACATCCTTGCGTGACGGTACCCTACTCGACGTGACAGGAATCTGTGTCGTTGATTACAACGTCGGCGGGGATCCGACTGCCTTCAAGATTCGGTTTGATGCGCCGAATGACCTGGTGGTTCTGCGCAAGCCGACATGGTGGACGGTCCGACGCGCCCTGGCGTTGGGAGGTCTTTTGGGTGTCGCGATCCTGGTCGTTCTGGCGTGGGTCGTGACTCTGCAACGCCGCGTTCAGGCTCAGACCGGTCTGGTCGGAGCCACGCTCGACTCCACCGCGGAGGGAATTCTGGTTCTGGATGGCACCGGGAAGATTGTCATTTACAATGCGAAATTCGCTGAGCTCCTGCGTCTGCCGAAATCGAATCTCGTTGCGAAAGGCGACCGCGAGCTCCTGGATTTGGTTCTGCCGCTGCTGAAGGACCCGGACGATTTTCTTAAAAAACTCCGTAGTCTGGATGGAAATTCTGAAGTTCAGCGGGACGATGTGGTTGAGTTTAAGGACGGCAGAATTTTTGAACGGCACTCGGAGCCCCACCGTGCTTGGGGACGCAATATTGGCAGGGTTTGGGGGCTTCGCGATATCACCGAACGACAGCGCGCCGAGGAGGCCTTGCAGGAGAGCGAAGAGCGCTATCGCCTGCTCTTCCAACGCAATTTGGCCGGGGTCTATCGCTCCAACCTCGCGGGACAAATACTTGACTGTAACGAAGCATGCGCTCGAATCTTCGGCTACCCCGATCCAAGCGAATTGCTCCGGCAGAACGCCGTCGAATCTTATGCCAGTCCGACCGCGCGATCGGCGTTTATCTCCGCGCTTCAGGACTGCGGGTCGCTTTCGAATTTCGAACACTGCCTCAAGAGGAAGGACGGCAGCGAGGTCTGGGTGCTGGAAAACGCCACATTGGTCGAGGATGGAGAAGCGCTTATCGAAGGCAGCATGATTGACATCACTGCCCGCAAGCGCGGCGAAGAGGAGCTGCACAAGGCGAAGGAGGTTGCAGAAGCCGCGAACCGCGCGAAGAGCGAATTCCTGGCAAACATGAGCCATGAAATTCGCACCCCGATGAACGGGATTCTGGGCATGACGGAACTTGCGCTCGGCACGGACCTGACCGACGAGCAGCGCGAATTCATCACCTTGGTCAAATCTTCCGCGGACTCTCTGTTGACGACGATCAATGAAGTTCTGGATTTCGCCAAAATCGAATCCGGAAAGTTGGACTTTGATTTGATCGAATTCAATCTGCGTGACAGCCTCGAGGAGACTGCGCGGATGTTCGCTTACCCGGCTGACCGGAAGGGCATTGAACTGATCTGCGATGTGGCCGGAGAGGTTCCGGATGCGGTGGTCGGCGATCCGACCCGCTTGCGCCAGGTCGTTGTGAACCTTCTCTCCAACGCCCTCAAGTTCACTGAGCGCGGTGAAGTCCTCTTGCGGGTCGAAGGAGAAGACCTCGGCCCGGAGGATTCTTCGCTCCACTTCTCCGTCCACGACACCGGGATTGGGATTCCCCGCGAGAAGCAAAAGGTCATCTTCGAGGCTTTCACGCAGGCAGATAGTTCCACCACTCGACGGTTCGGTGGCACCGGCCTGGGATTGACGATTTCTTCGCGCCTCGTCGCCATGATGCACGGACGAGTCTGGGTCGAGAGCGAGCCCGGCAAGGGCAGCACTTTCCACTTCACGGCGCGATTTGGACGGGCGCGGGGAACTTTGCCGCCCAAGCCAACCGCGCCGGTGACGCTGCGCGGTCTGCCCGTCCTGATTGTGGACGACAATGCCACAAACCGGCGGGTGCTGGATGAGACGCTTACCGCCTGGGGCATGAGGACGTGCTTGGCGGCGGATGGATTCCAAGCGCTCACGGCGCTGAAGCAGTCCCATGAAAATGGCGATCCCATTAACCTCGTTCTTACCGATGCTCACATGCCGAACCTGGATGGCTTCCGGCTTGCCGAAAAAATCAAGAAGGATCCGCAATTGGCGGCCACGCGCATCACCATGATCACTTCCGGAGGCCAGCGCGGGGATGCAGCGCGCTGCCGCGAGCTGGGGATATCCGCATACCTGACCAAGCCCGTCCGCCAGGTGGATCTGCTGGAAGCTATCGTCAATGTGCTCAGCTCGAAGGTCCAAGTTCTGGAAACTCCATCGGTCGTGACCCGCCACTCCTTGCGTGAAAGCCGGAGGGGCTTGCGCATCCTGCTGGCTGAGGACAACGTGGTGAATCAGCGGTTGGCCGCCCACCTTCTCGAGAGCCGGGGCCACCACGTCACGATTGCCGACAATGGGCGCCAAGCACTCGATCTGACTGAAGCGCAGCTCTTCGATTTGGTCCTCGCCGACGTGCAGATGCCCGAGATGGACGGACTCCAGCTCGCCGGCGCCATCCGCGAGAGGGAAAAGACCACTCACATTCACCTGCCGATTATCGCCATGACGGCGTATGCCATGAAGGGTGACCGCGAGCGATGCCTGGAAGCGGGCATGGACGCCTATGTTGCCAAACCGATCAATGCCAGCCAGCTCTTTGAGACCATCGACAGCGTGTGGCGCGCCGAGCTCAAGACCAGCGCTGAGCTAGACTTGGAGGCTAAGCAGGAAGTCCTCAACGAGGAGACGCTCCTGGCGCGATTTGCCGGCGAGCCGGATCTATTCCAGGATGTCGTGAAGCTCTTCCTGGACGACTGTCCGAAAATGTTGATCGGCATTCGCGGCGCCACCGAGCGCGGCGACGCTCGAGAGGTTGAACGCGCGGCGCATAAAATGAAGGGGTCGGTGTCGAACTTCGCCGCTTCCACCGCTTATGATGCGGCGTTGCGCCTGGAGGTGATGGGCCGAAGCGGTCATCTCGAGCAGGCGCCGGAGGCCTTGGTGCAACTCGAGTCCGCTCTGGAGGACTTGAAGCCCGTGTTGGCTGACTTGGGCGGCCGGCTGAAATCATGAAAGCCGCCTCGACTCTCCACGTCCCATTTTGCCCTCCCCACCTTGACGGTTTCCGAGCACATCCCAGCCTAAGTGTCCCTGTCGCAGTGTCATAATCCCCATGTCTTCCTCAATGTTGCGCTCGCGCCTTTTCGCGCGCGTGCATTAGCCCATAAGAATGAGCAGTTTAAGCGATGCGTAAGGGACATCTCGCATCATGGCCCACCTCTTGCTTCGCAAAGCGTGAGGCCAGAAGGCAATTATGCGGAATCTCAACATCGTCACACCCGTCGAGAAAGAGTCGCCGCCGATTATGCGCCCATCGAACCTGGCCCACCGGCATCTGATCTCGCTCCATGATCTCGCGCCGTCCGAAGTCGACTTTCTGTTGAAGCTGGCGCAGGCGGTCAAGATCAACCCCGACCGGTACAAAAGCGCTCTCGAGGGCAGGGCGCTGGCGATGATCATCGAGAAGCCGAGCTTGGGCTCCCGCGTGACCTTCGACCTCGGAATCAGCCAATTGGGGGGAAAAGCGCTGTGTCTGAGTTCTGACGAAGCCGGGCTGGGCAAGCGGGAAGCGGTCAAGGACTTGGCGCGCAACCTTTCCGGCTGGGTTGATGCCATCATGGCGCGGGTCCATTCCCACCAGACGGCCATTGAACTGGCCGAGCACGCTACGGTTCCGGTCATCAACGGCCTCACTGATTTCGAGCATCCCTGCCAGGCGCTGGCCGATTACCTGACCCTGCTCGAGTGCAGGGGGAAGCTCGCGAACGTGACCCTCGCCTGGGTGGGCGACGGCAACAATGTGGCGCATTCGCTGATTTACGGCGCGGCGCGACTGGGTGTGCGCATGCGCGTCGCTACCCCGCCCGGTTACGAGCCCGACCGCTCCGTGGTGGCCGACGCCAAACGCGAGGGCGCCGACGTGACCCTGACGCACGATCCGGCGGAGGCGGTAGTGGGCGCGGACGCGGTTTATACGGACGTCTGGACCAGCATGGGCAGGGAGCAGGAGGCGGAAACTCGCCGCCAGGTTTTCCGCTCCTACCAGGTGAATTCCCAACTGATGCGTGCCGCCGGCCCTCAGGCCCTCTTCATGCATTGCCAGCCGGCCTGGAGGGGCGAGGAAGTCACCGACGAGGTCATGGACTCCCCCCGTTCGATTGTCTATCGCCAGTCGGAAAATCGCCTGCACATGCAGAAGGCCATCTTCCTCGCCCTGCTTTCCTGAACCGCGTTTTGCCTGTCGCCAGGTCAGACGTCTCGCCATCATAGCTTCATCTGTTCGCATCACCGAATCCATGCAAGTCGCGGCGCGAACGCCCTGGCTCGCCGTGGGTCTCCAAGGTGACACAGCCACTCCTGGCTGTGTCCAAGCCCTCCTGTCGCAGACCTGTTTCGCAAGGTCCGCGCCGCTTGCCGGCCGGAAAAGCCGCAGGGCCGGAGAGCGGGCCCTACGCTACGTCCCCGCGCCACATCGGTACCCCAAGTTCTCCGCGCGGTGTAGAAACCCGTGCGAAATCGCATGAGCCTGGCAATTTGTCATCACAAAGCGGCAATTTTCTGCAAAATGAGTGTCGGTTCGACGTAAATGTCGAAAATGAAGACCTAAAAGTCTGATTCTTTTCGGGAATTATGTCTTGTGATCCTTTGTTTTCATACACATTCCGGCTTCGAACGTATAATTAAGAATTCTTTTTTGCTCCCGTTGCGGGAATTTGGCTATGGCGGGGTTGACTCCGGCCTCCCACGTCGAGCCCTCGAGGGCCTCAGGGGCGGCCGACCCCGGCGCATAACTACCTTTATTTTCATGAATATCGTGGCTATACCGACCTAAGTCGCTTGTTTTCATGAATATCGTGGGAGTAGCCAAAACTGACATTTTTTCTACATGTGTTTTCAATAACATCGTGGGAGTAGCCTCATTTTTTAATTCCCTTTTTTCACTCCGCTCGCGACTCCGAATCCACCTAAATTATTCTTTATCATATACATACATTTTTTGGAATTTCTTCGGTTCAGCGTCTAACTACCTTCTTTTTCTAATACATCGTGGCCTCCCTCGCTTTTTTAAGGCGCTCGAACGGTTCCGTCGCTTCGAAAGCCTGGGAGGATCGCACCGTCGCCGCCATGTCCTCACCCGGCGCTTTGATGTTCTTGAGTAAGCTCGGCTTCCGGTGTCGATCCCGCCGGAGCGTTCGCCGCGTTCGCTTCCTGCTCGTGCGCATTCGATAATTGCGGTTTACTTTCGGCCGACATAAGCCCTTCCTCATACTCTATGACTACTACCCATTAGATGATTATACACATTAGTAATTACTTTAGTCAAGCACAATTCTTGACTAGATGCGTATACCCTAAAGCCGGACACAATGCCCGCCCTTGGGGGCGGGGGATCGGCAAACGAAGGCCCCCGAGGCGGCGCCCCTATGCCGCCGGGGGGAGGAAGGTGGTCCGGTATCCTTTCGCGAACCTGGGCCCAAGAAAGAGAAAGGGTACCTATTTGACCCCTTCCTCCCCAACGTGATGTTCGGACAAAATAGACGTGTAAACGTCTCGCTTCTCACGGGGGGTTGTATCACGGTGGGTTGCCAACCACGGGGCACCTACACTGGGAAACGATGTAGGCGTCACCCGCGGGCGCCCAGCCGCGCGCGTCGCCATGCCAGGAGGGCCATGGCACCGGAAATGTAGCGCAGGACCCGCTCTCCGGTCCTGCGGCACTTTCGGGCCTGCGGGAGTCTTGGCGCGACCCACATGGAAACCCCGATGGGCGCAAGACGGAAGGCCGCCGCGCGCGGGAAAAGCCGCAAGGCTGGAGTGCGAGCCTTGCGCTACCTTTTGCCCGCGGGCTGGCGCCGACGCCCGACTTTTGGCGCCTGCGATCACCCGCAGGGACTTCTCAGAAGTCGAACCCAGCCCATCCGATCCATGCCGGGGGGTGACACGGCCACTCCTGGCTGTGTCCGGAAAGCACAGGCAAGAGTGCCTGTGCCACCAACAGGAAATGGCGCGTGTGCCGATGCGTGCCGGCGGTGATTAAAGGGAGTTCGACGGGCTTGTAAACGCAGTGGTAGAAGGGCATGGCGCGGGAGAGTATACTCGCGGCGATATGGGTCCGAAAGAATCCGTCCCTTCGGGGGAGGAAATGGTGCCTGGAACATGTGAAGAAATTGAATTTCCATCAGTTACCCGCAATGTAAGCTGATGAAAATACGTGGTGCGAAAGTTGGCAAAACCAATTTTTTCACATGTTCCTGACACCATTTCGCCCGCATCTCACATAGCGCGACCTGTTCTGTAGGTCCGCGGCGTTTCGTTGTCATTCGCGGAAGACCCGCGGACCTACAGAACAGGTCCGCGCTACGGAACTCGGACTTTGCGAACCCTCTTGCGGAATCCCCAGCTTGTAGAAAAGTAGGCAACAATGAGTGCTCACATGCCGCCGAGGTCACTTATTACCACAAGGCCTGTGGTAATGGCACTGAATGCAAGCTTTGGGAAGCCCCTCCGAGTCGGTCAGGGGAAGTGTGTCAGAAGGAAACGATTGTCGCGGATGAAATGTGCCGAGTTCCACGGAGTGGCCGCTGGTGGCCTTCTGGCACGTGACGTCCCATGCCACGTTGCCGACTTTAGCGCAAAGCCGGTCAAGGATGTCTCGTAGCGTCTGGTGCTCGAAATCAGCTTCGATTAGCCCTGGGGGTGCGTCCAGGAGCCCAGGGAAGCTTCCGCCGCATCCCGGATAGGGCACCCACGCCTTCGGGTCCTTGGAAACGATGTCAACCTCACACCGGAGTTGCTCGATCAGGTCGTTCCACCTGACTTTGAGTCTAAACACCGGAATAACCATATTGAGACAATCAGCGGGATCAAGGTCTGCGCCCTTCGGAAGCACCTCAATGTTACCCAACCGCTCGCGGTATTCATAGCGCGAGTCCTGGGAGACAATCTCGTCAAGAATGTCCTTAACCGTTCGGTTCCTGGCATCGATCTCGACCGGAATAATCTTGTCGTCGGGCTGATCGGGAAGCGACTCGAGTGAGATCGGCACCTCGGCATGGTAGGCAAGCGCCCTCACGGCCAGTGTGACACCACTCGGCCCGGTCATGGGAGTGTGCTTTATTCCCTTGCGCCAGTTCTTGCCGTGGTAAATGAACCGGCAGACTCGCTTTTGGAGATTGCTTTGACCGCTCTCCATGCCCATGCAAGCACCGGAGATGATAATCAGTAGAATTATAGTGGCGCGCGCGCGCGCAATCCTCAGCATAGTGGATCTGACCTCAATTATCGGTCACGGTAATCGTGGCCGAAGCGCTGACGTGCGATCCGGTATGTGGCGTTTGCGTGCACTGCGTGGGGTCTGTCACCCCCACGCAGTCTTTGCCTTGAACTTGCCTCAGCTCTCCACGCGCTTTGTTTGGGGCAACCGAGAATGTCTGATTGGTTTGGCCGGCTGGCGCAGACACCCGATGTTTGGTGTCTGCGATCTCCCGAAGGGACCTTTTCTTCCGACCGCGCTCCGTCGCGAGTATACTCTCCTGCGCCATGCCCTTCTACCACCGCGTTTACAGTCCTGGGGAACTCCAATTCATCACCACCAGCACCTATCGGCGTACACCCCTTTTCGTCTCCGATCGCTTTCGGCATTGCTTCGTCCAAAGGCTTGACGAGGTGCGGCAGGAACTTCATTTCCTGCTGATCGGCTGGGTTCTGATGCCCGAACACTTTCATGTGCTGATCAAGCCCGAGCCCGCCGAAACCACTCCGCTCATTATGAAGGGGCTCAAAGAGGAATCGGCCAAGCGCATGCATAGAACGCTGCGGGAAAACCTTCAATACCCTTAGTGCCGGAACACACTCGCCCGACTGCGGCTGCCCTCAACGGTTCACGATGAATCGCACTACCGTCTCTGGCAGCGCCGCTTTTACCCCTTCAATGTTTTCTCCGAGAATAAACTCCAGCAGAAACTGGACTATATGCATAGCAACCCTGTAACGCGGGGTCTGGTGAATTCCCCCGAGGACTGGGGTTGGTCAAATTGGAGGTTCTATTATTTGGAGGATGCGTCAATTCTCCGCATGGACCGCATGGGCTGAGTTCAACTTCTGAGCAGTCCCTGCGGGAGATCGCAGACTCCCAACGGCAGGAGTCTGCGCCAGCCGGCGCCACCCGCGAATAAGGAGGAGACATTATGGGCAAGATTGTCCTTCTGGCTTTTGCGTCATTTCTCGCTACAGGGGCCTATGGGAAACACGAACAGCCGCCTTCACCGCCGCCAGCCCTCCCTATTTGCAGCATTCTGGCGAAAGCGGCTGAATTTGACGGGAAGGACGTCACAGTTCGGATGATCTACTACCCCACTCCTGAGTCTAGGCTTGGTAACGGGCCAGAGTGCCCTCGCGAAAGTGTAGGCATTCAAATCGCTCCAGACTTCAAGCCGAATAAGACAGTCCAGAAAGCTTGGCGGAAAATAGGTGCGTACGAACCTGTAGATGTTGTGCTGCGCGGAAAATTTACTCTATGTCGTGAAAGTAATTGTTTTATCCACTTGTACTGGACTCCGTACAGAATCGATGTTCAAGAGTATCTGTCTGTTCAGCCAGCGGCGGCGAAGCTGAAGTGACTCAGGCTTTGGCAAGGGCGCCGGCGGGAGAAACGGTGCCAGGAACATGTGAAGAAATTGAATTTCCATCTGTTCCCCACAACGTAAGCTGATGAAAATGCGTGGTGCCAAAGTTGGTAAGACCGATTTTTTCACAAGCTCCAGGAACCATTTTGTTATCGAGGAGAAAGCGACAGGATGCGGTTGTGGGGAAAATGACGGAAGACTGACACCATTTCGCCCCCCTGACACCCTGCGCGTGACTATGGCGCAGAGGTGACACCCGGCTCCTCGCCGGAGGCTGCGGTGATCCAAATCCACCCGCGCGTCAAGACGGTATAGAAAATGAGCATATAAAAGGGAATGCTATACCGGCTGTCTTCTCCGAACTCCATGAACCCCGCGCACGCTGAAACCCATAGGGCGACCGCGAAAACATGATGTTCAATTCTGGTAAATGCCTTGCGGGAAAGAAGAGCACAAGGGATGGAGAGCAAGGCGAGAATAAGAAAAGTAGCTTTGATTTCGCGAGTCAAGAAGTTGACCATGGTCAACAGAGTTTCGCCGAGTCTTATTTTGCCCCCTTTCGGCCAATCACCTTCCTCGGACTGTCCCCAAAACCGGATCCAACTTTGTTCGGCGCGCCGGAGAGAATGCAAGGGAAAATGGATTTCCATATAAAGGGCCAGAGAAGCGTATTCATGGAGCACCTGAGTATTTGATTCCCCCGTTCGCCTCTTCATTTCCGGCAGCGCGCCCTCGAACATAACGTCGTCAACATCTCCACTGTCAAAATCGGAGGGAGGAAGGAGTTTGCGGCGCGACTGTAGCCAGACGTCCCGCAGCACAGCAAATCGGTCGGGAGCCAGATCCATATACGGATCAACCTGGTTCATGAGATGTTGCCCGGCCCAGGTTGTCGGCGTGAAGTAGCCACTCTTGAAGTAGTTGTACCCGCACCATCCCATGATGAGAAGGACCGCCGGGGAGGCGAACGCGAGGGTCCGTTTGAGGCCCGCGGGTCGCAGAATTCTCGTCGGCGGCCAAAGAGGAACCAGGAAACAATAGTACACGGGCGCCAGAGACATCATGAGCGGACGAGTCAAGCCCGCGAGCGCCACGATCGTACCCAGCGCCAGCGGATACCGGACGTTACCGTCGCGAGCCCCGCCGTAGCGGCTGATGAGCCAGAACGAGGTCACCAGCAGGAAGCTCGTCAGGGCTTCGGTCATGACCGCACGTTCGAAGATGAGAAGCCGGGGAAGGAGGCTGCACACAAGACCGACGAGGAACGAGAAAAGGGCGTGGCAGGTGCGGCGGAAAGCCATATCGAAGATCATTAAACTCGCGGCAATTCCCAGAATCGATTGTGCCGCCCAGAGCACCCGAAGATTGACTCCGCACATGGCAATGAACAACGGGTAAACGGGAACGCGACCGCCCAAGTCATGGAAATCCAACCGGAGTATCGCCTGGGCCTCCTCGATATAAAATTCGCCAATCATGGGGCCCGTCGAAGAGGGATGCGGCAAGACGATCCAGAGTATTCTGCCTACAGCGCCCATCAACACCAGCGCCAATGCGTACCTGCGCAATTTGTCCTGTCGCTCGGGCATACCAAACCTTTGGGCAAACAGTATAGACAATGAGGAGATAGAAGGGAACGCAGTACCGCCGGAGCGTTCGCGGCATTCGCTTCCTGCTCGTGCGCATTCGATAATTGCGGTTTGCTTTCGGCCGACATAAACCCTTCTTTATACTCAATTTATAATACCCACTAGATGATTATACACATTAGGCACTTTCGGGCCTGCGGGAGTCTTGGCGCGACCCACATGGAAACCCCGGTGGGCGCAAGACGGAAGGCCGCCGCGCGCGGGAAAAGCCGCAAGGCTGGAGTGCGAGCCTTGCGCTACCTTTTGCCCGCGGGCTGGCGCCGACGCCCTACTTTTGGCGCCTGCGATCACCCGCAGGGACTTCTCAGAAGTCGAACCCAGCCCATCCGATCCATGCCGGGGGGTGACACGGCCACTCCTGGCTGTGTCCGGAAAGCACAGGCAAGAGTGCCTGTGGTACTGGCAGTGCAGCGCTGACTTTGATTACCGCGCCACGATATCTTGCATTGCGTTTTGGCGTTGGAAATCATCTATAGCCCTATGCGTTCGGATCGCGCATGGGGCTTTCGCAAATTATCCGGAGTCGCGGGGTTGTCCGTTCTCTGCGCCCTATGCTTCGCCCGCCCGTCCTATTCCTACTCGGTCATCATGCACGAGGCCATCGTCGATGCTGAATGGGATAACTCGATCAGGCCCTTCCTGCTGCACCGCTTTCCGAATGCGACACCGGAAGAATTACGCGAAGCGAAGTCGTATGCCTACGGGGGCTCGGTGATCCAGGATCTGGGTTACTACCCATTTGGCAGCCACTTCTTCAGCCACCTCACTCATTACGTTCGAACCGGCGACTTCGTCGAGGCGCTTTTCCAGGAATCCCAGGACATCAATGACTATGCCTTCGCGCTGGGAGCGCTCTCTCACTACTGTGCCGACATTCAAGGTCATTCCCTCGGTATCAACCGCGCCGTTCCGCTCTTGTACCCCCGGCTGCGCAGGAAATATGGCGACATCATGACTTGGGAAGACAGCCCCTATGCGCACGTATTGACGGAGTTTGGATTCGACACCCTGGAAGTGGCGGCGGGACACGTAGCTCCACAAAAGTATCACGACTGGATCGGTTTTCGCGTGCCGAAACCGGTTTTGCAGCGCGCATTCCGCCGAACTTATGGTCTGGAGCTCAAAGATCAGTTGCTGTCCACGCGCCTCACTCTTGCCGCCTACCGGGAATCCGCCAGCCACATCATTCCGGCAATGACCAAAGTGGCCTGGGCGCTCAAAGAAAAAGACCTGGATGAACGCGCCGGGAGTGTGCACCATCGATCGCTTTTCCACTTGCGCCACGCGGACATCGAGGCTTCGTGGGAGAAAACGCGCACCAGGCCCGGACTGGGAGACAAGCTGGCAGCTTCGATTTTTAGATTGGTTCCGAAGGTTGGCCCGCTTGACGTCCTGCAATTCCACCCACCTACTGATGAGACGGAGCAACTATTTGCCGACAGCCTGAAAGCTACGATTGCGGACTATGAATTGAAGGTTGGCGACCCCCGATTCAAGCTGCCGGCCATCAACCTCGATACGGGGCGGCCAATCCGCCCGGGCGAGTATCGCTATTGTGACGGCGCTTTTGCCCAACTGCTTCACCGGTTGGAGCTTGCCCACTTCGCGGGCACGCCCCCTGCGCTTCGCGACAACTTATTAAGTTTTTACAGCGATACCTCGCGCAATACTCTGCGGAGGAAGCCCCGGCGTTGGCGGCGGGTCATGCGCGATCTCAAAGAATTGAGAACGGCGACCACCATCCCCAGCGAATGAGCAATCGTACCTGCGGAGCTTTAGAGTGCGGCAGCTTGCTGCCGCTTTCCTCCCCGCGAGCTTGCTCGCAGGACTCCGGGAGCGCAAATTGTGCCCGCTACCGGGCAATGTCGGGGCGCAAGCCAGCAAGCTGCCGCATTCCAAAGCTTTCAGCCTTTCCAGGTTTTTAGCATATGTGCGGACGCGCAATAGGCAACCGCCATGATGGTCAGCCCGGGATTGAAGCCGCCGTTGGTCACGTGCACGCTGGCATCGACCACAAAGAGGTTATCCATATCGTGGACCCGGCAGTACCGATCGACCACCGAGGTTCGGGGATCGTTTCCCATGCGGCAGGTGCCGGCCTGGTGGGGGCCGCCGCCGAAGTCAGGGCCAGGCACCTCGGTCCAGGTGGAGACCGCTCCCGCCTCCTGGAGCCACTCCTGGGCCTTCCCGGCGAGGAATCTTCCGACTTCCACGTCATTGGGGTGCCGATACCCGGAGAGGCGAGCGACTGGAATTCCCCAGTGATCTTTTACCTTAGGATCGAGCTGCACTCGAGCGTCGAACACCGGCATCGGTTGCACCGGCCCTTTCAGGACGATGCTTTGGGCGAAGTTCTTGCGCACAAACGCCTTATGCGCCAGTCCCCAGCCCGGGACTTGGCCGGGAACCCCGGATCCAACAAACTCGATGGGTAGCCGGATGAACTCGTTGGCGAGCATGCCGCCGCCAATCAATCCCTTGTTGCCATGGTTGAAGTCACAGATGGCAATCGAAGCTCCCGGCCCAATATCGTCGTAAACCTCTGAATCAAAGAGGCCCCACGCACCTGGGTAAGGGTGGTCCTGCAGATTGCGGCCCACCCAATCGAAGCGGTTCCCCAGCCCCTGCGGGAAGATTTTGGTCTTCGAGTTCAGCAGCAGCCGCGCTGATTCGATTGCCCCACAGGACACTACCACGACATCCGCGCTCTGCTCCTCCCGGCGGCCGTTCGCGTCATAATAGGAAACGCCCGTCGCGCGGCCCTGGGAGTTGGTCAGAATCTCTCGCGTCATGCATTGCGTTCGCAGTTCGCAGTTGCCGGTGGCCAGCGCCTCGGGGATGACGGTGTTCTGTGTCCCGTTCTTGGCGTCGACTTCGCAAGCGAATCCCACGCACCAGCGGCAGCGCATGCAGGGTCCGCGGCCATTGAAGGGGACGGAATTGCGCAGCATCGGAACGCTGAACGGATGCAGGCCCAGCCGCTCGGCCGCGGGCTTCAGGATGGCATACTCACGATTGGGTGAAAGCGGCGGCATGGGAAGAGGCCGCTGGCGTGGAGCGCGGAATTTATTATTCGAATCGTCCCCGGACACGCCGATTTCCCACTCGGCCTTTTCATAGTACGGCTCCAGATCCTGGTAACTGACCGGCCAATCGTCCAGCGTGCTGCCGGGGACCGCTCCGTAGGTTGAACGCATGCGGAAATCCTGCTCCATGTAGCGCCAGCCCATGGCGCCATAACAAGCCGTGCCCCCACCCACGCACGCGGCGTTGTTGAAGTACTCCCCGTCGCTGGGCCAGACGACGCTCTCGTGACCCTGCACGTCGGCAACAACCCGCGGATTCCTATCCTCGTCAGGACCGAACGAATTGCCCAGCGCCGGCAGACGCTGGTTGCGCAGGTCATCCTTCCGGTCGTCATAGGCGGTCATCCAATTGCCGCGTTCGAGCAAGACAACGCTCAGCCCCGCGCTGCTAAGTTCTTTAGCAACAATGCCGCCTCCCGCGCCGGCTCCAATAACGACGGCATTCACGTGCTTCAGGGCCATAGGTCGGATCTCCGGGATTCGGTCCGCTCACAAGAGCGGCCGCCGAGGAGTAATTGAAAGTTAAGGGTGTAGCACGAGTGGGTCCAATGCTGCGGGGATTCCTCAGGAAATGGCAGACTTAGAGTCCGTACCGCGGAGAAACTGCGTTTTAGTTCGCACCTTACGCCCAAGCCCGTTCGCGCTGAGCGTGGAGATGCACGACTTCGCGGACCAGGGACGTGTTCGGCGAGACTTGGAAGTCATACATTCCGACATTGATGAAATCCGCGCCATTCTTGAACGCCAAGTCGAACCCATCCTTAGGCAGCACTCGCCCCGCGCCCAGGACCTTGAAAGCGATCCACGGCTTTTTGATGGTCTTCATAAGCGCTGAGACGTCGCGCGCGTCCTGGCTGTTATAGCCCACCGAGTTGAAGGTCTTGAAATAGAAATCGGGTTCGAACTTCTGCTGTTCGGAGATGATGGCCGTTTCCATTGAATGCGACCCGACCCCCGCCACCAAACCGTTCTGCTTGATGAAGGAGACAATTTCTCCGATCAGTTCCGCCTTGCCGGTCTTTACGAAAGTGTCATCGGCGACGCCGCCCATGCAATATGCCCCCACCGCGCCATTGTCGATCGCGAGTTTGATGTTGTCTTTCAGATTGTCCGGTTCGGGATAGGTCTGGGCGATCCACTGGATCTTTCCACCCCGCTCCTGCCGGTAGCGCTTCAGGATGCGGACAATTTGCTCGTCGGTGCGAAGGATGGTCGTGTTGATCCCACTTTCCTCGCACAATTGCAAGGTGTCGAGTATCTTGTCGTCGGTGAAGAAGTGTTGCAGGAGGCTGTGAACATAAAGGAGTTCGCCGCTGTGGGCGAAGCCACTAAAAAGGTTGCCACCGCAGATCAGACGGGTCACCTCGATCTTCCCGATGCGGCCGGTGGGCAATCCTCCCGACGCGGGCTGGAGTTTGGAGAGCCTGCCCGCTTCCCACTGCGCCACCAAAGGGTGGGTGTCAAACGTCAGTCCCGCGGCCACGGCCGTGGCTTTGAGGAAATGGCGGCGATTTCGGTCCGGCAATATCGGCATATCTCACCTCTTCATTGAAGAACTACCCGATCTCGGACATTCCGCCCGAGACTACCAGCTTGAGCTACGGACACATAGCATCTACACCCGTACACCGCCGCGTGTCAACACCTGGGTGCAGTTTGTGTGGTTAATAAATTGGCAGCAGTGCGCTGACGCGGCTCTTGTCTCGCAAATTGACGGTGAACCTCGACGTGAGGATGGGTTCTGGTTTTGCCAAAGGCGAATGGCGAATGCGCGGCCCCCATTCGCACATTATGAACGGGGAAGCCAGGGGAGAGTCGCGGACCTTGAGAAACAGGTCTGCTACGATCACTGCTCGCTGCGGAGTGCGATACGCGCAACCGAGGTCCCCAAACAAGCTCGTAATAAAAAAGCAGCCTTTCACGGTTCGGCGGAACGCTCTGCTGGATTCAATGACGTCACCAGCCAAACCAACTGCGAAAAAGGCGCGAACAGAACCGGGAATTGGCAAGTGGGTGGGACTCCCAAAGGTTTAGCGTTGGTGGCGATGGCAACCCAAACACCCACATCGTCGGTTTCGACCACCGTTCCCGTCAGCGTAACGTCGTCAGAAGTTCGGATTGTGACCTGCCTATTTATGAGTTTCTTTTTCATGACCCTCCCTTCATCATGTCTGAAGCTTGCCGGCCATGCTCCTTGGCGGTAATTAATTCTCGCTGATTGCACATGCGATGCGTCAATCCGACTGCCATCGCAGAGGCATAGCGCAACGTTTCGTGAATCCGCACGGAGTTCGAGTACGCAAAGTGTAGCGCAACATGGGGCTTTAGGTTTGCCGATTTCTCGCTGACGGCGTTTGATTCAACTTCTGATGTCCCGAACACAGACTGAAACAGCTCTTGGGTTAGAAACATAGGCGCCTGGATGATACCTGCTCAGCGCTTTCTGCTGGCGACGATTTCCAAATGACCAGCGTCTGTACCTCGCGAAACCTTGACCGTTACCCCGAATCGGGAGATATTTAAAACGTCTGCCGGCGAGGCAGGAATTAGCACTCACAGTTTTTAGGCGTATCGAAAAGCGCCCGTCACGGAGTTGGTAGGGATGCCCATGCGGAGATTGATGGCGATAGTGGTTATCCTTCTTCTTGGCAGTTTGGCTCACGCGCAAGATTCCGTCGTGCCAGGCTGGAGGCTTGTCTGGTCCGATGAATTCAATTACGTTGGACATCCGGACCCGGCGAAATGGGGTTACGAAGAGGGGTACGTGCGCCACAACGAGCTACAATACTACACGGTCAACCGCCTGGAGAACGCCCGGGCCGATGGCAACAACCTCATCATCGAATTGCGCAAGGAGACGCCCGATAGCTTTTTGCCCACATCCATCAACGACGAATGGCATCGATACACTTCTGCCAGCCTCAACACTCGCAACACCGCGTCGTGGACCTATGGGCGATTTCAGATCAGGGCCAAGATGCCTCAAGGCAAGGGCACCTGGCCGGCCATCTGGTTTCTAAGCCCCCTGCGGACGCCGAATATTCCCGGGCCTCCCCAGCCACGGCAACCTGACGGCAGCGAGGCTCAGGGTCCGCGGCGAGGGCCGGGCGATGGCGAATCGTCCCAGGGGGAGATCGATCTCATGGAAAGTTGGGGAAGCCGTCCCAACCTCGTTTCTGTTCACATCCACAGCAGCAAATGGCCGAACCCCTCTACGACCGTTCCCGTCGATGACATGTACAACACGTTCCACGTTTACGCCGTCGAGTGGTATCCGGACCACATGGACTTCTTCCTGGATGACAAAAAGATTCTGACCTACACAAAGGACGAAGCGGTGGGTTGGAGCTTCGACCATCCCATGTACCTGATTATGAATGTGGCTTGTGGCGGGCCCGACGAACCAGCCCCTGATGATTCCAAGTTGCCTCAAGCTATGACTGTGGATTACGTTCGCGTTTATCAACAAGTGCGTTAACATATGACTGGGTGGATACTTTCGTATAAACTTTCTGCGTGCAGCGCTCGTGGCGTGATAAAATAAGGCTAACTACGTCGAATTGAATCATTGATCGCTTTGGATGCTGAGGCGAATGCTTTGAATTTCCCATGCTCGAGATTCGGGGTGGATGAGGGAAGAAGCAAGTTAGGAGGCAAATCTGTATGAAGCACTGCCTTGATTGTGGAGCTGTTGCGCTGCCGAAACAGTGCAAGCCCGGTTCAACGGGAGTGGAAGTTGCGCTATGGGTGCTCTTGATTGTTCCAGGGCTGGCTTATTCCATCTGGAGAATGACGTCTCGGTATGAGGGATGCTCGCAGTGCGGGAGCAGGCGCATCGTACCGGCTGGTGAGAATATGGCCCAAACCGCCCTTGGCAAACTGACGCCAATGCCGTCGTCGCAGTCGTGGTTCTGCGAGGCGTGCGGTAAACCCATCTTCAAAGGTGGGCGTTTCTGCGAAAGCTGCGGAGATTTGGTAGCCGGAGCGAGTAAGGGCGCATCGGCCCGATAAATTCACACCTTTTGATTTCGCCTGGCGATTAAATATTGCTGAATTACGTCCCGTCAGTCCGGGATGTGTGGCGGTCTGCTCCGGAAAAGCTCAGGTACCCTTACTCTTCCATACCGCAACCCCTAAGCGACTTTCCACTCTCCCGCGCCCGACGGCGAATGGCCGTATTTACCCTCATCGGCGATTCTTCCTTCTCGAAGGTCTTCCCCGCCACTAACAGAACCGCTGCCGCCTAGGCCCCAAAGTCGATGGGTCCCCTATAAACCTTACGAACGTACTCTGGTGAGACGATTCAAAGGGTCATAGGCTGGTGAGCGCGCCGGCTGAACGCATCGCTCGTAGAGCGGACTCGCTAGGGCATAGGCCAATGATGTATACAACGCAATGCGACGGAGGGACGAGGTAACATGAAATGGCTTCTCGTTTGCTCGATATACTTGTTGATGGCTGCCTCGTCAGTTCCCGGATTCGCCCGGGAGACAGGGCCGAGGACGGTCCAGAGCGTACTCTCGGAGTTCACTTGCCCGTTTGGCGCCAGCCCGGCGGCGTGCGATTCCTTTCTGGAACTGGCGCGGAAGGAGGGGAACCTGCATTCGTATCTTGCGCTGCCGCTGGTCCTGGCTAAGGGCAAGGGTTACGCTGACACTTTCGTGGTGTTCGACGAGCTTTCCGATACGTTTTGGGTCATCTTCCAATTGTACGCAGCGAAGACAGGCAATACTTACTGGGCGTACGCCGAGTACAGGGGTGGAATGTTGATGACCACCGACTACGAGACCGTCACGAAAGGCCGACCATTTGGGTTCGCCCACCCGGATCGAGGGATTGATGTGGCGGTTACGAAGGACGGGACAATAAGAGCCAGGCAGGCATACACCGTCGGAGAAAACGACCCGGCCGTGACGAACCTCAGCATTTCCCTGGCCACGCTGAAGACGACGATCGCCGTCTCCGCCGGGGGGCGAGATATCGTCGAGCCATTCTTCACGAAGGCAATCTGGTACAACAACCGGAAGTAAGCGCTACGCCCCATCAATGTCCAGGTGGCGGAGCGACCCCTCGCCCGGCACAACGAAAGCCGTAGGTATTGAACTTGTTGGTCGGACGGTTCGCGAAGCGCCGCGCTACGTTTACACTTGCGGGAATATCGTCCCAGGCCGCGCCACGAAGGCCACGCTCATCCCCGCTCGCCGGACCCTTGGGGTCTTGTGAGGGGCTACTCTCGTAGTACTCCTCGCCGTTCCAGTCGTTCACCCACTCATACACATTCCCCAGCATGTCGTACAGCCCAAAACCGTTGGCCCGCTTCAAGGCGACATCGTGCATGCGATTGCCGTTTCTGTTCAACCGTTCCTCGAAGGCACCGGGCGTCGAGTTATCAATCAGGTCTTGCTTCCAAATCCCGGCACTGTCGAAGTGTAGCCGCCCGCTGTTGTCAGCGTACCAGGCGATTTCGTCGAGGGTGCCGTACCGCGGAGCCACGCTGCTCGCTCGTGCCGCATACTCCCACTCGGCTTCCGTCGGCAGCCGACCCCCCGCCCAGCGGCAATAGGCCAGGGCGTCATCCCACGACACATCGACGATGGGCATCGCCTGGTCGCGCCACTCAGGGTTGAGTGGCCTCCCGATGCCATTCATAGGTTCCGGTGGCATCTGCCAACCTGTCGCCGTTACGAAGCGCTTGTAGGCGTCCACCGTAACTACCGTCTGCCCCAGCCAAAATCCTTTGGTGATGGTCACCCGATGCGCCGGTTCCGCGTCACTCTCACAGTCGCTGTCCCCGGGCGAGCAACCCATCATAAAAGTACCGGGTGGAATCCAAACATACTTTTGCCGGTCATTGGGATTAACCCTGACCTCGCCGGTGGATTCTCCTGCTTGGGCGGACCATGAGACGTCACCTTTCATCGGTCCATGTGGATTGGGATGTTCCAATGCCGCCCAGAAAGGAACATCCGCTTCCCGCGCGCAACGAAAGCCGACCATGCCGTCCACTCGGGCCGGGGCGCTGCCGCGGCTTGAGACGCGAACGACCCGGGGGGCGTCACTCCAGGAGGCGCCGCGCAGGACGCGCATTGCCCCCCACGCCGGCCCTGTAGGGTCCTGAGTGGGGCTGCTCTCATAGTATGTCTTATCGAAAAAGTCGTTTACCCACTCGAAGACGTTCCCTAACATGTCGGTCAGCCCGAAACCGTTGGCCCGCTTCAAGCCGACATCGTGGATGGCATTGGCGTTTTCGTCGAGGCGGGCCTCGAGATGACCCGCGTCCTCCTTTCCAATCCTGGCACTGTCCAAGCGTTGGCGCCCACTGTTGTCCGCATACCAGGCAATTTCATTCAGATCGCCGTATCGCGCCGCGGTGCTCCCGGCCCGCGCTGCATACTCCCACTCCGCTTCCGTGGGCAGTCGTCCACCTGCCCACGTACAGTAATCGACTCCCCCGTACCAGTTCACACTCACAATCGGCATGCGGTCGTTCGCCCAATTGCTGTTGAATGCCGGAGGCTCCGGCATATCCCGCGTCTTGGCCGCCGCGAAGCGTTTGTATGCGCCCACCGTAACTACCGTCTGCCCCAGCCAAAATCCCTTGGTGATGGTCACTGGGTGCGACGGTTTCTCGTCGGGCTTACATTCCGCGTCCCTTGGCGAGCAACCCATCGTGAAAGCCCCGGCTGGAATCCAAACGTACTTGAGGCCCTCGATGGGGTTCATCTTTACCGTCCCTGGCGCCGGTGTCTTTCCGGTGGCCGATTTTGCTGTTTTGGACGCCCCAGTGTGAAGCTGGGCAGACGCCCCTAAGCAATAGATCAGCGCCAAACTCAAACCCACCAGCACGTAGCGGCTCGTTATATGCATGTCATTGGGTCTCCGGTGGGAAGTCTAGTCGCTACGAATATTACCACGGCTCGCGTGTTCTCGCAGAGTCCGGTGCTCGTAGCCGGGGCTTCATTTTGAAAAGGGGGATTCCGCGAGGTTCGGAGCCGTGAGTGCAAGGGGGCACGTAAAACTAAACGAAGGGGATCCGTTCAAGCATGTCTGAAGACCTGGGCTGCGGTTAGTCCCAAGCCGAATCCAACGCTGGTGAATGCATTTGATTCCTTGACCTTTGCCTCACCAAACTGATCCGTAAAGATTCGGCGTATGACGGGGACCTGGGACGACCCTCCAGTAATGAACACTGCATCGACATCGTCGAATTTCATCCTCGCCGCTTCCACCACTTCTCTTATGCACAATTTTACGCTTCTCGTTTCGTCCGCGATTGCCTTTTCGAACTGTCGCCGAGTGACAACGACATCGAAAGCGTCGTGGCCGTACTCGAAGACAATGTGAGCCGAGTCCTGTTCGGAGAGTTGGCATTTCGCTACTTCCACCGTCTCGATTAACTTAAACTCGCCGCTGTACTTTAGAAGCTCCACAACCTTGTGAAGACGCAGATGGGCAATTCGGGGGCGATATTCAGTCCCTCTCAGCAGATGCACTCGTTGGGGATCGCAGAGCACATGGAAGATATCTTGTGGCATCGATAATTTCCTGGTTCTATCAATAAAACTGGTAATGGGGTCGTTTGAACCGAATTGCGGAGCCACACTAATGTACGCAAGGCGGGCGGTGAAAACATCCCCTCCGATGGGGAGACCGCCCACGGCGATCACGTCCGGCCGCCGATCCGCTTCGGGCGAGACACCTCCGCGTAGGCGCATCACCGCGAAATCTGACGTTCCGCCACCCAGATCGCCAATCAGAACTCTCTTCTCCTCTCCCAAAGAAAGAATATCTTCAAACGCAAGTGCTGCGGCAATAGGCTCAAGCTGAAACACGACCTGTTTGAATCCCGCCAGTCGAGCGGCCTGTTCCAACTGGTGTTGTGCCGTTTCGCTTCTCTTATCGGATACGAAAACGACCGGTCGTCCCAGCACAATATTTGTAATTGTGCTCTTAAAATGGGCCTCCGCTCTCCGCTTCATCTCTCTCAGGATAACGCTGATGAGTTCGGCCAAAGTATAGTGCTTGCTGTGAATGTAAGTTCCCAGATCGCTCCCGAGGTGCGATTTGAGGGATCGCATAAAGCGTCCCTTCGGTTCTCTCTCTTCTTCGATGTCTCGCCGATAATGCTGATACGCTTCTCCTCCTACCAAAGGAAGTCTTCCTCTCATACTCGAGAAATAAATCGCGGATCGCAAAATGGTAGGTGGCTGGAAGCTGGGGTCGATATTGAACGTTTCCACCGCTCCGTGCTTAGACACCCCGACAACGGTCGAGTTGCTAGTGCCAAAGTCAATTCCTGCGTTCATGACGACCTCACCGGCAATCTCGGCGGACAAGTGGATAGCGGCATCGAAGATGGTTAATGGGTTATGAAAGATGTGAATGTGGAACGATCGGTAACTCTTAAAAATCCTTTGCCCTTTGCAACCGCTCAAAAACGCTGGCGGGGACGACGGGACTCGAACCCGCGACCTCATGCGTGACAGGCATGCGTTCTAACCAGCTGAACTACGTCCCCGAAAAAGCAGTGTCGAGTGGCAAGTGAACAGTGACAAGCTGCCATCGTCTGCTTCTGTGATGTGAGAGAGCCACGTCGTAGCTCGGCAATTTGCACTTGTCACTGTTTCAGTGGTGGGCGGTATCCGGCTCGAACCGATGACCTTCTGCTTGTAAGACAAGAACCACCTTCACAACTATATGAATTTGCGGCACGGTTGGCAACCGAAAAACGCAAAAAGACCTTCGGAACGTTCAAGTTGTACTGAGCACTTTACTTTGAGGGCCTTGCTCCACACCATGAAAGGTTTTCGACGGTTTTGGAGAGGGAAGTCGAAAGGTCTAGGCCGACCGCAAATTTCCGGCGGCCTGCAGAAGCTGAGCGCAGCCATGGCATGCGAACTTGGGGCCGGGGATTTCGGATCCTCCCTTGGGTTGGCCACAGGGAGCAGCCGCCCGGTATCGAATACCCCAAGATACCAGTGTCGCCGCCAAGCCGATTCTGGGTGGCTTGAAGAGGAGGTGACGGCATTTCCCCCCCTGGGGAAGTCCCCGCTGCCGTCGTCGTGCGGCTTGCGCATCGGACCGATCGTTATGCGCTTCTTCAGTAGCGCTTGATAATGAACACGGTTTTATCGTCAATCATGTCCTGCTCATCGGCCTGCCGCAGGCGGTCGTCGTGATGCTGTGCATATTCCAACAAGGCGTTGCAAAGGTCCTTCGCTGACGCGCGGTAGTGCTCGCGCACCACCGCCTCGAGGTGCTGGCGCTCTTCCGGATCGTCGCCGTCATACACGCCATCAGTGTAAAGGAACAGAATATCTCCGGGGCTCATGAGGGTGATCTCCGCCGCATCCGTAGAACCCGCTGGCCCGTGCCGAGGTTTCATGGAGATATACCGGTTTCGGTCCGGATGATCCTCGGGGATCTGCAGCCCGAGCGCCAGGAATTGCACCATGCGGCTCTTGTCAATTTCCATGAACCGGCGATACTCCGCGGAAAACACGAGTGGCGGCGGGTGTCCGAAATTCACGAAACGAAAGTAGCCGTACGGATGCACTTCGCCGTAAAGCATCGTCGCAATCTCCCGCGCGAACTCTTTCTCACTGATTCCCAGAGCGTTGCGAGCGGTGACCGACTTCGCCAGTCGCAGGTTGATATTAACGAAAAGCTCGGGCGTCGTTTTCCCGTGGCGGTCGAGTTCGGAAAGCATGAAGGCATGGAACGTGTCGTGCACCGTGGACGCAATCTTCGCTGCGATGATCCCGTGTCCTTGCGCGTCCGCCAGCAGGACGCCCGCCATGCTGGAGAGTCTCGCGCAGGTCCTCCGCCACCCGCACCTGCTCCGAGCTTCTCGCCTCCCGGTATTCCCGCTCGATTTGGGAACTGCGATATTGCGGCTTCGACTTAAGCCACTCCACATGATCGTCCACCGAATTCCGCGGAGGCGCCCCCGGTGGAAGCGGTACGAGATAATCTTTCGACCGCTTCAGGGCCTGCTGAATGCGCTCGTCGATGTTGTAACGCTGCTGGAAGTTGATGTATTCGAACAGGTCGCCGCCCACCGTACCGGCGGGAATGGAATTCCCGTACATGTCGATTCCGGGGAGGTGCGGAATCGCGCCTTCTACCGGCTTCAGTCGTTCGCGCAGATATTCGTCGATGCTCGGGTCTGGGTAGGATTCTGTCACTCTAACAGGGCCTTAAACTACTTCGGTGTCAGCACGCGATGGTTCTTGGTAGAAATGGTGGGCGGTATCCGGCTCGAACGGATGACCTTCTGCTTGTAAGGCAGACGCTCTGACCAACTGAGCTAACCGCCCGGCTTCCATTCGAGCGGGGGCAAAAGTATTTCGACCCCCCGGCACACGAACCTTGACAGTTCCAATCCACGGAATATACACTAGCTGTCTCGGATCGTCAAGAAAGACACAGACCCACTATGCAGTTTCCCCGAGAATACGTGGCCTACATGGCCAAGCAGGTATTGAAGCGCCTTACCAAGGCCGGCCTCATCCAGTTCGACCAGCCTGAATACGTCACCGAGGTCATGTACGAAGTAATGCTCGACGAATTCAGCATTGAGGACCGCATCAACGATGAAGTGCGAAAGATCCTCGAACAACACGGCGACGAAATGAAGGAACTGGGGGCCACCTTCGAAGAAGCGTTTAAAGTGATCAAGAAGCAGCTCGTGCGCGAACGTAAACTCATTCTGTGAACCGGCGGGTTGTTAAAGCCAATGAAATTGAGCCACGAAAAGATCGTCCAAATCTCCCATCGCATTTTGGGTGCGATTGAAGCTCTCGACGAGGTGGAAATCTTCGAAGAACCCAACACCATTCGCCAGGAAACCGTCAAGATCCTGACCGAGTTGATGCACGAGGAAGAGAAGGTGGACGAGCTTGTCAAAACCCGGATCGCTTCGCAAAAACGCACCATCCCCGAAGGCAGCGGGGAGTGGGAGATTCTTTACCGGAAGTATTACAACGACGAACTGCGCAAACTTGGCGTGGTTTTCACTGCTCCCAGCCACCCCTGATTAAGGACTCTGATAACAATCACTTTACCCCTGTGCCCAAGGAGGCCAGTCTCTTGCCTGTCGCGGCACGCTCCAAAAGCAAAAGGCGCCCGGCGGAGCTGGACGCCTTTCATTTTGAATTCTTAAATGGCACTGTTTAATCGCGCCGCTTCAGCACGGGCGGGGAATCGTCACCATCCGTATTGGTTTTTTGACCGGCTTGCGTGGTGCTGGAGTCGGGCGATTCGCGCTTGCGCAACGTGGGCCCCGAGTCACCCTTTTGCTGCCGCTTGTGTTGGGTGATGAGCGTTTGCAGCCGTGACTTGATGTCATCGAACTCGGAGGTAGATACCAGGTACTCGTCCCGCTTGGGGAGAATCTTCTGAATCTCTTCCTCGGAGGCGATAATACGATCGCCCGTGGGCGGATGGTCCGCAAAGACCTTCGCCATGCTTCCAGGGCTGTGCCGCTCTTCGTCCATGACCTTACCGAAGAAGCCGACGAAAGCGTTGGGATCATAGCCCGCCTTGTACATGTACTGCAAACCCAGGAAGTCGGCTTCCTGCTCGTCTTTGCGGCTGAACTTCAGGAACATCATCGGCACGCCGTTCATGTAGGCTTCCATGACTCCCATATAGACCGCCGCGGTCATGGGGATGAACATCATGGGGATCATGGAAAACTGGAGAAGGGTGGCCTTGGTCATCGTGCTGGCCCAGTGGCGAGCCGCCGCATGGCCAATCTCATGCGCAATCACGCCGGCCACCTGGTCTTCTTCATCAGCCGCCAGGAGTGTGCCGGTGTTGAGATACATGAACCCCCCCGGCAGCGTAAATGCGTTGATGGCGGGGTCGTCGATCACCTTGATCGTCAAGGGAATTTTCAGGTCGGAGTTGCGCGCCAGGTTTTGCGCTACTCGGTTCACGTACTCGTTGATAACCGGGTCCTTGAGAATCTTGGCCTGTTTGTCAATCTGATCGGCATACTGTTTGCCGATGGCAATTTCTTTTTCTTGGGAGATGATGCTGCGATGCGCGACCTTGCGATCACCGATGTCGTCGACGTCGTCCTTCTTATCTTCGGCGCGACCGGGAAGAGAGGCCCAGCACAGGATCACGACAAGTAGTAGCGCTACGAAACGCGGCTTTTTCATGGCATGACTCCTTGCTGACGATTATACCACTTGGGTGGGATCGACTGTTGTCTCTTTATTTCCTCTTCGAGGATCGCGTAACTGACTGTAGCGTTTGTTTTTGCCGACCCCACGCCTGATTTTGCAACGGCCCTCGGCTTGGGCGGCGACCCAAATCCACCCGATTGTTGGATTACCACGGAGGCAACCGGGTTGCATCCGCTTCTGAGGGTCGAGGTTAAATCGATTTTACAAAGGGTTTACACGCTCGTGGCTGGAATGGGCTCTTGACTCCTCCTCTACAGACAGATAAATTAGCTGAATTGGCCTTCAACCGAGGCTCGGATTTTGTTTTCCGTGACACGACACCGTCTCCCCAAAGAGGAGCTTTAACCAGTGGCCGTTCCCTCGATTCTATTAGGCCAAGTTTGGAAATTGCAAGCAACGGGCGATAATTGGCTGGTGACCAAAGTTTATTCGGAGCTTTTCGCCTCCTATGTCGTCCTTAGGAAAGTGGGGGGAGGGGATGACGATGTTCGCCGCGTGAAGGTTGAACGAGCCAACGAAGGTGTTGCCCTCCCCGGTTTTGTTTTCACTCAGGACGTCGAAGCTTTCTAAATTCCCTTATGGTCTCCACCGTTCTCGAGTTCATCGCTACTTTTATTATCTCTGTGATCTCATCCACAGGTTATCTTGGCATTGTCCTGCTGATGGCGATCGAGTCCGCCTGCATTCCATTGCCTTCGGAAGTCATCATGCCTTTTTCCGGTTATTTGGTTTTCACCGGCCGATTCCGGCTGCTTTGGGTGGGCCTTGCGGGGGCTGCCGGTTGCAATTTGGGATCACTCGTCGCCTATTATGTCGGAGCTTTTGGGGGGCGGCCGTTAGTGGAAAAATACGGGCGGTGGCTCCTGGTTACTCACCACGATCTTGAACTGGCTGATCGCTTCTTCGCCCGCTATGGCGATTGGGCTGTGTTCGTAGCGCGCCTGCTGCCAGTGGTGCGCACGTTCATCGCTTTCCCCGCAGGCGTCTCGCGCATGAATGTGGCGCGCTTCCACCTCTACACTTTTCTCGGATCACTTCCGTGGTGCCTGGCGCTTGCCTTCGCGGGGATGAAACTCGGCGAGCGCTGGACTATCCTGCGTGAGTACTTCCACCGGTTCGATGCAGTTCTGGGTTTTGTGATTATCGTTGGCGCCGTCTGGTTCATTCATAACCGCTGGAAAAATCGCTTGCGCACGGCATAAGCCAGGCGTTACGCCCCCAAAACGGTTACAATCTCTACATTATGGAGCGTGAGCGATTTGAGGCACTCGTAGAGCAAGCCTTGAGCGACCTGCCCGCGCCGTTTCGCGAGCGACTCACCAACGTCGCCATCATCGTCGAGGAAGTGCCACCGCCAGGGCTCCAGAACAAGGGAATACTGCTGGGTCTCTTCCACGGAATCCCGCGCACGGAAAAGAGCGTTTTCTACTCCACTCCGCCCGACCACATTTTTCTGTACCAGAAAAACATCGAGTCCATTTCGAGAAGCGACGCGGACGTGCGCCGGCAAATCCGCGACACTTTGCTGCACGAGGTTGGGCACTACTTCGGACTGAGCGAGGAAGAATTACGCGGAGTATAATCTCCGTGCAGGCGCCTGCCGGATTACTTTGACTCAAAAATGTTTACGCCGTTCCACGCCCCGAGGGGAGGCTGGGTAATTCTTTCGCGGCACCGGCTGGCCATAACGACACTTGGCGAATCCTCGCGTTGGCCCACAAACAGTTCCAGGGCTCCGGCAAAATCACCACGTTGATAGAGAGTGAAAGCCTGCTCGTAGCGATCGACCCATTCAGCGCGGGGCTTCCCCGCCACTCGTTCGGCTAAGAGTTCATAAATCACAATCCCCTCGGTTTTGCCTTTGACCGCCACGCGATCCAGCATGCGAAATTCGAACACGTTCTTGGCGGCGGTCTGGATGCTTTCACTCGCGATGATTTGCGTACTGTAATATTTGTTCAATCCCTCGAGCCGGGAGGCCAGATTAATGCCGTCGCCGATGGCTGTGTAATTCATCCGATCTGGGGCGCCGAAATGGCCAACCGATGCCATGCAGCGGTGGAGGCCGAAGCGCGTTTCAAACCGTGGAGCACGCCCCCAATCGGGAGAGTCATACAGCTCTCGCAACGCATCTCGGCAACGGAGCGCGGCGCGGCACGCCAGGATCTCGTGGCCCGCGACAGGTTCGGGCGCATTCCAAAACGTCATCACCGCGTCCCCGATGTATTTGTCGATGGTCCCCTTCTCACTCTGAATGATCTCCGCCATCACCTGCAAATAGCGTCCCAGGGCCGCCGCCAACTCGTCAGGCGTCAACGTTTCCGAGTAGGCTGTGAAGTCTTTAATATCCGTAAACAGCACCGACAGCTCGGAGGTCTTGCCGCCCAGCACCGGCTCTTCTCCCATTTGATAGAGCTGTCGTACGAGATTGACCGGCACATACTTACTCATGGCGCGCATGGCCGTCTTCGCCTTCTCCAATCCAGTAAGAACTTCCTCGACGTCCCGCAGATAGGAAGAATTCTGGGCGGGTGCGAACTCAAACCCGTTCATCCTCGCGGTCTCACGCAGAATCAGCGAATGCGATGTCACCACGCTGCGAACGATCAATCCGCCCGCCAGAATGATGGCGACGATAAGTGCAAGCGACGCCCACAGAACTTGCCGGCGGATTTGCAGCAGCGTGCCGAGATAGTAGTCACGGGGCACCACGATTCCGACGATCCAGTCCTGGGTGGCCGGTAGGTAGCGGAAGGTGCACAGGTATATCTTTTTTCCGAAGCGGAAGGATGTTGCGAGTTCCGGCCGGTCGGCATCAACATTCTTCAGGGCTGGGTCCTGGACGGCTCTCGCTACTGCCGGAGGCACATCCTCCGGCGCAATCCTCAAATCGTCCCCCGAAACGGTTACACGATCCCGATTCCCCCACCCCGTAATCAGCCGCCCCTGGTTATCGCACAGAAAAATCAGATGCGGATCAGTCTCCGTCTGACTAGTAATCCGTTGGCGGACGGCGCCGTCGATCTTCGACTTCAGGAACCCCACCCGCAGAACCCCGGCGAAATGCGCCGAGGAGTCTTCGATGGTCTTCTGCACGCTTAACTCCACGCGCCTTTTCGCTTCCGGCAGAGATTCGTCGAGTTGGGACCAATGCAGATCGGTGGATATCAGTTGCCCGTAAAACTGATTAACCGGAGTTTGAAAGGTGGGATGGGCCGTGGGGTCTGCGGTGGGGACAATGGGCGTCGTCGAGGTTGTTCTTACCGACGCAGGCTGCGCCAGACTGCCAACCTGCGAGACGAATTGACTGCCATTGAACCAGGTCCTTTTGCACACATATTCGCCCGGGATGGTGGATCGAAGAGCCGCCACCTGGCCCGCGGAGGCCCGATCGATCAGCATATTACCATTGCGATCGGCGCCCTTGCGGTGGGCATAAGTATAGGTGGCCTCCGAGATGTTTTCGTTGGCCAGAAGCACCGAAAACAATCCTTGCTCGACGGAGTCGATTTTTTGGGCGTCGATCACGCCATACTTAACCTGCTGCTCGAACTGAGTAACGGCCATCGGAGCTTCATCCAGATAGTTTGTGACCCGCTGTGCAACCTCGCGGCTCGCCAAGTCCCGATAGCGCTCCGAGCTCTGCAAAATTGTTTGCTCCCAGCCCTTTAAGACCTGATAGAAAAGCAACGAGAGCCCCAGCATCAAAGCCAGCATGCTGAAGACAAAAACCTGACGAAGGGTCGGACGAGTGTTCGCAGCCATTTCGGATGAGAGTAAGAATTGATAATCAACTCCGGGCCTGACGTTCCTCGCGCCTTTCACCCGGAATTCCCATTATCCAATTTTCACGGGCCAAAAATCCACTCCGGGCCGCCTCTGACGGGAATTGGCAGACGATACGGCCGGATCAGCGTCTTTCGGTTTTTGAGATCTGAGGTTTGGGGGCAATGCAAAAGGAAGGAAGGGTTGGCGGTCAGCGCCCTTATAACGGTAACGTAGCGGCGGGTTTACCCTGCCGTCTAGGTCCTGGATTTCTTGCCGCCGTAACGTAGCGGCGCGTTCAACCCGCCAGTTCGCCCTCGATTTCAACCCACCATGGCGGCGTGAACCCGCCGCGACATCCGTCTGTTAGGCGACCGAGAGTGCCGCGGCTCCCACGACGGCCCAGCGCAGAACCATGCTGGGGAGCGGGTAGTTTTTCTTGGCGCGATTCCAGTACAAGGCCATCACTAACATGACGCTGATCAGCGCGATGACCAACGGGTAGGCGTGGGCAAACCCCATCGAACCGCCGAGATACTGCTTAATTCCGGGATTCCAGTTTGAGCCATAAAGGAGGATGACGTGCACAAAATAGACGAGAAGGGACTCCTCCGCTAGGGATTGCACGGTTCGTGGGGAGACGGGAAGAAAGCGCCCAACGTAGGTCGCAATGCCGAGGGCAGCGGCAACGAATCCGACGCGGGCGACGAACAGGTGCGGCGAGGTGGGCCAGAAATCCGCCTGACCGTAGATATGTGCCGATACCCGCTCAAGTTCGATCCCGATCCCCAGCAGGAGCAATCCGATGGGAATTGCCTTGCGTAACAAAGCGGGATTTGACTCTCCCAAGACCACATAGGCAATACCCAACGTTGCGCCGAGGAAAATGTACTCCGACCATGGCATCATGGGGAAAAGCGAGCCGGTAGAACCGATCAAAGCGGACTTGAGCGCCAGCGGGAAGGAATTGAACAAGCGGCTGTGCCAAGCCAGTGGGGATGTGAGCGCGATGATGAGAGAAAGCGGCCCCGTGACTGCGGCAAGGCGTCCCGGAGTGCGCAAAACCCACACCAAGAGCTGCAAGATGATCAGGGTAAAGCCGATCGTCTGAAGAACATCCACTTGCGTAAATCCCTGCCAGGCATCAGGGCCGGCCCAGCGAAGGTCACGCAACGAACGCACGGGGATCCGCATGGAATACCCAAGCACTACAAAGAATGCGAAGCGGCGAAGGCGTTTGACCACCTTCGGGCCGAAGTGTAAATGGTCTTCCCAATGCCGAAGCGTAGCCAATGCAAATCCAAATCCCGACAGGGTCAGGAACATGGGCGCAGTAAATCCGCGGCAGAAAAGCCAAAAATTATACCAGGGAGAAAATTGCGAAGCC